>NZ_BAEG01000059.1 GCF_000238915.1 Arthrobacter globiformis NBRC 12137 | reverse complement strand
GAGACCGCCTCGATCAAAAGACGCCAACCGGTCGCATTATGATCGGCGCCGGTGCGCTCCCGGCCTGGGAACAACAGGCTGGAGGGCCCAAAGTGGTGAGTTCGGCTACCAGTAATTGACGCTTACATCCTTGTCATCGCGACGTAGTGCTGGGCCACGCGTCGTGGTGATAGTTCTTTGCCGTAGATGGCCACTTTTCCTATGGCTCCCCTAAAGAAGGAGTTGAAGTCGCGGGTACCAACCCGGAAGGGAGCGTTCCCGTGATGCGGGGTAACTGGTGTCCCGCGGTAATCCAAGTTGTTCTGGTGGGCCAGCTCGCCGTTCCTGTAGATCTTGGTGTATCCGTTGGGGTACTTCGCGCTCGTCTCGTTGGCGTTGATGACAAGAACGTAGTGAATCCATTGCCCTGGTCGGACCTCCTGTTGGAAGTACGAACCCGCGCCCTTGCCGCCGGAGGCATTGAACAAATAACCGGAGATTCGGTTGGCGCGATCTTCCGAATTTCCAGTTGAATACATGCGTGCGGCGTACTCATGGTTGTATGGGGCGCCTTTGCCCATCCAGTGGACATATCCTGTCCCCTCCGCGTAAGGGAAGTGCAGCGTGTCGGGACGCATCCACGCCTCAAGGGTCAGTAGGCCGGCTGTTGCCGGGCTGAGGGCAGCGTGGTCACCCACCTGCATATATTGGGAATTGCCATTGAAGAGCGTCGCCCTCTCCCCGTTGGGCAGCGTGGCAGCCTTAGGAGACCCCACGTACCTGCCCCGATGTCCGTGGCCTGACACGTCGGCTTCAAGGCCAGAGAAGGGGTGACCCATCGTCCAGAACGCAGAGGGCCGGTCATGCAGGACTGTGTCGTTGTATGAGGTCCTTTGGAACGTTGACTGGTCGTTGTCAACGGGCGGGGCGGCGTGGGCGGCGGCAGGTCCTACGAAGGGCAATGCGAGTGCGGACAGCAACGCCGCCCTGCGCGAGAGGATAGTGGACGGCTGCAGAGCCGGCCGATTTTGATCTTGCACTTTGATTACTCCAATCGGGGGTCTTGCGGCGTTGGCTATGTGAACGGTGCGGCGTACTTATTCTGTGGCTTGTGGCCGGACAGAAGCGTCCGGGTCACCGTAGTCACATTCGTTGCGTGGCCTCCGGTTCCCGAAGAACTTTTCTGAAACCCGCACTGCTAGTCTGCGACTATCCTGGGCCTGTGGCATCCGTGCTAGCACGGTAGAACGGGCCATCCGTGGACGGCCGAGGACGTACGGGGGACCTAGAGCTCATTGTTTGGAGGCTTCCGCGGTTTTCCGCGCACCTAGCGAGGGTGGACCGGTAATGCGTACGCCAAATGTCCTGGGACTGACTACGTACAACTAATGGTCTACCCGCGCATCATGCACTACAAGTGCTCGGGCGAACAGCCAGGAAATCGAAGCGTTCACGGTGTTTGAACGCAATCTATTTTGGAGTTCTGCCAGGCAGGCATCAAGCCGAGCGGCACCGCCTCAGGTCTAGGCCACGTGTGAGAAAAGGCGCCTCAATGGTTTTCGAGGATTCTAAGCCCCGGAATTTTGGAAAAGGTCGAGGACCTGTTGCGGGAACGCCGTAGCTGCAGGGACGGCCTTCTAATTTGCCCTAGCTTCATTTAACTCCGGGCACGTCAAGGGGGCTGAACATCCCTTTAGCAGGACAGAGTCTCCGGCCGGATGTTGTCGGCGGTGCCCGCTATCCTGCTGTCGTGAGCGCAGACGAACATCCGGAGGACTCGACCAACGAGAACGGGGAGAATAACGACCATGCGGAAGAACTCATAGAACTTACACCTGAACAAAGGCAAACCTGTGAAGGACGTTGAAAGGCATCAGCAGTCGCTGGCCCACAGTATCGAGTTCCCGAAGTTCACGCTTCCCGAATCAACTATCACGAACATCCTGGCTAGAAGGCGCGGAAAGGCCTGACAGGATGGAAGGGGCAGCGATTTCTCGTGTCCGAAATTCCCTGCACGTCTTTGTGCTGTGCCTTTCACTTTTGAACCCCATTGCCATTGTGGGAGGCGGGCCAAGGCGTTCGGATCCGAGTAATTCCTAGATGTACCTGTCCATCTCGGCCATAGCCTGCAGCTGCTTTGGTCCATCTACGATCCAAGATTTGGCTGTCGTCCTCGTCACCCTTCCGACGTCCTGGGTGAAACGGGCCGACCCATTCATGTGCGGACAATATCGACGTACAGCTGGTGAGGTTGGCTCGGAACTAGCCGGCTGGTCCGCGCCAGCCCGCCGTTTCGCGGCGGAACTACAAAGAGGTTCGGTTCTGTCTCAACGGCCAGCCTGCCCTGCGGAAGAAGCCTTGCACGAGGATCATCGAGCGGCGCCGCATCAAGATTTTCACCTCTGCGGGCACACAAGGCTGAGCGCATCCCCAGACTGCCGTTTCGTACTCAAGCGTCCGAGCAGGCTCAAGAAGCGGGCTTCCCAACCGACACGTCGACAGCAGTGGTAGCACGGAAGCGAACAGCCTACGCGCAGTCGCAGACTCGAAGGGCCGGCTCCAAGAGAAGAAGGACTCCCGGTATTGAAGCCCCGTAAGCGGAGCCACCACTGCAATATAACGGCAGTGGGTACTCCACGGAGACAAATTCGGCGCGGCTCTGCAAAACAACAAACCGTTCACATCCCTGATGAGGAGCAACGCTGTGTTCATCACAACAGCAACAAAGTCCCACCGATCTCTGCGGTCGAAGACCGCACTCGTCTCGGAAGGCTGATCCCGTGGCGCCGTCTTTCCGCATACAACCGCTGGTCCTGCCATCCTCGACCGACTCGCCGGAGGCCAAAGATTTCCTGGAGTTCAGCGAACTCAGCGACGCCCTGATACTGGAAACGTGGGGGAATCTTGACCTTGCCGCTCCCGGGGAAGCACGCCTTGAATCATGGCGGGACGACGACTACAAACAGCTGCAGTTCTACTTCGTCCGCGTCGATGGGCGCATGGTGGCCAGGTCGAGTATCGGTCTGCCGCAGGCGGAGAACCTTCAGGCTGCGCTGGTCCGGGTTGACGTATTGAATGAGTTCACGGGTAGCAAGATCGGGCAGATGCTGCTGCTTCATGCCGAAGAAATCGCGGCTGGCCACGGCCGCACAACACTGCAGAGTTACACCGAACATGCCGCCAGCTTTGATCCCCACAAACCTGACATCCTGAAGCCGGCAACAGGCATGGGTGGAGTGCCAACCGATTCCCGTGGGGTAAAGTTCGCACTGGCCGCCGGCTACACGCTGGAACAGGTCACCCAGTTCAGCGCCCTGGACCTTCCCGTACCGGATGGAACACTGGACGACTTGGAGCAGACGGCAGGCCAGATCGCCGGGAACCGCTACGACCTCCTCACCTGGACGGACCACTGCCCCGACGAATACATCGATCAGATGGCCGTTCTCATGTCCCGGATGAGCACCGACACCCCGGCAGGGGATCTACACTTCGACCCGCAGGTTTGGGACGCCAAGCGCGTCCGGCACGTCGAGGACGAGTGGAAGCAGTCCGGCATGGAGTCACTGGTCTCCGTGGCGCGGCACAACCCGAGTGGCGAGCTGGCCGCATACTCGGTCCTGCAGTACTCCGCATCAAAACCATGGTTAGCGGTGCAGGACGACACGCTGGTTGCGAGGGCCCATCGGCGCGGGTGACAGGCCATACATTTGCCGTGGAGGCAGGTGAAGTACAAGTCGAACAGCTGTTCATCGGATGTCGAAGATGGCCGTACTGCCCCTGCAGCTCACGGATCGCGGTGATCGCCGGTGTTGTCCCCGGTCCAGACATCAATTGATGTCGGGTGGCGAGGGTGGCGGGTGGTCCGGGCCCAGCACTTGCAGCTGTGTGTCCAGCAGTTGGAGGAACCCGCGATCGGGCTGGCGTTTTCCCCGCCATGTCCGGTGCACTTCGCCATTCCCATCGATTCCTGGGGTTTTAGTGGTTGGTATGCCAGTTGTGCCGGATCCCGGCAGCGAGTGCGAGGCGTCTGGAGCCGAAGCGGGCCTTGACGTCTCGACGGTGCGTCCTCCCTGATATTCGAGGTCGAGCTGACCTTTGAGGGTGTCGAAGACGGATCCGATCCAATGGCGGTCCCCCGAACGGGCCGAAGCAAGGTTTCTCGTCCTTGCGGTCGAGGCGGACCAGCGTGGCACCGAGGTCCTCGGTGATGAACCTTTGGAAGTCGCGACGTAACGACGGGCCAATCTCAGGATATTTTCTCGGAGCTTTCGGTGCTGGGTGGTTGATGTTCGGGTGCGTCGAAATCGAAGTCCCGGAACCATCCGACGGGGCAAAGTTTTCAGCGAATGGAGGCGAGCCCTGCCAAGTCATCGCACTCTGCGACCGCAGTTCTGCGAGGAGTTCTGCGTACGTGGGTGGTTCCTTCCCGGCAACCGCGACGACCACCCCACCTCAACAGAAGGGTACTTAAGAGATACAAGCCGGATAGGACCCGCCCAGGCAATATACCCACTGGAACGCTGTGGGTAATCAAGAGCTCTACCACAAGGTCAGGTTCCGGCGCGTAAGTGCTCCAAGTAAGCGGAAGCGTGTTCAAAAGCTTGGCCAATAGTGCCTGTAGGGGGCCGCTCATCGTTTTGCCGACAGTAACTAGGCTCACCCCACTATCGAGGATGAGCTTAGGAGGCAGCGGCGGGGCCGACGCTTTCGCCCGGCTGAAGGTCCTGTCCACTGAGGACGTGAAAGCCACACTGTGAGCCTTAGCCAACCTCAACAGATTGTTGAGCTGGAGGGTGCACCCGGGTTGTAGTCGGCGGTAACGACCCGCGCATGACCGTCTAACCGAATGCCCCCGCCATAGGGCAAGATCCACTGAGGACGAGTGTGCCCGAAAGGGACCCCGAGGCAGACGACGGCATCATCGTTGTAGCGCGCAATCTCACTAATTACTGCCTCGTAATGACTCGTCCGGAGCTGTTCGCGATCGTGCGGAGGCGGCACAACCCCATGGTTGCTCACTGGAGGCCGTGCGACTATGACTCCGTCAACAGCAGCGAGGACACCCCTTTCCCCGAGACCTCGTACCCACCTCCTGATCTGCACTGCCGGTGGAATCTCTTCGCTTGCTTCGAGAAGGAGGATTTTGCCCTGAAGGCGCTCAAGCGGCGGCAGTCGGTCCGCAAGCGCAAGCTGGTCTATGACCTCGAAGCACCCGCCCCAGGTGCCGCCTTCTGCTATACGCCTTGGTCCCGCCCACAGCCAAGGCTCACTGCGCTCACGGGAACCGAAATTCGTCAGAGCGCTGGGCGAACGCCAGTCCGGTCCAAAATCTTCTGACTCACCTGGATCGAAAATATTCAGATGGGTATCTTCGAAGAGGGCAGCGCGTAGTGAGGTCAGGTGAACCTCGTCGATATGGGGGCCTGGTCCGATGTGCACTTGAGTTGCCCCGCCGTAATATCCTGGGATGCTCAGAGACCATAACCAGTTGAGAATATTGGTGTTGTCGCTATAGCCGAAGAATGGCTTCGGGTCCGAGCGTGCAAGTTCGGCATTGAGGTGAGTCACGACGGTAATCTGGTCGTCGCCGCCCACGGTTGTGAAGATGGCTCGGATGCTGGGGTCAGCGAACGCAGAGTTTACGTCGGCGGCGCGTTCCTGAGCCGAGGCCCCCAAGGTGCGGGTCGTCGCATACTCCACGGGCACGAGCCCCGTCACGGAGAAGAGCCGCTGCATAGCGCGCTCATGAATAGCCGGCGCGAACCCGGGCGCTGCAAATGACGGGGAGAGAACAGCCACTCGATCACCCGGCGCAAGCTTAGGTAGGGGCACGAAGGCCGCCGACTGTGGCACTCATCAATTCAACCACGTCCAGGCCCGCTGAGGCAGCTACGCCAGACGCCAAGCCCACGAAATGGCTCACTTTTCGACCAGCGCTGACAGTTGCGGTTCAACCGGGCGGTGGGGACCGCTCCGGATCGCGGCCCACCTTCACCTAGCCTGCTCGACTGTGGGCAAAGTCCCGCCCAGCTACCGTATGCCGCGCCTACCCTGCCTGGACCAGGGAACCGGTCAGCCTTCGAAAGCCCGAACCACGGCGCTGTAAACACGACAAGCCCGGAGACCTTGTGCACCTGGACGTCAAGAAGCTCGGCCGCATACCTGACGGTGGCCGGCACTGCACCCTTGGACGAACGAAGGGGGCCGCGAACACGCGAGGTTGCCGCAAGGATGGCGTGATCCGCCGACCTGTACCGAGCTGGGGTGTGTCTAATTCGTCTTTCGTGTCGACGTTGACGGTTCCCTCATGAAGAGCGTCGGCCGTTCTTATCAGGGTTAGATGCGAAAGCGCCCTGCGGATAATTGATCGCCATCCGATCGTCTAAAGCTTCCTACTCCTCACTCAGCAGTCCTAAGTCATTTCAACAGCCCATGAGCCTTTCCATTTAGCGCTTTCGCTTCTTTACCCCCCGTTTGGGCATACTACTCAACGAGCAAAAAACGGCCAGTAAGAAATGAGTGTTCCCCTGGCGCAAGCCCATCGGTACAGGCGTCCGGGGGAGAGCACGAGTAAGCCCCTTCCGCCTTTTAAATCCTGTTCAAGCGGGCGATCGTGCCGAGCATCCTGTCGTCGTGAAAGGTTATAAAGCCGACGTATGGCAGAACCACGAGGGAAGCATCCACTCCCGTAGGACGGCGCTGATCACGCGGCACTACTTCCGGCGCCTTAACCCTGAAGAGTTTCAGCAGGCTCTCCACAGCGTTCGTTGTGGTTTTCCCAGTGAGACGTTCAGCCGAACCTAGCCTGACGGCGGCAAACCCACCGGATAGCTAGGCTGCCGTCCAGGAGTGAGGAACTTCGTGCCTTCCTGATGGTGTTCTCTGATGAGGGACCGATGTGAATTCGCGAAGGCGCGCGTGACCGAGAGCATGAGCTTGCGATGGAATACTCCTCGGGCAAGGACAAGGTGCTCCGTAACGAACTTCTCGCGCACATGTGGTTGGTGAGTGGGCTCTGAACAGGCATGCAGGCCGTCGAGGCTGACAAATGCAGCCATGTCTTTCGGCCTCCCGAGGTTCTCCATGCTGACTCAAAAACAACGGATAAAATCTATGCCATGACCCTCTACGTCCTGGTTGTGCGGGCAATCTCTGAGGCACGCTGCGGGCTCGCCAATGACAATGCATACACGGCGTTCCCCAGAAAGGCGTGAATGGGCAGGCGGTCTGGTGGTTTCGGCAAGCGTCAGCAGTAGGATTGTGGCTCTCTTACCGCTTGGTGGTGGCTACGTCGGCTGGCACGGACAGGCCAGGACAGATCTCCCTGTACTCAATGTCCGGTCCCACCCATTCAAGCCACTGCGTGTGGCTTATGTTGCGGGTTAGCTTGCCGCAGAGTTGACCAGGCCAACCCGCGGGGACAGGGAATCGATGCACCTTCTTATCGTCAGTCACTACGGTCAGGAACTGGCCGTTGGGGCTGAACGCGACCTGACTGAGCAAGCCCCCCTGCCTGCTGAATGTGACTGGGTAACCGATGCCCTGGCCGGTGCTGACGTCCCACCAGCGCAATGTGTCGTCATAGCTGCCCGAGACAATCTGGCCACCGTCAGGGCTAAACGAAATGTTCGTAACCTCGCTTTGGTGCCCGGTAGCAGGAGCTCCGACTAGGTGGCCGGTGGAGGCGTCCCACAGTCGCACCATGCCGTCTGCGCCCCCGGAGGCGATCATCCGGCCGTCAGGGCTGAAGACCACGTCCTTCACGCCGTCCAGGGCTGTTTCCTCGTCCTTGTGCGCAGTGATCGGGTCGCCGAGAGGTTTGCCGCTAACGGCGTCCCAACGGCGTAGGTTGCCATCCTCGCTGCCGGTGACCATCGTTCGACCATCGGGGCTAAATGCCAGACTCCTTATCAACTTTTGATCGCCGGTCATTGGGTGGCCGATGGGTTCGCCTGTACGTGCCTCCCACCGCCGGATCGTTCCGTCGGCGCCCCCGGCCGCCACCGTCCGGCTATCAGGGCTGAACGCCAGGTCTCCTATCCAGCCCAAATTGGTGACGATAAACTTTCCCAATGGCGCGCCGGTGGCGGCGTCCCATTGGGAAACTGAACCGCCCGCGCCGCCAGTTGCGATCGTCCGGCTGTCAGGGCTAAACACGACCTTGAACATTATGTCGCGAACACGGATCGCCTTGCCGATCTGCTCCCCGGTCTGCGCATTCGTCCTACGGAGGAAATTCATATCTGCAGATGCGATCATCCGCCCGTCGGGGCTGACGCCTACACCTTGCGTTTCGTCATTAAGCTGAAGTTTGAAGTTAGTTGAGGATCGAACGCTGCCGGAATTCCACCAGCGGATGGTGCCGTCAGGATTTCCGGCGACTAGCTGTTGCCCTTCGGGGCTAAAGGTCAGGCTGGCCGCCGGACTAATTACTGGCCCTTTGCCTGCGATCACCGGTTCGCCAATAAGTCTTCCATCGCCAGCGTCCCATCTACGCACCGTTCCGTCCTCATCCCTGGAGGCGATCGTGCGTCCGTCCGGGCTGAATGCAAGATCGGCCACCGGACCGTGGTGACCAGTCATCGGGCCACCAATTGGTTTGCCAGTTCTAACATCCCACCGGCGCACATTGCCGGTGTGACCGCCAATGGCCATCATTCTTCGGTCGAGGCTAAAGGCCATCGGGCCCTGGTCTTCGGGTCGGATCCCTGAAAAGTCGATGGGATGTCCGACCGGCTTGCCAGTCCGAGCGTCCCATAGGCGGGGTGCCAAATTACTGGTGAGAATCGTTCGGCCGTCTGGGCTTAATGCCACGGGGTAGATCTCACCGTAGTCGGTTGTTGTGTTCGTGTCGCCGATCGGCTGGCCGGTCTTCGCGTTCCACCGGCGAAGTGCCCCGTTAATGCCCGGGCCCGTGCCCCCGGAGACGATTGTCTTGCCGTCGGGACTGAACCCTACGACCTCCACTCCATCCTTGTGTGCTGTAATTGATTCGCCGATTGGCTCCCCGCTAAGACCGTCCCATTGGCGGATTTTGCCATCGATGCCGCCGGAGACGAACGTCCGTCCGTCAGGGCTGAAGGCCACCGCCTTGACTTCTCCTGGCCCTGGAGTGGCGGCACCGACACTGTCCTGGTGCGCGCCCACTGTTTCAGCCCGTTGTTTTCCGTCTGCCACATTCAGTAGGCCCACCGTGCCGGTGTCGCTACCGTATGCGATTCGCGTCCCATCCGGACTAATCACCAGGCAATTGACCTCCTCCTTTGTTTCCATAATCCGTTCCAGATCCTTCTGCGCGAACAACGCATTGAGCAGTCCGTTTTCCCCCTCCGCCGTCGGCGCTATGGCGTGAGCGGCAAGGATTTGCTTCAGGGCTCGCACGTCATCTCCTGGACGGTCCGACGCGAACATGACTTGTGCCTCTGCCACCAGGCGCCGGGCAGTAGCTTCAAGGGTGCGTTCAATAGCTGCGCGCTGTGCCGTCGAGGCCTGAAGGAATGCGGCCGCTGCGACCAGGGCGGTGGCAAGTGCGGCGGCTACCACAGCCTTGAGCACTCGGGAGCGTTTCCGCAGTACCAATGCATAGGCTTCTGCTGCTTCCCGCTGTTCCCGGGCGACTCGAAGTTCAGTCAGCTGTCGCTGCTTTTCCGCTTCAGCTCTGCTCTCCTCACGGTGCCTGGAGGCCTGCAGGAAATCATGGATCGGGTAGAGTCGTTTACTGAACCCGGGTTTTGCGGCCAGTTGCTCGGCTCCCGCCAGGCGCACGCCTTCGAGCAACCAGGCGTCGTTGTGGCCACTGTGTCTCCATGCCGTAGCCGCCCGTTCGAGGATGTCGGCTGTCTTGAGGTCCTCCCGCTCATCCGCCAACCAGCCTGCCAAGTCCTCCCACTGACGAAGGAGACTCTCAAGCGATACCTCGATCAGTATTTCCCCACCTCGCCTGTCGCGAACGAGTAGGCGCTTCTGAACCATCGCGTTGATTAAGTAGCTGGCTTCCTCGGGTAGGTCGGAGAGACGTGCGATGCGGCGCACAGGTTGGTCATTGTCCACATTGACCGTTGCGAGCCAGGGGATGAACACGGAGCGAAGCAGCTGCAGCTGCTGCCGGCGGTGGTCCGGGGCGGAAGCCAATAGACTGTCAACTTCGTTCTGAACCACACGCATCATGCCGCCCATCCGGTCATACTGAGACAGCGTCAGATGCCCATCGTCGGCATAATCACGGTAAAGTCGCCCTAACGTCAGTGCGAGTAATGGAAGAGTGTCCGCTCCCTGTCCGCTCTCGGCCAGGAGCCGGTCTACCAGAGCCGGTTCGATCTCCAAGGGCTTCCCCGCCGCAGTGGCACGACCGGCAGGTCCGACAATGACCTCCCTAAACCGGGCGATAGGCATTGGCTTTAGTTCATCGAACAGAACGCTTTTCACACTCGCCAACGCCGGGGCAGTCTGCAACGCCTCGTACAGATCCGCGCGGATTGTTCCTACCGCGACTAATGCCGGGACGGTCCCGGCCTTATGCTCCAGCAGTCGGCCGAATATGGACAGGAACCTGGAGGCCTCTGGACCGGCGTCGGCGTTGAAGAGCTCCTCCGCTTGGTCCAATGGCAAAACCAGCGTCGGTGGGGGCGTGGCCGGCGGCAACCCCAGCAGTCGGCCTGCGGCAGTCTGCCGGGCTTCGGCCAGCCACCCAATCAGCCGTTCGATGTCCTCCTCGATACAAGCGCGTTTGATTTCGCCCAAGGCGGGCGTGCGCAGACCCATACTGCTGCGCAAAGCATGTATCGAACAGGCGAGGCCTCTGTCCCCGGTGAGCGGCTTTCGCTCGGGGCGCACGATGTCTAAGACAACGAACTGCCGGTCGTCCCGCCGCAACCGGGGCAGCAGACCCGCTCGCAGGAATGAGGATTTTCCAGCACCGGAGGGTCCAAGGACGACAAACATGGATTCGACTCCTGCACCGCGCATCGCACGTAGCGTATCGAGACCTCGAACAATTTGCCCGTCCCGGCCGAAGAACACCGCTGCATCAATCTCCTCCAAGGGTTCCCACCCCCTGTAAGGTGCACGATGTTGATCCTGTGGCGGTGGCCAGGGGAAAAACTCGGCACCGATCCCTGCCCGCAGCAAACCCAGGCGAAGTCGCTGCAGGCCCTCTGTGAGAAAGACCACCGGGCTGCCGCCGTCGTTGACGGTAACCTCAGTTGTGGCTCCGGGACCAAATAGATCGCAGCGCTGCCACTCGCCGGTGATTTCCGTGTCCTGCAGCGCCTCCAGGCGGGCACAGAGGATCAGCTTGCCCAGATTTTCTGCAGTCCGGTACTCAGCCAGGCACTCGCGAGAAGCCTCCCAAGCGGCCGAAAGCAGGCAGATCACCGCCTCGCATCGTTCGTTGGCCCGCAGCAACGCCTCCTTCCACCGTTCACCTGGGGCTATACCGGTCACTGGATCCAGATCTAGAAAGATCTCTTGGGCCAAGGCCGGGTCTTGCTCCGCCAGCCAGCGTTTCAAGGCGATCGCCTGCCGGGTGTCCCTGCTCGAGTGACTCAGGAAAATACGAGACATGTCGGCTCCATATCCGGCTACTTGATGGGCTCGCTGTTCCGCTTAACGCTAGGCCAGTCCGCTAAACAACAGTCGAGCTTCAGTCTTGAGCTCGATTGACATGTGAAGGTGATCCGATTTGCCGGCCAGGCTCGATGATCGTGATCTTGCCCGGACGTCCAGTGGCCAGAGGCATAACTAATGGTCCACCCGGGAACTAGGTACTTCAAGGATTTGGGCTAGAAGCCAGTGCATTGGGGAAGGTTTACCGTGCTTGAACCCGACTATTCTGGAATCCTACAAGGCAGTCTGCATGACGACCGCTACGATCTCCGCACCCGGCTCAATATTGGAAACTTGCCTTACGTCGTACCAGATGGTGTAACCGTTCGGATATCCAAGGCCTACGTTGCCATTTATTACAACGATAGAGTGAATCCCTGTTCGTGTTTCCTTTTTGGAAGTATGAAGCCGTTCCCTGGCCGCCGACGGCATTGAATAGATAGCCGGAGATGCGGTTGGCGCGCTCCTCGGTGTGGCCGGTGGAGTACATTCTTGACCCGTATTCATTGTTGTTCGGTTCAGCCATGCCCATCCAGTGCACATAGCCCGTGCCGGCCCTCTGCGGGAACCTGAGCGTGCCTGGTCGCATCCACGCTTCGATGGTGAGTACCCCGGTGGTAGCCGGGCTTATGGCGCGGCGATCTTGACTCGTATGTGTTGGGAGTTGCCATTGAACGCGGTTGTCGTATCTCCATTCGGAAACGTAGCAGCCCGCGGGTGTTGCCCTCGTGGCCGTGGGCCGATGCGGCCATTTCGATCCCTGTCATTGGGTAGGCCAGATTCCAAACGGCAGAGAGCTAATCGTCCAGGACTGTGCCGTTGTATGAGGGCCTCGCCGACGGCGACCGCCGCCCTCTGGCTGCCTCACCGTTTTGGGCTGTAGCTGAGCAGCTGGAGTGCAAGGCGATTGCGGTACGGAAGGTTATCCTGTGGGAGAGTGGTGGGGGATTTCCTAGTCGCTAGATCCTGCTCCGACATTTTGTCTACTCTAATTAGGTTTTGCGGCATTGGTTATGTGAAACGGCGCGGGAACGTTGGTTGTGATTACTGACCGACTAGCGGGGTTTCGCTCCCTTTTGGACATCGCTATCGGCACGGGGCTTCACTCTGGAGGTGCGGCTTCGAGGCTGGACTTCTTTTTCTGGAGACCACACTAGTCATCTCCGGCTACCCAAGGCCTGCGCTTGAGTGCCAGTACCGCCACGTCGCTGATTCGGTATTACGTCGTTAAGAGCTCCCGGTCAGCATCACATTGATGTAGCTGTCGCTCGATCGAAGATGTCCGCGGCCCAGTGACAACTGCTGGTAATCGAGTCGAATGCTAGAAGACGTGAGACTCGTCGTCCCGCGCTTCGACTTGTTCAAGATCACTTCGCAAGGATGCAACTGGGAAAAGATGAACCTCGTAGCGGTTTTCAGTATTGAGTAAAGGCTTGTCGGAATTGTCGTCGACATTTCTTGCCACCTCTCACATGGTTCGAAAAGTTCAACGGACCGGTGATAGGTTGATCCCGGTCCGGAGATGTTGTCCGGCCCGGCCGTCGGGCCTGGGCGCGGTGCAGCACCACGCTCAGGCCCTCGAGGCCTAGACTTTACCGACGAGTCCAAACGCCGGCAGTTCAGCACGCCTGAGACCGGATTCTAACAGTCCCTGTGCAGTTGGGTCCTATCGGGAGGCGGTTGTAGCACTGACTTGGTCCGAGGCGGGGCCTCTGCCAAATTGGTTGTACGGCTCAACCATGAACGTGTAATAGCGGTTGGGCCTAAGGCCGTTCGCCGTCATGGTATAGGTGTCCTTTGTGGTCTCCACCACCAGGGACCCCTTGTATTCCCAAGGCGAGTTGGCGCCGGCACGTTTGGCCCACAGATAGTAGCCCCACTCCCATTTTGAACTCCGATCGAACTTGATGTTTACACTTGTGGAGCCGATGTTCGTGAGCCGCGAATTCGCTGGCTTGCTAGGGGCAGCGGGCGTGGCGCAATAAGTGCCGGTGACTGACTTTATTAAACGGAAGCCCTTCCATTGTAGGGTTCCTGCGCGGTAACAATAGATGGTGTTGCGTGAGACTGACTGATAGATCGAATATTGTAGGCCCATCGATTTCTTGGATTGGGTGGGTGCTTGCCACAAACCGTGCCAGTCTCCGTTTCGAACACGGTAGTCGACAAAAAAGTAGTTTTCGTTGGTCGATCCATCCACAAACGTTATGTTGATCCTGTTGCCTGTAATGTGAGAAGCTCGTAAACGATCCGGCGGGTCGGACTGAATGTGGCCGACCTCGGGCCCAGTTGACGAACGGCCCGCGGGTGCGGCGTGAGCGGGCGGGGTAGCAGAGATGAGGCTCGCGGCAATAATCCCAGCAGTTACCAGGCGGCGCGATTTTTCATGCAGCATTTGTTTTTCCTTTGTTTAGGTTATGGCTGCTCTTTCAGCCGATGTATGTAAGTACGGTCTTTCGTGACGGGTCTGATTTGCAGTCACCGTTTGTCTAACCGGTATCTCAATGTTGCTCTTGTCGGGAGTTTCGGGCTTCCGTGCTAGCACTGCTTTTGGGGCCGTCGTGGAACAAATATGGTCCTGTCGGAGAGTCGGTGCGGACCCCCCGAAGCCGCGATCTGCGAAACCTGCATGGCACAACTGAACACATCGGTGAGCACGGATGACTCGCCGTCACCTCTGCTATGGGCGGTCTGTCTGGCCTCACGACAAACAATCATCAAGTTGGCCTCATCTGCTACGGCTTTGTCGCGGAGGCGCAGCGAATCTCGACAGCGTTGTTGGAGGCCGCAGATTTTCGGCGGATGGCGCCCGAATTATTCTGCGGCTTCAGCAGTTCGCCATGCCCGTGCCCTACCCGACAGCGCAGACGACTGGGCAAGCTCCACTTGCCCATTACGGCATCGTATGAATCGGCCACTCTGGCGCCGGCGTTCAGTTTTCTGTCCCAGCGAGGTTGGCAACTTGTAGTGAAAATTTCTCCAGCTAGGTACGCACCGGGCCTTTTCGCTGTCCGATGCCCTCTGTGGGGGTAGTTCGGGTCATGCCCTATTAGATTGTCTCGCCCATGAGGTCGCGACGCTACGACGTTGATGGAACCCGGCCCTCTGCCTGCCTGCGCGGCAGCTGGTGGTGGAGAGGGATTTCCAGCGCCGCAAAAGGATCGTCACACTCGTATGGATTGGGGCTCAAAGTGCTCACAAAAGAGGGTGTGGACACTGATGCTCCTATTGTCGTCAAGAGGGTTCGGCGCCCCCCGAGCGTCGTTGAGGTTACCGGGCGCTGCAAGCTCTGGCGTCAAGGGTCTGTCGATCGCTGTGCGACGGCCTGCGGCCGCCCTTGACCCCAGAGCGTCCCCGGTCATGACGGCAGGGATGGCGGGAGGCGCCGAGCCAGTCCCGTTCCCCGACGCTGTGGGGCCGTGTGCCGGTCAGATCCGCAAGGCAGAGGGGGCCTTGCGGTTTCCGCGGATGGCGAGTTGAGCCAGTCTTCGTAGTGTTGGTAGAACTCGTCGTGGCGGGTTAGTCCGCGTTCGAGCCGGGACAGTGACGTGGGCCAGACGTGCAGGCTGTCTGCTGCGGCCTGGAGGGTGATCTTCTTGCTCTTACGCAGTATGCGCAGTGCTCCGGCGTCGGGTGCCGGCTGTGGGTGGATGATCTGGTCGTAGATTTCGCGGGCGATGTAGCGTTTGAGGCAGCGGATTGTTTCCTTGGTGCTTTTGCCTTCGGCCCGGCGCCTGGCGACGTAGTTCCTGGTGCGGGTGTCGGTTTTCATCCGGACCAGGGCGACGTGGTGGATGGCTTTGTTGGCCTGCCTGTCACCACCGCGGCTGAGCCGGTGCCGTCTCGTTTTCCCCGACGATGCCGGTATCGGCGCGACCCCGACGAGGGCGGCGAATTTCGCTTCCGTGGTGACCCGTTCGGGGTTGTCGCCGACGGTGACCAGCAGTTGACTGGCGACGTCGGTGCCCACGCCTTTGAGGTCGCGGAGCATCGGGGCGTGGATGGTGATGATCGCGTCGAGTTCGGCGTCAATGACGGCCAGTTCCTGGTGCAGGGCGCGGTAGCGGATAGCGAGGCGTTTGAGCACGGCCGCGGTGGCGTTCACGGGCTCGGCCATGCTCCCGGCGGGCCGGGTTTTCTCCAGGGCGGTCATCATCGCGGCGCGGGTCAGGTGCCGGTATTTCGTCCGGAGCGCCTCGGGTGCTGCGGTGAGGATGCTTTTGATCTGGGTCATGACCGCTACCCGGGCACGCATGGCCGTGGCGCGTTCGGCGCGCAGGACCCGCAGGGATTCCACGGCGCCGTCCCGGGATTTGGGTGTTGCGACGTTCCGGCCGGCCAGGGCGGCTTCTGCCGCCTGGTAAGCGTCCAGAGGGTCAGATTTGCCCCTGAGCCGGCGTCCTTGGCGGTTCGGGCGCATGATTTCCAGGACCCGGATGCCTTCCCCGGTCAGGACGCGGGCGAGTTCGGCGCCGTAGCTGCCGGTGCCTTCCACTCCGGCGGCAATGACCGAACCGAACCCGGTGATGAAGGCTGCGATGTTCCGGTAGCCGGCACCCACGGCGAGAAACTCTTTGTCGGTGATGTGTCTGCCGGTCTCGTCGATGATTGCGACGTGGTGGGTGTCGGCGTGTGTGTCGATCCCGGCGATGACTTTCAGATGTTGGTTTGTCATGATGAAACTGGCCCTGCCTTCCGTTGCGTGCGGTGGGACATTAGGGGCACGCCGGCCGGGTGGGCAGACAAGACAGTAATGGGATTCTTCGAGCAGGCTCCTATGAGGTCATGTCCACCTGGCCGCCGCGTTTACTGCAGCCTGCGCCGCGGCGGACAGATCATTGTCAAGACAAACCTTTCGCAAGGCGTCAGTCACACCCAGAGTCACACCGCAACACAAGCCAATTCCATCATTACTGTGCACACCCTGGCTTCGGATTCGGTTGTACAGGCGGCCAACTGGGCCGGATTGGGGATGTTTCTGGGGGAGTGGCGGTTTTTCAAGGGCTGGCGCCCGGTTCGAGAGATGAGATGCCGATGACCCTGAAGGGGGCGTAGGTGGGGCAGTCGTCCCGGTCATCGCGTTGGGCGCCCGACCGGAGATCTGTGCGAGGTGCTTGGGGTTGGAGTTGTGCGCGATGCCGTAGTACTCGTTGACCCCTTGTTCTCCAGGATGATGACGAAGACATGGCCCTGCTTTCCGGTGTTGTGGCTAATAGAAAGCGGGTCTGTGGCTCCGCCCTCAGGGGCGGAATGTGTTGGGGGACGTTCCGGCCCGGTGGGAGGCTCTGCAGCAACTTGCCCTGACTGCGTTCCCGTTCGCGAGTAAGAACCGTCCTGTCGTCCAGTACTTGGGGAAAGATTGGCCGGCCTCCCACCGCGCGCGGGAAGAAGGCAGGGCAATTCTGGAGTATCGCCGGGCCCTGGAGGCATTACTCCACGGGCACGCGATGCTGAAAAAGAGCCGCTCACAGTCGCCTCCCTTATGTGTCCTTGAACTTATCCTTCGCACTCGATGCAGTAGGCGTGGCCGTCTTTCTCCCGCGCCATTTGGGAGCGGTGGCGAACCAGGAAGCAGGAGTAGCATGTGAATTCGTCGTCACGTTGGGGAACGATCTGGACCACCAATTCTTCGGCGACAAATTCTCCGCCGGGGATCCCGACACTGTCCATGTCATCCGTGGCGTCCAGCTCACGCACCACGCTGTTGGGATCGGGTGCGCTGGCTGACTTGAGGGCCTCAAGGGAGTCGTTCTGTGATTCCTTGACCTCGGTGCGTAGCTCGTCGTAATCATTTGCCACTAGGATGCATCCCTTTCCTCGTTGGGCTCGTCCGAGATCCAACGCATGCCGCGCCGTCATAATTCCGTACCCACCCATCGGGTCTTTCCAAGGTGCCTGGGCGGGGTCGAAAGCATGCCGGCCGTTGGCGCAAACCGTAAAAGTGGCTATCTGAGACAGGCAGGGGCCGGTCCGTCGGTTCGGGCCGGCCCCTGGAAGGAGCTCGAACTGGAGAGTGCCTAGTGATTGTCCGTGTGTGCCGGAGCAGCCTCAGCCACGGCACCTTCGGTTCCGTCGGCGTTGAGGACCCGGTAGCGGGTGATCACGCCGGCGCTGATGTGATCGTTGACGTGGCAGTGGAACAGTCAGGTTCCCACGTCATCCGGGACCATGTCCGCCACCACCATGCTGGCCGGCAGGAGGTTCACCACATCGGTGCGCATGCCGAGCGCCGTGACCGTGTTGCCGTGCCAGTGCGGGGTGTGGAGGTCCACCTCGGTGCCCACGCCCATCAGGTACCAGCGGACCCGTTCTCCCTTCTTCATCGTCAGGGCCTCCAGCGGTTCGTTGCCGTAGACGTAGCCGTTGACCGAGTGCATGAGGTTGCTCTCACCGAACTCCTCGTCATCGGAACTGACGGTGGCGGGCTTGCCGGCGAACTTGTCGATGTTGCGCTGCAGGTACGGACTGGCGTTCTCGTCGCTGACCTTGAACTGCAGGAAGAACTCGCGGTCGACGTCGTTCGGGGTGCCGTCGGTGCGGGCGGCGCTGGCCTTGGTGATCACCATCGGTCCGACGAGTCCGGAGTAGTCGTCGGCCACCTCGTCGGTTTGGGAGTGGTACATCCACATCACCGGGCTGCCGTCCATGGGGCCGGGACCGGCGCGCTCGGGCACCTCGTAGGTGTAGGTGGCGCCGGAGGCCACGCCGTCGTCGTTTTTCGCGGCGCCAGACGTGCCGTCCGCGTA
>NZ_BAEG01000060.1 GCF_000238915.1 Arthrobacter globiformis NBRC 12137 | reverse complement strand
ATACCGAGGGTGGAGGTCGTCCCCTGTGAGCAGCCAGATCCCTGATACCCCGCCCACGGCCGCGCACGCGAAGGCCGACACCACCTCCCTCGGTGACCTCCTCGGCGAGGTCACCCGGGACCTGTCCACCCTGATCCGGCAGGAAATCGAACTCGCCAAAGCCGAACTGAAACAATCCGGCACCCGCGCCGGCAAAGGCGGCGGCATGCTCGCCGGCGCCGGCGTCGCCGGGCACTTCGTGCTCCTGTTCCTCTCCGTCGCCCTCTGGTACGCCCTCGGCGAGCTGATGGGCCTGGGCTGGTCCGCCGTCGTCGTCGCCGTCCTCTGGGCCATCATCGCCGCGATCCTGGCCAGCGTGGGACGCAAGGAACTCAAAGCCATCAAAGGCATGCCCCAAACCGTCGAAACAGCCAGGGAAATCCCGCCCACCCTCAAACCGAACGGAGACCACCGATGAGTGAGAACCCGGACGCCATCCGCGCCGACATCGAAGCCACCCGCGCCCGCCTCGGCACCAACGTCGACGCGGTCGCCGACAAGGTCACCCCCTCCAACATCGTCCACCGCCAAACCGACAAGGTCCGCGACGCCGTCTTCGGCGTAAAGGAGAAAGTCATGGGCACCGCAGAACACACCACCCACACCACCAGCGGCGGCCTGCACCAGGCCACCGACGCCGCCGGGAACGCCCTCCAGGACGCCGGCGAAGCGATCGCCGACGCACCCCACCAGGTCAAAACCAAAACCCAGGGCAACCCCCTCGCCGCCGGCCTCATCGCGTTCGGCGCCGGCCTGCTCGTCTCCTCACTCATCCCCCCAAGCGAGAAGGAACGCGAAGCCGCCGACGCCCTCAAGACCGCCGCCGAACCGGTCACCACCCAGCTCACCGAGGCCGCCAAAGACATGGCCCAGGGCTGGAAGGAACCCGCCCAGGACGCCATGGAAAACGTCAAAGCCACCGCCACCGACGCCGCCCAGCACGTCAAGGAAGAAAGCCAAACCGCCGCCACCGACGTCAAAGCAACCGCCACCGACGCCAAAACCCACGTCCAAAACAC
>NZ_BAEG01000061.1 GCF_000238915.1 Arthrobacter globiformis NBRC 12137 | reverse complement strand
GGAGAGGAAGCCGCGGGCGGCGGGGTCATACGCGCGCGCCCCGAGCCATTCCAGGCCCGCGATGTCGACACCGCCGTCGCCGGTGATGCTGATCCCGGCGGGCAGCGCACCGCCCAGCGCGGATACCGCACCTGCAGTTCCTGTGCCACCGGCACGAGCACCTGTTGTGCTGCCGGGGATGGGGACGGCCGGGGTGCCGAGGACGGCCCAGGGGTCGGTGTGGTCGGTGGGGCGGGCGGCGCGCCAGCCCGGTGCGGTCCATGCGTCGCCAACACCGGTGACCCCGCCGGGCAGGGGAAGGACCTGCCCGCCGCTGATGCCTGTCAGGGTGGGGATGGGGTTGGCGGTGTCCCACCACAGCTCCGCACCGTCGATGGCGGCGAGTTCGCCGAGGGCGTCGACCCACAGTCCGTGCCGGGAGACAGCAGCGCCGTCGGGGCTGCGGTCGGCGGTGCCGCTGAGGTGCCCGGTGGGGCCCCAGGCGTACTCGGTCCAGGACCCGTCGGAGCGGATGAGCCGGGTGCGGCGGCCGAGCCCGTCGTGGACGTACTCGGTCCGGGACCCGTCAGTATCGGTGACGGCGAGCAGCTGGCCTCCGGCGTCGTACTGGTACTCCCGTGAACCGGCCGGCGTGCTTTCGCGCACGAGCCGCCCGCCGGCGTCGTACACCCACCCGGAAACCGAAGCGGGAAGTCCCGGTTCCCCGGTGCGGGTGGTGGTGGCGGTGACCATTTGCCCGGCCCGGTCGTACCCGTAGCGGGTCACGGCACCGGACCGGGTCAGGCCCGTGATCCTGCCGTCCTGGTCCCGGCCGATCATCGTCACATCAGCGGCGCCCGGGTTCGTGGTGTCCGTGCGGGTGTGTTCGGCGAGGGCGCCGTTGCGGTAGGCCCATTCCTGGACCAGGTCCCCCGCCGTGGCGGCGGTGATCCGCCCCGAAGCGTCGTAAGCGAAGAGCGCCTCCCCCAATTGGGGGTTGCTGACGGCGGTGACCCGGCCCGCGGCGTCGCGCCGATAGGTGGTGGTGGTTCCGTTGGCGTCGGTGAAGGCGGTGCGGTGCCCGTCGGCGTCGTAGGCCCAGGACAGGCCCTCGTTCCCGCGGGTGCGGGAGGTCAGCAGCCCGCGCCGGTCAAACCCGAGTTCGTGCTCGACCGCGAACCCGTCACCGCCGGTGTGGTCGGTGATGACCACGGACCGGCGGACCGGGTCACGCTCGATCCCGGCGAGCAGCTTCCCGTCGAACGACGTGGAGGATTCGCGGCCTGCCGGGTCGTAGGTCCAGGTGGTGGTGTGCCCGTCCGGGCCGGTCTGGGACATCTGCCGCCCGGCGGGGTCGTAGGTGGCGGTGGTGACCCGCCCGAGCGGGTCGGTGACCGACTCCACCTGGTCCGTGGCGGTGTAGGTGCGTGTGGTCACCCCGCCCATGGGGTCGGTGATGCGGATCAGGCGCCCGCGGACGTCGTACTCGAACCGGGTCCGCCCACCCACGCCGTTGAGCGTCTCGGTCAGTTCCCCGGCGAGGTTGTATTTGAACCGGCGGGTGCCGTACCAGGTGTCCTGGGAGAAG
>NZ_BAEG01000062.1 GCF_000238915.1 Arthrobacter globiformis NBRC 12137 | reverse complement strand
GTCAGCCGCCCTGCCTTGTCATAGCCGTACCGGGACACGCCCCGGCCCGGGGCACGGTGCAGCACGAGCCGCCCGCAGGGGTCGTACCCGAACGTCTCGACCTCGCCGGTGGGCAGCGTCCGGGCAATGACACGCTGATCGGCGTCGTACGCCAGCTCGGTGACCGCCCCGGCCGGGTCCGTGGTCCGCCAGGGCCGCCCGCACCCGTCATACTCATACCGGGTGACCGCGCCCGACGGGGAGGTGATCGAGGTGATCTTCCCCGCCACGTCCCGGCCCAGGACCGTCAGCCCGCCCTCACCGTCGACAAGCTCCACCGGGTTCCCCGCCGCGTCATAGGAGACCAGCTCCGCGGACCCGTCCACCCCCTGCACCCGGGTGGGCCGCCCGTACTCATCGAAACTGTA
>NZ_BAEG01000063.1 GCF_000238915.1 Arthrobacter globiformis NBRC 12137 | reverse complement strand
TTGGTGATTTCGATGGTCCACAGTTCTTTGTGGATGAGGTGGTGGTGATGGGTGCAGAGGAGGACGCCGTTGCCGGTGCCGGTGGTTCCGCCCCGTGACCAGTAGGTGATGTGGTGGGCTTCGCACCAGGGCGCGGGGATGGTGCAGTCCGGGAACGCGCAGCCCTGGTCCCGGGCCATGATGGCTTTGCGGATGTGGGGCGGGAAGACCCGTGAGGCGCGGCCGATGTCCAGGATCCGGCCGTCGCTGCCGAGGACGACGGGGATGAGGTCGGCGTCGCAGGCGATTTTGCGGATCGTGGCGGGGTTTACCGGGCCGGAGAAGGCGAACAGGGCGGTCCCGTCGCCGGTCCGGCCGGTGTAGCCCGGCCGGGGACCCTGCGTGTCTTGGAACGAAGGCGTGCCTTGGAACGAAGGCGCGCTTTGGGACCACGGCGTGTCTTGGGACCACTGTGTGCCTGGGGCCCGGTCCGGGGG
>NZ_BAEG01000064.1 GCF_000238915.1 Arthrobacter globiformis NBRC 12137 | reverse complement strand
GACTTTCCTTGAACGGGCAGGAGGGAATGTCGGCGGGGGAAGGAATGACAGATCATATCGGGCTAATGCAAACAGTCCAGAATCATTCGGATTGTTTGGATCATTCGAAAAAGAATTAACCCATCCGGCACCAGCTAGATGCCCATCGGGGGTTAAGGCCATGTCTGACAGGAAAGCATTTCCCTGGGGAAATGCAGTCGCTACCACGCCTGCCGTACCGAAACTCTGAGCAACGGACCGATCTGCAGCGAATTTCATCAACGTAAAGGAAGCTGGCCCTTGGGAGTTGTTCCACCCTCCGACCAGCAGGTTATTGCTGCCATCGACTAAGAGGCTGGTCACAACGAGTTCGCCGGGAGCTGCTAGATCTGGCAGCTCCACTCCACTGGTGTTGTAGGCTGCGAGCCTCTTGTATGACGCAGCCACGACTGAGCCGTCCTTGTATGCGGCGACGTTTGTAATTGCTCCCGCCGTACGATTGCGCAGAACACCGTTGATGCCGAAGGAGGTGTCTGCACTACCATCTGGCAAATACCGGACTAATGCACCACGGTGGCCTTCGTATGCGCCAGCCACTGTTACCCGGCCGACCGCATCAACGGTAATGTCTTCAGGTCCCCAGCCGCTCAGCGAGCCTTGAGGATCAGGAATAAGCTCAGCAAATGTGCTGTCCAAGAATCCGTCGGCTGAATACTTCCAGGCCGCACTTGATCCTTTAATGCTGCCAGCTATGACGACAGAGCCTTCTGGCGAGAACGTGAGCGCGTCGAAACTTACCTCATAAGCGAAATGTGCAGTGGACGCCTCAGGCACGATCATTCCTGAACTCGCAAAAGTAGTGTCCACGAGGCCGCGGTCATCCAACCGGATGACCGCGGCCGATCCTCCGACGCCCGGAACCTGTACGTTGCCCGCCAGTAGAATTTTTCCGTCAGCTTGGATCCGAAGGTCAGTAACACTGTTCTGCGAGGCTAATGTGATAACACCCGCTTCGCCAAAGGTTGGATCAGGTTGTCCAGAAGGAAGCAGACGGATTACCCGCCAATCGGAGGCAACAAGGGTTTGGACCCGTCCTGCTGTGACGGTTCGCCCTAACGTGTCAACATCGACCGCTACCGGACCCGGCCCGCTTACTCCCCCGAAGTCGTGAGTGAATAAACCCCTATTTGCAAAGGACTGATCAAGATAATCCGAATCTGCGGCGTGGGCGGGCGTCACGGCATTGAACCCTGCCAGGCCCATCACTACCGCCAGCACCGAGGACAAGAGCGTCAGAATTCCTGCTTTCGCTCGCCCACTCCCCCAAATATCGGTCATTATTTTTCCTCCGCGGATGCTTGCGCCTCAATAATTCGGAGAAGAATATCATGAATTGCGTGCGATAAATTCCGACGGCTGGCCCGATGCATCCTCACTCCGTGGCAAACGCTGTCAGGCCACAAGTGTGCGTTCGAGCTGGGGCTTAAGTGTGCGTTCGCGCTCAGTGGGTGACGCTGGTGGGGCTTAAGTGTTCGTTCGCGCTCAGTGGGTGACGCAGGTGGGGCTCAAGTGTTCGTTCGCGGTGGGGCTTAAGTGTGCGTTCGCGCTGGGTGGAGGGTTTATCCCCAGCCGCTGCCGGCTGCGGTCCGGCTGGAGAAACCGCCCAGCCCGTTGCCCTTGTAAAGCCAGAGCGCGCCGTTGGTGTCCACGGACAGGACGTCGGTCTTGGCGTCGCCGCTGTAGTCGCCGCGGCCGGTGATGGTGGTCATCGAGTTCCAGCCGGAGCCCACCTGGACCTTGGCACCGAAGCCGCCGCGGCCGTTGTTGGGGTAGCGCCACAGGACACCGGCGGTGTCGCGGGCCAGCACGTCCGCCTTGCGGTCGCCGGTGACGTCGCCGGGGCCGACTATGGCGGTCATGGAGTTCCAGCCCGAGCCCACCTTGGTCCGGGCGAGCCAGCCGCCGCGGCCGTTGCCGGGGTAGAGCCAGAGGGCGCCGGTGGTGTCGCGGGCCAGGACGTCCGCTTTGCCGTCGCCGTTGATGTCGCCTGCACCGACAATGGCGGTGAAGCCGTTCCAGCCCGAGCCCACCTTGACCCGGGCCAGCCAGCCGCCGCTGCCGTTGCCCGGGTACAGCCACATGGCGCCGGTGGTGTCGCGGGCCAGGACGTCCGCGCGCCGGTCGCCGTTGAAGTCGCCGGGGGCCACGAGTGAGGTGAAGCCGTTCCAGCCCGAGCCCATCTGCTTCCGCGCAAGCCAGCCGCCGCTGCCGTTGCCCGGGTAGAGCCACAGGAAACCGGAGTTCTCCCGGGCCAGGACATCGGCTTTGCCGTCGCCGTTGAAGTCGCCCGCTGCGAGGACGGTGTTGAAGTGCAGCACCGCGCTGGCCGCGTCCAGCCGGCCGGCGCCGCAGCCCTGCGGGCAGCCGCCGGTCATGGGCCGTGCGGTCCGCTTGAGGCGCTCTTCGACGGCGGCGGGTGTCGCCGTCGGGCCCATCTGGGCCATGAGCAGCGCAGCTGCGCCGGACACGTGCGGTGCAGCGGCGGAGGTGCCTTCGGCGAAGAAGTAGGCTTCCGTGCCGAAAGTCTGGGGGCCGTCGTTCAGGGTGGAGAGGATGCCGTTCATGACGCCGCTGGCCGGCTGGGTCGCGTTGGTGGGCGTCATGTCGCCGCCGGGGGCGGTGATGTCGACGGCGGGTCCGAAGTTGGAGTACGGCGCCAGCTCACCGGTGCGGCCGCTGGCCGCGACAGCGATGACGTTCCGGCAGTTGGCCGGGCTGGAGGTGGAGGCCTGCGCCATCTCGTTGCCGGCCGCCGCGACAACAACCGAACCGCGGGCGGTGGCGGTGTCGATGGCGGTCTGGAAGGTCTGCGGGCAGGTGGGGTCAGTGGGGTCAGTGCCGCCGAGGCTCAGGTTGATCACCCGGGCCGGGTTCGGGTTGGCCGGCACTCCGTCCACGGGGGCTCCGGAAGCCCAGACGATGGCGTCGGCGATGTCCGAGAGCTGTCCGCCGCAGGGACCGAGCACGCGGACGGGCAGGACCTTGGCCTTCGGCGCGACGCCGGCGATGCCTTCACCGTTGTTGTTCATGACGGCGGCGATGATGCCCGCTACGTGCGTGCCGTGCCAGGATGACGACATCTCCGCGGCCCCGTCGACGCACTGACCGGCGCTGGACCAGTCGCCCTCGTCGGTGGCGTCGGCGTCGCGGCCGTCGCCGTCACGGGCGTCGTCTTGGTTGGCGATCATGTCGTAGCCGGGAAGCATGTTCGCGTCCAGGTCAACATGGTCCGTCTTGCCGGTGTCGATGACGGCCACCACCTGGCCGGAGCCCTGGGTGACGTCCCAGGCTCGGGTGGCGCGGATGCCGCCGGTTTCCGCGGAGAGGTTCCACTGGAAGGGGAAGAACTCGTCGTCCGGGTCCGCGAACTTGGCCTGCAGCTTCACGTCCGGCTCGGCGTAGGCCACGGCGGGGTCGGCGCGCAGCGAGGCGAGCATCTTCTTGGCGTCGCCGTCGCCCAGTTCCTTGCTGGTACGGATCACCCGGGCGCCGCTGGCGGTGGCGCGCAGGTCCTGCGCGGTGGCGCCGAGCTTTGCGGCGGCGCGGCCGAAGGACTGGGCGCGGAGCGCGGAGCCGGACCGGGCGGGGTCCTTGAACTTAACGATGAACTGGTCAGTGGTGGGGGTGGCCACGGACGGCCGGCGCGGGATGGACGGCAGGTGGGGGTCGCCGTCGGCCGCCGACGCGGCAGGCACTATGAGGGCCGATGCCACCAGGCCGGCGATGCCGGCGGACATGATGGCAGCAGACAAACGAGTTCGGCGCATAATCGACATCGAGACCATCCTGTGCGGCGCCCCTCAGCCGCTGGTGCCGGGACGCATTTTCTGAGGCGCGGCCCCCGCCGCAATCAGTAACGAGTGTAACCCGCCCCGTGCGGCAACGACTGTTCGTTCGCGCTGCCGGTGGGGCTTAAGTGTTCGTTCGCGCTCAGTGGGTGATGCAGGTGGGGCTTAAGTGTTCGTTCGCGCTCGGTGGCGGCTTAGTTCCAGCCGGTGCCGGCAGCGGTCCGGCCGGAGAATCCGCCCAGGCCGTTGCCGCGGTAGAGCCAGAGGGTGCCGTTGGTGTCCACGGCCAGGACATCGGTCCTGGCGTCGCCGCTGTAGTCGCCGCGGCCGGTGATGGTGGTCATCGAGTTCCAGCCGGAGCCCACGGAGACCTTGGCACCGAAACCGCCGCGGCCGTTGTTGGGGTAGCGCCACAGGACACCGGCGCTGTCCCGGGCCAGCACGTCCGCCTTGCGGTCGCCGGTGACGTCGCCGGGGCCAACGATGGCGCTCATGCCGTTCCAGCCTGAGCCCACCTTGATCTTGGCGAGCCAGCCGCCGCGCCCGTTGCCGGTGTACAGAAAGAGGGCGCCGGTGGTGTCGCGGGCCAGGACGTCGGCTTTACCGTCGACGTTGAAGTCGCCGGCACCGGTGACGGCGCTGAACACGTTCCAGCCCGAGCCCACCTGTTTGCGGGCCAGCCAACCGCCGGCACCGTTGCCCGGGTACAGCCAGAGAGCGCCGGCGGCGTCACGGGCCAGGACGTCCGCGCGCCCGTCGCCGGTGAAGTCGCCCGGGGCAACGAGGGCGTTAAAGGCGTTCCAGCCGGAGCCAACCTGCTTGCGGGCCAGCCAGCCGCCGGCGCCGTTGCCCGGGTACAGCCACAGGAAGCCGGAGTTCTCCCGGGCCAGGACGTCGGCCTTCCGGTCCCCGTTGAAGTCGCCGACGGCCAGGACCGTGTTGAAGTGCAGCACCGCGCTGGCAGCGTCCAGCCGCCCGGCTCCGCAGCCCTGCGGGCAGCCGCCGGTCATCGGCCGTGCAGTGCGCTTGAGGCGCGCCTCGACGGCGGCGGGTGTCGCCGTCGGGCCCATCTGGGCCATGAGCAGCGCAGCTGCGCCGGAGACATGCGGTGCAGCGGCGGACGTGCCTTCGGCGAAAACGTAGTCCTCTATGTCAACGGTCTGGGAACCGAAGTTATGGGTGGAGATGATGCCGTTCGGCATGCCGCTGCGCGGATTATCGGCGGAAGTGGGCGTCATGTCGCCGCCGGGGGCGGTGATGTCGACGGCGGATCCGAAGTTGGAGTACGGCGCCAGCGCGCCGGTGCGGCCGCTGGCGGCAACGGCGACGACGTTCCGGCAGTTGGCCGGGCTGGAGGTGGAGGCCTGCGCCTTCTCGTTGCCGGCCGCTGCGACAACAACCGAACCCCTGGCGACCGCAGTATCGATGGCGGTCTGGAACGTCTGCGAGCAGGCTTCGGTGCCGCCGAGGCTGAGGTTGATCACGCGGGCGCGGTTCGGGTTGGCCGGCACTCCCGCCACGGCACCTCCGGAGGCCCAGACGATGGCTTCCGCGATGTCGGAGAGCTGTCCGCCACAGGGACCGAGCACGCGGACGGGCAGGATCTTGGCTCGCGGCGCGACGCCGGCGATGCCTTCGTTGTTGTTGTTCATGACGGCGGCGATGATGCCCGCTACGTGCGTGCCGTGCCATGAGGAAGCTATTTCGGGGGACCCTGTGGCGCACTGCCCGGCGGTGGACCAGTCGCCCTCGTCGGTGGCGTCGGAGTCGCGGCCGTTGCCGTCGCGGGCGTCGTCTTCGTCGGCGATCATGTCGTAGCCGGGGAGCATGTTGGCGTCCAGGTCAACGTGGTCCGTCTTGCCGGTGTCGATGACGGCCACCACCTGGCCGGAGCCCTGGGTGACGTCCCAGGCGCGGGTGGCCCGGATTCCGCCGGTTTCCGCTGACAGGTTCCACTGGAACGGGAAGAACTGGTCGTTCGGGTCCGCGACCTTGGCCTGCAGCTTCACGTCCGGCTCGGCGTAGGCAACGGCGGGATCGGCGCGCAGCGAGGCAAGCATCTTCTCGGCATCGCCCTCGCCCAGTACCTTGCTGGTGCGGACCACGCGGGCTCCGCCGGCGGTGGCCCGCAGGTCCTGCGCGGTGGCGCCGAGTTCGGCGGCGGCGCGGCCGAAGGACTGGGCGCGGAGCGCGGAGCCGGACGGGGCCGGGTCCTTGAACTTCACGATGAACTGGTCAGTGGGCGGGGTGGCCACCGACGGCCGGAGCGGGACGGACGGCAGGTGGGGGTCGCCGTCGTCGGCCGCTGAAACGACCGGCGAGATGAGGGCCGATGCCACCAGGCCGGCGATGCCGGCGGACATGATGACAGCAGAGAAACGTGTTCGGCGCGTAAGAGACATCGAGACCATCCTGTGCGGCGCCCCTCAGCCACTGGTGCCGGGAGGCAGTTATGAGGCGCGGCCCCCGCCGCGTTAAGGGTTCTTGCCCGGGTTAGCCCAGGCACCATATCTTCTGGCTTGGTACGCGCGGACACGAGTTTCGTCGTTTATTCGCCAGCAGGCCCTTCCGCGGAGACCGGAACCGCAGCCATGGAAACTGGTAGCCACGTAGCCAGGTGGCTAGGGCGGCATCACGAACGAATATGGGTCTTCCATGGGCAAACGCTAGCGGCGGCACCTTGGGGATACCTTGACCGCCTAGCCCCCGCGTGGGCAACCTGGGTAAATGGAACGGCCGTAAGCAGCAAGGTCTCGGGCCAGCCGCGGGGACGCGCGCAGGAAACGAACCCATCTGGCGGCGTAAGCCCGGAGGCGTCCTTTCGGCGACAGGTCAACGTAGGGATCCTGCGATAGATAGACCGTGTCAGCCGGCAACAGGGCGGCACGCACCATCCGCGGCTTGTCCCGCAGCGGTGCCTGGAGGAGAGCGATGATGCGGGCGCTGCCAGGTTCCCTGGAAAACAGGCGGTTGCGCCACTCCGCGGATGCCGAGGGCCACTCGGCCGCTGCGTGCCCGGGAAGGATTTCCACAAGGAAAGGCCGCATGGCCGCGAGCGCATCCGTGGCAGCGCTGATTTCGTGGACGGCGGGTCCGAGCGCTTCGCGTGCCGCGAGGTCCTTGAGGAAATGAAGTTCCTGCTGCGAAATGTGCAGGTGGGGTGCCCGCAAAGCATGCAGGGCCAGAAGGACAACACCTAGCTCCTTTGAGGGAACCCGCACGCCCCACCCCGCGATTTCAAGGACCTGCGTGTGGGCCCACATCGCGTCAAAGGCACCTGCCGGATCCCTTTCCATGCCTGGGAACCGGAAATGGAGGTCGATGTGGCAGGGCCAGGACGGGTGGTTGAGGGTGACCGAATGTTTGTAGAAGACCCCAGCGGTCTCCTCAGCGGCACGCTCGCGCCAGCCGCGCTGGTGCAAGCCGGCGAGCATGGGCTCAAGATCCGCCGGCGCCACAAAGACGTCCACGTCCACTGACACCTTGGGCAGGCGCAGTCCCTGAATGACGCTGGCAGGCCCCTTGATGAAGAACGCCCGGATGCCAAGGCTCTCCGCCACTCTTGCCACGAGGGCATGGCCCAGCAGGACACTTTCACCAATGCTCAGCTGGCCTCCTTCGGCTGCGGGGACTTCCATCACGGGAACCTAGTTCTTCGCCTGCAGCCCGGCGGGCACAGGCACGGGGACGTTCTCCCCCGCGCCGTCGGCTTGGGCTGCGCGCCGACCGCCGAGCGGCGCTCGAGCGGCGGCAGGTGCCGGCTCGGAGGAATAGGTGCCGTAATAGGAGTAGGCGTCCGTTCCACGGGTTGGCACATAGTTGAGGACGGTTCCCAAGACCCTGCCACGTACCTTGTCCAGGTTGCCCAGTGAGTGTCCCAGTTGTTCCTGCGTCGTCTTGCCCGCCTGAATGACAACGATTGCGCCGTCGGCCACCCGTGAGAGGACGGCGGCGTCAGTGACGGGAAGCAGCGGCGGGGCGTCGATCAGGACAATCGCCGTCTGCGCCAGTGTGCTAAGCATTTTCTTCATTGCCAGGGATCCGAGCAGTTCGCTGGGGTTCGGCGGAATACGGCCGGACCCGAGGACGGAGAGGTTCGGCAGGGCGCTCCAGGGCTGCAGGACGTCCCCCAGCGCCGCGGTGCCCGCCAGAACTTCGGTGACCCCGACGCCCGGAACCAGGTTGAAGACGTCCGCCAGCGTAGGGCGCCGCAGGTCGCCGTCAACCACCACCACGTTTTCGCCGGCAGCGGCCAGGGTGGCCGCCAGGTTTGCCGTGACAGTGGACTTGCCTTCTCCCGGCAGGGAACTGGTGACCACGATGATGCGCGGGGGCTGGTCCACATCCAGGAAGCTGAGGTTGGTGCGCAGCTCGCGGAGGGCCTCGCCCATCGCGCCGCCCGTGGCGCCCGCCGGGGAGGGCCCTGCGCCCGCACCCTCTTCCAGGATGGTGCTCTTGCCGTCCAGCCGGTGGTCGATGGGGAGGGTGCCGATCACGGGCACGCCGAAGAGCCGTTCGATTTCGGTGGCATTGCGGATGCGCCGGTCCAGGTGGCGCCGGACCAACGCGTAGGCCACACCAAGAGCAAGGCCAGTGAGCGCCCCAACTGCGAGGGAGAGCCTGACGTTCGGGGAGACCGGGGTGCTGGGCAGGACCGCCTTGCCCAGCGGGAGGATGCTCACGGCCGGGGCAGGAGTGGAAGCTGCGGTGCCGGGCGGCGCACCAGGACTGGCCGCTGAATTGTTTGGCGGCGTTGCTGTTTCGATCGCCCTCACCTCGGCGGCCAGGCCGTTGACCCAGGCGTCCGCCACGCGCTGCGCCGTTCCCGGATCAGGTGATTGTGCTGTCACCCGGATTTCGGCGGTGTCCAGCGGAACCTTGACGCTGATGGCACCGAGCAGGGCGTCGGCCGTGGTCTCAAGCCCCAGCGAGGCAATGACCCGGTTAGCTACCAGCCGCGATTTGGCCACGGACTCGTAGTTCTTGACCTTTGCCTTGGCCAGGCTGTCCCCGGCAAGGGAAAGGCTGACGTTGTCCGATCCCGGCGTAACCACGATGCCGCTGGATTCGGACGCGTAGATCTTCGGTTGCAGGACAGTCCAGCCGAACGCCAACAGCGTGGCGAGCAGGGTGAAGGCCACGATTGCCTTCCAGTACACCCTCAGCAGCCGCAGGTAGTCGGCCAGGTCCAGGCCGGCAGGTGCCTGTTCGGCGGGCGTGCTGTTGACGCTCATGATGGTTCCCCAATCCAAGTTCGTGTTGTTTTCCAACCGGCGGTGTTGCCGGGTACCTGCGGACGGTTTCCGCATGGCAGCGCTAGGCGCCGCCACGCTCCAAGACTGCTTTCGCGACGAGCTCGCCGGCCGCTGCCGCGACGGCGGTCCGGTAGCCTTCCCGGCGGCCGTGCACTCGTCCCACCTCTTCGGCCAGCTGCTCCAGCGGCACTGCGTTGACCGCGGCTTCCCAGATGGCAGGCCCCACTCCGCCCAGCCGCACTATCTCCGAATCCAGCATCACCAGCAGATCGTCGTCGATCCGCACAGCATCCCGAGGTGTCACGCGGCGCACCCACCCGTCCGGGATGGCACCGGCCGCACCGTCAAATCCTGGCGCGTCCCACACAGCATTTGCAGGGCCGTAGCCCCGAAAGAGCGGTTCCAGTGCATGAGGCAGGTCCGCGGCCTCCGAGTACGTCACCTGCCAGATACCGCCCACACGTTCGATGAGGCGGCACAGTGACTGCAGAGGTTCGTCCAGTTCGGCCTGCGAGGACAACTCGGGGATCAACGCCAGAAGCCCGTCCGCCAGCGGCAGCTGGCGCAGGACAGGGGCAACCGGGCGGTCCTGAACGTCACTCCCGTGGAACCGGTCAATGCGGTCCAGCAGCACGATGGACTGGATGAACATTTTGGGCGGTGCCGGCTGCAGTCCGAGCTCGTCCGGTGCCACCTGCCGCTTGGGCGCACCTGCCTCCTGTTTCAGGGACAGCGGCTTGGGGTACGGAACCACCTCGCCACCAGGCAAGATGGCCACCGTCTCGTCAGAGACGTACCCGTACGTTTGGGCCAGCACGGATGCCGCGGTGGTCTTTCCCGTTCCGGATTTGGCCACGAGTGCCATAACGCCGCCCGTTTCAGGAGAGGCGATACCGCAGGCGTGGAGCATTATCAGCCTGCCCGCGTTCTCCAGGATGGCCGCGAGCGTCAGCCGGGAGGTGAGAGTCTCGGCGAGCGCCTCGAAGGAGGCGGCCTGCAGGGCCAGCGTGCCGCCGTCGTGCGCTTGCGACAGGTAGGCAACCGACGCGGAGAACGGCAGGGTCTCCGTCGGTTCCATGGGAACCGGCGGAATAACCGGCGCACCGGCGCCCGCACAGCGCTCCCAGGCCTTGGCCATGCGTTGCCGCTGCTCCGCTGTGACCCGCCGGCCCCAGCTCACGGTGAACCGGACGCCGAGGACATCCACGCAGAGCAGGTGATCAATATGCTCGGCGCCCCTGGCGTTCTCCGCGGCGGGGTGGCTACTTCGCGGCTTCATCCGCGGCTTCGATCAGTCGCTGGGCTTCCAGGTTTGCCAGGAAAGCCTCCACCTGAGCAGCAAGCCGGCCGGCCCTATCCTCGAACTCGGCCTTCAGGTCAGCGACGACGTCTTCCTCGCCGCGGCGGCCGTCGATCAGCTGCCATATGGCTGCAGCAGGACCAGCCAGAACCACAGGCTGGGTGGCGTCCACATGCAGCAACGCAACCCGGCCCGCGTTTTCGGTACACACTTCTGCCACCAGGCTGCTGTGCCTCCAGACCATGGTCAGAACGTGACCGTCAGGCCGGCGGTCAAAGCCTGCGTTGTTGCATCCGGCAGAGTCACCGTGATGGTCAGGGTGTAGGAAAGGACGGCACCCTTCTTGGGCGACGGGTTCACGGATTCGAACTGGAACTGAATGGGGAAGTTCACCGTCTGGCCGCTGGGAATACCTGCGGTGTAGGTGAAGGATCCGTTGTAAGCATGGCTGGCCGAGTACGACGAGGAGGCCACGGCTGCCGGCGTGATCGACTGCACGCCCGCGCCGGCGGCAACTGTTCCCACCGGGGCTATGTTGATGGTTCCGCTAATCGGGCTGTTGACCGCGGCACCCTTGTTCTGGAGCTGAAGTGCTGTGGGACCGCTACCGTTGCGGTTAGTGCCGGCGCCCGTCCCCCCGGAGGGGAGGTAGGTGACCGCAGACCCCGTGCCTACCAAGCCTGCTGTGACGCTGAGACCTGATGCGGCAGCCGCCGGGGCCGCGACGGCGGTGATGATGACCGGCAGCGACCAGGCCACACCTGCCACTACCCTGCGGCGGCTGGGACCACCCTTCATTTCGCTTGCATTGATCTCTGCGTTTAGGACCTCGGACAATTACGCTCCTTCGTAGTTTCGGCCGGTCCCCTATGGGCCGAAGGCGGGAACTGATGATTTATCGGGGCCTCCCAGAGCCTAGCCATCCACCCTCAGGGTTCCCTCAAGAGGTTTGCAAAGTTGGGTCAAGGGTGAATCAAGAAAGCATCGTCACGTCCGCCGAAAGGGCAGCTCAGGTCTGGCTCCGCAGGGCCCGACATGGTCGGGACCCCGTCCGTCGGATTCATGTGAAGCCCGAGCGCCTTTGAAACTTCAGGACGGGGGCGTACATCCAATGCGGTAACACGCTGGGAGGAACGGTCACCCTCGTGCAGATGCCTCGGTAAGTGTCCGCTCAGGCGCCGGCTCAGCGAAGGAGCCTGTCTTCTCGGCCGGTTCCGCCACGGGGCCGCGGCTCGAGGCCCGGTTCCTAAGCCGGGCCTCAAGGGGACGCTCAAAGAAGGTGTAGGCGGCGCCGGCAAGCGGGATGGAGATGGCAATTCCGACGACGGCGAACGCGGCCCGCTCGGCAAGGCTCTCCGGTCCAAGTTCCAGGGCTGTGCGCAGCACGAGTTCGTGGACCAGGTAGAGGGCGAACGACCATTCACCCAGCTTCACCATGGCAGGCGAGCTGGCGAACGTGGGGCGGCCTCCGCAGCGGTCCCGGTCCGCATAGGCAGCAATCAGCAGGGCGTAGCCGGGAATGCAGAGCGCGCCCGCCAGCGGCCCGGCGGTGTGCCAGGGTGCGATGCCGTCGACGATCTCGAGGATAAGGAACGAACCGATGGCCGCGGCCACTCCGACACCGATGCCGAACCTGGGCTTCCAGCCTTTCCGCATGGCGATGGCCAGGCACACACCCACAATAAACTCAGCTATCCGGAAGGCGGGGAACGTATAGAACAGGGCTCCCCAGTCGAAGCCGGGGCCGAGCGCGAGCAGGACGGCAATGAAGGACACAGCGGCAACGAAGACCGTGGCGCCGACGCGGAAGAGCTTCCCCGGTTCGAGACGTGCAAGCCGTACCGCCAGGAACGGGAACACCGCGTAGAAGAACGCTTCGCACGAGAGCGACCACGACACCCCGTTGTAGGCGTAAACCCAGTGCTGGTCGCCGAGCCAGCCCTGAACGAGGAGCAGGGAGGCAAGGAGTTGGGGAACTGACTGGTCCCCCTGCGTTGCGAAAACAAGGACGACGGCGGCCAGCGCCGTGAGCGCGTGCAGCGGCCAGATCCGGGCGAACCGGCGCCAGTAGAACTGGCGCTTGGTCGTCTTTGGGTTCATCGACCACGCGAGCACGAACCCGGACAGCAGGAAGAAGAAGGTCACGCCGGTCTGCCCCATGGACACGAGCGGGTACATCTCGGGCACCAGGGTCACTGCCGCGTGGTACAAAACCACGAGTATGGCGGCGATGAACCGCAGTCCTGTCAGTGAATCCAGCCGGGCGCGTGAAATGGTTCTCCTCCTTGGGTGACGGCAATGAACCGTCTAGTCTACCCACGACAAGGTGCATTATCACAAAAGGGTAACGGCGCACCTGGCCTTGGGACATAAGGAGTACGCATCTGGCCAGTACCTAGAACGCTGGGGTATGGCGCACTTCCCTGTGCAGAGCAGCTCGCGAAGGAGATCAAGACACGATTTTCCTCAATCTAGCGTTTGCATCCCCTGGCAGGACTCTGACCTAACTGAGTAACTACCTGTTCCACGCGGGTGCTCGTTGTCGAGAAATCACGTATCTTCCACGGTGGTCCAGCAAACTCCCGAGGAAATACCTTCTACTTATGGCTAGCGAGATTAGTAAAGAGGATCGTTCGGCGTCCCGGAGCGACAGCGCAGTTAAGCGCCGAGGGCTCCTCAGAGTTGGAAGCCTCATAACAGCATTTACTGGTGCTTCGGCAATTTCCGCTATCGCCGCTACGAGTGCCGAAGCCGCTACGAGTGACAATGCTGCTTCCACCACATACATTCCCGCGTCCGAAAAGGGCGCCCCACTAGGGGTGGCAACGCTGGACACGGCAGCAAAGCTCCCACCAGCTCTGCTTCCTGACCTATCGGCTACCTATTCTCCGAAGACAGATGTCGTGAACCGCAGCACAGACCAGCTAGGGATTACGAATGGCATCCTTGGACAAAAGGATTACCGGGACCGTGTGACCGGTGTGGCCTTCCATATGCGCGGACCCAAGCAGATTGATATGCGGGCGCATGGTTACGACGCAGACAATACGGGTGTTGCATCATCATGGGTAGCCTTGAACAACGCGAAGACCGCAGTGGGAACGGGCGGTGAAATCTTCTTCCCGCCTGGCCGGTACCTGCTGGACCAAGGCGGCATCGAATACTTGGCTGGACAAACTATCCGTGGTGCCGGTCCAGAACTGACCACTTTGGTGTTCTCCAATTCGGCGGGACTGGGTTCCAACCTCATCAAGCTTGCCCAGTACGGGCAGACAGTCCGCGACCTCAGCATCGACGTGACCAACACGACGAAGACTACGTACCCGATCCGGCTCATCAACAGCACGGGGGCGCGGGTCGTTAATGTCAAGGTCAACGGCTTCGCGGAAGGTGGCGTTTATCTAGCGGGTTCATCCGTCGATTCTGAGATCACGGATTACCAGTCCAGAGGCGCAAAGTATGGCATCATCACGGATCCAAGCTCGATTATCAACGGGCTGAACATCAGCCGGTTCCTCATCGATGGGCAAGGTGTGACAGGTGACGGGCTGGAGATCAACGTACCCACCGGCTCGCTCCAAAAGTTCAACTTCAGCCATGGAACCATTTGCAACTACGCCTTGTCCACATCGCGCAACGGTCTGGGTATCGGAATAGCAGGGCCCGCCAAGCGCGGCGTCATCTCACACATCAAGGTCACCAACACCGCTCTTGACGGCATCCACTTGGAAGATGGAGGCAGTGACATTCTCATCCACAGCAACCAGTTCGAGGACATCGGACGGGCCGCAGTGAGTGTCCAAATGCGCCTAGCCGCACACCTGTACGAGGCGATCAACGTCTACGGCAACACTGCAACGAGGGCGTTCGCCACCAGAGACACCTCAACGCCGGGCGGAGTGTACGAATTTTCTGGGCAGGCAGGTTCCATCAAAGCCAGCCGTATCGGCCCCAATATGGCACGCGACTGCGGTCAGGCCACTAAAGACACCGTTGGAGCCTTGCTGAGTGGTCTTGCCAGCTATTGCCGCATCGACGAGATGACGACAATCCGCCAGCTTGGCACCGGTGTTGGGGACGCGCTTGCTGTGCGCGACGGGGGAACCAACAATCGTGTCGCCACCCCGATCCGCATTTAGCCTTTAAGTGGCTGGTAAGACCTGGTCAGCACGCCTAGCAGTTGGTGGCAGCAGCTCTAGCTCGCTGCTCCGCCAGTCGCTTGTAGTGGTCAGGCACATTCGACTTCTTGGCGGCCAACAGGGGTTCCTTCTGCGGGATCTCGGCTGGATCTAGGGCCGCTGCCGTACCCAGCGCTGCAAGGGCGAATACCCATGCAGAATCGAGAGCGGGCTGAGACGTGAGAAGCGTGAGTGCGAGGGCCGCCAGAACTGGGAGCAATCGCCGGCCGTGAGGGTGGCGGCGCAGCGGAGCGATAGTGCTCAGCCCCATCAAGACTGAAAATGGGAGTCCATACGCCGCAATGGCCGCTACGAGGTTGACAGCACCGACTTTGTCTGCCGCTAGCCCACCTGAGAAAGGATCATTCTGGAGGGCCCAAAAGCCCATATCGGTGGCAATGGAACGCTCGGAGAGGGAGATTCCGTTCTGCTCGCCCTTAGCCCCGAATCCCAAGACGGGAGCATAGACAGCTGCCCAAATAGCGAAGGCGATCATGGCTAGGCCGAAGCAAATGCGCATGGCACCTTCGAACGAGGTCCGAGATCGCCCGTTGACGGTGAAGTCTACGGCGAGACAGAAAGCCAGCACACCGAACCCTGCAGTTGATACCGTCCCGAGTACTCCAGCAAGGATACCCAGTTTGACGATCTTGCTGCGCCACCCGATTAACGGGAGCAGGAAGTAGGCTACGCACCCGTACATGGCCATCCAGCCGGGCTCGCGTCCGAACCCGACAAAACGTGGCACGACAAAGCCCAGGATCGGCTGAGTAGATACCGTGGTCGTGAAGGGGAAATAGATTGGCTGTGGCGTCGGCCACGCCCCGATGATCATCGTCCCAACCGAGCCAGTTCCAATACCCATAACAGCCCACAGCCCGACGGTGCAGACATAGGACAACGAGACAGCGAAAACGACCGCGACGAAGCCCTTTACCAGGTATCCTCGGCGCGCCTTGTCTCCGACAATCACGACCACGGCCAGCACGCAGGCCGCCGTTGCCACATAGCCACTCATACTTTGACCAACGGTATCGAGCCCATGATAGCTGGCACGCAGCAGCAGCCAGAGATAAGCCAGGCTCACCCAAAATAATGGGCTTCTGACCGGCCGGTACTCACGTTCGGCGTAGAGAAATTGGCCCCGGTCTTGGATGAATGCGATTCCAGTTGCCAGAAGGAAGAGCATCAGGCCCACGTTCGAATATTCCTCGCCCCAGACGTTGGGGCGAATGAAGAACATGCCGGCTAAAGCAACAAGAGGGGAAAGCAGCTTGGGCTTTCGCGACCCAACCACAAGAAGCACGACAAGGCCAATAACTCCGACAGTGCCGACAGGGAAGGCAACAACGGCTACTGCGACTAGAGCGACGAAGAGAAGCCGTTGGCCTGCCCAGCGCGATATTATATCCACTTATCCCTCATACTTGGTTTTCAGCGACAACCATTATCGCTTAGAAGCATGTGCCGAGATCATGACGTGCGCCCGTCTCGCATGGTTCGCTAACGGATCCGGCGGGCTACCTGTCGCAGCGCCTGAACGAGGCGGCCGAGGGCGTACTCGACAGAGTACCTGACGCCCACTCGTCCCTTACCATCATTCCGAGCCATTGCGGACGGTCGCGGCGCACCCAGCGCGCTGGCCGCACGGTCGGCGATTGCCAAATGGCCTAGTGCGGTCGGATGGACACCGTCTGGCTTCAGTAATCGTGCGCCGCGGACATCGGCGTCGACGACAATGATTCCGCACTCGCTTGAGACGCGGTGCACGATGTCTGTTGCCTCTTGAGAGACAGGAACCGTCAAGGCTACTACCTGATCGCAGGCGGCGGTTAGAGTCCTGGCGGCTTGACGGAAGTTGCTTTCGAACCGGCCTGCATCCCACTGTCCGATAGCGTCATTGGTCCCCATGTTGAAGACCCCGACCGCATAGCGCTTACGTACCAGCGGTATCAGTTGCTCGACGATGGCGGAAGATGTAGCGCCGCCACGCCCGTAGCGGGTGTATGAAAGGTCCAGGGCGTCAGCTAGCCATTGGGGCCATCCCAAGGCGGGAACGCCCGCCATGCTGTCACCATGTCCGTTGATGACGCTGTCGCCAACGGCGACCAATCCCCCAGTAGTCATGCGAATCAGTTTACGTTTACCGGGCCGCTGCTATGCCAGCAGACTTCATCTTTTCGAGCATCGCGACGAAGATTACGTCGTGGCCGGCGTCCGTCGGATGGATGCCATCAGGACCGATAAGTTCAGGGTGACTGGCAAGCGGCTGTCCAATGTCGACGTACGTTCCGCCAGCAGCCTGCGCTGCTTCGCGGATCGTTGCTGCCATTCTATCGATCGAATCAGGGCGAGGGCGGCTGTCCCAAAGCGGGTTCGTAGCAATAATCTTCGCCCTGGGGAAAGTCTTCCTCAGCGTCTCGAAGAATCGCTCGATGGCGGCTGTTTCCGTTTCTGGCCCAACCTTGGCGTCATTGCGGCCTCCCGTTACAAGAACTACGTCTGGGCCCACGGTCCTGGCTTCCGGGATAGTCTCTACATAGTTGAGGCACCGATCGAGCCGACACGACTCCTGAGCCGCAGCTAGCTTCATGACATTGGACTTATAGCCCGTTCCGCCGCGGGAGAGATTGGTCAAATTCCATCCCTGGTTCCTTTGGAGCCGACCAATCCAACCCATGGTTCGGTCAGAGGCACCCGCCCCTTGCCCGAAAGAGTCACCGAATACCACGACTTTCGGGGCCGGCGGCTCTTGCGTCGGGGCCGGAGGAGTATAGTTCGCGACCTTATCAGACACGGGAGGCGGAGAAACTGGCCCCATCAGCGCGAATCCCGCAACACACGCGGCTGCAATCCCGATTAAAATCAGCTCCAGCATCTTCAGCTTCGTTCCATGCCGCATTCGCCGGCTCACATCCCCCATCGAAGTCAGACTGTCATAGACAATTCTACGGTCAGCGAAGGGGGCCACGGGACCGGTTATTCCGCCGCATGGCTTCGTATAACGCCTAGATTGCCGATGTGGTCATGCCATGCCGCCCCGTGATGCGAACCCGCTAACGGTACCCGTCCACGATCGCCGCGGCAATTTCCTTGTACGCGCGCCGCGTCTCCGGCTTCAAGTGGTCCAGCGTGACAAGATCGCCGTCTGCCACGCCCCTGTCGTGCGGCACGGCGATAAGCTCCCGGCACATGCCGGCTAGGTGCTCCTCGATCGCATCCTTGTCCACGCGGTTGGAGACCTCGTCCTTGTCAGTGATCACCACGATCGCGTTGCGGGCAAGTTCCTCGTAGCCGTGGCCGGAAAGCCACTGGAGCGTGCTACGGGCACGCTTGGCGCCGCTCACGGCATAGCCGGCGGCGATGATTAGGTTGTCCGCCGACTGCAGGATACCGCTCATCGCGTTGTGCGTCACGCCGGTGCCGCAGTCGGTCAGGGCCACAGAGTAGTAGCTGGAGATGAGCTTGCGGATCCGCAAGTATTCCTCAGCCGTAAGCGAGTCGGACACTTCGGGGTCCTGCTCGCCGGCGATGAGGTGCAGCCGGCCGGAGTGGTGCATGTAGCGGGACAGCTCGGTCAGCGAGTTGACAGAGTCGATGTTTTTGAGGAGGTCCGTGATGGTCCGCGGCATGGCCTTCTGGTAGATGCCCTCTCCGAGTGCGCGCTCCACGAGGTCGCCGGAGTCCGGGTTCGCGTCGATGGCGCAGGGCGGGTCGCCGCGGAACTCGGCCAGGGTGAGCCCCACGCCCACGGTGGTGGAGGTCTTGCCGATGCCGCCCTTGAGGCTGAGCACGGCGGTGTTGAAGCTGCCCTGCAGCTGGCGCGAGATCCGGCGCGCCAGCTCGTCCTCTTCGCGTTCCAGCGCGCTCGGGCCGAAGTTCCAGGCGCCACCGGTGGCCCGGTACAGGAAGCCGCGAAAGCCCTTCTTCGGTCGCGGTTTCTGCTGGCGAACAAACGACGTCGGCATTGCACCGGCGTCCGCTGTAGGCGCTTCAGGCTCCGGGAGGCTTTCCGGAACACGCGACGACGGTGCGCCCGCAGGCTGGCGGTCCGGCGTCGGCGGGGCGGCCGTGGCGGGCGGCGAGTCGGACAGCGCGTCGGCGGCCGCGGCCGCTTCGGCCCATGAGGAGCTGCGGAGGGGACGGGGCGGTGCAGTGGGCTCAGGTGTCACGGCGGGAAAGGTTCCTGTCCAGGCGTCGGAGCCGTCGGCATTGCGACGGCGGAAGCGGCGGCGGAGCTCGGGCTGCTCCGTGTCGGTATCGGCCTCGGCTAATCGGTTATCCGCTGGTTCAGGCATGGTTCAGTCCCCCGGGGCTCGCAGCGGCGTCCCGCTGCGGTGGTCGATTGGCTTGGTTCAAGCATTCATTCTAGGTGCTCGCAACTGCCCCAACGGTCAGCACCCTTGCCAACAGCCCTCCAGGCGCCCGGAGCGGCATCCGTTAGGTGTGCGTCAGGGCTGCTGACACGACGGCGATGGTGGCCACCAAGAGGACGGCCAGAGCCACGTAGCCCCACCACTTGGGCCTGCTGCGGTGCGGGTTAATGTCGATGTATGGCACGCTAATTCACACGTCCTTGGGCAACCTCAGAAACGGGAATGGCGGCAGGCCCAACGGCCCGACGCTTGAGCCGGAGCATCCAGTAAAGCCCGGCGAACGGGACCAGCAGACTGCCCATCAGGACGGAAAGCGCAAGTACAAAATCGGTGACAGCCACGGTTGAGACCTCCGTAAGCGGCAGCTCCTTCGACCCCACCAGAGCGACGATACTCAGCGTGCGACGAAGGGACTGGGAATGGACCCCCATTTTTTGGATCGATCGCCAGCCTACTTAGCAGTCTAGGGCGCTGTCCAACCGGACACGCCCTTTAGCAATTTCAGCCAAGTATTAACCTATGCGCTTGGCGCCTTGTTCCTTATCTACGGGGAGCCAGCACCACCACCACAGTCGTGGCTGCCAGGACCGCCAGCGCGAGATCTCATGCGGAAGATGCTATGTACGGCAGATCAAGAAAAGCTCAGCGTTTCCTCAAGGAATGCTCAAGACGGCACAATCTAGGCGTGAGTCCTAGTTTCCGTCGCCGCGGTGGCTGCCAGCACTGTGGCCACGCAGCCGGCGGCGAAGTCGCTGCGGATGCCTGCCGCGCCCAGCGTGTGGGCCGCTAAGCGGCGGCAGCGGTTCCACGGGCAAGCCCGGTACTACTGACCTGAAATACTCCTGCACACGCGGCATGTCCTGTTGGTCCAGCCAGGACCGCTCGGGCAATGGGTCATCGGCCACGATGTGCTGCTCAATGAGGCGGCGGATGGCTGCACCGATTCCTGTCTTCATGACCTAAAACTAGGGACGCCTGGGGGGCGCCAGTAGCGTAGTCACTACCTGTCTTTCCGGGCGCAAGGTACCGGGAAAGAAGAGACTACTCGGTTCGCTGCTGGGGGCGGGTCTCCTGCAGCCGCTTGATGAACCAGCGGGACTGCTCCGGCCCATACGGCAGCACGGGAATGGCTTTGGTGGCATCTGCCGGAGTGTCCCGGATGGACTGCCGGGCCTGTCGGACTGCCGTCGTCATGGTGTCCGCCATGGTCTTAACGAACCGGTCGCTGCAGGGCTCTCCGTGCCCGGGGACCAGGAATTCGTAGCGATGGCGAAGTGCTGAGAGGTGCCGCAGAGCGTCAGCCCACTCCTCCGGGTATGAGTCCTCGAAGGAGGGGTGCGATCCCTGTTCCACGAGGTCGCCGGCGAACAGGGTCGTCGTGGTTCCCACCAGGAGATCGCCGTCGGTGTGACCACGGCCCAGGTAGAAGAGGGTGACGGTCTGTCCGCCGAGGTCAACGAGCACGGGCTGGTCGCGGACAATCGCATTCGGAACGACCAGCTCCACGTTCTCGCCCGCGCCGGCGGCCATCTCCGGTTCGAGGTCCGTGACTTCGCTGCGCTGGGCGTCGCCGTTGTCGCTGATCTCCTCGGCGCAGTTTTCGTGCGCCCAGAACTCCTCGACGCCGGCCTCAGCGAACACGGCGTTGCCGAAGAAGTGGTCGTAGTGCGCGTGGGTGTTGACGACAACAAGGGGAAGAGTCGTCTTCTCGCGGACGGCGTGCAGGATTTCCTGCCCCTGCCGCGGCCCGCATCCGGTATCGATCACCATGGCCCGTTCAGTACCAACAATCAGGCCGGTGTTGAGCTTGGAACCGTCAGTTACCAGCACATAGTTGTCCGTGCCGGCCTCGAGCCATCGTGACATTTCTTCTCCGTACATCTGGGGAGCATCTGCTGGGGAGCATCTGCGGTCTTCAGGCCTCGATTCTATCCATCTGGCTGGGGAACATCGGGCAATTGCTTTGCCACCCGCCCGGGCAAAGGCCACAGGCCACCGAGCTGAATTTACTCGTTGGAAATGCCATCCTGGGTATGATCTGCACATGGGGACTAAACAGCACAGGAACTACTGCGAGACTTGCAACGCGATCACCAACCACGTCACGTCGTACAGCGACGACGGCGGCCGTCTGGTGGCCTCCGTGCGTTGCAGTGATCATTCGGACACCACACTGTAGGACGCGTCGACCTTCGCCGCCGCAAGAGATCGGCGACGGCGAAGGTCCGCCAAGGGAAACGGGCGATTTCCGGGCTACAAGTCGGCCAGCAGTGAAGTTGGGGATTCGATTGCGTCGGCCACGTAGCGAAGGAAGCCCGCAGCTGTTCCGCCATCACAGACACGGTGGTCAAAGGTCAGAGTCAGCTCCGTGGCTTTTCGGACGGCGAGTTCACCGCCGACTACCCAAGGTTTGTCGACGATCCGGCCAACTCCCAGAATCGCCACCTCCGGGTAGTTGATGATTGCTGCTGAACCGTCCACTCCGAAGACGCCGTAATTGTTCAGCGTGAAGGTCCCGCTGCCGAGGTCCGTTGGCGTCGCCTTGCCGTCTCGTGCGATGGCGGTCAACCGCTTGATTTCTGTGTCCAGTTGCTTTGCACTCAGCTTGTCCGCATTGCGTATGGATGGGACCACTAATCCTCGATCCGTTTGCGCTGCGAAGCCGAGGTTGACCCCGTCGAACTCCATAATTTCCTGGGACTCGCCGCCTGAAGTGTCTTCGGTGCTGACAAAGCGCGTATTCAAGGCCGGGTATTTCTTCAAGCCTGCCGTGACAAAGCGGGCAATGAACGCGAGCAGGCCGGGCGTGTTGTGAACCTCGGTCTTCTTGAGGTCCGCGCGAAGCTCAACCAGCGCTGTTGCGTCGACGGCTACCCAGACCGTGGCCTCAGGAATTTCGGACCGGCTGCGTGTCATGTTGGCGGCCACGGCCTTGCGTACGCCGCGGACAGGGGTGCGTTTCGTGATGCCGAGGCCTGTGCGGGCATCGATGGTGTACTTGGATTCGACAGCCTGCGGGTGTCCGGTTTCGAAAGCCTTGGTTTCGACAGGCTCAACCAGCGGCCCTTGGGCAGGCTTGACGGGCGTTTTAGTTATGGCAGCTTCGACGTCCCGACGCATGATTAGGCCACTCTCTCCGGAGCCCTGCATGTGTCCCAGGTCCACACCATGTTCTTTCGCCATTCGACGGACCAGCGGTGAGATCACAGCGCCCAGCTTTCCGGGAACTCGAGTGCGGAGGAGCAGGGCGTCGTCCGCCGAAGTGGTGAGCTTGGCGCCGGCGCCTTCAGTTTCGACAGACGGCGTACTCCTGGTTGAGCTTGTCGAAACCGCGGAGGCGCGACTGGGACGGGTTCGTCGGAACGTTGAAGTCCCTCCCGGCGTTCCATAGCCGATGAGGACATTGCCGGACCCCGCTTTTTCTTCGGCGCGGTAGGTTTCGGCGGCTGCCGATTCCTTGGTTTCGACGGGCTCGGTTTCGACAAGCTCAACCAGTGGCGTCGTGGTTTCGGCAGACTCGGTTTCGACAGGCTCAACCAACGGCGTCCCGGTTTCGACAGGCTCGATAGACGGCGTCACCGAGATTAGGGGCTTTCCTACGTCCAAGGTCTGGCCAGGTTCGCCGTGGAGTCCTGCCACGGTGCCGGCATAGGGGGACGGAACTTCCACTACGGACTTCGCCGTCTCGACTTCGGCGATGGGCTGATCCACCCGGATCTCGTCGCCGACGGCCACGAGCCAGTTCACGAGTTCGGCTTCGGTGAGGCCTTCGCCGAGGTCGGGCAGGAGGAATACCTTAGTTGCAGTCATCGGATCAGTCTTCCCACTGGAGGTCGTCAACGGCGTCGAGGATGCGGTCCACGCCGGGCAGGTAGTAGTGCTCGAGCTTCGGTGCCGGATAGGGAACGTCGAATCCTGTGACGCGGCGGATCGGTGCCGCCAGATAGTGGAAGCAGCGTTCCTGGACCCGCGCCACGATCTCCGACGACACCGACGCGAACCCATGCGCCTCGGCGATCACCACGGCACGGCCGGTCTTCCGGACGGAGGCGGCCACGGTTTCGTCGTCGAACGGAACAATGGTGCGGATGTCGACGACCTCGAGCGATCGCCCTTCTTCAGCGGCCGCGGCGGCCGCGGCAAGGGCCGCCGGGACGGATGGGCCATAGGCGATGAGCGTCGCGTCGGTGCCAGAGCGGGCGACGGCGGCGCGCCCCTCCATCGACGTCCCGCGGTCCGCCTTCGCTTCATAGTCCTCACGGAGACGCTCCAGGTCCACCAGGTCCTTGGACCAGTAGAGCTTCTTGGGCTCCATGAACATCACGGGGTCGTCCGAATCAATGGCTTCGCGGAGCATGCGGTAGGCATCGGCCGCGGTGGCGGGCGTGTAGACCTTCAGCCCTGCGGTGTGGGCGTAGTAGGACTCGGAGGAGTCGCAGTGGTGCTCCACTCCCCCGATGCCGCCGGCGTAGGGAACACGGATGACCATGGGCAGCTTCACCTTGCCCTTGGTGCGGTTATGCATCTTGGCCACGTGGCTGACGATCTGCTCGAAGGCCGGGTAGGCGAAGGCGTCGAACTGCATCTCGACGACCGGGCGCATGCCGTTGATCGCCATGCCCACGGCCATGCCGACGATGCCGGACTCGGCCAGCGGGGTGTCGAAGCAGCGCTGCTCTCCGAAGGTGGCCATGAGGCCGTCGGTGATGCGGAAGACGCCGCCCAGTTTGCCGACGTCCTCGCCGAACACTAGAACCGACTTGTCTGACTGCATCGCGTGCACCATGGCCGTGTTCAGTGCCTTGGCCATGGTGACAGGCTGCGGACCTGCCGCGCCCGCAGTGGCCGCGGCCGAGGCGGCTGCCCGGGCTGTGGCGGAGCTGACGTTGCCGTTCGCCTCGGAGGAGGTGGTGATGCTGGGGCTCATTCGGAGGCCTCCGCAGTGGATGCAGCGCCGGCGGCGTCGCGGGCGAGTTCGTCGGCGAGGAGGGCTGCCTGTTCCTTCAGTTGTGGTGTCGGCGATGAGAAGACGTACCTGAACAGATCTTGGGGATCGACGGGCACGTCTTCGCCCAGGCCGTTACGGAGTTGCGTCGCAACCGACTCTGCCTTTTCCGCGATCCGGGCTTCGCCGTCGTCGTCCAGCAGTCCCCTGCCCGCAAGGTAGGTGCGCATACGGCTCAGCGGATCCCGCGCCGTCCACAGGGCGACTTCGCTGTCCTGCCGGTATCTGGTGGCGTCGTCGGCGTTGGTGTGGGCCTGCATACGATAGGTGTGCGCCTCCACCAGGAGCGGGCCGGAGCCCTCACGGGCGAGCTTGACCGCACGGTCCAGGACAGCGAGGAGCGCGACGACGTCGTTGCCGTCCACCCGTTCGCCGGCCATGCCGTAACCGACCGCCTTGTGCGCAAGCGAGGGAGCGACGGACTGGTGGGCCAGCGGCACGGAGATGGCGTACTGGTTGTTCTGCACGAAGAAGATCACAGGCAGGTGGAAGACGGCGGCGAAATTCAAGGCCTCATGGAAGTCGCCCTCGCTGGTCGCGCCGTCACCGCACATGGCCAGGACCACGGTGTCCTCGCCGCGGAGCTTGGCGGCATGGGCGACGCCTACCGCATGGAGCAGCTGGGTGGTGAGGGGCGTGCACTGGATCCCGACCTTGTGTTCAAGGGGGTCGTAACCGCCGTGCCAGTCGCCCCGGAAAATGGTCATGGCTTGGACAGGGTCCACACCGCGCGCCATGACTGCAACGGCATCGCGGTAGGTGGGGAACATCCAGTCGCCCTCGGCAAGGCACAGTGCGGCCGCAACTTGGCAAGCCTCCTGCCCCTGGCTTGAGGGGTAGACCGCCATGCGGCCTTGCCGCACCAAGGCCGAGTTCTGGTCGTTGACGCGGCGCCCTATAACGAGCTGCGCATAGGCGGTAAGGAGTTCGTGATCACCAGGCAGCGGGTACTCGTGGCCGGGTTCAGTACCCTGTTCGGAATGGTGCTTCAGGTTGCCGTCCTGGTCCACCATCTGGATCTGGTGGCGGGCCGGCAGCATGTAGTCCTCGGCGGTGATGCCGAATTTGCGTACCGCCTCGGCTGCTGCGCCGGGCAGATATATATCCTCGGCCTGCTCAGGTCCGGGTTGAGCCTGCGCCGTCCCGGGGGCAGTGTGGTCTGCGGAGATCGTCATTGGTCCGTCCTTCTATAGCCACTATTCACTTTCAGTATCGTCCCGGACGATGTTTCGTATCTAGTGGCGCGGCTAACTGTGGAGAAGTACGTTGATCTCTCCTATCCTGAAAGACAAATCGTAATTGTGAGCTGTGTAAGTGGCGAGGTTGTAGACGAATGGCTGAACCGGACGAAGAGGAACAGTCAGCGGCGTCTTTGGACGATGTGGACCGCAACATAATTGCTGAGCTAACAAGGGACGGCCGGATGTCCGTGACACAGGTGGCGGAGAACGTCCATATTTCTCGGGCGCACGCCTACACACGGATTGCCCGGCTTACTGGCCAGGGTGTATTGACGAAGTTCACCGCACTTGTCGATCCGATCAAGGCCGGCTTGAAGTCATCGGCCTACGTGACGCTCAAGGTGCAGCAGCACTCATGGCGGGAGTTGCGGGAGCAGCTCCGGGCAATCCCCGAGATCCACCACATCGCACTCGTAGGAGGGGACTTTGACGTCATCCTTCTTGTGAGGACCGTGGACAACGTGCATCTAAAGCGAGTGATCTTCGATCAACTGCAGTCCATGGCTGGCGTACTGGATACACAGACGTTCTTGGTGTTTGAGGATGTTGATACGCGGTAACCACTGATCCAAAACCCGAACTGCTTTCAAGTTCGACCCATGCCTATGTTTCATACGTAGCACTAAGGGGCTTCATGTCCGAGCGAGTGCGCTCATACCAATCTGGAATTGGTCTTGACACCATTGTGGCACGGCCCATTCATCGAAGACATGAGGCCTACGGCCAGCGGTTATGATTGGTACGACCGCACGAATATTGCCGTTCTGGCGCCTTGCCGCTCGGCTGGTGTCAGTCAACCACCGAGGGGGCTCCGGTTTGGACCTACGCGACTATTTGCACATCCTGCGCCGCAACTGGATCTTGATTGCCGCAGCCTCAATGGCCGGGATCCTCCTAGGAGGAGCGGCCTCAATCCTCATTAGACCGACGTATACGGCTGAAACACAACTCTTCGTGGCGATTCAAAACTCCGGTTCAGCGCAAGAACTCCAACAGGGGAACACGTTCAGCCAGGCCCGCGTTCAGTCCTATGTAAAAACAGTTGCGACCCCCATCGTCCTAAAGCCTGTCATAGATACGCTCGGCTTGGAAACTTCCGTAAATGATCTCGCTCAAAGGGTAAAGGCAACCTCGGATCTAAATACGGTCCTCATCAATATTTCGGTAGCTGATTCGTCACCAGTGCAGGCGTCGGCTGTGGCTCAGGCCGTAGCTGACAGCCTGATCAAGGCTGTCGACACCCTTGAAAAGCCAAAAACCGGCGGAACGTCGCCAATCAGCCTTTCAATAATCACGCCGGCCGAGGCTCCCTCCGCACCTTCCGCCCCTAATACAAAACTAAACATTTTGCTGGGGCTACTGGTGGGTCTAATCCTTGGAGTCGCGAGCGCCCTTCTCCGCAGCAATATGGACAATCGGATTCGCGGCGAAGCCGACCTTCGGAAAGTGACCTCAGCCCCCTTACTTGGCGGTATCGCATTCGACCAGTCCGCAATGGATCGTCCGCTGCTAACGCAGGCAGGTCCGCAAAGTCCTCGGGCGGAATCATTCCGTCAGCTTCGCACAAATCTGCAATTTGCAAACGTCACGGGACATGCAAGTACCGTACTCATGACCTCTTCGTTGCCTGGCGAGGGCAAAAGCACGACGGCCACCAATCTGGCCATTGCGCTTGCCCAAGCGGGACAGTCTGTTTGTCTCATCGATGCGGATTTGCGCCGTCCCATGGTCAATGAGTACTTGGGTCTGGAACGCAACGCGGGCTTGACTACAGCATTGGTAGGCGCAGCAGACGTAAATCTCCTGCTTCAGCCTTGGGGCGACGACAACCTTTTCGTACTCACGTCGGGCCAGATACCGCCTAACCCTAGCGAACTCTTGGGTTCAACTGAGATGAAAGAACTAATCGTCCGGCTCGAAAGCGCCTTCGATACAATCATCATCGACGCACCGCCGCTGCTCCCTGTTACGGACGCGGCAGTTTTAGCCCAGCATGTGGGCGGAGTTGTAGTTGTAGTAGGTTCTCAAAAAACAAAGCAGCACGATGTTCAAAAGTCACTCGAGAGCCTCGAACTAGTGGGCGCAAACGTGCTTGGACTAGTACTCAATAGACTGCCTGCCAAGGGGCCAGATGCCTACACCTACTCTTACTACTCCAGCACAGACGAGCCGCCAGAAGCCTTCCACGGCTCGGATGTCGCCGTCGCATCCGGTACATCACTGAGTCAAGGTCGGCGATCCGTCAGGCGCTTCGACGAGACAATAGGCAGTGACGACCCTGCTCCAGCGACGAAGTTTCCGCACAGCGGAGCAAGCCGTTGAGCCCGGAACTGCCGAGCCCAAGCCTCCTTCGTCCCCCCAAGAAACTGTCAAACTTCATGCAATCAGCCGCGCGAATGCCAAGCGTATCTAGGCCGCTTGGGACACCAAATGTGCTCTTGGCCGAGCCACGGTTCTCGGGTCACCGGCTAGCTTACGTCAGAGTTCTCGCAGAGGAGGCGCTCCGCAGAGATCAATTGGTCCATGTTGCTCTGCCCTCTGACGCCGTCGACTCCGCTGAATTTCGGGTACACCTGTCAGATTTGCTTGGCAGGGTTTCTTTTATAGAGATCGCTAACTTTGGTCTCAATGCTCTAGAGGAGACAAGCAAGAGAGTCAATGCGTCTAGAACAGTAGTCACGGACGGTGATGGCTTGGCTCTTGAACTAGCCAAGCGGGGAAGCTGGCGCGGCGCGGGGCGCCTCTCCGTTCTGATTATGAGAGAGTCGGTTCAGCATCCAGGGCCGCGGATCCTCCGCTGGCTGAAGAACGGGGCAAAGAAGGCAATCGTTGGAAGAGCCGCTTTTCTTCCCGGTGTGGACCTTGCCGTCTTGAAGTCCGCTACCTGGTCCGGCAAGTCGGCGTTGCGAGTTGCAGTTGATCCCGTCCAGCTTTCCTGTTCGTCAGCAGACGTCGAAGCCATTCGCATGGACTGGGGCCTAGACAGTTCAAAGTACTGGTTTGCGGTGCTTGGTGCCATTACGCCCCGGAAAAACGTTCCGCTCCTGGCCGACAGCATCTCGCGAATCAGCAGAATGAACGTCGGCCTCGTCATCGCCGGCAAGATCGAGCCCTCGATCCGACAAGAAGTCGACGCAGCAGTTCAGGAAGCCGAGGGCGCCGGGGTAAACGTTGTCGTTGTTGATCGCACGCTAAGCGACAGAGAATTGGACGCCGCTGTTACGGTTGCCGATTGCCTCCTCCTCGCCCACTCAAATGAAGGGCCGAGTGGCCTCCTCGGTAAGGCGGCTTGTGCTGGGACTCGCGTTCTCGCGGCCGGAGCGCGAAGCCTCCGGGTCGACACTGAGGGGCTAGCTGGCCTAGCCGAGTGGGTAGAGTTGGAAGCTGACGCAATTGCAGATGCGATGAATCACGCCCGGGCCTCCAACGGAAGTGGGGCTAGGATTGCCACCGGTAGCGACTCCTTTCTGAAAGCGCTACTGCCAGTTGGCTAGCGAATTGACGGTATCCGAGTCTCGAAGGTCTCGGCGCCAGAAGAAGCAACGGGGGCTCTTCACTCAGACCCTGATGCTCGCCGCCGGCACAGGGCTGGGGCAGGTCATTGTGGCGGTCATGTATATATGGACGGCCAGATCTGTAGGGCCCGAGGAACTAGGGCCGACTGTCGCTGCCATCGGAATTGGCACAACGCTGGCCGGATTTCTCGACTTCGGATCAAACAACCTCTGGGTCCGGGAATCGGCAGCTTCCAGAATGAACTCTCGGACACTGGGGCACAGACTCACTGCTAAGCTCGCCGTCGGATTCTTGGCACTCAGTTGTTGGTGCTTTGGTCTGCAGGCTTTCGCGCCTGAATCAATGCTTTGGATTGCCGGCCCCATAGGGTGGTCAGTCCTAGTTAGTCAGAGCTTCGCGGTTCCCCTACGAGCTGCCGCTCGGTTAGACCTGGTTGCGATATCCATGTTGACCGATCGAGTCGTCGCAGGCGGCGTTTTTGTCATCTTCAACATGCTCTCCCTTTCCACGGTTTTCGCACTATGGGGAAGTCTCACCATCGGGCCGATCGCTGCTTCCGTGATGTCGCGATGGGTGCTGGGGCGAACCCTGCGGCCGCGCCTGCGGCTCAGCTTTAGGACGAACCCCTGGAATAAATCTGGCTACTATGGCCTTTCCTCCGCTGCAGTAAGCGCACAATCTCTGGATCTTTCCATTATGAGCATGGTTGGTGGGCCTGCCGCGGCTGGACTGTATGGAGCCGTGAACAGGTGGACTCAACCCATGAGCTTGCTTGCCGGAGCATTCACAACTTCCGCGGCACCATTGGTAGCAAGGCATGATTCGTGGGCTGCAGCGTGGCCGCACTTACGCCGCAGTGCTTCACTCGTCCTTGTCGCAGTTTTCATGTGCGTGTCGGTCGCCATTTTCGCTGATCCAATTGTTGGCCTGCTTGTAGGAGCTGAATATCGAGGCTCCGGAAATATACTACGCATCTTAGCCCTCGGAACGATTGGGGCCGTTCTAAATCAACCGCTCGCGGCCTTTCTACAGGCCTTGGGCCGCGACCGTGCAGTTTCAGTGATCACGATGACTGGCGTCGCCGTCCAATTACTTCTTGTCGCATTCTTAACGTGGCAAGCAGGCGCAGCGGGAGCCGCCCTGGCCTATTGCGTTCTTCAGTTGGTCATCCTAATGCTCCTCGCAATAATGATTCGAGGAACGCGGACTCCGAGAATAATCATTGGCCGTCACTCTTCACGGGCTGCAATCAGATAACAGCCGGCTGGCCCTGTCAACGAGGGCCGCGAATCAATTCGGCACATTGGGAATTCCCTTTCACCAAGGCCGAACGCTCGGCTCGGTAATGAGCCAACCGGCGAAACCATCCCGCAGAAGGCCCAGCATCCGCCACCGGTCTAGCCGGCCGCTATTGGGCCGAATTACGAGAAGCCCGACATGAGGGCCGAACTAGATACTCAAAGCGCTACCGCATAGGCCCATTAAAGGGCCCTGATCGTCGCGACCGAAATACAAGCGCACTCTGGCAATGCGGTGACCGAGACACCAACACTGACACCTCAGCACCGTTGCCACTAACCTTGGCACATATCGAGTTTGCCACATGTATTGGGCGGGATCAGTCGGTATGCCTTTGGCCGCTTAGTTCTGTCAATAGTTGCCCGTGGCTCGACCGTTCCTTCTCGTCCTTGAATCGACGCCCCACCACTCGCGCTGGGTTTCCAACCACAATTGAATAACTGGGCACGTCGCGAGTGACCACAGCGCCTGCTCCAATGACCGACCCTTCACCGATCGACACACCGCCGAGAATAATGCTCGAAGCGCCTATCCAAACATCACGACCAATATCCACTACATCTCGCGGACGCGCTCTACGGTTGCCAACCCACGTCGCAAAAGTCATAGGGATTCCGATTTCAGAGATTTCGTGATCTTCCCTGCCGATTATCTGGACATGCATGCCGATGAGCACATAATCGCCGATACTTCCGTTCACCTGCACAACGCTGCGAGGTCCTATTGCCACGTCATTTCCTATACGCAGCTCGTGGGGGGCTCCGACGATAGCGCCTCGCCCGACGCGGAAGTTCTTGCCGACAACCACATTTCCATGAACCGAGATTCGCCGCATGAGCGACCGAATAGCACCGTACATCCAGCTCGGGATCATTGACCGTGTCTCATTGTCCATGGCTATGCTTCCACATAAATATCGCGAGGTTGCCGGTCCAGCAACGCCGACTCGATCCCCTCCGCCATTGCCTCCGCAGAGTACCTCCGTTTAGTGAAGGCGGATGCTTCTGTGTCCGGCAACTTAGCCCGGTCCTTCCAGAGCGCTAGGATGGCGGTTGACAGAGCCAGAGGAGAATCTGAGTCAAAATAGTGAACTGCACCGGTTTCTTCCAGCTCAATTTCCGGGGAGTGCGGCTCGTCCCTGGCGACGATCATGGGGATACCAAAACCCAAACTCTGAGTGAGCCCCAGTCCGGCGAATCCTGGGGATGCAGAGCAAAAGGCTGTGGAGTAGTGGGTACGTAGTTCTCCCAAGTCGTCAATCCACCCCGGGAAGCTTATTTTATCCTCAACGCCAAGCAGTTTTGCCAGCGCGCGAAGCTCGTCTTCTTCGGCCCCACCTCCGATGAGCTTCAATCGAATGTCATTCGCTGACTTAGCTGCTTCCGCAAAACCTTGTATCAGGAGCTTCACTTTTTTCGACGGCGCAAAACGTCCAACGTAGATGATGTCGGTCCTGCCGTAAGGTGCGCTTGCCGCTGCTGGCTCGATATCGTCGTTGCGATAAAGAGAATTGGGTGCAGTCCAGACAGGAGCTCCGGGCAAATCGTGCTTGGCCTTCTCCGCATCCCTATATGTGTAGGAAATCGTGCCAGCGGACATACGTCTCATAAGACGTCTCAGGCCCGCGGTACGTGCCGTTACCCCGGCTTGGGGATGGATGTGACCCCAGACCAGTGTCCTACGCCGTAACAACAGCCGAGCAGTGAGAATAATCCAAGCGGTCAAACTCCTGGGATTGAGGTCTATGACAGACGTCTGAGCCGACATGGCTTGTCCGATGAAGCCCGTTTGGATGAAGGCTCGCTTCCCCAAGACCCTGTGCAACGAAACAGACTTGTAGAAGTCCCCGGGAACTCCGGTGCGTACCGAGGGGTCCAAATGTTCTGGACTCACATAAATGCTTAGATCATTGCCCATCTTTTGTCTCAGCAGTGTCATGCATTCAGTTCGATATTTGGGCAGTACAGCCAGGTACAGCACATACTTCCGCGATAAGCTTCGCCTGGAATTCAATTGCGATCTCCACTTTCGTTTTCTGCCAGAGAAGGCTTATAACGTGAACCCAGAATTTGCGGATCTGGTTGGCCAAAAATTGACTCAGGAGGCACGTACAGCCCTGTACGCACAACCGTGTTGGGTGTAATGATGGCCGCCTCTCCGATGGTCGCACCTCCGAGCACAATGCAACGCGATGTAATCCAGGCCCCGTTTCCGATCCTAATGGGTTTCGTGACAAGGCCCATGTCGGTTCTAACGGAATGACTGCCAGTTGTCAGGAAGGCATCCTGCGACAGGACTACGTCGCTCCCTACATAGACATGATCCTGATTATGGATCCACACCCCCTCACCTATCCAACAGCGGTCGCCTACATGAAGCTTCCAAGGAAACTTCACCCGCGTACGCGGTCGAAAAATAACACCCGTCCCAATTTCAGCACCAAAAAGCTGAAGTGCCTTTACCCGCAATGATGAACTTATCTGAAATGGGTTGCTTACCAGAAGCAACTCGACCAGCGCCCAGAGATAAACGATCAATCGTGGTTTGTCCCAGGCCTTCCGCTCTCCTGGCGCCTGAGACAGATCAATTACCCGAGGAACCTGTCCAGATGGGCTACGGGACTCCGACTCTTCCTTCACGCTTCCCCCTCTACGCAAGTCGCCATACGTCTGGCCACTATTGTTACACCTGTGAAAAAATCTCCACTCAAGATCACCATCCTGGGGCTCCATTACTCGCCTGAGCCCTCCGGAAACGCCCCTTACACCACCAGCCTTGCTGAGGGCCTGTCAGCGAAGGGCCACGACGTCCGCGTGCTGACTGGTTACCCCCATTATCCCGGATGGCGCGTACATCCTGGATTCCGAGGTTGGTCACAGGCAGAAGTCATGAACGGCATTCGAGTAAAACGGCTCCGACACCATGTTCCTCACCGGCCGACCGGTCTCAAGCGCCTTCATATGGAGCTGAGCTTCGGGCTTCGACTCCTATTTTCTCGTTGGGAACAGCCTGATGTCGTTGTGCTAGTCAGTCCTGCCCTGTTTTCGACGGCCATCGCTTTGGTACGCGCCCGATTCGGTGCTCGTCGTCCCGCCACGGCTGTGTGGGTGCAGGATCTTTACAGCCGCGGCCTTGTGGAGACCGGTCAAGCAAGCGGGCTGGGCAAACTGGCTGCCAGAGTTGAAGCGGGCATTCTTGGCATGGCAGACGGAGTCGTAGCCATTCACGAGCGCTTTGCACGCCATATCGTCGACGAACTTGGATTGTCACCCCAAGATGTACAAGTGATCCGAAACTGGACACATTTGCCGACACCTCCAGAGACAGACCGGCTGGCTACAAGAAAAAGTCTGGGCTGGTTAGATGAGGAGACAATAGTGCTTCACGCTGGCAACATGGGCAAGAAGCAAGGGCTGGAGAATGTTGTCGCCGCGGCAAAACACGCGAGCTTGATCGGTTCCTCGACTCGTTTTGTTCTTATGGGCGACGGGAACCAGCGCCCCGCGCTCATGCGAAGTGGCCAGGGCATCGCCAACCTGACTTTCATCGATCCACTTCCACAGGCAGAATTTCAGGCCGCGTTATCGGCTGCCGACGTCCTTACTAGTGAACGAACTGCCGGGTGTTCGCGATATGTCGGTGCCAAGCAAATTGACCTCGTATTTCAGTACGGGAGTCCCCGTTTTGGCTGCCACCGACGCAGGCAGCGTCACAGCTGAGGAGTTAGAAAGGTCACAGGGAGGTGTCCGAGTCGATGCTGACGACCCATCGGCTCTGGTTGCTGCCGCCGAGGCCCTTAGCCAAGACCGTTCACGGGCTATTGAACTCGGCACTAATGGCCAGCGTTTCAGGCGTGAAACATTGTCTGAGGGTGCTGCGATCGCACACTATGATGAGTTCATCACGAGTCTGGCAACGTCGCGCGGCCAATAGGTTGCGCGATTCGTATTTTTTTCTACTGGGGGCATTATGGCTAAGCGCGCACTCATCACTGGTATCACAGGGCAGGACGGCTCCTACCTAGCTGAACTACTGCTCAAGAAGGGGTATGAGGTGCACGGCCTCATTCGCCGTGCATCGACCTTCAATACATCCAGGATTGACCATCTCTACGTGGACCCTCACGATCCAAAGGCTAAGCTCTTCCTCCACTACGGTGATCTCAGCGACGGGGCCCGGCTAGTAACTCTCATCTCCGAGATCAAGCCGGACGAGGTTTACAACCTTGCAGCACAATCCCACGTACGTGTTTCTTTCGACGAACCGGAGCACACTGGAGATACCACGGGAGTCGGATCAATACGGCTCCTTGAGGCGGTCCGCATGTCGGGCATCGAGACGCGGTTCTACCAAGCGTCGTCATCCGAAATGTTTGGCGCGACACCGCCGCCGCAGAACGAAGACACACCCTTCTACCCTCGCTCCCCGTATGGGGCAGCCAAGGTGTACAGCTACTGGGTGACGAAGAATTACCGCGAGGCCTACGGCATGTTCGCCGTGAATGGCATTCTCTTCAATCACGAGTCCCCGCGCCGCGGCGAGACTTTTGTGACGAGAAAGATCACTCGGGCCGTTGCTGCAATCAAGGCCGGCAAGCAAGACCTTTTGTACATGGGAAACTTGGACGCCGTACGCGACTGGGGGTATGCCGCGGAGTATGTCGAGGGAATGTGGCGCATGCTGCAGGTGGATGAGCCGGACGATTTCGTGCTTGCGACCGGTGGTAATTACACGGTGCGGGACTTTCTCCAGATTGCCTTCGAACACGCAGGCTTGAACTGGGAAAACCACGTCCGATTTGACGAGCGGTATCTTCGGCCAACTGAAGTCGATGCCCTGGTAGGGGATGCTTCAAAGGCCCACCAAAAGCTTGGCTGGAAGGCCACTGTTCACACGCCCGAATTGGCCCGAATTATGGTAGATGCTGATATTGAGACCGACAAGCACGCTGGAAGGCACTGGATCGACACGGTGGAACTGGGGAGCTGGGGCAACTAGTGACGACCGAACCGGTGTTTGAGCCTGGCGCGCTTGACCGCAGCGCACCGTTCTATGTGGCAGGCCACCGTGGTTTGGTGGGTTCGGCCATTTGGCGGCATCTCAAGGCCGAAGGATTCACGAGTGTCGTTGGCCGCACGTCTGCTGAATTGGACTTGAAGGACCGCGAAGCTGTCTTTGAATTCTTTGCCGCTTCCAAACCTCGCTACGTGGTACTGGCGGCCGCTAAAGTGGGCGGCATACTTGCCAACCAGACATATCCCGTTGATTTTCTTAGCGATAATCTTCGAATCCAGGTCAACGTACTAGACGCTGCCCGGAAATTCGGTGTTGAACGCCTACTGTTCCTCGGCTCTTCCTGCATATATCCAAAGTTCGCCGAGCAGCCCATCCGTGAGGATGCGCTTCTCACCGGGCACTTGGAGCCTACAAATGATGCCTACGCCATTGCCAAAATCGCGGGAATCATGCAGATTCAGGCTATTAGGCGTCAGTATGGACTGCCGTGGATCTCGGCAATGCCGACGAACCTTTATGGTCCCGGGGACAACTTTTCGCCTACAGGCTCACATGTGCTCCCGGCCCTGATTCGGAGGTATGACGAAGCCGCCCAGTCCGGAGCCGAGAGCGTCACGAACTGGGGAACCGGGTCACCTCGGCGAGAATTCCTGCACGTTGACGACATGGCCTCAGCTTGCCTGCATCTACTTGAGCATTACGACGGACCATCCCAGGTCAACGTGGGGACAGGAACGGATGTGACCATCCGTGAACTCGCCACACTCGTGGCGGCAGCAGTAGGTTACGACGGAAGTTTCGAGTGGGACACCTCTAAACCCGATGGAACACCTCGAAAACTGTTGGATGTGTCCAAACTGAAGCAGGCCGGGTGGGCCCCGAAAATCAGCCTTGAAGAAGGGATCCAGTCGACCGTGGCCTGGTACCGCTCCAATGCAGAAAATATCCGAGCCTAACAAATGCTGGGGGGGAAGAATAGCGTCGGAGATGTGGAAGGTACAGTTCCACAGACCGCAGTGCGACAACCGCCAAACTGGCGTTCGACTTATGTTCGTCGACTGCGCCTCGTAGACGCCGGCGTTGTTATATGGGCTGTCGCCGGCGCCTACGCAGTTCGCTTTGGATTTTCCGACATTAGCTCCGGAAACATTCGAGAGGCGGACTACCTAATCCTATCTGGCACCCTGGTGATCGCCTGGTGGATCATGCTGGAACTCTGGGGATCCCGCGAAGCTAACGTCCTCGGTTCTGGGTCTGAGGAGTACAAGCGCGTGATAGCAGCGTCTGTTTGGCTGTTCGGCCTCGTGGCCGTGGTCTCCTACGCTCTGAGGATAGACACAGCGCGCGGCTTTGTTGGTCTGGCGTTCCCGGCAGGTGCGCTTGCGCTGCTCATCGCGAGATGGCTGGTAAGGCAGCACCTCTCACTCGAGCGGAGGCGCGGGCAAAGCAGTTCCCGCGTTCTCATCATCGGCGGCCCCTACTCGGCGGAGCATTTGATACGTTCACTGAGGACCGCTCCGGCAGCCGGGTATCTTCCCGTCGCTGCACACCTGCCCGGAGCTTCAAAAGGATCATCCGCCCTTGAGAAGCTCGGGATTCCAGTTACGGTGGGAGACGCCAGTGCCGACTCAATCTTGGATGTCATTCTAGATTCAGATATAGACGCTGTTGCGGTATCCGCCGGAGTCAACGTGCATCCCCAAGATCTTCGTCAACTTGGTTGGGAGTTGGCAGCTAGAGACATAGGAATGATACTTGCACCGGCGTTGACCGACGTTACCGGTCCCCGCATACATACACGTCCGGTTGCCGGCCTTCCTCTTATTCATGTATCGACACCAAAGCTTACGGGGGGGAAAAAGGTCGCCAAGCGATCTTTCGATATCGTCCTCGCCGGAATGCTGGTCCTTATCTTGTCGCCCCTATTCGCGGTTCTTGCACTCTTGGTCAAACTAAGCAGCCCGGGACCGATCTTCTATCACCAGGAACGCATAGGGCTGCGAGGGACAACATTCAAAATGTTGAAATTCCGTTCCATGAAAGTGAACGCAGACGCGGAATTGGAGGCGCTGCTTCGTGCTCAGGGTTCTTCCGACAAACCACTGTTCAAGGTCGAGAACGACCCTCGAATAACGCCAGTAGGCCGCGTCCTGCGCAAGTTCTCACTGGACGAGTTGCCTCAGCTCCTGAACGTACTTGGGGGAAGTATGAGTCTCGTCGGACCTCGACCTCAGCGTGAGGGTGAGGTCGCACTGTATGACGACGCTGCACATCGGCGACTCTATGTGAGCCCGGGAATGAGCGGATTGTGGCAAGTCAGCGGTCGCTCCAACCTAACTTGGGAAGAAAGCATCAGGCTTGACTTGTACTACGTGGAGAACTGGTCGCTGATGGGCGACGTCCTCATACTCTTCAAAACCTTCAAGGCAGTTTTCGTGGGCACTGGAGCCGTTTAATCTGCTCGCCCAAGCCGATAAAACTTGCTAATTCATCTTTGTGTTTAGGGGAAAGCAAAATAATGCGTATTTCAGTCATCGGCTGCGGATATCTTGGCGCTGTCCACGCCGCATGCATGGCCCACTTGGGGCATGAAGTCGTGGGCATTGATGTCGACGAACAAAAAGTTTCCGAACTTTCTTCAGCCCGTGCCCCATTCTATGAGCCCGGTCTATCAGAACTTCTTGAGCAGGTTCTGAACACGGGACGCTTGTCGTTCACAAGCAACGTCGCGTCGGCTTCTGGGAGTGACGTTCATTTCATTTGCGTGGGCACCCCTCAGAAGAAGGGGGAGAACGCCGCCGATATGACTTATGTCGACGCCGCGGTTGCAAAGTTACTCCCCTACATATCTGAGGGAGATGTAGTTGTTGGGAAGTCCACAGTCCCTGTCGGAACTGCAGCGAGACTGGCCGGGCTAATTAAGGAAATACAGCCGCTTGCACACTTGGTTTGGAATCCTGAATTCCTGCGAGAAGGGCACGCAGTCTCTGACACTTTAAATCCTGATCGCTTTGTGTACGGTGTCGAAGACGGATCAGAGGACCATCCAGCAGTTGCCGTGTTGGATGAAGTCTACGCGGCGCCCCTGTCTTCGGGGACGCCTCGATTGGTGACAGACCCTCCGACCGCAGAACTGGTTAAGACGGCTGCCAATTCCTTCCTGGCCACCAAGATTTCCTTTATTAACGCCATGGCGGAGGTCTGTGAGGCCGCCGGCGCGGACGTCACGAGCTTGGCCGACGCCATAGGGATGGACGACCGAATCGGACGGAAGTTCCTGAATGCAGGAATCGGGTTTGGAGGAGGATGTCTCCCGAAAGACATCAGAGCCTTCATGGCCAGAGCCGGTGAGCTCGGGGCGGACCAAGCGCTGACGTTCCTCCGAGAGGTTGACGCCATCAACATGCGCCGACGAACTCGGGTCATCGAACTTACCCGGGCGCTGTGCGACGACAGTCTTCTAGGCAAGAGGATCGCTGTGCTGGGCGCTGCCTTCAAACCAGAGAGCGATGATGTGCGCGATTCGCCAGCGCTGAGCATTGCAGCCCAACTTCAACTCCAAGGAGCCATTGTTACGGTCACCGACCCCAAGGCTCTCAAGAACGCGGCCAAAAGGTTCCCTGAACTTCATTATGAGCCAGACCCAGTCAACGCAATCTCGAAGTCTGACGCGCTGCTGCTCTTGACAGAATGGCAAGAGTACCGCGACTTGGACCCCTATGCCCTAAGTCCCATCGTAGCCGCTGCACGAATCCTGGATGGCCGAAACGTACTCAATGCCGAGAAATGGCGTGCGGCCGGATGGACTTACAAAGGGCTGGGCCGCCCCTAGACATGGCGAACTCGGAAACTTCGGAGCCAACTCAACCGGAAGCGCGTCAGTTCAGGGTTACGCACAATAGAAGACGACGTCGCCAACGTCTTCTCTTGCTTTGTGCCGCGTTTGCAATCCTGATCGCCGTGATGCTTGCATCCGCCTTGTGGCTCGGATCAAAGGCTCTATTTATCAAGTCTGAGCTTGAGAGCGCGATGACGCTCGTCCCTGTGGTCAAAAGCGATGTAATTCAGGACCGCCCGGTGGACGCCTCGGATGCAGTAAAGAAGCTCACCGCCCATGTTTCTGCAGCCAGGAATGCAGCGGATGATCCCCTTTGGACAGTCGCATCCGCGATTCCAGGCTTAGGGGGCAACTTCGCTGCGGTGACAGAAATAACACGATCGGCAGGTGACCTAACCTCCCTAGGAATTGTTCCACTGGTCAAGGCTTTGGACGGATTGCAATGGGAAAGTCTGGTGCCCGGTTCTCCCAAGACCGATCTGCAGCCCCTACGGGATGCATCACCGACGGTGGCTTCCGCAGCTCATGCGATACGGGCTTCAGTTCAGAGACTTAATGGAATCGAGACCGGGAGTCTTTTGCCGCAGGTGACTCAGCCGCTGTCTCTAGCCAAAGACCAGCTGAGCAGCATTGCCGACGCGCTGGATGGCGCTGCAGATGTGGCACGTCTTGCGCCGCCGATGCTGGGCGACGCCACGCCTCGGACGTACCTACTGGTGGTTCAAAACAACGCAGAATCGCGTGCTTCCGGCGGCATTCCGGGGGCTCTGGCCGAAATCAGCTTCCGTGAAGGCAAAATGACTCTGGGCGCCCAGAGCAGTGCGAGCGATATTGGTGTCATGTCTCCCCCGTTGGTCGTGGAGCCTGAACAGCGACAGATTTACTCAAGTCGGATAGGGAAGTTTTTTCAAGACGTTAATCTCACGCCAGATTTTCCAACCACCGCCGCGACTGCTCGGGCGATGTGGGAAAGGAAGACAGGCAATCGGGTCGATGGCGTCATCTCCATCGATCCGGTAGCACTGAGCTACATCCTGGAGGCCACAGGGCCGATTGCGATTAGTAATCCTGACCTGCTGAGCTTAACCAACGGCAGTAACCTGCCGACCAAGCTCAACGCAGACAACGTAGTTCGGACACTCCTGTCAGACGCCTACGCCAACATCGAGCAACCCAAGAACCAGGATGCTTACTTTGCGGGCGTAGCCCAGGAAATCTTCGGTGCCATCAACGGCGGAAAAGGCGGAGCCAAGAGTTTGGTCGCGGGGATCGTCCGGGCTACTTCTGAAGGTCGGGTGCTACTCTGGTCTGCCTCGACTCAAGAACAGGACGTTTTGGCCAAGTATCCAGTTAGTGGATCAATCTCTGGCTCTAGCATTTCGCCCGCTCAATTCGGCATCTACTTCAACGATGGTACCGGCGCGAAAATGGATTACTATGTCAAGCGCAGCGTTCAGCTCATCGAAGAATGTGAAGCCCACGGCTACGGTCGCATCAGGGTCCGCATAACAAGCACAAACACTGCTCCTACAAACGCGGCAACGGCGTTGTCTTCTTATGTGACCGGCGCTGGAGCTTTCGGCGTGCCCGCGGGGAGCGTCCAGACAAACATCACGGCGTATGGACCAGTGCAGTCGAATATAGAGACGGCACTTGTCGCTGGCGAGAAAACGGGCTTCGCGGCCAACCGGCACTCGAGTCGTCCTGTCGGTACACTCACCATTCGCCTCGCACCGGGCCAGAGCCAAACGGTTGAATTTGCCTTCGGAAAAATCGTGCAACACACCAAACCAGTTGTTGCCGTGACACCGACAGTACAGGCATTGAAGGACGTGGTCTTGGAAACGAAATCTGCGACATGCGCTCCACCTGCATAGCCAGTTGATTAACAGTATGTAAAGTGTCTGGATTCACTTTGGAGCCTGCACCTTCGAGGTGCTAATCTCTCCTTGGGTAACACCACGAGATTCGCCCCACGGTCACATGGGGATGGGGAATCTCCACAATTATGTGACATCCGTGTTGAAAAGGTCTCAGGGGGGACAAATGAAGAAGTCTATTGCTGCGCTCGCGCTTGCAGGAACCATCGCACTGACCGGCACAGCGCCGGCCATGGCCGCTAACTACCCGGCAACGCCTGCCAATGCCGCCGTTTCTGATGGCGTTGTTGGACCCGGCGAAGCCTTTACTTTCTCCGCCAGGGGCTTCTTCGCTGGCGAACCGTTGATCATCCGGGTAACCCCGGGCGCTGCCCCGGCTGCGACGGGTGCAAGCATTGCTGGTGCCGGCGCAAGCCGCTCTGTGCCGAGCAAGATCAGCGTGTACGCCGCTGCACAGGAGTTGAACGCAACGGCTGACGCTTCCGGCGCAGTTGCGCTGCCGCTGACCATCACCGACCCGGGCGTTTACACCATCACCGCCACTGGCGTTAACTCCGGCCACACCAGCACTCCGGTCACCGTTACTGTTGAAGGTGCCGCAACGGGCTCCGGAACCGTTGCTGGTGGCACAGGCACCGACCTCTCCAACACCGGAGGTGCGGGATTGGCCAACACCGGTGCCGACTCCAGCCTGGTGCTGTGGTCACTCGTCGGTGCAGGTGCACTCGCCGCCGGCGCCGCTTCGGTGGTCGTCGTTCGCCGCCGCGCAAACGCAGAGGCATCCGCCTAAGTAATAAGCTCCACGCTTCAAAGAAGGGACCCATTCCGGCTTTTCGGAATGGGTCCCTTCTTTGCCTGGAATATCAGTGCGCTTTAAAGCGAGGAAGCCCCGACGGGCCGTCGGGGCTTCCTCTCTTGCTCAGCTGCGTGCGCGCCTACCCGTTGAAGTCCTTCATCCAGGCCTTCAAGTCTTCGCCGAATTCGGGGCGCTCGGATGCCAGTGTGATGACGGCCTTCAGGTAGCTCAGCTTGTCTCCAGTGTCATACCGGCGGCCACGGAAGACGACGCCATATACGCCGGATCCCTCGTCCACACCTGCGGCAAGGGTCTGCAGGGCGTCGGTCAGCTGGATTTCGCTGCCACGGCCGGGCTCGGTCTTCTCCAAGACGTCGAATACGGCCGGGTGCAGTACGTACCGGCCGATGACCGCCAGATTGGACGGCGCCTCGTCCACTGACGGCTTTTCCACCAGGCTGTTGACGCGCACGTAGCCCTCGCCATCAACAGGTGTGATATCGGCGCAGCCGTAGGCACTGATCTGCGACGGCTCCACCTCGATCAGGGCAATCACCGACCCGCCGGTCTTCGCCTGGACCTCAATCATCGTGGTCAGGAGCTCGTCCCGCTCGTCGATGAGGTCATCGCCCAGCAGGACCGCGAACGGCTCCTCACCGACGTGCTGGCGGCCGCACAGGACGGCGTGTCCAAGGCCCTTGGGTTCGCCCTGCCGGACGTAGTGGATGGGCCCCAGACCGGAGGCATGCTGGACGGCGTCGAGGCGGGCCTGATCGCCCTTGAGTTCAAGGGTCCGCTCCAGAGCAGGCGCCCTGTCGAAGTGGTCTTCCAGTGCCCGTTTGTTGCGGCCGGTGATCATCAGCACGTCGTCCAAGCCGGCACTGATTGCCTCTTCCACGACGTACTGGATGGCCGGCGCATCTACTACCGGCAACATCTCCTTCGGCATCGCCTTGGTGGCAGGCAGGAAGCGCGTGCCCAAACCGGCGGCCGGGATAACTGCTTTACGAACTGATTTCCCCATAGTCATGAACGAACCCTATAAATTGGCTCACAAAAAGTGAAATTTCCGGGCGCAGATTTCGGCGGAATCAGAGACTCCCGTAGCTTTTCTGTATGGGGAAATGGAAACGAGCAGACGATGCCGGGCTGGCGCGTGTGTTGCTTGCCCTGTATCTCGCCGCTCTCGCGTTCGTTGCCTTCTGGCCCACGCCCGTTGACCGACCCGTAGCTGGGCGGCTGCAGGCGGCGCTGTTTGCTCTCCACCATTCAGGGCTTCCCGATCTGATCAACTACCAGTTCGTGGAATTCGCCTCCAACATCCTGCTGTTTACACCCATTGGCATCCTCGCAGCATTGGCCTTCCCGGCATTCCACCGGGGACGGATCGTGCTGAGCGCATTCCTCGCGTCCTGCTGCATGGAACTGGGGCAAAAGCTGTTCCTGCACGACCGGTTTCCCAGCGCCATGGACATCGTGGCGAATACGGCCGGCGCGATGCTGGGGGTTTGGGTGTTGGGGGTGGTGGAGGAGTGGTTTCGACAAGCTCAACCAGCGCTGCCGCCCAAACCAGCCCGGCCTCCGAAGATCGGTTAGCCCTTGAACTGCGGTTCGCGCCTTTCTTGGAACGCTTTGAAGCCTTCTGCATAGTCTTCCGTCTTGCAGAGCCGCGCTTGCTCGGCGTTCTCCTCCTGCATGGAGGTCCAGAGGCCCAGACGCTGGTCGCGGATGTGAGCCACCAGCTCCTTGCTGGCTTTGAACGCTCCCGTGGCACCTGTGGCAACCTTGGCCACAATCGAACGGGTTGAATCCAGCAGCTCGTCCGCCGGCAGCGCCCGGCTGAACATCCCCAGGGCCACGGCTTCGGCACCCGAGATCAGCTCGGCCGTGTAGATCAGATCCAGCGTCCGGTGCATGCCCAGGCGCTCGGTGAAGTACCAGTGCCCGCCCGAATCCATCGTTGCCCCCAGCTTGGCGAAGGGCGAACCGAACTTCGCGTTCTCCGCCACGTACACCACGTCCGTGGCCAGCAGCAGCCCCAGCCCCACACCCAGGCAGGCGCCCTGCGCCGCGGCGAACGTCGGAGCCGGGAACGCGCTCATCTTCTGCAGCAGCGGCTGCACCAGGCCGCCCAGGTACGCCTCGGCGTCGTCACTCTCCGGCGTCACGCCGGCAATGTCCCGGCCCGCGCAGAAGGCGCGCCCCTCTCCCCTGAGCAGCAGCGCCCGCACCTCACCGCGCGAGGCGGCGGCAGCGGCGTCGTCGTACGCCTCGGACAGCTCCGCCAGCGCCTGCTCGTCCAGCGAGTTCAGCTTCTGCGGGGCGTTGAGGACAACTTCGGCGACGCCGTCGGCAATGGAAAGGGAAATCATGGCTGCTCCTTTGAGACCGTCCCCACCCGCACCCTAACCTCGCAAGCTCGGTCAGGGAACCCTGCGGGCGTGGGCCCGTTTTAAAAAAATTTAGGACTACACGTCGAAATCGACGGAGACTTCCTTGCTGGTGGGGTGGGACTGGCAGGTCAGGACGTAGCCCTTGTCCAGCTCATCCTGCTCCAGCGCGTAGTTTTCGTCCATGGTCACGGTGCCGGTGACCACCTTGGCGCGGCAGGTGCCGCACACTCCCCCGGCGCACGCGAACGGCACGTCCGGGCGGACCCGCAGCGCGGCGTTGAGGATGGACTCGCGGGCGTGCGTCGGGCTGGCCACCTCGCCCTGCAGGCCGTCCAGCTTGAAGGTGATCTTGTAGGTCTCCTTGGACTCATCCTCGACGACGGGACGGCCGGCGTTGCCCTCGGGGCGGTCCGGCTTGCCGGAGGTGAACAGCTCGAACCGCACGTGCTCCGGCTTCACGCCCCGCTCGGCCAGGGTGTCCCGGCACAGCTGCACCAGCTCGAACGGCCCGCACAGGAACCACTCGTCCACGTCGTCCGCGTGGATGGCGGTGCCCAGCAGCGCCCGCAGCTTCTCGGCGTCGATCCGGCCGCTCAGCAGCGGCGCGATCCGCTGCTCGCGGGACAGCACGTGGTGCAGCGCCAGACGCGACGGGTACCTGTCCTTCAGGTCCGCGAGCTCCTCCAGGAACATCACGTCCATGGCGGCCTTGTTGGCGTAGATCAGGTCGAAACGGGTGTCCGGGCTGGCGGCCAGCAGCGTCCGCGCGATCGCGATCACCGGGGTGATGCCCGAGCCCGCGGCGATCGCCACGAAGTTCCCCGGCTCCCCCGCCAGGTCCTCCGGATGGTTCATGGAGTTCATGACGTTCTGGTCCACGGCCTGCCCGTCCCGGCCGTGCTTGGACACGAACGCGCCCATGGGGCTCATGACCTCCAGGGTGTCCCCGGCCTTCAGCTCGGCGTTGGCCCACGTGGAGAACAGCCCGCCCAGGTCCTTCTTGATGGCCACCCGGATCTCGCTGCTGCCGTCCGCGAAGCTGCGCGGCTCGGCGCAGATGGAGTAGCTGCGGCGGATCTCCTTCGGCTCGCCGGTCTCGTCCGGCAGCGTGGTGCGCAGGGCCACGTACTGGCCCGGCAGGTAGTCGAAGTGCCCGGCCAGCTCGGCCGGCACCGCGAAGGTCACCTCGATGGCATCGTCGGTGAGCCGGCGCACCTCCGCGACGGTGAGGGTGTGGAAGGACGGACGACGGCGGCCGGTGGCCTGCGCCGATTCGGCGGCAGTCTGGCGGACAACAGGCATGGGAAATTCCTTACAGGACTTTGAAGTAGTCGAACGGTTCCCTGCAGTCCTGGCACACGTACAGCGCCTTGCAGGAGGTGGAACCGAAGCGGGTGAGTTCCTTGGTGTTCAGCGACGAGCACTGCGGGCACTTCACGGCCAGGCTGAGGCGGACGGGGCCATTGTGGCCGAGGGCGGCCCTGCCGGAGGGCGGCGCGATGCCGTACTCCCGCAGCTTGGCCTTGCCCGCCTCCGTCATCCAGTCCGTGGTCCACGCCGGACTCAGCACCAGCTCCACGTGCACACTGGGGTAGCCCTCCTTGTGGAAGGCGGCCTTCAGGTCATCGCGGATGGCGTCCATCGCCGGGCAGCCCGAGTACGTGGGCGTGATGGTGACCTGCACGGCGGGAACCGGCCCGCCGTCGTCGAACAGCCGCACGCTCCTCAGGATGCCCAGGTCCTCGATGGTGAGCACGGGGATCTCCGGGTCGCAGACCGTGGCGGCGATATCCCACGCCTTCTGCTCGGCAGTGATGCCTGTCTTGGTCTCGAAGTCCGATACGTACACGGCAGTCACCAGCTTGCTCCGGGATGCTCCCGGGCCAGCACCTGCATCTCGGCCAGGATGTAGCCCAGGTGTTCGGAGTGCCTGCCGCGGCGGCCGCCGCCCGGGGCGAACGGCACCTCCGGCACCTCCAGCTCCGCTTCCTTGAGGACCTCGCCGGTGAGGCGGTCAAAGTCCGCCCTCAGGCTGGAAGGCTCGACGGCGGCGCCCGCCTCCGCCAGGCGGGTCACCAGCTCATCGGTTTCGAAGAGCTCCCCCACGTACGGCCAGATGAGCTTCAGGCCGTGGATCATCCTCTGGCGGGACTCGTCCGTGCCTCCGGCCAGGCGGAGGACCCACTGGGCGCTGTGGTCGCGGTGGTAGTCCACTTCCTTCACGGCCTTCGCTGCGATGGCAGCCAGCGTGGCGTCCGTGGACTCGGTCAGCCGGCGGTACAGCTCGAACTGGTAGTAGCTCACCACGAACTGCCGGGCGATGGTGACGGCGAAGTCCCCGTTGGGCTGCTCGAACAGGTGCGCGGAGCGGAACTCGTGCTCGCGGCGGAAGTACGCGAGGTCGTCCTCACTCTTGTCCCAGGCGCCGCCGGCGTAGCTGAGGAAACTCCGGGCGTGGCCCAGCTGGTCCAGGGCGATGTTCCCGAGGGCCACATCCTCCTCCAGCTCCGGGGCACGGGAGATCCAGTGGCCGAGACGCTGGGCAAGGATCAGGGCGTCGTCGCCCAGGCGCAGCGCGTACTCGGCCACGTCCTCGGTGGGCTTCGCCAGGCCGGTGCGGACCTCGAGCGCGATGTCCTCGGGGCGGAGCGCGTTGCCCGGGGTGATGCGGGTGGCGCTGGCCGACCCGTCGCCGCTGGCACCTGCGCCCGCGACGCCGACGGAGATGTCGCCGTGGCCTGTGGTCTCTTGCGCTTCTTGCGTCTCGGGAGTACTCACAGGTGCTTCACCCCTTCGCTCTTGGTGTAGTACGTGGCATGCCGGTAGTCCTTGCCCTGCGGCGACTCGAAAAACGAGCCCTTGGCGTCCGGGTCGCTGGAGGCGATGGCGTCCGCCGGGACCACCCAGATGGACACGCCCTCGTTGCGGCGGGTGTACAGGTCGCGGGCGTTGCGCAGGGCCATGGCGGCGTCCGGCGCGTGCAGGCTGCCGGCGTGCACGTGGGACAGGCCGCGGCTGGACCGGACGAAGACCTCCCACAGACCCCAGGCATTGCCGGTGGTTTCGGCGGGAGCGGCCGCCGGGCTCGCCTTTGGAGCCTCGCGGTTGATTTCAGTGGCCGAGCTGGCCGGAACTTCCGGGTTGCCATGGGGACTCATGCTGCGAATTCCTTTGTCTTCATTGACTGTTTGTGTGCGTAAGCCGCCGCTGCCTCGCGGACCCAGGCGCCGTCGTCGTGCGCCTGCCGGCGGCGCTCAAGCCGCTGCGAGTTGCAGGGGCCGCGGCCTGCCAGGACTTCCTTGAATTCGTTCCAGTCGAGCGGGCCGTGCTCCCACTTCCTGGTGTCCTCGTTGAAACGGACCTCGCTGTCCGGGAGGGTCAAGCCCAGGACCCGGACCTGCTCCACCATCATGCCGACGAACCGCGAGCGCAGCTCATCGTTGCTGAAGCGCTTAATGTTCCAGGCCGTGGACTGCTTGGAGTTGGGGGAATCGTCGTCCGGCGGGCCGAACATCATCAGGGCCGGGGCGTACCAGCGGTTCACGGCGTCCTGGGCCATCTGCTTCTGCGCGGGCGTGCCGTTGGAGAGTTCCAACAGGATCTCGAAGCCCTGGCGCTGGTGGAAGGACTCCTCCTTGCAGATGCGCACCATGGCCCGGCCGTAGGGACCGTACGATGCCCGGCACAGCGGCACCTGGTTGCAGATGGCGGCGCCGTCCACCAGCCAGCCGATGGCACCCATGTCCGCCCAGGTCAGCGCCGGGTAGTTGAAGATCGAGGAGTAGCGGGCCTTGCCGGCGATGAGGTCGTCCATCATCTGATCGCGGGACTGGCCCAGCGTCTCGGCGGCGGAGTAGAGGTAGAGCCCGTGGCCGGCCTCGTCCTGGACCTTGGCCATGAGGATGGCCTTGCGCTTCAGGCTGGGGGCACGGCTGATCCAGTTGGCCTCCGGCTGCATGCCGATGATCTCCGAGTGCGCGTGCTGCGAGATCTGGCGCAGGAGGGTCTTGCGGTAGGCGGCGGGCATCCAGTCGCGCGGCTCGATCCGGGAGTCCTCGGAGATCACGCGGTCAAAGTATGCCTGGCCCTCGGCCTCCAGCTGGGCCTGGCCCTGATCGGCGGCGGGGGCTGCCGCGCCCGGGGCTGCCGGCTGGTCAGGCACTGACTGCAGGTTCTGCGCTGCCATGGTTGCTCCTATGCATTCACGTCCGTACTCGGATTATTTACCGACCGTTCGTTCAGGATATGCGGAAGCGGCGAAGGGCGTCAAGCAACTAGCAAGGCCTAACCAGATATGCCCGGCGGGTAAAATGTCAGCAACACCGGTCTCATTTGGGGGAATTCTCTTGTCCATGACTCATGTCCGCGTGCCAGTGGGCCGGGCTGCTCAGCGCAAAGCGAATTTCTCGGCGGTGAGGACGGACAGTCCCTGGGCGCGAAAGCGCTATGACATCCAGGGCCTTCGCGCACTGGCAGTTGGCCTGGTTATTGCGGATCACCTGCTGGGTTACCCCACCGGTGGCTTCATCGGCGTGGATGTCTTCTTCGTGATCTCCGGTTTCGTGATCACTGCCAGCCTGATCCGGGAGCATGAGAAAAGCGGCAGGATCTCCTTCGCCGACTTCTACCGGCGCCGGGCGCGACGTATTCTGCCGCTGGCATCGGTAGTTATCGTCCTGTCGCTCGTCGCGTCATGGGCTGTGTTCTCCACTGCGCGCTTCGTGGGCATTGCCCAGGACGGGCTGTGGGCGTTCCTGTCTGCGGCCAACTGGCATCTGGCCATGATCGGTACTGACTACATGCAGGCCGGAGGGGTGGTGTCCCCGCTACAGCACTACTGGTCGCTGGCCGTCGAGGAACAGTTCTACATCGTCTGGCCATGGCTGATCGTGCTCATGCTCGGATGGGGAGCGTCCAGGCGAGGCCGGTCGTCTTCCGGGGCCCGGCGTTCACTGGGTCTGGCCGTACTTGCCGCGGTCGGAGCATCGTTTGTCTTCGCCATGTGGGAAAGCTCCGCGGCACCCACCGTCGCCTACTTCTCTACGTTTTCCCGTGCCTGGGAGCTCGGCTGCGGTGGTCTGTTGGCCGTCATTGCGCCGGTTCTGCTGCGCATTCCAGACCGCATCAGGCCCGCTTTGGCCTACACCGGCCTCGCAGGAATCGCCGTCGGCGCCCTCGCCATGGCACCGGACCTGACCTTCCCGGGTCCATGGGCAGCGGTGCCAGTCCTTGCAACCATGGCCGTCATCTCCGCAGGGACCGGAGGGGAGCAACGGCTGCTGGCTCCGCTGACTAATCGCGTCTCCCGCTACCTGGGTGACATTTCATACTCTCTGTACCTGTGGCACTTCCCTGTAATCATCCTTCTTGAAGCACTTCGGCCATCGAGTGGCGTCGTGGACCACGCCGTCGCGCTAGCCCTCATTTTGGCGCTGTCAGCATGGTCCTATCACTTCATTGAAGAGCCAGTCAGGCACTCGCAATGGCTTGAACCCAAGGCAGCCAGGGCGGCTAAGGCGCCGCACGGGGCCCAGACCCGGACCCGGCTGGCCTATGCAGCGGTCATTACTCTTGCCCTGGCTGCCGCCATCGTCGTGGGCTTCACCCTGGTGAAGGCCACCCCCGTCACCGCAACGGCTGTTCGGCAACCAGTCGTGTCGCCGGGTGCTTCCAACACTGCTGCTGCGAACACCCCCTCGGCAAAGCTGAGCCAAGAACTCACTCTTGCGCTCTCGGCATCTCAGTGGCCAGAGCTTACGCCTGCGATCGACACACTCGGCGACGCAGCGAAAGCGCCTGAATGGGTCGAGGACGGATGCCTGGGCGACGAGCGAGGCGCTCTGGAAGACCCGGCAGAAAATGCAGCCCGCTGCGTCTACGGAGACGAAGCGGCCAAGAAGACGGCGGTGGTTCTCGGCGACTCAGTGGCCATCAGCTACGTTCCAGGCATACGCGCCGCACTTGAGCCGCAGGGATACAAGATCCATGTTTACACCATGCAGCAGTGCCCGTCTGCGGCGGTTGATGTGATTAAGGCTTCCAAATCGGCACACCCCAAGTGCGCCCCTTTCCGGACGTGGGCCCTTCAGCAGATAGCCTCGATGAAGCCTGACATGGTGATCAGTTCCAGCTCAACAGGAACGTTGGCGCGACTTGCCAGTGGAGCAACGGGCGGTGCCGCGGCCGACGAGTGGAGCGAGGCGTCCAAAAAGCTGTACACAGAACTCTCTGCCTCGGCCAAACAGGTCTTCGTGCTGGACCCGCCTCCACGCGGCCGCAAGTTCGCCGAGTGCGCCACGAAGATAAGCACGCCTGCGAACTGCGCATCCAAGGTGCAGCAACTCTCACTGGACATGACGGCCGCCGGCCGATCGGCCCTTGACCCCGCCGAGCTGACGAACGTTCACTTCGTGGAGACCGTTGGATGGTTCTGCGTAGCGGGGAGCTGCCCCGCTTTCGCCGGTACCTCACCTATGCATGCAGACGGGGCCCACCTCACGGCGGCCTATTCAACGTCACTTGGGCCCGTGCTCTCCGAGGCGCTTGCCATCAAGTAAATACAGGTTCGCAGTGGCCCGCCCCGGACCAAGAACCTGTACAGCTCACGGGAACAGGTGTACTTTTCAAAGCAGGGTCCTGTATGGCTGAAGTTCCGCAGGAACCTCCTCCGGCGCCGTGCACCGCCGGGGGTACCCGCTGTAGCCTCACGGCGGACACCGTGCACCCCGAGGAAAGAGCCTGACGTGGCCACCTCCCATTTCCAGCAGTTCCTTCACGACGCAACCACTCCCGACGCAGACACCGACAGCCCGCTGGGACCGGACTGCCTGTACGGGCTGTACACGAGCTGGTGCCTGCTCCAGGGCGTGAAACCCAAACGCCCCGCCGTCTTCAGGGCAGGAATGCGCCTGTGCGGGGTAAATGTCCGCAGCGGCAGACTGAGGATGAAGGGACGCGCAGCAGCAGACTATATCCTCGCCAGCTACCCGTTCGCCTTCTGATCATGTCGCTGGGTTTTCACGGCTCCCGCCAGGACGGCGCCGGCAGGCACCGGGTGCTCCCGGTGATGTGCGGCCATTGCGGCACCGACCGCCAACTCACCATCAGATCAGTCACGGGGCTTCAACACTCGCCTCCGGAGATCGTCCTCGTCTCCTACACCTGCGGCCAGTGCGGGCTCTTCAGTGAGCATCCTGCCCAGGCCGCGGATCTGTCCATGGTCCTGGCCCGTGCCGACCAGACCGGGGACGTGCTGATCTTCGGCGGGCACTACATCCACTGTGGGCGGCCGATGCGGAAAGCCGGGTCGGAAATCCGCCGGCTCTCCGCACCGCTGTCCACCGAGGGCACGGACGCGGACCCCCTGGATGTTTATCTCGCCACCCGGGTCCTCAGGTGCGACTGCGGGTTCCAGATGGAACTGCCGGAATAGGGATTGGCAGGCCGATGGCCGGCTTAGGCCGGCTGTTTCGGCCGCCACACGCCGAAGCGGTTGCCCTGCGGGTCGAGGAGGTGTGTCCGTGCGGCATCCGGGTCGGCCGAACCGATCTCGAAGTGGTTGACGATGGCGGCCATTGCGGTGTTCTTCCGATCCGCTAAGGCATGACCTTGTACAGATCGATGACGGTCTCTTCGGGAGGCGACGTGAACCCGCCCTCGATGCCCTGCTGCATCCGGGGAAGGAGGATGCCGTCGCGGAATTTCTCCCAGCTCTCCCTCGACTCATGGACAGCCATGATGGTCCATCCACCTTCGGAAGCGCCCGCGGCATGGAAGATCTGGCCGTCGGGCAGGCGCCCCTCGCCCGGGTGCACGGCTGCGATTGAGGCGTCGTACTGGTCCTTGGTGCCCCCTGCGAAGAAGTGCACGATTCCGTACGGTGCGGCGTTCATTTCTGCTCCTTGGATGATCCGGATGGTGCTGGACATGCCAACCATTGACCCCGTCATCCGGGATGTCAATGGCTGCAGCCAAGGAGGGATTCTTGTTCGATGGAGCAGGATTTTGCAGAGTTACACGAGCTGGTCGAGTTTCAGCCAGAAGGCATCGCGTAACGCTCTCCGCACACCCTGGAGGTCCGTCTTGTACTCACCGATCCGCTGGGCGCAGTCCTTGAGCAGGACACGGTCAATCTCCACCGGCAGCACCGGGCGGTCCGCCAAAAGCTCATTCAGTTCCCCTTGGGTGGTGGAGCCGTACCAGCTGACGGCCACACTCTCCCCAACCTCCTGCGCTACGTCGAGGGCCGAGCCCTCATAGACATCAGAAGTCATGGCTCCGCCGCCTGAGCTGTACACGAGGTGTGCTTCTGACCGGTGCAGCTTCGGGGCTGCGGGCTGCACTGGCGGCCGGACCGACGGTGGCGCCGGCCGCGGTCCGGATCCAGGCGTGGGCCGGGGCGGAAATGGCCCCGGAGTCGGCGCAACGGGGGTGGGCCGGGGCGCCGCCGAAACGGATTTGGCGAAGCAGGATTCGATGAGCTCGGCCGGAAGGGTGATGATGCTGTCCACGCGCAGAGCCAAATGTTCCGCGACCGAGGCGACCCCGAGCCGGTGGCTCGGATCGTCCAGGCCCACCAGGACCACCTTCATGCCGAGATCCTGTGCGGCTTCGACGGCCTCTGCAAGGTCGTCATCGCCCGAGACCAGGAAGGCCACCGACGCCGCCCTGTTCCGGGCAACTCCGACGAGGTCCAGACCGAGCTTGAGGTCGACGCCCTTCTGTTCCCCGTTGAACGAGATGCGGCCAAGCCGGACCTTAACGTCGGGAAGCAACCCGATTTTCTTGTGCTGGTCCGTGAACAACGCATCCTTGGAGGCGTCGTACCAATAGACGCGCAGCGATTCCAGGCCACAGTGATCCTTGGCGCGGCCCAGAATCCCGCGTATGAGTTTTTCGTAATTGACGCTAAACGCTGACCGCAACGACGTCCCGGCGACTTGGGTTCCGCCGACGGCGAGAAGGAAGCCTGCGTCGACGAAGATTGCGCTCTGATGCATCATGTCTGTGATGCTACCGGCCACAAACGATAGACCAGTTGCTTTCCCGTGCCGGGCGAGGCGCAGGCATAGTCCCGCCGGCGGATGGGACATCCTGACAGCAGCAGCTTATGGAAACCCGACAAACCCTATGAAGCTGCCCACGGTCCGCATAACTGTCCGTTCAAGCCCCCTCACCGCAGCGTCAGCTTGCTGCTCCCAGTTCACGGGCTATTCGCAATGTGGCCATCATGGTCCTCAAAAACTCTGGTCCTCAGAAGCTGGCGTGCGGCGTCGCGGCCTGAACGACGGCGCCGTCCTCGGCGCTCCAGATGATCTGGCCGCCCTGGAACTTCTGCATCCGCCTGCCGTCGGGGTCGATGAGTTCGCCGGTGAGAGGGTAACCGAGACTGCCGTTCTGGGAGAGGATGCCTTCAAGCATCGTCGGGTATCCGAGCCGGCCCTTCTCGTAGCCAAGCTTGCCGTAGGCGGTGCGGATCGCGCCCCGTGAGACCTGGGCGCCGGTCGACTGCGAGTAGACGACGAACCCGCGCTGGTACTGCCGGTATGCCCCGCCGTCTTTCAGGCCGGTCCGGACCGGACCCAGTGCAGAGCCGAGGTCGTTGCCGGCGGCTACTGTGCTGATCTGCTCGTCGCGCGGCATCGGGGTGCCGATCACTCCGCCGGCGTCTGATGCGGCGTGGACCGGTACGACGGCCAGAACGGAGCTGCAGAGAAGGCCGAGACCGAGCACGGCACCAAGAACTTTTGAACGCATGATTCCCCCATTGAAAACGGCCGGAACGGCCCGGCTGGGAAATCGTAACTGATGCCGGCGACAAAATTTGCGCATAATCCAGTGATTGGATCTTGCGTCGCCAGCCGCGGCTAGCCGAGCCTGTTGCTGCGGCTCTTCCCCCGCTTCGAAAAAACGAGGATGAGAACGATGGGAATGAAAATCATGGCCAGGATAGTGCCGATGCCCCGGACCATGATGCCGCCGCTCTCGTAGCCCAGCACGACTGCCTGGCCGGGCTCCTGCTCGCGGTACGCCACCGTGACTTCCTCGCCCTGCGTCGGGCGCTGGTCGTGGTCCACGGTGGCCGAGGTGTAGCGGACCGTTCCGTCCGCAGACGTGTACCTCACCCTGATGTCCCTCTGCGAAGCCCTCCTGGCGTCGTTGAAGTCAACGATGGTTCCGGTGGTGTGCACACCCGTCCGCGCGATCTCGTCATCCGCATCAGCCATCCGGGAACCGACACCGATCATCACCGGCCCCACCAGGACCATGACAAGGGCCAGCACCACGTTCAGGGCGCGGCTCAGCAGTGTTTGGGGCTTGCGGTTTACAGCGGCATCCGGGGTACTCACGGCGCCCATTCTGCCGGATGGCCGGGGCTGAAACCTATCCGGGCGCGACAGGCTCAACCACCGGATCCGGCGGCAACCGCCTGCCGGTACGTGCTCGGGGTGAAACCCAGGTACTTCTGAAAGTCATTTGTCAGATGCGCATGATCGGCGTACCCAAGCTCGGCAGCTATCGCCGCCAGATCCGCTGACGCATCCAGGCGCGTCCGCTCGGCCGCGTCCTGAAGCCTCCGACGGCGGATCAGCGCGGCAGGGCTGAGGCCGATGTACTTCCTGGCCACACGCTGCAGGGTCCGCTGCGAAACCGCCAGCGCAGACGCGGCGTCCTCCACCCGGACTACCGAGGCGTCCGAACCGATGACGTCCATCAGCCGGTTGGCCAGCAACGCCTCCTCGGACACTGCGGGCCCGGCAAAGCAGGCCAGCCACCCCGCAAAGGCATCCACTGCGCGCTCGCGGCGAGTATCGCCGTCGTACGTGTTCATGACCGCCGAGACGGAACGGTGCAGATCTTCCGCGGCCACCGCCACTTCCGTGTCCCGCAGGCTGGCGGGATCGTCGGTGAACAGCGGCACGGCCGCCGGCCGCAGCAGCGCACCAACCGCCCAGCCCCGTCCGGCCAGGTCCCGATGGGCGGCCCGGGTAGTGGGGCCGGAGAAGGCCACGCCGTCAGGCTGCACCACGAGGTTGGAGCCCGGGTACGCGATCAGGTGCTGGCGGGATGTGCGGCCGGGCTCTATGTCCCACTCCGGAATCCAGATCCACTGGACCAGGTCCGCCACGGAGGCCGGCGCCGGAAGGCGGTGGAAACTGGGGAGCCGGGCCGGGTACAGGATCCCCTTGAACGAACTCTCCATCGGTCCCCTCAGACTGTCGTGAATCTCCAAGCGCCGCCGCTGGCGGGGCACGTAGCGTCATGGACATGACAGATACTACAAGCACCGAATCGACCACCGCCGCCCACGGAGAGCACACGACGCACGGGATTCCGAACGGCCTGACGAGCCTCACGCCGTTCCTCGCCGTAACCAGCGCCAGGGAAGCGATCGCCTTCTACAAGGACGTGTTCGGCGCCCGCGTAGTCGGTGCCACGGAGATGCGCGGAGTGGTGGTCCACGCGGAACTCGACTTCGGGAACGGCCACCTCCAGATCGGCGAACCCAACCCCGAATACCACCTGGTTCCGGCGCCGGAGGGCGAAAACGACTGCTACTCCCTTGGCCTCTACTGCCCGGACGCCGACGCCCTGGTGCAGCGCGCCGAACGGGCCGGAGCCACGATCCGCGAGCCACTGGCCACGTTTGTCTCAGGCGACCGGTACGCCAGCATCCGGGACCCCTTCGGCGTCCGCTGGTCCATCATGACCCGCGTGGAAGACCTCTCCGAGGAGGAAAGCAACCGCCGGGTCGACGAATGGGCGGCGCAGCAGGGCTAACGCTGACGCCCGGCATCTGCATGGCCGCCCGCTGACGTCAGCGGGGCAGGGGCGGTTCGGGGGTTTCGCCGTTGCCCACCGCCTCGATCCAGTCGACCACCTCGTCCGGGAAATAGAACCCTGGGGGCTCGTCGTCCCCGCCCTGCCGGGCATCCGAGGCGGCCGGGCCGCCGGCTTCCGCGATCTCGGCGGCCAGGCCCTCCGGGACGGCGTCGCCGTTGTTATCAATCAGCCATGCCTGCGTGGCGGGCTTGAGGTTGGGCCACCACTGCTCGATGTTCATGGTGGAAGTCTGCCACCCGGAGACGCGCCTCGGTTAGCCTTGGCGGGCCTTCATCCGCGGGTTTTTCTTGTTGATGACGAAGGTGCGGCCGCGGCGGCGGACAATCTGGGCGCCGGGTATCTTTTTCAGCGCCCGCAGCGAGTTCCGTACTTTCATGGGTTGCTCCTTTGTGTTGTTTCGGTTGTCCGGTTCAGGTCGAACGGGTCATTGAGTGCGCCGGGGCCGGAGGCCATCTCCGCTTCGGTCAGTTCGCAGCCGGTGAGCAGCGCGGCGATTTCGGCGGCGTCCACGTCATCGCCGGTGACGGCCAGGACCGTTCCGCGGTCACCGAATTCGGGATGCCAATCCAACACGACGTCCGGATGCTCCGCGGGAAACGCTGCCAGGAGGGGGTGGCGCTGCGCCTGCCAGGGACCCGTGTTCTCCAGCCAGACCCGGGGCCCGATGCCCTGAACGGCGATCCTGCAATCCGGTGCTGATGCCACCCAGAGCCGGCCGCGGAGCCAGCAGGATCCTTCGGCGAGGGATGCCAGGGCGTGACGGAAGCGTTCCGGATGCAGGGGCCGCCCAATCCGCTGGACCACGGTGGTGAAGGGCGAGGACGACTCGGCCGGGATCCGCACGGAACCCGGAACGGTGCGCGCCATTGCCTCTGCGAGGTTGTGCCGGCCCGGCCGGATGTCGCCGGCACTTTCGGCCACCACCGCGTGCGGAGCCAGCTCTCTGATCAGCTGGATTCCGCGGGCCCGCGCTTCAGGATCAACGGGCACCAGTGCCGGGTCGGCCAGCAGGACAGTGTCGCCGAACGACAGCTCCCCCATGAGGAATTCCCCCGGCGTCCGCTCGTCCTCCGGAACGGGGGTGAACCCGGACTCGAACAGTGAGTGACGGTCCCAGATCTGGTCCTCCACAGCATCCGGGGCGCAGGCCAGCGCCACGGAGTCAATCGTGAAGGCGCCGCCGAGGCCCCGCAGCAGAGCCTGCACGGCCGTGGAGCCCGCCACGCCCGGAGGCAACCCCAGAAGGAGGCGGGAACCTGCCGTCAGCAGCCGCTTCACCGTAGGCACCACGTCCAGGCGCACGGTACAGCTCAGGCACCCGTGTTCCAGCACCGACTCTTCCCGCTCAAGGCGGCGGCCCTCTTTGAACGTTCTGCGGATGACGAGCCCGTCCTCCAACAGATCGTGGAATACGACAAGGGCGTCCGGGGAAGCTGCAGCCAGGGCCGCACAGGCCTTCTGGCGGCTGAAAGCATCCAGGGAGCTCACAACAGTTACACGCATGCCAGCAACCCTACATGCGAATGATTCTCATCTACAACAGCACAGGCGGCGGTCAGTGTCCGTCCGTCTGTGGCGGCTGTCCTGCCATGCGCCGCCCGCGGCGGTTCTGGAGTGCCGTGGCGGGGCCGGCCCAGGTGGCCCATTCCTTGACGTCGATGGTGGGCATGCCGAGGAAGTGGCCTTGGCCGGCGGCCACTGCCAGCCGGGTCAGGACCGCAAGTTCGGCGGCGGTTTCAATTCCGACGGCGGCCAGCGCCGCCCCGGTCTGCCGACCGAATTCGACCAGGTCGGCCACCAGGTACTGGCGGCTTGGGTCGGCGTCGATGCCCGCAACCAGGCCGCGGCCGATCTTGATGACGTCCGGCCGGAGTGAACGGATGTGGCGCATGGAGGCAGCCTCCGTCCCGGCCTCGTCCACCGCCAGCCCCATGCCGGAACTGCGCAGCGGCGTCAGGACGTCCAGCAGGGGTTCCAGTTCGTCCGACTGGAGCGGTTCGGTGAGTTCCAGCATGATCCGGGACGGTTCCAGAGCCGCGTGTTCCAAAAATCCCGGCAGCCGGGGATCCAGGCACACGGCCGGCGAGAGGTTCAGGGCCACCACCAGATGGTGCGGCAGATCCTGCGCCGCGGCCACAGCCGCCTGCAGCGCCGAGAACTCCAGGTCCGCACCCAGCCCGACGGCGGCGGCATTCTTGAACCAGGATCCTGCACCGTCGCCGTCCTCCCACAGGAACCGCGTCAGTGCCTCCGCACCGATGACACCGCCGCGGCCAAGCTCGTGGATCGGCTGGAACGCCGTGACCAGCATGCCGCCATGCAGGATCGCCTCGATGGCGGCCTGCCCGCGGCCGGGGACGCTGATCTGCTCCGCGGCCGGATGCCGGTGCGCATCCTGCTTATTGGGGTTCGGCCTGTTGTTGGCCTGCCGGGCCAGGGAGCGCGTGAAGATCAGATGCTCATGGAGCGCGGCCTCAGGATTTCCGGGATGCGCCGCCACATGCTCCCGCAGCCGCTCCCGGACCTCGGCCCCCTCCGGATCCGTGCCTGCCAGGACCGCCTCGATGATCTCGTAGGCCTGCTCCCGCACCAGCGGGACCTCGGCGCCAGCCCCGCCAGTCCCGCCGGCGCCCGGCTGGCCGTCACCGGAGGGGAACCGGGTACTGTCCAATGGGCACTCCTCTGACTCCGGGCGGCTGGCCGCTGGCTGGACTTCCTGCCCTTTGGATGCATCATAAGCGCAGGTGAGCCGGGTTTACACGCCTGTGAAAACAATTTCACCAATCTGTAAACAAACGTCACTGACTAGACTGTGAGCGTGCCGTCCACCCCGCCTCCCCCGTCCGGCCCCGACTCCCGCAGAAGCAGGTTCGCCGAAAAGCTCCTGCCGGGCGGCACCGAGCCCGACCCACGGTTCACCCTGGCCAATGAGCGCACGTTCCTGGCGTGGATCCGCACCTCCCTGGCGCTCCTCGCAGGCGGAATTGCGGTGGAGGCCTTCACCACGGACGTCTTTCCGGAGCCCATCCGCCGCGGGCTGGCGGTTCTGCTCCTGCTGCTGGGCATGCTGCTGAGCGCGGGCTCCGCCGTACGCTGGCTGCGGGTCGAGGCGAGCCTGCGCTCGAACCGGCCGCTGCCCCTGCCGCTGATCGGTCCGCTGCTCGCCGCCGGCTGTGCCGTCGCGGCGGCGGTGGTGATCGCCGTCGTCGTTCTGGCCTGAACCATGGACGAAAACCCGGCCACTGCTCCCCTGCCCGGCGACGGCCCGCTGGACGGCGACCCCGGGCTGCAGCCAGAGCGCACCGCGCTCGCCTGGGGCCGGACCGTGCTGACGCTGGTTGCCGCGAGCGCGATGAGCCTGCGCTGGCTCCCGGACCAGGGACCGTTCGTGCTGGCGATGTTCGGCCTCACCGTCGCCGCAGGGACGGGCATCTACGCCACCCAGCGGCGGCGCTACCGGCGCAGCGTCGAAGGAATCAGGGCCGGGCATTTGACCCCGGACACCGCCGCGGTGTTCTGGACCGCCGGAGCCTGCGTTGTCCTCGGGGCATTAGGCGTCTGGCTGGTGCTGAACTGAGCCGCCTGGCCGACGCACCTACGAGAGCGCGAACGGACAGTTAAGCCCCGGCCGAGGGTTTATCTACCCGTCCGCCCCGACGAACAAATTCACTGTTGCCCGGCACAGGCTGTGAACCTACACTCTGGACATCACCCAACGTTCCCGGAGTATTTCACCCCCTGACCCGGAAGCACCGACCGATGGCTACAGTTCATCAAAACAGCCCCGGACGCGAGACCGAACAGACGCTGCAGGAGCTGCGCGGGCGGCTGTCGGGCTCGTTGATCGAGCCGCAGGATCCCCTCTACGACGATGCCCGCGCGGTATGGAACGGCATGGTCGACGTCCGTCCGCTTGCCGTCGCCCGGGCAGGTGCTGTCGCGGACATCGACGCAGTGCTCGACGCCGCACGGCGCAGCGGCCTGGCACTGGCCGTCCGCGGCGGCGGCCACAACATCGCCGGACACGGCACGGTCAAGGACGGCCTCGTTCTGGATCTCGGCCCCCTCCGGCGGGTGAAGGTCGACGCCGGGAAAGGGCTCGTTACCGTCGAGCCCGGGGCAACGCTGGCAGACGTGGACCGGGCCACGGCCGAGCACGGCCTGGCCGTACCGCTGGGCGTGATCAGCGGAACAGGGGTGGCCGGCCTCACCCTTGGCGGCGGGGTCGGCTGGCTGACCCGCACCTACGGCCTGACCCTGGACAACCTGGATTCCGCCGACGTCGTTACTGCCGGCGGGGACCACGTGCATGCCAGCAGCCAGAAGAATTCCGAGCTGTTTTGGGGGCTGCGGGGCGGCGGCGGAAACTTCGGGGTCGTCTCCTCCTTCACCTTCCGCGCCCACCCGCTGCCGGCAACGCCCCTGGGCGGGAACCTCTTTTACCGGCCGCAGCACTGGCGCAACGCCCTCATGGCGGTCGCTGCCTGGACCCGGAACTTGCCCGAGGCGATGAACCCGATCATCTCCTTCCTGGTGCTGCCGCCCGAATTCGGGATGGGTGATGAACCGTGGATGGTTGTCGGGTTCGCCTGGGCATCCCACGACCACCAGGCCGGCCTGAACCTCGTGGACCAGCTGCGCATCCAGGCTCGCCCCGACGAACAGGAAGTGGGGCCCACGTCATGGCTGGACTGGCAAAGTGCCATGGACACCGTATTCCCCAAGGGCTCACGCGGCTACTGGAAGAACGTGTCGTTCTCCCGCCTCGATGAGGAGGTGGTCGGCGTCCTGCTGAGTTTCGCCTCCGAACTGGCCTGGCAAGGGACCGGAATCGACATCCACCACCTGGACGGCGCCTTCGGCCGGGTGCCGGAAGGCGCCACGGCCTTCCCGAACCGGTCCGCGCGCTACTGGCTGAACGTCTACGGATTCTGGCGCGATCCGTCCGAGGACGAACGGCTCACGGCCTTCGCCCGCAGGGCCTACGCCCTGATGCAGCCGTTCTCCGAACACGGCGAATACGTCAACTTCCTGGGCGCCGAACTCGGACAGGATGCCGACGCCGCACTCCACGCCTACGGGCCGGAGAAATACCGGCGCCTCGTGGCCATCAAGAACCGCTACGACCCGCAGAACGTGTTCCGGTACAACCACAACATTCTTCCCACGCCCGCCTGATCCGCCGTCCGCCGGCGCCACATGGAGCCCAAACGGGGGTTCGGCGTTTCCGGCAACATTCTGCCGATACGGCCCCCATGCGTGCGCCGGGAACCAAGCAACGCCGAAAGCGGCGATATGTTGCCGAAACGGGTCACCTACATTCTGAAAATGGGCCCGCCCACCCATCCCAGCCTCATCCAAAACGAGGGGGTCGAAGAGTTACCCCTGCCCCTGGGGGTGGCCGCTTGATTCACGGGGGATGAGCGTAGGCATGGACTTGCTCACCCGCGGCTCTTTGTTGGGATCAATAATGAGGTCGATGGCGGTCCTGGCTATTTGGGCAAGGGGAGTCCGGACCGAGGTCAGCGGGGTAGGAAGACGGGACGACAGGGGGATGTCGTTGTATCCGACCAGCGACAGGTCCGCGCCGATGCTCAGCCCGTGGCGGTGTGCAGCGGCCATGACGCCCATCGCAAGGTTGTCATTCGCCGCGAAAATCGCGGTGGGGCGTCTCCCGGCGCCCCCATCAAGCAGGGCATCGCCGGCCGCGAAGCCGTTCTCTATGCCGTAGCCGCCGGCGATGCTCCAGTTGTCCGGGAGCTCAATGCCGGCTTCATGCATGGCCCTTCGGGCCCCGTCCAAACGTGCGTTCGCAGTGGATGTGAACGACGGCCCGGTGACGACGGCGATGTCCCGGTGCCCGAGGTCGATGAGGTGGCGGACGGCCAGGTAGCCGCCCACTTCGTCGTCACCGAGAGCCGAGGGGCTGACGCCGTCGGTACGGAGCACCAGGGCGTGGGCCACCCTGCGTTCGCGCAGGAGCCGGGGCAGTTCGTCATCGAGGCGGGCGGTGGCCAGGATGAGGCCGTCCACATTGCGGTCCAGCAGCGTCTCAGCAGCGCGGCGCTCGTCGTCGGGTTCGTCACCGCTGGTGGCAACCATGGCGAAATAGCCCCGGTCCGCGGCGGCCCGTTCGAGTTCCTCGAACATCAGGGCCATCACAGTGTCGCTCAGGCGCGGCACGAGGACACCCAAGGTCCGCGTCTCGCCCCGGCGCAGGCTCGATGCGAACGAGTTCCGGCGGTATCCAAGTTCCTCCGCGACCTTGCGGACGTGCACGGCCGTGGCGGACCGGGAGACCGTGCCGCGTTCGTCGAGGGCGCGGCTGGCGGTGGAAATGCTCACGCCGCTTGCCGCAGCAACGTCCCTTAATGTGACGGTCGCGGCGGCGCTGGGTTCCATGGCAATGCTCCTCTGCAGGGTTGTTCTGAAACACACTCTATTTCCTCCCGGATGAAAACGTTCCCTTGACAGCGAGCTGAACCACGTTGCAGAATGAAAACGTTCCCGCAAACGTTCCCACAACGGCGGGACTGCCGACCATCAAAGAAGACATGAGGTACTGAAATGACCATCGATCTCCGCGGGCTGGTCCCCGCCCCCGTCACCCCGTTCAACCGCGACGGCAGCGTCGACGTCGACGCAATCCACCGCCTCGGCGGCTGGCTGGCCAGCGTTGAGGGAGTCAAAGGCCTGGTTGTGCTCGGCCACGCCGGCGAAGGCACCTTCCTGACCCAGGATGAGCAGGCGCTCGTGATTCGCGAGTTCAAGAACGCCGTCAACGGCCAGATCCCGATCATTGCGGGCATCACCGGCGAGGGAAACACTGTGGCCGCACTCGAGGCCAAGCGGGCTGTTGAAGCCGGCGCTTCCGCAGGCCTGGTGTACCCGTCCCATGGGTGGCTCCGGTTCGGGTACCAGAAGGGCGCCCCGCAGACCCGTTACAAGGAGATCTACGAAACGTCCGGACTGCCGCTGATCCTCTTCCAGTACCCGGACGCCACGAAGGCGACCTACGATCTGGAGACCCAGCTGGAAATCGCCGGCCAGGAAGGCGTGTTCGCCACCAAGAACGGCGTCCGCAACATGAAGCGCTGGGACACCGAAATCCCGGTGCTCCGCGAAACCTACCCGGACCTGCAGATCCTGACCTGCCACGACGAGTACCTGCTGCACACCATGTTCGACGTTGACGGCGCCCTGGTGGGCTACGGCGGGCTCGCCCCGGAACCGCTGGTGGAACTGATCGCGGCCGGCAAGGCCAAGGACTACGCGGCGGCCCGCGCCATCCACGACCGGCTCCTGCCCGTCACCAAGAACGTGTACCACCGCGGCTCGCACATGGAGGGCACCGTCGCCCTCAAGGAAGGCCTCGTTGCCCGCGGCATCCTGGAGCACGCCACGGTCCGCCCGCCGCTGCTGCCCCTCGCCGAAGGCGCCGGCGCGGAAATCGCCGCAGCCCTGCAGTTCGCCAACCTTGGAAGCGTTACCGCTACCGTCTGATCCCTTTGGATTCCTACGGGTGGCGGGCCTGACGCCCGCCACCCGCACCCAGGCTTTCTATCTCCACCCGGTCAACGACGACCCCCAGCAGTGCCGCTGTAGAAGGAGGACTCGCCATGAGCGAGCACAATAGGACCATTACACATCCCGCACAGAGGGAATCCCGGATGGCCACCCCGCACGTAGACCCCTCGCCGGCAACGAAGGGAAAACGCCGGACGTTTCTTGGCTACCTTGCCCTCATGGGCCCCGCCTTCGTGGTGGGAGCCTGGCAGTTCGGCCCGGGCAACCTCACCACCGCCGTGCAGGCCGGCAGCCGCTACGACTACACCCTGGTGTGGGTCATTGCGGTCTCCACCATCCTCATGATCTTCTTCACCGACATGAGTGTCCGGCTCGGCATAGCCACGCCGACCTCCCTGATCACCTCGATCAAGGAACACCTGGGCAGGCCAGTGGGCGTGCTGGCCGGAGTCGGCGTCTTTGGCATCACACTGATGTTCTCCGTCGGCAACGCTGTCGGCTCCGGGCTTGGCCTCTCCCTGGTCTTCGGCGGATCACCCGTCCTCTGGACCGTTGCCTGCACAGTCGCCGTCGCCCTCGTCCTCGCCTTCCGCAACGTCTACGGCATCATCGAGAAGGCGCTCCTGGTCATCGTCGCCCTCATGGCCGTCGCTTTCGTCGCCAGTGCCGTCGTCGCCCAACCCGACTGGTACCGCGCCCTCGAAGGGGCGGTTCCCACCCTCCCGGCGGGCAGCGAAATCCTCATCGTGGCCCTGGTTGGAACCAACTTCTCCATCAACGCCGCGTTCTACACGTCCTACGGCATCAAGGAAAACAAGCGCACCCGCGCCGACTACCGGGACATCACACTGGTCGACACGGTCCCCGGCATCGTCGCCCCCGGCATCATGACGGCCCTCGTCATCCTCGTTGCCGCCGCGGTCCTGGGCAAAACGGGCGGAGACGCGGCGTCCATCGGGGCCCTGGCATCGATCTTCGAGCCGCTCGCCGGCCCGGTGGGGTCCATGCTCTTCGCCCTGGGCCTTTCCGGTGCCGCGTTCTCTTCGATGATCGCCAACGCCACAGCAGGCGGCACCATGTTCTCCGATGCCATGGGCCGCGGCGCGAATGCAGGCTCACCCGCAGCCCGCATCGTCACCGGCGTCATCCTCGCCTTCGGACTCGTCGTCACCCTCTCGTTCCAGGCGTCACCGGTCGGCCTGATTGTCATCGCCCAATCCCTGACCGTGCTCATCGCCCCTTTGCTCGGGGTCCTGCTGCTCATCATGAGCAACAAGACGGCGGTGATGGGCGACCTGCGAAACAAGTGGTGGCAGAACCTGTTTGGAATTATTGGCCTGGTGGCCATCGTGGCCTCATCCATCCGGCTCATCACCACCCTCATCGGATAGGTTCACAGCAGATCAGCTGCAGCGAAGCGGTGCCCCCTCCCATGGAGGGGGCACCGCTTCGCTGCAACGTGGGCTAGGCAGCCAAGGCGACCGTCCGCAGTCGGGCCGGCACAGCCGCAACCAGCAGCGCGGCGATGGCGACGGCGGCACTCAGCACCAGGCCCGGCCGGTACTGCTCAAGCATGGCGGCGGCGCTGGGGACGGTGCCGCCGTCGGACTGCCCGCCGCTGACCATGGCGGTGGTGACGGCCAGGACCAGGGCGGCCCCCACCTGGGTGCTGGTCTGGATGAGTCCGGCCGCCAGGCCCTGCTCGGAATCCTTGATGCCCGCGGTGGCCTGGACGTTGATGGACGGGAAGGCGAGGGCAAAGCCGATGCCCAGCAGGATGATGGACGGCAGGATGTCCAGGGCGTAGTTGGGTGTGGTGCCCACCCGGAGGAACAGGACGTAGCCAAGGCCCATGGCTGCCAGTCCGGCCAGGATCAGCCGGGTGGCACCGAACGCGTTGATGAGGCGGTCGGCGAACGGCGCGCTGGTGGCGACGATCAGTCCGGTGGGCAGCAGGGCCAGAGCCATCGCCAGCGGGCTCCAACCCAGGGCGGACTGCAGGAAAAGCGTCACGATGAACTGGAAGCTGAGGTAGGAGCCGAACAGCCCCACCGCGCTGAGATTGGCCCGCGCCACCCAGCCCTCGCGCAGGATGCCAAAGCGGATGAGCGGGTGCCTGACCTTGTTCTCGATCACGGCGAAGGCTGCCAGCACCGCGGCAGAGATGATGAATCCGGCGATTGTTGCCACAGATCCCCAGCCCTGGTCCGGTGCGGACACCAGCGTGTAAACGAGTCCCAGCATGCCCAGCGCGAGGGTGACGGCGCCCCAGATGTCGTGGCCGCTGTCCGTGGCGTCCGGCGTATCGCGCGGGATGAAGCGGTTGCCCAGGATGACCACCAGGACGGCGATCGGCACGGAGACCAGGAACGTCCAGCGCCAGCTCAGGCTGGTCATGAGGCCGCCGACGACGAGTCCCAGGGAGAAGCCGCTGGCACCGAAGGTGGTGAAGATGGAGAGGGCCTTGTTGCGCTCGCGGCCCTCGGCGAAGTTGGTGGTGATGATGGAGAAGCCCGTGGGCGCCGTGAACGCAGCCGCGAGGCCCTTCACGAACCGGGTGGCGATGAGGATGGCGGGGTCATCCACGAGTCCGCCCAGCAGGGAGGCGGCAGCGAAGACCGAGAGGGCAATGAGGAAGATCCGTCGGCGGCCCAGGAGGTCCGCGAGCCGGCCGCCCAGGAGCAGCAGGCTGCCGTAGCCCAGGACGTAGGCGGAGACGATCCACTGCAGGGCGTCCGTGCCGAGGTTCAGTTCCTGCCCGATGGACGGCAGGGCGACGCCCACCATGGACACATCCAGCCCGTCCAGGGCCAGGACGGTGCAGACAACCATCAGCAGGAGCCACTGGGCCCGGGTCCAGCGGACGGCCGTGGCAATCGGTCCGGCACTTCGTTCGAGGGTGGTTGGTGATGTCATGCCCCAAAATCTATATGACGCGTCATTCAATGACAAGGAATATGACGCGGAATATTATGACGTGGACTTGAGTTCGCCGGTCGGCTAAAATCAGGGCATGGCTTCGACGACGGACCGCCTGCTGGTTGAGCAATGGCGCAGCATCCAGGACGCATACTTCCGCACTTCGTGCGCCCTCGACCGGGCGCTGGACGCCAAGTTCGACATCGGCCTGAACGAGTTCGAGATCCTGGACCTCGTGGCGGAGAACAGCAAGTCATCGTGCCGGATGAAGGAACTTGGCGAGCGGACCCCGATGAGCCAGAGCGCCGTCTCCAAGGTGGTGGACCGGCTGGAGAAGGCCGGCCTGCTGACCCGCCAGTCCTGCGCCGACGACCGCCGTTCGCTGTACCTCGAACTCACGGCGGCGGGCCGGAAGCTCCACCAGGCGGCCGCCGTCGAACACCGTGCGCTGCTCAAGGAAAACCTGGCCTGACCCGCCAAAGCCACGGGGCGCCGTCGTACTTCTTCAATCAGCGGCTCACTCCCCCAACTCAACCAGCGGGCGGCCCCGGGCTGGTGGCGTGGCCGAGAATGTGGGCCACCGGAGGGGTCATCGACTGGACGGAGAACCCGAAGCGCTGGTTGTCCTGGATGGTGAATCCGGCCGCGGCGATGGCGCCGAGGGTATCCCGGTTGAGGTGGCATCCGCCGGCGATGCGCTGCCATGCCGGCGTGAGCAGGTCTTCGACGGCGGCCAGGACGGGGCGCCCAGAACGGACGTGCTCGTAATAGGCCAGGGTCCCGCCGGGGCGCAGGACACGCCGCATTTCCGCGAGCGCGGCAGCCTGGTCCGCGACGCTGCACAGCACGAGGCTGGCGACGACGGCGTCCACGCTGCCGTCGTCGGCCGGGATGCGCTCGGCTGCACCAGGGCGCACCGTCACCGGCACGGCGGCCGTGGCGGCGCGGCTCACGGCAAGGCTTCTGAGGTAGTCGTCGGGCTCCAGGGCCAGGACGTGGGTGACGGCCGTCGGGTAAAGCGCGAAGGCCGAGCCGTCCCCTGCGCCGATCTCGATGACCGTCCCGTGCAGGCCGGCCAGCATGCGGCGGCGGTTATCGGTGGCACCGCGGCGGTTCATCTGCCCGACAGCACGCGCGTAAGCGCGGGCGAAGCGCGGATGCTGGAGGTGCTTCAGCTCGCGGCTGCCCGTCGGGTCCTCCGGAGTGTCCATGCCGTTCACGCCTTCCGTAACATCGCTTCCATCTCGTCGATAAGCCCGTCCACGCCCGGGGACGCGGCAATGGCCGCGCCGATCCGCTGGCTCCCGGCCCGGTAGCGGCCGTCGCTCAGCACCTTCCGCACGGCGTCGCGGATGGCATCCGGCTTGGGCCGGCCCGTTCTGAGATTGATTCCGACGCCGGCCCAGGCCACCCGGGCAGCCCCTTCCGGTTTGTCCTCGGTGTCCCCCGCGACCACGATGGGCACGCCGTTTTCCATGGCATAGTGAAGGCCGCCGTAGCCGCCGTTCGTGATGTACACGGAGACCTTCGGCAGGAGCTCCGCGTCCGGCAGGAACTCGGCGGCCCGGGCATTGGCCGGAAGCGGCGGAAGTGCTGACAGCGGGCGGCGGCCGGTGCTGACGACGACGGTGACGTCCTCATCGGCAAGGCCCTCGAGCGTGGGGCCCACCAGGGCGGTGAAGTCCGCGTTGGAGACGGTCCCCTGCGTCACGTAAACCACCGGGCGGGAGCCGTCCAGCTCGCCCCACCAGTCCGGCTTGGGGGTTACGGAGGCTGATGCGGCGTGCCGGGACATGGGCCCGAAGAAGCGCAGGTTGTCCGGCGCATCCGAGCGCGGGTACTCGAACTCCTCCACCGTGAACTGGGCGAAGAGTTCCGCGCTGCGCATCCAGTCGAGGAAAAACGAACCATCGGGCTCCACTCCGGCCAGCGCACGCATCCGTTCGTCGACCTGCCGTTGCGTGTCCTTGAGCGCCACGTTGGCCACAAACCAGTTCAGGGCCCTGTTCCGGAACCGTGACAGCGGACCGCTTCCGGGCATGAGCCCGAGCCCGAAGGGTGCGCAGTCCCGGCTGGAGAGGGTCAGGGGCAAGATTCCACAGGCGATGACCGGCGGCCGAGTCCCCAGGGGCTGCCGGACCAGTATGGCCGCTGCCATGAAACTGATCTCAGCCAGCACGGCATCGGCCGGCTCCGCCTCTATGGCCGCGGCCAGCGGCAGGTATTGGCCCCGGGCAGGGTCGATCACCAGCGCCCGCATTCCGTGACGGATCGCCTGCAGGCCGGTGGCGTCAGTGGACTTCGGCGGCTCCTCCGCGCCCGGGCCCAGCGGCAGGAACTCGGCCCCGATGGCCTTGACGGCTTTTTCGTAGCCAGGACCGGTGAGGAAGCGGACTCGGTGACCGCGGTCAATCAGTTGCCGGGCCACTCCGAGCATGGGCGAAACGTGGCCGTCGTGGGGGCCGCTGCAAACGATGACTGATGACATGCTCGGAGCTTATGGCCTGCGGGGGTCCGGGGATAGAGCGGGGTCCGTACTGCGACCGTTACAAGTGCTCCAGTACCGGCCGTTCGCCAAGTTCGGCACGAACGCCGTGGGCGTGGTTGGCATCGTAGTTTGTTGTGCCGGCGCGTTCCCCGGAATCCTGGAATCCGTCGCCACGGTCGCCGCCGCCGGGGAGCTGGGCCTGCCCGGACCGGACCAGTCAGACGTCCGCGAGACTGTGGCCCTCCCGTTCCTGCCCTTCGACTGGTCAGTACTGGCCATCGGCATTTTCCTCATCGTGATCGCCGGTGCTTTCCAGATGGGCGCCATCCAACTCGCCGCGCTCAATGCAGGCCCCCTCCGGTCCGGCACGCCGGGAACCGGTATTCCGCCGTCGAACGGTCACCCGCTGCGCTGAAGGTTTGCAGCCTTCGGAGGGGACTCGGGCGCTATCGTAAGTGACGAACGATCATCGAACGGAGTGCGTCCCTATGACATCGCGAGACACGTCCTCGATCGGTGTGCCGTGCCGGGTGGACACTTTCCAGCCGGATCCGCTGGCCGCCACGGAGTTTTACGGACCCCTTTTTGGCTGGAGGTTCGATGACCCAACCCCGATGCCGTCCGGCCTCGCGGGCGAGTACTTCGCCGCGCGCCACCACGGGCGGCTGGTGGCCGGGATCGGCCAGGCACCGCCGCAGTCACCGGCGGTCTGGAACACCTACGTTCGGGTCGACGACGTCGCGCAGACACTCGCCTTTGCCGAGCAAGCGGGCGGAACACTGCTGGCAGGTCCGTATGGGGGCGGCCCGGACGGACGCCTCGCCGTGCTCGCGGACGCCACCGGCGTCCCGTTCTGCCTGTGGCAGGCGGGCGAGAGCGACGGCGCCCGAGTCGCCAATGAGCCCGACTGCTGGGCAATGAGCTCGCTGCATACGACGGACGTAGACCGGGCTCAGGCGTTCTACGGCGGACTTTTCGACTGGGAACTCGGATCGATGCCCGGTGGTGCCTTCTCGCTGTGGCGACGCTCAGGCGAAGTCGTGGCGGCCGTGGCCGCGACCGGCGGAACCGCGGTCCCGCCGCACTGGAGCGTCAACTTTGCTGTCCGCGACGCGGACTCCACCGCCGAGCGCGCCGTGGCCCTGGGCGGCAGCGTCCTGATGGCACCGATGAGCACGCCAGGATTCCGCAACGCCGTCATTGGCGACCCGCAAGGGGGCGTCATCGCGGTCAGCGCAGTTGTTCCTGCCTGAGGCACCTGCCAAACCAAAAACCCGTCCGTGACAGCGCCGGGGCTGCCACTGTTAGTCCCCGGTGAGCTCCGTATAGAGCTTCTGGACCCGGGCCTCGATGTCGTCCCGGACCAGGCGCATGCGTTCCATGCCCTCGATACCGCGTTCGGAGGGTTCGTCCGTTTCCGAGAACTCGAAGCGGGTCCCTCCGCGCGGTTCGAGCTTCGCCTCGGTGCCAAGGACGACGACGGCGTCGACGGAGTCCAAGACCGCATCCGTCACCGGTTTGGGGTGTTCGCCGGTGATGTCGATGCCGAGTTCGGTCAGGGAGTCAACGGCCTGCGGGTTGAGGGACGTGCCGGGTTTGGTGCCGGCAGAGAAGACCTTTACGGCCCCAGCGGCCAGCTGGTTCATCAGGCCGGCGGCGAGCTGGGATTTGCCGCCGTTCTTGCTGCAGACGAACAGCACGGACGGGGTCTTGGGCGTGGCGTCCTGGGTCATGAGTGCGTTGTCTCCTTTGTGAGGTTGCCGCCGGAACGGTTGTGGGTCAGTCCGGTGGGGAAGCCGACCAGCACCGGTTCGGGGATGTCGCAGCTGGTGCCGGCGTCGGTGGAGCAGACGCCGGTTTCGGGGAGTGCCAGGTGCACGGTGTCCGCGGCTTCGCGGTCCCCGGCAAGGGCCGCGGCGACGGAGCGGACCTGCTCGTAGCCGGTGGCCAGCAGGAAGGTCGGTGCCCTGCCGTAGGACTTCATGCCGACAATGTAGAAGTCCTTCTCCGGGTGGGCGAGGAGTTTCGCGCCGTGCGGCGGGACGGTGCCGCAGGAGTGGAATTCGGGGTCGATCAGCGGGCCGAGGTCCACCGGCGCTTCAACGGCGGGGTCCAAGTTGAGCCGCAGTTCGCGCAGGATGTCCAGGTCCGGGCGGAAGCCGGTGCAGGGCACTACGATGTCGGCCTTCAGGGTGCGCCCGTCAACGGCTTCGACGGTCACAGCAGAGTCGAGGGTATTCAGGGCAGCGATACCGAACCGGGTGTGGAGTTCGATGGTGCCTGCCTCGACGAGGCGGCGCAGGCGCGCGCCGAGCTGGCCGCGGGCGGGCAGCCCGTCAGCGTCCCCGCCGCCGTAGACCTTGGCTGCGGAGTCGCCGCGGAGGGCCCACACGATGCGGGTGTCCGGGGCGTCTTTGGCTAGGTCGGCGAGGTTGATCAGGGTGTTGGCCGCGGAGTGTCCGGCGCCGACCACGAGCACACGGCGGCCGGCGAAGCGTGCGCGGTCCCTGCCGATGACGTCGGGCAGCGGAGATGAGATTCGGGCCGCGGCGGCGTCTTCGCCGATGGCTGGCAGGCCGGAGGTGCCCAGCGGGTTCCGGGTGGCCCAGGTGCCGGAGGCGTCGATGACCGCTGCCACGGTGTGGTCGCGGGTTTCGCCGTCCGTGTGTTCCACGCGGACCACAAAGGGGGTGGTGTCGCGGTTCCGGACGTGGGTTTTGTCCAGGCCTGCCCGGGTGACGGCGATGACGCGGGCGCCGGTCTGCAGCCGCGAACTGATGGCCGGGTGCGCGGCCAGGGGTGCGAGGTAGTTGTCGATGAGTTCGCCGCCGTAGGGCAGGGCCGTGGGGCGGGGTGATTCCCAGTCCGAGGCTTCGAGGAGGCGGACGGCGGCGGCGTCGATGTTGAACCGCCACGGTGAGAACAGCCGGATGTGGCGCCACTGCTCGATGGCGGCGCCCGCCGAGGTCCCGGCTTCGAGGATCAGCGGTTCGAGGCCGCGTTCGAGCAGGTGGGCCGCGGCGGCCAGGCCCACAGGGCCTGCACCGATCACGGCGACGGGAAGGTTCTTCGCTGACTCCATGGTGTCCTCTTTCAGCCGTAGTGGTGGTGCAGTTGTTTTCGGTGGGCCCTGCCGGCCGGGTGGGGCCGGCAGGGCCCGGCGCGGGTTAGCAGCAGTCCTGGTCGTCGTCGCAGCAACCGGAGTCGCCGCAGCATCCGTTCTTCATTCAGCTCACCCCCTCCCCTGCTGGGTTTGCTTATGCGGAGGCCGGAGTCAGGGAGGCGATCAGGGCCTCGACCCGGGTCTTGATTTCGTCGCGGATGGGCCGGACGGAGTCCACGCCCTTGCCGGCCGGATCCTCCAGGACCCAGTCCTCGTAGCGCTTGCCGGGGAAGTACGGGCACTCGTCGCCGCAGCCCATGGTGATGACGACGTCGGATTCCTTCACGGCTTCGGTGGTGAGGACCTTCGGAATCTCTGCTGACATGTCGATGCCCACCTCGGCCATGGCGTCTACGGCGGCCGGGTTAACCTTGTCCGCCGGCTGGGACCCGGCGGAGCGGACTTCGATTTCACCCCGGGACAGGGTGGTCAGGAACGCGGCGGCCATCTGGGAGCGGCCGGCGTTGTGGACACAGACGAACAGGACGGAGGGCTTCCCGGTCATGAGAGCACCTTTCGGTTGGCCGCTTCCGCGGCGGACATGGCAGTGGCGGGGACGAGCGTCGGGTAAAGAAGGCGGACGAGGACAAACCCTGCGGCGCCGCCGAGGAGCTGGGCCAGGATGAAGCCGGGTGCGGAGGCCGGCGCGATCCCGGCAAACGTGTCGGTGATGGTCCGGGCGACCGTCACGGCGGGATTGGCGAAGCTGGTGGAACTCGTGAACCAGTACGCGGCAGTGATGTAGCCGCCGACGGCGAACGCCACCCTGTCCGCCCTGCCGGAGCGGACCGTGCCGAACACCACGAGCAGCAGCCCTGCCGTGGCCACGATTTCACCCAGCCAGAGTCCGGCGCCGGCGCGTTCGTGGCCGGAGAAGGTGACGGGGCCGACGTCGAACATCAGGTTTGCCAGCACCGTCCCGGCCAGGCCGCCGAGGAACTGCGCCCCGATCAGGGCCAGGGCAGCCCTCGTGCCGATCATGCCCAGGGCACGCTCAGCCAGGGTCACCACCGGATTGAACGAGGCCGAAACCGGTTGCAGGGCCACGATCAGCGCCACCAGGGCGGCACCCGTGGCGAGGCTGTTCTGCAAAAGCTGCAGGCCGACGTCGTTCGGCGACAGCCGCGAAGCCATCACGCCGGAGCCGACAACGGCCATGACCAGGAACGCCGTGCCCGCGAACTCCGCACCGGCCCGCCTCATCAGTTTGGTCACTTCGCCTGCCCTCCGATCAGGGCAGCGAGGTTCGTCAGAGCCTCGGTGCGCGCCCGGTAATACACCCACACCCCCCGCTTTTCGCGGTCCAGCAGCCCCACCTCATGGAGCAGCTTCAGGTGGTGACTGATGGTCGGCTGCGACAGCTCAAACGCGTCATTCAGATCACAGACGCAGGCCTCGCCGCCCTCATGGGAAGCAACGAGGGACATCAGCCGCAGCCGCACCGGATCAGCCAGCGCTTTCAGCAGCGGAGCGATGCCTTCCGCTTCGGGTGCAGAGAGCGGTTCCCGGGTGAGCGGTGAACAGCACGCCACCGTCTGGACGGGGGTCAGTTCCAGAGACATAGACACATGTAAATATTCACACCTATCTATGTCATGGTCAAGAAGAACCACTGACGCCGGCGCCTTTTGCCCTAGCGCGGAAGCGCGGACATGATGATGGAGCAAACGACGGCGGCAGCAAGGGCAAGCAACGCTGCCGAGGTTGTCTTCATCAGGATTGCTGGAGGCGCCTGGGCGGAGCCTCGTAACTGGAGCGCGCGGCTGAGTATGCAGACTGTGAGCGCGACAGTGGCCAGGGAGGCCACGCCAGCTGCGATGCCAAGGCCTTCAGAGCGTGCCGCTGCTTCGCCCGGGGAAGCCGTCAGCCATGCCCGCCAGATGAGGACGTCCGTGATGATGAGGGTAAGGATGGTGCGCCGCCAGGAGAGGAGCGTCCGTTCCGGCTGCAGGCCGGGGTCCCTGCTTGCGCTCCCTGCCACGTTTCAGCCTGCCAGGAGGATAAGCACGGAGAAGACGGCGGCTGCTGATGCCACGGTGATGGTCATGCCGATGAGCAGCCAGGAATGTGGAAGCTCGCGCTCCTGGCGCATGGCCTGTTCCTGGGCCGACCACCGGGCGTAGGCCTGGCCGGCCAGCACCGCGCCTACGATGGCGAGCATGACACAGAGACCGATGCGCACCGGCGCCGGAGCGATGTCGGGCGTGAGCTGGTCTATTGCCACTGCCCCGGCGAGGATGGCCAGTGATGTCCGGATCCAGGCGAGGAATGTCCGCTCGTTGGCGAGCGAGAACCGGTAATCGGGGGCCGATCCCCGCTGCCGCCACTCCGGTTCCCTCATCGGTGGTGCCGTTCATGCGGGACCGCATCCGCCGCCGTCGGACTTTCCAGCGCCACGGTACGGAAACCAGTGTTTCCGCTGGAGGACTCGGGTGTGTTCGAACTCCGCGCGGCCACGCGGTAGCGGTTGCAGTACGAGTCATGGCAGAGGTAGGAACCTCCCCGCATGACCCGGCCTGAACCGATGGTGGGCCCCTGCGGGGAGCTCGCCGGGGAGTTGCGGTAGTACTTGGGCAGGAACCAGTCCGAGCACCACTCCCAGACATTTCCGCCGACCTCATAGAGGCCGTATCCGTTCGGGGGAAAGGACTTCACAGGCGCCGTCCCCAGGTGGCCGTCGTCCCGGGTGTTCGCCCGAGGGAACGTGCCTTGCCAGATGTTGCACAGGTGCTTACCGCCGTCACCCAGCAGTTCGTTGCCCCAGGGGTAGCGCTGCCCCGCAAGGCCGCCTCTCCCCGCGTATTCCCATTCAGCCTCCGTCGGGAGTCGGCGGCCCGCCCACCTGCAGTACGCCAGGGCATCGTTGTGGGAGACGTGGACGACGGGATGGTCGCTGGAGTCGGACCACCCTGACTTCGGACCTGCGGGGTGCGCCCAGTCAGCGCCGCGGACGTTCAGCCACCACGGAGTGCCCGCGGCCACGCCGAGCACATCTTTCTTGTCGGCCTGCGCCAAGAGGTGGAAGACTGCGGAGGACCCGAACAGTTCCGCTTCGGTGCGGTAGCCGGTCGAGTCAACAAACGCAGCGAACTGTTGATTGGTGACTGCGGTGGTGTCAATGCGAAACCCGCGGAGGGTCACCTGATGAACGGGGGTCTCGCCATCCGCCGGATAGCCCTCATCGAACGCATCTCCCATCAGGAACGTTCCGGCAGGGATAGCCGCTTCGGTCCGGGCCTGCGGGGCGTCGCTTATGCTGACAAGCCCAAGCTCTGGGCGTCCGGAAGCACTGCGGGCGGGAGTACAGCACCCTGCTGCTTCCTGCATCTGCCCTCCCGGAGTAGTTCGCCCCCCGCGTATGGTGGGGACCGAATCTGCGTGGTTTAGTTGAGTTAGATAACTAAACTATACCCACAAGCATTTCAGGAGTGTCCATGGCAAATCTCAAAAGGGCGACCCGTCCGGTCAAGGCGCAGGCGCCGGCGGCCGGCGGGGCGGACGCTCCGCCTAGTCTGGTCGACATCCGTCGCCATAACCTCTCCGCCACCCTGAAATCGGTGCGGGACCACGGGCGGGTAACCCGCGCGGACCTGATTGCGGAATCGGGACTGAACCGGGTGACCGTCCTCCACCTCGTCAGTGAGCTCCAGGAGATGGGCCTGATCCAGGAATCCGGCCTGGCCGCGACCGGAAAGTCCGGCCGGCCCGCCCGCGTCCTCGAGATGAGCGACGGCGGCCTCGCCGTCGGGGCGCTGGAGCTGAACGTGGACCATGTCGCCCTCAAGTGCACCTCCCTGCAGGGGAGGGTGGTGTTCACCGAGCGCCGGGACGTCTCCGCCGGCGACCACCCGCCGGAATACGTCCTGGACCTCGCCGCCGAACTGATCAGGCAGGCAGCGTCCGCCGCTGCAGCAGAGGCAATGCGCATCGTGCGGGTGAGCGTGGGATGCCCGGCCTTTGTGGACAACGCCGATGGGGTAGTTCTGAAATCCCTGAGCCTGGGCTGGGCGGACGTCCGAGTTGTCGACGAACTTGAAAGGCGCTCCGGCGGGGCGGTGGCGTTCACGCTGGACAAGCTGGCAGACCTGGCCATCCACGCGGAGCGGCAGAACGGCGGCTTCGCGGGCGAGGAAGGCATCCTGCTCCTCTACGGCGAAATGGGTGTGGGCGGCTCCTTCCAGAAGCACTCGGAAATTCTTCGGGGGGACGCGGGCATGGGCGGCCAGTTCGGTCACCTGACCGTCAACCACAATGGCCGCCCCTGCTACTGCGGCCGGACCGGGTGCCTGGAAACGTACGTCGGCGTCGCGCCACTGTCCCGCGCCCTTGAGAGCTCGACCGGCCACCACTCCTCCTCCGCCGCGGTCAGGGTCAGTGAAGCCTTGGCAGCCGTTCAGGAAGAGCGGGCCGTTGCCAAGCGGGAACTGGCCGAACAGGGAATGTGGCTTGCCCGCGCCGTGTCCACGCTCACCGCCATCTTCGATCCGAGGGTGATCATCCTGGGCGGCTACCTGACACAGCTGGCCCCGCTCCTGATGCCGGCATTCGAAAAAGAGCTGGGCCTCTACGGGGAGGGTGAATTCACCCACGGAACGGAAATAGTGGTCTCACAGCTCGGCACCGCCGCAGTGCTCGACGGCGGTATTGACACCGCTATCGGCGACCTGGTCCGTGAGCCCTGGACCCTCACGGCCTAGGAACTTTGTATTGACAATGTGATGCGCGTCTCTTACGCTCAATTTAGTTACATCACCTAACCAAACTCTTTTCCCTCCCTCCTGCGGAGGCCGTTCCCCGGAGAGCGATGATCCCCATGAATGACCAGGCCAAGCTTGAAACCAACCGCCGCCGATTCCTCCAGGTCCTGGGGCTCGGCGCCTCGGTGCCGCTCCTGGGCGGCGTCGCGGCATGCAGCCCTGGCGGCGGCGGTGCGCTCGGAGGCGGCGCCGGCGCGGGCGGGAAAGTCACCGAGCTGATCATGCCTACAGCCAAGACCCCCTGGCTTGACGCCTACCGCAAGATGGCGGCCAAGTACCAAGAACAGAGCGGCATCAAGATCACGCTGCGGGAGTTCCCCTACGACGGCCTGTTCACCCAGCAGACCAACGCCGTCCAGGGCAACAGCTTCCCCTTCGACATTTTCCAGATCGACGAATTCGGCGTGGGCCAGTTCTACTCCAACGGCTGGGCGCAGCCCTTTGACGCCATCGACCCAGGCTTCAAGATCGACTCAGAGGTTCTGACCTACGCGAACCTGCCTTACTGGGATGCGGCGAAGAAGAGCTCAGCAGACAGCGGCAAGGTCATGGGCTACCCCATCAACGGCAACATGGACCTCTTCGTCTACCGCAAGGACCTCTACGACGAACTGGGCCTCTCCGTTCCCAAGACATGGGCAGACGCGATCGAGAACGGACGCAAGGCCGTGGACGCCGGAAAGATCCGCTACGGTTACGTGCCGCGCGCCCAGGCTGCACAAAGCGGCCTCTCGGTCACCTATGAATTCATGCCCGTCTTCTACAGCCACGGCGCTTCCTGGTTCAAGGAAGAAGGCAAGGACTGGACGCCGACGATCAACTCCGAGGCCGGCATCGCCGCCGCCACCGCCTACCGCGAACTGGCCAAGATCGGACCGGACCAGCCGCAGACAGTGGGCCAGGCGGAGGTCATCTCCCTCATGCAGGGCGGGCAGGCACTCCAGACCCACGTCGTGGCCGCGGCAGCCAGTCAGTTCCTCAACAAAGACAAATCCCAGATCGCCGACGTGGTCGGCTTCGCCGAAGTCCCCGCAGGACCCGGCGGCATGCCGGCACCCACCAGCGGCACCTGGAGCCTCGCCATCCCCAAGGGGCTGCCCACGGAGCGGGCAAAAGCGGCCCTTGACTTCATCAAGTGGGTCCTCACCGACGAGGCCCAAACCGTCTTCATGAACGCCGGCGGCATCCCCACCCGCCGCAGCGCACTGGCCTCCGGAGCGGAATCCGGCGCGGGGGCGGCCTACCTGAAGCCCCTGCAGGAATCCGTGCAGCACATCAAACCGTCCATCCGGCAGCCCTTCGGCCCGGCCATGGCAGCCCAGACCGAGAAGTTCCTCACCCAGATCGCCTCGGGCCAGGTCAGCCCCGCCAAGGGAATGGACGCCCTGCAGGCCGCGGTGACAAAGGTGGTCAAGGATGCGGGGTACCTGAAGTGACAGCCACCACCACCCTGCCGCCACTGCGGGCGTCCGGCGGAACCGCCACCCGCAGGGGACGGAAGTCCTGGTCCAAATTCGGCCTCGTGGCCCTGACGCCGTTCGCGCTCTTCCTCCTCCTGTTCGGCGTGTACCCGGCCATCGAACTGTTCCGGATGGCCGCCTCCGAGGTCCGGGTGATCCAGGGCGGATTCCAGATGGAGTTTGCAGGGCTCAACAATTTCACCCGCATCCTGTCAGACCCCGACACCCTGCCCGTGCTCTTCGTGACCATCACCTTCATCGTCGGAGCCGTAGCGCTCACGGTCATCCTGGGGACCCTGCTGGCAGTGATGCTCGACCGGGCCCGGTTCATGAAAACCGTGGCGAAGCGGATCCTGATCTGGCCCACAGTGGTGGCTCCCGTCGTCGTGAGCGTTATCTGGCTGCTGCTCCTCAGCCCGACCATCGGCGCGATCAACAAGGTGCTGCTCGCCGCGGGCCTCCCGGAACAGGGCTGGCTGGGGGAACCGGTCGGGGCGATGCTGTCCATCATCGCGGTGGACGTCTGGCACTGGACGCCACTGGTCTTCCTGCTGGTGTACACGTCGCTGCAGTCGATTGACACCGAAGTCCTGGAAGCTGCCCGGGTGGACGGCGCCACCGAATGGCAGACGATCAAGATGGTGGTGCTGCCCATGGTGAAGCCCGTGATCATCACCGCCACGGTGATCCGCCTCATCATGTCGGTCAAGGCCTTCGACGAGATGTTCCTGCTGACCCACGGCGGACCGGGCAATTCCACGAACCTCATCAGCCTCCACATCCGCACCATCTTCTTCGACCGGCTCGAGCTGGGCTACGGCTCAGCACTGGGTGTGGCCATCATCCTCATCTTTGCGCTGCTGGGCGGACTCTACGTCCTTGCCAAGAAAGCAGTGACCGGAAGGCAGGCCACCAATGCCTAAAACCCAGTCCCGATCCAGCCTGGGTGTCATCGGCACCATCGCAGAGCTCGTCCTCGTCGCCGCCATCGCCGCCACGATCGTGCCGATTCTCTGGATGGTCGCACTCAGCTTTCAGCCGCTGAAAAATATCATCGGCGCAGACATCAACCTGGGGTTCTCCCTCAGCAACTACACCGACCTCCTCGCACCCGGCAACCCGCTGCTCGCGCAGCTGGGGAACAGTCTCATGATTGTGGTGGGAACCGTCCTGCTCTGCCTGGTCTTCGGCTCCCTCGCGGGCTACGCCCTGTCGCAGCTGGTCATCCCGCGGATGGTCCTCCTCCCGCTGCTGGCACTGACGGCCTTCATCCCGCTGATCCCCCCGATGGTGCTGGTGCCGGGCCTTTATGCCACCATGTCTTCCTTCGGCCTCATCGGCGGAACGCTCGGCCTGGTCATCCTCAACACTGTGTTCCAGCTCCCCTTCGCGGCCCTGTTGATGAAGGTCTACTTCGACGGGCTGCCCCCGGCCCTGCGCGAGGCAGCGTTGATCGACGGGGCCTCCGAGGCGACCGCCTTCCGGTCCGTGATGCTCCCGCTGGTAAAGCCAGGCCTGGCCTCCGTGGCAACATTCACCGGCATCATGGCCTGGAACGAATTCCTGTTCGGCCTGACAATGACCTCCGGCGGCGTCACGGCACCACTGACAGTAGGCATCGCCTCCCTCGTCCAGCCCTTCGAGGTGGCTTGGGGCCAGATGGCCGCCGCAGGAACGCTGGCAGCCATCCCCATCATCATCATCACGATTATCGCCAACCGCTACATTGTTGCCGGCCTGACCGCAGGCGCAGTGAAGGGCTAGGAACCACTCATGAATGACGTTGCTCTGACTCCGACGCGCCCAAACGTTGTACTCATCCTCGCCGACGACCTCGGGTACTCCGATCTCGGTTCCTATGGCGGGGAGATCGACACACCCAACCTCGACCAGCTTGCCTCCGGCGGCACCAGGCTCACCCAGTTCTACACCACCGCACGCTGCAGCCCCTCCCGTGCGTCGCTCCTGACCGGCCTGCACCCGCACCAGACCGGCATCGGCGTCCTCACCGGGGACGACTCACCCGTCGGGTACAAGGGGAACCTGAACCGCAACTGCGCCACCGCGGCCGAGATCTTCTCCGCCAACGGTTACGCCACCGGCATCACCGGCAAGTGGCACCTGGCCGCCGACGCACACAACCCCAACGACGCCTGGCCCACACGCCGCGGGTTCGATTACTTCTACGGAACCCTCACCGGCTGTGGCAGCTTCTACAACCCCGGAACACTGGTCCGCGGCGAAACAAACATCGAGCACGAAGCCCAGGACCCCGACTTCTACTACACCGACGCAATCACCGATGAAGCCGTCGGGTTCCTCGACCGGGCGACGGCGCAGAACAAACCCTTTTTCCTCTACGTCGCGTACACGGCGCCGCATTGGCCACTCCACGCCCCCGAGAGTGACATCGACAAATACGCGGGGCGCTTCGACGCCGGCTGGGACCACCTGCGGCAGGAACGCTTCGAGCGCCAGTACGAGCTCGGCATCGTGGAACCGGGCACCAGCCTCAGCCCCCGCGATCCCGAAGAACGGGCGTGGGACGACACACCTGATAAGGCCTGGCAGGCCAGGCGCATGCAAACCTACGCCGCCCAGGTGGACAGGATGGACCAAGGAATCGGCCGGATCATCGCCGAACTCAAGGACAGGAACCAGTTCGACAACACCATCATTGTCTTCCTCTCCGACAACGGTGCCTCACCTGAGGAGATCCCACACTTCGAGCGGGACACGTTCGTCAAGCGCACCGATATATACCGGCCCCACACCCGCGCCGGCGAACCCGTGCAACTGGGCAACGAACCACGGATCGTTCCCGGCCCGGAAAACACCTATTCGAGCTACGGCAGGGCCTGGGCCAACCTTTCCAACACCCCGTTCCGGATGTACAAGAAGTGGACCCACGAAGGTGGCATCGCCGCACCTTTCATCATTCACTGGCCTGCAGGTACGGTTCAGGAGGGGCGCCTGCTGCGTCATCCGCTGCAGCTGACCAGTGTCCTGCCCACCCTCCTGGAAGCGGCCGGCATCGACCCGCCAACCGAGATGAACGGGAATCCCGTTCCCGCTCCCGAAGGCACAAGCTTCCTGAACCTGCTGCGACAGGGCGAGGGGAAGGGAACCCGTCCCGCACGGCATGCCGTGGATGCCCAGACCGGCACGCTCTACTGGGAACATGCCGGCAACGGCGCGATCCGCCGCGGCGACTGGAAACTCGTCCGTACCTTCCCCGGACCCTGGGAGCTATACAACCTCTCCAAGGACTCCACGGAGCTGGACGACGTCGTCGCCAACAACCGGGACCTGGCCGAGTCTCTGCTCGCGGACTGGGCCCAATGGGCCGATCGCGTAGGCGTCCTGCCCTTTGGCCGGATCGTTGAGCTCTATGAGCTCAGGGGCCGTCCGGCCATCGAAGCCGCCGGGTAAGGTGATGAAACAGCTCGTTGCTCCGGTGATGGAAAGCGAAACCCGGCAGCGCATCATTTCACTGCTGTACTCGGCACCCCAAGGCCCGACTGAGATCGCATCCATGCTCGGCCTGTCCCAGCCATATATCTCAAACCATCTTGCTGCCCTCAAAAGCCACCACCTGGTGAAATGCCACCGGGAAGGCCGCAAGGCGGTGTACGAGCTCGAGGACGAGGCAAGGGTTGCCATGATGGCAGCCCTTGCCAGCTTCGAACGCAGCCCGTTGGACCCGTGAACCCGGTCCGAGCGCTTGACGGACATACCCCCTAGGGGTATATTTCTGGTGTTGTCAGTGAAGTGGTATGTCCAGGGGACTGCCTCCCCGTCACAGCCGTTCAACCCCAGCGCACCCATCCGTCTTTCGTGGAATGGAACTGACATGCGTGGACCAACCAAACACCATGAACTGCCGCTGACCGCCAATACTGCCGGGCCGCCGTCGGGCCATCTCCGGGCGGACACACACGGTCCGCACGCGGTCCATGACACCCGCGACGACCACGCGGTGCACAGCCACGGCCAGCACGCCGGGCACAGCACGGCGATGTTCAAGGACCGGTTCTGGCTGGCTTTGGCGCTGTCCGTTCCGGTGGTGTACTTCAGCCCGATGTTCGGGGACCTGCTCGGCTACATGCCGCCCGAGTTCCCGGGATCCGCGTGGATCCCGCCTGTCCTGGGTACCGTCATCTTTCTCTACGGCGGCCAGCCGTTCCTTCGGGGCGGCCTGAATGAACTCAGTGCACGCCGCCCGGGCATGATGCTGCTGATCGGCATGGCGATCAGCGTCGCCTTCATTGCCTCCTGGGTCACCACGCTGGGCATCGGCGGGTTCGACCTGGACTTCTGGTGGGAACTGGCGCTGCTGGTCGCGATCATGCTTCTTGGCCACTGGATCGAGATGCGCGCCCTCGGATCCGCACAGGGAGCCCTCGACGCCCTGGCCGCACTGCTGCCGGATGAGGCCGAGCGGATCACCGACGCCGGCACGGAAACCGTCAGCGTCTCCCTGCTCCGGGCCGGGGACCTGGTACTCGTCCGCTCCGGGGCCCGGATGCCCGCGGACGGCACCGTCACCGACGGGCAGGCCGAGTTCGACGAATCCATGACCACCGGCGAATCCAAGACCGTGCTCCGCTCCCCTGGCGACACGGTGGTGGCCGGCACCGTAGCCACAGACAACACGGTCCGCGTCCGGGTCACCGCCGTCGGGGACGACACGGCACTGGCCGGGATCCAGCGGCTGGTCGCCGAGGCCCAGGCTTCATCGACAAGGGCGCAGGCGCTTGCCGACCGGGCCGCGGCGTTCCTGTTCTACTTCGCCGCCGGTGCCGGCGTCATCACCTTCATCGCCTGGACCCTGCTGGGCAGCGTCCCGGAGGCGGTCACCCGCACGGTCACCGTTCTGGTGATCGCCTGCCCGCACGCCCTGGGCCTGGCCATCCCGCTGGTGATCGCCATCTCCACCGAGCAGGCAGCCCGCGCCGGCGTCCTGATCAAGAACCGGATGGCGCTGGAGCGCATGCGCACCGTCGGCGTCGTGCTGTTCGACAAGACCGGCACCCTCACCAAAGGCGAGCCCGAGGTACAGGACATTGCAGCGGCCGGCGGCGTGGGCCGGGAGGAGCTGCTGGCCCTGGCCGCGGCGGTGGAAGCGGACAGCGAGCATCCTGTTGCCCGGGCTATCGTCCGGGCGGCCAGGAACCAGGGCATTCCCGTTCCCCAGGCCACGGATTTCCGCTCCATGACGGGCCGGGGCGTGAGTGCCAGCGTGGACGGCCGGACGGTGCAGGTGGGCGGACCGGCGCTGCTGCGCGAACTCATGGCCACCGAACCCCCTGGGCTGGCCGCGGCCACCGGAGCCTGGATGGAGCGCGGCGCCGCTGTGCTCCACGTCCTGGCCGACGGCAAGGTGCTGGGCGCCATCAGCCTCGAGGACGCCATCCGGCCCGAATCCCTGCAGGCCGTCGCGGCGCTGCAGGACCGCGGCATCAAGGTGGCCATGATCACCGGCGACGCCCGGCAAGTTGCGCAGGCGGTCGCGGACAAGCTGCACATCGATGAGGTCTTCGCCGAGGTCCTGCCGGCCGACAAGGACAAGAAGGTCAGCGAACTGCAGAGCCGGGGCTTCAAGGTGGCGATGGTCGGGGACGGCGTCAACGACTCCCCCGCCCTGGCCCGGGCGGAAGTGGGCATCGCCATCGGTGCCGGAACCGACGTCGCCATGGAATCAGCGGGCGTGGTGCTGGCCGGGAACGACCCGCGGGCCGTGCTCTCCATGGTGGACCTGTCCCGCGCCAGCTACCGCAAGATGTGGCAGAACCTCGTCTGGGCGACGGGCTACAACATCATCTCCGTCCCGCTGGCAGCGGGGGTGCTGGCCTTCGCCGGCGTCATGCTCTCCCCCGCGGCCGGTGCCGTGCTCATGTCAGTGTCCACGATCGTCGTCGCCCTCAACGCCCAGCTGCTGCGCCGGGTCAAACTGAACCCGGCCCAGGTCCGCTGAACCTGGGCCAGTGTTGAACCTGGGCCACCGCTGAACTCGAGCCGGCGCCTGTGGCCCGGTAGCCTTAATACACACACTGATCCGGCACCGAAGGAGGAACCGTCATGCCTGCAGCCCGCAGCATTGCCTTGATGTTCCTGCGCCGTGCCGGACTGTTTTCACTGGTGCTCGCCCTCATCGCCGGCATTTTCGGCATGCACGTCATGAACGGCCACCACATCATGCACGGGCCGGCCAGTGCGCTGACGGTTGCTGGTCACTCGCACCCGGCAGGCGCGGCCGCCCATGGTGTCACTGCAGGTGCTGCCCACGGGCCCTCTGGCGAGCAAATTTCGGCTGGGCCCGGCTGCCCGGACGGGGACTGCAGCGGCACCCAGGCGATGACCGTCTCCTGCACTCCCTCCGGCAAGACAAGCACACTCACCGTGCCGGTCCCGGAAACGGCCGCGGTGGGAGCGTCGCCCGTCCGTGCCGGGCCGGCGGGACAGGTGAGCGGGCGCAGTGCCTACACGCCAGACACGCCATCACCATGTGAACTGTCCATCAGCCGGACGTAAAACAGGGCTGCCGGAACCATCCTGCATCAGCACAGCCGCGGCTATCGCCCGCGTCTTCGCGCGCCCGACTATGGCGCGCCATCCCCCTTTTCCGGCGCCCGGCGCCGATTGAACGTGTGAAGGACCTGATTTACATGAACAAGAAGTTTCTGACCCTTTCCACTGCCGCCATCGCCATGGCCATCGCGTTGGCCGGCTGCGGCAGCGGTCCCGGCAGCGGCACCACCACAACCGGCACGGACAGCGGCTCCGCGTCGGCCACCGCATCCGCGCCCTCCGGCAGCGCAACAGCGGCAGCCGAACACAACGCCGCCGACACGATGTTCGCGCAGATGATGATTCCGCACCACACCCAGGCTGTGGAGATGAGCGACATGATGCTCGCCAAGAAGGACATCCCGGCGAAGGTCACGGCCCTGGCCCAGAAGATCAAGGCCGCGCAGGCCCCGGAAATCGAAACGATGAGCGGCTGGCTCAGGAGCTGGAACGAACCCTCTGAAGCGGCCAGCGGCCACGACATGTCCACCCACGGGCCCGCAATGGGCGGCATGATGAGCGACGACGACATGAAGAAACTCGGCGCCGCCCAGGGCACCGAAGCTGCAAAGCTGTTCCTGACCCAGATGACCGCCCACCACCAGGGCGCCATCATGATGGCCAAGGGCGAGAAAACCGGCGGACAGAACGCCGACGCCGTTGCCCTGGCCAAGGCCATCGCCGCGGCACAGCAGAAGGAAATCCAGGAGATGAAGGACCTGCTGGCCACGCTCTAGCTGGCACCCCTTTCCGTACCCGCCCCGCCCGTGTGGCGGGGCGGTATCGTCCGTGGTACCTGAGCAGTCGCAAAGGACATGCGACTGAGCGTCGGTGAGGCTGAGTTAGGCTCACAATATGAAGCCTCGGGGGACACTCTTGCATGCCGGTTCACTTAGCCAACCTGTGGAGGCTTCCGGGCCGACGGCGGGCGTGACATTCAAGCAAGCCGCCTGGGCGCTTATGTTTGTAGCTCTGTATATTGCGGTTCTGGCAGCGGGAATTCTGGCAGCGGGGCTGTCAGGCCTCGTTGATTTCACTCCCGAGTCCGTCATTCTCCTGATCCTCTGCGGCGCAACTGTAGCGGCCATGCTGGCCCTGCACATCCACCTGATCCGGAGAAACGGCCTTAGTCTGGGCGGTCTCGGGTTCCGACGACTCAGGCCCAGGATGCTTCATCTGCTGTGGCAAATCCCGTCTGCCATTTGGTTTTGCTCACCTTTGCATACCTCTTCGCCCTGGGCATCGCGTTGGCGCTCGTCCGACGGTTCCATCAGAACCTATGGGCTCCGGTGCTACTCCACGCCGTGAACAATGCGCTGGTGGTGCTCATCGTGTTGGCTGCGGCGTGAGGTAGCGCAGCCCTTGATGGAGGCGCCGGCGGCTGGTGCCGGTGCCCTCAGTGGGGCAGGCTTTCCTGGTCGCGGTGGGCGGCGGGTTCAATCTGGAAGGTGGAGTGCTCAATACTGACGTCGAAGTGCTCGGCGACGCAGCGCTGCAGGTCCGCCAGGATGGTCGCGGAGTGGCCGTCCCGCATGCAGTGGTCCTTGACGGTGACGTGGGCGGAGAGGATCGGGGTTCCGGAGGCGACGAGCGAGGCGTGCAGGTCGTGGACGTCGATGACGTGCGGCAGGGCCAGGATGTGCTCGCGGACCTCGGCCAGGTCCAGGCCGCGCGGCACGTTTTCCATCAGCACGTCAGTGGTGTCACGCAGGAGTTTCAGGGTGCGGGGGATGATCAGCGCGCCGATCAGCAGGGACACGACGGCGTCGGCCCGGGTCCAGCCGGTGAGGGCGATGATGACGGCGGCCGCGATGACGGCAACCGAGCCGAGCGCGTCGTTGAGAACCTCGAGGAACGCAGCCTTCATGTTGAAGTTGTGGTGCCGGCCCGAGGCGAGCACCAGCAGGCCGATGGCGTTGCCGGCCAGGCCGATGATGCCGAACCACAGCATGGTGGATCCCACGACCTCAGGGGGTTCGAAGAGCCGGCGGATGCCTTCGATGATGACGAACCCGCCCACGCCCAGCAGCAGGGCCGCCTGTCCGGCGGCGGCGACGATTTCGGCGCGCTTGTATCCCCAGGTGCGCTTCAGTGTGGCCGGTTTCAGCGCCAGTGACGCGGCGATCAGCGCGATCAGCAGCCCGGCCGAGTCGGTGAACATGTGCCCGGCGTCCGCCAGCAGCGCCAGGCTGCCCGTGAGCACGGAGCCGACGATTTCGGCGACCATCACCATAAACGTGATGGCGAAAACGATGACGAGTTTGCCGCGGTTGCCGGCCGCGTCTTCGGCCCCGTGGGAATGGTCGTGTCCGTTGCCCATAGATCAGTCCTTCGGGCGGAGATTCAGTGAGAGGGCCTGCGGCTGGGCCTCTGGCGCGCACCCGGGGCAGGAGAGGGCGATGATCCGCAGTGTCAGGTGCTCGCGGCGTTCCGGGCTTGCGGCATGCAGCAGCGCGGTCATCCGAAGCACTCCCCGTCGGGTGCGCAGCAGGCAGGGTCCACCGCCAGGACAACGCCGATCAGGTCCTTGATCGCGTGACCCAGCCGGGCGTCGGCGAGTTCATACCGGGTCCGCCGCCCGTCGGGGACAGCGACCACCAGGCCGCAGCCGCGCAGGCAGGTCAGGTGGTTGGACATGCTCTGCCGGGACACCCCGATGGAGTCAGCCAGATCCGACGGATAGGACGGTGCGTCCGAGAGGGCGAGAAGGATCCGGGCTCGGGTGGGATCCGAGACCGCATAACCAAACCTGGCCAGCACTGGTGCTTGCGTCAGCGTCTCCATGCCATCAAAGTACATGCGCAGATGTACTCACGCAATTCTGTAGTTTGGCCGCTTACGACGCCGGCCGGCCGGCCGCCGTCGAACGGTCACCGTCCTACTGGCACGCCAGTTTGGTGTTGTTTCCGGTGAGCTGCAGCCCCAGGAGCTCCGCCGTTCCCGTCCCGCCGGTGTAGGTGGCACTGACGCGGAGGTCTACTTTGCCGTTCTTGGTGCTTCCCACACTTTCGGGAATGCCGTAGGTAGTTGCGCCGACAACGATGGTGGCCGATGTCGGCGAGACGGTGACGCTTGACCCGTAGGTCCCTCCGGATGTCCTCGACGCAATGGTCACCGCCGTTGGAGCGGGGATGTTCTGGATTGTCAGGGTCACCGAGTCGCCCGGACCGGCTGTGCAGTGGAGGCTCATGGCTGCCGCCGGCCAGTCGGCAGCGGCGGAGACCGCCAGGGTGGCAGTGGCCGATTGCTGCCACAGGGCGGCAGCGGAGGTGGCGCCGGCACCCAGCAGCACCGTCAGGACGAAGGCTACCAAGGCGGCCTTCGCGCCCGGGAGGTTCTGCTGGGCCTTCATGCGCTTTCCTCTCTGTTTGTTCTATGCCCGGATTCGGGTGCCTGCTCAGTCCCTGATCTGAAAGTGCGGCGTGCGGCCCCAGGCCGCACGCCGCACGCCGCACTTACCAGACTAGGACAGGCCGGACTGGGTGACCTGGTTCAGGGCGAAGGCGACGTTGCCGAAGTTGTAGGTCTTGGTCACGTCGGTACGGCCCGTGGTGGTGGACTTGAATTCGAAGGTGATCGTGGCCGTGACCGTGCCGCTGGTGGTCAGCGGGCCGCTGACCGGACTGCCGCCGATCGTCAGGACAGGGTCGGTGACAACCACATTCCCTGCGGTGAACCCGTCCACCGCACCGGTGCCCGTCGCGGTGATGTTGGCGGCCATCTTGTTGCCCGTCAGGGTGACGTTCAGGACCTGCGTGTAGGTCAGCTTGTCGCCGGGGACAACCCTGTAGGTGGAGATGGTGACCGGGTTGCCCGTCCGGTCCGTCCAGACGCCGGCCGCGGCCTGTACGTTCAGGTCACCGGCGATGACGGTGCCCGGTGCCCCAGTGTCAGAAGCGTTCCAGGAGGCCAGCGTGCCGCCGCCGCCCAGCAGCAGTGCAGCGCCAACGGCGATGGCGGCAGTTCCCTTGATCAGTGCGCTGTTCTTCATGATGAGACCCTTCAAATCTTGTGAGTGGATTTCCTGCTGAAAAGAACGATGCACGGGCAAACTCAGGACTCGATGTGGGAAATGGTCAAGAATCAGTCAAGAAAAAACTGCCGCTTTCGGGTGGTATCTTGAGTCACCGTCCCATTAGGGCGGTGACTTATTTTCTGGCGCCTGCCGCGTACTCCGACGTGCGCTGCCGGCTGCCCGTGCGACTGGAAGCTGGGGCTTGTATGCGCTTTTTGAAGAAATTGCGCGCCGGAAGCGGTGCGCTGGCCGTTGCGGCAACGCTGGCGGTGACGACGGCCGTTCCGGCCGGTGCGATTACCGGTGACTACGTCAAGGACAACGAGCATCCGTTCGTTGGGCTCATCGTCTTCTACGGTCCCGACGGCGGGTTCCACCACAGGTGCTCAGGCTCGCTGCTCACCCCGACGGTGTTCCTCACCGCCGGGCACTGCACCGCAGGCGTATCCTCGGCCCGGGTCTACTTCCAGCAGGACGCCGGCGCTGACTGGAGCCCGGATACCGGCACGGATCCGGACACCGGCTACCCCAGCGCCTGCGCGGACGGAACCCTGGGAACCCAGTGCGCCACGTCCCACGAGATCTACAACTACGGCTACACCGGCATGGACGCGGTTCCCGAAACCAAGGACGCCGGGCTGGTGATCCTGGACCAGCCGATCATGCTCGACGAGTACGCCCGGCTTGCCGCGCCGGGGACCCTGGACGCACTGGCCACCCAGCGCGGCCGGCAGGACACCACATTCACCTCCAGCGGCTACGGAATCTCCGCGGCCGGCCCCGCAGCGGGCGAGACCTCCTTCCGGGAACGGCTCATGGCCCAGTCCAAGCTGACCAATCTCACCAGCGCCAGCGCCGACGGCTACAACGTCCAGACCAACGGCAACGGCAAGGGCCTGGGCGGCACCTGCACCGCTGACTCCGGCGGACCGCTGTTCTACGGCGCCGCCGGGTCCAACACCATCGCCGGCATCACCTCGTTCAACCACAACCGCTACTGCAACGGGACGAACTTCTCGTACCGCACCGACCGGCAGGACGTGATCGACTGGATCCGAGCCACCACCGGAGGCGAGTTCTCAAACATCGCCTTTGCGCCCGCCGTCGGCTAGCCCTTCCCCGAAGCGGGGCGCGGTGCCAGGACGTGGTGGTGTCATTAACGGATGTCGGCCAGACCCGGGCACACGCAGACCACCCGCCGTCGTACTTTCCCTCACGAGACGCCCGGCGTACGGGCGCCTACGCCAGGAACTCAGCCACGGCCTTCACGGCCACGGTCCGTACGGCATAAACCGGGGCGAACACCGGCCGCTTCGGCAGCAGGGGCTCCGGGGCCGGATGGTCGTGGACGAGAGGCAGCGGAATACGCTGCGGCGCGATGCGCTGCCACGCCCACGGCAGGAAGTAATTCCGCGCCCAGGCGATGTCCCCGGCCCGGGCGTCGCGCCAGTTGCTGCGCGGCAGGGGCTTCGGCTCCAGCGGCTGCAGCGAGTGCGCTACCTGCAGGGCGTCCAGCACGTGCATGGCAATGGTGTGGTGGCCCAAGGGCGAGAAGTGCAGCCGGTCCGGGTCCCACATCTGCGGATCCCTGAGTCCGGGCAGCGTCCACAGGTCCACCAGCAGGCAGTTGTGCGCGGCGGCGACAATCCGGATGTTCTCGTTGAAGATGGCTATCCGTGAGCGGCTCCGCCCCAGGATAGGCGTGCGCCGCCAGTCCGGCCCGGCGAACAGCATGATGGTGGCACCGGTGGCACTGAGCCGTTCGACGCCGGCCTCCAGCCGGGCAGCCAGCTTGTCGGGGTCGGTCCGGTGGAACACCATGTCATTGCCGCCGGCCGACAGCGTTATCAGGTCCGGCTTCAGCTCCAGCGCCGGCTCCGTCTGCTGGTCAAGAATCTGGCCCAGGAGCAGGCCCCGGATCGCCAGGTTGGCGTAGGCAAAGTCCGTCCGCCCCGCGCTGAGCTCCTCTGCCACCCGGTCCGCCCAGCCCCGGAGCCCTCCGGCGCAGCGTTCCTCGGGGTCGCCGACACCCTCGGTAAACGAATCTCCCATTGCCACATACCGGCTCCAGGGGTGTGGGGCCGTTGCATCCGCAGCGGAGTTTCGGGGTCCAAATCGGCCGATGTTTTTCATCGCCTCGTCCTCTCCCTTACGCCCCCGGCGCGGTACGCCTGTGGCGTTATCCAAGAAACGTCCGAACCCTCCCGGAAATTCCTAAAAAGTTTCCCCGCCGTGAAAAATTTTCTGCACAACTGCAGTTAATCCATTCGGTGTATTATTAGCTGCCCGCTCTTTTGCGCGCCCCCCACCGCCCATGCACGCAAGGAGCCGCCCGTGAGCCCGCCGGAACAGACCCTCCCCCTTCAGCCAACGAAGCGAACACCGGCCGCGGATGCCGGCCTGGGGTGGCTGCTCGGAATCATGGCCGGACTGCTCGGCCTGGCACCGTGGCTGATCACCGGGGCGCAGCTGCCGCTGCAGAACTCGTGGGGCAGCCAGGTCCTGCCCGAACAGATGCCGGTGTCCCTGCTGCCGCTGAGCCAGTATGAACTCACCACGCTGGTGGCCCTCCTCAGCTCGGGCGGTGCGATGGCGGGGCTCGCCGTTCGCATCTGGCAGCCGGCCCGACGGCGGCTGGTGGCCTGGTGCACGGCGTCCGGCGTTCTGGCGGTACAGTTTTCCGCCGCCGTCCAGTCGTTCACGGTGCTCGACGACGGCCTGACGGACGGGACGCTGGCCAGGGTCTACTTCGCCGGCCTGCTGGCCGGCGTCATCGCATGCATCGCCGCGGGCGTCGTGGCGCTCCTGCTTCTCGCTGCGAGGTCACGGGCCCTGGTTGCGCTGGGCGCCGGACTGATGGCGGTGCCGTTCACATCATGGGCCGGGGAGTGGGTTGTCGGCCTTGTCGGGCAGACGAACGTCCCCGCTGCCGTGCCGACGGTGGCGCGCTGGATCCCGGCGCTCATCGTTGGCTGCGCCCTCGCGTGGTGCGGCCTCCGTCCTGCGCGGCAGGCAGTCGTGTGGCTCGCCGACCTGGCCCTGCTGTGGGTGGTGCCGGCCCTGTTCATCTCTGTCGGCTACGTCCTCGGGACACGGGCGATCACGGGCGACCTGCAGGAGATGCTGCTGATGAGCCGGCAAATCCTGGCGGCAACGCTTGGCCCCGCCGGCGGAGCTCTCCCCACGGTCCTGCTGGCGCTGGCGACCGCACTGGCGGGACTGGGCCTCCGGTCTGCTGGCGCCCGACGGCGGGCCGGTAGCGGGGCCGGCGCCGAAGCCGGCGCCGATGCCGACAAAGGGGCCGGCGACACCCCATAGGTCATCGGCTCCCCCGGTGTTAGATACGACGTGCCCGCGCCTCTCTGACCTGCAAGGAGATTCCCGTGTTGCTGATCGGCGGCCTTCCGGCCCACATTCTCTTGGTCCACGCCGTCGTCGTCTTTGGGCCACTGGCCGGGCTGAGCGCCGTCACCTATGGACTGGCCGGCCGGACCCGACGGTACCTCGCCTGGCCGCTGGGTGCCCTGGCGCTGATCCTCGCCCCGCTGGCGCTGGTCACCGCGTCCGCCGGGGAGCAGCTGCAGTCAACCCGCGGCGCCACGGACGCCATCCAGGCCCACGCCCGGCAGGGGGACATCCTGAAGGTGACCGCCGTCGTCTTCTTCTTCCTGGTTCTGCTGATGCTCGCGGCCACCTTCACACCGCTGGCCAGCCGCATTCCGGCACTGGCCTCCCTCCAGCGTTCCCGTCCCGCCCGTACCGCGGCACTGGCCTTGGGCGTGCTCGCCGGCCTCTTCGTGATCTACCAAAGCGTGATCACCGGGCACTCGGGCTCGTTCTCCGTGTGGGGCGGGTAGCTCCGCAGCGCTTTGCCCCCCACGGCGTCCGGTCCTGTCCGGGGCCGGCCGTGGCCGGACGTTGCCGTGGCCGGGACCGACGGCGGGCTGGGTGAGCCTCCAGTCACGGGGACCATCGGACTCGTCCGCCGCCGGCCTCCTTCAGATTACGCCCCCGGGTTCGACGCAGGCGGCGAATGCTTGAGGCCCCCAAGGTGCCTCCACCTTTTCCCAAGGCCTGAGAGACACGCTTGTCCTACTCAGAACAGGCCAGCTGTCAGGGCAAGATGGCTGGTCCGGTCGCCGGACCCGGAACGTACCCCATGCTTTCCGGGCCCGGCGGAAAGGCTTCCCGAACGTACGCCAGGGTACCGCCGGGACTTTGGCACGCCAAAGGTTTTCCCAAGGTCGGTCCGCCAGTATTGTGCTTGCCGGACACTCGACTGCCGCGCGACAACCGGCATGACACCGGGAACGGCGGAGCCCTCCCCGGACCCGGTGTCTTAACAGCCTCCCGCTTCGGCAGGCCAGGGTTTCAGACCCCGGCCCAGCGGCGCAGCGTGCTGTTGATCAGGCCAATGAGGACGGCCGTCCACCAGCACGCCTGCGAAATGCTGAGTGCGACCATCAGCCTGAGCCGCAGTCTGCGGCCCAGTTCCCCGAACCGGGTGCATGCGGGCAGGGCCAGCAGCTGGTGCATGGCCGGCGCGATACTAAGCCCGTTGAGCATGAGCACCAGGACACAGGCGAGCTTGATGACCGTGACCGGATTGGTCAGGTCAGGGTCGATCAGGGCACCCGAAAACAGCAGCAGGGCAAGCCCGCCCCAGATCAGCGGCTTCGCGGCGGCCTCCAGCTTCCCGGACTCGTGCATCTGCACCTTGCCCAGCAGCCACAGCAGACCCAGCCAGTCGACAACCAGGATGGTGCCGAAGGAAAGCACGAGGGCAAGGATGTGCACGGCGAGCCCAATCCGGTGCAGTTCCGGACCGCAGTCAACGAAGTGACCCACGAGCAGCGAAGCCGTCCACCCGGCCGTGCACAAAGATCCGAGCAGAACCAACCGGAGCCGCTGGCTTTTCCGGCCAGCCGGGGCATGGCTGGACTGCGGTCCGTCAACGGGAGGTTCGTGAATGGGCGGCTCGTGAATCGACTGCCGCGCGCCGGACGGCGCCGGGGCCGGTACTACTGGGGACATGCTGCTGCCTTTCAGGGTCGCCGGCGGAGCCGCCGGCGGGTGCGGCCGTGCTGCGATACACGGCGCCATGCGAGGGGAGAGTGATGGTGCTTAGTTAGGTAAACCTAAATCGGGAGATTACAGCCCACCATCGGAATTAGGCAAACAAAATGTTCGCTAATTTCTCCACCGCTTGTTCTAAGTCGCGCCCCGCCGCCAGCCAAAGTGAGCACCGGAATGAACAGCAGCGGCTGAGACCCCTTCCTCACTCCGGGTTTTTGTACAGACATTCGCCGCTGAAGGCCCCGGCGAGGACGCAGTCGAACTGGCCAACTCCCGCACGGACTGCGTGCAGGACTGCCAGCGCCCGGACCCGGAACCGCCCCACGGGGTGCACAACCCGGGTCCGGCTGATCAGCATCGTGGCAGCTCACGCGGGTCCAGGACCTCCCGCAGGTGAGCAAGCAAAGCCACCTCCGGACGCCCCGGGTGAACGGACAGGTGCCTGAACAGGGACGCGTGCACGCCCGGATCAAGACCAGGGTCAGCGAGAATTTCCCCGACCAGCAGCCGCAGCTGAAACAGCAGAAGGTTCCCGACCTCGGGCCGGGCAGAACTGGCCCCTGCCACGTGCGGCTGCCCGCCAGGCGACCCGTTATGCCGGTCCTGGTGGCTGACCGATGGAGACAGCACAAGATGCGCCATGGAATTTCCCTTCGCCTGCGCCGAGCCGTCCGGCCCGCGCCAGTTATTCATCAGTAGTCCCCGGTCTGCAAGAGGATCACACCATTTCGTGCCCCAGCCTCCCGGTTCCCGGTCGTGGATTCCCGGAAGACCTTGGAACCCTAAAGGGCTCCCACCCCCTAACCCGCGCACCGCTGCCCCCCTCCGGGAATTGCGCACAACCTTTGACAATTCTTGGATTACCCCTGCACCTATCCTCGACGGGTTATCCCTAGCGTTGAGCCATGCAGCCACGAACAGACCCCACGGCGCCCATCAGGGGCATAGTCCCGACGAAAACCCCGCCCTAGTGCTTCACGGGCGACGCGCAAAATTCCTCGCGCGACGCAAACTCCGTGCGCGCTGAGAAATATGCGTGTCGCCGGGCGGTCTCCGCATCGGCCCGGCACGGCCCAGAGCCCCCCAAACCGGCCCTGACCTCGTGTTTTGCTGGGGGACCCGCGAGGGGGTGGGGGGCCGCGGCCCCACCCGTCAGCGGCAACCAGGGCACAGGTTTTTCTAAATGGCGCACTTCAATACTTCATTCCGAAGCGTCAGACAGGGCGCCGCGCAGGCGGAGGGTTCCTAGTTTTCGCTGCTGGTTTTTCAGGGCGCCAGGTCTTAATCTGGCCGCCCGGTGACAATTTTCGGACGGCATTATCGGCAGGCTGTGGGGCCCATAAATGAAGCACTTAAGAATTGTCCTGTATTCGCATGACTCGCTCGGCTTAGGCCATGTGCGGCGGAACCTCGCCCTGGCCGGCGCCCTGAGCCGCCAGCTGCCCGGCCTGACCGGCAGGCAGGTCACCGGTGTCCTGGTGGCCGGGACCGCCCTCGCGCCAGGGTTCCAGATCCCCAAAGGGTGGGACTGGGTGATACTGCCCGGTGTCATGAAAAGCGCGGCGGGCTACGAGCCCCGGGACCTGTCCGTCCCCCTGCAGGACCTCGTGTCGCTGCGCGGAAAGCTGCTGGATTCGCTGCTGCAGGGCTTCAGCCCCGACCTGGTGATCGTGGACCGGCACGCCACCGGCATCCAGCTGGAACTCGAGGGGGCCCTGCGCCGGCTCCGGGCACGCGGTTCAGCCCGCGTGGTGCTGGGGCTGCGGGAAGTGCTTGACTCCCCCGAAGCGGCAATCGCCGAATGGGACGGCATCGGCGGTCCCCGCCGGGTCCAGGAGCTCTTTGACGCCGTCTGGATCTACGGCGACCGCTCTGTGCACGATCCCGTGGCCGCAGGCGAAATCCCCTTCTCGCTGCGGCGGATGGTCAGCTACACCGGATACCTGGCCGCGGGCCGGCCGAAGGGTTCCGGAAAGCTGAAGATGCCCGGCAGGTACGTCATGACCACGGTCGGCGGCGGCGCCGACGGCTACGCGCTGGCCAGGCTGGCCGCCGCCACCCCGCTTCCTGCCGGTCTCGGGCACCTTATTGTGGCCGGACCCCAGATGCCCAAAGCGCAAAGGCGCGATTTGCGGCGGCAGGCGGGTCCCGGCGTCGTAATTGTGAAGGCCTTGGAGGACATGCTGGCGCACATCGGCAACGCCGATGCGCTGGTTTCCATGGGCGGCTACAACTCCGTCTGCGAAATCCTCAGCACGGCGGTTCCGGCGCTGATCGTTCCGCGGGACCATTCCCGCAGCGAGCAGCGGATCCGGGCCGCGTCCCTGGCCGCCGCCGGGTACCTCGAACAGCAGGAACTGGCCACACTCACTCCCGGCATTCTGGCCGGCTGGATCGCAGACCGGGCAGGCACCAGGGTGGACCGCCGGGGAGCACAGCTCAACGGGCTGTCCAGGGTTCCGGGGCTGGCCGCGGACCTGCTCCAGGCGCGTGAGCCGCGGGCACAGGATCTGCTCCGGCCCCTCAGCCAGCAGATCATCAGCGAACCGGTCATCACCGCCCAGATCAGCAGCGTGGCCCAGAGCCTGCGGGGAGGTGCGGCACATGCAGCCGTCTGAGCCGGTGACCGCCTACGTCCTGAAGATGTACCCCCGCTTCTCCGAGACGTTCATTGTCTCGGAAATCCTCGCCCGGGAGGCCGCCGGCGAACGGATCGAAATCTTCGCGCTCCGCCCCACCACCGACGCCAGGTTCCACCCCGAACTGGCGCGCGTCAAAGCCCCCGTCACCTATGTTGGCCGGCCGCAGTCCACCAGCGGGGTGTGGGAAAGCCTCCGGGCGGCTGCGTCGGCCGGCCTGACTGACGGCGTGTCACAGGCCCTGGGGGAGCTCGCCGCCGCCGACCCGGACGATGCCGTCCAGGCCATCAACCTGGCTGCCGAACTGCAGCGCCGGAACGTCCGGCACCTGCATGCGCACTTTGCCTCCGCAGCAACCGCCGTCGCCCGGCTCGCCTCCCTGATCACCGGCATCCCGTATTCGTTCACAGCGCACGCAGCGGACATCTTCCGCGACACCGTCAACCGGGAAGACCTGCGGACAAAGCTGGCCGACGCCCATCACGTGGTCACCATCAGCGACTACAACCTGCAGTACCTGCGCCACCACTTTCCGCAGCAGGCAGAGAGGCTCCGCCTGGTGCGCAACGGCCTGGAACTGGCCCGGTTCCCTTACCGCGACCCCAGACCGGTCGGCACCACGGTGCGGGTGGCCGCCGTCGGACGGCTCGTGGAGAAAAAGGGCTTCCAGCACCTGCTCCCGGCGCTGGCTTCGCTTATCGGCTCGGGTGTCCGGGCGGACGTCCGCATCGCCGGCACCGGGATGATGGCCAACGAGTTGCAGTCCGCTCTCGAGCAACTCGGGCTCAGCCGCCATGTCCGGATGCTCGGCCCGCAGACCCAGGACCAGATCCACGAACTGCTGGACTGGGCGGACGTCTTCGTCGCACCGTGCATCGTGGGTTCGGACGGCAACGCCGACGGCATCCCCACCGTCCTGCTCGAGGCCATGGCCACCGGCACACCGTGCGTTTCCACGGCTGTTACGGGCATCCCGGAGGTCATCCGCGACGGCAGCACCGGCCTCCTCGTCGAACCCGGCGACCCCGCGCTGCTGGTCCAGGCGATTCTGCGGATCACCTCACCCGCAACGGACAGGACGCTGCTGGCCCGCAACGCCCGGACCCTCATCGAACGCGAGTACGACGCCGGACGGCAGGCCGCTGCCCTGCGTCGCCTCTCGCTCCAGACAGTTGCGCAACGGCCGCTTTCGCCGGCGCCGGAGGCGGTGGCCTGATGCGCGTCGCCTACATCTGCGCGGACCCCGGCGTCCCCGTCTTCGGCACCAAGGGTTCCTCGGTCCACGTCCAGGAGATCGTCCGGGCCTGGCGCCGTGCCGGGGCCGAGGTCACCGTCTACTGCACCCGCGCCGGGACCGACCGGCCCGCCGACCTGTCCGGGCTGCCGGTCGTCGAAATCCGGCCTCATTCTGCCGCCGGGGCGGGACGGGAGTACGCCATCCGGGAGGCGGCCGCTGCCCTGGCCCAGGCCGTCATCCGGGACGGCTGCGACGTGCTCTACGAGCGCTATTCGCTGTTCAGCCCGGCCTTGGCCATGGCCGCGGGAGCCCTCCGGGTGCCGGCCGTGCTGGAGGTCAACGCCCCGCTGATCGAGGAACAGCAGCAGTACCGCGAGCTCCACGACGCCGGACTGGCGGAGAGAATGCTGCACGCCAACGCCGCCGCGGCCAGCGTGGTGGCCTGCGTCTCGGAGCCCGTGGTGCGGTGGGTGGAGGGCCGCGTTCCCGGGGCCAGGACCCTACTGGCCCCCAACGGCGTCAACACCGAACGCATCACGCCGCGCCTCCCTGTCAGGGATCATTCCGGCTGCCTGACCGTGGCTTTCGTCGGCACGCTGAAGCCCTGGCACGGTGTGGGCTACCTGCTTGACGCCGTGGCCCGGGCCAACATCCGCAAGGCCGCGCCCACGTGGCGGGCGAAGATCATCGGTGACGGGCCATGCCGGCAGGAGCTCGAGCGGACCGCCGCGCAGCTGGGCGTGGACGCCGAATTCACCGGCGCCGTGGCCCCGGACTCCGTGCCCGGCCTGTTGCACGGATGCGACGCCGCAGCCGCACCCTACCCGGCAGCGGAACCCGGCCGGGACGACTACTTTTCCCCGCTGAAGGTCTACGAATACCTGGCGGCGGGCCTGCCGGTGGTCGCGTCCGGCGTGGGGCAGATTCCGTCCATCCTGCAGCACGAGCGCACCGGTCTGCTGGTGAAGCCGGCCGACCCCGGTGCGATTGCCGCTGCCCTGGGGCGTCTCGGTGCGGACGCCGCGCTGCGGGGGCGCCTGGGCACCCAAGCCAGGGCAGCCGCCGTCGGGCTCTACAGCTGGGACGGCGTCCTGGCAACCATCCGCCTAGCACTGACGTCCGAATGGAGCGTGGCCTGACATGGGCATAAGAGCGGTACCGGAAAGCGCCCCGCAGCCCAGGCCGGAGTCCGGGCTGCGCCGCACACTGCGCTGCGTGCGCCCGCACCTGCAGGGCCACCGGTGGCTGATGGCGGGCGGATTCTCCGCCCTGGCCTTCGACGTCGTCTTCCGCCTCATCGAGCCATGGCCCGTGAAGATGGTGGTGGACGCCGTCTCCCGCGCCCTGGGCGCGACGCTGCACAAGCCGGGACCTTCAATGGACGCCAGCCTCCAGACGCTGCTGCTGTGCGGCGCCTTCGTGGTGGCGATAGCGCTGGGCCGGGCGGTGTCCAACTACTGGTCCGCGATCTGTTTCGCGCTGGTGGGGTCCCGGGTGGCGTCGGACCTGCGGGCCCGCGCCTTCCGCCACGTCCAGAGCCTCTCCATGCGGCACCACACCCGGGCGTCCACCGGGGACACGGTCCAGCGGCTGGTGGGTGACGTGTCCCGGCTGCAGGAGGTGGCGGTCACCGCCGGCCTGCCGCTGCTGGGCAACATGGTCACCCTGGTCCTGATGACCGGCGTCCTGCTGTGGCTCGACCCGCTGCTCGCCCTGGTGGTTTTCCTGGCCGGCGGAGTGTTCGCGCTCCTCTCCCGCTCGAGCTCCGGCCGGATCACCGCCGCCGCAGGCAACTCCCGGAAGGGCGAAGGAAACCTGGCCACCACCGCGGCCCAGACGCTCGGTGCCATCCGCGAAGTCCAGGCCTACGGCCTGGAGGACACCATCAGCACCGGTTTCCGGAAGAGCAACCAGGCCACCCTCGGCACCGGCGTCGCGGCGCTCCGGCTGGCGGCCGGGCTCGAGCGGCGCACCGATGTGCTGATCGGCGTCGCGACGGCGGTTGTCCTGGCCGGCGGCGGCTGGCGCGTCCTGGAGCACGCGATCACCCCCGGCGACCTCGTGGTGTTCCTGATGTACCTCAAGACCGGGATGAAGCCCCTGAAGGACCTGGCCAAGCAGACCGGCCGGATCGCCCGCGCCACCGCCTCCGGCGAGCGGGTCGCGGACCTGCTCGAGGCCCAGACCGACCTGCCCGAGGCTCCCCACGCCCGGCGCCTGCACAGCGCCCGCCCGGACATCGTGCTGGACAACGTCTCCGCCGGCCACGGGGAAGGGACCGTGCTGCACGGGATCAGCCTCACCATCCCCGCCGGCGAGCACATCGCCATCCTCGGCCCGTCCGGCGCCGGCAAGTCCACGCTCGCCAGCCTGATCCTGCGCATGATCGACCCCAGCACCGGTTCCGTCCGCGTGGGCGGCGAGGACCTGCGCGACCTCAGGATCGCCTCCGTCCGCTCGCACGTGTCCATCCTGCTGCAGGACTCGGTGCTCTTCGGCACCTCCGTTCGGGACAACATCCGCTTCGGCCGGCTGGACGCCACGGACCAGGACATCGAGGAAGCAGCCGTCCTCGCGCAGGCCGACGGTTTCGTCCGTGCCCTGCCCAACGGCTACGACACCGTGCTGGGCGAAGCAGCGAAGGACCTCTCGGGCGGCCAGCGGCAACGGATTGCCATTGCCCGCGCCATCCTCCGGCAGGCGCCCATCGTCATCCTGGACGAGGCCACCGCCGGGCTGGACCCCGTCTCCCGGAACTCCGTCCTGCAGGCCCTCGCCGCCCTGACCCGCGAGCGCACCTCCATCACCATCACCCATGACGCCCACTCGGCGCGCTCCTGCGACCGCATCATCTGGCTGGAACACGGCCGCATCATCGAAGCCGGGCGCCCCGACCAACTGCTCCGGGACCCGGGCTCGCGGTTCGCCCGGTGGATGGCGGAGCAGGGACGTGGACCTGCCGCTCTTGGCGCTTCGGGCGCGGTCAGGGTGGAGGTGCCATGATCACCCTGGTGCCCGGCTCCTCGCAGGCCGAGCATGCCCTCGCCCGCCGCGACGCCGCGCTTCCCGGCCTCCCCTGGCTGCTGGACAACGGCCGCCTCTCCGAACTGCTCGGCGAAACCGTCCGCGTCACCCGCGTCCGCTACAAGCCGGGCACGTCCCTGCTGGTGTCGTTCCGCCGCCGGCGCAACGGCAGCTTCGACTACGGCTGGGCCATGACCCGCACCCCGGCCAGCAGCGGCAAACTCCTCGAACGCGAACACACCGTCCGCAGCCACGGCGGGGACATGAGCATCCTCCGGCCGGACCCCAGCAATCCAGAGACCCTGGTGGCAGTGGGCGGCGTCGAGGACGACTGGGCCCTGCACAGGAACCTCACCTGGCTGAGGAAGAAAGGCATCGAGCGGCTGGGCCTCCACCACCGGCCGGGCGCGGCCCTGCTGGCCGGCAGCACCGTGCTGCGCTACAAGCCCGAGCGGCGGCTGGTCCTCCTCAGCCACAAGGCGAGCACCGCCGTCGTGATTAAAGCGGCAGCCAAGCCCGCCGGCCCCGGACAGCAAACCCAGTTCCTGAACCGGCTCCGCCACCACGGTGTCCCTCTCCTGCCGCAGCTCGCCGACGCCGAATGCCTCGCCCACGGCGTCACCGCCAGCACCGCATGGGGCACCGGCGACCTCGCGGCGGGCGACAACAGCACCGGCACACGCACCGCCGCCTACACGGCCGGCCAGGCCCTCGCCGCACTCCACTGCGTCCCCGATGTGGTCGAGGCTGGGCGCCTTCCTACCGCGGGCAACCGGCCCGAAGACCTCGCGGCGCAGCTGAAGGCCACGCGCACCATGGTTTCCGCGCTGCTGCCGGAGCTGGAACCGCTGGCCCGGGACCTCGAAACCAGGCTCACTGCCCTGCTGCTTGCCCGGCCCCGGACAGCACCGGTCCTGGTCCACGGGGACTTTTCCGCCGACCAGGTGCTGGTGGGAGATTCAGAGGTGCGCCTGATCGACTTCGACCGGGCGGCCAGCGGATTGGCCGAGGCCGATCTTGGATCGTTCGCCGCCGCAGAAGAGGCAGTACTTCCTGCTGCGGGCGGCTCGCCTTCCAGGGAGGCTCTTCCCGACGGCGGCGCTCCCGCCGGCGCTCCTGCCGGGGTTCCCGTCAGTGGTGATTCGGCCGGGGGACCCAAGACGGCGCTGCTCGCCGAAGGCTATCTCGACGCCGGGGGACGGTTTTCCCAGGCCGCCGTGGACGCCTGGGCAGCCTACCGGCTCTTCAACAGCAGCGTTGACCCCTTCCGTGACCGGTCCCCGGAGTGGGCCGCAGACATGTCCTGGCACCTGGCCCGGGCAAAGGAGCTGATCCAATGACCTGGCATCCGCCCGTCCCCCGCCGGGTAACCGACGCCGCCGGCACCGCCTGGACAGTCCAGCGGGCCTGGCCCGGAACAACGCCGGGCTCGTACGTCCTGGAGGTCCGGTGCCCGGACCGTTCGGGCGTCATGGCGGGACACTTCAGTGGCGGCGTGTTCGAGGCCATCACCGTGGACGACCCCCGTCTCCCCGCCCTCGCGGCCGAGTCAGCCAGGGGTGAGGTCGTGGTGCACCGCGCCCACAAACGGGCCGTCCTCCGCGCCCCCGAAGCCTTCATCAAGGTCTTTCGGCCCGGCCGTGCCCTCGCCGCAGCTGCCAGCCACAGCATCTCCGCCGCCGCACTGACCGAGGGCGGCTTCAACACGCCGCGGCTGGTCAGCGCCGGACCCGACGTTCTGGTCTTCAGCCGCCTGGCGGGCCGGTCCTTCCACGACCTCGGCCACAGCCAGGCCGGAAGCACCGACGCAGCCTACGCCGCCATGTGGGCGCGGTGGTCCCGCGCCTGGGCCGGAACCGTGACCGCCGCCGGCAGTTCAGCGTTTCAGGACAGCCTGCAGCAGCTACCGCTCCGCGATGCCGCGAAGGAGGCCGCGAGCCTGCAGCGCTGGGTGGATCACTGGCTCCGGCACAGCGAGGGCATCGCCGACGCCGCTCCCGCCCGCGCCGTGCTCCTCTCCCGTGTCCAAGTGGTCACCGAGACCCTGCTCGGCACACCCCCGGACCGTGTGGGCTGGGCCCACGGCGACCTGCACGACAAGCAGATACTCGGGGGCCAGCTGGCCGGAGGCCGAGGTTCCGCCAGCAAAACCGCAGCGACGTCCGCGGCTCCCGGGCTGCTGGACTTTGACGAGTCCTGCCAAGCTGAGACCGCCTTGGACCTGGCCAACCTCGACGTTCACCTGGAACTAAGGTGGCGGCAAAACCTGCTCACCACCCGCCGGTACGCCATCGCCCACGCGGCGGTCATGTCCGCGGCCAAATGCCTGCACGTAAGCCCGCACCGCTTCTCCGCCTACGCCGCGTCCACGCGGCTCCGGCTGGCGTGCCTCTACTCTTTCCGGCCGCCATGGGGCGCCGACGCCGCCACCTACCTCGTCTCCGGTTACCTTCCCGCCCAGAGCCCGGCCCTGCCCGAACGAACGCCGATAGGAGCCTGACATGAACAACCCGCTAACCGCGGCCACGAACGCCCCGTCCGATACCTCCGACTCCTCCGATCCGGCGGGACCACCGGCCCCGGGGCTTTCCCTGTCCGTCATCGGGACCGGGTACCTTGGCGCCACGCACGCCGTCTGCATGGCACTGCTGGGCCACAGCGTGGTGGGGATCGACGTCGACGAGAACAAGATCCGTTCACTGGCCAGCGGAACACTGCCGTTCTACGAACCGGGACTGCAGGAACTGCTCCGCCGGATGCTGGCGTGCGGCAGGCTAAGCTTCAGCACCGACTTCTCCGCCGCGGCGGGCGCAGACATTCATTTCCTGTGCGTCGGAACCCCGCAGAAGCCCGACTCGCCGGCCGCCGACCTCCGCTTCCTGGACGCCGCCCTCGCCCGGCTGGCACCGCACCTGGACAGGGCCTGCCTCGTCGCCGGCAAGTCCACGGTTCCGGTGGGCACCGCCGAGCGGCTCGCAGCATTCCTCCGGTCGAGCTCGCCCGCGGGTGATCAAGCCGAACTCGCCTGGAACCCGGAGTTCCTCCGGGAAGGGCACGCCGTCGAGGACACCCTGCACCCGGACCGGCTCGTGTTCGGCGTGGCCTCCAGGCAGGCCCGCGCACTCCTCGACGCCTGCTACGCGCCCGTCATCGCCGACGGCACCCCAGTGGTGGAGACAGACCCCGCCACCGCCGAACTGGTCAAGGCCGCCGCCAACTCCTTCCTGGCCACCAAAATCTCCTACATCAACGCGATGGCCGAAATCTGCGAAGCCACCGGCGCCGACGTCAACCAGCTCGCCACGGCCCTCTCCTACGACAACCGCATCGGCGGCCGGTTCCTCACACCCGGCCTCGGCTTCGGCGGCGGCTGCCTGCCCAAGGACATCCGCGCCTTCACCCACCGCGCCAAAGAACTCGGCGTCGGGCAGGCCGTGGGCTTCCTGCAGGAGGTCGACGCCATCAACCAGCGCCGCCGCCAGCGCACCGTGGACCTCATCACCGAAATGGCCTGCGGGGACCCCGCCGGCGTGCACGTCACCGTCCTCGGCGCAGCCTTCAAACCCGACTCCGACGACATCCGCGACGCCCCCGCCCTCGACGTGGCCCGCATGCTCCACCAGGCCGGAGCCAAGGTCACGGTATTCGACCCCAAAGCCATGAACAACGCCCGGCGCGCCTACCCGGACCTCGCCTACGCCGACACCCTCGAAGCCGCCGTCACCGGCGCCGAGATCGTGGCCCTCCTCACCGAATGGGACGTTTTCCGCCGGGCGGACCCCGCCGCGCTCGGTACCCTGGTGCAGCGGCGGAACATCGTCGACGGCCGGCACGCACTCGACGCCGAGGCCTACCGCGCCGCCGGCTGGGACTACCGAGCCCTCGGCGCCCCGAGCAAACTGCCGGCCCCGGTTCACGACCAAGCTGTACCGACGGCGGAACCCCTGGTGATGCTGTAATACCGCCCTCGGCTACCCACCCCTGCCCGTGGATCACGACGGAGGCAGCGGACGTGTTCCAGAGAGGACGTGTTCCAGAGCGGGTGTGGAACAATCGAAGAGCCCTTTGAAAGGAGCCCTTCACCCATGCGGCAGCCGGACCAGGGACGACGGGTACCCTCCGGCTACCGGACACCCGCGGGCTGGGCCCGGGTGCTGCGCGGCTCCCCTGCCACCCTCATCTTCGTCGTTCTCTTCTGGGCCGCGGGCGCACTGTCTGGCAGCCTCCGCTCCGGCCCGACGTCTTTTCTGCTGCTCCACGTCGCGGCCACCTCACGCTCGGTTCCGGACCACTGGTACGCCCTGCTGCTTTCCGCGTTCTGGGAGCGGGACCTGGCGGGATACGTGGTGGGCACGCTCGTGGTGCTTCTGGCCGGGCTCCCGCTGGAACGCCGGGTCGGACCCCTGAAGTTCGCTGCGGCGGCGCTGGCCGGGCACGTGCTGGGGATCGTGGCGACGCTCGGGTTCCTCGCCGCGGCCCGGGGCCTGATGGGGAGCTGGATCCGGGACCTGAGCGGGCACTTCTTCCTGGGGCCGAGCGCCCTGGCCTGCGCGGCCGCGATGGCGGCGACCGCTGCCCTGTCCACCCTGTGGCGGCGCCGGATCCGCGTTGTCCTGCTCGCCGTGCTGCTGCTGTTTGCGATGTATGCCGGAGGCTTCGAGGACCTCGTCCGGCTCGGGGCGGCCGCGGCAGGAGGGCTGCTGGGTCCGGTGCTGCTGGGCCGGCGCCCGCGCTTCGGCAGGCCCGCCGTCTCCCGGCACGAGGCCCGGATTCTGGTGGCGCTGCTCCTGACGGTCGCGGCGATCGGTCCCGTGATCGCGGGACTGGCGCCGCACGCCGTCGGACCTCTTTCTGTACTGAAGTTCCTGTTCACCAATATCCAGCCGGTGGACCCTGCGGCGCTGCAGGTGTCCTGTTCCCGCCCGGCTGACTTCAGGGGCTGTGCGGCAGCGCAGCTGCAGCTGCGCGCCGGGGCGGGTGGAATCTTCATGGCCATCCTGCCGTCGTTCCTGCTGCTCCTGTTCGCGGACGGCCTGCGGCGCGGGCGGCGGTTCGCCTGGGCGGGTGCCCTCCTGATCCAGGCCTCGCTGTCCCTGCTGGCCGCCGTCACCATTGCCGGCGTCCTGCTGCCGCCGCCCGGTCCGGGTGTGCCCGCCCGCGAGGGCGTGGGCGGGATCGAGCTGTCGGGTTATTCGCACCCGCTCAGCCTGGTGCTGCCGATGCTCCTGCCTGTCTTCCTGGCGGGGCTCCTGCTGGCAGGCCGGAACCTGTTCCCCGTGCGTGCGCCCCGCGGAACGTACCTGCGGCTGGCGCGCCGGGTGGTGGTTGCCCTGGTTTTGCTGGGCCTGCTGTATGTGGGCCTGGGACTGGCCCTGGCCGACGGATTCACTCCTGCGCCTGGCCTGCTTCAGCTTCTGGCCGACGTCCCGGACAGGTTCCTGCCTCTCGGATTCCTGGTGGACCGCTCACCGGCGTTCTTCCCCGAAAGCACCGCCGCCGTCGTCCTTTACGAAAGTATCGGCGTCGTGTTCTGGGCGTGGACCGGGTTCCTGCTGCTCCGGACGTTCCTGCGTCCGGCCCATGGCCGGCACAGCGCGGACGAGGAGCGGGCCCGGCGCATCCTGAAGTCGCACGGCGGCGGTTCGCTCTCCTGGATGACCACGTGGAGCGGGAACAGCTACTGGTTCTCAGGAACGAGCTTCATCGCGTACCGGGTGCTCAGCGGGGTGGCCGTGGCGCTCGGGCCACCCGTGGGTCCGCGGGCCGAGCGGGAAGCCGCGTTCACGGAGTTCGCCCGGCACTGCCGGTTCAGCGGATGGACGCCGTGCTTCTACTTCGTGTCCGAGGAACTCCGCGGCCTGGCCGGATCACTGGGATGGGGCTCGGTCCAGGTGGCGCAGGAAACCGTGCTGCGGCTGGACGAGGTGTCCTTCCGCGGCAAGAAATTCCAGGACATCCGCACCGCACTGAACCGCGCGGCCAAGGCCGGGATCCGCGCCGAATGGACCACGTTTGCCCAGGCGCCGATCGCCGTCCAGGCCCAGATCGAAGCGATTTCCGAGGAATGGGTGGCGGACAAGAAAGTCCCGGAGATGGGCTTCACGCTCGGCAGCCTGGATGAGCTGGACGACCCCGAGGTCCGCTGCCTGCTGGCCATCGATGCCGACCACACCGTCCACGCGGTGGCGTCGTGGCTGCCGGTGTACCGGAACGGATACGTGGTGGGCTGGACGCTCGACTTCATGCGGCGGCGCGGCGACGGCTTCCGCGCGAGCATCGACTTCCTCATCGCCTCCGCCGCGCTGAGCCTGCAGGACGAGGGGTGCGAGTTCATGAGCCTCTCCGGGGCACCGCTGGCCCGGGTGCCGTCTTCTTCGCCTGCGGGCGGGGTACCGGCCGGTTCCGTCTCTGGTTCCTCCGCCGGTTCTGGCGCGCCTGCCGGTTCTGGCGCGCCTGCCGGCCACGACGCGAACGGCGGCCTGGACCGGCTGCTCGACTGGCTCGGCGCAGCCTTGGAACCCGTCTACGGCTTCCGTTCCCTGCTGGCATTCAAGGCGAAATTCAAACCGGACTACGAACCCATGTACCTGCTTTACCCCGACGTGGCTGCCCTGCCCGCGATCGCCAACGCCATCACCCGGGCTTACCTGCCTTCGATCAACCTGGGGCAGGGCCTGACGCTGGTGCGGGGCCTCCTCACCCGCCGCTGACCCAACTGGGTACCAGCTCAGGGCGTTCCCAGCGCTGGGAAGGCCCTGAGCTGCGACCTAGTTGGGTCCGAGGGCGAAACCGGTGTGCCGTTCGAGCGCTTGGAGCAGCTCAGTCTGGAACGCGGCGTCGTTCACGGCCGGGTGGGGCTGCCTGCGCTGCTGGTGGAACCAATAGCCTCCGGACACGCGGCTGTCCGCGGCCTCCCGGGTGGCCAGCCACACCTGCGTGACGTGCCCCAGCTCCAGGTCATCGGGCGCACTGCTTCCGCCCATGCGGGTGGGGACCCAGCCTGGATCCACCGCGTTGCTTTCGACGTCCGGCCAGCGGGTTGCCACCGCGGCCGAGAGCGTGGTGACGTACAGCTTGCTGTCCGAGTAGGCGGCCGGCCGCCCGACCGCGTTCGTCCAGTCGATTCCCTGGAGGTCAGGCGTGCCGGACCGGTGCATGCCGCTGCTGATGTACACAACCCGGCGCGGCCGGGTCATGAGCGCGGTCAGGATGTAGGGCACAACGGTGTTCACCGCAAAGATCTGGCTGCCGCTGTACACCCCGGCGTTATGGATGACGGCATCGAACGAGCCGTACTGGTCTGCCTGCTCCGCCACGCGCACCGTCCCGGCGATGCCAGCCAGATCCCCGACGACGGTCCCCAGGGCCTGGTCCCGGACCTCGCCGCCGTCCGCGAACCGTGACTCATCCCTCGCGTGCAGCACGACTTCATGGCCCTGCTGCATCAGCGCCCTCGCAGCATTCAGCCCGAGTCCGCCCGCAGAACCTGTGATGAATATTCTCGCCACTCTGCATGCTCCGTTCCCGCCGCTGTTCGGCTGTCACAGGGGCAATCCCCCTGATTCACAGTAATTGAGGCTGCCCCGCGGCAGGCAGGCCCTGACAGGGACTCCCACGTCGTTCACAGCGTCCGTAACGTGGAGGATATGAACAACCGGAATGAGATACGGGAGTTCCTTGCCTCCCGGCGAGCGAAGCTCACTCCCGAACAGGCGGGGTTGCCGGACTTCGGCGGCGTGCGGCGCGTGCCCGGCCTGCGCCGTGGAGAAGTGGCGCTGCTGGCCGGCATGAGCGTTGAGTACTACACACGCGTCGAGCGTGGAAGCCTGGCCGGCGTGTCAGACTCCGTCCTGGATGCCATCGCCCGCGCCCTGCAGCTGAACGAGGCGGAGAACGAGCACCTGTTCAACCTTGCCCGGGCCGCCGGGCCCGCCGCCCGGCGGCGGAGGCAGCCGGCGCAGGCGATCCACCCCAGCGTCCAGCTCATCCTCGACGGCATGGCCGGCATACCGGCTTTCGTCCAGAACGGCCGCCTGGACATCGTTGCGGCCAACGACCTTGCTCGCGCCCTGTACTCACCTGCCTACGAAGACCCGGCACGGCCCGTGAATTTCGCCCGGTTCGCGTTCCTCAACCGTCGTTCCGAAAGCCTGTACGCGGACTGGAACCTGGCGGCCGACACAAGTGTGGCACTGCTGCACGCGGAAGCCGGCCGCGACCCGTTCGACAAAGGCCTCTCGGACCTCATCGGGGAATTGTCGACCCGCAGCGAGGAATTCCGCAGGCGGTGGGCGCAACGGAATGTCCGGCTCCACCGCACCGGTGCCAAGACGTTCCAGCACCCGGCCGTCGGCCGGCTCGACCTGCACTTCAACGGGCTGGAGCTGACGGCCACGCCCGGCCTCACCATGTTCACCTACACTGCCGAGCCGGGTTCGCCGTCCGCGGACGGCCTGCGGTTGCTGGCCAGCTGGGCGGCAACTGCCGCGGAAACCTCCGAAAGACCTCCCGAAAACGCGGTGCCGGACGAACGCACCGCGCCGGACGGCACGACCGCCGTCGACCTCCACCAAGGGCAGGTCCGTCAACCTGGCCGCGGCCACCAGGCCTGAGCCGAGCAAGCCCTCGACACCCCACTCCCCCTAAAAAGCCCGTCCCATCAAAAGCCGCTACCGTGCTGTCCGCCACAAACGGGAAGAGTCTTGGGGGTCCCTGTCGTTACCCCTTTCAGCAGGGTCTGCCTCACGCCGCGGCGCTGGGGTTAAGTAGATGAAAGAAACGGATCTCTTTCACTTACGGCCCGTTCCCACACCCACCTATAAACAGGAGAACCATGCCTACCGTCAACGCTTACGCAGCGCCCTCCGCCACTGAGGACCTGGTCCCCACCACCATCGAGCGCCGCGCCGTCGGCCCGCGCGATGTCCTCATCGAAATCAAGTACGCCGGCATCTGCCACTCCGACATCCACACCGTCCGCGGCGACTGGGGCCCGCAGCAGTACCCGCTCGCACCCGGCCACGAGATCGCCGGCATCGTCACCGAGGTGGGCGCCGAAGTGACCCGTCACAAGGTTGGCGACCGCGTGGGCGTCGGCTGCATGGTCAACTCCTGCAAGGAGTGCGCCAACTGCCTGGCCGGTGAGGAACAGTACTGCCTGAAGGGAATGGTCGGCACGTACGGCGCCGTCGACCGCGACGGCACCATCACCCAGGGCGGCTACTCCACCCACATTGTGGTGACCGAGGACTTCGTCGTCACCATCCCCGAGGGCATTGATCTGGACGTCGCCGCTCCCCTGCTGTGCGCGGGCATCACCACCTACTCCCCGCTGCGGCACCGGGGCGCCGGCCCCGGCAAGAAGGTCGCCGTCGTCGGCCTCGGCGGACTTGGCCACATGGCCGTCAAACTCGCCCACGCCATGGGCGCAGAGGTCACCGTCCTGTCCCAGTCCCTCAAGAAGCAGGAAGACGGCCTTCGCCTCGGCGCGGACCACTACTACGCCACGAGCGACGCCGGCACGTTCGAAGCGCTCGCCGGCAGCTTCGACCTGATCATCAACACGGTCAGCGCGTCGATCGACATCAGCTCCTACCTGCAGCTGCTGTCCCTCGACGGCACCCTGGTCAACGTCGGTGCCCCGGCAGAGCCGCTCCCGGTGAACGCGTTTGCGCTCATCGGCGGACGCCGCGCCTTCGCCGGTTCCATGATCGGCGGCATCCGCGAAACCCAGGAGATGCTCAACTTCTGCGCCGAGCACGGCATCGGCGCCGAGATCGAGGTCATCCCGGCCGACAAGATCAACGAAGCCTACGAGCGCGTCCTCGCTTCGGACGTGCGCTACCGCTTCGTGATTGACACCGCCACCCTCTAAGGCGATAAACGCCCGACGGCGGGCCGGTCCCCTGAGGGGCCGGCCCGCCGTCGGCCGTTCCACCGCCCCGGGGCAACGGGCAGGCGACACCAATTACGAAACCTTCAGGAAAATACGTGACCCAAGAACTCTCCGGATCCGGAACCCCGATGCCGGCCCCATCAGGCCGGTCCGCCATCACCCCCGCTCAGCCGGCCCGCCCTTCCAGGATCCCGCGGGCCGGTCTGCTCATCCTGGCCATGGCCGGGTTCACCGCCGTCACCACCGAACTCCTGCCGTCGGGGCTGCTTCCGCAGATCAGCCGTGACCTGGGCGTGGAAGAATCGGCCGTCGGCTCACTGACGGCTGCCTACGCCGCCGTCATCGTCATCACGGCGCTTCCTCTGTCCAGGCTGCTCGGCGGGCGGATGCCCCGCAAGACCCTGCTGATCGTGACCGTGCTGGCCTTCGCGCTGAGCAACGTGCTGCTGGCCTTCAGCCCCGACCTGCCCCTCGCCATCGCCGCCAGGCTCCTCGGCGGCGTGGCCCACGGCCTGCTCTGGTCCAGCATGGCCCCGTACGTTGCGAGGATCGTGCCGGCGCATTCTGTGGGCAAGGCGATGGCCATAGTGTTCAGCGGCAACAGCATCGCCCTGGCCGTCGGCGCCCCGCTCGGCACGATGATGGGGTCCGTGCTCTCCTGGCGCTCGTCCTTCCTTGTCCTGGCCGGGATCGCTGCGCTCCTCGCTCTGCTCGCCGTCCGGTTGCTGCCTCCGGCTTCCGACGCCGACCGGGACTCAGCACCGTCGCTGCGCGCGGCCATGGCACTGCCCGGGGTCATCGCCGTCGCCACGGCCTGGCCGCTGCTGCTCCTGGGCCACTTCGCCCTGTTCACCTACATCGCCCCGTTCCTGCTGGCCGCTGGCCTGCCAGATAACGCCACCGGCATCTCCCTGTCCGTCATAGGCGTCGCCAGCCTGGTGGGCATCTGGATTGCCGGCCTCACGGCGGACGCCCGTCCCCGGGGCTCGGTCCTGACCGGCGTGGCACTGCTCCTGGCCAGCTTCGCCCTCCTGCCAGCACTCGGCGGCACGTGGGCCGGCAGCCTCGCGCTCCTGACCCTCTGGGGCATCACCTTCGGAGCCGCCGGCATCTACAACCAGGCGGCGATCCTCCGCGCGGGCGGGGAGCACAAGGACGCCGCCAACGGACTGGCCGTGGTGACGATCCAGCTCGGCATCGCCGTCGGGGCCGCGTACGGTGCGCTTGCCCTCAACACCGTCGGCGCTCTTTTCGTGCCGCTCGCGGCGGCGGTTCCCCTGGCTGTGGCGCTGGTGATCATCTTCGCCAGCCGTCACCGCGGGTACCCGGCCGGTCCCCGCGACGTCCGCCCGTCCCGTTCGCCCAAGTAGCTCGCAGTTGTTGTTTTGACGGCTGAAAACGACAACGACCGCCAGCCAGTTGGGCCGCCGTTCTGACTCTTGCGCGAAACTTGTGGTTACGGTGCCCCCGTCTTGAGTGGCGTCCCGCATGATCCTGAACAGGATTTGATGGCGCGAACACCGGCACGACGAGGAGGTCCGATGGAGTTGGTGCGGCGGAACAGCGCGGCGGAGACGGAAGCCGTGGGCGCCTTTTGGCGGTGGTGGTCAGTGGCGGGAACCGGCCTTGCCACGGCGGCCGTCATGACCGGCATGTACGCCGACCTCCCGGAAATCATCGGTGCCATGGTGATGGCCATTCACCCCAAGTTGCGCTGGGAGACCGGACCGGGCGCCCGCTCCCGGCACCGGCTCTGCGTCTCCGGCGGCGGGGACCCCCGGCTGCGGGTCCTGGCCGAACGATGGCGGAGGGCGGCTCCCCCGCCCACTGAAACCTGGGAATTCGCAGCGGCACGGGAGCCCCGGCCCGGCATGCTGGCCGGCACCCTCGAAGGTCTGGAGCAACCGGTGGACCTGGGGCTGGCCCGGGTAGCGGTGGACTGGGACGAACGTCGTGCCCTGGCTGAACTGACGGTTTTCCATCCGGCTTTCACGGGCATGGGCACTCACGACTGCCGCCAGGCCGGCCGCCTGCTGGTGGACTGGCTGCTCGGCGAGGACGATGTCCAGCGGTGGGTTGGCGCCATCAACGTGACCCGGGCCGATCCCCGCGACAGCCAGCCCGCCGCCGTCGTCCCCGAGTTCTTCCAGGCCGTGGCAACCCGGAACCTAGACCCCAGATGGACGATGCGCGAGGCCACAACTTCCTCGGGGCACAGGGTGATCGTCTGCGCCCTGCGGCCATTGCGGTGGGTTGATCACCCGCTGCTGGACCTGCACACTGCCGTCCGGATCAGTTACCGGCGGACCGGGGATGACGGGCTGCCGAACGGGGAGGCACTGATCCGGCTCCTCCATCTCGAACAGGGCCTGGATTCGCTGGTCGGGCCCCGCGGCAGGGTGCTGGCCTCGGAAACCTCAAACGGGCTTCGCGTCCTGCACTATTACAGCGACTCTGAGGACCAGAACGGACGTGGCAGCTTCGACCGCTTTGCCCGCTCCCGCCAGGACGTCCAGGTCACCCATGCCTATGATCCCGGATGGAGCCGCGTGCAGAAATTTATCTAGCACATCAGCGCCAATTCCCACTTCTCTTTGGGTCGAGTGAAGACGATAATTAAGGCGACCACCGGGGCTGGGCCGGCGGCGGTGTCGCCTGTCTGAGACCAGGGCGGCCCCCCCAGCCGCCGCCGTCCCTTAAAATTTCAGCCGCGCATAAATTCAAGCCGCGCCTCCCCCATCCTCGGGCCTCCCCCATCCATACGCCCGTTCCACCCGCGCCTCGCCCATGTAGGTAGCAGCACAGGGCCCTCCCAGGCCTGGGAACGCCCTGTGCTGCTACCTAGTTGGGTTCGCCGGACGGAACTCGACGGCGGCTCAGGCGTGGGTGGGCTCCTCGACCAGTGCCGTGGCGATGCTGTCCGCATCCTCCAACGCGGCGAGGTACCGCTCGGCGTCGAGGGCAGCCGCGCACCCGGTGCCGGCGGCGGTGATCGCCTGGCGGTAGCGGTGGTCCACGGCGTCACCACACGCGAACACGCCACTCAGGTTGGTGCAGGTGGTGGGCGAATCGACCCTGATGTAGCCCTCGGCGTCGAGCTCCACCTGCCCTGCCACCAGTTCTGTGCGCGGCACATGCCCGATCGCCACAAAGAGCCCGGTGGCGGACTGCTTCCGGGTTTCACCGCTGCGGGTGTCGGTCAGGGTGACGCCGCTGACCTTGCCGTTGCCGTGGATCGCCGTCACGGCCGAGTTCCACGCGAACGTGATCTTCGGGTTGTCCTTAGCCCGTTGCGCCATGATGCGGGAGGCGCGCAGCTCACCCTTGCGGACGACGACGGTCACGGACTTGCCGAAGCGGGTCAGGAACGTGGCCTCCTCCATCGCCGAATCCCCGCCGCCGACCACGATGATGTCCTGGTCGCGGAAGAAGAACCCGTCGCAGGTGGCGCACCACGAGACACCGTGGCCGCTGAATTTCTTCTCCTCGGACAGCCCCAGTTCCTTGTACGCCGAGCCGGTGGCCAGGATGACCGCCGGAGCCTCATAGGTCTCACCGCCGCCGGTGACCACACGCTTAAGGTGGCCCTTGAGCTGGACCTGGGTGGCGTCGTCGAACACCACCTGCGCGCCAAACTTTTCCGCCTGCTGCTGCAGGCCGTCCATCAGCTCCGGACCCTGGATGCCGCCCGGGAAGCCGGGGAAGTTCTCCACCTCTGTGGTGTTCATCAGCGCGCCGCCCGCAGTGACCGAGCCGGCAAGGACCAGGGGTTTCAGGCCGGCCCGGGCGGCGTAGATCGCGGCGGTGTAGCCGGCAGGCCCGGAACCGATAATGATCAACTGCTCACTGGTGGCCTTCGCGGCACCGGTCTTTTCGGCGCTGGTCTTTTCGGTGCTGGCGTCCTCGGGCTTGGCGTTCTTGCTCACTGCTGGCTCCTTCTCTTCAGGCTCATTCACGGAAACTGTTACTGGGCGTCGGTATGCCGGGCGGGCATCAACTCGGTGACCAGGGCCTCGACGCGCGTCCGGATCTCGTCGCGGACCGGGCGGACCGACTCAATGCCCCTGCCCCGGGCGTCGGCCACCTCCCAGTCCTCGTAGCGCTTGCCGGGAAACACCGGACACTCGTCGCCGCACCCCATGGTGATCACGACGTCGGCCTCCCGGAGTGCGCCGGTGGTGAGGGCTTTGGGGACCGCGCCGGTAATGTCAACGCCGACGTCGGCCATGGCCTCGACCACGGACGGGCTCACCTCGTGCGACGGCTGGATGCCGGCGGAACGCACCTCGACCGCTCCCCGGGACAGGCTGGTGAGGAACCCGGCAGCCATCTGTGAGCGGCCGGCATTGTGCTCGCAGACGAACAGGACGGAAGGCTTCTTGGCTGGGTCGGCGGTCATGGCGGTCTCCTGGGGTTGGCGGTCGGAGCGTGGAACCGCCGGAGGAAGCGGTTCAAGCCCACAGACGTGCGTACTCAAGTGCAACAAGAGCGGGCAGTTCAATCAAGAGGCCGACGGAGCCGTGGAACGCCGGACCACCAGTTGGGGCGTGATGCACCTGTCCGCGATGGGGGCGCCGGGGTCATTGAGCCGCTCCAGCGCGACGCTTCCGGCAATTTTCCCGAGCTCCACAGCATGGAGGTCCACGGAGGTCAGGTCGATGCCGTGGAGCCGGGCCGTCGGCGAATCGTCATAGCCCACGAGCGACAGGTCCCCGGGAATGGTCAGGCCCATCGCGTACGCGGCTTCGCGGACACCCAGCGCGAACTGGTCGTTATGGGTGAAGACCGCCGTCGGCCGGTCCGGTCCGGCCAGCAGCTCCGCCGCCGCACGCTCCCCGGCCTCATGCGTGAAATCGCTGGCCGCTACGGTCTGAGGGGTCAGGCCGGCGGACCGCATGATCTGCTCGTAGGCTTCCCGGCGCACCGTGTGTCCGTCAAACTGCGGCCCGGCCAGGTGGGCGATCCTCGTATGTCCAAGTCCGAGAAGATGCTCGACGGCGGCCCGGGCGCCGGCATGGTCGTCCGGGTACACGCTGTCCACGCCCTCCACCCGGCGCGTGACACTCACCACCGGGACCATCTGCGCCAGTTCCCGCACCCGCTCGTCGGGGTCCAGCAAAGTCGCGGCGATGATGATCCCCACACGTGCCTCGATGAGCGAGTCAAGGGCCCCTTGGTCCTCGCCGCCGATCGAGCGGGAAACGCTGAGGATGAGCCGGTTGCGCGCCTGCGGGAGCGCCAGCCGTACGCCGTTGAGGACATCCGAAAAGACCTCGTTCCGGAGGTCCAGGAGGTAAAGCCCGACGGCGGTGCGCTGCTTGCTTGCCAGGGCGGCGGCTGCCGCATTGTGCCGGTACCCCAGACGCTTGGCGGCGTCGAAGATGGCCAGCCTGGTCTCGTCGCTAACCCCTGAGGTACCGCGGAAGGCAAAGGACACCAGCGTCCGGGAAACCCCGACTTCGCGCGCAACGTCAGCCTGGGTGGCCGGCCGCTGCTGCCGCTGAAACGTCATACCGCCATCCTCCCACGAGGGGACCAGCGGAAAATTAAGTCATTTGTAAGTTTGACCTTACATTTAAGACTTTCGCGCGTTAGTCTGTATGTGACAGCGGGCACACGTCCCGCAAACTTGAGACAAAGGAGTCCTTATGTCTGCAACCCAAGCCCAGCGCGACGGCGCGCATACGCCCTCGCTGCCGCCGCTCACGAACGGACCGCACCGCAAGCGCCTCGGAATGGTCGCCATGGTGGCAACCTTCGGCGGACTGCTGTTCGGCTACGACACGGGTGTCATCAACGGCGCACTCCGGCCGATGACCGCCGATCTAGGCCTCACCCCGATCACCGAGGGCATCGTGACCAGCTCCCTGCTGTTCGGCGCCGCGGCCGGCGCCGTGGGCGGCGGCCGGCTCGCCGACACCTGGGGCCGCCGGAAGACCATCATCCTGCTGGCAGTCCTGTTCCTGGTCGGCGCCCTGTCCTGTGTGTTCGCGCCGAACTTCGAGGTCATGGTCGTCGGCCGTGTCATCCTCGGCCTTGCCGTCGGCGGCGCCTCGTCCGTGGTCCCCGTGTACCTCGCCGAGCTCGCCCCCTACGAAATCCGCGGCTCGCTTGCCGGCCGCAACGAACTCATGATCGTCATCGGCCAGCTCGCAGCGTTCGTCGTCAACGCCATCATCGGCAACCTCTGGGGCGAATTCGGCGGCGTCTGGCGCATCATGCTCGCTGTCGCCGCGGTACCGGCCGTCGCCCTGTTCCTCGGCATGCTCCGGATGCCGGAATCCCCGCGCTGGCTCATCTCCCGCGGCCGAACCCAGGAAGCCCTGGCCGTACTCAAGACCATCCGCTCATCCGACCGCGCCGAAGCGGAGATGGCAGACGTCAAGCACCTGGCCGACGAGGAAGAGGAAATGAACCTCTCCGGCTGGGGCGCACTGAAGAACAAGTGGATCCTGCGCATCCTGCTCGTCGGCATCGGGCTGGGCGTGGCGCAGCAGCTGACCGGCATCAACTCGATCATGTACTACGGCCAGTCCGTGCTGGTTGAGGCCGGCTTCAGCTCCAGCGGCGCCCTCATTGCCAACATCGCTCCCGGCGTCATCGCCGTCGTCGGCGGCGTCATCGCACTGAGCATGATGCAGCGGGTCAACCGCCGCACCACCCTGCTCCTCGGCTTCACGCTGACCACCATTTGCCACTTCCTGATCGGCATTGCCTCCATCGCGCTGCCCGTCGGCAACCCGGCGCGGCCCTTCGTGATCCTCTTCCTTGTGGTTGCCTTCGTCGGCTCCATGCAGACCTTCCTCAACATCGCCGTCTGGGTGATGCTCTCGGAGATCTTCCCCCTGCACATCCGCGGCTTCGCGATCGGCGTCTCCATCTTCTGCCTGTGGATCGCCAACGCCTTCCTGGGCCTGTTTTTCCCGACCCTGGTGGCATCGGTCGGCATCACCGGAACGTTCTTCATGTTCGGCATCGTGGGCATCCTGGCCCTCATCTTCATCTACACCCAGGTCCCGGAAACCCGCGGCCGCACCCTCGAAGCACTCGAGGAGGACGTCACCACCGGCGCCATCTACCTGGTCCACAAGACCCCTGCGACGGCAGCCCACTAACCGGACAGTCACCCTGGCCGCGCAGCCCCGCGCGCCGCACAGGCCCCGTTCGCTGGATTCACCCGAATCCGGCGGGCGGGGCTCCTGCATTTTCGGCGTCTACTGGCCGGCGGGCTGGAACAGCTCGACGACGTTGCCGGCCGGATCCTCCAGCAGGATCTGCTGGCCGCCCGGCCCCTTAACAATGTCGTTCCGGAACGGAACCCCCGCGGCCCGCAGACGGTCCACCTCGGCGGCGATATCGCTCACGATGAGATGGATCCGGTTCCATCCGCCCGGCGCCGGGACCGCGCCGTCGGGCATTGGCCGGCCCGCCGAGCTGGTGGGCCCGCTCAGCAGCAGGCGCAACTGACCGCGCACGACGTCGGCAAACGCCGGTGCCGCGTTCATCCTTTCGGTGAAGCCGAGGTGCTTCGTGTAGAAGCCGACGGCGGCTTCGACGTCGTCCACCATGTACCGGACGCTGACCAGATCCTCAGGGTTGTTAGGCATTTTCTGGCTCCTCTTGGTCGGAGGCTACGGATCAGACGTGCTGATCCACGATGACCGGGTTGCCGTCGGGGTCCACCACGATAAAGCTGCCCGGCCCCGTACCGTCTCCGGCTTCCGCAACGAAGGGAATGCCCTGGTCCTTCAGCTGGCGTTGGAGATCGCGCACGTCGGTGAATGAGTCGAGCCGCTGCGCGTCCTGGTTCCAGCCCGGGTTGAAGGTCAGGGAGTTCTTCTCAAACATGCCCTGGAAGAGGCCGATCACCGTCTGTCCGTTCCGCAGGATCAGCCAGTTCTGGTCGATTTCGCCGCCGGACCTGGTGAATCCCAGCTTCTCGTAGAACGCTGCCGAGGCCGCGATGTCCTTGACGGCGAGGCTGAGTGAGAAAGCGCCGAGTTGCATGTGCTGCTCCAGTCTCCGGAACCCTCCGGGCCGTGAATGTTTTCGATACTACTCGCGGGCCGTCCGATGCGCCCCGGACAGCACTCTTCCAGAACCCTCTGACAAAAACCCGCCCACGGCACAAATTCACCGGCACCAGCTCGGGGCAGCGCTAAAACGCCTCCGTGTGCTCCAGCTCCGGCAGGACAACCAGCGGATCTCCGGCAAGATGCAGCCTGCGGGAGGACAGCCCGTCGACCCAGGCGAAAACGACGGAGCCGTCAACGGGCACGCTGCCGGCAACGCCGGCCCGGGCGGGGCCGCCCGGTCTCCGGATCGCCGCCTCCGCCCCGGGGGTCAACGTGCCCCGCACCGGCGGAACAATAGCGGCGTCGTGATCATTGCCAGCATTCGAGTCCATGCACCAATGGAACCAGCTCGGAGTGAACAACCTGTGAACGTGGCCTGTGCAACACGCCTCTGAGTTGGTGCCCGCCTTCTGGCGGCGGCGCGTGCCCGTGGGGTTCATGCGGGAGGGAGGGTGTTGCCGGGTCCGGTGCGCGAGGGGGAGTGCGGCCGGACCCGGCTGTTCCGAGGGTTCGGGGCGCGGACTCCGTCTCCTTCAGGACGCTGGCAGTATTGCCTGCTGACATGGGGAAATAACTGGGACACCTTGGGGCTTCCACCGGCAGACCCCCCGTTTCACCGTGACGGCCCAAGGGAACTCCAAAGTTCTTCCAAGAACGAAGGCGGACACTGTACCCAGGGCCGGCGGCGGTGGCCCTGGTCCACCCTCCGGGACCTGGCTGCCTAACCCAGCCCGCCGCCGGACCCACAACAATCGGGCCTGTCCGACCTGCGGTACGTTATGGCGGCCCTCGACCGCGCCCGCATGGCCGACTCTGGCAGCACGCGCTTCCGCTGATGCGGGTGCAGCTTCCAGACGGAGCTGCCCGACCAAACGAGAACGTACATTTGAAGGATAAACCTACGCGCGGGTAACTTTGGGTGGGGCCCCACCCTATTCCCCCATGCGGGTGGTCGCCCACGGAAAGCCCCGCACCGCCTTCACAATGGTGCGGGGTTTTTTCGCGCCAAGGCCATGCACTTCTTGAGGTTCGGGCCCTACACTATGCACACCTACTACAGGCCGGGGGGCAGGTTGGGTTCACGGGGGCTTTGCCTGGTCATCGAGGATGACCAGGATATTCGCGATCTGCTCACACTGATCCTGGCGCGGATCGGGTTCGACGTTCATGCAGTCGGCAACGGCGTTGAGGGTGTGGCCGCGGCGTGGGAACACAACCCAGCCCTGGTGACCGTCGACCTGAACCTGCCGGACATGGACGGCCTGGACGTCGCCCGGCACATCCGTGCGCGCTCTGACGCGCCGATGCTGTTCATCACCGCAAGGGCGGAGCTCGACGACGAAATGGCCGGCATGGCGTCGGGAGCAGCTGCTTATCTGATCAAGCCATTCCGCCCACGCCAGCTCACTGAGACAGTCAACAAACTCTGCCCTGTGGGCCCGCTGACGGCCCACGGCCTGGGGCCCCGCCCCTGACTTCTGGCCCCGCACCTGACCGCTGGCCGCGCACCCAACTGGCCGGCCCACATCAGCGGCGGCCGCCGGGCCGACGTCGTTCTTTCCTGATCCCGTGTCCTATATCCGCAGGTGGCACTTCGGTTCCATAATGTCCCCATAAACTTCGGGGACCCGCGGCGCCCGGCAGTGCTGCCGGGCGCCAGGGTCCCAGGTGGCCGCCCCGGCTCTCGGCGAAACGGGCGGCGACGCGGCCCGGGCACGGACGGCCAGTCCGTTCCCGGCACCGAACAGGGGGACCATCGCCATCAACTCAACGAGGAGTGAACTGTCATGCTCAGAGACACAGAAGTCGCGGCTGTCCTTCCGGCGAAGGACATGAACAGGGCGAAGGATTTTTACCGGGACAAGCTGGGACTGGAGCCCATGGAACCCGGGGACGACAACCTGATGTTCCAGTGCGGCAACGGGACGAGGTTCCTGCTGTACCAGACTGACAACGCGGGCACCGCAAGAAACACCCAGATGGGCTGGGTGACGGACGACGTCGAGCGGGACGTTCAGGACTTGCGCAGCCGCGGCGTCGTGTTCGAAGAATACGATTTTCCGGGACTGAAGACTGAGAACGGCATTGCGACCTCGGACGCGGGCAAAGCCGCCTGGTTCCTGGACAGCGAGGGCAATATTCTGAGCCTCTTCGAACGGCCGTAGCTCCGGAGCAGTATTAACCGGAATGGGGTCGGAACCACGCTGTTCCGGCCCCTTTCCGACTATTCCGCGGCCCCCAGGCCGATGGGAGGGTCCCACTGCCCCGCGGCGCTCCGGCCCCTCTGCGCACCAGAGCAGAGGGCCCCCAATGGAGAGGATTGAAGAAACTATGAATTCATCAATTCCTCAATCACGAGTCTGACCCAGCGCTGCAGGCCCGTCAAGCACTAATCCTTAGGGCGCGAAGTGTGGGCGGCCGCTGCTCGCCCGTAACCGACCGTCACAAAGCTGCCTCCGCTCCGGCCGTAACGGCCTGCAGACGAGGGGGTGCCGGCCTCGTCCATTTCCTCACTCCGCGTGCCCGGGACTGGCACGATCCGGTTCCGGCTACACCAATCGCCTTCCCCGCGCAACTTTGGCACGCGCAACGTTTCCAAGGAAAATAGCGAGTCAGCACACAATGCACCGCCCCGCTCACCTCAGGAGACAAAGAACCATGACTAACACCATCGCCCCGGGCGCCGGGTTGAACGCCGCCCCGATTGCAGCCATGACCGCTTTGGACGACCTGGACCTTACGCCCCAGGGGCTGTCCGACGCGCCGGCGAGCGAGCTGGATCCGGACACGCTGGTGCACCCCGGCGCCAGCTAACCCACTCAGGTTCCGCAGAAGGTCCTGTAGGGGCCAAAGCTTTCCGGCGCAGCAGCTGCATAACGTTCGACGCCGGGACGCTCGTTATACGGGTCCGTCACCACTTCGAGCAATCGCCGGAGCGGCTCAAGGTCACCGTCGGTCGCAGCATCGAGTGCCTCCTCAACAAGGTGGTTGCGGGGCACATACGCCGGGTTGACCCGGTCCATCATGTCAGCGTCCGGATGCAGGGCCTGCCAGCGCTCCGCCCAGGCCGGGAATGCGTCCGGTTCGGGGAACATGTTCCGTGCGGGCTCATCCTTGCCGCGGGCTGCCGCCCCGAGACGGCGGAAGAACGACGTGTAGTCGACGCGACCCTCCTGCAATAGCGCCAGCAGTTCGTCAATCAACGGCGAAGCCACATCATTGGCAAGGCTGCTGTCCAGCCCGAGCTTCGCCTTCATGCCGGCCAGCCAGGCAGCACTGTACTGCTGGCGGAAAGCGCCGAGCGCATCCTGCGCCAGCGCGACCGCGCGCTCCTCGTCGTCGTCGAACAGCGGAAGGAGCGCCTCCGCCAGCCGGGTCAGGTTCCACTCCGCCACCACCGGCTGGTTCGCGTAGGCGTAGCGGCCGTTCTCGTCGATCGAACTGTAGACGGTGGCGGGGTCGAACTCGTCCATGAAGGCGCAGGGGCCGTAGTCGATGGTCTCTCCCGAGATGGCCATGTTGTCCGTGTTCATGACGCCGTGGATGAAGCCCACCAGCATCCACTGGGCAACCAGGGAGGCTTGGGCAGCGGTCACGGCCTCGAACATGGCGAGGTAGGGATTGTCCGCCTCCGCCGCAGCGGGATAGTGGCGGGCGATCGCGTGGTCGGCCAGGCGGCGCAGGAGTCCGCTGTCGCCGGCGACCCGGGCATATTGGAAACTCCCCACGCGCAGATGGCTGCTCGCGACACGCGTCAGCACCGCCCCCGGCAGCGCCGTCTCCCGTTGGACGGAGCGCTCGGTGGCCACGACTGCGAGGGACCGCGTGGTCGGGATGCCCAGGGCGTGCATGGCCTCGCTCACCACATACTCACGCAGCATCGGCCCCACGACGGCAAAGCCGTCGCCTCCCCGCGCGAACGGTGTGCGGCCGGAGCCTTTCAGGTGGACGTCGCAGAGGCGGCCGTCGGCGTTGAGAATCTCACCGAGCAGGAGCGCACGGCCGTCGCCCAGCCTCGGCGCAAACCAGCCAAACTGGTGACCGGAGTATGCCTGCGCAACGGGTGTGGCGCCGTCGGGCACTGCATTGCCGATCAGCAGAGGGAGTCCTTCCGGGCCCTCCAGGAATTCCGGATCAAAGCCCAGCTCGGCAGCAAGCGGTTCGTTCAGGACCAGCAGCCGCGGGTCAGGAACCACCTCCGCCTTCCAGGGAATAGCCATCTCGGGGAGCTCCATGGCGAAGCGGCTTCCAAAGGCGACGGTTGATGCGGCTGTAGCGCTCATCTTTCAAGCATACGTTCGGCCCCGTTCTCCGCCGATCCTGCCGCCTCAAACCCAACGCTCCCCACCTTTTTGCCACCCATGTAGGAAGTGTACTTACTATCCGATGGTAATCATGCTTACTATTGCTGAGTGCTGGTTCATCAGCAGCAGCTAACCCTCAAAGGAAAGAGAGCAATGATGACCGAGAACCCATTCGGCACCGAAGCGGAAACCACGCGTCTGGGCACGACCGGCTCGGGCACCACGGGCTACGGCACCACCGGAACGGGCACCGGCTATGACACCACCGCCACGGGAACCCCTGACTATGCGGGCACCACCGGCTACCGGGATGATGCGTCTTCGAAGAAGGACGTGGCGAAAGACGAGGCCGCGAACGTGGCCGGCCAGGCCGCCGGCGCCGCCCAGAACGTGGCCGAGACAGCCAAGACCGAGGCAGCGAACGTCGCGTCTGAAGCCAAGAACAGTGCCCGGGACCTGCTGCACCAGGCAAAATCGGACCTGACCAGCCAGGCCGGCACCCAGCAGGCCAAGGCCGCCGAAGGCATCCGCAGCATCTCCTCGCAGCTGCGCACCATGGCCGACGCGCCGGACCAGCAGGGCGTGGCCGCGGACCTGATCCGACAGGCCGCCGACCGCTCCGCATCGGTCGCGTCCTGGCTGGACAACCGGGATCCGGGCTCACTGCTGAACGAGGCCAAGTCCTTCGCCCGGCAGCGCCCCGGCACCTTCCTGCTCCTCGCAGCAGGCGCCGGCCTGCTCGCCGGACGACTCGGCCGCAGCCTGCAGGCCGGCGCCCCCGCAGTTGGAACCGGCGCCGGATCCACCAGCGGGACGCTCCCCCAATACCCCGTCCAGCCGCCAGTGACGGAAAGCAGTATCACGGCCGCCCCGCTCTACGACGCACCGCAGGCGACCCCGACCACCTACGCAGAAACCGTGTACGGCGAGCCGGCCCGCCCCGGCTTTGACGCGCCGGGTTCGGCAGGCGTTCCGCTGCGTGACCCCGAGGATCCGT
>NZ_BAEG01000065.1 GCF_000238915.1 Arthrobacter globiformis NBRC 12137 | reverse complement strand
CGTCAGTATCCCGCCGCCTCGGCTCGCCATATCCCGGCTCGCCGGGGGCGGGTTCACCGTACGCGGGCTGGCCTGTGGCTGGTTCGCCGTAGGCGGGTTCACCGTAAGCGGGCTGGCCTGTGGGCTGCTCCCCGTAGGTTGTCTCGCCGTAGGCCGGCTGGCCTGTGGGCTGTTCCCCGTAGGTTGTCTCCCCGTAGGTTGTCTCGCCGTAGGCCGGTTGGGTGTAGGCGGGCTCTCCCAGTTCGGCGCGATCGTAGAGCGGAGCGCCGACTCCTGCGTCCATGCTGCCTTCCGTGACCGGCGGCTGGACGGGGTAGGGCGGTATGGTGTCAGATCCATAGCCGGCTGTACGGGATTCGGGGGCGCCGGCCTGCAGGCTGCGGCCCAGGCGTCCGGCGACCAGGCCTGCGCCCGCTGCCAGGAGCAGGAACGTGCCGGGGCGCTGGCGGGCAAAGGACTTGACCTCGTCCAGCAGTGAGCCCGGAACCCGGTTGTCCAGCCAGGACGCGACCGATGCGGAGCGGTCGGCGGCCTGCCGGATCAGATCCGCGGCCACGCCCTGCTGGTCCGGCGCGTCGGCCATGGTGCGCAGCTGCGAGGAGATGCTGCGGATGCCCTCGGCGGCCTTGGCCTGCTGGGTGCCGGCCTGGCTGGTCAGGTCCGACTTCGCCTGGTGCAGCAGATCCCGGGCGCTGTTCTTGGCTTCAGACGCGACATTCGCGGCCTCGGACTTGGCCGTCTCTGCTACGTTCCGGGCGGCACCTTTAGCCTCGCCGGCGACGTTCGCGGCCTCTTCCTTCGCCACGTCCTTCTTCGAAGACGCGTCATCCTGGTAGCCGGGAGTGCCGTAGCCGGTGGTACCCGCTCCAGTTGCGCCGTATCCCGTGGTGCCGGCGCCGTAACCCGAATTCTGTGTGGCCGGGGGAGTGGTGAGGTCTTCATCCTGCGGCCATTGGTTCTCAGTCATCTTGGCTCTCTCTTTCCGAAAGGGGCAGCTGCTGTACAGGAACCAGCGTTGCTGGCATGCAATGGTAAGCATGTTTACTAATAAATAGTAAGCACCCTTGCCATTTTTTCCCAGCACCATTTTTCTGGCGTCGACCGCCGGCGGGACTTGCGGCGTGTCCCCGGCCGCCCGATCCAAGAAAAAAGCTAAGCAGGCTTGCCAATCTGATAGTAAGCATGCTTAGGGTATAGGTGCGGGGTCGGATTGCCGGCCTCGGCAGCGACGAAGGATTGCCCCGGCAGGGTGCGGCAGTTGCCGTTCTAAGGCGGCGAGAGCGTGCTCTGGCCTGCCGTTGCGCCATCGTCGGCCTCAGCGTGAACAGCCACATTTGAACACGAAGTCAACTCCAAGGAGACAGCATGCTCACCAAGGAACACATCGACGACCTGCTCAACAAGAATGGAAACATCCTCTCCGCAGATGGAGACAAGATCGGTTCCCTCAGCCAGGTTTATGCGGATGATGACAACGGGCAGCCCACTTGGGTGACGGCGCGGACAGGCCTTTTCGGGACGTCGGAGTCGTTCGTTCCCCTTGAGGGAGCGCGGCTTGAAGGAGCCGACATAGTTGTCCCTTACAGCAAGGACCAGGTCAAGGATGCTCCGCGGGTGGACGCTGAGGGTCACCTTGATCCGTCAGAAGAGGACCGGCTCTACGAGCACTACCAGCTAAGTGGCAACGTGACCTATTCGGAGGCTGCGACCGGGCATGGCCCCGACTCCGGCCGGACGGCCGACCGGTCCGCTGCCGGCCGGTCCGCCACCGAGCGGGATGCGCAGTTCGCTGCCGCGGGGAGCGGTGGAACTTACAGCGCTGCGGATGACAGGCTCGAACGCGACACGTCCGGACTGGCCGATGACGACGCCATGACCCGGTCGGAGGAGCGCGTGAGTGTCGGCACAGAAAGGCAGGCTGCCGGCCGTGCCCGTCTGCGCAAATATGTGGTGACCGAAAACGAGACCCGGACAGTTCCGGTGCAGCGCGAGGAAGTACGGCTGGAGCGCGAACCGATCACCGAAGAAAACCGGGGCGAGGCGTTGAGGGGACAGGACATCAGCGAAGCGGAACACGAGGTAGTTCTTCACGAGGAACATCTCGTGGTGGACAAGGAAACTGTTCCCGTCGAGCGGGTCAGGCTGGACACGGAAACCGTCACGGATGAAGTAACGGTGGATGAACAGGTCCGCAAGGAGCGCATCGAGACCGACGGCGTCGAGGACACCCGCCGTTAACGTGCCCAATGCCGGGGCCGGGTGACCGGCCCCTGCGTTGTCGGCATTTTGGGCTGGCGGTACTGCCAGCACGGGCTCAAAGGGGAAAGAAGGTCTAAACCGATGGTCCCGAATCCTGACGCGGAGCAGTGGGGGCCTCACCAGCTGCTGTCCATGGCCGCCAGGCTTGTCCAGCGCAGGCAGGACCAGGCGCTGGCAGAACTCGGCCTCACCCATGCCGCGGTCATTGCGCTCCAAGGCCTGACGGACGGGCCACTGAACCAGGAGCAATTGGCCGCCGACATCAAGGTCCGCAGTCAGTCCCTTGGGCGGGTTCTGGCCCGACTTGAGGGGGCAGGGCTTGTGGCCCGTGAGTCGAGTTCGCTGGACAGGCGGCACAACCAGGTATCCATAACGGAAGATGGACGGCAGGCGCTGGAGGCAGCGCGGAAAGCGGAACAGGACGCCCTGCCCCCCGACGTCGTCGAGGGCACAGTTCTGGGCCGGGAGCTGGCACGGGTCATCAGTTATTTTCCCGGCCGCTCCAAGGCAGGCTCGGCCAAGAACCAGAATGCGGCCGCCGGCGTCGGTGACCCCACCATGGACGAGGCCGCCGAGGCGGGCACTCCTGTGGCCAGTGCACCCGCAGAGGGTGCACCCACAGAAGGTGCACCCGCAGAAGGTGCACCCACAGAAGGTGCAAGGCCCACAGAAGGTGCGCAGAAGGCTTCGGGCACGGGCACGTCGGCGGAACCTGCCTTGCGGGCATCGGCCTCTGAAGCAGATGGGGCCGGACAGGACGCTATTCCGGCGCCGGAGGACGGCGCCGGAACAGGGCAGAAGCCAAAGGGCGTGGGCGACTCCAGCACCGAATAGGCATACGGCCTTGGGTTGCTTTTTTCGGTCACTGAGGAGGAAAGTGTCGCCGCGCCGCACGCGGCGACACTTTCCTGGTGGGCGCGATCCGGTCCGGGCTCAGGGGCCGGACCGGACTTTAGCCTCGCTGTGACATCCCTGGCGCCGACCCTAGCTTCGCTGTTGCATCGGGTCCGGCCAGTTGCCGATCAGGCCGGACATGGGATCGGGCCAGTTGCCGATCCGGCCGCGCATGGGATCGGGCCAGTTGCCGATCCGGCCGCGCATCGGGTCCGGCCAGTTTCCGATCCGGCCGCTGTGGGCTCCGGACTGCGGACGGGACGGGCGAGGGGCAGCAGACAACGGGGCGTGCGTAGACATGACATATTCTCCTGACTGAACGGGTGGTCCTTGCGCAGAGTTGCGCAGGTGGTCGTTTCTGCCCGGAAAGTGGGCAGGGGTGACCTGTTCAGTCGGGGGAGCACCCCGGATCGAAGGCTGGGCTGGCTGGAAGGTCTTGGGCCGCATCGAATGCACGGGCCCCGGCATGCAGCGGCGTCCGGTCCCAGTCACCGGCCATTTCGGCGGCCTGAGCGCCAGAGCCTTCGGAGCCCGAGGAGGAGTTCCCGGACGTTCCCTCCGTCACGGCAAGGGACTGAAGGTGGCCGTCGCCGGGCCGGTCTCCAAGGTGTAGTTTGTGGGTTGCGTGGTTGACCCCTGCCTGCTCGCGCTGCCCGGGCGTGGTCATTTGAAGCTCGGCCAGCGAGAGACCTGCGCCGGAGAGTGGCAGGCGGGTGCCGGCCTCGGGAATGGCTGGGGCCACTGTCTCCGCCGTCGCCGGCTGTTGCGCGTGGCCTGCCGCCCTTAGGCTGGCGGTCCGCGGCCCAACCGCCGATGGCGAAACGGCGAACGGCGGCGCAGCAAGATCTGGCGACTTGCCTCCGGAGGCGGGAGCCGTCGTCGGAGGCGTGACGCCCGGTGCAGGAGCCGCGGGCTGTTCCGGAACCGGCACGGAAGGCACCGGAACGGACGGGACCGGAACTGAGGGGACAGGTACGGACGGGACCGGAACTGAGGGGACAGGTACGGGCGGAATGGCCGGCGTTGCAGGCAGCCGGGGCGCCGACGAAATGACGTCCTCCACGGCCCTAACCAGGGTGTCCGCCTTATCGAGCACGGGTGCCGTCGCGGTGGTCACGGCTGTCACCGCCGCCGATGTCTCCTTGACCACGGCGCCGGCCGTGTCCGCCACAGTGCCGACGACAGTCGACACGGACTTGGTGACGTTGGCAGGGAGGCTCGGGGCCGCCGGCAGGGCAGGAGCGACCGGAAGCAGCCTGGTCGCCGGGGCCACCTGGGAAGCAACCGAAGCCAGCGGAGCAGAAACCGCCGACTTCGCAATGGCAGCCACGGGAGTTTTGACAAGGGAACCAGCGTTGAGGGAACCGGTATCCAGGGAACCGGCCGTCACGGTGTCCCCGGAAGCTGCCTCAGCGGACGCCGCGCCCCAGGTGATCCACGCGAGAACCAGAAGGGCGGGCAGCAGGAGGGCGCGAAGAACGGCAGCTTTGACAGAGTGCAAGCCGTTGCCCATCCGAATCACCCCCCAGCGCGGTGGAAGGCCAGAATATGCCTGCCGCGCAGCTACGTCCAGAGGAAAAAAGTTCGCGCACGATCGAGCAGGCGGGAACGCTATAAAATTGCAGCAGAAGGTGCTGCAGGGATGTCTGGGTCCATCGTCGTCGTGCTGGTGCTGCTGGCCGCAATCGCCGTCGTCGCCGTTGCGGCAACGGTGCTGGCCGTGTTGCGCGACGGGCGAGGCGAATTGCGGAGCGAACCGTCCGAAGAGCCCTGGACTGCCGGGAATCTGCCCAGCGAGCCATACGCCCAGATCCGATTCAAATAGCGGCCACCGCTGGGGCGTTCCCGGCTGCGGCCCCCGATCCTATGCTGACGGTGTGGGAACCTCCCTGCTGTTCGGCGTGGTGGCTTCTAGCGCACTTGTTATAGGTGCGCTTATTGGTGCCCGTCTTGAACTGCCGAAGCGGCTGCTGGCGATCCTGCTGTCTTTTGCCGCAGGCGCACTCATCACGGCCCTGACCTTCGAGCTGTTTGAGGACGCTTACCAGCGCGGCGGCATAATACGGGCCGCGCTTGGGCTGCTGGTGGGTGCGGTGGTTTTCACTGCGCTGAGCGCGATGCTTGACCGGTGGGCGCAACCAGGGGCCAACTCAGTGCCGGCAGATGAATTCCGCGGCAGCGCGAAGCTGGACACCGATGCGGCCGCCCGAGAGAAGGCCCCCGCGTCGACGTCCACCCGGGGTGCCGCCGGAATGGCGCTGCTCGCAGCCGTGACGCTGGACGGGGTGCCGGAAAATATCGCCCCGGCACGGATCCGGAAACCATCTCCCTGCCGCTGGCATTTGCCGCCGGGGCCGTCATAGCCTCCCTCGCGGACACCCTGATGCCGGAGGCCTTCGAACACGGTGGACCCGCAGTGGCGCTCAGCACGGCGGCCGGCTTCGTGCTCTCCTTCGTGCTGTCCCTTGCCTGATCTCTGCGCCCTGATCTCTGGAATCCGGCCGGGTCCTCGCCGGCTTGCCGCTGCCTCCGGGGCGGGAGGGGTTTAAAGACACCAACTTTCCGGACACAAAGTTGGTGCAGCCGCCCACGACATAACGTGGCCGCCTGCACCAACCGGTAGTACGAATACTCAGATTAGATATCTATTCATTCGCGGCTCCTAGTTCCCGGCGTTCGCGTTCCGGGCTATTTCCTGTCCTCGACCGAATGCCGTGAAAACATCCAGCCGGCGGCAATCATCAGTACACCAGCCACCATCATGGTCCAGTTGTCCGTCATGTTCAGCGACAGGAAATTGGCCGCCGAGTCCACTCCGACACTGAGCCCGTAAATGCTGAGAATGATGTATAGCGCACCGGCGCCCAAGAGGAACCTGCGGGCACCCATTTCACTGCGGGACATGGCCCAGCCGGTTCCGCCGATCACCAGTTGCACAATGTTGAGCAGCATGGACACCTGGAACAGGCCTAGGAACATGGCGTGCGAATCGGGCCCAAGGAACATCAGTTCGCCATACCGTGCGGTAATGCCCGGGATGAACCCCAGCACACCGGCCACCAACGCGACAATACCAACACCCATGCCGGCGTTCTGGACGTCAGTCCTGCCAAAGTGAACGCCATGTGCATGTGGGGATGCGGTAGTCATTTTCTGCCTCCAACCACTGAATGCGGACAAGCTAATTTTACGACGGGCATCCCGAAAAAGCGCCCGCCGTCGAACCTGCCGCTACCGGCGCAGGCGCATGGCCGTCCGACTTCTCGCGCCGTTGAGCCTGTCGAAAACAGGTGAGCCGTGCACTGCATGGCACGATGGGAGGCGATGAAACTGCGTGCTGACCAGACCGGAGACCGTGGCCTACCCATGCCCCTGTGGCTGCAGGGCGGGCTGGAGTCCGCGCAGGCGGCCATCATTTCCGCGCTGGTGGTCATCGCCCCCATCGTTGCCGTGTGGGCGACCTCGGGTTTCGGGAGCGCCGGCTTCGATGTCCTGGCCCGGCTGGCCGGCCAGGCGTGGCTGGTCATCCACGGGGTGCCCCTGTACCTCACCACCGTGGGGGAGGGCTCTGCCGCGAGGCCGGAGACCGGCACGCTGTCGCTGCTTCCGCTGGGCCTGACCCTTATACCGTTCCTGCTGGCCTGGCGGGCGGGCAGGCGTCTGGCCCGGGCGTCGTACACGGACCAGCTGTGGCAGGCGCTCCTCGGGTCGTGGCTGGTCTATGCAGGGTTTGGCATTGCCACCGGATTCATTTGCCGGACCGAGGACGTTGAGGTTTTCCTGTGGTGGGCCGGACTCCTGCCGCTGGTTCCGTTCGGCCTCGGGATGGTGATCGGCGCCCGGCGGGAGGCCGGTTCATGGAGCCGGCTGATCGGCGTCGACGCCGTGGACTGGATCGCCCGCACCAGCCAGCACTCGCGGTGGGCGGGATCGTATCTGGCCTCGGCAGCCAAGGCCGGCTTCGTGGCCGTCATCGCGGCTCTCGCCATCTCCTCGGCGTTGCTGGCCGTGGATCTCTTCATCCACTGGAACCTTGTGGTGGCGGTCTATGAAGCGCTCGACGCCGGACCCGTCGGAGGCGCGGCACTCACCATCGCGCAGCTCGGCTTCTTGCCCAACCTCGCCGTCTTCGCCCTCGCATGGCTGACCGGCTCCGGATTCGCGCTCGGCGTTGGTTCCCAGGTGGGCCCGCTGGGAACCGCCGTAGGACCGCTGCCCACTATCCCGGTTTTTGCGGCGATCCCTTCCGGTCCGCTCGATTTCGGACCGGTGGCGCTAGTGGTTCCCGTGCTCGCCGGTGTCCTGGCCGGCTGGTGGTTCCTGCGCGAAGGTGAAAACCACTTCGATGAATGGCTGTCCATCAAACTCCGCGTGCGCTGGCTGACGGCCGCCGCGTCCACGCTGTTCCTGGCGCTGATCGTCGGGGCCGCTGCCGGGGTACTGGCCGCAGCCCTCGCGTGGCTGGCGCGCGGCTCGGCCGGAATCGGCCGCCTCTCGGACATCGGCCCGGACCCGTTGTGGACGGCAGTCTGGCTGGCAGCGGAAGTCGGCATCGGCGTCGTAATTGGGTATGCGGCGGGGCCGTGGCTGGAACGCCGGCAACTGCGCGACGCCGCGCTGGGGACGGCCCCGAGCGGCCAATAGTCTTCCGCGCGTGGTCTTCCGCGCCGGGGCGGCTCTAGCGTACGGGTTGCTTGAGTGGTCCGGGCAGCGAGTTCTCCAGCTGGACCCGGCATTCCGTGCTTGCCTTGCTGGTCAGTGCCTGGCGGGAGCACTGCTGGAAGTCCCGCACCTGGTTGAAGAACAGCGCCGAGGTCAGGACCAGGATAACCATGACGGCGGAAACCACCAGGCCGGAGATGGTGCCGAACAGCACCAGTTTCGATTCCTTGAACCGGATGGCCCGGATGAGCACGATGATCCCCAGCGCGATGCCCGCCGCCGTCAGAATGGCCGTGAGCCAGAGGTAGGCGATGTCCAGCTGGAACACGAAGAAGGCGCCCAACACGGCCACGATGAACATGCGGAACAGTGTGTGCGTCTTCTGGAGCGAGGCTTTGGCTTCCTCGCTGAGCGGACGCGCGGTCCGCTGCGGCCCTTGGGGAGTGGGGTTCATGTTTTCCAGCCTACGCGAGCAGCCGCCTAAGCTTGAGCAATGCGCATAGTAGTCCTCGTTTCCGGAACCGGTTCCAACCTCCAAGCCGTCATTGACGCCGTTCAAGCCGGGGACCTGGATGTTGAAATCGCCGCGGTGGGCGCGGACCGCCCGGGAACATACGGCGTGGAACGCTCGGCGGCAGCCGGGATCGACACGTTCGTGGTGGACTTCAAGGCCTACCCGGACCGCGCGGAATGGAACGCCGCGCTGACTGAAGCCGTTGCCGCTTACCTGCCGGATGTGGTGGTGTCCTCCGGCTTCATGCGGATCGTCAGCCCCGAGTTCATCGACGCCTTCGACGGCAAATACCTCAACACGCACCCCGCCCTGCTGCCGTCCTTCCCCGGCGCCCACGGCGTCCGCGACGCCATGGCCTACGGAGTGAAGGTCACGGGGTGCACCGTGCACTGGGCCGACGCCGGCGTGGACACCGGGCCTATCATCGCCCAGGAAGCGGTGGCCATCGAGGACGACGACACCGAGGACACCCTGCACGAGCGGATCAAGGTGGTGGAGCGCCGGCTCCTGGTCTCCACCCTGGCGTCGCTGGCTGCAGCGTACGCGCCCCAGTAGCCCGCACCACACCCATGTAGGTAGCAGCAGGGGGCGTTCCCAGCCTTGGGAACGCCCCCTGCTGCTACTTACATGGGGGATGGGGAGCCCGGGCAGCTACTCGAGGCGGCGCTGCCGGGTTTCGGGGGAGAAGAAGGCCATCCACAGCACGGACAGGACCACCAGGCCGCCGGCGAGGGCGAAGGACGTGGCGAGCCCCAGCTGCGGCCAGAAGTAGTTCGCGAAAATGAGCGGGCCGAAGCCTGCCCCCAGCCGCGAGAACGTGGATGCCCAGCCGAAGCCACTGCCGCGCAGCTCCGTGGGGTACAGCTCGGAAACGTAGGCGTAGAGCACCGGGATGGCCACCTGCACCACGAACCCGAACACCAGCAGCCAGAACACCGCGGCTGTGGGCACGTCCACCACGAACGCCACGACCACCAGGACGAGCGCGGACAGGGGCCCCGTGATGGCCAGCAGCCACTTGCGGCCCACACGCTCCACGAGCAGCGCTGCCGCGATCACGCCAAGGAGCCCGACGGCGGCCATCCCCGCCGTCGTCAGGAACGCCTTGTACTCGGCGAACCCGGCGCCGATCAGGATCCGCGGCATCCAAGTCAGGGACAGGTAGTAGACAAGCAGGATGCTCATGAACAGCGCCCAGGCGGCGGCGGTGATCTTCCAGTTGAACTGCCAGACCCCGCGCAGCTGTTGCCAGGCGCTGCCGGCGGAAAAGCGCGGTACAGCCTGCGGCTCGGGCAGGCTGTAGGCCCGCGGTTCGGCGCCGGTGGCCTCCACCAGGCCGTCAATGACCCGGGCAGCTTCATCGCGGCGGCCCTTGCGGATCAGGAACAGCGGCGACTCGGGAACGCTGCGCCGAACCCAGAACACCAGCAGGGCCGGCAGCACCATGACGAGCATGGTCAGGCGCCAGTCGGCGAAGGCGGCCACGAGCCAGGCGGATACGAACCCGCAGAGCGCCGCACCCACGGGCCACCAGCCGTCCATGGCCGTGAGGACCCTGCCGCGCTGACGGCGCGGCGTGAACTCACCCACCAACGCGTAGTCCACGGGAATGCAGCCGCCCAGGCCGAACCCGGCCATGAAGCGGAACACGCAGAACCAGAGGAAGTCGGGGGAGAAGGCGCCGAGCACCGTGAAAAGCGAGAAGATCAGCAGCGTGGCCGTGAAAGCCTTCCTGCGTCCGATGGTGTCCGCGATGGTGCCCCAGATGAAGGCGCCCAGGGCCATGCCGATCAGGTTGGCTGTGCCGATCCAGCCGGCCTCGCCCGGGGTGAGGCTCCAGTGCGTGGATAGCAGTGGAATGAGGATGCCGTTGAGGGTGACGTCCCACGCATCGAACATGAATCCCAGGCCGCCGATCACGAAGATCCGGCCCTGCACTTTCCAGCGCCACGGCAGTTCCTGGACTACCTGCTCGCCACTGGGCACAGCGGTGTAAATATTCATCTCGGCCTCCTGCTTAAACCTTACGTTGCGGGAAGCCCCGGAGCGCGGGGCCCTCACGCCGCGAACAGCCCGGCCTTCACACTGGGCCCGTCAGCAGGCGCGGGCCCGTCGACACGATAAACTGGGCCGTATCCCCACCAACCGCGGCACATCAACCGCGAGATAAAGACGGAGACTTTTGTGAGCTTGACGCAGCTTGACCGTGTTCCCATCCGCCGGGCCCTGATCTCGGTATACGACAAGACCGGTCTGGAGGAGCTCGCCAAGGGCCTGCACGCAGCAGGCGTCAAAATTGTTTCCACCGGCTCGACCGCCAAGAAGATCGCCGCGGCCGGCATTCCGGTCCAGGAAGTCGAAGAGGTCACCGGTTCCCCCGAGATGCTCGACGGCCGGGTCAAGACCCTGCACCCGCGCGTCCACGGCGGCATCCTCGCCGACCGCCGTGTCCCCGCCCACATGGAGACCCTCGCCAAGATGGAGATCGAGGCCTTCGACCTCGTCGTGGTGAACCTCTACCCGTTCGTGGAGACGGTCAAGTCCGGTGCCGCGCAGGACGACGTCGTGGAGCAGATCGACATCGGAGGCCCCGCCATGGTGCGCTCCGCCGCGAAAAACCACGCCGCCGTCGCCATTGTGGTGGACCCCACGTTCTACGGCGACGTGGTCCGCGCCGCCGCCGAGGGCGGCTTCGACCTCAAGACCCGCCGCCGGCTCGCCGCGAAGGCCTTCGCGCACACCGCCACCTACGACAACGCCGTGGCCACCTGGACCGCCAGCCAGTTCCTCGATGAGGACGGCGACGGCGTGATCGACTGGCCGGCCTATGCGGGCCTCGCGCTGGAACGCTCCGAGGTCCTCCGCTACGGCGAGAACCCGCACCAGCAGGCAGCGCTGTACGTCGACAAGGCAGCCCCCGCGGGCATCGCCCAGGCCGACCAGATCCACGGCAAGGCCATGAGCTACAACAACTTCGTGGACGCCGACGCAGCACTCCGCGCCGCTTACGACTTTGCGGAGCCCGCCGTGGCCATCATCAAGCACGCCAACCCCTGCGGTGTGGCAGTGGCGTCCCCTGACGCTGCGGACCCGATCGCCGACGCCCACGCCAAGGCACACGCCTGCGACCCAGTCTCCGCGTTTGGCGGCGTCATCGCGGCCAACCGCACGGTCACCGCCGGCATGGCCCAGACCGTGGCCGGTATCTTCACCGAAGTGGTCATCGCCCCCGGCTTCGACCCCGAGGCCGTGGAGATCCTCTCCAAGAAGAAGAACATCCGCCTGCTGGCGCTGCCCGAAGGCTATGGCCGCTACCCGGCCGAAATCCGCCAGGTCTCCGGCGGCGTGCTCGTCCAGATCACCGACAAGGTGGACGCCGACGGCGACAACCCGGCCAACTGGACCCTGGCAGCCGGCGAAGCCGCTGACGAGGCCACGCTGGCCGACCTCGCGTTCGCCTGGACCGCCTGCCGCGCGGCCAAGTCCAACGCGATCCTGCTCGCCTCCAACGGCGCCGCAGTGGGCATCGGCATGGGCCAGGTCAACCGCCTGGACTCCTGCAAGCTCGCCGTTGAGCGGGCCAACACGCTAGGTGTGCAGGTTGAGTCCGACGTCGATGGTGCCGGTGGTGCCACCAACGTCGGGACGGCCGGTGCCCCCGCCCGTGCCCGTGGTGCGGTTGCAGCTTCCGACGCGTTCTTCCCGTTCGCCGACGGCCTGCAGATCCTGATCGACGCCGGTGTCCGGGCTGTGGTGCAGCCCGGCGGCTCGGTCCGTGACGAGGAAGTCGTCGCCGCAGCCAACGCTGCGGGCATCACCATGTACTTCACCGGCGCGCGGCACTTCTTCCACTAATCCCCACCGCCTCCCTAACCTCGCTGCGCTCGGCCAGGGAACCCGGGCGGCGTGGGCCCAACCGCTCCCTAACCTCGCTGCGCTCGGCCAGGGAACCCGGGCGGCGTGGGCCCAACCCAAACGCCCGACGGCGGCTGCCCCCTTAGGGGGACGGCCGCCGTCGGGCTTTTAGCTGGGTTATTTTCCTTCGGCCTGGGACTCCCCTTCCTTCGGATCCGGCAACCGGATGTCCCGGGGGACCGCTTCGGCCATCCGTTCCGGGGTCCAGTAGGCCAGGACCTCCTCGGGCGCCTCGCTGACGCTGTGGCTCACCACTTCGCCTGAGGAGCCCGCATCATCCTTATTTCCTCTGTGCACTGTCGTAGACCTTCATGGTGGTGGAGCCCCAGAACGGCCCGAACATAGTGGTGGAATTCGTGCCGTAGCCGTAGCTGTTGACGGAGTTCTGGAAGCCGCCCGCCCCGCTTGCAGCGTCCGTGTCGCCCTGGGCAAACCACGGGCCGCCCGAGGAACCGCCCGTCATGTCGCACGAAATGCCCTGGGAGTTGAACTGCGGGTTGATGGTGTCATCCCTAGCCGCGCCGGTGCAGCTGACCAGGGTCTGGCCGGTGAACGGGGCCGCGGCCGGATACCCAAATGATTTGTACGTCAGGCCGCGGGGCTGGTTGAACTCCACTCCGGACGCCCCCACCACGTCGGCCAGGTACTTGCCTCCCACCCGGGCTACCACGGCGAAGCCGGTGTCGTACCGGATATCGCCGCCGGACGTCCAGTTCCGTGCCGCGTGCAGGGACCGGGCCGGCCACTGACCGTAGGGGGCCGTCCCGTTCACGTAGCCGGGAATGAAGACCCAGTTGGTGGCGAAGGCGCCGGGCCCCTCATTAACGCAGTGGCCGGCGGTGGCCACGAGGCTCTTGTTCCGGGCAGCGACGGAGTTGCCGGAGCAGACGTAGTTATTTCCGGCGAGCGTGAAGAAGACCTTGCCGATGTGCTTCACCGGGGCCTCATTTGTGTGCAGGGCAGTGGTGACCGTGGTCTGCGCGGCGGTGCCGGCAAATCTCGTTAGGGCTCCCGACTCCACTGCAGCATCGGACGAGGGGCCTTTGTTGTCCTGCCGGGCCACGGCCTTGGCGGCCAGAACATCACCGGGAACGGCGGCACGCATGCGCTCGGGTGTCCAGTAGCCCTGCGGGCTGGACACTGGGGTGCTTGCGACCTGTAGTTGAGTTGAGTCCTGCGACGTTGCAGAAGAGGCTGTGGCGCCGCCGATGGCGCTCACTGCCAGCAACAGACCTGTGGAAAGGCTCAGAAGGCTGCCAGCCAGAGTCTTTTTGCTCGTCATTGCGGTCCTACCTATCAGGTTGGGCGGGCCCTGGGAGGCACGCCGGGTGACTGATTGACCTACCCGGGGATGACAAGCTCGGTTATTGACGATTCAAGTTTTGTTGGCCAGGTAGGGGTGGTACTGATCTGCCCCTGCCGCAAGGGGTTACAACTCAGTTCAGCCGCCGAAGCGGTATTCCTTTATGAGAGAAAGATTAGAGCTCCTCCGCGCCGGGGACAATGGATAGTGTGGCGGACGACACAGAAACGGGGTCATGCGAGGGCATCCGGCCGTCCGGGTAAGGTCCATCCGGTTCAGCTCGGGTAAGTTAAAGGTTGGTGAAATAGCCGGAATACCAGATACAAGCCGACCTTCAGGGAGACGCCCGAGCATGGCCAAAATTATCTATACCCACACCGACGAAGCGCCGATGCTGGCCACATATTCGTTCCTGCCGATCATTGAGGCGTTCGCCTCCACGGCAGGTGTGCAGGTGGAGACCCGCGACATTTCGCTGGCCGGCCGCATCATCGCCGTCTTCGGCGACTACCTCACTGAAGAGCAGCAGATCGGCGACGCCCTGGCTGAACTCGGTGAACTGGCGAAGAAGCCGGAAGCCAACATCATCAAGCTCCCCAACATCAGCGCATCCGTGCCGCAGCTGAAGGCTGCCATTGCCGAGCTTCAGTCGCAGGGCTACAAGCTGCCGGACTACCCGGACAACCCCACGTCCGATGAAGAGACCGCCATCCGGTCCCGCTACGACAAGATCAAGGGCTCCGCCGTGAACCCGGTCCTGCGTGAAGGCAACTCGGACCGCCGCGCTCCGCTGTCGGTCAAGAACTACGCCCGCCAGAACCCTCACTCCATGGGTGCCTGGACCCCCGAGTCCAAGACCAACGTGGCACACATGGACGCCAACGACTTCCGCGCCAACGAGAAGTCCGTGGTTATCCCCGCCGACGGCACCATCGAAATCCAGCTGGTCCGCGAAGACGGCACGGTCAAGGTCCTGAAGAAGGCCTTCCCGGTCCTCGCCGGTGAGGTCATCGACGGCACCGTGATGCGCGCTGCCGCCCTGGACGAATTCCTGGCAGCCCAAGTGGCCCGCGCAAAGGAAGAGGGCGTGCTCTTCTCCGCACACCTGAAGGCCACCATGATGAAGGTCTCCGACCCCATTATTTTCGGCCACGTGGTGAAGGCTTACTTCTCCGAGCTGTTCGACACCTACGGCAAGCAGCTCGCCGCGGCCGGCCTCAGCCCCAACAACGGCCTCGCCTCCATCCTCAACGGTCTGGACGAGCTGCCCGAGGACGTCCGCGAAGGCGTCCAGGCCGCCATCAAGAAGGGCCTCGAAGAAGGCCCCGCGATCGCCATGGTCGACTCCGACAAGGGCATCACCAACCTGCACGTCCCCAGCGACGTCATCGTGGACGCCTCCATGCCCGCCATGATCCGCACCTCCGGCCACATGTGGGGCCCGGACGGCAATGAAGCCGACACCCTGGCAGTCCTCCCGGACAGCTCCTACGCCGGCATCTACCAGGTTGTCATCGACGACTGCCGCGCCAACGGCGCCTTCGACCCAACCACCATGGGCACGGTCCCGAACGTCGGCCTCATGGCCCAGGCCGCCGAAGAATACGGCAGCCACGACAAGACCTTCGAGGCCCAGGTCCCCGGCAAGATCCAGGTGGTTGACGGCTCCGGGAACGTCCTGATCGAACACGACGTTGCCCCTGGTGACATTTGGCGCGCCTGCCAGACCAAGGACCTCCCCATCCGTGACTGGGTGAAGCTGGCCGTGAACCGCGCCCGCGCCTCCCAGACCCCCGCCGTGTTCTGGCTCGACGAGACCCGCGCACACGACGCCAAGCTCATCGAGAAGGTCCGCGAATACCTGCAGGAGCACGACACCGAGGGCCTGCAGATCGAGATCCTGTCCCCGGTGAAGGCCACCGCCTTCACCCTCGAGCGCATCCGCAAGGGCGAGGACACCATCTCCGTCACCGGCAACGTGCTCCGCGACTACCTGACGGACCTGTTCCCGATCCTGGAACTGGGCACCAGCGCCAAGATGCTGTCCATCGTTCCGCTGATCAACGGCGGCGGGCTCTTCGAAACCGGTGCCGGCGGCTCCGCCCCGAAGCACGTCCAGCAGTTGCTGAAGGAAAACCACCTGCGCTGGGACAGCCTGGGTGAATTCCTGGCACTGGCCGTCAGCTTCGAGCACCTGGCCAACACCACGGACAACGCCCGCGCCCAGGTCCTCGCCGACACGCTGGACCGTGCCACCGGCACGTTCCTGCTGGAGAACAAGTCCCCGAGCCGCAAGGCCGGCGAGATCGACAACCGCGGCAGCCACTACTATCTGGCTCAGTACTGGGCACAGGAACTGGCCAAGCAGACCGAGGACGCAGAACTCGCAGCCTCGTTCGCATCGGTCGCCGACGCGCTGACCTCCAACGAGGAAGCCATCGTTTCCGAACTGCTGGGCGCCCAGGGCCAGCCGGTGGACATCGGCGGCTACTACCGCCCGGACGCCGAGAAGGCTGCAGCCGTCATGCGGCCGTCCGCCACGCTCAACAAGATCGTCGCCAGCCTGAGCTAGGTCTCCGGCCCGCGGCCGAGTTGCCGAGCTGAACAGCAGGAGCGCCCCGCCACTCGTTGAGTGGCGGGGCGCTCTCTTTGCTTGCCGGGACTGCCGGCCTGGACCTTGAGCCAGCGGGCGGGACGGTGGACTACCGGTCCGGGATGTCGTCGCGGCGGGTGTCCGTATGCCGGGTTTCGGTGCGGGGTTCACCTGTGTCGTTGTCCCCGTAAGGGGCGTCGACGGCCATATCCGGGTCCGTGCTGACGGGCCGTTCGGTTGCCGAGGCGTCGTAGGCGTCTCCGGATTCGTAGCTGCGGCCCGGGACCGCGTCCATGCCGGCCCCCTCGGAATAGCCGGTGCTTGCGCCCGGGTCACCGTTGCCTCCGGCTGCTGTTGCGCCCATGCCGACGCCGGCCGCTCCGGCTGCCGTTGTTCCGACGGCGGGCGCTCCGGTTCCGACGCCGGTTCCAACGCCGGCTCCCGTTGTTCCGACGCCGGGCGTTCCAACTCCGGTGCCTGTACCAGCTCCGGTGGCGGCCGCCGTCGAACCCGCGTCACCTTCCACCTCTCCACCGCTCACGCTTTCACGCCAGGCGCCCGTTTCCGTGTCGCGTTCCTCGATGAACTTCTTGAACTTCCTCAGGTCCGAGGCCACCTGCCGGGAATCAAGTCCGGTGGCGGCACCAAGCTTCTCCACGGCGGATTCGGGCTCCCAGGTCAGCTCGACGTTCACCTTGGTCTCGTTGTCACCCAGGGACTCAAACCAAACGGTGCCCGAGTTGCGTGGCTCGTTCAGGCTCTCCCACGTGACGCGCTGGTCCGGCTCCTGGACGGTGATCTGGGCGTCGTACTCGCGCTTCACGCCCGCAACGCTGGTTTCGAAATGAACAGTGGTGTCATCGAGTTGGCGGACAGCGTCCACTCCGCTCATGAACTTGGGGAAATCCTCAAACTGCGTCCATTGGTTGTAGGCCTGGCGTACGGGGACATCGACAGTGATCGATTCCTGGACAGTTGCCATGCGTGGTTCACTCCTTCAGCGTACGGGCGGATGGCCCGTGGTTCTGATTGCCGTTGTTCGGATGGAACATCTCCAACGTAGCGGGAACCAGCCGGCATTTGAAGAGAGAAACTAAGCCTGCTGACTATGAAGATGCGAACGCTCAAATGACGGCCCGCAGTTGTGGGCGGGCCCGGGATTTCCTAGGGTACTAAGCAGGCTTATCTTTCGGTGGGGAGCCCAGTGCCCAACGCCGAGTCCGGTTAGGCCGCCGCTTCGGAAAGGATCATCTCTGTGCCTGAAGAATCAGCAATCAACATTCCGGGAGCCCCGGCAGGCGAGCCGCCCGCCGTCGTCGAACCGACCACCCCGAGGGAAACGTTGCCGCCCAAGCCCGACCAGCAGGGGCCGGAAGCGGTATCGCCGACCGGCAGCCCCACGGGTGCGCCCGAACACTCCCGGGCGCAGTCCGGCCAGTACCTGACCACCGCGCAGGGGCTCCGGCTGGCCGATACCGACCACTCGCTAAAGGCCGGGCCGCGGGGACCGATCCTGCTCCAGGACCACCACCTCCGGGAGAAGATCACCCACTTCGACCACGAGCGGATTCCGGAGCGCGTGGTGCACGCCCGGGGTGCCGGCGCCCACGGCGTGTTCCGCTCGTACGGGACGGCGGCGAATATCACCCGCGCAGGTTTCCTCGCCAAGGACGTGGAAACGCCCGTGTTCGTCAGGTTTTCCACGGTCCTGGGCTCGCGGGGCTCCGCCGACACCGTCCGGGACACCCGCGGATTCTCCACCAAGTTCTACACCGATGAGGGTACGTACGACCTGGTGGGCAACAACATCCCGGTGTTCTTCATCCAGGACGGGATCAAGTTTCCGGACATCGTGCACGCCGCAAAGCCGCATCCGGACCGCGAGATTCCGCAGGCCCAGAGCGCCCACGACACGTTCTGGGACTTCGTGTCCCTGCACACCGAGGCGCAGGCGCACACCATGTGGAACATGTCCGACCGGGGCATCCCGCGTTCGTACCGCACCATGGAAGGATTCGGCGTCCACACCTTCCGGCTGGTCGACGCCGAGGGCGCCACGACGCTCGTCAAGTTCCACTGGAAGCCGAAGCAGGGCGTCCACTCCCTGGTCTGGGAGGAGGCCCAGATCATCAACGGCATGGATCCGGACTTCCACCGGCGGGACCTGGCCGACGCGATCGAGGCTGGCGCCTACCCGGAATGGGAGCTGGGAATCCAGACTTTCCCGGACACCGAGGACCAGATGTTCGAGGGGATCGACCTGCTGGATCCCACGAAGTTTGTGCCCGAAGAGCTGGCCCCCGTCCAGGCGATCGGGCTGATGACGCTCAACGCCAACCCGGTCAACTACTTCGCCGAGACGGAGCAGGTGGCCTTCCACCCGGGGCACCTCGTGCCGGGCATTGACGTCACCAACGATCCGCTGCTGCAGGTCAGGCTGTTCTCCTACCTGGACACCCAGATTTCGCGGCTGGGCGGGCCGAACTTCGCCCAGATCCCCATCAACCGGCCCCAGGCCCCGGTGAACGACATGCTGCGCGACGGCATGCACCAGACCGCCGTCCACTCCGGCGTTGCGCCGTACCGGCCCAATTCCCTCGACGGCGGCTGCCCGTTTAAGGCCGGCGCAGACCTCGGGTCGTTCGTTGATGTTCCGGAAGCCGTGGCGGAGGCCATTAAGCAGCGGAAGAACCCGGCCTCCTTCGATGACCACTTCAGCCAGCCCCGGCTGTTCTTCCGGAGCCTCACTCCGGTGGAGCAGGACCACGTCATTCAGGCGTACACCTTCGAGCTGGGCAAGTGCTACGAGAAGCCGGTCCGTGAGCGGCAGCTGCTCGCGCTGGCCAACATCGATGCCTCGCTGTGCGCCGCCGTGGCCCGCGGGCTGGGGCTGCCCGCTCCCGAGGCCACCGAGGACGTGCCCGACGCCCAGCCCAGCCCCGCCCTGTCCCAGCTGGGAAAGACGTGGCCGGTCGCAGGCCGCGTCGTCGGCATCGTGGCGGACGGGTCCAGTGACCTTGAGGCCGTCCGGGACGCCCGCAAGGCGCTCGACGACGCCGGCATCGTTCCGCTGGTGATCGCACCGGCCGGCGGGACGCTCGGGGGAGAGTCCGACGGCGGGATCCCGGTTCAGCGGACCTATCTCACCGCCCGCTCTACCGAGTTCGACGCCGTCATCGTGGCAGGATCCGGGGCGCCGGCGGACGACGCCGAACAGGGGCTGGACGCGAAAGCCGGTGATCCCGGTGCTTCGCTTGATCCGCGCGTCGTGCTCCTGCTGTCAGAGGCCTTCCGCCACGCGAAGGCCATCGGGGCGTGGGGGTCAGGCTCCGCCGGTGTGGACGCGGCGAGCATCCCGGACGACGCAGCAGGCGTGGTGCGGGGCGACACTGCCGAGCAGGTGGTTCCGCAGATCCAGGAGCTGCTGGCCGCGCACCGGGCGTGGGAGCGTTTCCCGGCAGCGACTTCCTGACGGGCCAATCTTCCTGAGGGTTTGAAGAACAAAGACTGGTCCCGGCGGGGCTAGTCTTTGTTCTTGCCCGAACCCTTGTCCTTGTTCCCCTCCGGGCTGCCCTTGCCGGAGCCGTCCTGCCTTCCGCTGTTTGCCGGAGCCGGAACTGGAGCCGGCGCGGGGGCGGGAACCGGGGCTGCAGCAGCCGGCGGAGTCGTCGGTGAAGGTTTCGGGGCTGCCGTGGCCTTCGCAGCGGCCGCCTGGGCGGCAGCGTTCCTGGCCGCCTGCGCTGCCGTGAGGTCGGCCCGCACGGAATTGATGGCCGCCGTAATGCTCCTGTGGCGTTTGAAGGAAACCTGCCCCGCAGCAGCCGCGGCATCCAGCTCAGAGGACAACCGGGCCAGCGACTTCAGCGCGGCGGCCGGGTTGCTTCCCGCCGCGGACCTGGTGACCTCAAGAACCCGCTCCTGAAGTTTTGCGGCCGCGCCCGTCTCGAGCTCCGGGGCGGTGCCGGCGCAGCCTGCCACTGCAGCTGCCAATGTGAACCCCGTAATGACGGTCATCGCCCGGCGCCACGCGGCCGGTGTCTGGCGCGGGCTCATGGTTCAACGCTCCTTTGCAGCTCCACGAGATGGTCACCCAAGGTGCCGCTCACGCTGGGGTAAGGGACGACGTCGGGCGTTTCAGGTGAGTTGGCGGCCACCGTCACCGCCGCGGTTCCGCCCAGCAGGGTTGCCGCCGCCAGAGCGGCGCCAATACGGAAACGGCGGCGCCTCTTCCCGCTCGCGGGCGGCCCATCGGGGTGTGCTGATGCCTGGCCCGCTGGTGTATTTGCTGTTGTTTTGGCGGTGGACTGTGGCTCAGGCGGCCCGGACGGGAGAACCGACGGCGGCCGGGACGGCAACGCGGGGAGTACACGGGTGTGCTCCCCGGCCAGGTCTGTAGGGGCGGACTGCGGTGAAACGAGGGCGCGCCGGAGAGCCGCTTCCAGGTCCGCAGCGGTGGGCCGCTCCAGCGGCTCGAGGGCGGTCATGGAGGCCAGCAGGTGCTGCCATTCCGCGGGCAGGTCGCCGGGGATCTCCGGGGCACGGTGCAGCCGCGCCACCGCCGACTCCACCGCGCTGCCCGGGTATTCAACAGTGCCTTTGATGCACTCCAACAGCACGAGGCCCAGCGAATAGATGTCAGACGCGGGGGACAACGGGGATCCCATGGCCTGCTCGGGGCTCAAGTACGCCGCCGTGCCCACCATGGTGCCGGTGGCCGTGAGGCGGGTGCCGTCGGCGATCCGGGCAATGCCGAAGTCTGTCAGCTTGGGCCGCACCGGTTCGCCGGGGCGAACCTGGATGAGGAGAATGTTGGCGGGCTTGATGTCGCGGTGGATGATGCCCAGCCCGTGAACGTAGGCGAGGGCATCGGCGACCCCAGCACCGATGACGGACAGCTCGTCGAGCGGAACGCGGCTGTGCCGGATGCGGCTGCGCAGGTCCTGGCCCTCCACGAGTTCCATGGTCAGGAAGGGTCTGGGCTGGTCCGGCACGCGGGTATCCACGCCGGCGTCGAAAAGGGTGACAAGGCTGGGATGGTTCAGGGTTGCCAGGAGCCGGATCTCGGCTTCCTGCCTTTTGAGTTCGTCGGCATCTGCAGCCTGAGGGGCGAAGAGCTTCAGGGCCACGTCCCTGCCCAGGTTCTGGTCCCTGGCCGCATAGACCGACGACATGCCGCCTCGTCCGATCACCTCACCCAGCCGGTAGCGCCCGCCCAGTACATCCGTTGTCACCCCGCTGGGCGATTCCTCTAACACGTTGTCGTCCTTATCAGCTCGGGTTCGGTGTTAAGGATAGTACGTGTACTTAGTAATCGAGGCCCCTGGCTGTTTGATTGGGTTTCTGACTGGGTGTCCGACTGGCTGTTTGGCTGGCTGATTGGTGGCGCAACGGTGGCCGCATGGCGTCCGGGCACGGCTTCGCCGGCGGCCCGGCATCCGGAAGTCCGGAGGACTGCCGTGATGCGGACCGCCGACGAACGGCAGTTACTCCTGTTCGGACAGGACCGGGCTGTTAGGCCTTCTTCCTGCGGATCACCAGGAGTGCGCCGACGGCGAGCAGGACCAGTGCGAGTGGCAGCAGCCCAGTGTCGGCTCCCGTGTTGGCGAGGGTCTGCTGTGCGGTGGCAATGCTTCCGTTGGCCATGGTTGCCATGCTCTCCGAGGCGGGGACGCCTGTGGTCACCGAGCCCGCGGGCAGGATGGCGGCGCCGGTCGTGGAGGTCCCGGTGCCAGTGCCCGTTGCCGCTCCACCGGTCGTGTCGGTACCGGATCCGTTGCTGCCAGTCCCGGCGGTGCCGGTGCCGGCTCCATCAGTCGCAGTGCCATCAGTGCCCGTGCCCTCGGCTCCCGTTCCGGCTCCGTCGGTGCCGGTTCCATCAGTTCCGGTTCCATCGGTTCCGTCGCCCGGATCGGAGCCGTTGCCGGTTCCGTCACCCGGATCAGTAGCCGGCGGCGTCGTCACAGTTCCTGCGCCAAGTCCGATGCCAAGGTCGACACCCAGGTCCACGGCTGCATCAGTTCCCGTGCCGAGCCCGAGGTCGACGGCGCTTTCCGCACCGGTTCCCAGGGAACCCGTGTTGCCGAGGTTGAGGTCGACGACGGCGGCCAGGTCGGTGGCGGGAACGGCGGTACCGGTTCCCGTGCCGGTGGTGTTGCCGAGGTTGACGTCGACCAGGGCGGTGGCGTCAGCCGCAGGGGCAGTTGTCCCCGTTGCGGTTCCGGTGTTGCCGAGGTTGACGTCGATCACGGCGGTGGCGTCAGCCGCAGGGGCAGTTGTCCCCGTTGCGGTTCCGGTGTTGCCGAGGTTGACGTCGACCAGGGCGGTGGCGTCAGCCGCAGGGGCAGTTGTCCCCGTTGCGGTTCCGGTGTTGCCGAGGTTGGCGTCGATCAGGGCGGTGGCGTCAGCCGCAGGAGTGACAGCTCCGGTTTCGGTGCCCGTCACTG
>NZ_BAEG01000066.1 GCF_000238915.1 Arthrobacter globiformis NBRC 12137 | reverse complement strand
ACCGGCACGCCGGCAACATGCATGGTGGTGACGGTCTTCTCGTTATCGGTCAGCACATAGGTCGGCGCGCCGCCGAGCAGCCGGAATGACCGGTCCAGGGCGGTGAAAACGCTCGGTGCCGTCCGGTCCCGCAGCGGGATCACGATGCGGAACCTGGACCAGGCCAGCCACGCGACGAACAGCACGGTCTTGACTCCATCGATGACCGGTCCGTCACCGAAATCGTACTGAAGCCAGGCGCCCGGTTCAGTGATCCAGGGACGGTGGACCCGCTTGTTTCCCCGCCGGTAGGCCTCTTTGACCTGGGAGACGGCGCGGCGGGTGGAACGGTCCGAACCCCGGTAGCCCATCGCGGCGAGCTTGGCATGGACGACATCGGCGCGGATCCGGCCCTTGGACTTTTCGACCCATTCCTCGATCTTCGGCAGCCACGCATCGGTGACCCTGGGCCGGTCGGACACGGCCCCCGGTGCACGGCCGGCATCACGGGCCTGCACGAGCCGGTCGACGGTGTGGTGGGAACAACCTGACAGCTCCGCTGCAGCGCGCAGCGACTTGGTCAGATCATAGGCAGCAAGAATTTTCACGGTTTCTAGGGCATCCTTCATTCAGGGCCTCTTCCTGTCAGCGGATTCGATTCGACACCGAAATCCAAACGGGAAGAGGCCCCCGCCGTCTTACGACACGGCGGGATAAGCGAACAATGCGGGCAAACCAATCGGCCACAACTGGGCAGAACTCATGGCCATACGTGGGCAGTCCCGGTGGCCATCAGCGGGCAATTCCCTGGCCATCTACGGGCAGTTTTCATGGCCGCCAACACT
>NZ_BAEG01000067.1 GCF_000238915.1 Arthrobacter globiformis NBRC 12137 | reverse complement strand
TCGTAGGTCTTCTTGTTGCCCACCTCGCCGTCGACCTTCAGGACACCGTCGTAGTTCTTGAACATGTGGTCCGCCACCGGACGCGTGTACGCGTACTGGGTGTCCGTGTCGATGTTCATCTTGATCGTGCCGTACGAGACAGCGTCCGCGATCTCCTGGTCCGAGGAACCCGAACCGCCATGGAACACCAGGTCGAACGGGCTGTCCTTGCCGATCTTCGCCCCGACCTGGGCCTGGATGTCCTTCAGAATCTCCGGACGCAGCTTCACCCCGCCCGGCTTGTACACGCCATGCACATTGCCGAACGTCAGCGCCGTGATGTAGCGGCCGTTCTCCCCCGAACCCAGCGCCTCCACCGTGGCCAGCGCGTCTTCGACCGTGGTGTACAGCTTCTCGTTGATCTCGTTCTCGACGCCGTCCTCCTCGCCGCCGACCGTGCCGATCTCGACCTCCAGGATCATCTTCGCGGCAGCGGTCCGGTCCAGCAGCTCACGGGCGATCCGCAGGTTTTCCTGCAGCGTCT
>NZ_BAEG01000068.1 GCF_000238915.1 Arthrobacter globiformis NBRC 12137 | reverse complement strand
CCGGTGCCGTGTCCGGTGGCGGGGTGGGTTGCGGGGTGGGTCATCGTGGCGATCATGAGGGCTGCGGCGGCCATGGTGAGGGCGTGGTAGGCGCATTTGATTCTGCCTTGGGTGCCGGCGCAGAGGAGTTTGTATTCGGGGCGGGCGACGGCCTGGATGATGAACCAGAGGGCTGCGGCGGCGAGGAGGCCGATCTGGGCGAGGATGGTGGAGGGTGCGAGGTTCCAGAGCATGGCGGCCATGAGGGTGTTCATGAGGGCGTGGAGGGTGTTGTTGACCCGGTCGGTGAGGTGGTGTGACCGTGTGGCCTGCCAGAGGTGGTAGCTTCCGCCGGCGAGCAGGACGGCGGTGAGGGTCCAGGTAAGTGCGGGGATGTTGAACACGTTCGATCACGCTTTCACTACTGGGATCGGGTCAGGAAAAAGGGCCGGTCCCCGATGCTGCCCGCGGGCAGCATCGGGGACCGGGTTGTTGGTGCTGGTCTTTTTCCAGCTCTACTTCATGGAGGGCCTGGCTGTTTAGTGTCCGTTGCTGGTGGAGCAGTGGCCGCT
>NZ_BAEG01000069.1 GCF_000238915.1 Arthrobacter globiformis NBRC 12137 | reverse complement strand
CCGTGTAAAGCGGCCTCCCCCCGCCCGGGCGGGCTCCTCGAGAGCGCCGGCCGCCGGCCCCCCGCTTCGCCGCTCCCGTGCAGGGCCCCGAGGCGTAACCCGCTGCAGCCCGACGGCGGCACCCAGGCACCCAGCGGAAAAGAGCCATCCATGGCACATTCGCAATATGACCAGTTCCTCCAAGAAGCCACCACCGCCGATGACCACTCGGACTCACCGCTGGACCGGGACCGCCTCTACGGCCTTTACACCAGCTGGTGTTTCCTCCGCCAAGAGGCACCGCGGCCCGAAAGCACCTTCTGGGCGGCCATGAAGAAAAAACACATCCACCCCGGGCGGAACGGCCTGCGAATGACGGGCCCAGCCGCCACGGACTACATCCTGGCCAGCTGCCCGGGCCTGGTTTAGTCGACGTGGACACGTCCGTCAGCACATACCTGCCCGGGGATGCCCACCAGCCCCGGGGCAACCGGCCCTGGTGCGCAGGATGCGACACCGACCACCACCTCGTCGTCGACTCCATTGCCGTCATGGACCCCCAGAGGGAAACGCTTGCCGCCGCCTTCAGCTGCGCCAAATGCGGCGGCTCCCGTGTTCTGGCCACCACCGAACGCTTCGTCCTGCCATTCAGATTCCCGAGAAAAGAACCTATGATGACTACCCCCTGCAGCCTCTCCCCCGCCATTCCCGAGCGCCAAAGCATCCACGAATTCGACCTGTCACCGGCGGGACTCGCAGACGCACCGGCAAACGAACAGGACTCCGACAGTCTCGTCCACCCCGGTAACAGCTGACCGACGCAGCGGTGACCAGCTCGACCGGCGGTGGCTAGACCGATCGGCAGCGCGCGCCCGTCAGTCGTCCGGACTCTGGCTCAGGACCTGGAAGTTGGCGCCGATATTCACTTCCACCTCGGACCCGTCGCTCGTCCGGATCTCCACCTCATACGAAGAACCCGCGCTGTCGCTCCGCTCGACTTCGGTCACCTGCCCGGACCCGACTTTGGCCATTGCGGCGTCGATTGCTTTGTCTCGGTCGGTCTGGTTCAGCTGCTGTTCCGTGCCGCCATTTGTGCTCGAGTCATCGTCGAAGGGGTTCACGGAAGCCGCTGCAACCGAGGCGCCTCCCAGAGCCGCCGCGGCGACGGCTGCTCCAATAAGCCACGCTGTTTTCTTGCCCACGACAGACTCCTTCCGCATCCTTTTTCCAGTGTCCTCCTGCTCAGGGGGCGGGACAAGGCGCCTCAGTCAGCCGGCGCCGCCGTCGTCATAGGCATGCCGCGCGAGGCGGGCAAAGTCGGAGATGAGCACCGACGGATCGTCTTTCCAGTACGCGAGGAACACGGAAATGGGCGGGGCGTCCCGGACAACCTTGTAGGCCACGCCGGGCCTCGGGTACTGCGCCGTAGTTGCCTCCGAGGACATCCCCATCGCCTGCCCGGTGGAGATCAGTGTCAGCCAGTCGTCCACTCCCTGGACGGGGCGGAGGGATGCCGGCTGCGCCTCCGGGCTCCACAGGTCTGCCGTGGTTGTTCCGGTCCGGCTGTCGACGGCGATCGTCCGCCCGGCAAAGTCAGCCAGGCGCAGGAAGCGCCGCCGGGCCAGCGGATCCGTGGCGGCCACCGCGGCGTAGCGCCTTTCCGTTCCAATCAGCACCTCGGCGAAGCGGGGGTCGTTGAGCTGTTTGCGGACGACGGCGACATCAACAGTACCGTTGGCCAGTCCGGCGGCCGGCGACCCGGATTGCACCCAGACCAGCGGGACAGCGGGGTTCGATTCCTCCCAGCGCCGCTGCACGGCAAGTGTCCGGCTGCCCACCGCGGACCAGGCGTATCCCACCCTGAGTTCCCCGGCGCCACCGCGCGCTGCCTCTTCCAGGAGGCGGGCTTCGTCCAGGACCCGCCGGGCGTGCTCGATGATGCGATGGCCGGTCGCTGTAGGCGTGACCCTGCGCGTCGTCCGCTGGAAAACCCGCACGCCGAGGGCCCGCTCCAGCGCCGCGACCGATCGCGAGACGCTGGCCTGGGACGTGCCCAGGGCGATGGCCGCGTCGGTGAACGTCTGCGCCTCGGCAACGGCCACGAGGGCCCGCAGATGGCGCAGTTCCAGATTCATACGGCAATCGTATAGAACCGGCAGCCGGAACATTTATAGGTTCGCCGGTCTGCGCCCACACTTGCTGTCTATGGAGACTTTCGCAGAGCCCGGCACCGGCCGCGTCCGCAGTCAGTCAGCACCAGCCCAGGGCCGGATCCTGGGCGGCGTCCTGACCATGACCGGCAGTGGAATCAGCAACCAAATCGGCGCCGGCATCGGCGCACACGCATTTTCGGCAGTCGGCCCCGCCGGCGTGGTGGCCGTGCGGCAACTCGTCGCTGCCGCCGTACTCCTGCCTGTGGCCCGGCCTCCCCTGCACCGGTTCACCTGGCGCCAGTGGTGGCCGACGATCCTCCTGGGCGCTGCCATCGCCCTGATGAACATTTGCCTGTACGTCGCCATCCAGCGGATCGGCCTGGGCCTGGCCGTGACGCTGGAGTTCCTCGGCCCGCTGGCCATTGCCCTGATGCGCTCGAGGACCTGGCTGGACATGCTGTGTGCGGCCTGCGCCGGCTGCGGCGTCTATGTCCTGGTGCTGCCCGGTCCCAGCAGCGACTTCGCCGGCATCGGCATCGCCATGGCCGCGGCCGCATGCTGGGCCGCCTACATTGTCCTGAACAGGGTTGCCGGGCAGCGGCTGCCGGGCCTCCAGGCCCCGGCGGCCGCCACAGCTGTTTCCCTTGTCTTCTACCTGCCGGTGGCCACCTATCTGGTGGCCCAGGGCTCCCTGTCCGGTCCGGCGCTGGGCTACTCGGTCGTCGCCGGCGTGCTGTGCTCGGTCATCCCCTACGCCGCGGACCTCATCGCGCTGCGGCACATCCAGCCCGGCTTCTTCGGCGTATACATGAGCATCAACCCGCTGCTGGCCGCCCTCTCGGGGACCATCGTGCTGGGCCAGTTCCTCGTCCTGCACGAGTGGCTGGGCATGGCCGTCATCGTTGCCACCAACGTGGCGGCCATTCTGCTGGCCGGACGCTGCCGGCGCCGGTCCGTCCCGGCATCCCCGGGGTAGCCTTGGGGCAGGAGGGCAACATGGCTGTCAGGAGTGCAGGCCTTCTGCTGCATCGGCAGAACAGCGCGGCGGAAGTGGAAGTGTGGATCGCCCACATGGGCGGCCCCTTCTGGGAGCGCAAGGATGAGCGGGCCTGGTCGATTCCCAAGGGCGAGTACCTTGAGGATGAGGATCCGCTCGCGGCGGCGCAGCGTGAGTTCGCCGAGGAAATGGGCGTCCCGGCGCCGTCCGCGGACTACGTGCTGCTCGGCACGTTCCGGCAGCCCTCGGGAAAGCTCATCACGGCGTTCACGGCCGAGTCCGCCTTCAAGCCCGAGAAAATCCTGAGCAACACGTTTCCGCTGGAGTGGCCCAAGGGCTCAGGGACGGTCCAGCACTTCCCCGAGATCGACCGGGCCGAGTGGATCGGCGAATCCGAGGCCCGCATCAAACTGGTCAAGGGCCAACTGCCAATCCTCGACGCGCTTATCCAGCATCTCCGGGGCACCGAGGGTGAATGACACGATGCGTGCGGCGTTCATACACGAGGCCACTGTAATGATGGAGGCCGACGGCGACCTGCGCGCCTTGGGTGCCGCGGTCACCCTTGAGCTGTGCGGAAGCTGGGACCACCCGCCGCCGTGCCCGCTGGCGCCGCACCACGCCCGGCCGGACAGGGACGGGGACGGGAACACGGTCGCGCTGCGGATCATCTTCGCCACGGAACCGGCGAACGAGGCCCTGGTCCGCAGCCGCATCGACAGCGCCCTCCGCCAGGAAACCCTGACCGGCCCGGATGGCCGCACCAGCCACTGGAAATTCCTTGGCGCCGGCCCCGGCGAGCTCGACCCCGCCGAGGCCGAGCACGCCCGGCGGCTCACCGGCTCCTGACGTGGCACCGGGCCGCCCCCGCACCTAGCTGGTTTGCCCCAGGACCGTCCGGTAGATCCCGGTGTGGTCGAGGTCGCCGTCGCCGGCCTCCACCATCACCTCGAAGGCAGCGCGGACGCTGGCAGAGAGAGGCAGCTTCAACCCGGTGTCCTTGGCGATCTCGGCGATGAAGTTCAGGTCCTTCAGCTGGTTTTTCGCAGAACCGCCACCTTCGAACTCACCGTCGATCCAGCGCTGGCCCTTCTGCCTGAGCACCTCCGAATTCGCCAGTCCCCCGGCAAGGATCGACTGCACCTTTCCGGGGTCGAGCCCTGTGGCCGTGGCCACGGCCATGGCCTCAGCCAGGGCCGTGACGGTGGCAGAGACGACGATCTGGTTGCACGCCTTGACCGTGGACCCGGCCCCCGCTTCCCCGAACCAGACGACGGTAGAACTGTAGAGCTCAAAGAGCGGCACGAGGCTCCGCACGGTGTCGCGCGGTCCTCCGGCCATGGTGCTCAGCCGGCCTTCCTCCGCCCCGATGGTCCCGCCGCTTAGGGGCGCGTCCACTACCGTCACCCCGTACCGGTTCCGGCTGTCCTCGGCAAACCGGGCCACGGCCACCGGAGACACTGTTCCGTGAATGACCAGGACCGGTTCCCCGATGCCGGCCGCCTTCCACCCGGCCAGGAGTCCGTCCTCGCCGGGCAGCAGGGCGGCGACCTGCGGCAGGTCCGGCAGGACGGTGAGGACCACGCCGGCCGCAGCCTCCGCCGGCGTCGCGGCCACCCGTCCCCCGCCGATGGCCCTGGCCTTTTCCGCGGTGCGGTTCCAGAGTGTGAGGGGGACCCCGGCGGCCAGGATGTTCCTGGCGATGGGCGCACCCATCGGGCCGGTGCCCAGCAGGGCCACCGACGCTGGAACCCCGGACTTCTGATCCTGCATGCCTGTCACTGCATTGTCTGTCACTGTGCTCACGCTGCTAGAAGGGAATCAGGCCGGCCATGGCCGGCAGGAAGGTGCTGAACCATGGAACGGCTGCAAGCACCAGCAGCCCGATGAACACTGCGATGAGGTACGGCCAGAAATGCTTGAGGCTCTTTTCCACGGTTTCGTGTCCCGTCGCACAGGCCACATAGAAGCCGACGCCGGCCGGCGGCGCGAACGAACCGATGCCCATGGCGATGATCAGGACCATGGCGTACTGCACCGGGTTGACGCCGAAATCAGTGGCGATCGGCAGGAGCAGGGGCGCGAAGATCAGCACGGCCGGCAGGCCCTCCAGCAGCTGCCCCATGATGATCAGCAGCACGATGGTGAAGAGCATGAAGAGCACGGGCGAGTCGCCCAGGCCCGACATGAGGTCGTGGATCTGCTGGGACACACCGGCGAGCGCGAGGGTCTGGGCGAGCGGTGAGGCTGCCGCGATGATGAACAGGACCATGCCCGCTGTCGTGGTTGTTTCCCGCAGGGTATCGCCCAGCAGCCGCCTGCTGCCGCGCCGGTAGGCGGCGGCCAGCACGAAGGCGTAGGCGACGGCGACCGAGGACACCTCGGTGGGAGTGGCGAAGCCGCTCAGGATGCCCACCACCATGCCCACCGGGAGCAGCAGTGTGGGGATGGCGAAGAAGGTGGCGGAGCCGCGGGCGCGCCAGGTGGCCTTCGGGCTGGAGACGCCGCCCTGCTTGCGGGCTCGGAAGAAGACGAGCCCCATGACCACGAGGGCCAGGAACGCGGCGGGAACGAAGCCAGCAAGGAACAGCGTGGTGGTGGAGATGGTGGTGATGGAGCCGAGGATGAGCAGGACGATGCTCGGCGGGATGGTTTCACCCATGATGGCGGAGGCAGACAGCACCGCGACCACCTCGCCGCGCGGGTACTTGCGTTCCTCGAGCATGCCGCGCATCGTGGTGCCCACGGCCGCGACGTCCGCAACCTTCGAGCCGGAGATGCCGGAGAAGATGTACATGGTCACAACGACCACCTGGAGCAGGCCGCCCCGCAGGTGCCCGATGAGTGCGTCCACGAGCTTGGCGAGCGGCAGCGTCAGGCCGGCGGAGTTCATGACGGTTCCAGCGAGGATGAAGAACGGGATGGCCAGCAGCACGAAGCCCTTCGCACCAGATGCCATGCCGATCGGGATGGCGCTGACCTCCGAGATGCCGCCCAGGTAGAGGTAGATGCCCGAGGCCAGTGCGAGCACGAACGCGATGGGCAGGCCGAGGAACAGCAGGGCGAACAGGCCAACGAGGACCACGCCGAGCACGACGTTCGGCGAGGCGTAGTAGAAGAGCGGCTGGGCGAAGAGGACGGCCGCGGCCAGAACCGCCGTGATGCCGGTAGCCACCAGGACCGCGCGGCGCGGCTGCCGCCAAAGCTTCAGGACCGCGAACCAGGCGATGAGCACCATGCCCAGCGCGAACGGCAGCGAGACCCAGAAAACCGGCAGCTGGAGGATCGGCGTCTTTTCCTCAAGCTGCTGGACCAGGGTGGGAATGAACAGCGCGAGCGAGCCGGCGCTCATGACGAAGACAAGGCAGTCCACGAGGGCCGCCAGGTACGGCTTCCAGCTCACCGGCAGGCGCATCACCAGTGCCTGCACTGACATGTGGGCGCCCTTGGGGTAGGCGATGGCACCACCGATGAAGGCGATGGTGAGCAGTGCAATCTCGGAGACTTCCTGCGTCCACAGCACGGAATCCCCGGTGACAACCCGGACCATGATGTTCAGCAGGATAACCACGAGCTCGGCAAGGATGGCCGCGCCGACGGTCCATTCCAGGGCCTTGTCCAGCCAGACGGCTCCGCTCCAGCGCGGTGCGACGTGCCCGTGGTGGAGGATCTCTTCCGCATCGGACGGAAGGACCTCTTCGAGTTCCTTCGGGGCGAGTGTATGTTCCATGTTTTTCCAGACTGTCATCGTTGAGAGCGGGATGGTGAGTTCGGGATGTGGGCCGAGGGCCGGGGCGACGGACTGCGCTCCGGCCCTCGAAAGGGGATTACTGGGCTGCGGCGATCGCCTGGTCGAAGAATTCCTTGCCGATCAGCTTCGAGAAGTCCGGGTACAGGCTCTTGGAGACGGCTTTGAACTGTTCGAGTCCGGCGGCGGTGGGCTCGTTGGCCTTCATGCCCTTGGCGGTGAGTTCGGCCAGCTGCTTCTCCGACTGCTCGGCGTCGTATTCGGTCTTGAACGTGGCGGTCTCAGCCGAGGCATCCGTCAGGATCTTCTTCTGGTCCTCGTTCAGCGAGTCCCACTTCTTGGAGGACAGGGCCAGGACCCAGGCATCGTTGATGTGGTGCGTCAGTGAGACGTACTTCTGGACTTCCGAGAACTTGTTGGTCCACGGCACCTCAATCGGGTTTTCCTGGCCGTCAATCGTTCCGGTCTGCAGGCCGGTGAAGACCTCGGAGAAGGCCATGGTGGTGGGGCTCGCGCCCAGCTTGCCGAAGAAGTCCGTCCACAGCGGGTTGCCGGGGACCCGGATCTTCAGGCCCTTCAGGTCCGACGGCTGCTCGATGGGACGTTCGGAGTTGGTAATCTGGCGTCCGGTCCGGGTGAGGAAGGACAGCGCGACGGTGTTCTTCTCCTTGAGCTTTTCCTTCAGGACGTCCCCGGGTTTGCCGGCCAGGAACGCGGCCTCTTCCTTGGTGTCGTCGAAGAGGTAGGGGATGCTGATGGCGTTCATTTCGGGCACCACAGACGCATATACCGACGTCGACAGGATCAGTGCGTCCAGCGAGCCGCCCTGCAGCCTCGTGACAGCGGCGTTCTGGTCCCCGCTGAAGCTCGTTCCGTTCGGTACCACCGTGACAACCACGGACCCGTTGGACGTCTTCTTCACCTGGTCGGCGAAGTGCTGGGCGGAGACGCCCACCGAGGAGGTCAGCGGGTCCGGGATGGACAGCTGGATCTTGGCAACGGGCGAGCCGCCGCCGGGCGCCCCTGGTGCGCAGCCGGCGAGGACGGAGGCGGCGACGGTGCATGCCAGCACTCCGGTGAGGGCGCGGGTCTTCGATTTCATGTGATGCCTTTCTTCATTGGAAGGAGTCTTGTTCCCGGGCACGGGAAGCTTGGGGTTCGCAGCGCGCCCGGGAAACGGGATTCGTGTGAATTAAGAGGTCAGCGCGGCTTCGGTGACGAGCGCCTCGGTTTCGCGGCGCAGCTCGAGGGCCTGGGACAGCGACTCGTCCATGATGACGTCTTCCCAGCGGACGGTGGCACCCTTGGCGATGTCGGTGCGCAGCTCGACGTGGTGCGCCAGGGCTACCGGCAGGGCGCCGATTTCCACGGAGTGCTTGGCCGAGACGAGCTTGCCCCAGACGGTGAAGCCGCCCTCGCCGTCGAGGAATTCGCCGGCCTTCAGGTCCTTCTTGGCGGTGGCAACGACGTCGCCGAAGAAGCCGACGGGCGAGCCGGTGGCGATGCCGCGGAGGGCTGCGTTGGCGATGGACATGTTCAGTTCGAGGCCCACGTAGTGGTACGGGCGGTACAGGGCCGCGTACTGGCCGGTGGGGTCCGGGTGCCAGGGGTATTCGTTGAAGCAGCCGGACACGTAGCCGTTCGTTGCCTTGACCACAACGAAGACGCCCTCCTGGGTGTTGTGGCTGATCCAGCTGCCGTCACGGTTGACGCTGGACATGACGTCCACACTTCCCTCGTGCGCCAGGGCACCCCCGACGTCGGCCGGGCGGCAGATGGTGGCGATCTCTTCCACGTCACCCGGGGTGAACGTCAGTCCGGAGTCCGACGGCGTGAGGCCTGCGCCGTTGGCGACGGCGGCCATCTCGATGGATGCCTTGGTGCCGTCCCGGAAGGAGGTGTGCATGTAGGGGTTCAACTGGCCGGAGTCGGTGAGCTCCTTGGAGAACTCCCAGTTTTCCCACACGTTGTCCGGGTTCATCTCGTGGTAGTGCTCAAGGTACTTGGCGCCCTTGCCCGCGCAGACCACGTCGAAGCCGCTGGTCCGGGCCCAATCCACCAGTTCCATAATGAGGGCGGGCTGGTCACCGTACGCCATGGAATAGACGACGCCGGCCTCCTCCGCGCGCTTGGCCAGCGCCGGCCCGGCCAGTGCGTCCGCCTCGACCGTGACCATGATGATGTGCTTCTTGGTTTCGATCGCCCGCAGCGCGTGCTTCACACCGACGATCGGATTGCCGGTGGCCTCAACGATGACGTCGATGTCGACATCGAACAGCTCGTCAGCGTTTGCCACGATGGTGGTGGAGCGGTTCTCCAGCGCGGTGGCGATGTCCGGGGCGATCTGGTGCTGGGGCCAGCCGACCAGTTCGAACGCGCCTTCCGCCCGCTTCACATTGATGTCAGCGATGGCTACAACATGGATGCCCGGGATGTTGTTTGCCTGGGCGAGGTACATGGTGCCGTAGCGGCCGGCGCCGATGAGACCGACGCGGATCGGGCGGCCCTGGTTCTCGCGGTCGCTAAGAAGCTTGTGAAGGTTCATGGGGATCTCTCTGTTTGATGTCTGACCGAAGAGAGATGGCCGTCCACCTTGGTGGTGGAGCAACCTCTTCGTCGCATTGTTTGTGATCTGGGTTAGCAGATGTTGTGATCTGGGTTACCGGAGTGGAACCGGTTCCACTTTTGTACCAGTCAGTGTTAAGCTGTGTCAACAGATGTCGGTGAACCCCACCGGCCGCAAGGAGGAGCATTGAAGAAGGCGCCCACTATCCGCGATGTGGCGGCAGCGGCGGGGGTCTCGGTGTCCGTGGTGTCGCGGGTACTGAATCCGGACTCCGGCCCCGTGGCGCCGGCCAAGCGCGAACAGGTGCTCAGCGTCATCAGCGACCTCGGATACCGTCCCCGCGCTGCGGCTCGCGAACTCAGTGCCGGCCACGCACTTACCGTCGGCCTTGTGGTCACAGACCTTGCCAACCCGTTCTTCGCCCAGCTGGCGGACCGCGTGGTCTGGGAGGCCCGCAGCCACGGCGTGCAGGTGGTCGTCATGACCACCCAGGAGGACCCGCACCTTGAGGCGGAATCCCTCGATACGCTCCTGGACCGTTCTGTGGGCGGCGTCATTGCCACACCAACAGGCGGAAACATCGAGAAATGGGACCGCCTGCGGGACCTCGGAGTCAACGTGGTTTTTGTTGACCGCGCCATTGCGGAGCTTGGCGACGTCGATGTCGTCAGCATCGAAAACTCCGATTCGGCCCGGCGCGCTACCGACCACCTCATCGCGCTCGGCCACGAGCGGATCGGCCTGGTCACCGGACCCGCCAGCACTTCCACCGGGCGTTCGCGGATCGGCGGCTACCGGGCCGCCCTCGAAAGCGCTTCAATAGACATCGATCCCATACTGGTCCGGGACGTTCCGTTCCGCGGAGACGGCGGGGGCGACGCCGTCGGATCGCTTCTGGCACTCCCGGAGCCCCCCACGGGACTGATCGTCGCCAACACCGCGCAGGTGCAAAGCTCAGTCCGGCGCCTCGTCCAGATGGGCGTCCGGATCCCCGACGACCTCTCGGTGATCGTCTTTGACGACAATCCATGGACGGAACTGACCAGTCCGCCGCTCAGCGTGATCCGGCAGCCGATCGGCATGCTGGCCGTGCATTCCCTCGAGCTCGTCCTCGGACGGATGCAGGGCCGGCTCCCTGCGGGCGCCAGGACCATCGAGGTCAAGGCCGACTTCGTGCCGCGTAGCAGCTGCGCGGCCCCTGCCCGCTCCGCCACCAGCAAGTCCGCAACCAGATAAGGAAAAGGAAAACCCATGACCGTAGTTGTCACCGCCGTGTTCACGCCCAAGGAAGGTGCCTTCGATGACGTCGTCTCCGCGCTCTCCCCCGCCATCGCGGAGGTGCACGAGGAGCCGGGCTGCATTCTGTACGCCATCCACGAAGCCCCGAACGGCCAGGTCGTCATGATCGAAAAGTGGGAAAACGCCGAACTCCTCGATGCCCACGGTGCCGGCGACGCCGTCAAGCGCCTGAACGCCTCGCTCGAGGGGCTCCTGGCGGAACCGGTGGAGGTTACCCGGCTGGCCGCCATCCCGGCGGGCACCAGCGCGCAGGGCGCGCTCTAACCACACGAACGACGGCGGTCCCTCGCCTGGGCATTTCAGGCAGGGGGCGCCGTCGAGCCCCGGACCACCAGCTCCGGGTCCACGAGCTTCGTCTGGACGGGCAGGTCCGGTTCCTTCATGCGCTCCAGCAGGGCCTTTGCAGCTCCTGCACCCACCTCGCCGTTGCGGCCGTCGATGGTGGTCAGGCGCAGCAGGTTCGCCGAGGCGAGCGGTGAATTGTCGTAGCCGATCAGGGACAGATCCTCCGGAACCCGCCGCCCCCGGTCCCGCGCCGCCGCGGCCACCCCCATCGCCATCACGTCATTGGCGGCAAAAATCGCGGTAAGCGCCGGGTTGCGGTCCAGCAGCTTCAGGGCGCCCGCGTAGCCGTCCGGCTCCATCGTCAGGCCGTGGCCCTGCGCGACGTCCGGAGAAAGCCCGTGTTCGCGCATCGCGGCCTCGAACCCCTGCGCCCGAAGACGGGCGGCGCCGCCCCCGCCGGTCACATGCCCGATCTCCCTGTGCCCCAGGCCAATCAGGTGCTCGGTGGCCAGGCGGCCGCCCGCCTCGTCATCATTGGCCACAATGTCCGCCCCCGGGACAACGAGGTCACGGTTACCCGCCACCACCGCGGGAACGTCAACTGCGGCGAACATCTCCTCCGTGGGCTCAGTGGCGATCACAATGCCGTCCACCCGCAAAGACATGAGGCCGTCCACCGGCGTCCGGTCCAGGTGGGCATTGAAGGACGGGTCGGCGACGGCAACCCGGAAGCCGAGAGGGGCGAGTTCATCGTGCAGCCCGCCCAGCAGGCCGACGAACCAGAGGTTCCGGTAGTCATCCAGTACGACGCCGATGGTCCGGGACCGGTTTCCGGCAAGGGTCGCCGCCGCCCGGCTGGGGCGGTAGTTCAGCCGTACGATGGCTTCCTCGACGGCGGCGCGTCGCGCAGCTGACACGCCGGGCGCACCGCGCAGGACCAACGAGACCAGGGATTTCGATACCCCGGCCGCGGAGGCAACGTCGTAAATGTTGGGGCGCTTGCCGGTCTCCTGGGTCACTCTGCAATTGTCACCCATCGGTGGACCATTGGGATATTGACAGGACAAAGTCACAGCCCTATCGTGTTTATGGAGCGCTCCATTTGCGTCACACGTCACAGCGGCTGAGTCCCGCAAAGCCCGTTTCAAAGGAGAAAACCAATGCCCAAAGATCTCGGCGTAGCCGTCATCGGGGCGGGCATGGCCGGCAAGGCTCACGCTGCCGCCTTCCGCACCGCGTCCGCCCTCTACAACCCCGTCCTGCCACCCATCCGGCTGGTCTCCATCGGAGATGTGAACCCGGAGTTCGGCTCCCTCGCCGCCCGCCGCTTCGGTTACGAGCGCAACGACACCTCTTGGCAGGCCATCGCTGAAGCCGATGACATCGACGTCGTCAGTGTTGTCATCGCCAACTCACTCCACCGGGAAGTGGTGGAGGGCCTCCTCGCCGCCGGCAAGCACGTGCTGTGCGAGAAGCCGCTGAGCGACACCCTGGAAGACGCGCGGGCCATGGCCGACGCAGCCCGCAACGGTTCCTCGATCGCCCGCATCGGGTTCACCTTCCGCCGCACCCCGGGCATCGCCTACATCCGCGACCTCATCCGGAACGGAACGCTGGGCAAGGTGCTGCACTTCAGCGGCCGCTACTGGACTGACTACGGCTTCAGCCCGGAGGCCCCCATGAGCTGGCGCTACAAGGGCGGCCCCGGCTCAGGTGCGCTGGCCGACGTCGGAAGCCACCTGGCCTATGTCTCCGAATTCCTCTGCGGCGACATCAAATCCATCAGCGGCGGCCGCCTCAGCACGGCCATTGACAAGCGGCCCCTGCCGCTGGGCGCCGTCATGGGGCACGACCACGCCGCCGTCAGCGACACCTTCGAGGCCGTGGAGAACGACGACTACGCAGCCTTCTCCGCCGAGTTCGAAAACGGCTCGGGCAGCTTCGAGGTGTCCCGCGTTGCCGCCGGGCACGCGAACAGCCTCAACTTCGAGGTCTTCTGCGAGAACGGCTCGGCCAAATTCGACCAGCGCCGCCCGGCGGAGATCCAACTGTTCCTCAACGACGGCTCCGGCCACGAAAACGGCTACCGCCAGGTCATCCTCGGCCCGGGCCACCCCTACATCGCCGGCGGCCTGGCCATGGACGCCCCCGAGGTCGGCTTCGGCCAGAACGACGCTTTCGCCTACCAGTCCCGCGCGTTCCTCGAAGAGGTCGCCGGCCTCAGCGAAGCGGAATCCCTGCCGCGCTGCGCCACCTTCGACGAAGGGGTCCGCAACATGGAACTGCTCGCCGCGGTCACCGAATCAGCCCTGAACGACGGAAAGAAGATCACGCTATGAAGCTCGGCGTCTACAACGCGATCCTGCATGACCGCCCGCTGCCCGAAGCGCTGAAGGTCGTCGCCGACCTGGGCCTGACCGGCATCGAAATCAACTCCGGCGGGTTCCTCCCGGCGGTGCACGTCCCCACCTTCGACGAGATCCTCGAGAGTGACGCCGCCCGCGATGACTACCTGGCGATCTTCGAAGGCACCGGGGTCTCCATCGCGGGACTGAACTGCAACGGCAACCCGCTGCACCCCAACCCCGCGATCGGCGACAAGCACGCCGAGGACGTCCGCCGCTCCGTCCGACTGGCCCACCGGCTCGGACAAAACCGTGTGGTCACCATGTCCGGCCTGCCCGGCGGGGAACCCGGTGCCACAGTGCCGAACTGGATCGTCAACGCCTGGAACTCTGCCGCACTGGACGTCCTGGACTACCAGTGGGGCGTCGCCGCCAAGTTCTGGAAGGAAACCGACAGGCTCGCCGCCGACCTCGACGTCAAGGTCGCCCTGGAACTGCACCCGCAGAACCTCGTCTTCAACCCCGCCGACGTGTACAAGCTCGTCGAACTGACCGGCGCCACCCACGTCGGCGTGGAACTCGACGCCTCCCACCTGTTCTGGCAGCAGATGGACCCGGTCGCAGTCGTCCGCGAACTCGGCCCGCTGGTGTTCCATGCAGCGGCCAAGGATGTGCGAGTCAACAAGGACACCGCTGCGGTCTACGGCGTCCTGGACAACCGCTTCCGCCGCCTGCCCCCGGAAGAGAACCGGACCAACCTCGGCGGCGACGAGTGGGCCAACGAATGGCCCAAGCCCGCCGCCTGGGACTTCGTCGCCCTCGGCAAGGGCCACGACACCGCGTACTGGACCGAGTTCCTCCGCGCCCTCCACGACGTGGACCCCGACATGCTCGTCAACATCGAACACGAAGACGTCGAACTGGGCCGCATCGAGGGCCTGGAAGTGGCTTCGAAGGTTCTCAAGGAAGCAGACGCAGTCCTGGCCGCCTCGCTGGTCAGCCCCTAGCCGCAAGACCCGCGATACGGGCACACACAGGAAGCCTGCCGGCAATCAGCCGGCAGGCTTCCTGTGTTGCCGGAGTCACACTGCCCGCAGGTATCGTTGGTGTGACTTTGTGATGCAGGTACAACGCGCCGGACGCTCCGTGGGCGGGGAGAAAGGTGGGCTCAATGCTGGACATCCCGATGGCCGGAAAGACCGGCGGCACCGACGAGTCACTGGAGGACGTGGCCTACCGGGTGATTGCAGACAGGGTCATCATGTTGGGCATCCGGCCGAACGCGTCGATCAATGAAACCCAGTTGTCGAAGGAAATGCAGATGGGGCGCACCCCCATCCGGGCCGCCCTGAAGCGCCTTGAGAATGACCACCTGATCGTCTCCCACGCCCGGAAGGGTGCCTTCGCCGCACCGGTCGATCTTGCCGATCTTGAGGAGATTTCCGAGGTGCGGCAGGCGCTGGAACCAGTGGCGGCGGGACTGGCCGCAAGAAAGGCGCGCCCGGACGCCCTCCAGACTTTTGAGAAGTACTCAGAGGTGATCCGGACGCTGGAAGCTGCCACCGTGGATCAGAGCGACCTGATGCGTCTGGATCTGGCCGTGCACCAGCTAATTTACCGGGCTGCTGGCAACCGGCACATGGAAGAAATCCTTATCCGCTACGCCAATCTGTGGACCAGGATCCAGGGGCTGATGCTGGAGCGGCGGCCGCTGATCCTGGAGCACATCGTGCAGCTGGATGGAGTCATTCGGGCAATCATGGGCAAGGACGAGGCCAAGGCAGCCGCGCTCATGGCTGCCCACGTCAGCGGATTCACCACCTACATCAGCGCCACGTAACTTACGAATTCTCTATTGACCTGTGATGGGACCCACACTACTGTCCTGATATATCAAGTGTTGCTGACCTGTCGACGATTGATCCAGCACTTGTCATTCCCCCTACCCAGGTGAGAAGGATTCATGAACATACACGTCGCCATCGATGAAGCGCGGTTCACGCGCTTTCACAAGAAGCTCGTCGCTGCCTGCATGGGAGGGCCGATCCTCGACGGCTACATCCTGAGCATCATCGCGATTGCCCTGGTGGGCATTTCGGCCGATTTCCACACGACGGAGCTCGAGACCAGCCTGATCGGGGCCTCTGCCCTCGTCGGTATCTTTTTTGGCGCTGTCCTGCTGGGGCCGCTGACCGACCGGATCGGCCGGCAGCTGATGTACACCATTGACCTGTGGGCGCTGGTGATCGTGTCAGTGCTGCAGTTCTTCGTCCAGGATTCCCTGCAGCTGATCATCCTGCGCTTCATCGCGGGCCTGGCCATCGGCGCGGACTATCCGATTGCCAACTCCCTCCTGGCAGAGTGGCTCCCCCGAAAGCGCCGCGGGCAGATGCTTGGCGTCCTTCAGGTTGGCTGGTTCATCGGTGCAGCCCTGGCATCCCTTGTCGGCTTCGTCATCTTCGAAGCATTCGGTGCCGGCTCCTGGCGCTGGATCCTGCTCACCGCCGCCGTACTGGGCACCGTCGTCATGCTCATGCGACTGGGGACACCGGAGTCCCCGCGCTGGCTGCTGCACAACGGACGCAAGGCCGACGCCAAGCTGGCACTTCGTGCCGCCCTCTCAGACCAGCTGAACGTCGACCACGTGGTCTTTGAAACGGCTGATGACGCTGCAGTGGGCAAGAAGAAGGCGGATCTCCGAGTGCTGCTGCGCAGGCCCTACCTCAAGCGCATCATCTTCTGCAGCTCCTTCTACGCCCTGCAGGTTGGTCCCCTGTTCGCCATCTTCACCTTTGGCCCCACGATCCTGTCGGCGTTCGGCATGGGCGAGGGCAACCTCTCCAACCTCGGTTCCGTGATTATCGATATGGTCTTCCTGGCCGGCTGCATCCCGGCACTTAAACTGATCGAGTCCTGGGGCCGCCGGCCGCTCATCATCTGGTGCTTCGCCCTGATGGCCGTCCCCCTCTTCGTCCTGGGTCTCTTCCCGTCGGCTCCCGTAGCCATCATTGTGGGCTGCTTCGTGGCCTACGCACTGTTCTCCGGCGGGCCCAGCATCCTTGAGTGGGCGTACCCCAGCGAGATTTTCCCGACCCACGTCCGTGCCAGCGCCGTGGGCATCACCACCGCCGTGAGCCGCATCGGCGCGGCCCTCGGAACGTTCGCGCTGCCGTTCGGCCTCGCCTACTGGGGCATCGGTCCCACCATGCTTGTCGCGGCAGTCCTGACCGCCGTCGGATTCTTCGTCTGCCTGTTCATGGCCGAGGAAACCAAGGGCATGACGCTGGCCCAGGCCGGCGGCGAGCCGGAAGCCGCAGACTCCACGGAGGAGCCGGCACTGCAGGCAAACTAGCCAGCACCAACTAATCGGCACAAACCAGTCGCAGCACAGGCGTGCCGTCCAGTGTGGGTTTCCATCTGGGCGGCACGCCTTTGCTTCTCCCCAGGCACGGACGGTCGAGCCGGCGTCCAGAAGTCGATAGTCTAAAACTTATTATTAACTCTTGAGATCGCGCGACGAGGAGCGGGCCGGACCATGGCGACGGAAGTAAGGGACGATGGCGGTTCCGTGTCCCTCCGCGCCCTGGAAATGGCTGCCCAGGTCCGGACCCATGGCCAGGACGTCACCGGCCGCGCCGAGCAGGTGACCCTGCAGCTCGAGAGCGCCATCGGCATGGGGCTGCTCAACCCGGGCGAGCGGCTTCCGCCGGAATCGGTGATGGCCGAGCACCTCGGCGTCTCGCCTCTCACCCTCCGCCAGTCGCTGGCGGTGCTGCGAAGCAAGGGACTTCTAGGCACCCGCCGCGGGCGCGGCGGCGGAAGCTACGTGGCGGGGGTGCTCCCGGTGCGGGAGGCGGAGATCGCCCAGCAGCTGCGCCGGCACAAGAGCGACGACCTGCGCGACCTCATCGATCTCGCCGCCGCGACGGCGGGCTCGGCAGCCCGCCTGGCGTCCAAACGCTCCGACGAGCAGGACGTACGGCGCCTCCGGAAGCTCGCCCAGCGCTTTGCTGCAAGCACGGAGCCGCACATGCTTCGCCAGGCGGATGCCCGCCTGCACATTGGGTTGGGGGTAGCGGCACAGTCCCGCCGCCTTACCGCCCTTTTGATCCAGATCCACGCCGAGCTGTCCCCGCTGACGTGGGGCCAGGCGTGGCTGGACGGACAGCCGACCGCCGTCGAGGAACACGGGGCACTCCTGGACGCCATCGAGCAGGGGGACCCGGCCGCAGCTGAGAACACCGCCATCGCCCACTTCGAACGGGAAGGCGCCCTCATCATCAACCAGCGCCTGGCCATCCTCACCTCGGACCTGGCGGATCAGCGGTGAAGCCCATCGACGAGGTCCTGCAGTCAACGGCCCGCGCCCTTGGCCAGAGCCTTGAGAGGGTTTTCGCCGACCTGGCGGTCCTGGCCGGCGCCACCACGGATATTCTTGCGGCGCCAGGTACGTCCCGGACCAAGCTGGAATCCCTCCGGCCGGTCGTCGAGGACATCGTCACGGGGCAGGCCGGCCTGGTGGACAGCGCCGGGGTGTCCGTCACCCCGGGCTTGTTCGCCGACGCCGGCGCGTGGCACCAGTGGTGGAGCCTGGTGGGCGGGAAGCTGGTGTTCATCCCGCACAATCTGAATCCCGCGTCGATCAATTACTACGACTACACGGAAATGACCTGGTACGAGCGGCCCCTCGCGTCCGGCCAGCCCGAACTCATTGGCCCGTACATTGACTTCGGCGGTGCCGACATGAAGATCGTCACGGCGTCGCGGCCGGTGCTGCAGGACACGCGCGCCGTGGCCGTGGCCGGGGCGGACCTCTCGATGGAGTCGATCGAGCGCACATTCCTGCTCAACCTCGGCCGCCGGGACGAACACGTCGCCCTGATCACGGAAACCGGCAAGGTCGTGGCGTCCAACAGCGCCCGGTTCGCCCCCGGCACGCGCTTCGAGGGCCCGCGCAGCGGCCCCGGCTCAGTTCCAGTGCCGGTGGCGGACCTCGCCTCTCCCCGATGGCACCTCGTCGCGGACCGCTGATTGGCCGACGCCGCTGGCTGAGGTTTCGACAAGCTCAACCAGCGGCGGTTTCGACCAGCTCAACCAGCGGCGGCTAGCGGATGCCCTGGTCGGCGAACTTCACGACGTCTGCCGCGTTGGACTTGTCGACGATGGTGGGCCCGGTGAGCACGGGCTGCCCGCCGCCGAGCTTGAAGCCGCCCCGCTTGACCTGCCACAGGGCGTCCACGGACCCGTAGCCCTGGAGCCAGGGCTGCTGGTCGACAGTAAACAGCACTGTGCCGTCGGCGATCTTCTGGGCGAGGTCCTTGTTCAGGTCAAAGGATGCGACCTTTGCCGAGCTGCCCGCGGTTGCCACGGACTTCAGGAGGGTCAGCGTGATCGGGGCACCCAGTCCAACGATGACGTCTGCGTCCTTGGCTGCCTGCAGCTTGGCGGTTGCCGTAGATTCGACGGACGTCATGTCGGCGCCGTTCACGTACAGGATCTCGGTTCCCGGAACTTTGGACTTCACGCCGGCGCAGCGGGCTTCCAGCCCTACGTGTCCCTGCGCCTGGATCACGCAGATGGGGTGCTTGAAGTTCTCGGCCGCCAGTTTCTCGCCCACCGCCTGGCCGGCGAGTTGCTCGTTGGAACCGAAGTGCGTAAACGCCCCGAGCTGCTTGGAGACGTCCTCACCGGCATTCAGGCTCACGATGGGGATGCCGGCGTCGGAGGCTTTCTTGAGGGAATCCTTCAGCGCGCCGGGCGTGGCCAGCGTGACGGCTATTCCGTCCACCTTCTGGTCAACGGCCTGCTGGATCAGCTGCGCCTGCCGGCCGGCTTCGGGGTCGTTCGTGTAGAGGAGCTCCACGTTGTCCTTGGCCGCAGCCTCCTCGGCGCCCTTCCGGACGGTGTCCCAGAAGGTGTCCCCGGCCGGAGCGTGAGTAATCAGCGCAATCTTCATGCGCGGAGTGGAGACGGCCTGGCCCCCGCCACCTCCGCTGTTGGCTTCCGGCGCTCTTCCGCCCTGGCTCGAACATGCCGTCAAAGCCAGCATCGGGATTGCAACCGCAGCTACCGCTGCGCGGCGCCAAAAAAACTTCTTCACTGGTGATCTCCTTCGATCGCGTCCAGATGATTAGGGGAACACACCGCTGCATCTTTCCGGCCGGATAAGAGAGATGTGACCGAGCGCACTTGGAGCGCTCCATAAATTGAGGATAGGAGGACGAGTTTGTCCTGTCAATAGTTCTATTCGGCGCAGCCTGCCGCAGGCGCCCTAACGCTGGTAAACACCCGTGAGGGTGGCCGTGCCCAGCAGGTGACGGGCAAGTTCGGAACCCAGCCCCGCAGGCTTCGCCCCTGCGCCGCCCGGCAGCTCCTCGACGTCCAGTGCGTAGACGCTGACGACGTAACGGTGCTGGCCGTGCCCCGGCGGCGGGGCTGCCCCCACGTAACCGCGGAAGCCGGCGTCGTTCTTCAGCTGCGTCGCGCCGGGCGGGAGCTGCGGGCCGCCCTCGGCCCCGGCGCCCTCCGCCAGGGAGGTGGTGTCTGCGGGGATGTTGAGGACCGCCCAATGCCAGAACCCGCCGGAGCCCGGCGCGTCCGGATCGAACACGGTCACGGTGTAGCTCCTGGTCCCGTCCGGCGCCCCGCTCCAGCTCAGCTGCGGGGACTCGTCCGCGCCGCCGGCATGCATCCTGCCGCTGCGCTGCGGCGGCGGCAGGATCCCGCCATCCTCGAAAGACCTGCTGGTGAGCCCGAACACGGGAACATCCGGCAGGTGTGAAAACGGACCCGGCGCTGTCATGGCTGCTCCTCAGGTGGTGGGAACTTCGACTTCTTCGGCGTCTGCTTCGACCCGGTTCAGCTCCGCCCGGGTGGGCGGATTCGCACCGGCACGGGAGACTGTCACGGCCGCGGCGCGGGTGGCGTGGGCCAGGAGCGCCGTGAGCCCCTCGGCCGGGAGCGCCCGCAGGTCCGCCCGGTTCTGGGCGCCGTTCAGGCCCCGGTCCACCACGCCGGACAGCAGCGCGGCCATGAAGGAATCCCCTGCGCCCACGGTGTCCGCCACCTCCACGCGGGGCGCGGCAAACTCGGCCTCGCCCGCGGCGGTGATCCCCCAGGGCCCGGCCGCGCCGCGCGTCACCACCACCATGGCCGGCCCTTCCGCCCCGCCAAGCGTCAGCCAGCGGCGCGCGGACTCCAGCGGGTCCACTCCGGGATACAGCCAGGCGAGGTCCTCGTCGGAGGCCTTGACGATGTCGGAGAGGGTCACGAACTTTTCCGCCTGCCGGCGGGCGTAATCGGCGTCCGTGATGATGCTGGGGCGGCAGTTGGGGTCAAAACTGATGGTCGACGCCGGGTGGGCATATTCGACGGCGGCCAGCACCTCCGCGGCGCCGGGCGCCAGCATGGTGGCAATGGAGCCTGTGTGCAGCAGCGTGTTGGCCTGCAGCATGAAGGGCAGCCGTTCCCGCAGTCCGGGGAGCTCCCAGGCGAGGTCGAACGTGTAGGTGGCGGAGCCGTCGTCGTCCACCAGCGCGGTGGCCACACTGGTGGGCAGCCCGTCCGGGCCCTGCGGGAGCATGACGGAACTCGCCCTCAGGTGGGCGGCCACCGACTCCCCGTACGCGTCCCGGCCGTACCGGCCGACGAACTGCACGGGGTGCCCCAGGCGGGCCAGCCCGACGGCGACGTTGAGCGGGCTGCCGCCCACATGGGCTTCGATTCCGGAGCTGCGCTGGACCACGTCAACGAGGCCCTCGCCGATAACAGTGAGCATGGTCATACTCTGCCAGAGAACGCCGCCCGGCGCTCGGGTTCCTGCAGTTTGCTAGGCCTTCTTCCCCGGCAGCGCGAGCTTGAAGACCTTCGCCCACGAGGATCCCACCTGCTTCAGCAGCGGCCCGGTGGTGTACGGCAGGCCGTAGCGCCGGCAGATTTCCTGCACCTTCGGCGCCACCTCCCCGTACCTGTTGGACGGCAGGTCCGGGAACAGGTGGTGCTCGATCTGGTGGGACAGGTTTCCGGTCATGATGTGCATGAACTTGGAGCCGGAAATGTTGGCTGAGCCGATCATCTGCCGGACGTACCAGTCGCCGCGGGTCTCGCCCTCCACCATTTCCTCCGTGAACGTGTCCGTCCCCTCGGGGAAGTGGCCACAGAAGATCACAGCGTGGGCCCAGACGTTTCGCACGGCGTTGGCGGTGAGCGTGCCGTAGAGGGCCTGCTTTCCCGAGCCGGTCAGCATGGCCACGGCCGGGGTGGCAGCGTAGTCCTTGGTGAACTGCTTGAGAGCCTTGACGCCGAGGGCCTTGAGGTCCCGGACCATGGCCTCCTTGCTCTTCTTGCCCTCCTTGTAGTCGACGATTTCCAGGTCGTAGACCGCGATGCCCCATTCGAAAATGGGGGCGAGGATGGCGTTGTACAGCGGGTTGCCCAGGGCTCGCGGGGTCCAGGGCTGGTCCTCGTCCATGCGCAGCAGGTTGTATCCGACGTCGTTGTCCTTGCCCACCACGTTTGTCCAGCGGTGGTGCAGGTCGTTATGGGTGTGCTGCCACGACCGCGCCGGGGTGACGAAGTCCCATTCCCACGTGGTGGAGTGGATGTCCGGATCGCGCATCCAGTCCCACTGGCCGTGGAGGATGTTGTGGCCGATCTCCATGTTTTCCAGGATCTTGGCGAGGCTGAGCAGGCTGGTGCCGGTGACCCAGGCGGCCTTGTTGCGGCCCATCAGCAGCGCCGCCCTGCCGGCGATCTCCAGCCCGCGCTGGATCTTGATCACCCGGCGGATGTAGGCAGCGTCGGAGGCGCCGCGCTTGGCCAGGATCTCGTCCTTGATGGCGTCCAGTTCCCGGCCGAGCTCTGCCACCTGCTCGTCGGACAGGTGCGCTGCGGCGGGCGGGCGCACGGCCGGCCGGCCGGAGGCGGCCAGGGCCCCCGGCCGCGGTTTCGTGACCGGCTTGTCGGTGGCGGTCTTCGTGGTCGCGTCTGTGCGATCGGATATTGCAGTCATGCTTGTGTTGCTCCTCAGATGTCGAGGTTAACGGGCCCGGCAGCTGCCGAAACGCACGTCTGGATTAGTTGGCCCGGTTCACCGTGGACTTCACCGGTGCGCAGGTCCCGGACCTGCCCTGCACGCAGGGGCAGCAGGCAGCTGTGGCAGATGCCCATGCGGCAGCCGCTGGGCATGAGGACGCCGGCGTCTTCGCCGACGTCGAGAAGGGGGGTGTCGCCGTCGGCCTCCACCTCCCGGTCGGAGGCCTCAAAGGTGACCAGGCCGCCGTCGTGCCCAACACCGCCGAGCAGGCTGGTGTTGAAGCGTTCGATGATGAGGTTGACGGGGTCGGCCGCGAACGGGCCGGTGGCCCCGTCCGCACGGGTCGATTTGGGGTCCTTGGGATGGGCGGCCGCTTCGGCGGCCCACAGTGCTTCGGCGTCGTCGAGGAACCCCTCCGGGCCGCAGGCGTACGCAGCACGGCGGCGCCAGTCCGGGCACAGCGCATCCAGTCCGGCGGCCGTGCCAAAGTCCATCCGGCCGCGCTCCCCCGTGTACCAGTGCGTGACCCGGAAGTTGGGAAACTGGTCGGCGAGCTCGGAAAGTTCTTCGCGGAAAATGCTGTCCTCCGGCCGCCGGGCGGAGTGGATCAGCACCACATCGGCGTCGGGGCGGTGCGGCACGAGTGTGCGGACCATGGACATCACGGGGGTGATGCCGCTGCCGGCGGTGAGCATCAGGAGCGGCCGCGGATGTTCGGGGAGGACGAAGTCGCCCTGCGGGGGCGCCAGGAACAGGACGTCCCCGGGCCGGGTGTTGCGGACCAGGACGCCGGACACGGCACCCATGTCACTCACGGTAATGGCCGGATCCTCGCCCGCCGGGGCGCTCAGCGAGTAGGAGCGCCAGTGCCGGACACCGTCGAGCTCCACGCCGATCCGGGCCCACTGGCCGGCCTTGTGGGCCTTCCAGCCGCGGCCGGGCCGGAAGTGGATGGTGGCCGAATCAGCCGTTTCAGGAACGACTTTGGTGACCACGCCGCGCAGCTGCCGGGCGGAAAACACCGGGTCAAAGAGCGCGAGAATATCCTCCGGGGCCAGGGGAGTTGTCAGCACGGACGCGGCGCGCGCCAGCTTTCGAAGCCGGATCACGCCGACCACCGCATGATGGGTTCACCCATGTGTATCTCCTAGTGAAACCCGGGACCGTAATATACAAAAGTACCTCAATCCCCACCTACTAGATTCCTCCAAGCCGGCGCCGGTAGCAACCGGCGTCCACTTTCGCGCTCTTCCCGCCGGCCCGGCCTTACTCATCGGCAGGGCATGGGGCGGCCGAAGCTGGCGGGACTGGCGCGCTGTTCCTGACAAGGCAATGTCCCTCCGTTGTGGCGTCTGCGGCATTCGTGGTTGATGACAAGCATACTTACTGTCGGCGCGCATATGCCGGCTCAGCCCATATCAATGCAACGAACGGACGTCGGAGGAGTTCCCGCGCTAGAGCTGCAGCAGCTCCTGCACCAGGTCGCGGCACTTCCGGTAGGACGGTGCCTTCGGGTCGATCAGCGAGAAGTGGTCGCCGGGGACCTTGACCACCTGGACCGGGGCGCCGGCCGCGCGGGCCGCAGTGGCGTAGGCCTCGGACTGGCTCACCGGCACGGTGTCATCGTCGAGCCCGTGGACGGCGTAGACCGGGATGCTCAGCGGCACGGCACTCATCGGGTCGGCGTACTTGTGGCGCTTGGGGTACCGTTCGGCGGAGCCGCCCAGGAGGTTGCTGACGGCGCCGTTGCTGAGGTCGGCCCACTCGGCCTGCGCGAGGTTCAGCAACCCGGACTGGCTGACCACTCCGGTCAGGTGGACGGCCTCACCGTTGAGGTTCCGGGCGACCTGCCGGTCGGCGTCGGCCGCACCGAGTTCGGCAAGCCGGTCCCGCCCTGCCGCCCAGACGGCCAGGTGCCCGCCGGCCGAGTGCCCCAGCGCCACCACCCGGTTCAGGTCGAGGCCGTGTTCGCCGGCCACCTCGCGGAGTTTGTCGATCCCGGCGAGGACGTCCTCGAACGTCCGCGGCCAGCCGCCGCCGTTGCCCGCCCGCCGGTACTCCAGGTTCCAGGCCACGATGCCGTGCGCTGCGAGGTCCTTCGCCAGCGGCTCGCCCAGCTCCGCGCCGTATTGCGAGCGCCAGTAGCCGCCGTGGATCACCACAACGATGCCGCGCGGGGATGGCGGCTTGCCGTTGCGTGCGGCAGGTGCCTCCGGCAGGAAGAGCTCGCCCCACTGGCTGGGGTGGTCACCGTAGTGGTACTTCTGCCGCTTCACTGCATCCTCCTAGGATCCTTCGAACGGGGCGCCGGGCCCCTCCTTGCCGCCTCCCGCACGCCCGGGATCCGGGATTGCAGGGCACGACGGCGCACAACAGCCATATGCCGAGCCTACAGGGAGGCCGCTTCCATGGGGCGGAAGGGGCTGCAGTGGCGGGGGTGTCACCGGCACCGCTGTCGCACCGTATTGATAGTTTGGAACCATGGCAAGCAACTGGGATCGCCTGGACGTCACTCAGCGCGACTCCGTGCAGGAAAGCGTGGAACTCTATGAGCGCGTCCGGCCTGCCCTGAAACTTGTCACCAGGGAAGTCCTGCAGATACTGCGGACCATGCTCAAGGACACCGAGGTCACGCCGCTGTTCGTCACCGGCCGGACCAAGTCCGTGGATTCCTTCCGGGAGAAGATCGCCCGGACCGAGGAGCCGCTGGAACCCGGCGGCCCGCGGCTCCTGAAGTTCCCGGACCCGTTCCGGACCCTCAACGACATGGTGGGCGTCCGTGTAATTACCAAGCTGCCGGCGGAGAACGCCCTGGTGGCCAACCTGATCAAGCGCCAGAGGCACCTGTTCGACTGCCGCGGGGACCGTGAAAAGGACATCGGCTCGATCGAGTCCGGAACGTACGGTTACTCCAGCCGGCACCTGATCCTGCGCACCATCCAGAACGACGTGGTGAAGAACTACCAGCAGGTGTTCAACCCGGAGGTCCAGCCCAACGGCAGCTACTTCTTCGAATGCCAAATACGAACCGTCTTCGCGCATGCCTGGAGCGAGATCGAGCACGACATCCGGTTCAAGGCCGAGGACCCGCGGGCCTGGACGCCGCACTTCGACCGGCAGTTCACGGCCACCGCCGCCATGCTGGAGACCGTGGAGACCGCCTTCGCCGACCTGCATGAACGCTACGAGGAGGTCCGAAGCTACTGGGACCTGGACGGTGAGGGCGCGGCACAGCTCACCCCCAACCGCATCCGCGACGTCTGGCGCACCCTGCTCCCGCACGTGGACCGTAAAGTAGATGACGACTGGGGATGGGCGGCCGAACTCCTGGCGGCCCACGGACTCAAACAGACCGTCCAGCTTGCCGGACTGCTCAGCGCCAACCGGATCACCGAGGTCCGCCGGGCCCTGGACCACCGCTACTCCCCCGGACCGGACCGCCTGCTGGATGACCTCCTGCTGTGGCAGTACGGCACCAAACACATCGACCTCACCGCTGAGGCGCCCGACGCCGCTCCCCACCCGCGGCGCGACAGCCTCCTGCGGCGGCTGAAGCAGATCGAGCGCTACCGCCAGACCAAGAAATAGAGTTTCATGAAGCCCGAACAGCTCCAGTCCGTCCGGGCCACGCTCCGTTCCCCGCGGCGCCTCAAGACCGAGGCCCTCGCCGGACTGGTGGTGGCCCTCGCCCTCATTCCTGAAGCCATCGCGTTCTCTGTGATCGCCGGCGTGGACCCCCGGATCGGACTGTTCGCTTCCTTCACCATGGCGGTCACCATCTCTTTCGTGGGCGGCCGGCCCGCCATGATCTCGGCCGCAACAGGCGCCGTCGCCCTGGTGATCGCGCCGCTGATGCGCAGCCACGGACTGGACCACCTGATCGCCGCGGTAATCCTTGCCGGGGTCTTCCAGATCCTGCTCGCCGTCCTGGGCGTCACCCGGCTCATGCGCTTCATTCCGCGCTCGGTGATGGTGGGCTTCGTGAACGCGCTGGCCATCCTCGTGTTCATGGCCCAGCTGCCGGAACTGCTCGGCGTTCCGTGGCCCGTCTACCCGCTGGTGGCCGCCGGCCTGCTGATCGTCGTCGGCCTCCGCCGCATTACGACGGCGGTGCCGTCACCGCTGGTGGCCATCGTCCTCCTGACGGCCCTCGCCGTGATGGCCGGGATCGACGTCCCCACCGTCCAGGACAAGGGCCAGCTGCCGGAAAGCCTGCCCACACTCTTCATCCCGAATGTGCCCCTGACGTGGGAAACCTTCCAGACCATCGCACCGTTCTCGCTGTCCATGGCGCTCGTGGGGCTCCTGGAATCCCTGATGACAGCCAAACTGGTGGACGACATCACCGATACCCGCTCCAACAAGACCCGCGAATCCTGGGGACAGGGCGTAGCCAACATCGTCACAGGCTTCCTGGGCGGCATGGGCGGCTGCGCCGTGATCGGGCAGACGATGATCAACGTCAAAGGCTCCGGCGCCCGGAGCCGGGTGTCCACGTTCCTCGCGGGCGTCTTCCTGCTGGTACTGGTGGTGACCCTGGGTGACATCGTGGGCCTCATCCCTATGGCGGCGCTGGTGGCGGTGATGATCTTCGTCTCGGCCATCACGTTCGACTGGCACTCTGTTGCACCGGCAACGCTTAGGCGGATGCCCAAATCAGAAACCGCGGTCATGCTGATCACTGTCGGCACGGTGGTGGTCACGCACAACCTGGCGATCGGCGTCGGGGTAGGGGTGCTGGCAGCGATGGCGATGTTCGCCCGCCGGGTGGCCCATTTCGCCACCGTGGAGCGGACGGAAGTGGAGCTCAACGGCCGGACGGTGGCCACCTACACCGTGGACGGCGAACTGTTCTTCGCCTCCTCCAACGACCTCTACACCCAGTTCAACTACGCCCGCGACGCCGAGCCGGGCATTGGGGGCGTGGTGATCGACCTGCACGCCTCGCATCTGTGGGATGCCTCCACCATCGCCGTGCTGGACGCCGTCACGGAGAAATACCGCCGGCACGGCCGCGAGGTGGAACTGATCGGCCTCAACTCGGCCAGCCTCCAGATGCGGGAGCGGCTTGCCGGCAAGCTCCGCGCCGCAGAGTGAGGTTCACCACACAAATCAGACCTCGATCCCCTACCTGACGCGGGCCGCAGCGGAATAAGCGACACGCCCCCGTTACCCTAATGTGACATTAGGCGAAGCCTCCCGTACCGTGAAAAACGTGCCTTTTTCACCGATGAGGCACTCCCGCGCTGATTGCCTAACTCTGCCGCAGCCCGAGGAACCAACCGAAGACCCATGTCCGGCAGAGACGGGGAAACCACTTTTCGGCCTGCTTGAAGCGGGCCTTGGGGTGAAGCCGCACAGTTCCTGACCACGTTCAGGACCGCGGCCGGGTGCCTCCCATCCGAATCCGACAGCTCACCTCGCAGGCATCGGGAGAGGCTTCTTCATGTCGTTCCGCTTTATTTCTGGCCGCCGTGCTGCGGCCGCCCGCTCCAATCCGTTCACCCGCATTGCCTCCGCAAATTCCGGTCTCGGCCGCCAGGCAGCCGTGATCCTCGCGGCCTCCGGCCTGGCGTTCACGGGAACCGTTGCGGCCAACGCCGGCGGCGCCGCCCCGGCCCAGCCGGCGCAGGCTCCGGCCGCCGCCCCCGAAGCCGCCAGCCAGGTGCAGGCTCCCCTGAACGCTGCTTCCAGCGTCAAGATCGAGTTTGAACGCACCGCGGTCAAGTCGGCCCCGGCTCCCGTGGTGGCAGCACCCGTCATCGAAAAGCCGGTAGCGAAGAAGGCCGCGGCACCCGCCGCCGCCCCGGTTGCCGCGCCCGCCAAGGCTGCAGCTGCGCCGGCCGCCGCACCGAAGGTCACCGTCAAGGCCGCGGCTCCCGCGCCGAAGGCCCCCGTCCAGGCTGCGGCAGGCGTCAACGCAACCATGCTGGCTTCGGCCTACGCCCAGATCGGCATCACACAGGACTGCACTGCCATGGTGGAGAAGGCCCTCGGTGCCGCCGGCATCCGCGTGGGTGACCTCGCCCCGATGCAGTTCCTGAGCCACGGCAAGGTGGTCTCCACCCCGCAGCCCGGCGACATGGTGGTCCAGTCCGGCCACGTGGCCATCTACGCCGGCGCCGGCAAGGTCATCAGCGGCGGCATGAACGGCATCAACGCCACCATGGCCCACCCGCTGTCCTGGCTCACTGCCACCGGCCCCGTCACGTTCGTTCGCGCGGCCTAGCAAAGCTGAAAAACCGCCGTGTTCCGCTGCCTTGGGGGCGGCGGAACACGGCCACCCCCAAGGTGCTCCCACCTTTCTACAAGGATCGTGGAACACACTGGCCATGCCTGATGAAAGACCGCAGTCTCCAGCTGCGAGTCAGGATCGCCGGGTCCGGATTGTCCCCCATGCATTCCGGATCCGGTGCCTGCTTTAAGAGGCAGCAGGGTCTTTAAAAGGCACCAGCTTCGCCTCAGCCCCTGATCGTGCGGTTCCGCCCCTGTGATTTAGCTTCATAGAGGGCGACGTCGGCGGCCGCGATCACCTCGTCGAGGTCCGCGGTTGTCGCATTGTAGGTGGAAATGCCGTAGCTGACGGTCGGCATCCGCAGCAGTTCCGGTATGTGCTGCTCTGCCAGCCTCCTGCTGATTTCGCCCGCGATGATTTCCGCGCTCTTGGGGCCTGCACCCGGAAGCAGGAGGATAAACTCCTCGCCGCCGTAGCGCCCGGCGACGTCCGTGGACCGGGCCGACGCGCTGCACGCGTTGGCAAACGCCTGCAGCGCAAGGTCGCCCGCCGCGTGGCCGAAGGTGTCGTTGACCGACTTGAAGTGGTCCAGGTCCGCGAGGATCAGCGAGCCGCCGCTGTTGGCTGCCTTGCTGCGTTCCAGTTCCTGGGCGGCCGCTTCCAGGAAAGCGCCTCGGTTAAGCAGGCCGGTCAGCCCGTCCTGCGTGGCGACCGTTCGGAGCGCCCGCGTCTGCTGCTCGGTGCTCAGCCCCGCCATGCTGAAGGAAACCACCACCAGCAGCACCATGGTGACCATGGTGGTCACCGCGGACCCGAAGTAGGTGGAAAAAACAGGACCGTTTGGCCCTTCGATAAGGAACACCACCAGACGGCAAAAATAGAAGACGGCCACCCCGCCCGCTGCGATGGCCATGGGAATCCTCACCCGGGAGTACCCGGGTTCAAGCCGCCACAGCTCGTGCGAGGCCAGGCCGATGAGTGTGGCCATGGACGCCAGGAAGACTGCACCGCCTGCCCAGGTATTGGATCCCGGGCTGTCGATGCCGGCCGCGGCGCCGGCGATGACCGGCAGCGCGGTGGACAGCCACAGATTGTGCTTCAGGTTTCGGAGGGAACGCGCCCCGGCCCAGACCCCTGCCGCGCCGGACACCAGCAGGAAATTACCCAGCGGATTGGCCCAGACCTGCTGCGGCGTGCCGTTGAGGAGGAATGACGCAGAACCGGAGAGGAACAGGAGCAGGGCGGCGCACCACCAGGCGCTGTAGGGCGAGCGGGTGCTGCGGAAGGTCGAAAAATAGAACAGCAGCGCCAGAACCAAGGCCATCGCCGCGAAAGCAACCCGCAGTGTTGCCGTGTCTAGGATCATTCTGTCCCCTTGAATCCCGATCCGGTGCAATCCAGTATCGCACCGTGAGCGCCCGGGGTCCCGGTGTGCCGCGGAGAATTTCCCGGGGACGACACATTTGTCAGACATCAGTTCACGAACTGGGCCGTAGTGCCCCTCCGGTGCCAGCATTATTGAATGCTTGAGGCAACAAAAGACCCCGTACCCGCTTCCTCGGCCACGGAGGCCGGCGCCGCACCCCTGAATCCGGCCCTCGCCGCGGAGGCCAGGATTGCCCGCGTCGCGGTGACCGTCTTCCCCCTCCTGGTGCTCGCAGCCGGCGTTGCCGGGTTCCTGCTTCCCGGCGCCTTCAAACCCCTTGGCCCGGCGGTCCCTTACCTGCTGGGAATCATCATGTTCTGCATGGGCCTGACACTGACGCCGCCCGACTTCGCCGCGGTCGCGCGCAGGCCGTGGGCCGTGGTGCTGGGCATCGTGGCCCATTACGTGATCATGCCCGGGGCCGGCTGGGCAATCGCCACCCTCCTCCATCTGGAACCCGCACTCGCCGTGGGCCTGATCCTCGTGGGCTGCGCGCCGTCCGGCACCGCCTCCAACGTGATGGCGTTCCTGGCCAAGGGCGATGTGGCCCTGTCCGTGGCGGTCGCCAGCGTATCGACTCTCATCGCCCCGGTGGTCACGCCCCTCCTGGTGCTGTTCCTGGCCGGTTCCTTCCTGACCATCGACGCCGGCGGCATGGTGCTGGACATCGTCAAGACCGTGCTGCTGCCGGTCATCGCGGGCCTGCTGGCCCGGCTGTTCCTCAAGAAGCTCGTCGCGAAGGCGCTGCCGGCGCTCCCCTGGGCATCCGCCGTCGTTATTTCCCTGATCGTGGCGGTTGTGGTCGCGGGAAGCGCCAGCAAGATCCTTGCTGCCGGCGGCATCGTGTTCCTGGCCGTGGTGCTGCACAACGGCTTCGGCCTGGGGCTAGGCTACCTGGCCGGCAAGCTCGGCCGCCTGGATGCCAAGGCGCGCAGGGCTCTCGCGTTCGAGGTCGGCATGCAGAACTCCGGCCTGGCGGCAACGCTGGCCACCGCCCACTTCACCCCGCTGGCGGCCCTGCCCTCCGCCGTCTTTTCGCTTTGGCACAACATCTCCGGTGCCATCGTCGCTGCCTGGCTGGCCCGGAAGCCCCTGCCGGAGCAGCGGGAAGCCTAGACAGCAGCAGGCACGGCCCGCTCCGTTTCAGCCGCCTCGGCGGAGTCGGCCGGGGCAATTCCGTTCTCGGGCCGCGGCAGTCCGTAGTGCTCACGCAGGGTGCGCCCCGAGTACTGATGGCGGAACAGTCCGCGGGACCGGAGGATCGGAATGACGTGGTCCACGAAGGTGTCCAGGCCCGAGGGCAGCACGGGCGGCATGATGTTGAAGCCGTCGGCTGCGCCCTTCTCAAACCACTCCTGAATGGCGTCCGCCACCTGCTCGGGCGTTCCGGAGAAAGTGCGGTGCCCGCGGCCGCCGCCCAGCCTGCCGATGAGCTGGCGGACGGTGAGCCGTTCGCGCCGGGCGAGCTCCACGATGAGCGTGTACCGGCTCTTGGCTCCCTCGATCGCATCCTCCGAGGGGAGGTCTTCGGGCAGCTGCGCATCGAGCGGAAGGGATTCCGGCGAGACCCGCAGCACGCCGGCCAGCTGCTTCCGCGCGTGCTCGGGGTGGATGAGCTCGTCGAGCTGCTTCTCCAGCCGCCGTGCCTCGTGCTCGGTGGAACCGATGACCGGGACGATGCCCGGCAGGATCTTGATATGTTCCGGGTTGCGGCCGACGGCGGCCGTCTTCCGCTTCAGGTCCGCATAGAAGCGCTGCGCCTCGGCCAGGGTCTGCTGCGCGGTGAACACGGCCTCGGCGTAGCGGGCGGCGAAGTCCTTGCCGTCTTCGGACGAGCCGGCCTGCACGATGACAGGGTGCCCCTGGGGTGAGCGCGGCACGTCCAGGGGACCCTGGATTCGGAAGTAGCGGCCGGTGTGGTTGATGGGGTGGACGCGCGAGCTGTCGGCCCAGACCCCGGCGGCCTTGTCCCCCACCGCGGCGTCGTCTTCCCAGCTGTCCCAGAGCTTCCTGGCGGCGTCGAGGAACTCGGCGGCGCGCTCATAGCGGCGCCAGTGCGCAGGCTGGTCCTCCAGGGAGAAGTTCCGCGCGGCGGCCTCGCCCGCGGTCGTCACCACGTTCCAGCCGGCCCGGCCGCCGCTGATGTGGTCCAGCGAGGCGAACCTGCGGGCCAGGTTGTAGGGGTCGTTGTAGGTGGTGGAGGCCGTGGCGATCAGCCCGATCCGCTTGGTCACTGCGGCGATGGCGCTGAGCAGGACCGTCGGTTCGAGGGTCCCGTAGGGGCGCTGGCGCACGTCGCCGTGCAGTACGGGCGAGTCGGCGAAGAAGATCGAGTCGAAGGCGCCACGTTCGGCGGTGCGGGCGAGCTGCTGGAAGTGTGCCACCTGTGTTCCGGCGAAGCTGTCGCTCTCGGGAAGACGCCAGGAGGCCTCGTGGTGTCCGGTGCTCATCAGGAAGGCGTTCAGGTGAAGTTGGCGTGCGCCGGCGTCGGCGGGGGTACGTTCAGGCATGATCTGGTTCCTTGTGGGTAGCGGGAGGGCGGGCTAGGCGGTGCGGGATCCGACGGCGGTCCGCCAGCGGGAGAAGTGGCGTTCGACGCCGACCAGCAGGTAGTTGACCAGCAGGCCGAGCAGGGACACGGTCAGGATGCCCGCGTACATGTCCGGGATGAGGAAGCTCATCTGGGAATTGACGATCAAGTAGCCCAAGCCGGCTTTGGCACCGACCATCTCGGCGGCGATCAGGACGAGGATGGAGGATGTGCCGGCCATCCGGATGCCTGTGAAGATGGTGGGCACGGCGGAGGGAAGAATCACCTTCTGGAACAGCTGGAAATTGGACAGCCCCAGTGAGCGGGCGGCCCGTATCAGCAGCGGGTCAACGGTCCGGACGCCCGCAATGGTGTTCAGCAGCACCGGGAAGAACGCCGCGTAGGCCACAATGCTGATCTTGGACGTCTCCCCGATGCCCAGCAGCAGCGTGAACACCGGGAGCAGGGCAAGTGCGGCCGTGTTCCTGAAGACTTCCAGCAGCGGGTTCAGGAAGCGGTCAAGGGCCCCGTACCAGGCCACGAGCAGGCCGAGGGCCACAGCGGAGACAACGGCGATGCCGAATCCGCTCGCAGAGCGGCTCAGGCTGGCGGCGAGGTGGTTCTGCAGCTGGCCGTTTGCGATGAGCGTGCCCAGTGCCTCGAGCACCACGTGCAGGGGCGGAAGGAACACCCGCGTCGAGGCCGGGGCGAGGTAGGTGGGTCCCAGTTCCCAGAGCAGTAGGAACAGGATGATGGCCCCGGCACCCCACACGGCGTTGCCGCCCTGCCGGGCATACAGGCGCAGCCTGGCCGCAGGTGTCTTGCCGGACCCCGGGCGCAGCGCCGGATTCCACTCCTTCGCTGCGTCCCCGGCAGTCGCCGCGGGACCGGGCCGCGTTTCCGTTTCCTTGGTCAGTGTTGGCGTGCTCATCAGGCTGCCTTTCCGGTGGTGATCGTCCTGGTTTCGTCCGGCGCCGTTCCGTCGGGCTGGATCTTTGCGTGCCCGGCTGCCTGGGCACGGCGTACCTCGTCATGCAGCAGCGACCACACCTTGTGGCGGTGTTCCACGAAGGCCGGGTTAGAGCGGACGTCCTCATCGCCGGAGCGGTCCCCGAGGTCGATGTCCACGATTTCCTTCAGCCGCCCCGGCCGGGAGCTGAGCACGGCCACGCGCTGGCCGAGGTAGACGGCCTCGTCGATGCCGTGGGTGATGAAAATGATGGTCTTGCCCGTGGTGGCCCAGATGCGGAGCAGTTCGGTCTGGAGCTGCTCGCGCGTTTGTGCATCCAGCGCGGCGAAGGGTTCGTCCATCAGCAGGATGTCCGGTTCGTAGGCCAGGCTGCGGGCGATGGCCACGCGCTGTTTCATGCCGCCGGACAGTTCATGCGGGTAACGGTCTTCAAATCCGCCGAGACCCACAAGCCCGAGGTATTCGCGTGCCTTCTCGGCCCGCTCCTTGCGGGTGTAGCGCTTCCCGTCGCTGCCCGCGCCTTCCAGCCCGAAGGACACGTTGGCAGCAGCCGTGCGCCAGGGGAACAGCGCATACTGCTGGAAAACGACGGCGCGGTCCCGGCCCGGGCCTGCCACTTCCCGGCCGTCCACCAGCACCTTGCCGCTGTCCGGCTTGGTGAGGCCGGCCAGGAGGTCCAGGAGGGTGGTCTTCCCGGAGCCGCTGGGGCCCACCAGGGTGATGAATTCGCCTGCGGAGACGTCAAGGGAGATGCCGTCCAGCGCGGTCAGGACCGCCCCGTCCGGGTTGTCCTTGCTGGGCCGCACCGTGAATCTCTTGGTGATGTTTTGAAGGCTGATTTTCGGTATCGGCCCGGTTCCGGAGGTCATGGTGTGCTTCCCTTCAGCAGGTCGTTCAAGGCGTTTGGTGTCCACCATGAGAGCAGAGAAGGACCACCGTCTGAAGGGCACGGTCACGAGGGGAAACGGGGCGTAATCTGCCGGCCGGGGCCGCGGATTGCGGCTCCGGGACGCGCGGGGACATCAAAATCAACAATGCGTAATGGCGTGCGTCTTCCGGGGACACCGGATGACGCACAGCGACAAAAACCGGCCACGAACGCGGCTGATGTTGCGGCCGGCTACGGTCCATGACGGACCGGCACCGCCGGCGACCTGCACCGAAAGCGGACGGCGCGAAGGTCCGATTGTTACGCGGCTGCCGGCACGCGGTTCCGGAGCAGCTGGTTGCTAGAGGACGGGAATCTGTTCGGCAAATGCGCCGGCGGCGGACAGCACGTCGTTCAGCAGCAACGGGAGCGCGCCGCCGCCGAACAGGGCATATCCGCTGAGGCGCTTCCAGGAGGCCGAGTTTTCTGCGGCGCTGGCCGCGTATCCCGCCATCCGTTCCATGAGCAGCGCGACCGCCTGTTCTGCATGCACCGATTCGGAGATGACCACCTGCGCGATGCCGCGCCTGGCCAGCTCGGCGATGGCGTGGTCCTCTTCCTCACTGGTGGGAGTGACGCCCATGATGACGCCGTCGGCACCGCCGGCCAGCATGAAGTGCCGCCATGACTGGCCGAGCAGGATGACCGGCTGGTAGCCGTGCCGCGGAAGTATCGCGGCGGCGGCCGTGGCCAGCGCCCGGTCCGGCGGCCATTCCAGGTCTTCAATGGCGATGGCCACCAGATCTGTCCTGCCGCGCCGCATTCCCCGAGCCGCCTGATTGGGCACGTAGCCAAGGTCGCCGGCGGCGGCCATGACGCGTTCCTGCGTGGACGGACTGACCCTAGTGGTGCCTCCGCTCCTGCCGGACAGCACGTAGGACACCGTCGTCAGTGAGACCCCGGCCCGTTCGGCAACGTCCCGGATGGTGGGGCTGGACATGCTCCTCACTGTTTTCTCCTATCATTTCTGCGCGCAGTTTCTGGTTTGGAGTGGTGCATCACTCCGTGTGCGGATGTATTGCCTGGCCTTCGAGCTGCTCCGCGTCCCACGGCGGTTCGGCGGCCATGTCCACGCCGGTTCCGGACACAGACCGTGGGCCGACGTTCACCTCGGCGGCGGGAATGTGTGCCTGCCGGCTGATGCCCGCGCGGACGCTCTCGACCGTTTCGTCGCCGAGCAGCGGGCCCGTGTAGCTGATACTGAGCTGGCCGTCCTGTGCCACGGTGCTGTAGTTCCCGAGCGCGTCGGAGACGATGCCTTCCCTGTCCACCGCGGCCGATACCGCGGCAGGGTTGGCTGTGGCAATGCTGAAACGCAGGTCATGCACCAGGACCGGGAGGACGTAGAAGTTCTTCACGCCCAGTTTGCCGGTGTCCTCCTCGGTGACTGCACGCACGATGATGCGTCCGTCGTCGGGAGTTGCTGTTGGCGGGAGGGCCACGATGACCTCGGGGACCATCTGCTGCAGCACCGCGGGTTCGAGCACATCAGGTGAGATGGCGGACAGGGCCGTGCCCCGTGCGGCGGCGGCCGCGTCCAGCCGCTTGCGGATACTGGCGATGTCGGCGTCCAGTGCGGTGTGCACGGCAACCACTACCCTGCGCCGGACCATGAGGCCGTCGTAGCTGACGGTGGGCCGCCCGTTGCCCAGGTCCTGGCCTTCTTCGGCCTGCGCGAGGACCCGGTCCGCGGCGTCCGCGGTGGTGGCGGGGCTGCTCACGGGCGGGGTGGGAGCCGGGTTGGCCGCCGGGCTGGCCTGGACACCGCCGGTGCAGCCGGACAGGGAGAAGGCCAGCAGCACCGCCGGTGCGATCAGCAGCGTCCGGTTCATCTCACGTCCCCGCCGGGTAGGCCAGCTTGTATTTCGAGGCGTAATACCCCTCGGGCCGGGTTTCCAGCACAGGCTTGTCGGCGTTGATGGGATCGTTGTTCCGCAGGTCGCCCACGGCGAACTGGACCATCATGTCGTGGTCCTCATGCACGAGGTTGTGGCAGTGGACCATGTACCGGCCGCCGAGGTGCTTGCCGGTGTCGAACTGCATGAGGACCGTGACGGATTCGTTTTCCCCCGCGTAGAAGACGTCCTTTGGCCCGCCTTCCCAGGCAAAGGGCTTGCCGCCGTTGGTGTTGCGCCCGATGATTTTGCCGTCGATCAGGTGGATATGGACCGGATGGAACCAGCCGCCGGACTCGTTGACGATGGTCCACTGCTCCACCTGGTTGCGCTGCGGGTTGGCGAAGCACCGGGTGAAGTTGGATTTTTCCACGGTGTCCCAGGTTTCACCGTTGATGGTCCACTCCCCGCTCTGCCGCTGGACCCGGAGTACCCTCTTGGCCACGGCCATGTCCGGGGTCAGTGCCATGGTGTCCAGCCCGCCGAGTGCCTTGGTGGGGTGCGGGCCGGCATCCAGCGTGGCGGGGATGGAGGAGAGTGAGTGGGAACCGGGCTGCGCGGGGGAATCTGCCACCACCTGGAACTTCATGACCTTGCCGGTATTGGCGAAGTTCACGTTGTTCTTGTTGCTCAGGTTCCGCAGCTCCACCGACTGCCCTGGCTTGTACTTCCGGAAGTCGATCAGCACCTCGTAGCGTTCGGCCGTGCCCTGCCGCCAGGAGGACACCGCCTGCACCTTGGGGGTCATCCCGGCGTCGGTGCCCACCACATGGAAGGGGTCACCGTTGGACAGGGCGAAGCGGTAGGAGCGGGTGATCGAACCCACCAGGAAGCGGAACCGGTAGATGCGCGGCTTGACCTTCATGGTGGGCCACGGCACGCCGTTGACCGTGATGATGTCGCCCCACAGGCCGGCATGGCCGTTGTCGTTGTAGCCGAGGGACCCGTCGGCGTTCAGCATCACGTCGGAGACGAGGATGGGCACGTCGAACTCGCCCTGCGGCAGCTGCGCCCGCTCACGCGCGCTGGTGATGGAGTAGATGGAGGCGAGCCCCGAGTACACGCCCTGCGCTGTCAGCATGTGGTTGTGGTCGTGGTACCAGAGCGTCCGCGCTGCCTGCCAGTTTGGATAGTGGTAGTTCTTCACCCTGCCCGGCGCAGTGCGGTCGTTGGCGTACCCGTCGTACTGGGGCAGCGACGCCGAGCCGTGCAGGTGGGTGACGGTGTTGAACGTGTTCGGGTAGAGGAGGCCGGTCGCTGGCAGGCGGTTGCTGATCTTCAGCTCGCTCCGGGTGCCCTGCTGCACCCGGATAGTGGGGCCCGGGAAGATGCCGTTATACCCGGCCAGGGTGGTGCTGAGCCCGCGTGCGATCTGGGCCCTGCCCAGCTTCTGGTTCAGGGCATATTTGGCAAACGGCGTGCCGTCGCGGTCCCTGCCCGTGGCATACGGAAGCAGTTCCGGCGGCCGCCGAAAGACGGTGGTGAACGGAACGGGCATGTTCGCGGGGGCAAGCTTGCTTGGAGAGATGACCGTTTCTTCATCGTCGTCCGCGCCCCGGCGCCCGGGGACACCCGCGATGGCCGGCCCTCCGGTTGATGCTGTGACGGCGACGGCGCCGCCCAACAGGCTTAGTTTCAACACGTCCCTCCGTGTTGTTGCCATGACGTCCTCCCAGCTGGTTGCGATGGCCTCGGCAGCAGCATTGGCGCCGGGCCACATATGAGACACAGTCATGGTGCTCCGCGCGACTCCAGAAAACCTTGGAAAGCGGCGCCAGCGGGGGCCTGTCCCACCTGAATAGGTGGGAGGGCCGCCGCCGGGAACGCCGCGGGAGCGGCCCCACCCTCAAACTGGCTGCCGCGGTATCCCGCGAGGGCGGGACCCCCTAGGTTTGGCCACCGCATTCGCGGCATGGCCGGCGGGTTCCCGGCTAATCACAACGGCCGGGCGGCACACTGCACCCAGGAGCAAAGGAGCGTGGTCCCATGCAGGAGGAAGGCCTTCGGCGCCAGATCATGGGCGTCATCAGCCACGTCCTCACTGACGAGGCAACGGACATGAACGTACGGATGGCGCTGCTGCGGCACCTCGGCGAGAATCCCGGAAGTCCGGAACAGGCCCTGCTGGCACACCTCCGCGGTTGCCGGGGCCAGGACGCCGGACGGGCAGAGGGATCCGCCGCAGCTGGTCAGTCCTGAACCTGCTGCCAAGACGTTCCGATCACTGGGGTGGGTCACCGCGGTGGGTCGCCCTGGGGGTTGTCTTCCCCGCAGATGGTCCCCCCTTACAGGTGGACGGGGGCTCTTTTGAGGGTGGACCCGCCGGGCATTTATCCAAGGTCTTTATTTGAAGCTTGCCTTGGTCGGTGGCAATCACCTGGCCTGGCCTAAGAGGTTCTGGGGGCCATCTTGAGCACAGAAGGAGTCACCATGTTTGCAAAATACCACCGAACACGGTTCAGGGGCGGACTGGCAACTGTTGCCGCCGGGGCCCTGCTGGCAGCTGCCGTATCGCCACTGGCTGCAATGCCGGCGAGCGCCGCCACCGCAGGCGTGGGACCCGTGGATCCGTCCAACGGCTTTCCCGCCTGGTTTTCCGACGGCACGGTGAAGCTGCAGCTTTGCTACATGGCCGGTGCCGGCTGCCTCTCCGAGCCGCCTGACCCCGCCGCGCCGGCGTCGTATCCGGACAATTTCCCCGAGGAAGCCTTCTGGTTCGCTGCCGAGGCCGCCGGTGGAAACCTGCGGCTCTACGAGGCGGCGCTCGAAGGCGCCCACACCAACGGCGTCGTGGAGCCCGGGGAACAGATGGGCTTCGCCCGGCTCCGGTTCATCGTCGAGAACATCCTGCCGAACACCGCCTACACCATCACGCACCCTTACGGCGTGAATGTGCTCACCTCCGAAGCAGATCCCAAGAACCCTGCGGTGGGCAGAATCAAGACCACGATTGACTCGGGCGTATGCGCCCCGAGCCCCACCGCGCCCTGTAACTGGGCAGGAGTCGGCGCCGCCTTCCTGGGCGACTACAAGGCCGGCAGCACGGCGACCTTCCTTCGCCAGGTGGGCGCCGCGCCCGGAACCCTGGGCGACATCAACACCCCACGGGCGGTCACCGGGGCACCCTCCGGCACCAACGCCGTCGTCATCACTGGGCCCAACGCCGGCGGCCCGGGAATCAACACCCTCACCGTCAGCACGTTCACCGTGCAGGGACTGATAGCCGAAGGATCCGACGGCGCACCCTCCACCCCGGACCTGGCGGCAGCCAGCGACAGCGGACGTTCCGCCACGGACAACATCACCAATGTCACGGCACCCACCTTCACCGGTGCCTTGCCGGCCGGAAGCACAGCACCCGTGCAGCTGATTGTGGACGGCGCGGCAACCCCCGTGGCCACCACCCTGGCCGGCGGAAACTACACCGCCCGGCTGGCGCCGCTCAGCCAGGGCGTCCACAAAATACAGTCCCGGACCGCCAACCCGGCCTACGTGCCCGACCCGCTGACGGGAGTCGTGCCGGCAGGCGTTCCGCAGCACCTGACCTCTCCGACGCTGACATTCACCGTGGACAGTGCCGCGCCCGTGGCCTCGGTCATCGCACCCTTCCCGTCCACGCCGACCCTGGACAACACGCCGACGCTGAACTTCAGCAGTGAAGCCGGAGCCAGGTTCGAATGCCAGCTCCTGCCCAGCAACACGGACTGGGATCCCACCTGCGCCGCCCCCAAAACCTGGGACGCCCAGGCCAACGGGACCTACGTGTTCAACGTGCGGGCAACGGATGCCGCCGGCAACGTCAGCGCCGTAGCCACCCGGACCGTGCAGATCGGCCCTGCGGATACGGTGGCTCCGACCGTCACGGGCCGGGCACCCGCCTCAGCCGCCACCGGCGTGGGTACGGGCACGAACGTCACAGCCACTTTCAGTGAGTTCGTCCAGGGCGTCTCCGGCAGCACCTTCACACTGAAGAACGCCGCCGGGGTCACGATCCCGGCGACCGTGACCTACGACCAGGCCACCCGGCGCGCAACGCTCGACCCCACCGCGCTGCTCACCCCGAGCACTGCCTACACCGCCACCCTGACCGGCGGCACGGCCACCATCCGCGATCTGGCCAACCGGCCGCTGGCCTCAACCAGCTGGCGGTTCACCACAAGCGCCGCGCCCACCGTGTCCTCCCGGGCCCCGGGTGTGAACGCGACCGGGGTGCTCCGGACGGCCAACATCACCGCAACGTTCAGCAAGCCGGTCAACGGCGTAGGCACCACCACATTCACCCTGAAGAACGCCGCCACCGGTGCGGCGGTGGCAGCCACCGTCACCCGCAACGGGACCACCAACCAGTGGATCCTCAACCCGGCCGCCACCCTAGCGGCCAGCACCAGGTACACCGCTGCCATCACGGGCGGCCCCGCCGCGGTACGTGATGTGGCCGGCACTCCCCTGGCCAGCACGGCCTGGAGCTTCACCACCGGCACCCGGTAACGGCCCCAGCACTGCCAGGCAGCACCGCCCGCAGGTTGCGGGCGGTGCTGCCTCTTGTGAGTGGTTAGGCCTCGTCCGCGCCGGTTCCCGCCGTGCGGTTGGTCCGCCGGTTGATCAGCCAGGTAATGAACCACAGCGCGACGCCGATCGCCATCAGTCCGCCGGCGATCTGGTACTGGATGACGTTTCGACCCACCCACGGGCCGGCGAGGAAGGCACACAGCAGCGCGGCCACAAGCGGCAGCTGCCCCGGGGAAGTGAAGAACACCTCGCGGTTGGGGTCACGCTTCCGACGAAGAATAAGGCAGGCCACGTTCACCACCGTGAAGACGCACAGCAGCAGGAACGCGGTGGTGCCGGAGAGATTGGCCACGATGTTGCTCTCCGGATCGCTGGTGACGTACCAGATCAGGCCCAGCGCCAGGACGGTGGAGAACACGATCCCCGCCCACGGGGTACGGCGAACCGGCAGAACTTTTCCAAGCGCCGGGGGCAGGACGCGCTGGCGAGCCATCCCGTAGATCAGGCGGCTGGCCATCAGCATGTTGATCAGCGCAGTGTTGGCGACGGCGAACACCGCCAGGAACGGGAAGATCCTGTCGATCGGGAAGTCAGGTGAGCCCTTGTGCACCACCTCCAGGAGCGCGGCGCCTTCGGCCTCCCGGATGTTTTCCAGCTCGGTGGGTGAGAGAACGCTGACCACGGATACGGCAACCAGCATGTAGAGGATCACCGCTATGCCGAGACCGGTCAGCATGGTCCGGGGGAAGATCTTCTCCGGGTGCTGGGTCTCCTCCACCATGTTCACGGAATCTTCGAAACCGACCATCGCGAAGAAGGCGATTGAGGTGGCCGCGGTGACCGCCAGGAAGAGTCCTTTGTCCTGGTAGTCGTTGAAGACGAAGATCTCCCCCGCATTTCCGGTGCCCTGGGTCATGACAAAGAAGCCGACGCCGATCACAATGCACAGGGCGGTCATCTCCACCAGGGTCAGCACCACGTTGAATTTCACGCTCTCCCCCACGCCGCGAAGGTTGATCACCGCCAGCAGCAGCATGAACCCCATCGCCACCGCTGTGATCACGCCCTGTCCGGGCAGTCCCATCCAGCCGTTAATTTCCAGGCCACCGAAGAAATTCTGGGCGAGCACGTTCGCGGAGGTCGACGCGCTGGTGATGCCGGAGCAGACGACGGCGAACGCCACCAGGAAGGTGACGAAGTGGATCCCGAACGCCTTGTGCGTGTACAGGGCTGCCCCTGCCGCCTGAGGGTACTGCGTGACCAGCTCGAGGTAGGAGAACGCAGTGAGGGTCGCGACGACGAATGCCAGCAGGAACGGCAGCCACACGATGCCGCCCACCGTGCCGGCCATGGTCCCGGTGACCGCATACACGCCCGCGCCGAGGATGTCGCCGACGATGAAGAGAAGCAGGAGCTTTGGTCCGAGGACCCGTTTCAGCTCCGGTGCGTCACCTTCGGGGGTGGCGTCGAACACTTCATGGGACGTCGTGCTCATGGTGACCTCCACAGCGGAGCCGGTTCTGTTGGAACCGTTTCTGTTGGAACCGCGGCCGGGGTTCCGGCCTCGGCGTGACCTACTTCACTGTGGACCTGCGCGCGTCACTTTGGCAACACCAGTTACCGCTTGCCCTTCTTCCGCGAACCGCGGCCCTTCCCCTTGTCCGGGTTGGGTGCGTAGCGCTGGGCGACTTTTGGCTTCTTGCCGCCGGCACCGGCGCCGCCGCGGCGGTCCGGCTTAGGCGCCTTCTTCGGCTTCTCCTGCTGCGCGGACGGCTGCCGTGAGCTCTGTGCCGTGCGGCCGCGGACAATGCCGATGAACTCTTCAATGACCTCGTCCGTGGCATCGATGGGCCAGGCGAGCGCGATCTGGGTTCCCGGCGCGCCTGTGAGGCGGCGGGCCACAGTGTCCTTGGTGTTGAAATGCCGGGCGACGGACATGGGAAGTATCAGCAGGCCCGCGCCTGTTGCCACCACCTGCAGGGCCATTTCCGGCCCGCCCAGTTCATCGGCGTCGAGAAGGGTTTCTTCCGCCAGGTCCTCAAGCGCCACGTCCTCGAACACGGTGATTTCATGGCCCTTGGGCGCCACCACCACGGGCTGTTCCTCGTACAGCGGGATGACGTTCAGGCCTTCGCGCTCCACCGGAAGGCGGACAAAGCTGAGGTCCGCCGAACCGTCACGCAGCACCGAAAGCTGCGTGCCGCCGTCGGACATGAACGAACGCAGGGGAACGTGCGGCATCCGTTCCTCCCAGCGCCGGATCCACTTGCCCGGCGTGACGCCTGCGACGTAGGCAAAGCGGAGCTCGCGGGGCGGGGACTCCGGCGAAGCCGGGTCCAGGGTGGGTTCATCTTCAGCGGGCACATCTTCACAGTACTGCCACCGGCACAGCGCGGGGCGCGTTGGCCACGGGCCGTGGTCAGGGAAACAGGCCCAGGCGGATACCCTTAATGCATGACCTCTGCTAACTCCCAGTCCATGAAGCCGGCCACCGTTGCCAAGAAGCTTGGCATCTACCTGCCTGCGACGCCCCAGGAGTTCCAGGATTCAACCATCACCCGCGCAGAGTTCGCGGAGCTGCAGTCCAACCCGCCGGAGTGGCTGGCCGAACTGCGCCGCAACGGCCCGCACCCACGCCCGGTGGTGGCGCAGAAGCTCAACATCTCCATCAGCGGCCTTGCCCGCGGCGGCGTTGAAGAGGCGCTGACGACGGCGGAGATCACCGCGCTGCTGCAGGCTCCCCCTGCCTGGCTGGTTGCCGAGCGGGCTACCCACGCCGCCGTCCGCGCCGAAGCCCAGCGGGTCAAGGAAGAGTCCGCCAAGAAGGCGGCTAAGAAGGCCCGCCAAGGCTAAGGCTGCCCGGTTTCCGGGCATTCCCTTGGGGAAACCCGGGGTTCTGATCCCCCCGCAGAGGGGGAAGTGGGGGTTCCCGTCCCCGTGGGGGGTTCCCGTCCCGCGAACGGCTGAACGCCGGAAATGCCCGCACTGACGTGGGCAAATCATCTTCCTCCCCCTCAGTGGCCCCTTAATGTGGGGGGCCAAAAGCGCGGCCAAGTTGGTGCCGCAGCGCGTTTTTCCAAGCCGAAACGCCCAGCGTTTCCCCAAGGGGACTTCTTGATTCTGTGATTGTGCGTGAAGGTCGCGCACCTCGGATCGATGAGGTCATCATGAAACCAGCACAAAACGAGCCGGGGGCGCACACGTCCCGCCTTCCCGGCGGCCGCAGGGCCGGTGTCCTTGCCACCGTCTCCGCAGTCATCTGCTCAACATCCCTGTTCGCCATCCCGGCCGCCAGCGCGGCTGTGCCTACCTTCCCGGACAACATCGTTGTCTTCCCCGACCGCGACTTCGTCTCCATTGAGGGGTATGAGGGGCACGCCGGTGAGACTGCCACCCTCGAGGTCAAGCGCGCCGGCAAGGTCATCGGCTCGGCAGAAGCAGTGGTCGACGCCGGCGGCGTCGCCTTTGAGGTCAACCACCCCGGCGGCGTCTGCTGGGGTGCCGGCACCGGTCTTGCTGTCACGCCCGATATCCGTCCCGGTGACATCGTCTCCATGAAGTTCGGCACAACCGCCGCCGGTGAAACCACCGTGCAGGACACCTACGTGACGGGTGATGCCGAGCTCAGCGGCAGCACCATCACGGTCAAGGGACACATCGGAGCCAGCGTCAATCCCGCCCAGCTGGAACAGCGCATCATTGAGCCGGCGCTGAAGGACACCAGCATCGGCCGCCGCGACATCCGCGCCATCCCCGGCCCCCTCACGCCGTCGGATAAGGGCGGCTACTCCTCCGGGCTGGAAGTCACGGGCGATACGTTCACCGCCACATATGTCTTCGATGACGCTGCCAACGCCGAAATCGCTGCGAACGCCGGGCTTGGCGAACGCGCCATGGCCTGGGAGTTCGAAGACGCAGACGCCAACCGGCAGGGCCTGACGATCGCCGAATACGGCGAGCCCGGCGGCCCCGGCATGGGTGGCTGCCCCAACGGCCCGCTGCAGTCCGGGCCTCCCGCGCCCTCCGGCATCACGGCCGCCAAGGTTTCCGGCGGCCTGAAGCTGAACTGGACGCCGGCTGAAGCCATCCCCGGCACCCCTGCAATCACCGGCTACCGCGCCGTCGCAGTCGGCAGGACCGTGACCGGCAGCGAGCAGGTGGAGATCGGCAAGCGCATCTCAGGCCAGGCAGCCACCGGCACCACGATCACCGGTCTCTCCGCCAATGAGGATTACGACGTCTACGTGGTCGGTGTCAGCAGCGTCGGCGAGACGTTCCCGGCCGCACACGCAATCCCGGTCACGGACGCCACGGCTCCAACGGTGTCTGCCACCCCCAACGGCGGCAGCACGGCTGTGGCCCAGACGGTCACCCTGACGGCCAGCGAGACGGGCAGCGACATCTACTACACAATCGACGGCTCCGATCCTGTCCTGTCGGGCGGCGTGCTTGCACCCGACGCGATCCACTACACAGGACCGATGGAGATCGCATCCACGACCACCTTGAAGTTTGCGGCCTTCGACCCTTCGGGCAACGTCTCCGCCATCAGCGAGGTCCTTTTCACCGTCACCAATGACCCGGTACCGGCGGCTCCGACGTTCACGGGCGCACCCGTGGTGGGCCAGGGCACGGCAAACCTGTCCTGGACCGCACCCAACCCGGGCGCCGCGGGACTGACCATCACGGGTTACACCGTCCAGGCCTACACCTCTGACGGCACGGCGTTCGGCCCGGCCAAGACAACGGCAGGGAACGTCACGTCCTTGGTCTACGACGGACTCAGCGGCGACACGGCCTACGGGTTCACGGTCCGGGCTTCCAACAGCAACGGCATGGGCCCGGAGTCGGAGAAGACCGCGGCGGTCACCGTCCAGGGTGCCCTGGTTGCCGTCGCCGGACCGGACCAGAACGTTGTCCGCCGTACTACGGCCACCACCGTCACGCTTGACGGCACCGGCTCCACCACCACGGGCGCCACCTACCAGTGGGAGCAGGTCCTGAGCAGCGCGACCGACCCCAACAAGGTGTCGCTGACCGGAGCCACCACGCTCAAGCCGACGTTCAGCCTTCCGGTCTTCCGGACGCCGATGACCACCAGCCCGCTGACCTTCCGGCTGACGGTGACCGCGGGCGGCCAGACACGGACAGATGAGGTCAAGGTGGTCCCCGTTCCGGACCGCGTGACCATCAGCGGCGCGCAGTGGAAGACCGGCGACTTCCGGGTCAACGGCACCGGCTCCGTGGTCGGCGCCACCATCACCTTCCGCGTCGGTGGCCCGGCCGGCAGGATCCTGGGCCAGGCAGCCGTCACCGCAGCTGTGGCACCGGCAACGGGCGGCGTCTACACCCTTCGGCTCCGCAACGCCGCCGCAGGCACCACCAACCCCGGCACCGTCTGGATCGAGTCGACGGTAGGCGGCACGGCAGGACCCCTGACGGTAATCAACAAGTAATCTCCATCAAATACACCGAGTCCGGTGGCCGGCGGCATCAGCCGTCAGCCACCGGACTTCGTTGTGTCCGTCGGCTCAGCCAAGGTTTGCCGGCCCTAGCTGCTGGTGACGTCCTGTACCTCGCCCACCAGTTCCTCGATGATGTCCTCGAGGAACAGCACCCCCGTGGTGTTCCCGCGCGTGTCGAACACCCGGGCCACGTGGGCGCCGGTGCGGCGCATGGTCGCGAGGGCATCCTCCAGTTCGCTGCCGCGGAAGGTCGAGGCCAGTCGGCGGATCCGTTTCTCCGGCACCGGCCGGGTGAACTTTTCCGGTGTGGTGAGGTCCATAACGTCCTTCAGGTGAAGGTAACCGGAGGGGTCGCCGTCGTCGTCGGTCACGATGTACCGGGAGTACCCGTGCTCGGCAACGGCCCGCTGGATGTCTGCCGGAGTCGATGACGCCGGCAGGAGCACCATCTCCGTGATGGGAACCTCGACGTCGGCCACGGTCTTCTCCGTAAACTCGAAGGCTGCGGTGAGGGCACCGGTGTTGTCGGTCAGGACGCCTTCCCTCGTGGATTGCTCGACGATGTTCGCCACCTCGTCCAGGGTGTAGGCGCTGGTGGCCTCGTCCTTGGGCTCCACCCGGAACAGGCGGAGGATGGAGTTGGCGATGCCGTTCAAGGTCCAGATGACCGGCTTGAACACGCGCGCCACCATCACCAGCGGCGGGGCCAGGATGAGCGCGGCGCGGGTTGGCACCGAGAACGAGATGTTCTTGGGGACCATCTCGCCGAGGACCACATGCAGGAAGGTCACCAGCAGCAGCGCCGCCACGAAGGCGATGATTCCGATGGTTTCAGCGGACAGGGACGTCAGGCCCAAGGGGATCTCCAGCAGGTGGTGGATCGCCGGCTCGGAGACGTTCAGGATCACCAGCGAGCAGACGGTGATGCCCAGCTGGCTGGTGGCCAGCATGAGCGTGGCGTGTTCCATGGCCCAGAGCGTGGTTTTCGCGGCCTTGCTGCCCGCCTCCGCCTTGGGCTCGATCTGTGAACGGCGGGCGGAGATGACGGCGAACTCGGCGCCGACGAAGAAGCCGTTGACCACCAGCAGGACGGCGAGCCAGATGATGCCCGGAAGGTACTCACTCATGGGTCAGCTCCTGGGTCAGGCTGTCAATGATCCGGTCGTGGGCACTTCTGGGTGGCCCCGCCGATTCCTCCGGCGTGAATTTGAGGCGCTCGACGTGCGTGCCGGCCACCCGCTCCACGCGGAGGGTGCCGCCGTCGATGGCCGCCTCGTCGCCAAGTTCAGGGATGCGGTCCAGCTGGTCCGTGACGAAACCGGCCACGGTGTCGTAGTCCTCACCGTCGGGGACGGCGATGCCTGTCCGGTCCAGAAGCTCGTCCGGGCGCAGCGACGCGTCGAACGTGATGGACCGCCCGGTCCGGACCACGCCCACACGGGCGCGGTCGTGCTCATCCTCCAGTTCGCCGACGATCTCCTCCACCAGGTCCTCCAGGGTGACGATACCGGCAGTTCCGCCGTGCTCGTCGGAGACGATGGCCACCTGGAGGCCCTGCTTGCGCAGCAGCACCAGGAGGGAGTCGACCCCCATGGATTCAGGAACCATGAGTGGTTCGATCATCAGGTCGGCAGCGAGGACGCCGGCGCGTTCCTCAAGGGCCACGGCGAAGGCCTGCTTGACGTGGAGCACGCCGAGCACGTCGTCGCGGTCGCGGCCGATGACGGGAAACCGCGAATAGCCGGTGGAGCTGGCCAGCGCGATGATCTGCTCGGCCGTGTCATCGGTGTTCACCGCGGTCATCCGCACGCGCGGCGTCAGAACATCCGCCGCGCTGTGCTCGGAGAAACGCAGCGTGCGGTGCAGCAGGGCCGCGTGGTCCAGGTCAAGGACGCCTTCCAGCGCCGAGCGGCGGACCAGCGAGCTCAGTTCCTCGGCGCTGCGGGCACCTGAGAGTTCCTCCTTGGGCTCGATGCCGAAGGACCTGATGACCGCGTTCGCGGTGTTGTTGAACAGGAGGATGACAGGCTTGAACACCGCGGTAAACAGGGCCTGGAACGGTATCACCACCTTGGCAGTGGCCAGGGGCTGCGCCAGCGCGAAGTTCTTGGGAACCAGTTCGCCGATCACCATGGAGAAGACGGTGGCGATAAAAATCGCGACGACGGCACCCACCCCGGGCACGAGGCCTTCCGGGAACCCGGCGGCCGTCAGCGGCCCACTCAGCAGCATGCTGATGGCAGGTTCAAAGGTGTATCCGGTCAGGAGGGTGGTGAGGGTGATGCCCAGCTGCGCACCGGAAAGGTGCGTCGAGGTGATTTTCAGGGCTTTGATGGTGGGGGCAAGGCGTTTCTCACCCCGGGCCTGGCGAGCTTCCAGGTCGTTGCGGTCAAGGTTGACCAGGGCAAACTCGGATGCGACGAAGAATCCGGTGCCGACTGTCAGGATCAGGCCGATCCCGATCATGATCCATTCGTTCATTGGAGGCGCCCCTCTCCCGTAGTAACCGGCTTGCCGGTCAAATGGGTGAGGGGCCAGGGCATATGTGAAGGAGGGTCGTCCATAGTGCCTTCAACTATATCGGGTGTTTCTATGTCACTCCGTGGCTTCGCTTAGGCTTCGGCTTGACGCCTCGCGGGCAGGCGGCCATCAGCGCGGCTGACAGAACCCGGACGACAGCAGCCCGCCACCGTACAATACGAGCGGACGGCAGCCAGGGAGCAGGAGCAGCAATGGCGGAGACAACACTTGACGGTTTGATGGCCGAACTGGCCGCGCTTGAGGATCCGAAGATGCGCGCGGCGAACCAGAAACGCGGCGATGACCACGGCGTGAACCTGTCCGCATTGCGTGCGGTCGCGAAGCGGCTGAAGACCCAGCACAACCTCGCCCGTGAGTTGTGGGCCACGAATGACGCCGCGGCCCGCTTACTGTCACTGCTGATCTGCCGGCCAAAGGCATTCGAGCTGCAGGAACTGGACGTCATGCTGCGCCAGGCCCGCGCCCCCAAGGTGCATGACTGGCTCGTGAACTATGTGGTGAAGAAGAGCCCGCACGCTGAACAACTGCGCGTCACCTGGACTGACGACCCGGACCCGGTGGTCGCGAGCGCCGGCTGGGCCCTGACCACGGAGCGGGTCGCGAAAAAGCCAGAGGGCCTCGACCTGTCCGGGCTCCTGGACACGATCGAAGCCGAAATGAAAGGCGCCGCCGAGCGCCTGCAGTGGGCCATGAACCATACCCTGGCGCAGATCGGCATCGAACACGCGGACCACCGGACCCGGGCCATCGACATCGGGGAACGGCTGGAAGTGCTGAAGGACTACCCCACCCCGCCGAACTGCACATCCCCCTTCGCGCCCATCTGGATCAAAGAGATGGTGGGCCGCCGGGGCGAAGCCTGACCCCGCCGCTTTTCGCCTTCGGCCGTTTGCAGCCCGCCCGGCCAGTCCGGCCGGGCGGGCCGGTCCCGGCACGTAACCTGCCCGCATGACTTGACCGTGATTCCCGTCACTGCTTTACTAAATGAACTTCATTCATTTATATCCGGCTTCGCGGACCGGAACTCGGGTGAGCCCCGATGTCCCGGGCGGGAATGTGGCACTGACGGCGTTGCCACCGCCCCTGCTCCCGCGGCGTCCATGAGCTGGCTTTAGCTTGCGCTCATGCCCTTCCCGCCGGCCGCGGCGGCCTCAATGCTTAGGAATCCCCATGAGCTCAGCCCCTCACACACAGACTCCCACAGGCGGAGGCCGGCCAGGCAGCGAGCCCGGGAGGTCAGGCAACGGCTGGCGCCGGGTGCTCGGCGTCCCCTCCTTGGTCCTGCTTGGCCTGGTCTACATGGTGCCCCTGACCATCTTCAGCACCTACGGCATCGTCGTCGAACTGACGGGCGGGCGGCTCTCCGCCGCCTATGCCGCTGCCCTGGTGGTCATGCTCTTCACCGCCCGATCCTATGGCCGGATGGCGCAGGCGTTCCCGTTCGCAGGGTCCGCCTACACTTACGCCACCCGGTCATTCGGCCCGGGACTGGGCTTCATGTCCGGCTGGTCCTTGCTGCTGGACTATCTGCTCCTGCCAATGATCAATTACTTGCTCATTGGCATTTATCTGAACGCCGCCTTCCCGGCCGTCCCCGCATGGGTGTTTATGGTCGTATCCATCATGGCCGTGACCGCGCTGAACATCCTCGGAATCACAGCGGTGGCCAGGGCAAACTTCGTGGTGGTGGGCCTCCAGGCCCTCTTCATTATCCTGTTCGTGGGACTCGCCTGGGCCTCCGTCTCGGGATCCGGCAAGCTTGACCTTCTCGCCCCGTTCACCGGAGTCGACGGCGCCGAAGGCTTCTCGCCCGTCCTGGCCGGGTCCGCGATCCTCTGCCTGTCCTATCTGGGATTTGACGCTGTCTCCACCTTCGCCGAGGAGGCAAAGAACCCACGGACGAGCATCCCGAGGGCCATCATGCTGACCACCGTCCTGGCCGGGCTGATCTTCCTTGGACTGGCCTACATCAGCCACCTGCTGCTTCCGGTGGGCACCTTCGCGAATACGGACTCCGCGGCCATCGAAGTGGTGGGGGCGGCAGGCGGCAACCTCCTGGTCGCGTTTTTCACGGCCGCCTACATTGCCGGAAGCCTCGGATCCGCGCTGACCTCGCAGGCCTCCGTTTCCCGGATCATCCACTCGATGGGTCGCGGCCGGGTCCTGCCCGCAGCCTTCGGACACCTCCATCCCCGCCTGGGCACACCGGTGGTTCCAATCATCGTCACCTCGGGAGTGTCCCTGCTGGCCCTGGTCCTCGACCTGACGACCGTGTCGTCACTGATCAGCTTCGGCGCCCTGGTCGCCTTCTCGGTGGTCAACCTGTCCGTCATCAAGCACTACTTCATCGACCAGAGGAACCGGGGAACCGGGAGCCTGCTGCACAACCTCCTGCTGCCGGGCATCGGCTTCCTGCTGACACTGTGGCTCTGGACCAGCCTCAGCGGACTGTCGTTCTCGCTGGGTCTTTCCTGGGCAGCACTGGGCCTCGCCTACCTCGCATACCTCACCCGCGGCTTCCGCCGGCCAACGCCCCATCTGCAGCTTGAGGACGCCTGACCGGCAGGGCCCGCACGGGCGCCCGTGGAACACGCAGAGAACTACTTCGCCGCGATGGCCAGGAACCGGATGGGCAGGTCCAGAAGCTCCAACGGACCGTGCGGGCCCTCGCCGTCCAGGAGCAGGGAATCGCCGGGCTCCATGGTGTATTCATATGCGCCGTGGCCGTAGACCATCCTGCCGGCCAGCATGTAGATGAACTCAGTGCCGGGGTGCTGGAACAGCGGGAACACGTCTGACGCATCGGTCAGTGTCACCAGCGTCGGCTCGATGGCGTCGGTCCGTCCCTTCAGGGTCCCCAGCACCCGGTATTCGTGCCCGTGCTGGGTTCCGCTGCGCACCGTCAGGCTGCCCTGGCCGTTCTTAGTGAAGGTAGCGTCCCGGTCCGTGTCCGCGCCCCGGAACAGGGCGGTGACCGGAATTTTGAGCCCGTCCGCCAGGCGCTGCAGCGTGGTGAGGGAGCAGGACGTGCTGGCGGTTTCAATCTTGGAGATCATCGCCTTGGACATGCCGGTCCGTGAAGCCAGCTCCGAGGCGGAGAGCCCGTTCGCCGTCCGGTAGTGGCGGACCTGGCCGGCAATGATCCGTTCCAGCTTGCCGGCCACGCCGTCCTCGGTGTTCTCCGCGGCCATGTCCCTCGCTTCGCCAGCCTGATCCGTCATCAAGCCATCATAGGCGGAGCCTGCAGCTCGGATCCGAGTGCTCTGGCCGCTCCCAGCAGGCCCGCAAGGGCATCCGCCAGCGCCGCCGCACCCGCTTCGGCATCGGCATCCTCTACGAGCTCCTCGGGCGAGTGCGAGATGCCGGTCGGGTTCCGCACAAACAGCATGGCCGTGGGAATGTGGCTGGCGAGCACTCCGGCGTCGTGGCCGGCCCCCGTGTCCAGCACCGGTGACTTCGGAAGCATCGCCTGCAGCTGGTCCCGCAGGCCTGCGTCGAAGTGCACGGTGGGGCTGAGGGATTCGACGCCGAACGTCACGGTGCAGTTTTCCTCCGCCGCCATCACCTGCGCGTTCAGATGGATGGATTCCACCAGGGCGGCGGTGACCTCATCACGCGGATGGCGGACGTCGATCCACATGTCGACGCGGGAGGCGATGACGTTGGTTCCGCCGGGGACGGGCTGGAGCCGGCCCACGGTAGCCCGCGCATCCCGGTACTTCGCAGCGGTGTCCCGGATGCCAATCATGATCTTGGCCGCGGCAATCATGGGATCCCTGCGGTCCTTCATGAGGGTGGTTCCGGCGTGGTTGCCCTGGCCGTGCACCGACAGTTTCCACCGGCCGTGGCCCAGGATCGATGAGCCGATGGCCACCGGCTGGCCGAGATCGGCCAGCCCCCTCCCCTGCTCCACGTGCAGCTCCACAAACACGCCCAGCCGGCCGAGGTTTTTGTGGTCAGCACCGATGAGCCGGGGGTCCTGTCCGTTCTTGGCCGCCACGTCGGCGTACGTATTGCCGTCCGCGTCCTTCAGGTTACGGGCCTTGTTCGGGTCCAGCGCGCCGGTGAGCAGCCGTGACCCCAGGCAGGCGACTCCGAAGCGGGAGCCCTCCTCTTCCGGGAATACGGCAATGGCCAGCGGCCGGCGGGGACGGAACCCGCGGGTTTTCAGGAGGTCGACGGCGACGAGTGCGGAGGCAACGCCGAGGGGCCCGTCGTACTCGCCGCCGCCGGGCACCGAGTCCAGGTGGCTGCCTGTGACGACGGCGTCCCGGCGGGTTCCGGTTGCCGTATCCCACCACGCCCAGATGATGCCGTTACCGTCGGTGTGGACATCCAGCCCGCGCCGTTCGGCCTGCTCCGTGAACCAGCTCCGGAGCTCTGATTCAGCCGAGGAGAAAACCGGCCTGGAGTAGCCGCCGCGGCGGGCGTCAGCACCGACGTCGGAAATGTCCCGCATGAGACCTGCCACGGTGTCCATCGCGGTGGCAGCACCGGCCCGCCCGGCGCCACCCACCGCGTACTCGGAGGATTCCGGCATCACTTCGCTCCGGGGATCCAGCTGGTGCCGGCAAGGGGAACGCGGGCCATGGCGGAGGCTTCGATGGTGAGGGCCACCAGGTCCTCCGGCTCGAGGTTGCGCAGGTGCGACTTCCCGCAGGCCCGGGCGATGGTCTGGGCCTCCATGGTCAGGACGCGCAGGTAGTTGGCCAGCCGCCGCCCGCCCGTGATGGGGTCAAGCCGGGAGGAGAGGTCCGGGTCCTGGGTGGTGATACCGGCGGGATCCCTGCCGTCCTGGAAGTCGTCGTAGAAGCCCGCGGCCGATCCCATCGCCGCGTATTCGGCGGCGTACCGGGGGTCGTTGTCGCCCAGCGCAATGAGCGCTGCCGTGCCGATGGCCACCGCGTCGGCACCGAGGGCCATGGCCTTGGCGACGTCGGCCCCGGTGCGGATGCCGCCGGAGACGATGAGCTGGACCTTGCGGTGCAGGCCAAGTTCCTGCAGCGCCTGGACAGCCTGCGGAATGGCCGCCAGCGTGGGGATGCCGACGTTTTCGATGAACACCTGCTGGGTCGCGGCCGTGCCGCCCTGCATGCCGTCCACGACGACGACGTCGGCTCCGGCCTTCACGGCCAGTGCGGTGTCGTAATAGGGCCGGGACGCGCCGATCTTGACGTAGATGGGCGTCTTCCAGTCGGTGATCTCGCGAAGTTCGCCGATCTTGATTTCCAGGTCGTCCGGTCCGGTCCAGTCCGGGTGGCGGCTGGCCGAGCGCTGGTCGATGCCCACCGGCAGAGTACGCATTCCGGCCACGCGCTCGGTGATTTTCTGGCCCAGCAGCATCCCGCCGCCGCCGGGCTTGGCACCCTGGCCGAGCACGATCTCGATCGCGTCGGCCTTGCGCAGGTCGTCCGGGTTCATGCCGTACCGGGAGGGCAGGTACTGGTAGACGAGGTGCTTGGACTGGCCGCGTTCCTCGGGGGTCATGCCGCCGTCGCCCGTTGTTGTGGAGGTGCCCACCTCGCTGGCGCCGCGGCCCAGGGCCTCCTTGGCGTTGGCGGACAGGGCGCCGAAGCTCATCCCGGCGATGGTCACCGGCGTCTGAAGGTGCAGCGGCCTGGAGGCATAGCGGTCACCGAGGACGACGTCGGTATCGCACCTTTCGCGGTAGCCCTCCAGCGGGTAGCGGGACATGGAGGCGCCGAGAAACAGCAGGTCATCGAAGTGCGGGACCTTGCGCTTGGCTCCCCAGCCGCGGATGTCGTAGACGCCGGTGGCGGCGGCGCGCTGGATATCGGCGATAGTGGCGCGGTCGAACGTGGCAGATTCGCGCAGGCCCAGTTCTTCGACCGGCCGTGCGGCTGAGACGGCCGGGGCGCCAGGGGTCAGGGAGGTGATGGTCATGGCGTTGTCCTTCTAGTAAGACGTCGAGTTGTGGACGCTGAAGTGGTAGAGGTTCCGCGCCGAGCCGTAGCGCTTGAAGTCCGCGGGGTTGTCGGTGCGGCCGGCAGCGGCGAGCAACCCGGCGAGCTCCGCCAGGTGCTCGGCCCGCATCGGCTTCTCAACGCAGTCCGCGCCCAGCGAAGCGACGGTTCCCTTGACGTAGATCCGTGCCTCGTAAATGGAGTCGCCCAGCGCGTCGCCGGCGTCGCCGCAGACCACGAGCCGGCCGGCCTGTGCCATGAAGGCGGACATGTGGCCGATATTGCCGCCCACCACAATGTCCACGCCCTTCATGGAGATCCCGCAGCGGGCTCCGGCGTTGCCGTCGATCACCACGAGTCCGCCGTGGCCGGTGGCCGCGGCCGACTGGGAGGCGTCACCTTTTACATGGACCTTGCCGGACATGATGTTCTCGGCGAGCCCGACGCCGGCATTGCCGTTGACGGTCACCTCGCCTTTCTGGTGCATCCCGGCGGCGTAGTAGCCGGCGTGGCCGTTGATGGTGACAGTCACCCCGGCGTTGATGCCGACGGCGAGGCTGTGCTTGCCGCCCGGGTTTTCGACGGTCCATGACTGGCCGTCAGTGGCGTTATGGAGGGCCTGGTTCAGGTCGCGGACCGGGCTGTCGGCCAGGTCCGTGCGGGTGGAAACCTCAGCGGTGACCGTGGCGTAATCCTGTGTCTGGGTTTCGATCAGAGTGACCATGTGTAGACCTTTCCGGGTTCCGGTTCAAAGATGCTGGCTGTTTCGATGCCGGGCAGGGATGCCAGGGCACGATATTCGGAGGCCATGGCCACGTAGTCGTCCGTTTCGGCGATGATGGCGGGCTTGCAGGCGATGGGGTCGCGGACCACTGCCATGCTGTCGGCAGTGGTGACGACGAGCGTGTAGAAGCCGTCGAAGACCTTGCCGAGGTTGGTCAGGGCCTCCTCCAGGGTGTCGCCCTGCTTCAGGCGGGAGGCGATGTAGCGGGCGCCGACTTCGGTGTCATTGTCGGAGTCGAACACCACCCCTTCGCGCAGCAGGTCCCGCCGGATCGTGGCGTGGTTGGAGAACGAGCCGTTGTGGACCAGGCACAGGTCGTCGGCCACGGAGAACGGGTGGGAACCGCCGGCGGTGACCGCCGACTCCGTGGCCATCCGGGTGTGGGACAGGCCCTGGCTGCCGGACATGGCGCCCAGCCCGTGCTCGGCGGCGATGTCCATCGGATGGCCCACGCTCTTCATCACGGCCACGTGTTCACCGCGGCCGATGATGGTGGAGTCCGGAAGGGTTTCGCGCACCGCCTTTGCGAGCAGCTCGGTATCGACGGCGGAGCTCACGAAGGTGGTGTCGCCCACCACCTTCACTGCCGTTCCGGCGGAGGCGGGCAGCAGGTTTTCCAGTGCGGCAGCGATCCCGGCGGCAGGCAGGCCCTGTTCCCTGCCCAACAGACTCAGTGTGGAGGTGCTGGCGGAAACGAGACCCGGGGTGTCGTAGACGGCGAGGCCGGCGGAGTCCGGGCCGCGGTCCACGATCTGGCACATCATCGAGGACAGGAGGCTGCCCATCCGGGGGTGCAGCAGGGGGTTGCGCAGCTGCAGCGCGGCGATTCCGCACATTTCAGGATCCTTTGCTAGGTGGGGGGTGGTTCTTGGTTTGGGCCGGTTCGTGATTGCAGCCGGGTCAGATCGAGGTCAGGTAAGTACGGATCTCCCAGTCACTCACCTGGTTGTGCCAGGTCAGGAACTCCTCTTCCTTGGCGTTGGCGTAGTACTGGCCGATCGCCTCGTTCCCGCTGAGGCTGGCGAGGATGACCGGGTCCCGGCGCAGGGCCTCCACGGCGTGGAGCAGTGTTGCCGGCAGCAAGTGCGCATCGGGCCGCGCTTCGCCCGGACCGGAGGGTGCCCCCGGGTCGGTGCCGTTCGTGACGCCGTCCAGTCCGGCTTCGATGGCCGTGGCGATAGCGAGGTACGGGTTGGCCGAGCCGTCGCCGGAGCGGAGTTCGATCCGTTTTTCGTCCGGGACCCGGATCATGTGGGTGCGGTCGTTGCCTCCGAACGAGGCCTTCCGCGGTGACCAGGTGGCTCCGGAGGAGCTGGTGGTGGCCCCCGAACGCTTGTACGAGTTCACAGTCGGGGCGAGGAATGCTTGGAGGGCCGGTGCGTGGTTCAGGATGCCGCCGATGAAGGAGTAGGCGAGCTCCGAGAGCCCGAGTCCCCTGCCGCCGTCGTCCCCGGGGAAAAGGGCGTCCGCGCCTGACCACAGGGAGAGGTGGAAGTGCAGGCCCGTGCCGGTGCGGTCGGTAAAGGGCTTGGGCATGAAGGTCGCGGTCATGCCGCGCTGTTCGGCGAGGACGTTCAGGATGTAGCGCAGGGAGACCACGCGGTCCGCAGTGGTCAGGGCGTCGGCGTAGTTGAAGTTCTGTTCGAACTGGCCGGCGGCGTCCTCGTGGTCGCTGGCGTAGTTGCCCCAGCCCAGACTGTTCATGGCTGTGGAGATCGATGTGAGGTGCTCATACATGCGGGTGACGCCGCGAGCGTCATAGCAGGGACGCGGCGAGTCGTCGCGGGCGTCGGCGGTGCTGAGGCTGCCGTCGGCGTTCTTGTTGACGAGGAAGTATTCCACTTCGGCACCGATCTTTGCCTGCATCCCCTTCTCCGCCAGGCGGGCGAGGGTGTTCTTGAGGATGACGCGCGGCGCGTAGGGCCAGGGCCTGCCGTCGACATGGGGATCACAGTGGATCAGCGCAAGGCCTTCCTTGATGAACGGCACAGGGGTGAAGGACGCAAGGTCGGGAACAGCAATGAGGTCTGAATCCTGCGGCTTCTGGCCAATGAGGCCCGCGGCGTAACCGGCGAATCCCATGGCGCCGGCCTCGAGCTCATCGGCGGCTTCAACGGGCACCAGCTTGGCGCACGGCTTGCCGGTCATGTCCACGAAGGTGGCCAGCAGGAAGCGGACATCGTGGGCCTTGGCGATGTCCGCCAGGGAGATCCGGCCGGCTTCCAGCGAAACGGGGGACTCCGTTGCTACTTCAGGTGTTGCGAGACTGCTCATCGGAACTGTCCTGTTCGGTTGGGTGTTACCTGGGGTGAAACGTCGTTGAACCACGGTAGCCAAAGTGATGTTACAAAACAGGGCTCCGATTGTTAAATCCGCAAGACGCCCGGAAGTGCCGATTGCAACGGGAAATTAACCCGGGCGAAACCCATGGTTGTTCACTGTAGTGAATCATGGTTTCACGTCACTACTCAGTCGGTTCGCCGCTTTCCCACTTGGGAACACCCACTTGTAACGGCCGCGCAGGCCGCTTCCGTCCCTGATTGGAGTCCCCATGAATTCTGGAGATGTTGCCTGGATTCTCGCCGCGAGTGCCCTGGTCTGCATGATGATCCCCGCGCTTGCCCTGTTCTACGGGGGCATGGTCGGGTCCCGCCGGATCCTGAACATGATGATGATGTGCTTCGGCGGCGTCAGCGTCGTCGCCGTCCTCTGGGCGATATTCGGCTACTCGATGGTCTTTGGAAATTCCCTCGGCGGAGCCGGCGTCGTCGGCGACGCCACCGAGTACTTCGGCCTTGGCCAGCTGCTGGCCGAGGACCCCGACGCCGCCATACCGCCGGCCCTTTTCGCTGCCTTCCAGCTGTTCTTCGCCGGGATAACTACGGCCATCATCGCCGGAGCCGCGGCCGGCCGGATGAAGTTCGGCGCCTGGATGACCTTCGCCGCGCTGTGGGCAACACTGGTCTACTTTCCGGTTGCGCACTGGGTATTCGCTTTCAGCTCGGCGGACGGTTCCGTCGCCGGCGGCTGGATCGTCAACAACCTCAAGGCCATCGACTTCGCCGGCGGAACGGCTGTGCACATGAACGCCGGAATCGCAGCCCTCGCCCTCGCCTTGGTCCTGGGACGCAGCGCGGGCTGGCCCAAGAGCGAGCACGTCAAGCCGCACAGCCGCCCGCTGGTGCTGGTCGGAGCAGGGCTGCTGTGGGCCGGTTGGTTCGGCTTCAACGCCGGCTCCGCCCTCACCGCCGGGCACTCGGCGTCGGTGGTTTTCCTGAACACCGCCGTTGCCGGCGCCGCCGGCCTGCTCGCCTGGGCCCTGGTGGAACGCATCAGGCTCGGCAGCGCCAGCAGCATGGGCGCCGCTTCCGGACTGATTTCGGCCCTCGTGGCCATCACCCCGGCGTGCGGCGCCGTGAGCCCCCTCGGCGCACTGGCCATCGGCGTCATCGCCGGCGCCGTCTGCTCCCTGGCCATCGAACTGAAATTCCGGCTCGGATTCGACGACTCGCTCGACGTCGTGGGCGTGCATCTCATCGGCGGCATCATCGGAACCCTGCTGATCGGACTCTTCGCCACGGACGCTGCCCCGAACAAGACCAACGGGCTCTTCTACGGCGGAGGATTTGGCCTGCTCGGCATCCAGACGGTCGCCACTGTCGCCACCCTGGCCTACTCCTTTGCGGTCACCTGGGTCATTGCCAAGGCCATCGACATCACCGTGGGCCTCCGCATCGACGAAGCGGCCGAGCTCCGCGGCATCGACATCGCGGCCCACTCCGAATCCGCCTACCTGATGGATGAGGAGCCAGTGGAACTGGGATCCCCGCACCGCGTCTGAAGGGAACCGGGCCTGAAAGAACCCGGCGTGAAAAAGAACCCCATCTGAACTGAACAGGATCTGCGTTGGCAGGCCGGGCCTACCTGATAGGCCCGGCCTGTTCTGCGTATTCAACGGCCGCCTCGTCCACCTGGCTCAGGTAAGCCTCGGACTGGTTGTAGGACCAGATGGCGTCGCTCCACCCCTGCGCCGTGGTGAGATCGCGGCCGCCGGCGCACAGGTAGCCGGCCGCACTGAGTGCTGCGTCGTCGATGTTGTGCGGATCGGCCGCCCCATCGCCGTTCGCGTCCCGCCCTGCCAGTTCCCACGTGGAGGGGATGAACTGCATGGGCCCGACGGCGCGGTCCCAGAGGGCGTCGCCGTCCATCACACCGCCGTCGGTGTCGGCAATGGCAGCGAATCCGTCGCCGTTGAGGCCAGGCCCGACGATCGGACCACTCACCTCCCCCGACGCCATGAGGCGGCCTCCCCCGAGGGCACCGTGCGCGGATTCCACGAACCCGACGGCGGCCACCGTGTTCCAGCCGATCCTGCACGCCGGCTCTGCGGCATTCGCCATGCCGGCCGCGGCGACGTACGCCCGCAGGGCCCGGGCGGGGATGTCCGTCCGGGCGGCGGTGCGGGCCAGCCAGCCCGGGTCGACGGTCCTGGTGATGTTCACGGCATGGGCACTGCCACTTGCCAGCGGCACGAACTGTCCCGCCGCCTGCGGCGGGGCCGGCCGGGCCGCGCGCATCACCGCACCGGAGTTCCCCGCGCCGGGCACGCCCGAATTGGTCGCGCCGAGGAGCCAGAACGCGCACGCGGTGATGGCGCAGAACGCGAAAAGGCTGAGAACCGCGAGGCGTTTCAGTCGGAGCACGGAACAGCCTAACCCGGCGGCGGCGCACAATTGCCCGCCCGGCATACAAAGGCGTCACAACCCTGTTGCGCAGGTCACACGGCCCTGCTATTGTTTCTCCGCCTAATGACAAGCTCATCCCACAGAGTGGGAAACTCGGCGCCAACCGCGCAGGCAGGAATGACATGACTGACGAACTACACATCGAGGGCAACGCCCTCCCGCTCCGCGGCATTCGAGTGCTCGAGCTGGGCAGCTTCATCGCCGCCCCGTTCGCCGCCCGCCTCTTTGGCGACTTCGGCGCAGAGGTTATCAAGATCGAAAAGCCGCAGGGCGGCGACGAACTGCGTGACTGGCGCAAGACCCGCGGCACCACCTCCATGCTGTTCCGCACCATCGGCCGCAACAAGAAGTCCGTGGCCCTGGACCTCCGCTCCGAGGCAGGACGCGAGGCAGTCAAGAAGATCGCTGCCCAGTGCGACGTGGTCATCGAAAACTTCCGTCCCGGCACGCTGGAGAAGTGGGGCCTCGGCCCGGACGTGCTGCAGGAGCTCAACCCCGAAGTCGTGATGGTGAGGATCTCCGGCTACGGCCAGACCGGCCCGTACAAGAACCGCGCAGGCTTCGGCAGCTCGGCTGAATCCTTCGCCGGCCTGCGCTACATCACCGGCGAACCCGACCGTCCCGCCGGGCGCGCGGCAGCCAGCGTCGGCGACACCGTCGCCGGCCTCTACGGCGTCATCGGCGCCCTGATGCTCATGCTGCAGAAGGCCCGCGGACTGGCGACGGGAGCTTCCCAGGTTGTCGACGTTGCGCTTTATGAAGGGGTCTTCAGCCTGCTCGAATCGCTGGTCCCGGACTATGACGCCTACGGCATGATCCGGCAGCGCACCGGCGGTGCGCTGCCCGGGGTCGTTCCTACCGGCTCCTACCTCTGCGGCGACGGCCTCGAGGTGGTCATCGGCGGCAACTCAAACTCCGTCTTCGTCCGGCTCATGCGCGCCATCGGCCGCGAGGACCTCGCCGAGGACGCCACCCTCCTCACCACGGAGGCACGCGGCGCCCGCGAGGAGGAGCTCAACGGTGCCATCTCCGCGTGGACCGGCAGCATGCCCCTCACTGAGGTCCTCGACAAGCTGGACGCCGCCGGTGTTCCCGCCGGTCCTGTGTATGACGCCCCGAGCATCGCCGTCGACCGCCACTACCTGGCCCGGGACATGATCCAGACCCATGAAGTGGTCATCGAGGACGAGCCCGAGCTGATCCGCTTCCCCGGCGTAGTGCCGAAGATCCCGGGCCATGAAGGGCGCGTCCGCTGGGTGGGCCCGGAACTGGGCCAGCACACTGCCGAGGTCCTGCAGGACCTTGCCGGAATGGACGCCGACGGCATCGCCAGCCTCGGACTGCAGGAGGTGCGCTGACATGAGGGTGGAAGTCACAGACGTCTTCCTGCGGGACGGACTCCAGGACGAGCCCGTCATCGTTTCCACGGCGCACAAGCTGGAGATCGCCGAGGCGCTCGTTGACGCCGGGCTGAAGCGCATCGAGGTGTCCTCTTTCGTGAACCCGAAGCGGGTGCCGCAGATGGCCGATGCCGCCGACGTCCTCATGTCCCTGCCGGCAGTTCCCGGGATCGTCTACACCAGCCTGGCGCTCAACGGCCGGGGCATCCAGCGCGCTGTCGACGCCGGCGCCACCGACATCCAGGTGGTCACCTCGGCAAGCCAGGCGCACAGCAACGCCAACGCCGGCCAGGCCATCGAGGACGCCCTGGCCAGCCTCGGCGCGGCCGTGGCCGAGTTGCCGGACGTCCGGTTCTTCGCCGGCATCTCCACCGCGTTCACCTGCCCCTTCGAGGGGGCCATCGACCCCTCCTACCTGCTGCGCGTGGTGCGTGCCTTCAAGGGCATGGGCATCACCGACATCGGGCTCGCGGACACGCTCGGCACCACCCCCACCGCGCAGGTGATGGCCAGCCTTCATCACGTCCGCGAGGCCGAACCGGACCTCACGTATTACCTCCACCTGCACAACGCGCACAGCCAGGCGCTGGCCACCGCGAGCGCAGCGGTGGGGTCCGGCGTCGTCCGTTTCGATGCAGCCCTCGGCGGTTACGGCGGCTGCCCGTTCGCCCCCGGGGCGCACGGCAACATCGCAACCGAGGAACTTGTCCGGCACCTGCACGACGCCGGGCACCAGACCGGCATCAACGAGGACCGCCTGGCCGAGGCCGTCCGCCTCGCCCGCGACGTAGTGGCGCATTCACCGGCAGCCGGGGCACTCGACCCGGCGCGCTAACCGCTTTTCCCGTTTCAACTTCCCGTCCACAGGCCGCCGACAGCGGTCTTCCCTCCAAACGTTTTGGGGACAATGATGTCTACAAATTCACGTACCACGGACCTCACCAACGAACCTACGGACCAGCCAATGAGCGAGACGGGCCCCGGCCCCGCCGGCGGCATTGAGCATCCGGAGGCCCGCACCGCGGGCCCGCGGCCGGGCACGCACTATCCCGGCCGGCTAGGACCTAAAATCGCCAGCCTTCCCGCCCCGCTCTACCTGGTCCTCGCGGGGCTGGTCCTGGCCGCGGCAATCACCGGCAACCTCCCGGACACCATGGTCGCCGGCTTCGCAACCACCATCCTGCTCGGCGGACTCTTCATCTGGATCGGCAACCTGTTCCCGGTGGTCCGCGACTTCGGGCTGCCCACCATCCTGTGCACCTTCGCGCCCGCCACCTTGGCCTTCCTCGGCGTGATGCCGGAGAACATGGTCACAGTGGTGCAGAACTTCATCGACGGCCATGGCTTCCTGGACTTCTTCGTCGTCGGCATCATCGCCGGCTCCATCCTTGGCATGCCCCGCACCCTACTGCTGAAGGCCGGTCCGCGATTCGCGGTACCTGTCGTGGGCTGCCTCCTGGCCACATTCGTCCTGGTGGGGCTCATCGCGGCCCTCACCGGGTTCGGATTCATCGAAGGCATCCTCTTCGTCGCCGCACCTATCATGGCCGGCGGCCTGGGCGTGGGGGCCCTGCCCATGTCTGAGATGTACGCCTCGGCCACCGGCGGCGACTCCGCCACCTTCATGGGCGACCTGATGTCCGCCGTCGTGATGGCCAACGTGGTCTGCATCCTCATCGCCGGCATCTACAACGGCCTGGGCAAGCGCAAGAAGCAGCTGTTCGTGGGCTTCAACGGCCACGGGCAGCTGCTGCGGATCAAGGGCCGCGCGGACGAACTCACGTTGCCGCCCAAACGTGACACCTCCTCCTTCATCGCCCTGGGCAAGGGCCTGCTCATCGCCGGCAGCCTCTTCGTCTTCGGCAATCTCGCCGCTGCCCTCATCCCCGGACTGCACCCCTACGCCTGGACCATCATCGCGGCGGCGGCCGTCAAAATCTTCGGCCTGCTCCCCCAGGATGTGGAGGACTCCACCGCGGACTGGGGCGACCTGATCGGCGCCATCCTCGTACCAGCCCTGCTCGTGGGTGTCAGCCTGACCTACATCGACATCACCGATGTGCTCGCCTCATTGAGCAACCCGCTGTTCATCGTCCTGACCGTCTGCACCGTCGTCATCGCGACCCTGACCTCCGGTGTCCTCGGCTGGCTCGTGAAGTTCAACTTCGTCGAGGCATCCATCACGCCCGGCCTTGTCATGGCGGACACCGGCGGCAGCGGCGACGTGTCGGTGCTGAGCGCCGCGAACCGCATGCACCTGATGCCCTTCGCGGCCCTCACCAACCGGCTCGGCGGAGCGCTGGTGCTCTTCGTAACGTCGCTGATCGTGCCGTTTCTTACCTAGCGCCGTTCCATAGCCAGCCCTTAATTACGACGGCGGTGCCCGGCAACTGCTGCGGGGCACCGCCCGTCCAAGTCAGCACCGCCCTTCCAACACACCACTAGGACCAAACATGAGCTTGAACATCCTGGCCGTCGACGGCCGTTCTCCCCAGATCAGCGGCGACGCGTGGGTGGCGCCCTCCGCCACCGTCGTCGGGTCCGCCGCCATCGGGTCAGGGACCGGGATCTTCTACGGCGCCGTCATTCGTGCGGACATGGAGCAAATCAGCGTCGGCGAGGGGAGCAACGTCCAGGACACCGCCGTCGTCCACGCCGATCCCGGCCACCCGGCACGGGTGGGCAACCACGTCAGCGTGGGGCACGGCGCGGTGCTGCATGGCTGCACGGTGGGCGACGGTGCGCTCATCGGCATGAACGCCACGGTCCTCAACGGCGCGATCATCGGCGCTGGCTCCCTGGTGGCCGCCAACGCGCTGGTTCTGGAGGGCACCCACGTGCCGCCCGGCTCGCTCGTGGCTGGGGTGCCGGCCAAGGTGCGCCGCCCTCTCACGCCGGAGGAAATTGAGCATTGCCGGCAAAACGCCCTGACGTACGCCGCACTCACTCTGAGGCACCGGGACTCCACCACCGTCGCGCTGCCGGCCTGACTGACCAGTTTCCACCCCACGAACGCAAGGACCGCCAATGACCACCACTCCCGCCATCTCCCGACCCGCCAGTCCAGGTCCCGCGGGGCAGGCCCTCCCCGATGAGGGCCACGTCTCCGCGGCCGTCGCTGATGTCCTGGCGGAGCGCGCAGGACACCTGTTCGGGCTGATGGGCAACGGCAACGCCCATCTCATCAGCAGGCTCACCCGCCGGGGTTTTCCCTTCACCTCGGCCCGCCACGAGGCCGCGACCGTCGCCATGGCCGACGCGTACCACCGGGCCACGGGAGGCGTCGCGGCCGCCACCACCACCTACGGCGCCGGCTTCACCAACGCCTACACCACTCTTGCCGAAGCCCGGCTGGCCCGCATCCCGCTGGTGTTCGTCGTCGGAGACGCCCCTGCCGGCGGCCGCCGGCCGTTCGACATCGACCAGGCCAAGGCAGCCGAAGCAGTCGGCGTCACCACGCTGGTGGCCGGCCCGGACAACGCCACCGCAGTCACCCACCGGGCCTTCGACCTCGCCCTGCAGACCGTCCAGCCAGTAGTGCTCGCAATTCCCTACGACCTCGCCACCGCTCCCCTGTCTGCCCGGATGCCGCTGGAGCCGCTACCCGCCAAGCCCGCATGGCCCGCGGCGCCTGACGAGCTGGACCGGGTGGCGGAGTTGCTCGGCTTGGCGCAGCGGCCGCTCATCCTGGCCGGGCGCGGCGCACTCCTGGCCGGCGCGACCGCGCCGCTGCGGGATGTGGGCGACCGGCTCGGTGCCCTCTTCATGACCTCGGTGATGGCTGCCAACGCGTTCAGCAGCGACTGGGACCTCGGCATCGCCGGCGGCTTCACGCGCAGCCACCGCCTCAACGTTGCACGCCAGGCTGACCTCGTCCTGGTGGTCGGGGCCAGCCTGAACACCTTCCAGACCCGCTACGGAACCCTGTTCCCGGCAGACACCAGGATCATCCGCATCGACAACGAACCCGACGCCGGGCAAAACTCCGGCGCCGAGTACGTCCGGGCCGACATCCTTCCGTTCGTTGAGGGCCTGCTGGAACGCGTACCGGCTGCTGCATCGCCAACCTGGCGGGACCTTGTTCCCGAGGTTTCGGGAGCGGATTTCCGCTCATCCAGCCCGGTTGAGGACCCCGTCGAGTTCGGGCCGGACGGCCGGCTCAACCCGCGCGCCGTCGTCGCTGCCCTGGACCGGATCCTGCCCGCCGAACGCTCGGTGGTGATGGACGGCGGGCACTTCATCGGCTGGGCGCCGATGTACCTTTCCGTCCCGGACCCGCACGCCATGGTCCTGGTGGGGACCGCCTTCCAGTCCATCGGGCTGGGCTTCGGCTCCGCCGCCGGGGTTTCGGCCGCGCGCCCGGAACGCACCACCGTCCTGGTCAGCGGCGACGGCGGCGGGCTCATGGGGCTGTCCGACTTCGAGACGTTCCTGCGGGCCACCCGCAGGGGTGTGGTGGTGGTCCTGAACGACTCGGCGTACGGTGCGGAGCTGCACCAGTACGCCGCAAAGGGGCTGCACAACCAGGCGATGCTGATCGACGAAGTGGACTTCGCCGCCGTCGGACGCGCCTTGGGCGCCGACGGGGCCAAGGCGCGCACGCTTTCCGACCTGGGGCTGCTCGAGGACTGGCTCGCGACGCACGATGACGGCGTGTTCGTCCTGGACGCGGCGATTTCCCAGAAGGTGGTTGCCGAGTTCATGGCGGAGTCACTGGCCGCCAAGGGCTGAGCCGGCGTCATAAGCTGGCCACATGCCGCCTACTGAACAGAACGGAAGCAACCGCACGCTGGAGCGGGCCGCCGCGATCCTCGACGCGGTGGGCCGGTCGGCCGTGTCAGCCAGTGAGCTGTCCCGGCGGACCGGCCTGTCGCTGTCCACAGCGCACCGCCTGGCCCTGCAGATGGTGGACTACGGCTTCCTCCGCCGCACCGAGGGCGGCACCTTCCGGCTCGGGCAGCGGTTCGTCCGTTCGGCCCTGGAGAACGTTGCCCTGCCCGTGCTCCATGAGCTCCGCGACCGCACCGGCGAGACCGCGCAGCTCTGGGTCCGGCGCGGGGACGAACGCGTCTGCCTCATCAGCGCGGACAGCCGCCACGAACTCCGTGCCACCCTGCCGCCCGGCTCGCGCCTCCCCCTGCCCGCCGGCTCCAGCGGCCGGCTCCTGGCCGCCGACGACGAGGTTCTGGCCGAGCTGGCATCGGCGGGCTGGATTGAATCGGTGGGGTCCCGCACCCCCGGCCTCGGGTCCATCAGTGCGCCTGTACAGACGGACGAGGGAATCATCGCCGCCGTCTGCCTCGCCATGCCACTGGCCCGGGTCACCGGTTCCCCGGGCCAGGACCACGGTGCCGTCGTGGTGGAGGCGGCGCGGCGGATCGAGGAAGCGGTGCGCGAAGGGCGCTAGGGTTCGGCTGGGGCCCTCTCGCGGCCGCTCCGCGCCGCTCCGGGCCAAAAAACGTTGACAAAGCGCCGGTTCCCCGGTTCTACTTTTATGCAGGCACCGAATATGACGCACGCGAACCGTACGCGTGGACAGGCTCACACCAGAGCCCGTGGGGGGCGGTGCACCAGCGGCCTACAGGCCACACATAGGGGCATCCGGTAGACGCTGCATACGCAGACATCCCGGAGCGCCCTGCCGCCGAATCGCGAGCGGCCCGCAAACTCTGAACAGCTCAAACGCTTCAACTCCCCAAAGGACACCCATGCCCAGCACCACGAAGACCATTGACATCCAGGTAGATGACCGCAAGATCCTCGACGAGAGGCTGGATGCCGCCGTCAGGTGCCTTCAGGAGGCGGCCATGCTCACCGGGACACACGGGATCATGGTCACGCGCAACAGGCCCGGGGACTACACCGCCACGCTTTCCGATCAGGTGCCATTCGGCATGACCCGCGAAATTTTCCTCTAAACTTTGGGGACCTTAACCCGTCCCCGGTATCCGGGAATACCTGGCGGCGCCCGCTCGTTGAGTCCTGCGAATGCGCGCCGTCCGGCGCACAGCCGAAGGAGTAAAAACCATGGCAACTGACTACGACGCCCCTCGCGTGGCTCAAGAGGACCAGCCGGCCAACGAATCCCTGGAGGCCATCCAGTCCCGCCAGGGCGGATCCCAGACTGCCCTGCTTGATGTGGAAGAAGCCGACACCGCCGAAGGCATCGACCTTCCCGGTGCCGACCTGTCGCACGAAGAGCTGCTGATCCAGGTTGTTCCGGTGCAGGAAGATGAGTTCACCTGCATGTCCTGCTTCCTGGTCCACCACCGCAGCCAGCTCGCGCGCGAAAAGGACGGCAAGAAGTACTGCTCGGAGTGTGAAGGCTAGCACCAGAGGGCTAGCTCTGAAGGGCCAGCACTGAGAAGATAGCGCTGTGCTGGCCCGGCTCCGATCGTCCTGGACCGCCGTCGTTCCCGTCGTCGGCCTGATCATGCTGGCCGTGACCTGGGGAGTTTCCCCCGGCCCGGTGCTGGCCACCGGCATCGCGGTAGTCCTGGTTGGCGTAGTGCTGGCGGCTGTGCATCACGCCGAAGTCGTAGCCGAGCGCGTCGGCGAGCCCTTCGGATCGCTTGTGCTGGCGGTCGCCGTCACCGTCATCGAGGTGGCCCTGATCGTCACCCTGATCGCCTCCGGCGGCGAAGGGAGCCACTCGCTGGCACGGGACACAGTCTTCGCCGCCGTCATGATCACGGCCAACGGCATCGTGGGGGTTGCCCTGCTGGTGGGCGCCCGAAAGTATGGCATTCCGCGGTTCAATCCGGAGGGAGCCGGGGCGGCGCTGGCCGTGGTCACCACCCTCGCCACGCTGACGCTCGTCCTGCCCACCTTCACATCGGCGCGGCCCGGACCCGAGTTTTCGCCCCTGCAGCTGGGTTTCGCGGCCGTGGCCTCCCTGGCGCTGTACGGCGTGTTCGTGCTGACCCAGACCGTGCGCCACCGCCACTTTTTCCTTCCCGTCGTGGCCGCCGACGACGGCGAAGACGGCCTCCATGGCCCCACCCCCACCAACCGGGCCACCTACACAAGCCTTGCGCTGCTGTGCGCGGCGCTGGTCGCCGTCGTCGGACTGGCCAAAACCGTATCCCCGGTCATAGAAGCGGGCGTGAGCCGCGCCGGGATCCCGGAGTCCTTCGTGGGCGTGGTCATCGCACTCCTGGTCCTGCTGCCGGAGGGTCTCGCGGCCACCCGGGCCGCATCGCGGAACCGGATTCAGATCAGCCTCAACCTGGCCTACGGCTCAGCCATTGCCAGCATTGGCCTGACGATTCCCGCCATCGCCGTGGCCAGCATCTGGCTGCAGGGACCGCTGACGCTGGGGCTCGGCGGCACGCAGATAGTCCTGTTCCTGCTGACGGTCATCGTGGGAACACTCACCGTCGTCCCCGGCCGCGCCACCCGCCTGCAGGGGGCCATCCACCTGGTGCTGTTCGCCGCATTCCTCTTCCTCGCCATGTTCCCGTAACTTCCGCCGGGACTCCGAGCGGCGGTCAGCCGCCTCCACCGGCCACTTCGATATCATGGCTTCATGACTTCCCCTCCAGGGAGCGACGATGACCTCCTGCTCGAGCGGCAGCTCTGCTTCGCCCTCGCTGTCGCCTCGCGCACCGTCATCGGCGCCTACCGGCCCGTGCTGCAGGAGCTCAACCTCACTCACCCGCAGTACCTGGTGATGCTGGCACTGTGGGAGAAGAGCCCGCGTTCAGTCAAGGAAATCAGCGATGCCCTCCTCCTGGTCCCGGCCACCCTTTCCCCGTTGCTCAAGAGGCTCGAGGCCCTGGGATATGTCACCCGCCGGCGCGTTCCCGGAGATGAACGCTCCCTTGCTGTCGGACTGACCCCAGAAGGGACCGCGCTCCGCGACCAGGCGATGGGCGTGCCCGGCACCATGCTGGCCAAGCTCGGCCTCACCCGCGCCCAGGCGGAGGACATCCACGTTGCCATGACGCAGCTCATCGAATCCGCCCAGGTCGATCACACCCTGCAGTCTGACCCCAGCCTGGAAGACGAAGCCACGGCCTAGCCGGAGCAGTCCCCCGTCAGTTGGCGTTCATGGCCTCGGGCTGGATGACGCCGTCGGCGTCCGTCACCGACGATGACCCAGTGCGGGCCAGTACCAGTTTCAAGACCAGCAGCGTTCCGGTGGCCACCAGCGCAGCCAGGGCAAAGATCCCGAAGCCCCAGCCCTGGTTGCCGGCGGCGAATAGCTGGCCGCCCATCCACGGGCCGAAGACCGCCCCGAAACGCCCAATTCCTGTTGTCCAGCCGATGGCTGTGGCACGGCTCGCCGTGGGATAGACGTGGGCGACGGCTGCGTACACCATGGTCTGCGCGCTGAACAGAAACACCCCGGCCGCGAACACCAGGACATACGTGGCAATCAGGGGCAGATGCGCCCCGAGGGAGTAGACGGCCGCCGCGGTCAGGGCGAACCAGATGATCGCCACGCGCACCGGGCCGAACCTGTCGGCGATCCGCCCGGCGATGAACATGCCCGCGATGCCGCCGCCGTTGATCACCAGGAGGAAGGCCAGCGCGGAACCGAGGTTGTAGCCTTCCGAGCGCATCAGCGCGGGCAGCCAGGTGCTCACGCCGTAGACCAGCAGCAGGCCGGCGAAGGAGGTCAGCCAGAACAGTGTGGTGATCCGCCAGCGGTCGCGGCTGAAGAGCTGCGCCAGGGCAGCTTTCCGGCCGGAGCCGCCTGTGGCCTCACCGGCAGCAGGAATGGGAAGGCTGTACCGCTGCGAGAGGCGTTCAGCGGCTGCGGCGCGGCCCTTGGCCACCAGGAAGGCCATCGATTCGGGCATGAACCGGGCCACGAACGGCACGGCGACGAACAACGGAACCACGCCGACGAAGAACACCGTCCGCCAGCCGAAGTCCTCCAGGAGCCAGATGCCCAACGTTGAAGCGGCGATGCCGCCCGCATGGTGCGCGGTCATGAGCACACCGATCAGCAGGTTGCGGCGCCCGTCCGGTGCGTACTCGGCCACCAGCGCAATCGCCGTCGGAAGCAGGCCACCCAGGCCAAGCCCCGCAACCAGACGGGCCGCGCCGAACAGAGTCACATCCGGGGCGAGCGCGCAGAAACCTGACGCGACGGAGAAGAGCACGCAGCACAGCAGCAGGACCCCTTTGCGGCCAATCCGGTCCGTGGCCAAGCCGGCGGAGAGCGCCCCGAGCAGCATTCCGAAGGTGGCGACACTGCCGACATCGCCTGCCGTCGCGGCAGACAGGCCGAAAGCCTTGTCGGCGAGCATGTCCGGCAGGGCGGCGCCGTAGACGAACAGGTCCAGGCCGTCAAAGAAGACCAGCAGCCAGCAGAGGGCGACGACGGTTGCCGCCACCGTGGCGGATGACCGGGTCCGATCAGGAAGAACTTCAGGAAGCATCGTTGCTGCCCTTTCGACAAGTAGGGGAAAAGCCTTGCGGCCGTCCCCACTGTAGGTGGTGACAACAATCACGTCAATAAAATTGTTAACAATTTAAATAACCGGACAAGGGAAGAGACCGCCTCCAGCCGCGTGGATGCGGCGGAAAGCGGCCTCGGCAGGGCGGTAGCGCCTGGGAAACTAGGGGTTGGTGGACCGGATGACGTCAGCAACGCTCTCGAGGTGCACCCGCATCGCCTCCGCAGCGGCGTCGGAATCATGAGCACAGACTGCATCAATAATTGCGAGATGCTGCGGGAGGGACACCGCCGGCCGACCGGGCTGGCGCGCGAGCCGGAACTGGAAGCGCACAGCCTGGCCGCGGAGACGCTGGATCGTTGCCGCAGCTGTCTGTTGGGCGCTGATTTCAATAAGACGGGCGTGGAGCGCCTGGTTGCCCTCGGAGTAGGATTCCCGGTCGCCACGCTCAACGGCATCCTTCATGCTCTCCGCCAGCTGCTGAAGCTCGGCGGCCTGGTCGTCAGTGATCCGCTCGGCGGCCTTCCGCGCGCAGAGCGCCTCCAGCGCCGCGCGCACCTCGGTGATTTCCACTGCCTCGTCGACAGATACCGCCCGCACCCTGGCACCGCGGTTCTGAACGCGCTCCACCAGGCCCTCGACGCTCAGCTCCGATAGCGCCACCCGGACGTTCCCCCTACTGGCCCCGTACTCGGCAGCAAGGTCAGCCTCAACCAACCGCTGGTTGGGTACTAGCTCACCATTCACAATGGCAGTGCGCAGCAGATCAGCCAGTTCGGCGGCCGTCATAGTCCGGTCCGGCGCTCCGTCAAGGGTCTCCACGTGTCGCCACCTTCCGGCGGCACTGACCGCCGCAGCATTGTTAGCAATTTCTCTCTAGGTTAGTTCATTCCCGCGGCAAACGATTGTGTTCACTAAATTGTTGACAATCATGGATGAGAGCTGGTTCACTCGAATGCAACGGCGTCGTTCGGCGGACGCCCTCCCCCGACCTGACAAAGGACAGCAAATGAACGACGCCTCTCACGACGTGGCGCACCTGGGCCACGTCGAACTCCTGACACCCGAATTCGAGAAGAGCCTGTGGTTCTTCACCGACCTCCTGGCCATGCGTGAAGTGGCCCGCGACGGCGACTCCGTGTTCCTCCACGCCTGGGACGATTACGAGCACCACACCATCAAACTCACGGCGGCCCCGACGTCGGGCGTTGGCAAGGTGGCGCTGCGCGCCTCCAGCGAGGCGGCGCTGCAGCGCCGGGTCGCGGCGATCAAGGCGAGCGGGCACGGCATCGGATGGCACGACGGCGGCCCTGGCCTCGGATCGACGTATGCGTTCACTGACCCGGACGGCCACCCGATGGATATCTACTACGAAACCGAGTGGCACGTCCCCACCGAGGAGTCCCGCCCGGCGCTGAAGAACCAGGCCTCCCGGTTTCCCGGCGTCGGCGTCAATGCCCGCCGGCTGGACCACGTGAACTTCCTGGCCGCGGACGTCACGCTCAACGGCAGCTTTGCCGCCGAAGCCCTGGGCGGCCGGGCCACCGAGCAGATCCGCCTCAACAGCGGCAAGCTCGGAGCCCAGTGGTTCACCTTCACGAACAAGAGTTACGACCTGGTCTACAGCGAGGACTGGACCGGCAGCAACGGCCGCCTGCACCACATCGCCTTCGCCACCGACACCCGCGAGGACATCCTCAAGGCAGCAGACATCTTCCTGGAGAACGGCATCCACATCGAGTCCGGACCGCACAAACACGCCATCCAGCAGACATTCTTCCTGTACGTCTACGAGCCCGGTGGAAATCGGATCGAGTTCTGCAACTCCGGAGCCCGGATGATCCTGGCCCCGGACTGGAAGACGGTCGAGTGGACCGAGGCCGACCGGGCCAAAGGCCAGGCGTGGGGCATGAAAACCATCGAATCCTTCCACACCCACGGCACCCCGCCGGTCGCCGTTCCCGCGCACTAATCCCGTCCAACTCCGCCCCGCCCACAGGAGAAACAACGTGTCCCCTCACTCACTCACCGCTGTAGCGGCCTCGGCGTCAGCTACGGCACCGCCGGGTCCGCGCCGGGCCGGCAGTCAGTTGGCGATCCCGTGCTGGTTCATGCGCGGAGGAACCTCCCGGGGTCCGTTCTTCCGGGCACGTGACCTGCCGCAGTATCTTCCCGCCCGCGACGCCATCCTCCTGGCCGCCATGGGTTCCCCGGATCCGCGGCAGATTGACGGGCTGGGCGGGGCGCACCCGCTCACCAGCAAGGCCGGGATTGTCGCCCGCAGCAGCAGGCCCGGCGTCGACCTCGAGTTCCTGTTCGCACAGCTCCAGCCCGACAGGGACACCGTGGACACCACCCCCAACTGCGGCAACATGCTGGCCGCGGTGGTGCCGTTCGCCATTGAGTCGGGGATACTAACCCCCGACGGCGACATCACCACCGCGCGCGTCCTCACCCTGAACACCAACATGGTCGCCGAGATCAGCGTGCCAACACCGTTGGATGACTCCGGCCGGTACGTCGAGTACGCCGGGGACGCGCGGATCGACGGCGTTCCCGGCGCCGCGGCCGCCGTCGAAATAAACTTCCTCGACACCGCCGGTTCCATCTGCCATTCCTTGCTGCCCACGGACAATGTCCGGGATACCGTGACCATCCCAGGGTTCGGGCCGGTTGAGGTGACCTGCATCGACAACGGCATGCCCCTGGTCATCGTCAGCGCGGCCGACCTCTACCGCACCGGCCAGGAAACCGCTGCGGAGCTGAACAAGGACCGGGAGCTCAAGGACCGGCTCGAGGCCCTTCGGATCAGCTGCGGGGACCTCATGGGCCTGGGCGACGTGACCGCGAAAAACTACCCGAAGATGACCCTGGTATCCCCGCCCATCAACGGCGGGACGATCAACACCCGCAGCTTCATCCCGCACGTCTGCCACGAATCGATTGGCGTGCTCGCGGCAGTCACCGCCGCCACTGCCTGCGTCCTCGACGGCACCGTTGCGTACGCCGTCGCCACCGTCTCCGGCGGCGCATCCCGCACCGTCTCCGTGGAGCACCCGGGCGGGGAATTCACCGTCCAGCTGGGCCTTAACTCCGCCGACCCTGCGGATCCCGCCCGGGTGGAGAAATCCGCCCTGCTGCGCACCGCCCGCCTCATCATGGCCGGGAACGTGATGGTCCCGGCACACCTCTGGAACCCTGCGGACCCCTCTTTCCCGGCATCAGCGCCCAAGGAGCAAAAACAGTGATTATCGATATCCACGGCCACTACACCACGGCCCCGCCGGCACTCGCCGAATGGCGAGACCGGCAGATCGCCGGCCTCAAGGACCCGTCCCGGGCACCCCGGCCGTCCGAGCTGAAGATCTCCGACGACGAACTCCGGGAAAGCATCGAGCAGAACCAGCTGCGGCTCATGAACGAACGCTGCATCGACCTCACGGTGTTCTCACCCCGGGCATCCTTCATGGCCCACCACGTCGGCGGGTTCGAAACGTCCGCCGAATGGGCAGCCATCTGCAACGAGCTCTGCTACCGCGTCAGCCAGCTCTATCCCGAACGCTTCGTCCCCGCCGCGATGCTCCCGCAGTCCCCCGGTGTCGACCCCGCAACCTGCATCCCCGAACTCACCCGCTGCGTCGAGGAATACGGCGCCGTCGCGCTGAACCTTAACCCCGACCCGTCCGGCGGCCACTGGACCGCCCCGCCGCTGACGGACCGCTCCTGGTACCCCATCTACGAAAAGATGGTGGAATACGACATCCCGGGCATGGTCCACGTCAGCACCAGCATCAACCCCGCCTTCCACACCACCGGCGCGCACTACCTGAACGCCGACACCACCGCCTTCATGCAGCTCATCCAGGGCAACCTCTTCGCAGACTTCCCCACACTGAAGCTGGTCATCCCCCACGGCGGCGGCGCCGTGCCCTACCACTGGGGACGGTTCCGCGGCCTGGCCATGGCCCTGAAGAAGCCCGCGCTCGAGGAGCACCTGCTGGGCAACGTCTTCTTCGACACGTGCGTCTACCACCAGCCCGGCTTGGACCTTCTCCTGGACGTCATCCCTACGCGGAACATCCTGTTCGCCTCCGAGATGATCGGCGCCGTCCGCGACATCGACCCCTGCACCGGGCACAACTTCGACGACACCGCCCGCTACATCGAATCCGCCGGACTCAACGAGGCGGACCGCGCCGGGATCCAGGAACACAACGCCCGCACCGTCTACCCCCGCCTCAACGCACTGCTCAAACAGCAGGGCCGCTAACCACTCTTTCAAAAGGAGCACAGACCCATGCATGAACTCGGAGTCGTCCACCGCACCATCACCCGCGCAACCGAAGCCGACGTCAAAGCCCTCTCCGCCTTCGGCGTCAGCACCATCCACGAGGCCATGGGCCGGCTCGGCCTGATGCGCCCCTACATCCGGCCCGTCTACCCCGGCGCGAAAGTCTGCGGCACCGCCGTCACCGTCCTCCTGCAGCCCGGCGACAACTGGATGCTGCACGTCGCCGCCGAACAGGTCCAGCCCGGCGACGTGGTCGTGGCCGCCTGCACCACCGAATCCGAGGACGGCTTCTTCGGCGACCTCCTCGCCACCTCGCTCCGCGCCCAGGGCGCCGAAGGGCTCATCATCGACGGCGGCTGCCGCGACGTGGAAACCCTCCAGGAAATGGACTTCCCCGTCTTCAGCCGCGCCATCAACTCCAAAGGCACCGTGAAGGCCACCGTTGGTTCGGTCAACGTTCCGGTTGTTTGCGCGAACGCCCTCGTGAACCCCGGCGACGTGGTGATCGGCGACGTCGACGGCGTCGTCGTGGTTCCCGCCGCCCGCGCGGCTGAAGTTGCGGCCGCCGCCCGCACCCGCGAGGACAATGAAGAAAACAAACGCCAGCGGCTCGCCGCCGGCGAACTCGGCCTGGACATCTACTCCATGCGCGAACGCCTCACCGCCGCCGGACTCCGGTACACCGACTGAACTGGCCAGGAGAACCAATGAGTACCACAACCTTCACCAAGTCCCCCGGCTGGCTGGACTGGTACAGCAACCCCTCCAAACCCCGCTTCCAGCTGCCGGCCGGTGCCGTGGACGCCCATTGCCACGTTTTCGGCCCCGGATCCGAGTTTCCTTTTGCTCCTGAACGGAAGTACACGCCCTGCGACGCCGGCAAGGAACAGCTGTTTGCCCTCCGCGACCAGCTCGGCGTCAGCCGCAACGTCATTGTCCAGGCCACCTGCCACGGCGCCGACAACAGGGCCATGGTCGATGCGGTACAGGCCGCCGGGAACGGGGCCCGCGGGGTCGCCACCGTCCGCCCGGATGTTGCTGACGCCGAACTCCGCAGGCTGGACGACGCCGGCGTCCGCGGAGTCCGGTTCAACTTCCTCAAGCGTCTCGTCAACAGTGCCCCCAAGGAGGAACTCGCGGAGATCGCCCGCCGGATCACCCCGTTTGGCTGGCACGTGGTGGTCTACTTCGAGGGCACCGAACTGGAGGAGCTGCAAGGTTTCTTCCGCTCGCTGCCCGTGCCATTGGTGGTGGACCATATGGGACGCCCGGACGTGACCAAGCCGCCGTCGGGCCCTGAGTTCAGCAGGTTCCTGCACTTCGTCGAGCAGAACGATGTCTGGGTCAAGGTCAGCTGCCCCGAACGCCTGAGCATTTCAGGCCCGCCGGCCCTCGACGGCGAACCGGCACCCTACGGCGACGTCGTCGCCTTCGGCCGGACCGTCGTCGAGGAGTTCCCCGACCGCGTGCTCTGGGGGACCGACTGGCCACACCCGAACCTCACGGACCACATGCCCGACGACGGGCTGCTGGTCGACTACATCCCGCGCGTAGCCTCCACTCCGGAACTGCAGCACAAACTGCTCGTCGACAACCCGATGCGCCTCTACTGGCCAGGCGAAGAAGCCTAGGCAGCCACCGTTCCCCCGCTCCCCAAAGGATTTCAATGATGCACTCCAATGCCGCCAACCGCCTGGACCGGTTACCGATCTCCAGGTTCCACAAGATCACCCTGGTCGCAGTGTCGCTCGCGTATTTCTTTGAATTCGCTGACATCAACAGCTTCGCCACCACGGTCCCTAAGCTGATTAAGCTATGGGGTGTCTCCATCAACCAGATCGCGTACGTCACGTCCGCATCCTTCATCGGCATGTTCTTCGGTTCACTCATTGCGAGCTGGCTGGCCGACCGCTGGGGACGCAAGAAGGCACTGGTCATCACAACTCTGTGGTTCTCCGCTTTCTCGTTCGCAGCCGTGTTCTCGTGGGACATCGTGTCATTGGGCGTCTTCCGCGTCCTGACCTCGGCGGGGCTTTCTGCCATGACCGTGGTGGCTGTCATCTATGTCAATGAGATGTTCCCGGCGGCCAAGCGCGGCAAATTCCAGGCCTATGCCATAGTCATCGGCATTTGCGGCACGCCCGCCACCAACCTCATCGCCAGCATGGTGGTCCCCTTGGCGGACTGGACCTGGCGGCTGGTGTATTTATGGGGTGCGCTGGGCATCCTCTTCATCCTCTTCACGGGACACCTCAAGGAATCCCCGCGCTGGTACGAGAGCAAAGGCGAGTTCGCCAAGGCCGCGGCCATTCTGGACGAGATTGAGGCGCGCGTAACGGCAGAGAAGGGACTCCTCCCTGAACCGGCCGCCCCGGTCGAAGCCCCCGCAGCAGTCAAGGCACCGCTGAAACTGCTGCTGCAGAAAAGGTACCTGGCACCAACGGCCCTGCTCACGGTTCTCTGGGTGACACAGACCATCGGGTTCTTCGGATACTCCAGCTGGGCGCCGACGCTCCTGGCCAAGGAGGGCTTCAGCGTTGAGAACTCCCTCTTCTATGTTGCCCTGACCACCGTCGGCGCGCCGCTGGGCTCGTACCTCGCATCCCTCGTGACTGACCGTTTTGAACGGAAATGGTGCCTTGTGGCCTTCGGCTCCGTCATCGCGGTTTGCGGCCTCTTCTACGGGCTGACGTTCAACCCCGTCCTGATCGTCGTGTTCGGCTTCCTCGTCAACCTGTTCGAACGCGGTTACACCGCCCTTGGCTACGCCTACTCACCGGAACTGTTCGATACGACCGGGCGAAGCATGGGCACCGGCATCTCCTACGGCCTCGGCCGGCTCTCCAATGCGGCGGGCCCCTTAATCATCGCGGCGTTGTACAACAGCAGCGGCTACCAAAGTGTCTTCATCTTTATCGCCGGAACATGGCTGTTCGGAGCCGCGCTTCTTGCAATCTTCGGACCGAAGACCAGGCAGGTCCGCCTCGCCGCCGCACAGGCCACGGCCGCAGCTCCGATCGACGGAGCTGCTGCCGATGCCGATGCCGTTCAGCCGGGCAGGAGGGGCTAAGCACCGGCCGCAACCATGAACCGCAAATGCCCGGCCGGGGTAGCCGGCCGGGCATTTGCATGCCGTATTCCCGTCGGAATATTGCATGCCAGAGGTAGAATTTGCAGGCATGAGGCCAGTCAGAGACAACCTTGAAGATCCTGATGACGTCCGCACCCGTATTGTGGTCACCGCCTACCAATTGTTCTCCCACCGCGGAATCCGTGACGTCGGCGTCGACGAGCTGATCCGCGCCTCGGGAGTTGCCAAGTCGACGTTCTACCGGCATTTCCCGTCGAAGGACGACGTGGCGTTGGCCTTTTTGAAGCGCCGGGACGAGCTGTGGATGATGGGATCGGTGGTCCCGGAAGCCAAGAGCAGGGCAGACAACCCCGAAGACCAGCTGCTGGCCATCTTCGATGTGTACGACCAGTGGTTCCAGGAGGATGACTTCGAAGCCTGTTCCTTCGTGAAGGTGCTGCTGGAAATGGGGGCCACGCATCCGCTGGGGCGGGCCAGCATTGAGTATCTGGCCCGAATCCGCCATCAGGTACGGCTTTTGGCGGACGAAGCGGGCCTGGAGGACTCCGAGGCGTTCGCCCTCTCCTGGCACATCCTCATGAAGGGTTCGATCATCGCCGCCGCCGAGGGTGACAGGCTCTCGGCCCGCCGCGCCCGGCGGATGGCCAGCGGACTGATCGCCACGCACCGCCCGGCATAGTTCCTCCGGAGTTCTTGTACAGATAAGGGGTTCTACAGCCCCATGAACTGGCGATATTTGTAGAAAGATTCCGTGGAATTAGAGCCCGACGGCGGTTATGGCCTGGTCGTAGAGCTCCGTCGTCGAAATCACCGGCGGGGATTACGTGTGGTGAGGGCGAAGCGCATTGACGGCTGGGGCCTGCTTAGCGGGGCCAGCGTGGAGATTCGCGCGCAAGGCGGGACGTTTCATGCGCTGACGCTGATGCGCGCCAGGGCGTCCCTTCTGCTGATCTCGCATGCCAGCGGGGTGAGGCAGGTTTCGTAGTCCGCGATCTGCGCTATGCGGCGTTTGTGCCGGGAGTCATGGGTGAAGGGCTCCTGGAGGAAAAGGGCCGCGAATTTGAGGCATTCTTCCGGTGTGTGTTCGCGGGCGCCGAGGGCGATGACGTTCGCGTCGTTGTGCTGCCGGGCCAACCGCGCAGTTGACTCGTTCCAGACCAAAGCGGCGCGGATGCCCCTGACCTTGTTCGCCGCGATCTGTTCACCGTTGCCGGCGCCGCCGATGACGATGCCGAGGCTTGGCCGGTTGTCGTTGATGTCGCGGGCGACGCCCTCGGCGGCGCCGATGCAGAAAGCCGGATAGTCGTCCTCGGCGTCGTACGCCGTCGGCCCGTGGTCCACCACGTCATACCCCAGGCTGGTCAGTTCCTGTTGCAGCGAACGGCTCAATTCAAGACCCGCATGGTCGGTGCCTAGATGGACCCGGTACGCAGCCCCGGCTCCGCGGCGCACAGTGGCTGATGATGGTTCAGTGCTCATGTGATCACTTTCAACGTGTAGTGGTGGTAATTGGCTAGAGGGTCTTGCCGGCGGAGCCGAGCTGCTGGGTTGCTTCCACAATCCGTGCGGCGAGGCCGGCCTCGGCGGAGGCGCCCCAGACGCGGGGATCGTAGGTCTTCTTGTTGCCCACCTCGCCGTCGACCTTCAGGACACCGTCGTAGTTGCGGAACATGTGGTCCGCCACCGGACGCGTGTACGCGTACTGGGTGTCCGTGTCGATGTTCATCTTGATCGTGCCGTAGGACACGGCGTCCGCGATCTCCTGGTCCGAGGAACCCGAACCGCCGTGGAACACCAGGTCGAACGGGCTGTCCTTGCCGATCTTCGCCCCGACCTGGGCCTGGATGTCCTTCAGGATCTCCGGACGCAGCTTCACCCCGCCCGGCTTGTACACGCCATGCACATTGCCGAACGTCAGCGCCGTGATGTAGCGGCCGTTCTCCCCCGAACCCAGCGCCTCCACCGTGGCCAGGGCGTCTTCGACCGTGGTGTACAGCTTCTCGTTGATCTCGTTCTCGACGCCGTCCTCCTCGCCGCCGACCGTGCCGATCTCAACCTCGAGGATGATCTTGGCGGCAGCGGTCCGGTCCAGCAGCTCACGGGCGATCCGCAGGTTTTCCTGCAGCGTCTCGGCCGAGCCGTCCCACATGTGCGAGTTGAAGATCGGGTTCCGGCCGGCCTTGACCTCCGCCTCCGAAGCCGCCAGCAGCGGCAGCACGAAACCGTCCAGCTTGTCCTTCGGGCAGTGGTCCGTGTGCAGGGCGATGTTCACGTTGTAGTTCTTGGCCACCTCACGGGCAAACGCCGCGAAGCCCAGCGACCCGGCAACCATGTCCTTCGTCGAGGCACCGGACCAGTACGCCGCACCGCCGGTGGAAACCTGCACAATGCCGTCAGACTCCGCCTCCGCGAAACCACGCAGCGCCGCGTTCAGCGTCTGCGAAGAGGTGACGTTCACGGCCGGGAACGCGAAGCCGCCCTTCTTGGCACGGTCGATCATCTCGGCATAGATCTCTGGGGTTGCAATGGGCATGCTGACTCCTTGCTCCGGATGTCTGGGTGAAGCGCCGAATTACTCGGCAACCTCGCCGGTGGACTCATAAGTGGCAATCTTGCCGATGCGGCGCTCGTGGCGTTCGGCATTGGTGAATGGTTCGGCCAGGAATGCCTTGATCAGTTCGGTGGCCTCTTCAACGGTGTGCTGGCGCCCGCCAACTGCGACGACGTTGGCGTTGTTGTGCTGACGGGCCAGTTTTGCGGTGTCCAGGTTCCAAGCCAGCGCAGCACGCACGCCCTTGACCTTGTTCGCGGAGATCTGCTCGCCGTTGCCCGAGCCGCCCAGCACGATCCCGAGGGCATCGACGCCCGCGGCCTGGTCTGCGACGACGGCGGTGGCGGCGTTGATGCAGAAGGCCGGGTAGTCGTCCTCGGCGTCGTAGGTGGCCGGCCCGTGGTCAACCATCTCGTAGCCGCTGGCTGACAGTGCCGTGATGAGGTGGGAGCTCAGCTCCATGCCGGCGTGGTCGGTTGCGATGTGAACGCGCATGAGTGGTCCTTCAGGCTTGCTGGAATACGACGTTGTTGGGGCGCGATGCTGTTGGGCCGAAGGCGAGTTGGCCCTTTGCCCGCAGCGACTCAATGGCGTCCTCAGGTGACGGCTTGCCGTACACGGCCGATCCGGCGACGAAGACGTTGGCGCCGGCCTCGGCGGCGCGGATGATGGTTTCTTCCGTGATGCCGCCGTCGACCTGGATGGCGACGTCAACTCCGGAGCCGTCAACCGCGGCGCGGGCGCGGCGGATCTTGGGCAGCATGACGTCCAGGAATGCCTGGCCGCCAAAGCCCGGTTCGACCGTCATGATCAGCAACATGTCCAGTTCGGGGAGCATGTCCAGGTATGGTTCCATCGGCGTGGCCGGGCGCAGTGCCATGCCTGCCTTGGACCCGCGTGCGCGAAGCTCGCGGGCGAGCTTGATAGGGGCGTCGGACGCCTCGACGTGGAAGGTCACCGAGCTCAGGCCGGCGTCAGCGAACTGGGGCGCCCAGCGGTCGGCATTGGAAATCATCAGGTGCGCGTCCAGCGGCACGGGGCTGACCTTCTGGATCCGCTCGACGACGGGCAGACCAATGGTCAGGTTCGGCACGAAGTGGTTGTCCATGACATCCACGTGCACGGCGTCGGCGTTGCTGATGCGGGCCAACTCAGCTTCAAGGTTGACGAAGTCGGCCGAGAGGATGCTGGGGTTGATACAGCAATTCAGGGGTGAAATGGACATGATGTCTAGGAGGCCTTCCGTGCGGTGGAGAGGGCGCCGTTGACGTCGGCCAGCAGTTCCTTCCAGCTGGCAACAAACTTGTCCAGGCCTTCGGATTCCAGGAGGGCGACGACGTTGTTGTAGGAGATGCCGAGGTTCTCGAGGGCGTTGAGGACGGTGTTCGCTTCCCGGTAAGTGCCGGTGATGGTGTCGCCGGTGACCACGCCGTGGTCGAACGTGGCGTCCAGGGTCTTCTCCGGCATGGTGTTCACGATGCCGGCGGCAACGAGTTCGGTGACGTAAAGGGTGTCCGGGTAGGCCGGGTCCTTCACACCGGTGGAAGCCCACAGCGGGCGCTGGGGGCGCGCGCCGGCCTCGGCCAGCACTGCCCAGCGTTCGGTGGAGAAGAGCTCTTCGTAGACCTGGTACGCGAGGCGGGCGTTGGCAACGCCGGCCTTGCCCTTGAGTGCCTTGGCTGCGTCGGTGCCGATCGCATCCAGGCGCTTGTCGATTTCGGTGTCCACGCGGGAGACGAAGAACGACGCGACGGAGTGGATCTTGGAGAGGTCGTGGCCGTTGTCCAGAGCCTGCTTCAGGCCGGCCTGGAAGGCGTTGATGACGGCCCGGTAGCGCTCGAGGGAGAAGATCAGGGTCACGTTGACGCTGATGCCTTCCGCCAGCACGGCGGTGATGGCTTCCAGCCCTTCAATCGTGGCCGGGATCTTGATCAGGACGTTGTCCTTGTCGACCTTTTTGTAGAGGTTCTTGGCTTCGGCGATCGTGCCTGCGGTGTCCCAGGCCAGGCGCGGGTCAACCTCGATGGAGACGCGGCCGTCGACGCCGTTGGTGGCGGCGGCGATCGGGGCGAAGAGGTCGCAGGCGTCGGCGACGTCCGCCGTCGTGATCTCGAAGATCGTCTCCTCGACGCCGGCGCCCTGCGCCGCGAGTTCGGCGATCTTTGCGTCGTAGTCGGTGCCGGAGGTGATCGCGGCCTGGAAGATGGACGGGTTGGTGGTCACGCCGACGACGTTCTTTTGGTCGATGAGCTTCTGCAGGCTGCCGCTGTCGAGCCGCTCCCGGGAGAGGTCGTCCAGCCAGATGGACAAACCGGCGTCGGAAAGCTGTGCGGTGGGTGTTGCGTTGGTCATGGCTTCTGCTACTTCCTTCGAAAAATGATGACAGTTTGCAGTGCCGCGGGACGCCCGTGGGGGCCGTCCCGCGGCACCGGCCGCAGCGCAGGTGGGAATTAGTTGCCCGCGGCGGCGAGGGAGTCCTTGGCGGCGGCAGCGACTGCTTCCGCGGTGATGCCGAACTCCTGGAACAGGCGCTTGTAGTCTGCCGAGGCACCATAGTGCTCAAGGCTGACGGAGCGGCCGGCGTCGCCGACAAATTCCTTCCAGCCCAGGGCAAGACCTGCTTCGACAGAGACGCGGGCCTTGACCGCTGCCGGCAGGACAGCCTCGCGGTAGGCGGCGTCCTGCTTGTTGAACCACTCGACGCACGGCATGGACACCACGCGGGCGGCGATGCCTTCGGACTGGAGGGCTTCGCGGGCCTGGACGGCCAGCTGGACTTCCGAGCCGGTGGCGATCAGGATGACCTGCGCATCCACGGTCTTGCCGTCCTTGGATGCCTCGGCCAGCACATAGCCGCCCTTGGCCACTCCGGCCGGGGAAGCGAAGGTGTCGCCCTCGGCGGCGCCCCCGCCGCGGGCGAACGTCGGGACGTTCTGGCGGGTCAGGACGATGCCGGCCGGGTTCTCGTGGTTCTCCAGGATGGTCTTCCACGCGATGCCAACTTCGTTGGCGTCGGCCGGGCGGACGACGTCCAGGCCGACGATCGCACGGAGGGTGGCGAGCTGTTCCACCGGCTGGTGGGTGGGGCCGTCCTCGCCGAGGCCGATCGAGTCGTGCGACCACACATAGATGGACGGGACACCCATCAGGGCGCCGAGGCGGATGGCCGGCTTCTGGTAGTCGCTGAAGATCAGGAACGTACCGGAGAATGCGCGGGTCTTGCCGTGCAGGGAGATGCCGTTCACGATCGAGGCTGCGGCGTGCTCGCGGATACCGAAGTGCAGGACGCGGCCGTAGGGGTTGCCCTTCCACGCTTCAGTGGAGCGGGAAGCCGGGATGAACGACGGCGAACCCTCGATCGTGGTGTTGTTGGACTCTGCGAGGTCAGCCGAGCCGCCCCAGAGTTCCGGCATGACCGGGCCGATGGCGTTCAGGACCTTACCGGACGCGGCGCGGGTGGACACGTCCTTGCCTGCTTCGAAGACCGGCAGGGCAGCCTCGAGTTCGGCGGGCAGCCGGCGGGCCTCGACGCGCTCCAGCAGGGCAGCGGCCTCGGGGTTGGCGGACTGCCAGGCGGCGAAGGACTCTTCCCATTCCCTGCGGGCGGCCGCGCCGCGATCCACGACCCGGCGGGCGTGGGCCAGCACGTCCTCGTCTACCTCGAAGGACTTGGCGGGGTCGAAGCCGAGGACGTTCTTCAGTGCTGCCACTTCATCGGCGCCGAGGGCTGAACCGTGGATCTTGCCGGTGTTCTGCTTCTTCGGGGCCGGGTAGCCGATGATGGTGCGAAGCGAGATGATGGACGGCTTGGAGGTCTCTGCCTTGGCAGCCAGCAGCGCCGAGTAGAGCTCCTGGACGTCTTCGACGTATTCGCCGGTCTCGGTCCAGTCCACGCGCTGGGTGTGCCAGCCGTAGGCTTCGTACCGCTTCAGGACGTCCTCGGTGAAGGCGATGTCAGTGTCGTCTTCGATGGAGATGTGGTTCTCGTCGTAGATGACCACGAGGTTGCCGAGCTCCTGGTGCCCGGCCAGGGACGAAGCCTCAGAGGTCACGCCTTCCTGGATGTCGCCGTCGGAAGCGATGACCCAAATGGTGTGGTCGAACGGGCTCTCGCCGGCGGGAGCATCGGCGTCGAACAGGCCGCGCAGGCGGCGCTGGGAGTAGGCGAAGCCGACCGAGGAGGCCAGGCCCTGGCCCAGCGGGCCGGTGGTGATTTCCACGCCCGGGGTGTGCTTGTATTCGGGGTGGCCGGGGGTCAGCGCGCCCCACGTGCGCAGCGCCTGAAGGTCCTTCAGTTCCAGGCCGTAGCCGGAGAAGAACAGCTGGCTGTACAGCGTCAGGGAGGAGTGCCCGGGGGAGAGGATGAAGCGGTCACGGCCGATCCATTCCGGGTCGCGCGGGTCGTGGCGCATCAGCTTCTGGAACAGCAGGTAAGCGGCCGGAGCCAGGCTCATGGCGGTGCCGGGGTGGCCGTTGCCCACCTTCTCCACGGCGTCGGCGGCCAAAACGCGGAGTGTGTCCACTGCCCGCTGGTCCTCGGACGTCCAGTCGAGTGTTGTGGTGCTGTCTGTGATAAGCGTCGCGGTTGCTGTCGGATTCACAATTGATCCCCTTTGATTCGGTTCGTCGGCCTGCGGCGGCCGAACGGATGCTTTTCCGGTTGACACCCATACTCCCGAAACAAATGGGTAGGGGTAACACTGTTTTCTGACGGTTTTTACTACACTTTCGGACTGGGCGGCCGTAAACTGTTCCAATGAGCGCAGCCACCGACCAGCCCATCAAGGCGTCCACCATGCCCGTTTCAGACCTGCCATGGCCGCTGCTGCATTCCGTGGCAGCAGTAGCCGATGCTCCCCTGACCCAGATAGCGGAGCGCCTACGTGATGCGCTGCTTCCCTACCTTGGCAGCAGCGCACTGGTGATCTTCACCGAAGACTGCACGGGGCGGCCGCAGAAGAAGGCAGGTGCGGAAGAAATCATCTCCCGGGTTTCCATCGCCGAGCTTGACGCGCTTCGGGCCACCCTTTCGGATGAGACCCCCTGGTTCGGGGAGGCCGAGCTTGCCGGCCGACCCCGGGCCGCCCTGGCCCTGAAACACGCCTCCAGCCAGGCCCTCCTCGTCATCACCGATCCCCAGCCCGCCGATCCCGGCCATAACGCCGAGCTGGACCTGGTGAGGTATCTCTGGAACCTTGCTGCCAAGCGGATCCAGGAGAAAGTGGCCGATGCGCCGCCGTCGTACCTGCTGGAATCCCGGGCGGCCTCGGCTGAACGCATCCGTGTGACGGCGGAACTGACCGACCTGCACTCCACCACCCTGGAGACCCTCCTGGCAGCGCTGCGCTCGTCCCAGTTGGACAATGCAGTAGCCCGCACAACCGTCACTGACCTCACCGCCAAGGCCCTGGTCAAGCTCCGTACCCTCAGCGACCGCACGACCGACCTGGTGGAAGAACCGGTCGCCAAAGCCTTCGAACGCCTGCGGGAGGACCTGCGACCGCTCACCAGCTACAGCGGCATTGAGGCCGAGTTCATCGAACCGCCGCTGAATGGACGGGCCCTCCCCGGCGAAGTTGCCCACGCGGCAAGGGCAGTCGTCCGCGGACTTGTGCTGGCCATGATGGAACAACCTGAGGTCAGCAGAATCCGGACGCAGTGGGACTGCGACGGCGAAAACCTGCTGATCAACGTGCGCGACGACGGCCGCGGTGCACTTGCCGCCGATGCGCCGAGCATCAGCCGCCTGGACCGCCGGGTCCAGGCACTCACCGGCCAGCTGCGGATGGACGTCATGCCGGGCTGGGGTGCGGACGTCTTCGTCTCGCTCCCCCTGGACCTGCCGACACGCCCCGCCGGGGATGTCGCCGGATGGAACCTTGCCGCCCGGGAACTCGAAGTGCTCCAGCACCTCGCCGCCGGAAACCGCAACCGCACCATCGCCTCAGCGATGGGCATCAGCGAGAATACGGTCAAGTTCCATGTGCGGAACCTGTTCAAGAAGCTCGACGTCGGCTCACGCACCGAGGCCATCGCCCTGGCGCACAACCACGGCCTGCGGTGACGGTGTAGGAACCCGGCACCCAAAACGGCGGCACCCGAAAGGGTGCCGCCGTCGTCGTATCTGGCTCTGCTGAGCTTATGCGGTCATGGTGGCGAACATGAGGGCCATGGTGGTGGCGCTGAGGGCTTCGAGGGCGTGTTCGGTGCGGGTGGAGTGTTTGGTGGCTGTGTGGTGGGTGGTTGTGGTCCGGCGGGCGAGGAGGATGAGGAAGGTCAGGGCTGCGGTGGTGAAGAGCAGTGTGAGCAGGATGCCGGGTGGGTGGTCGAGTGGTGGTGCCGCTGGTGCGGTGGTGTGGGGTGTGGTGGTCATGGCGTGGTGGCCGGCCGGCATGGACGTATGGTCTGCCGGG
>NZ_BAEG01000070.1 GCF_000238915.1 Arthrobacter globiformis NBRC 12137 | reverse complement strand
GCCCTGGTCACGGAACTTCAGCTGGTGCAGGACCAGGCCCTCACGCGGGGTGAACCCGACCCGGAAGGACCAGTCGGCCCACTGGACATGGTTGCCGGTGACCTGGAAGGACGCCCCTTCGGGCTGGGTGATCTCGATCGGCTTCAAATCCGTGCGGGCCGGGCCGACGTACTTGGGCAGGTAGTTGCCCCGGGCGGACGGGACCGGGATCGCCTGGTCATCCTCGAGCCTGACGACCTCACCGGCGTTCAGGTCATAGAACACGATGAAGTTCTCGATCGGGTGCGCGTACGGGCTGTCATCGGGCTCGTCCCGGACGAAGACCAGGGCACGCATCAGGCGCCGGCCCTCGGCGTCCTCACCGAAATACCCCACCGACCACGGCTCGAAGCAGACCAGGTCCAGGTCCGTCAGGCCCCGCTTCGCCAAAGCCTCGATAACCTTCGGGTCCTTCCGGCACGCCTCCTCACACTCGGCGAACTCATCGAGCATGAACGGCGGCTGGACATTGGCAGCCAGCTGCGTCCACCGATCCACCGTCCCGGTCTCCAGGTTCACAACCGCCTCGTACGAACGCGCCGCGGCCCGGTCCACCAGAACCGCGTCCGCCTCACGCGCCACCTGCACACCATTACGCAGGTCTTCCTTGGCCGGCTCACGCAACTCAACGCTGATAAAACGGAACGACTCCGCCGCCGCCGGCCCCTCCTTCAAAACCGCCACCGCACGCGAAATCTCCTCCCGCGACAACGGATCCAACGGATGCGCCACCCCAACAGCGGCTGAAGTTTCAATGTCGATAGTCATGCTTAACTCCTTGATAAATCCTGGTTCAGGATGAGGTTGCTTAGGTGGTGTTGTTTTTGGGGGCAATGTCCCCGGATTCTCAGAACTGTTCGTCTTCGTCAGAACTGTTCATCGGTGGTGCAAATAAGACTGTGCTGAGGGCCCCTCCGAGCTCTTAGGAACCGGGAGGGACCACCTGCCGGTGTGATACCGGCCACGTGCATTCCGTTCGTGTAGAAAAAGCTACGCCATGTTAATCATCTAGTCCAGCCTTTTTTATGGATTACTTCCATAAGACTGTAGGTAATAGCAATGGTTGGGGATTGAGCCGGCGTTTTAGCCTGCCAGCAGCCAGTCGGACGCAGCCTTGCGGTAGCGGATGATGCCTTTGTACTCGGCCATGTCGTCCGGGAGTTCGGCCAGGACGTGGCCGAACTTTTGGCGCCAGGTCGGGACCTTGGCGATGTCCCTTAGGGGCAGGAGGTAGCTGCGGATCAGGAACAGCAGGACCCCGGTGTGGGGGAGCCGGATCAGGTGCTGGACTTCCACGCGAAGGTGGAGCTTGTCCGGCATGTCGGGGTCAGTGGCGATGGTTCCGCGGTCCGGTCCCCATTCAGGGTAGGTTTCGGTGGAGGTGTCCAGCCGGTTGCCGACGGTCATGGTCCAGTTGGTGCGACGGAACTGTTCGCCCGGCTGCAGCCGCATGAGGAATTGTTCGGCACGGCTGATGATGTTTTCTTCCTTGACCCGCGGTACGGGGCCGTGGATTTCGAGGAAGCTCATCCCGACGTCGAAATTGAACGACCAGTCCGCGGCGAAGGTGACCAGACCGGCGTCGAGCCACATCGTGTTGTCCCGAATGTCGAGGAGAACGATGTCGTCCTGGATCTGAGTGCCAAGGAACCTCAGGGGGCCCGTGGGCAGCGAATCGTCGTCGCCCACGGTGAACTGCACGTCGAGGTCCTGGAGTTTGTTCTGCCAGCGGCATGCATTCCCCTCGCGGTGGAAGGACATGATGTCCGGGTATTCCGCGGCCATGGCGGGAAGCAGGGTGGCGATCGTGTCCCAGACGGCGGGCCGCATGTGGGGCAGGACGGCCATGCGCGAGGGGTCGCGGGCCAGGATCGCCTCGCGGTCGGCCAGTTCCTTATGGTAGAACTCGTCGATGTCGATGAGCCCGGCCCCCCAGGCGCCGGCGTCTGTCGGCACGTTTTTGTTGGCCGGTTCGACGTTGGCGCTATAGCGGTACTGGTCACCGAGAAACGGGAATGGAAAGCGCCTGATGCGTTCCGGGAGGGTGGCGGTGTCAGTGTCTTTGTCGAGAGTGATGCTCAAAGGTCCAACTCCAATTCTGGGTCTTCGCTGCGTGAAACACAGCACATCATTGTGGTGTTCTCGGCCTTTTCCTGGTCGGTCAGATAGAGGTCCCGGTGCTGCGGGGTTCCCCGGAGGACCGGCAGGACACATTCTCCGCAGATGCCTTTACGGCACATGTTGGGGATGGTTTTCCCTGCCTTTTCGAGCGTTTCCAGAAGCGACGCGCCGGACGGCACGTCCAGCTTGAGGCCGCTGCGGACCAGGTTAACGGTGAACGGCTCGCCGTCGTCCAGTTCGGCCGCACCGAAGGCTTCCGAATGCAGCCTCGCCGGTGGCCATCCCAGCTCCCGTGCCTGATCCAGAACCGCATCCATGAAGGCAACCGGGCCGCAGACGTAGAGGTGGGTTCCCAGGCTCTGGGTCATGAGCTGTTCGGCGAGGACCTTCTGGAAACTGTTGCGGTCGCTGCATTCGGTCAGGGCAGGTCCCAGCAGGTCCCGGGCCTCTTCCACGTGGGCTCCGGCCCCGGGCCGGTACACGTAGATCAGGGAGGAGGTCGTGCCCCGGTCCGCTGCCGCACGGGCGTGCGAGAGGACCGGCGTGATGCCGATGCCGGCGGCGATCAGCAGGTGGTGGGTGGCTGTTGAGGCCGGGGCGAAAGCACTGCGGGGCCGCGAAACGTACACGCGGTCACCTACGCCGAGTTGGTGCATTGCCACCGATCCACCCGCTCCGTCCTCGACCCGGAGGACGGAGATGGTGTATTCGGTCGGGCCGTTGCCCGAGCCGGTGAGCGAATACGCGTTGACGCCGCTGCCGTACTGGACCACCAGGTGGCTGCCCGGGACGTAGGACGGAAGGCGTGCCCCGGACGGATCAGCCAACGTGATGCTGACAATCGATTCCGTCTGGGGACTGATGTTGGTCACCTCCAGCTGGAGGCCACCTTCCACCGCCGGGTGGGCAGTGATCGGGAGCGCCGTGATAGTCATGATGCCTCCTCGGCGTGGGCCGAGTACCCTAGGTACGCGCCCATTCGGCGGGAAAAATGATCTGTGGTGGCCAGGCTGGTGGCACATCCCCGGCATTGGACCTCGGAGCCGGCCGGCCGAACGGTTGTGGTGGTCGCGTGGCAGTGCGGGCAGTAAATTACCCGGGGAGCGGTCTCGTCACTGAGAAGGGTGAGCTCCTCCTGCTGCAGTCCGCATTCCGCGGCGGCGGCCGCGGCTGCGCGGATGTCCGCCGGTGGCCCGGCGAGCACGAGGCGAACTCCAACGTGCGAACGTTCAAGTACGGACCTCAGCTCCGAGAGGGCTTCGGGGTTTGCAGCTTTGAAACGGAGATCATGCCTGGGCTGGACACCGGTGTGTTGACCCGCGGTGTCACCTGTGGCGCCAAAGGACGCACAGATGACACCGCGGAAACCAGGTTCCAGGCCTGTGCCTGCTGCCGGCGGCATGGACGCGGAACACATGGTCGGATCCTTACGGTGCGAAGGAACGCTCGCCGGTGAAGAACCCCAGGCCGTACTCGGGGGTCTCAAACTTGACCGTGGTGCCCTTGGGGAAGAACAGAACGTCGCGCTCCTTCGCGTGCGTGACTTCGCCCGTCGCCTGGTCGGTGAGGATGAACTCGCCCTTGATGACGACCTTCATCTCGTCGTAGGTGTACGTGTACACCAGGGGTTCGGAAGCCTTCAGCTCGAAGAAGCCGGCGCTCATGACCGACCCCTCAGGGTTATGGAGGGAGTCACCGATTGCGGCGACAGTGCCGGGCTCGTTCATCGGCGGCAGACCGACATATCCGCCTACTACCTTGTGGATGGATCCGGCCTTGGTCAAAGTTCCTGTGAGGATGGTTTCCATGGGTCTCTCCTGGGTTAATGGTTTGTCAGGACTGTTCGTCTTCGGGTGCAAATAAAGTTGCGCTGAAGGTCATCTCAAGCCGGGCTAAGCTCCGGGAGGGGACCTGCAAAACCCGACATCCTCTGCTTCCAGAGGGGCCAGTAGAGCTCTTCACCGAGGTCTGCTGGTGTGATGCCGGTCACGCTTTTTCGTCCCACAAGCAAACCTACTCCTCCTAATTCATCTAGTCCAGACTTTTTTTGGAATATTCACGCAAAGAGACATTTTTGTCTCCTGGACCGTAACGTTTGCCTTGATCTTTCCGGGTGCCACCTCCAGAAGATTGCTTGGTTTGGCGGCGAGCAGTCCGGGCGCAACCGCTGCCGCCGGGCAAGTTGCTTCTCGTCCCGCGAGGCGCGCGATGGGACCAAAAAGTTCGATGTGAGGGTATTCGCGTGGTAGCGGTTGATGATGATGATGCAGCGTCCCCGAGGAAACGCAGGAAGGCAGGACCGTTTTTCAACGGTCCTGCCTTCCTGTCTTTATGGGGTCACACTACTGCGCGGACGAGCTGACCCGCGTTGGGCGGCCGGCACTGCCGGCTGCGTCACATGGGATCTGGAACCCGTTCCCTATCGGCCGCATCATGATCTGACGAGCGGTCAGTTGCTGCCTTCTGGTTGGAGCGGCGCGATTCGTGCTGGGAATAGAACCAAATGGGGATGTAGAGCGCCAGTACGATGAAGCCGACCCACGTCGGGGTCCAGCCGATCTCCAAGCTGTTGAGGTAAACCACGCCTATCAGGCACAGGGGCAGATTGAACAGGCCGAAGAGCATGGCGACGTGTTTCCAGCCCTTGGGTGCCTTGAAGGGCCTTTCCAGGCCAGCAAAGGCGGGGTGCTTTCTGGCTCTCACGTAGGCGAACAGGCTGATGCCGTTGGCGCAGGTGTAGCCGATCGCCGATGCCGCGACAATCGCGGCGGGGTTTCCCATCGAAATCAGCACCAGGTTGAAGGCTCCGATGACCAGCATGGCAACAGCCGGAGTGCCGTGGCGGTTCGTTCTGCCGAGGGCCCGGGGGAGGTTGCCTTCGGTCGCCATGGAGTGCATTGCGCGGGACGAGCCCAGATAGGCCGTTTGGATGATCAGTATCATCGCCGCGATCAGCATGATGATGGTGATCATGGAGCCGGCTTGGCCAAAGACTGCCTGGGCGACCGGAATCAAGGGCGATACGGGTTCGTCCAGTACGCCGTCAACACCGAGCACGCCGATCACTGCAGCTTGCACCAGTACGAACGAGAAGAAGCAAATGATGCCGCAGGCAAACAACGCCTTGGAGACATCTTTGGCCGGGTTTTTGTATTCCGGGCCGTAGATGGCTGCCGTTTCCCAAGCGCAGGCACTCCACTGAGCGATGGCAAAAATGCCCAGGAGAATCAGGATGTGGTGCATGTCCCACGACCAGTCGGCCGGGATCCAGCTGCCCGTGATGTTGGTCATCTCTACGTGTCCGGTAGCAAAAGGCGCCACGGTCAGGACAACCAGCGGTATCAGGGAAAACGCAGCTAGGATGTAACCCAACTTGGCGCCATCCTTGAGGCCGAACCAGTTGACCACGAACAGTCCGCCGAAAATCACCACCCCGGATATCAGTGAGAGCTGGTACTCGGTAAACGTTTCGCCCAGCACCGGAAAAAGCCCATGCAGGTAACCGCCCACCAGGATGGAAAAAATCGCCAGTACGGGGGTCCAGGCGAACCAGTAGCTCCAGGCGCTGAAGCCGCCGATCAACTTGCTCTTGTCGTACTTTCCCTTGTAGTTCTCGGTGCGAAAAATATGCTGCGCGAAACCCGGCAGGCCAGAGGCCTTGGGAAAGGTCGTAGCCATCTCAGCGTATGCAGCGTTCTGAAAGAAGCCCTGAACGACCGACAGTCCCCAGATAAGAATTGCTGCGGCGGACAGGTACATCGGAAGGTAGCCCAGGGAGGGCAGAATTAGCAGGGGTACGCCCAGCGCAATGGCCAGACCCTGCTTCCAGTCGATAGACCTCTCCAGGTCATCGCCCCCATCCAAACGATTTTCACTCATAACAATCTCCCTTGAACAACTAAGCGTTGTCAGATTTTTGTCTACGTCCTGTGTCAGATCGCAGGACGGATGAGGAAGCTCTTCCCCGATTACGACACCTTCGTCCCGGTTCCGCCGCTAGTTCAGGCCTGGCTCGTCAATGAACCCTGCCTGAAAGCGAAGCCGCTATCGGTGATTCCTCTCCAGCCCCGGTGGCTCGGCCATGAGCGCCGGATCTTCGAGCTGAAGGCTTCCGAGCCTGCGGTGTGGACGTGCACGCCTGGGCTCTCCTGTGAAACAGATCACTTCGAAGATTACTCCTTAAAGCTGCAATGCAATAGCTTTTAATCGCGGGAATCTTGTGCTTCGTTGAAGCGCCCGCCGGGACTTGAGTCCGGGCAGTGCGTCCATCGCACACGCGGGTGTGATGGCGCTGAAAGGTCACGCAGCGTTGGATGGCCGCCCGGTTATGGGCTGTTTCCCTTGCGGGTGCCAGGCCGCTCACGCGGGACGCTAAAGCTATACCGGCAAAGGTTTTATGTCACAGCAGCGGGGTTGGCTGGACGGCCGTCCCCCAAGACGGCCGCCTACAGGGTCACGAGGTATGACGCGTTGATGTGTAAATCAAGGAGAGCCCCAGGTGTGGAACATCCAAGGCCATTCGGTGCTGCTCCGGAGACCCGGATTTGATCCGCTCGCCGACCAGGTACATCCCGGAGTTGCCGAGAATGACGCGGTTACTGGCGTTGACGAGGGCGGCATCGCCCGGGATGCCGCGCAAGTGCGGCATGATGAGGGGTTCCAGGTCCTTGATCCGAATGTCGCATCCGGCAACCCCCGTGAAGGTTCCATGAACGGAAAACGGTGCGGTGAACGTCAGGATGTATTCCTCGAAGCCGAGATAGTCGATGTACGGGCCCCAGAGAGTCTGTTCACCTGTGGAAGCGGCGGTCGAGAAAAACGGCAGCTTCTCATAGTCGTAATACCGGTTGCTGCCCGGAGTCAGATCAAAATCCAGCCTTCCGACGGAACCGGATCCCTTGCGGGACCACCAGTCCAAGGTCCGGCCGCCCTCCTCAACGGATGCATGGGCGAAGAACGTTCCGGCACCTACGGCAAAAGTGTTCTTCGCAAGGAACTCGCGTGAGAGTTTGTCCAGGCCGGCCAAGGCAGCTTTATCGACCTTGGGCTTGCCGACGAGATTTCGTTCAAGCAGCGAGGCGACGTTTCTGGAAAGGTCCTCGATCTCCGCGGAGACGCCGTTGGTCCACGAAGTGAGGGCATTGGCAGCGTGTACGACTTCAGTGTCGGGCTTCATTGGGTTCCTGGATTGATTGGCTGTAACCGAGGGTCAGTTTCGTGTCTATAAGGTGAAAAATATTTCGCCTGATGTGCTCAAGTGCCAGTTTTTGGGCCCTCTCGGGTTGGTCCTGGGCCACTGCCCGGACCAGCTCCAAGTGTTCTGCGGTTGCCGTTTCAGGGTCAAGTGGTACGCCGAGCGGAGCCCACAACTGTTGGACTGACTCTTCCTGAAGCCGGATTTCGGCGTTGGCCAGCCTCGGTGACTGCGCCGATACTGCTAACTCGATGTGGAAGCGGCTGTCAGCAGATGCACGGACCTCGGGGGTCCGGGCCAGAACCAATGCCCGCGCAAGTTCTTGGAGACGCTCGAAGTCATGAGCTTCCGCGCGTTCACATGCCAGGCGAATGGTGGTGGCGGCTATGGCCGAATGTTCGTCTCCGAGGTCGCGTATTTCAGAAATAGACGTCGAGAGAAACCAATCCCGGATGGCGTCGGTCTGGCTCTGAGGCTGCTTGACGACAAAGGATCCCCCGCTCCGACCTCTGCGGGTCTCAACGATGCCCCGCTCGCGCAGTTCCCCCAAGGCTTCGCGAAGGGTGGCGCCGCCGACGCCGAACATCTCCGAGAGTGCCGCTTCAGGTGGCAGTCGTTCACCGACCTTGAGCAGCCCGAGCGAGATGGCCGTGGAGATTCTGTCGACAATCGCATCGGCCCGCTCGATTTCGGGCAATGACCGATAAATCTGCGACTCGAAGGGTGTCGGCGAGGCCAAAAGTCTGCGCTCCGAAGATGGGCTATGGGTTGGGCTAATACTACAGTCCGGGAGTACTTAAAGGCCTTTGATCTCCCGCAAGAGGCTTTGGTGTCACTTCCGTTGCTGAACGCCCGTTCCGAACCGGACCAATCCTTAAGGGTAGTCAAAACCGTCAGAAAACAGTGTTACCCCTGCCCGCTTGCTTCGGAATCATGGATATCAACCAGAAAGCATCCACTCGGCTGCTACAGGCCGATGGCCGAATCGAAGGGAAAAACCGTGAATCCGACAGCAACCGCGACGACTGCGGTGTACAGCACCACAGATGACATTGTCCGCAATCTGTCCCTCGTAAGGGACGAGATCGCGGATACGGCGGCCAAGATCGACGAGCAGCAGGTGGCCAGCCTGGCACGCCACATCAGCCTGACGGGCCGCGTGTTCGTAGCCGGAGCGGGTCGCAGCGGCCTCGTCCTGCGCATGGCTGCCATGAGGCTGATGCACCTGGGCCTGAACGTCCACGTCGCCGGCGACACCACCACACCCGCCATCAGCTCCGGCGACCTGCTCCTGGTCGCCTCCGGATCGGGAACGACCTCCGGAGTGGTCAAGGCAGCGGAAACAGCAGCGAAGGCCGGCGCGCGGATTGCCGCGTTCACCACCAACCCGGATTCGCCGCTCGCCGGCCTCGCCGATGCAGTGGTGGTCATTCCTGCCGCCCAGAAGACCGACCACGGCTCCAGCGTTTCCCGCCAGTACGCCGGGTCCCTCTTCGAGCAGGTACTTTTCGTTGCCACCGAGGCCATCTTCCAGTCGCTCTGGGACAACGACGCCCAGCCGGCGGAGGAGCTGTGGCTGCGCCACGCCAACCTCGAGTAACCGCCAACCCCGAGTAACCGCCAACCCCGGGTAACCGAGGCCTTCAGTTCCTCACCCAACGTTTTTCCACACCCAATTGCAGTTCCCTGACAGAAAGAAACAACATCATGAAGCTCCAAGTTGCCATCGACCTCCTGACCACCGAAGCTGCTCTCGAACTGGCCGGCAAGGTTGCCGAGTACGTCGACATCATCGAGCTGGGCACGCCGCTGATCAAGGCCGAAGGCCTTTCCGTCATCACCGCCGTGAAGGAAGCCCACCCGGACAAGATCGTTTTCGCTGACCTGAAGACGATGGACGCCGGCGAGCTCGAAGCCGACATCGCCTTCAAGGCCGGCGCTGACCTGGTCACCGTGCTCGGCGCCGCTGACGATTCCACCATCGCCGGTGCGGTCAAGGCAGCCCAGGCCCACAACAAGGGCGTCGTCGTTGACCTCATCGGCATCGAGGACAAGGTCACCCGGGCCAAGGAAGTCCGCGCCCTGGGTGCGAAGTTCGTTGAGATGCACGCCGGCCTGGACGAGCAGGCCAAGCCGGGCTTTGACCTGAACGGTCTGCTCCGCGCCGGTGCCGAAGCCCGCGTTCCGTTCTCCGTGGCAGGCGGCGTGAAGCTCGCCACCATCGGTGACGTGCAGAAGGCCGGCGCCGATGTCGCCGTCGCCGGCGGTGCCATCTACGGTGCAGCCGACCCCGCCGTGGCCGCGAAGGAACTCCGCGCAGCCATCGTCTAGGTCGCTAATTGTCGGTGGCGTCCCGCACCCTTACGGCGCGGGACGCCACCGACGGAGTTAAGACACAGCACACCCCGAGGATGAGGGGTTGGCATATTGGGGGACCCTGACCCCTGGGAAGGAAGCTGTTCATCATGTCTAGTCAGGCCGCCGAGTACGTGGAAGTCCTCATTAATGACCCTGTTCGGCTTTACGAGTTGCTCGACGATGCAGAGGCATTGCTCCGCCGGGCGCCCCAACAGTTTGCCGGCATCCTGGTCACCCGCCATGATCCTGGCCGGTACACGCTCACGCTCAGCGACACCGTTCCCTTCGGGGAGACTCGCGAGCTAGTTCTCTCGTGACCGTCGGTCGACACGCACTGCATGTCGAAAGTTAGAAGGCAACAATGTCTGTTACTTACCCTGATTCGAATGTGAGGTCCGGGCAGAACCCGCTGCGGGATCCGCGCGACCGCCGGCTGTCCCGGGTGGCCGGACCATCGTCCCTGGTGCTCTTCGGTGTCACCGGCGACTTGGCACGGAAGAAACTCTTGCCCGCTGTCTATGACCTCGCAAGCCGGGGACTCCTGCCGCCGAGCTTTGCACTGGTGGGCTTCGGCAGGCAGAACCGGACGAATGAGGATCTCAAGGCCGCGATAAAGGAGTCCGTGAAAGCATATTCCCGGACGCCATTTTCTGAGGCGGTATGGGACCAGCTTTCCGAGGGCATTCGTTTCGTTCAGGGCGCGTTCGACGACGACGCCGCCTTTGGGCGGCTTTCCGCCACTCTGGCCGAACTGGACGAGCAGCGCGGTACGCGGGGAAACCACGCGTTCTACCTGTCGATCCCGCCGAAGGCCTTCGAACTGGTCTGCCGGCAGCTCTCGAAGCACGGCCTGGCGCAGGCCGAGGGCGAGAAGTGGCGGCGGGTGGTTATTGAGAAGCCGTTCGGGCACGACCTCGAATCGGCCCGGCAGCTGAACGACATCGTCGAATCGGTGTTCCCGCAGGACGCGGTGTTCCGGATCGACCATTACCTGGGCAAGGAGACGGTCCAGAACATCCTGGCTCTGCGTTTCGTCAACCAGCTCTTCGAGCCGTTGTGGAACGCCAATTACGTGGACCACGTGCAGATCACCATGGCCGAGGACATTGGCACCGGCGGCCGGGCAGGGTATTACGACGGCGTGGGCGCGGCCCGCGACGTGATCCAGAACCACCTGCTGCAGCTGCTCGCCCTGACCGCCATGGAGGAGCCCATCTCCTTCAACGCCAATGACCTGCGCGCGGAGAAGGAAAAGGTCCTGGCCGCCGTTCAGCTCCCGGGAGACCTGTCCACGCATTCGGCCCGTGGCCAATTCACCGGCGGCTGGCAGGGCGGGGAGCAGGTCCAGGGCTACTTGGAAGAGGACGGCATCCCGGCCGACTCGACCACCGAAACCTATGCCGCGATCCGGGTGGACATCAACACCCGGCGCTGGAACGGGGTGCCGTTCTACCTGCGCGCCGGCAAACGGCTCGGCCGCCGCGTGACGGAGATCGCGGTGGTGTTCAAGCGGGCACCGAACCTGCTGTTCGGTAACCAGGGGAACGGGAGCCACAGCGACGACGATTTCGGCCAGAACGCCGTGGTGATCCGGGTCCAGCCCGACGAAGGCGCCACGATCCGGTTCGGGTCCAAGGTCCCCGGCACCCAGATGGAAGTCCGGGACGTGACTATGGACTTCGGCTACGGGCACGCGTTCACCGAGTCCAGCCCCGAAGCCTACGAGCGGCTGATCCTGGACGTGCTTCTCGGCGAGCCGCCGCTGTTCCCCCGCCACCGAGAGGTGGAACTTTCCTGGAAGATCCTGGACCCGTTCGAGGAGTACTGGGCCTCCCTGCCCGACCTGCCCGAGCCATACGCGCCAGGCAGCTGGGGCCCAGCCTCGGCGGATGAGCTGCTTACCCGCGACGGACGCACTTGGAGAAGGCCATGATTGTAGATCTCCCCAACACCACCACCTCTGCTGTTGCCAAGAAGGTCCAATCCCTGCGCGCGCAGGGCGGCGTGATCGCCCTCGGCCGGGTCCTCACCCTGGTGGTCATCACAAAGTCAGGACTGGAGGAGGAAGCGATCGAGGCGGCCAACGAGGCCAGCCGCGAGCACCCCTGCCGGATCATCGTGCTGGCTGCCGGTTCTCCGGAGGAACCCACCCACCTGGACGCCCAGATCCGGGTCGGCGGGGACGCGGGCGCGTCCGAGGTCATCGTGCTGCGCGGCTTCGGTGAACTCGCCGAGGAAAGCGAGTCCCTCGTTGCCGCACTGTTGCTGCCCGACGCCCCGATCGTGGCCTGGTGGTCTAACGGGGCACCGGCGAATGCCAGCCAAACCTCGATCGGCAGGATTGCGCACCGCCGGATCACGGACTCGGCCAACGAGGCGGACCCCCGGTGGGCGCTGGAGAATATTCGGAACACCTACAGGGCAGGCGATACCGACCTGGCCTGGACGCGGCTAACGAACTGGCGGATTAAGCTCGCTGCAGTTCTGGATCAGGCCGACGCCACGCCGATTACCGCCGTCACCGTCGAGGGCGCCTCGGACTCGCCCAGCACCATCCTGCTCGCAGCGTGGCTCAGGCAGGCCCTGGACGTGCCGGTCAACATCCTCGCGGACGCGCCCGGCACCGGAATCCGCGGCGTTCAGCTGATCAAGACGTCCGGCATCATCCGGCTGTTCCGGCCTGGACACACCGTCGCCGAACTCACCCAGCCCGGGCAGCCCGCACAACGGATCTCCCTGCCGCGGCGCAGCCTCCGCGACTGCCTCGCCGAAGAACTGCGCCGCCTCGACCCCGACGAAGTCTTCGGTGAAACGGTTCGCAGTCTGGCTATTTCCAAGATGCATCAGGTCAGCCTTCAGGAGCAGGGCATCCTGGACCTGGAGGCATTCGGGGTGCCGGCATGAGCGTCACGATCGAACCCGGAGGACCAGGTCCTCTGGGAGCAGGTCTACCCCGGCACCACGCCCGATAAGGCCGTCGCGGACGGGGACGAGTTCCGGTTCGCCGGGGCGGTGCAAGAAGAAAGACAAGATCGCCACACGCAAGGCGCGTCAGGACTGCCTGACGCGCCTATGTGACGTTAATCAGAACAGGAAAGGTGCCAGCCGTGAGGCCAGTTCACGGGCGGCTTCTGCGTGCTCGCGGGTTGCCGTGAACCGCTCTGCCGGGCTGGACAGGCACAGGGCTGCGCCGGCCACGCCGTTGGGCAGCCTTACGGGAAATGCGAGACTGGCGGATCCTTGTTCCAATTCGTTGATTTCCGATGCCTCGCCTTTGAGCCTAATTTCCGCGAGTTGTTCTTCCAGTTGACCACTGTCTGTGATGGTGTGCTGTGTCAGCTTCACCAACGGTCCTGTAGGGAATGGGGAGGCCGAATCCCCAAGTTCAGCAAGCATCAGTTTTCCTGCTGCAGAGGCGTGCGGATACCGGAGCATTTCGAAAACAGAGTGGAGCCGATAATCCGGGTCCTCATCGGCGACTCTGAGGGAAGCGCTGCGGAACATCAAGAGATGCACGGCGAAACGGTTCCCGCCCCGAAATTCCTCTATGAGGGCGCGGGCTGCGGTGGGAACGGTTGGGGGAGTCGCAGCCGTAATGAGCCCCGAGATCGCCTGACCTAGAGCAAATCCGCGGAGGTCGGACGTGCGGGCCAGATATTCGTCCGCGACGAGCGAATTCAGGATCCGATACGCGGTCGCCTGGGGCATCTGCAGGGCATCGGTGACCTCTTTAGCCGTTGTCCCGGTGCCGAACCGTGCCACGATTTCCAGGATCCTGAGCGGGTTTGACGTTGTGCTGGGTCCGGAGTGTGTGGGCCTGTAGGTCATGGGGTGGGCCTGCCATGAAAGAGGTCCAATTCCCGGGTTTCGTCATAGATGCCGACGGCCGCCAGACGCCTTGGTAATCGGAAGTGTAGGAACGTCGCATACATGGTGCTAGCCAGGAGGACGCCCGCGTAGATAACGGTCTCAAGGCTGCCCGTGCGGATAGATGCCGCTGCGGCCGTCCAAAAGACGGCTCCGAGGGCGAGGGTGGTTACGGCTCCCAGTATCCAGCTGGCGTAGGTACTCTCCCCGATCCGGCGCAGGAAGAAGGGCAGGGACGCGCTGGCAAGGATATAGGACCCCAGATATCCGTAGGCGCCCAGCGTGAGGAGGTTCACGAGCCCCCGTTCCGGACTGGCAGTTGAAGTCACGACTGCAATGGGCACGATGGCAACTACGGGCATTATGACCATGATGGCCATCGAAGGGGTTCGAAAGACGGGATGGGTCCTGCCGGCTATTTTCGGTGCAACCCCTTCCCGGCCCATACAGAAAAATATCCGGGCAAGGGCGTTAACAGAGGCGATCGCGCACGCAAACCACGATGCAGCGATGCCAAGGTCAAGGATTGCAGCGGAGACAGGTGAAGACTGGGAAAAGAGGTCAGACAACGGCGTAGAGCTCGCTGCGATGCTTAACGGTGCCTCCTTGAGCGCTGCATCTTGGGCGGTCACGGCGAGAAGGCAAAGCACACCCATGAGGATGGGGGTCCAGGTGATGGCTCGGGGGACGGTAACGAAGGGTCTGTGCGCCTCCCCTCCCAGCGTGGTCGGGCTTTCGAAACCGACAAAGGCACTAACGGCCACGACGATGCCGATCGGTAGCGCGTCAAAATTTCCGTTCCAGGCAAACACGCTTCCGAGACTGAGCTTCGACGGGTTGACGGCGAAGTAGATGATCATCAGGGTGGCGAGGACTCCGATCGAGATGGACTCCATCAACACCATGAACCACGCCGATATGCGGATCCCCCTGACCATGAGGAGGCAAGCGGTAGCCGCGGAGGCAAGTATGACCAGCACTGTGAACACCTTGGAGTCTGCAGCGGGGACCCCAAGGTTGGAGAATAGTTGGCCGACGTAGACGCCAACAAGCAGCAGTGCGGCCATGGCCACGAGGCCGTAACCGAAAATGGCTGACCATCCGGCGGTGATCGCCGTCCGCTGCCCAAGTCCCTTGGCGGTGTAACTGTAGAGGCCGCTGACGGCTGCCATGCGCTGTGCCATTGGTCTTAGGCAGAAGGCAACCAGGACCATGACGGCCATGGCCACGCCGAATGTCACCAGGAGGTTCGGTCCGTTGGATCCAAAGACAAGACCCGGGAAGACAAGAGCCGGAATGACGGACATGGCACCTGCAGGCGCCACGCCGGCAACCGCCTGCGCGAAGACCGGCAAGAAGGAAAGTTTCCGGCGGCGCAGACCCTCCACCGGCGAACGGGGAGTGATAAAGCGATCACCGCGTGCAGACACTGGGTACCAACTCTCCCTTCGGGTGGGGCGCGCTCGCCTTACTCCGAGGGCGGCGCAAGTCATCGAGCCAAGGTGCAGAACATTAGCATTTCGGAGGCCGTCAGCGATAGGTATGCCCGTGTTTCCGAATGTTTCCAACATGTTAACTGGAGTGGGAATTTATGCGCCGGAATTTCTCAAGTAAATGTTTATGAAAGCCTCGCCTAAATGAATTTCGTGGCATAGCTTTGCTTCTTGTAAGGAATGCAAGTGACCGGGATCACATCGCCAGGTTCGGCGCAGAGCCCGGCTGACTCTCTGGAACAGAGGACGTTCACTTGCACCGGTGATGAACAGTTCGGACAACGCCGAACAGTTCTGAGAATTTAGGGACCTTTCGCATCCATTAGCCCCACGGCCACACCAGCTAACGGGACCGGGCACGAGATCCAGGCCGGGCGTGTTTGGGTCAACAACCACCGTGACTACCCTCGGCTACTTCAAGCCCCGTTTCCGGAGCGCTTGACCTTCGCGCCGTATGCATCCCCCATTCCGATTTATCAAGGAGATAAGCATGACTCTCGACATTGAAACTTCAGCCGCTGTTGGGGTGGCGCATCCGTTGGATCCGTTGTCGCGGGAGGAGATTTCCCGTGCGGTGGCGGTTTTGAAGGAGGGGCCGGCGGCGGCGGAGTCGTTCCGTTTTATTAGCGTTGAGTTGCGTGAGCCGGCCAAGGAGGACCTGCGCAATGGTGTGCAGGTGGGGCGTGAGGCGGACGCTGTTTTGGTGGACCGGGCCGCGGCGCGGTCGTACGAGGCGGTTGTGAATCTGGAGACCGGCACTGTCGAAAAGTGGGTCCAGCTGG
>NZ_BAEG01000071.1 GCF_000238915.1 Arthrobacter globiformis NBRC 12137 | reverse complement strand
CCAAACGGCTTACGCTCACCGCCGCCAAAGCTACGGCGGTCACCCTCACCCTCACGGCGCGGACGGTCACCAAACGGCTTACGGTCACGATCACCAAACGGCTTACGCTCACCGCC
>NZ_BAEG01000072.1 GCF_000238915.1 Arthrobacter globiformis NBRC 12137 | reverse complement strand
TTGTCCGGCGGTGACCTACTCTCCCACACCCTCCCGGGTGCAGTACCATCGGCGCTGTGGGTCTTAGCTTCCGGGTTCGGAATGGGACCGGGCGTTTCCCCCACGCTATGACCGCCGTAACCCTGTGTCCCGTCACACACCCGTGCGGGTGTGCGGGGGAAATCTTGTGGTTACAACAACTGTGGTGTTGTTATTCAGTTTATTTTGGTTCCTGTTCCAACGGGTTTGTTGGTTGGGAACCACATAGTGGACGCAAGCATGCTTTGTTCTTGTGTGGTGTAAGTTATCGGCCTATTAGTACCGGTCAGCTTCACGAGTCGTTAGTCCTCGCTTCCACATCCGGCCTATCAACCCAGTGGTCTGGCTGGGGGCCTCTCACACCCGAGGGTGTATGGAAATCTCATCTCGAAGCGAGCTTCCCGCTTAGATGCTTTCAGCGGTTATCCCATCCGAACGTAGCTAATCAGCGGTGCACTTGGCAGTACAACTGACACACCAGAGGTTCGTCCGTCCCGGTCCTCTCGTACTAAGGACAGCCCTTCTCAAATTTCCTGCGCGCGCAGCGGATAGGGACCGAACTGTCTCACGACGTTCTAAACCCAGCTCGCGTACCGCTTTAATGGGCGAACAGCCCAACCCTTGGGACCTACTCCAGCCCCAGGATGCGACGAGCCGACATCGAGGTGCCAAACCATGCCGTCGATATGGACTCTTGGGCAAGATCAGCCTGTTATCCCCGAGGTACCTTTTATCCGTTGAGCGACGGCCATTCCACAATGTACCGCCGGATCACTAGTCCCGACTTTCGTCCCTGCTCGAGATGTCTCTCTCACAGTCAAGCTCCCTTGTGCACTTACACTCGACACCTGATTGCCAACCAGGCTGAGGGAACCTTTGGGCGCCTCCGTTACTTTTTAGGAGGCAACCGCCCCAGTTAAACTACCCATCAGGCACTGTCCCTGACCCGGATTACGGGCCGAAGTTAGATGTCCAAAGTGACCAGAGTGGTATTTCAACGATGACTCCACCCGAACTGGCGTCCGGGCTTCAACGTCTCCCACCTATCCTACACAAGCCACTCCGAACACCAATACCAAACTATAGTAAAGGTCTCGGGGTCTTTCCGTCCTGCTGCGCGTAACGAGCATCTTTACTCGTACTGCAATTTCGCCGAGTTTATGGTTGAGACAGCGGGGAAGTCGTTACTCCATTCGTGCAGGTCGGAACTTACCCGACAAGGAATTTCGCTACCTTAGGATGGTTATAGTTACCACCGCCGTTTACTGGGGCTTAAATTCTCAGCTTCGCCGTGAGGCTAACCGGTCCTCTTAACCTTCCAGCACCGGGCAGGAGTCAGTCCGTATACATCGTCTTGCGACTTCGCACGGACCTGTGTTTTTAGTAAACAGTCGCTTCCCCCTGGTCTCTGCGGCCCCGATCCCCTCCCGGACGCACGGTCCGTTCAAGGTTGGGGCCCCCCTTCTCCCGAAGTTACGGGGGCATTTTGCCGAGTTCCTTAACCATAATTCTCTCGATCGCCTTAGTATTCTCTACCTGATCACCTGTGTCGGTTTGGGGTACGGGCGGCTAAAACCTCGCGCCGATGCTTTTCTAGGCAGCATAGGATCACCGAATCCCCCCTTTACGGGAGTCCCGTCAGATCTCAGGCACATGAACAGCGGATTTGCCTACCGTTCGCCCTACATCCTTGGACCGGGACAACCATCGCCCGGCTCGGCTACCTTCCTGCGTCACACCTGTTAATACGCTTGCCTCCCAGGATCAGGTCCCGCGCTCCACCAAAACCCTTCACCCACAAGGGGTGTCAGGCAGGTCTCGGGCGGTTAGTATCCCCTGTTCAACATGGGCGGTTTTTCGCCGGTACGGGAATATCAACCCGTTGTCCATCGACTACGCCTGTCGGCCTCGCCTTAGGTCCCGACTTACCCAGGGCAGATTAGCTTGACCCTGGAACCCTTGATCATCCGGCGGACGGGTTTCTCACCCGTCTTTCGCTACTCATGCCTGCATTCTCACTCGTGTAGGCTCCACCGCTGGTTTACACCGCGACTTCACCGCCCACACGACGCTCCCCTACCCATCCACACTCCTGAACCACAAAGGCTTGGAAAATATGTGAATGCCACAACTTCGGCGGTGTACTTGAGCCCCGCTACATTGTCGGCGCGGAATCACTTGACCAGTGAGCTATTACGCACTCTTTTAAGGATGGCTGCTTCTAAGCCAACCTCCTGGTTGTCTTCGCAACTCCACATCCTTTCCCACTTAGCACACGCTTAGGGGCCTTAGTTGGTGGTCTGGGCTGTTTCCCTCTCGACTATGAAGCTTATCCCCCACAGTCTCACTGCTGCGCTCTCACTTACCGGCATTCGGAGTTTGGCTGACGTCAGTAACCTTGTAGGGCCCATTAGCCATCCAGTAGCTCTACCTCCGGTAAGAAACACGCAACGCTGCACCTAAATGCATTTCGGGGAGAACCAGCTATCACGAAGTTTGATTGGCCTTTCACCCCTACCCACAGCTCATCCCCTCCATTTTCAACTGAAGTGGGTTCGGTCCTCCACGACGTCTTACCGTCGCTTCAACCTGGCCATGGGTAGATCACTTCGCTTCGGGTCTAGATCACGCCACTGCAACGCCCTGTTCAGACTCGCTTTCGCTACGGCTTCCCCACACGGGTTAACCTCGCGACGTAACACTAACTCGCAGGCTCATTCTTCAAAAGGCACGCCGTCACAACTACTATGGCTGCTCCGACGGATTGTAAGCACACGGTTTCAGGTACTGTTTCACTCCCCTCCCGGGGTACTTTTCACCTTTCCCTCACGGTACTGGTCCGCTATCGGTCATTAGGGAGTATTTAGGCTTATCAGGTGGTCCTGACAGATTCACACGGGATTTCTCGGGCCCCGTGCTACTTGGGATACTCATCAAAGGCGGTACACAGCATTACGGTTACGGGGCTCACACCCTCTACGGCCGGCCTTTCAAGACCGTTCACCTATACCAGCACTCACACCTCCCCGGTCCGGCAGAACCAGGACAACAAGTCCCACAACCCCGCCCATGCAACGCCCGCCGGCTATCACACATGGGTCGGTTTAGCCTGATCCGCGTTCGCTCGCCACTACTAACGGAATCACTGTTGTTTTCTCTTCCTGCGGGTACTGAGATGTTTCACTTCCCCGCGTTCCCTCCACGCACCCTATGTGTTCAGATGCGGGTCACCAGATCACTCGCGCGTCTGGCGGGGTTTCCCCATTCGGACACCCTGGGATCACAGTCCGGTTATCGACTCCCCCAGGCTTATCGCAGATTCCTACGTCCTTCTTCGGCTCCTAATGCCAAGGCATCCACCGTGTGCTCTTAAAAACTTGACCACAAAAGATCAATCAGTAATTTTCGAGAGAACCATGAAAACCAACCACACCCAACAACCACCCCCCAAAAAAGGGAGCCGTCATCACGCGCAGCCAGATCCAGGTTCATATTCTTGGAAATTGCTTCTTATAAAAGATGCTCGCGTCCACTATGTAGTTCTCAAACAACAACCCCGTACCACACACCCCACACACAACCCCCCAAAAGGGGCCAACGCGCATGACCGGTGCAGCCAGGAAACCAGAAACAAACAAGCCCCGGGAAGCAAAACCCTCCCGGCCCTGTTGCCTCAGGACCCAACAGTGTGCCAAACACTAAACCACGCATCCCCCACCCGCACCGTTCCAGGACAAACCCCCCACAGGGAACCCATCCGTACTAAACACGAGCGACAAACACGCGGCCGCTATCCGTTGATATTCCACCCATGAGCACCCGCCGCAGAACAAACGTCTGCGCAACGGGCCTTTACTCCTGACAACCCCTCCACACCCGCCTACACGGGCCGCAGAGACTGTAGGTGCTCCTTAGAAAGGAGGTGATCCAGCCGCACCTTCCGGTACGGCTACCTTGTTACGACTTAGTCCCAATCGCCAGTCCCACCTTCGACGGCTCCCTCCCACAAGGGGTTAGGCCACCGGCTTCGGGTGTTACCAACTTTCGTGACTTGACGGGCGGTGTGTACAAGGCCCGGGAACGTATTCACCGCAGCGTTGCTGATCTGCGATTACTAGCGACTCCGACTTCATGGGGTCGAGTTGCAGACCCCAATCCGAACTGAGACCGGCTTTTTGGGATTAGCTCCACCTCACAGTATCGCAACCCTTTGTACCGGCCATTGTAGCATGCGTGAAGCCCAAGACATAAGGGGCATGATGATTTGACGTCGTCCCCACCTTCCTCCGAGTTGACCCCGGCAGTCTCCCATGAGTCCCCGCCATTACGCGCTGGCAACATGGAACGAGGGTTGCGCTCGTTGCGGGACTTAACCCAACATCTCACGACACGAGCTGACGACAACCATGCACCACCTGTGAACCGGCCCCAAAAGGAGAAACCACATTTCTGCGGCGGTCCGGTCCATGTCAAGCCTTGGTAAGGTTCTTCGCGTTGCATCGAATTAATCCGCATGCTCCGCCGCTTGTGCGGGCCCCCGTCAATTCCTTTGAGTTTTAGCCTTGCGGCCGTACTCCCCAGGCGGGGCACTTAATGCGTTAGCTACGGCGCGGAAAACGTGGAATGTCCCCCACACCTAGTGCCCAACGTTTACGGCATGGACTACCAGGGTATCTAATCCTGTTCGCTCCCCATGCTTTCGCTCCTCAGCGTCAGTTAATGCCCAGAGACCTGCCTTCGCCATCGGTGTTCCTCCTGATATCTGCGCATTTCACCGCTACACCAGGAATTCCAGTCTCCCCTACATCACTCTAGTCTGCCCGTACCCACCGCAGATCCGGAGTTGAGCCCCGGACTTTCACGGCAGACGCGACAAACCGCCTACGAGCTCTTTACGCCCAATAATTCCGGATAACGCTTGCGCCCTACGTATTACCGCGGCTGCTGGCACGTAGTTAGCCGGCGCTTCTTCTGCAGGTACCGTCACTTTCGCTTCTTCCCTACTGAAAGAGGTTTACAACCCGAAGGCCGTCATCCCTCACGCGGCGTCGCTGCATCAGGCTTTCGCCCATTGTGCAATATTCCCCACTGCTGCCTCCCGTAGGAGTCTGGGCCGTGTCTCAGTCCCAGTGTGGCCGGTCACCCTCTCAGGCCGGCTACCCGTCGTCGCCTTGGTGAGCCATTACCTCACCAACAAGCTGATAGGCCGCGAGTCCATCCAAAACCACAAAAGCTTTCCACCCCCCACCATGCGATGAGGAGTCATATCCGGTATTAGACCCAGTTTCCCAGGCTTATCCCAGAGTCAAGGGCAGGTTACTCACGTGTTACTCACCCGTTCGCCACTAATCCCCGGTGCAAGCACCGGATCATCGTTCGACTTGCATGTGTTAAGCACGCCGCCAGCGTTCATCCTGAGCCAGGATCAAACTCTCCGTTGAAAACAAACAGACACAACCAACACCCCCGGAAATAAC
>NZ_BAEG01000073.1 GCF_000238915.1 Arthrobacter globiformis NBRC 12137 | reverse complement strand
AAACCCGGCTTTCACAGCACCGGGCGCGCTTGGTCTCGACAGGGCCAACTAACGGACCACTCACACAGGCTCCCGCACATCCCCGCCAACGAGTGAGGAGGCGACGGGATGTGAGGAAGCGTCGGGAATGAAGCGTCGGGATGTGAGGAAGCGTCGGGAGTGAGGCGACTGGACGTGAGGAAGCGTCGGGAATGAAGCGTCGGGATGTGAGGAAGCGTCGGGAATGAAGCGAGGGGATGTGAGGAAGCGTCGGGAATGAAGCGGCCGGATGTGAGGAAGCGTCGGGGAGTGAGGCGGCGGGATGTGAGGAAGCGTCCGGCGGGGCGGCGGCTGAAAGCCAGGACGGACCCGGGCATAGGGCCGCTTTTGGCTGGAAATCCTTGAAATACCGGTGATTTAGGTCAAAAAGTCGCGGAAACACGCGGAATTTATCCCCCTCCCGGGTGCAAGCTGGTAAGTTTTCGAACAGTGGCTTGCACGCACGCCGCATGCAGGCTCCAGTATCAAGAGCGTCCAGGAGGACATACATGGCTAAGAACCGTAGTGAACTTGTTTCAGAGGTAGCAGGCAAGGCCGGCACCAGCCAGGCAGCCGTCAACTCCGTGCTCGATGCACTGTTCGAGGTTTTCGAATCTTCTGTCGCCGCCGGCGAGAAGATCACCATCCCGGGCTGGCTCGCAGTTGAGCGCACCGACCGTGCAGCCCGCACTGGCCGCAACCCGCAGACCGGCGAGACCATCCAGATTGCAGCCGGCCACAGCGTCAAGCTGACCGCAGGCTCCAAGCTGAAGGCCGCTGTCTCCAAGAAGTAGTCTTTCGCAGCTCAGAGGAGCGGCAACCCGCGGGTTGCCGCTCCTCTCGCTTTTAACCCCCGATCCGCCAAATCCTCGATTCGCCGCGTTGGCGACGGTAGCGGACAATGGATAGGTGCCCTCAGCAGCAAAGCCCCTCACTCCGCAACCCGCGCCCGATTCGGGCACGCGGGCCACTGACAGTGCCTTTGGCATCCAGCGGGCCTGGCAGGTGGCCGGAGTCGGTGCCCTCTTCCTGGGGCTGGTGGCCGCCTTGCTGTTCTCCGGCGCCGCGGCCGCCCGTGAAGTTTCCGACCCCGGTGCGCTGGTGCGTTGGGGCCTGCCGGTCAGCAAGGCCATCCACAATGTCTCCCTTGCCGCTGTAGTGGGCGGGCTCATCTTCGCTGCAGGTATCCTGCCGCACAAGCTCGGCGGTGCGCGGTCGAAGGACAGCGACACGCCCGAGCACCCCGCTTTCACCCGCGCCCTCGCCATCGCGGCAGCCGCAGGCGTGGCCTGGACGCTGTCCGCCATCGCCGTCCTGGTGCTGACTTACTCTGATGTGGCGGGGCAGGGCATCTCCGGGGATGCCGAGTTCACCCGTGCCCTTGTCTTCTTCATGACAGACATTGAAACCGGGCGCGCCTGGCTGGCCGTCACGATCATCGCCGCCGTCGTGACGACCGCCCTCTTCGGGGTGCGTTCCCTGACCGGCCTGGTGTTTACGCTGCTGCTGGCACTGATCGGCCTGGTCCCCACCGCGCTGATCGGCCACTCCGCCAGCTCCAGCGACCACGAGGGGGCCATCAACTCGCTGGGCCTGCACCTTGTGGGCGTCAGCGTCTGGGTGGGCGGCATCATCCTGCTCGCCCTCCTCTCCGGCATCCTCGCCCCACGCAGCCAGCCCCGCAGCAGCCTGGCGTCGCAGCCGGGCGGCCACGACATCACCGAACCGGTTCTCCGCCGATTCTCGTCACTGGCAGGGTTCGCCTTTGCGCTGGTGTTCGCATCGGGCGTGATCAACGCCAGCATCCGCGTGACCAGCTGGGCTGACCTCTTCGGCTCGGCTTACGGGCAGCTGATCCTCGCGAAGTCCGCCGCCACACTGGTACTGGGCGGAATCGGCTTCATGCACCGGCAGTGGGTCATCCCGCAGCTGGCCCGCGCGGGGGCTTCCATGTCCGCGCGTCGCGTGCTCTGGCAGCTGATTCTCATCGAACTCCTCATCATGGGCGCCACGTCCGGCATCGCAGTCGCGCTGGGCCGGTCAGCGCCGCCGGAACCAACAACCTATGCGGCGGACGCCTCGCCGGCGTTCATCCTCTCCGGCTACGAGCTGCCCCCGGAATTGACCCCCGAACGCTGGTTGACTGAATGGCGCCTGGACTGGCTCTGGGTCGCCGTCGCCATCTTCGGCCTGGCGTCCTACCTCCTGGGCGTCGCGAAGGTCCGCGCGCGCGGGGACAAGTGGGCTTGGTTCCGCACCACAAACTGGATCATTGGCCTGCTGGTGCTGACCTACATCACGTCCGGACCGCCGTCGGTATACGGCCGCGTACTGTTCTCCGCGCACATGGTGGACCATATGGCCCTCACCATGGTTGCACCGATCTTCCTGGTGCTCGGCGCCCCCGTGACGCTTGCGCTCCGGGCCCTGCCGGCACGGAAGGACGGGTCCCGCGGCCTCCGCGAATGGCTCCTGCTGTTCGTCCACTCGAAGTTCTCCCAGGTGGTCACCCACCCGCTGTTCGCCGCCGCCAACTTCGCCGGCTCCATCGTGCTGTTCTACTACTCGGATGCCTTCAGCCTCGCGATGCGCGAACACGTGGGCCACGAGCTGATGAACCTGCACTTTGGGCTGACGGGCTACATCTTCGTGCTCAGCATGATCGGCACCGACCCGCTTCCCCGCCGCGCGCCATACCCCCTGCGGCTCCTGCTCCTGCTGGCCACCATGGGCTTCCACGCCTTCTTCGGCGTGGCCATCATGGGCGGCACCAACCTGCTGGCCGCCGACTACTTCGGCAACCTCGGCCGCAGCTGGGGAGGCTCGGCCCTGCTGGACCAGCAAATGGGCGGTGCCGTGGCCTGGGGCATCGGCGAGGTGCCCACCCTGCTGGTGGCGATCGGCGTCGCCATCATGTGGTCAAGGTCCGATGAACGCGAAACCCGGCGCACCGACCGGGCCGCGGACAGGAATAACGACGCCGATCTCACCGCTTACAACGATATGTTTGCCAAATTGGCCGAACGCGACGCCAAGCTGGCTGAACGCAACTCAAAGCTGGAAGGACGCTGATGAGCGAAACCGTACGCACCCACCTCCGGGTCCGCGCCTCCGAACTGGTGGGCCGCAACTGGCTGAACACCGGCGGCAAGTCTTTGGACCTGGAGGCCCTGCGCGGCAAGATCGTGCTCCTGGACTTCTGGACCTTCTGCTGCATCAACTGCCTTCACGTGCTGGACGAGCTCCGCCCGCTGGAGGAAAAGTACTCCGACGTCCTGGTCACCGTGGGCGTACATTCCCCGAAGTTCGAGCACGAGGCCGATCCCGTCGCGCTGGCCGCCGCCGTGGAGCGCTACGAAATCCACCATCCCGTCCTGGACGACCCCGAACTGGAAACGTGGAAGGCCTATACGGCCCGCGCCTGGCCCACGCTGGTGGTCATTGACCCCGAGGGCTACATCGTGGCGCACCTTTCGGGCGAAGGCCATGCTGACGGCCTGGGCGTGCTCATTCCCGAGCTGATCGCCGAGCACGAGGCCCGCGGCACCCTGCACCGCGGCAACGGCCCGTACGTGGCCCCGGAGCCGACGTCGGGAACCCTGCGCTTCCCGGGCAAGGCGCTCTACCTTCCGTCCGGCCGTGGTTCAGCCTCCGCCAGTTCAGCCTCCGACGCCGGTGCTGCCGCCGACGCCGGTGCTGCCGCCGGCACCTGGCTTGTCACGGATACCGGCCACCACCGCGTTCTGGAGCTCGGCACCGACTTCCACACCGTGCTGAGCACATACGGTTCCGGGGAGAAGGGCCACGCCGACGGTGCCGCCGGCATCGCGCGGTTCAATGAACCGCAGGGTCTTGTCCTGCTGCCGGAAGACGTGGCAGCGAAGACGGGCTACGACGTCGTAATTGCCGACTCCGTCAACCATCGCCTGCGGGGGCTGTCGCTCGCGGACGGATCCGTCACTACCCTCGCCGGCAGCGGCGTGCAGCGGCTCCTCGAAACCGGGCCCGCCCGCGTGGACGAGGACGCGGCCGGGTTCACCGGACGTTTGGGCGACCACCCCCTGGACGTGGCGCTCAGCTCGCCGTGGGATGTCGTCTGGTCCAGCAAGCTGAACGCCGTGGTGATCGCCATGGCCGGTGTGCACCAGATCTTCAGCTACGAACCGCTCACCGGGGATGTCTCGATCCTCGCCGGCAACGGGCTGGAAGGGCTGCTCGACGGGCCCGCACACGAAGCCTGGTTCGCGCAGCCCTCCGGCCTGGCAGAGGACGCCGACGGTAACATCTGGGTGGCGGACTCGGAGACTTCTGCCCTGCGCAAGCTGGTGATCAGCGACGACGGCGCAGTCACCGTTGAATCAGCGGTGGGCAAGGGCCTCTTCGACTTCGGCTTCCGGGACGGCGAGGCGTCCGAGGCGCGCCTGCAGCATCCGCTGGGCGTCACCGTGCTGCCGGACGGGTCCGTGGCCATTGCGGACACCTACAACGGTGCTGTCCGCCGCTACGATCCGGCAGCCGGCACCGTGTCCACGCTGGCGCGGGGCCTGGCCGAGCCGTCGGACGTGATCGTCGACCACACCCAGGTGGCCGGCTCTGAGCCGCTTCTGGTGGTGGTCGAAGCGAACAAGCACCAGCTTGTCTACGTGCCCATCCCCAAGGAAGCCCAGCAGGTGGACGAGGGCGCCGTCCAGACGCACCGGCCCAAGAGCCCTGTGGCGCCCGGTCTGATGGAGCTCACTGTCCGCTTCACGGCCCCCACAGGCCAAAAACTCGATGACCGCTGGGGCGACCCCACCCAGATGAAGATCTCCTCCACCCCGCCGGAGCTGCTCGTTTCCGGTGCCGGGACCTCCGTGGGCCTGCTCCGTACGCTCGAGCTGTCCTCCGACGTTCCGGAGGGCATCCTGCACATTACGGCCCGCGCAGCTGCCTGCGACGGCCCGGAAACCGAAGACGGCGAGATCCCCGACCACGCCGCCTGCCACCTGTACCAGCAGGACTGGGGCATTCCCGTGGTGCTGCAGGCCGACGGCGACACCGACCTGGTGCTGGACCTGCGCGGCATGGACTAATCCCGGCACGGTGCATCGGCTGCCGTTCGTGAACGCTGTTTCGGCGTCACGGGCGGCAGCCTTTCGCGTCAACAGGGGGAGGCGTGCGCCGGGAACTCGCGGCCCGTGAACAGCCCAAGACTCAAAAACGTGCCCGGCGTGACGGCCCGGAAGTCCACATAGGGGAAATGGCGGGTGCCTGGGCGTCCGCTGCGCGTGCACGATGGCGGCATGGACGTAATACAGGCGCTCAGCCGATGTGGCGGCGTGGCCAGGCGGCCGGTGCTGGCCGGCCTTGGTGTCAGCGATGCTGCCCTGCGCAGGGCAGTGCGTGCAGGCCTCCTGCAGCCTGCCCGCGGACTCTATGCACTCCCGTCTGCGGCCCCGTCCGACGTGGCGCTGCTCATCCGCCGTCAACTCCTTACCTGCATCAGCGCGGCGCCGTTCTACGGGCTGTGGACGGTGGCGCCAGCTGGGCTGCTGCATGTCCACCACCGCCGGAAGGTGGCTGCTGAGGGCGAGGTGGCCCACCGGGAGCTGAGCCTGCCGCCACACCCTTACCGCCCCGTCGCAGCCCTGGGCGACGTCCTGATCCACGCACTGCGCTGCCTGCCTCCACGCGAGTCGCTCGTGATGGTGGAGTGCGCGGTGGGACGGGGTGACATGTCCCTGCAGTTCCTGCGGGAGCGGTTGCCGGGCAGGCGCAACGGCAAGGCCCGTCAGATGCTGGAGTGGGTGGACCGTGGCGCCGAATCGCTCCTCGAAACGTTAGCCCGGACCACGTTCCGCAGGGCCGGCATCCACGTCGAGGCACAGGTGTACATCGAGGGGGTCGGCTATGTTGACCTGCTGCTCGAGGGCTGGCTCGTGGTGGAACTCGACGGCAGGCACCACAGCGACTGGGCACAGGTGAAGAAGGACCACCACCGGAATAACAAATCGGTGGTCCAAGGGTACACGGTGCTCCGTTACTACTACGCAGACGTGGTCCACCGGCCCGAACACATGCTGGCCGAGGTCCTGGCAGTCCTCGCGGGGCAAGGGGGAGCGCGGCCAGCAACCCGGTGAGCGGCGCAGCCGTCACGCCATGCGGGTTTTTGGCCCGGGACGGTGCACTGTGCCCTGGATTGGCGGGGCTGGACGGGATGAGGTGCGCGAAAAAGCCGCTCTGCGTGACGCGGGAGGACGCGGGACGACGCCGGCGGACGCGGGGTGACGCTGGCCGGACGCAGCCCCTAGAAGGTGAGCAGGGGCGTGACCTTGATGGTGTCCCCGTCGATGTCCAGCCGGGTGGTGAAGCTGAAATCGTGCTCCACGTCCAGGGGCGAGACGGCTCCGGTGAACAGATCGACCTGCTCGGCCGTGATCTTAGCCTTGCCGTCCAGCGGCGCCACCACCCACCTGCCGTCGAAAGGCTCGATGGTGATTTTCGGGTACTCGGTGATGCTCCACTTGATGGTGCCGTCCACCACGCGGTTGTTGGTCACGTGGTAGAACGGGCAGTCGGGCTGGAGCTTTTGCTGCTGGCCGGCTTCCGCCGCGCACTTGTCGAGGAACTCCTTGACCCGGGCGGACACCGCCTGGTTAAGTTCGTCCGTGGCATGCGTCAGCAGGTTCAGCGGGGCAGCAGGAGCTTCCCGTCCCGAGACTGTGGCCCGCGTGGGGGGAGCTGCGAAGTACTGGCCGTTGAGGGACGCCTCATACTCGCCCGGGTAGAACACCGCGAAGCTGTTGTGCCCGCCCGGCATGTTCACCGGCACGCCGTTCATGGTTGCCTCACTGGAGTTCACCACCGTCACGTCGACGGTGGGGAGGGTGCTGGGCACGAAGGACCACTTATGGAAGAACAGCCATTCGGTGCCGGTGCTCTCCAGCAGGAACTCGGTGTGCAGCTGGCTGCCGTCGATGGTGTAGTCCATCGGCACCATCACCCGGTTGCCGCCGCGGCCCACTGCTGCGCCGAGCTTGACGTTCGTGATCCGCGACGCCGACGTCTGCAGGGCAGTTCCGTCGAGCATGGCTGCGTCGGCGTCCGGCACCGACGCGCGGAGCAGGCCAAGCGCCCGCTCCCCTTCGCCGTGCTGCAGAGCCTCCAGATATTCGCGCACGGGCTGCTGCGGACTGGCCACGGAGGAATTGACCAGATTGACCGAAACGATGGACCCAACGATGGCAAGCATGAGGCCCAGCAGCCACCCGGCCGCCGTCTTCACCAACGCTTGACTCATTTGCACGCACCCCACGTTACCTGCAACGCCACGCAACTCTGGAGTACGGCCGGTCCCCATGACGCCCGCCCAACGCGCAGGAACGCACGACGGCGGGGCCCCACCCGCCGCTTTCGGCGCTGCCTGCGGCTAGCGGCGGCGCCGGGACGAGGTGCCAAAAACGCCCCGCAGGAGCTCCCGGCCGAGCTGCGTTCCCATGGACCGGGCCATGCTTTTCAGGCCGCTGCCAAGGACCCCGCCGAGGGCGCCGGTGATGTCGTCCATCATGCCGCCGGACTGGGGAGCCTGGCGCCTGGCCGGGGCCGGAGGTACGGACCCGCCGCCGGGCTGGCCGGTACTGGGCTGCCTGCTGCTGGGACGGCCGAGGATCTCCTCCTCAATGCGGCGGGCTTCGTCGTCGATGGCTGTGGGGTCAGGATTGCCCGGGACAAACACTTCGGGCGAAGGCGACGGCGGCTGCCCGGGTGCCGCGGCCCCTGTGGACGCCGCGGCCTTGCCAGTCAGCTTCTCGTACGCCGAGACGTTGTCCACCGCAGTGCCATACTTCGCGAGCAGCGCAGACCCTGCCACGGTGCTCCTGACCAGGTCGACGGCGCTGGGGCCCATGACGGATTCCGGCGCCCGGAGACGGGTCAGGGCAACCGGCGTCGGGGCTCCGCGCTCGTTCATCACCGTGATGACGGCTTCGCCGATGCCCGCGGACGTCAGGGTTTCCTCGAGGTCATAGTCGCTGACCGGGAACGTGGAGACCGTGGCCTTGAGGGCCTTCGCGTCCTCCGGGGTGAAAGCCCTGAGGGCGTGCTGGACGCGGTTGGCCAGCTGTCCGAGGACGTCCGCCGGAACATCCTTCGGGGTCTGCGTGACGAAGAAGATGCCCACACCCTTGGAACGGATCAGGCGGACGGTGGTGGTGATGGCTTCCAGGAACGCCCTGGAGGCGTCGTTGAAGAGCAGATGCGCCTCGTCAAGGAAGAACACCAGCTTGGGTTTGTCGAGATCGCCGGCCTCGGGCAGGTCCTCGAACAGGTCCGCGAGCAGCCACATGAGGAACGTGGAGAAAACCATCGGCTTGGTCTGCAGGGTGGGCAGCTCCAGGCAGCTGATGACGCCACGCCCGTCCGGCGCCGTGCGGAGCAGCTCGGCGGTGTCGAACTCGGGCTCGCCGAAGAAACGCTCCATGCCCTGCGCCTCGAGTGTCACCAGCTCGCGCAGGATGACGCCGGCGGTGGCCTTGGACAGGCCGCCCAGCTCCTTGAGCGCTTCCTTGCCCTCATCGGAGATGAGGAACTGGATGACGGCTCGCAGGTCCTTCAGGTCCACCAGCTCGAGGTTGTTCTTGTCCGCAAAGTGGAACACGAGCTGGAGGCTGGATTCCTGCGTGTCGTTGAGCTCCAGCACCCGGGAGAGCAGGATGGGCCCGAACGACGTAATGGTGGCGCGGACCGGGATGCCGTCGCCATCCCCGCCAAGGGCCAGGAACTCCACTGGAAACGTCTTTCCTGACCAGGCCTGCCCGATGCTCTCGGTACGCTTGGCCAGCTTGTCGCTTCCGGCCGCCGCCGTGGCAAGCCCGGAGAGGTCGCCCTTGATGTCTGCCAGGAATACGGGCACCCCGGCGGTCGAGAGCTGTTCGGCCATCATGTGCAAGGTGACTGTCTTGCCAGTGCCGGTGGCACCGGCCACGAGCCCGTGCCGGTTCATCATGGACAGCGGCAGCCGGACGGGAGCGTCCTTGTGCAGTTCGCCGTCGACGATGGCGGCGCCCAGTTCGATGGTGGCACCCTCCAGGGCATAGCCCTTTTGGATGGTGGCTACTTTATCTGCAGTGGACTTGTTGGCCATGCCGACAGCTTAGCCGCGGGAATCCAGATCTCTGGTGAAAGCCAGGAAATTGATGGTTTCGGGATGGGGAGCCTCAGTTAAATATTGAGTAGAGCGTCCATAAAACAGGTACGGAAACACGCAAAGTCGAGTGGAAACTACTGGTGTCTTTCCGGGCGTGCGCCCATAGCCTCTGATCTACATTTGCGGCTAATGGTGGCCGCATTCTCGCGAGGGAGGCGCTGCAGTGAACTATTCAGACCGAAAAAGCCCCGGGCAAAGAATGAGGGCCCGGCCCGGAGCTGGGTGGTGGTCCGCCACGTCTGTTGGCGCCGGACGGAAGGTCCTGGCCGCGGTCACGGTGAGCGGCCTGCTGCTGTCCGCGGCGGGTGTGGCACAGGCGGACGTGGTCTACAACAATGTTGATGCGAGCGTGGATGCCGCGGCCGAAAGCATGCCATTGAATGTGGGCGGCGCCACTGGCACCACAACGCTTGCCGTTTCCCCGGCCAACAATGATGGCAAGAACGGCTGCAATCTGACCGGCAGCACCGTCTTGACCCTGGGCCTGGCATCAAGCAATCCGGCGGCAGCAACCGTCAGCCCCTCGTCCGTGACGTTCACAGCCTGTGGCAGCACGAAGCTGGTGACGGTCACCCCTGTGGCAGCTGGCTTGACCACCATCTCCGCCACTCAGACCTTCAATAGCACCGGCGGAACCTTTGACCTTGCCCCGGCGACGTTTACAGTCAATGTGGCGGCCCCCGCTCCTGCGAACACGGCGCCGACCCTGTCAGTCGCCGGTGTGACTACGGGCGCTTCGTACTCCAAGGGCGCCGTCCCCGCAGCGTCCTGCAGCGTCGTCGACGCGGAAGACGGGAACCGCACCGTCGCTGCAACACTCAGCGGCATCACCGGTCCTTACGCGGCGGATGGCATCGGCCAGCAGACAGCGAGCTGCAGCTACACGGACGGCGGCGGGCTCACCGCCAGCGGCTCAGCCACCTACAGCATCGGGGACCCCAGCGGTCCGCAGATCAGCTACACCCTGAACCCGGGGACGCCCAACGGCCTCAGCGAGTGGTTCACCGCTCCGCTGATCCTCAGCTGGACCGTCACCGATCCCGAGTCGCCAGGCTCGTTGGTCACTACCGGCTGCGAGGAACAGGCTATTTCGGCGGACCAGGTGAAAATCGCGTACACCTGCTCCGCAACCAGCGCCGGAGGCTCCACCTCCAAGGACACTGTGCCCTTGGGCCTTGACGCAACCCCTCCCGCAGTGAGCTACGCAGGCGCAGAAGGACCAGTCGGCAACGACGGCTGGTTTAGGGGGCCCGTTACGGCCACGTTCACCGCCACCGACGCAACATCCGGCCCCGCCGCCCAGTCCGCGAGCGAAACAACAGCTGCGGGCACCGAAGGAGCGGCCATAGAGGTCAGGAGCCCGGTGTTCAGTGACACCGCGGGCAACGCCTCGGCCCTTGGAGCGGTTACCCCAAGCTTTAAGATCGACGGCACGGCGCCAGTGGTGGCGTACACGGAAGCCGACAGGGAGCCGAATGCCAAGGGCTGGTACAACGCCCCCGTCACGGCAACGTTCACCGGAACTGACGCAGTGTCGGGGCCGGCCGTAGCAACCCAGACCGCAACATCCGCTGGAGAGGGAGCCACCGTCGTTGTTGGCAGCCCGGCCTTCGCGGACCTTGCCGGCAATGCCTCGGAAACCGGCACACCGTCCGCAAGCTACAAGATCGACCTCACGGCGCCGTCCGTTTCGTTCACGAACCTCAGCGGCACGGAGGGCGCGAACGGCTGGTACACCGGCCCGGTCACGGCGACGTTTACCGGGACGGATGCACTCTCGGGTCCGGAGTCCGCCGTCAAGACGGCGGTGTCCAGTGGAGAAGGCACCGGCATGGTCCTGGCCAGCCCGGCGTTCACGGATGACGCGGACAACACAACGCCCGCCGGTGAAGTGTCCAGCGCGGCCTTCAAAGTGGACCTGACGGATCCGGTTGCCACATTCGACTCAGTTCTGGCGGACGCGTACTTCAGGTCCCTCGGCGCCCAGCCCACATGCACCGCCACGGATGCGGGTTCAGGTCCGGCCAGTTGCGCCGTGACCGGCTACTCTGCGGAGGTGGGCACGCACACCTTGACGGCCACGGCCACGGACAATGCGGGACGCACATCCGTAATTACGCAGACCTACACGGTGAAAGCCTGGGAGCCCAAGGGCTTCTACCAGCCCATCGACATGGGCGGCGTCCTCAACACGGTGAAGGCAGGAAGCACCGTACCTGCCAAATTCGAAGTGTTCGTGGGCGCCACAGAGCTGACGGACACCAGCATCGTGAAGATGGGAGTCCGGCAGATCGCGTGCAGTCCGCTGGCTCTCCAGGACGGAATCGAGATCACGGCCACCGGAAATACCTCCCTGAGGTACGACTCGACGGGTGGCCAGTACATCTACAACTGGAAGACGCCGAACATGCCAGGGGTCTGCTTCCAGCTCAGCATGACGTCAGCCGACGGTTCCCACATCAATGCCAACTTCAAGCTGAAGTAGCGCTGCTGCGGACTTGAGCCGGCAAGTAGCACGCATGGGTTAAACCGCGGGAAGGGGGTCGCCGGAAACGGTGGCCCCCTTCCTCCGTGTCCGAAGCCACGGCGACATCCAGAAATATCCCGGCCGCCGCCGTCGTTGTCGCCAGTGTGCCTGTTCCGCTACCGGAACGGCCCGCCAGCGCACCGCAACGAAAGGCCGGCTCCACAGTGACTGTTCCCCTCTCCATCCTCGACCTGGCAACCATCGGCAAGGGCCAGACGGCGGCGGAGAGCTTTGCCGGGAGCGTCGCCATGGCGCAGCTGGCGGAGAAGCTCGGATATCGGCGGGTCTGGTACGCCGAGCACCACAACATGTCCTCGATCGCGTCGTCTGCCACGTCCGTGCTGATCGCCCATGTCGCCGCCCACACCGACACCATCCGTCTGGGCGCCGGCGGAGTGATGCTGCCCAACCATTCCCCGCTCACCATCGCCGAGCAGTTCGGCACCCTGGAGACCCTGCATCCGGGCCGGATTGACCTGGGCCTCGGACGTGCGCCGGGCAGCGACCAGAACACCATGCGGGCGCTGCGCCGTGATCCGGGCTCGGCCGACACCTTCCCGCAGGACGTCCTGGAGCTGCAGGGCTACCTCACCGGGCCCACCCGCGTGCAGGGCGTGGAGGCGACGCCGGGAAGGGGAACCAACGTTCCCCTCTACATTCTGGGCTCCTCCCTTTTCGGGGCGCGGCTGGCTGCGCAGCTGGGGCTGCCTTACGCCTTCGCCTCCCACTTCGCCCCGAACGCGCTGCAGGACGCCGTCGCCGTGTACCGCCGGGAGTTCAAACCGTCAGAGCAGCTGGCCGCGCCGCACGTCATCGCAGGCGTCAACGTGGTGGCCGCCGATGCTGCCTCAGACGCCCAGGAGATCCTGCGTGCCACGATGCGTGCCCGCGTCTCACTGTTCTTCGGCGGCGGGAGGCAATTCACCGACGACGAGGCGGACATGATTCTGGACTCGCCGCAGGGACGGCACGTCTCGCAGATGATGAAGTACTCTGCCGTGGGCACCCCGGACGTCGTGCTGGATTATCTGGACGGCTTTGCCCGGCACGCCGACGCCGACGAGCTCATCGTGGCGCACCAGAGCACCGGAACCGAAGAACGGCTGCGCTCGGTTGAGCTCCTGGCAGAGGCAGCCGGACTGGTCAGCGTCTAACTCCCTCAGGAAAAAGAAATATTGGTCCCGCTCTGGCAGATGCGTTTTGACTAAACCTGCAGGTCAACGCGTGGAGCGGGAAATGACCGCCGCATAATGGGGCATTCAGTGCCCCATTATTCAACTGATATCTTTTGACTTCGGGCGGGGCGGAACCTAGCTTTAAGTGCGCAAGGTCTCAATCTGAACACTCATTGCCGGCTGGGTTGAATGTAGCGGTCTCAAATCACTACACGCCGTTGTCCCGCTCCTGAATGCCAAGGGCGGGGTAATTCGGTGTGCCTGATCTGGATCGACCGTGCACGGGGTGCTTTACGAATAAGGCATTGCTCTGCCATAAAGCACGTCCCGCCATTGATCAGATGCAGGTAAAAACATGAAGATCAAATCTCCGGCCGCCGCAGTTCTCGCCACTTTCCTCATGGTCGGCGGATTGATTGCCGGAGCTGCTGCTCCGGCGTCCGCCGCAGGCACCACGTACTATGTCAGCGCGGCCGGCAGCGACAGCAACTCCGGCACGGCCAGCACATCGGCGTGGAAGACCCTCTCCAAGGTCAACCAGGCGGTCCTCAAGCCAGGCGACACCGTCAGGTTCCGCCGGGGCGACACCTTCACTGGCGGCGTCGTCACCGCACAAAGCGGAACCTCCACCGCTCCCATCACGCTCAACAGTTACGGCACGGGCAACGCCCCCATAGTCACCGGCGGAAAATCAGGAAACTGCATCCGGATCAACGGCAGCTACACCATCGTTGAGGGTCTCCGCGCCGTGGCCTGCGGCTACGCCGGAATCAGCATCACCGGCGACCGCAATACCGTGAGGAACTCCAGCGCGTCCAACAATGCCGTCGGGCTAAAGGTCGGCAGCGGGTCCGACTACGGCAACTACACGGGAAATTCGCTCACCAGCAACAACGTGATGAATGTGAATACGCCGGGCACCAATTGCGGCACGTCGGTTGCCGTGAACTGCAGCGACGACTCGGGAGCTTTTGGCGTCCTGATAAACGGCAGTGACAATGAATTCTCCGGCAACACCGTCAGCGGGTCCACCGGCAAGTCCTATGACTACAACCAGGACGGCGGTGCGTTCGAAATTTACAACGGCAGCCGCAACAACATTCACCACAACGTGTCGCTGGACAACAACAACTTCTCCGAACTTGGAAAGTCCTCCGGAACGGCGGACGGCAACACGTTCCGCTACAACCTCATCCGCTCGACCTGCGGCGCCAACTGCTCCGAGGCCAAGGGCCTCATTGCCCGTGGAAACGGGACATCGTTCGGCCCCACCAACGGCACTGTTTTTGAGTTCAACACGGTCTACCTGACCGGCACCCAGTCGCAGGCGATCGTGTGCCACGCGACATGCCCGTCCTCAACGGTGGTCCGGGCCAACATCCTGGTGGGCGTTAAGAACTCCCTGTGGATCAACGGTTCGGGCTGGACCGAGAAGCAGAACGTCCTCAACGGCCCGACGAACATCACGCCGAACAGCACCACCAGCATGGCGCCTGCAGGATTTGTCAGTGCACCCGCGGACCTCCGCCTGACCAGCACCAGTCCCGCCATCGACAGGGCCGGCACCACGCCCTACACGGTGGACCTCATGCAAGCCCCCTCCGTTCAGAACGGGGACTGCAGCGGAACGGCCGCTGCTGACGCCGGAGCCTACGAATATGATTCGCCCAACTGCTGACCCGGCTGGCAGGAAGAGAGCCCACAAAGTTACACGACCGCAATAACGGGGATATTCAGGGGAAACGGCCGCGGCGGACACTTGAGGCGTCCAATACCTATTGGGGATAATCCGAAGGATTGCCGCGCATGCCAACTCCGCTCAACCAGACGGTGGCCGATTCCGCACTGCTGACAAAATCCCTGCCGCTGGGCCTGCTTCGGGCCTTCGTCCAAACGGAGGCGGCCGACGACGGGCTCACACCCCAGTTGCTCGGCGAACTGAAGATTCTGGCCCGGACGCCGGGGCTGCTCGTCGCCTGCAATTACGGCGGGACCCTGTGTGCCGCCGAAGGCATCTCCACCGAAACGCTGCCGCTTGGTGGCGCGGCCATCGCCCTCAGGGCCCTGGCCGCCCTGCCCAACACGCACGCCGCCGTCATCTCCGGGCGGTCGCTGCGTGACCTGGCCGCGGTCTCCAGGCTTCCTGCCGAGGTCCACCTGGTGGGTTCGCACGGGGCGGAGTTCGACATGGGATTCGCGCACGGACTGTCCCTGTCCACCGAGTCAGTGCTGCAGCAGGCCAACCAGTCGCTGCTCGAAGCCGTGGGCGCCTACAAGGGAATCACCATCGAACGGAAGCCCGTCGCGGTCTCTGTCCATACCAGGTCCGCCGCCCCGGACGTCGCGGCCGAATGTGCCAGGAAGGCCGAGGAGGTTGCCCGGGCCCTCGGGCTGTTCTTCATCGTGGACGGTTCCGTCCTGGACCTGTCCGTGGTGCAGCCCTCCAAGGCCGATGCGATGGACCACCTGCGGGCACGCCTGGGGGTGAGCGCCGCGCTGTACGCGGGGGACGCCGTCAGCGACGAACTGGCCATGGCCACGCTGCGCGGCCCGGACATGGGGCTGTGGGTGGGGGACCTGCCGTCGCAGGTCAAACACCGGCTGAAGGATCCCGAATCGTTCGCCCGGGTGCTCGGAATCCTCTTTGAGCTGCGCCGCGCCTGGCTTTTCGGTGAGGACGCCGTCGGCCTGGAGCGGCACTCGATGATCGGGAACGGTTCCTCCACGGCGCTCGTGACGCCCGAGGCTAAGATCTGCTGGATGAGCCACCCGCTGCCGGACTCGGGCTCCCTCTTTGCCCACATCCTGGGCGGCGACGCCGCCGGGCACTTCTCCGTGGAACCGGTCAAGGCGTCGCGGGTTTTGGGCCAGCGGTACGTCGACAGCACGATGATCGTGGAAACACGGTGGGCGGACGTCACCGTGACCGACTATCTTGAGCCCGCCCCGGAAGGGATCACCAGCCTGGTCCGGGTGCTGTCCGGCACCGGTGCGGCCCGGATCGTCTTCGCACCCCGGCCGGATTATGCCAATGCCCCCTTCAGCATGGAGGCACGCGGCGGCGAGCTTCACGTCGTCGGGACGTCCGACCCCATCATCCTGCTGGCACCGGATGCCAGTTTTACCATCACCTCGGACGGGCGGCACGCCACGGCCACCGCCGAGGTTAACCTGCAGCACGGACCGGTTGTCCTCAACCTCCGGTGCGGTGACACGGAGCCCCAGCGCCCGCACGGTGCGGACGAAGCGGCGACGGACGAAGCGGACCGCAGGGCCGCCGTCGCCCATCATTCCCGCCGCTGGGTCCAGGGCCTGACGCTGCCGTCCGTCAAACCGTCCCTGGTGCGGCGCTCGGCGCTGGTGCTGCGCGCGCTGGTCCACGAGCCCACCGGCGCGGTGCTCGCGGCCCCCACCACATCCCTGCCGGAGGGCATTGGGGGGACCCGCAACTGGGATTACCGCTACTGCTGGCTGCGCGACGGCTCCATGACCGTCAGCGCCCTGGTGGATCTGGGGTCGACGGTGGAGGCGGACGGTTTCCTCAGGTGGCTGACCGGCATCCTGGCCAATGCCCCGGGGCCGGAATGGCTGCATCCGCTGTATTCCGTCACCGGCGCACCGCTGTCCACGGAGGCCATCATCGAGAGCCTGCCCGGATATGCCGGCTCGCGTCCCGTGCGGATCGGCAACGCCGCGGACCACCAGGTCCAGCTGGATGTCTTTGGCCCGATTGCCGAGCTGATCCACGGGCTAAGTGAGTCCCGGGGTTCGCTGGCGGACGAGCACTGGGAGCTGCTGGTCCAGATGGCCAGTGCCGTGCTGACGCGGTGGCATGAGGCGGACCACGGCATCTGGGAGGCGCGCCGCGCACCGAGGCACCACGTCTACACCAAGGTGATGTGCTGGGTCACGCTGGACCGGGCCCTGCGCACCGCCGCACGCCACGGCCGCAGCCCCGAGCCTGCCTGGGCGGACACGGCCGCGACCATCCGGGACGAGGTGCTCCGCGAGGGATGGGACCACACCGCCGCGTCCTACACAGTCGCCTACGACAGCCCCGACCTTGACGCCGCGGTCCTGCACATCGGACTGTCCGGCCTGCTCGACGCCAACGACCAGCGGTTCCTGGACACCGTCACTGCCGTGGAGCGGGAACTCCGCGTGGGACCCACGGTCTTCCGGTACAAGTACGACGACGGCCTGCCGGGCCTCGAGGGCGGCTTCCACATCTGCACCACCTGGCTGATCGAGGCGTATGTGGCCGTAGGCCGGATCGCCGAGGCCTGGGACCTGTTCGACCAGCTGGTCAATCTGTTCGGACCCACGGGGCTGCTGCCGGAGGAGTACGACCCGGGCACCGAGACGCACCTGGGGAACCACCCGCAGGCGTACTCACACCTTGGGTTCATCCGCTGCGCCCGGCTCCTGGACCAGCACCAGCGGAACTGACGTGGAGGCAGCGAAGCCGCTCTAGGCCCGGGAGGAGGCGAAGATCCCCGGCGCCGGGCCCTCTCCGGTGGCAAGGTCCGCGAGGATCCGGCCCACCACAGGCGTGAACTTGAAGCCGTGCCCGGCGAAGCCTGCCCCGATGACCACGGGGCCGATCCGGTCCAGGACAAAGTTGTGGTCCGGGGCGGTCGTGTAGGTGCAGCTGATGTCGGTCATGGCGTCGGCGTCCACGCCGGGCAGCCAGTCCCGCGCGTACTGCTGCAGGGCCGCACGCTGGCGCGGTTCTGGCAGGTAGGACCTCCGGTCCGGGTCCACCACGGGCCCCACGCCGTGCCAGCCCGCCTTGACGCCCTCGCCGGGGGTCAGCATGCCATACACGGGGGAGTAGAAGCCGGCGTAGTCCGAGCCCTCACCGGGGAAGTGGTTGAATCCGGGCCACGTGGCGCCGTCATCGGTGATGCCGAAGTGGGCAGGCTGCTCCTGCGTGACCGTCAGTCGCGGGGTGGAGACCGACCCGGCGAGCAGCTTTGACGTCCAGCCGCCCGCGGTGACCACCGCCTGCCGGGCGGTGAGCACCTCCGTCCTGCCGCCGTCGTCCACGGTGAGCCGGACGCCGTCGTCGAGTATTTCCAGCCCCACAACCCTCACGCCATGCCGAATAGCCGCACCGTTCCCCGCCGCGAGCCGCTGGAACGCCGGGAGCGCGGCCTCGGGGTTGAGCTGGCCGCCGTCGGGCATGTGGAGAACCTGCTGGTCGAAGCGGATGCCGCGCCAGCGCTCACCGGCTTCGGCGAGCGGCACGAAGTCCGCCCGCAGGCCGGCGCTGTTCAGCGCTGCGTGAATGTCGCCGAGGCGGGGGTCGGGCCCGTGGTTGACGAGGCCGGTGCGCGCCAGCAGCCGTTCGCCGCTCTCGTCTTCGAGCTCGGCCCAGAGCTTCAGCGTTTCGGCCAGCATGGCGACGTACTCGGGCTCGGCGTAGGAGAGGCTCAGGTTCCGGGTTGCGCCGTGCGAGGCACCCTTATGGTGGCCCGGAGTGAACTGCTCGAGCAGGGTCACGTCGCGCCCCCGGCCGGCAAGCGCCCAGGCGGCAGCGGAGCCCATGGCTCCGCCTCCGATGATCACGGTGTCCAGGGTAGTGTTCAAGATTTCCTCCAATTCGGGCGGCAGCCGCGGAGCGGTTAGGGATGGTGCGGCAGTTATGCCAGAAGCAGGGCCACACCGATCATCGCAGGCACGGCCACGATTGTGGTGATCAGGACTGTGTCCTTCGCGACCGTGAGCCCGGCCTTGTACCGGCTGGCGGCGACGAACACATTCTGCGCGGTGGGCAGGGCGGACGTGACCACCACGGCGAACAGCGCCGGGCCGTCCAGCCCGAGGGCGAAGCGTGCAAAGAGATACGCGATCGCCGGGTGGACGAAGAGCTTGAAGCCGCTGGCCAGCAGGGCATCGGTTCTCCGGCCGGCGGCCGCCTGCAGCGGCTTTGACCCGTTCAGGCTCATGCCGAAGGCCATCAGCATGGCCGGAATCGCGGCGCCGCCGATCAGGTGGATGGGCTCCAGGACCAGTGGCGGAACCTGCCAGCCCGTTGCGGCGACCAGCAGCCCTAGGGCCGAACCGACGATCATCGGATTCTTCAGGATCAGCATCACGAACCGGAGCGGGGTGGTCCGGTGCGAGCTGGTGGTGGCATCGAGGGCCATGAGGAACATCGGCGTGAAAAACGCCAGCTGGAAGATCAGCAGGGGAGCGACATGGCTGGCGTCGCCGAGGACGTACACGGCGATCGGGATGCCCAGGTTGGCGGAGTTGGCCAGTGATGCGCTCATGGACGACATCAGTGATTCCGGCATGCTGCGCTTGAGCAGGAACCTGACGATGACAAAGAACAGTGCGGCGGTGGCGGCGGCGCCTACTGCTGCCACGAGCAGTGGTGCCGCGAATACGTCGCGCAGGCTCGCCCTGCTCAGCGTCTCGAAGAGCAGCGCGGGACTGGCCACGAAGAAGGTCAGCCCGCTCAGGACCTGGCGGGCATTCTCGCCCAGGATCTTGCGCCGGCCCACGAACATGCCCACCAGGATGATGGACCAGACCACAAAAAAGCCTGCGAGGACGCCTAGCATCCGGGTGTCTCTGAAGGCTCGGGTCTACAGGCGGGGGCGTCCACCATCCCAGCCTAATCAGATTTATTCAGCGGCGGTTCACCTTGTGGCAGGGATCTCGCCATTCTGGCGGCCCAGTGTCCCGGATCAGCCCGTTGTCCTGGATCAGCCGAGGGGCGCCGTCAACTGCACGTGGCGTTGTTCAACGCGAACGGCGGGCGCATGAGACCGGTGGTGTGGCCCTCCGCGGGGTCGTTGCCGATCTGGACGATCCTGTTGTCCTTGTCCACGTGGACCACCCTGGGGGTGTAGGCCTTGGCCTCATCCGTGGTCATTTGGGCATAGGTGATCAGAATGACGATGTCGTTTTCGTGCATCAGGTGCGCGGCCGCGCCGTTGATCCCGATGACACCGGAACCGCGCTCGCCGGCGATGGTGTAGGTCTCGAGGCGGGCGCCGTTGGTGACGTCCACAATGGCCACGAGCTCGCCGGGCATGATGTCGGCAGCATCCAGCAGGTCCAGGTCTACGGTGACCGACCCCACGTAGTGCAGGTCCGCGTGCGTGACGGTGGCGCGGTGGATCTTGGACTTAAACATTGTGCGATTCATAACGTGAACAGTCTAACGCCGGGGTCAACGCTTGGCTGTGAGCCAGGGAACACCCCCGCTACACCGATTCTCCGCCTCCTGCTGCTTCTGCTGCCGCGGTGGCTGTTGCCGTTGCCGCTGCCGGCGTAGTCGGCGTTGCCGTGGGGGCGCCGGAGGCGTCCGCGCCAGTGTCGATTTCCTGGGCAGCCGCGATGGAGGCGGCGGTGGAGGCAAGGATTTCGCGGGCCGCGAGGATGGCGGGGCGCTGCGCCCCGGAGCGCCGCACGGACGTGAAGACCGTCCGCCTCGGCTTGCCGGGAAGATCCAGCAGCTGGGCCGTGGTGCCCCGGCCGGTCCACACCAGGTCCGGCATCAGGGCGACGGCGTTTCCGGACTCGATCAGGCGGATCTGGGCCTGGAGGTCTGCTGTTTCAAAGCGGACGTCGGGCTCGAAGCCTGCACTCCGGCAGGCCTGCTCGGCCCAGTGGCGTGACGCTGCGCCGCGCGGTTCCATCACCCAGGGCATCTCTGCCGTGTCTGCGAGTGAGCCGACTTCCGCCCTGCCCTCGGCGGGCGGCGGCACCGCGAGGCGGATGGCGTCACTCGTCAGGCGCACACGGTCCAGCTCAGGGTAGCGGGGCGCCGCATGGCCGGGATACTGCTCGGCGATGACCAGGTCGAAGTCCCGGGCCCACGTCTCATGCAGCGCCGTCTCCGGTTCGCGCTGTGTCATCTCGATCCGGACCTCGGGGTAGGTCGCGGCGAGGCGGGTCAGCGCGTCCGGCATGAGTGCCAGTGCGGCGGACTGGAAGACGGCGATCCGCACGGTGCCCGAGACTGTGGTCAGCGATGCGGCCAGGTCTGCCTCCGCCTGTTCCAGCGTTTCCAGCAGGTGGGCGGTATGCGCCACCAGAACCTCGGCCTGCGGTGTGAGTTGTACGCGGCGCCCAGTTTTCCTGAGCAGTTCCACCCCAACTTCCTTCTCAAGCAGGGCCAGTTGTTGGGAGACTGAGGAAGGACTGTACTGCAGAGCTGCGGCCACCTCGGCGAGCGTGCCCCGGATCTTCAGCTCGCGGAGCAGCCTCAACCGTCGAACATCAAGCATGGGCTGTTCCTTGGGTTGCACAAATGAATAGCTGGACTAATGAATACTGGTTAGAAGTATGCACTTTATCTAATGCAACACTGCTTGCATACTAAACAGATTGAGTTACCCCCATCACAGGGCGAAATGATGGGGCCGCACCTACGCAGGAGTCCCGATGAGTACACCAGATCACTCGCAGTCAATCTTGAGGCGCAAGCCCATTGACGACATCGAAGTAGAGAACAAGCACAGCGGCCTATTCAAGTCCCTCGGACTGTGGCAGCTGACCGCCATCGGCGTCGGCGGCATCATCGGCGTCGGCATCTTTTCGCTGGCCGGACTCGTGGCGCACGGCAGTGCAGACACGCCCGGCGTCGGGCCTGCGGTGCTGATTTCCTTCCTGATCGCCGGCCTGGCTTCGGCCGCAGCGGCACTGTCCTACGCAGAATTCGCCGGCATGATCCCGCGCGCCGGCTCTGCATACACCTACGGCTATGTGGCCCTGGGCGAAATCGTCGGCTGGTTCATCGGCTGGGACCTGCTGTTGGAGTACATCGCCATCGTGGCTGTGGTGGCCATCGGCATCTCCGGCTACTTCGACGCGTTCCTGTCCGGCATCGGGATCCACATGCCCGTATGGATGACATCCACCGCGGACGAAGGCAAGGGCGGTATCATCAACATCCCCGCCATCCTGGTCTGTCTGCTGGTGACCTGGATCCTCTCGCGCGGTACCAAGACTTTCGGCCGGTTTGAACTGATTGCCGTTGCCATCAAGGTTGTTTTGATCCTGTTCATCATTGGGCTGGGCGTCTTCTACATCAACACCCAGAACTTCAACCCCTTCATGCCCAGCGGCTTTGGTCCCGTCCTGGCCGGCTCGGCCACCGTGTTCTTCGCCGTGTTCGGCTACGACGCCATGAGTACCGCCGCCGAAGAGGCAACCGACGGCAAGAAGCACATGCCCAAGGCCATCGTCCTGTCCCTCATCATCGCCATGCTGCTCTACGTTGCCGCCACCCTCGTGCTCACCGGCATGCAGAACTACAAGGACATCGATCCCGCCGCCGGATTTGCTTCGGCATTCCAGGGCGTCGGCCTTCCCGTCATCGCCACCATCATCTCGGTCTTCGCTGTGCTGTCCATCCTGACCGTGATGCTCACCTTCCTCCTCGGCGTCACCCGCGTGTGGTTCTCCATGAGCCGCGACGGACTCCTCCCCGGCTGGTTCTCGAAGACGGACCGGCACGGAACCCCGCAGCGCGTGACCTGGATCGGCGGCATTGCGTCGGCCCTTTTGGCCGGCGTGTTCCCGATCAAGGCCGTCGCCGATCTCACGAATATCGGCATCCTCGCCGCATTCGTGGTGGTGTGCGTTTCCGTGATCATCTTCCGCTACACCAAGCCGGAGGCCCCGCGGACCTTCCGCCTGCCGCTGATGCCTGTGGTCCCCGCATTCGGTGTGCTGGCCTCCGCCTTCCTGATGTTCCAACTGCACTGGGAAACCTGGCTGCGTTTCGGCATCTGGCTCGTCATTGGCCTGGTGATTTACTTCGGCTACGGCAAGCGGCACTCCCTGATGAACCCGAACAGCCCGCGTCACGACGAGGCCGTGGAAATGCACACGCCCGTTTAGTTCTCTTTATCGGTCATCCGGCGCCATGCCGACAAACCCTCCCGCACCGCTCTCAGGTGCGGGAGGGTTTGTCGTTTAGCGGCGAAAGCTGAGGGAGGGTTTGTCGTTTAGCGGCGAAAGCTGAGGGAGGGTCTGGGAAAAGGCGGCGGAAACCGGGCGATCGCCGGGGCCGGGAAGGCGGCAAATTGGGGCCGCCAACGCAAAAACAGACCGATCGGTTTTTCTAACGTGTATCGCTCAGTAAAGATCGCTTTATCTTAAGGGAAGTGAAGCTCATACTGATGGATAAGACGATCCAATCGCACCGAAAGAACGAGGAAAGCCATGACCAACACCGCAACGGATCACCGCGTGCAGGCAGGCAAGGACGCCGCTGTTACCGGCGCCGTCGCCACCCCCTCGGCAGGGTCCGACGTTGCCGAAGCGACGGCTCTGGCCACCGACGCCATCGCCCTCGTCCGCCGCTGGCTGACCGAAGCCAGCAAGGTTCCGGTGGACGCATCCGCCGAGCAGCTCGCCGGCGTCCTCAAGGACCCGAACGGGCTGGACTTCACCGTGGGCTTCGTGGACGGCGTAGTCCGTCCCGAGGACCTGCACGTTGCCGCCCGCAACCTCGCCGCCCTCGCCCCGAAGGTTCCCGCCTTCCTGCCCTGGTACATGCGCAGCGCGGTCCAGGCGGGCGGCCTCATGGCCCCGGTCCTGCCGCAGGTTGTCATTCCGGTGGCCCGCAAGGTCCTGCGCGAAATGGTGGGCCACCTCATCGTTGACGCCACCGACTCCAAGCTGGGCCCCGCCATCGCCAAGATCCGCAAGGACGGCATCAAGCTCAACGTGAACCTGCTCGGCGAGGCTGTGCTGGGCGAGCACGAGGCCTCCCGCCGGCTCGAGGGAACCCACACGCTGCTGGCCCGCCCGGATGTGGACTACGTCTCCATCAAGGTGTCCTCCACCGTGGCCCCGCACTCCGCCTGGGCCTTCGACGAGGCCGTGGAGCACGTCGTCGAGAAGCTCACGCCGCTGTTCGCCCGTGCAGCCTCCTTCCCGAAAGCCAAGTTCATCAACCTGGACATGGAGGAGTACAAGGACCTGGACATGACCATCGCGGTCTTCACCCGGATCCTGGACAAGCCTGAGTTCAAGAACCTGGAAGCCGGCATCGTGCTCCAGGCCTACCTTCCGGACGCGCTGTCCGCCATGATCCGCCTGCAGGACTGGGCCGCCGCCCGCCGTGCCGATGGCGGCGCGGCCATCAAGGTCCGCGTGGTCAAGGGCGCCAACCTTCCCATGGAGCAGGTGGAATCCTCGCTGCACGACTGGCCGCTGGCCACCTGGGGCACCAAGCAGGACTCGGACACCAACTACAAGCGCGTCATCAACTACGCGCTGCACCCGGACCGGATCAGCAACATCCGCATCGGCGTGGCCGGCCACAACCTGTTCGACATCGCCTTCGCCTGGCTGCTGGCCAAGCAGCGCGGCGTCGAGTCGGGCATCGAATTCGAGATGCTGCTGGGCATGGCGCAGGGACAGGCCGAGGCGGTCAAGAAGGACGTCGGCTCCCTGTTGCTCTACACGCCGGTGGTCCACCCGGCCGAATTCGACGTCGCCATCGCCTACCTGATCCGCCGCCTCGAAGAAGGCGCCAGCCAGGAAAACTTCATGTCCGCCGTCTTCGAGCTCAGTGAAAACGAAGCACTGTTCGAGCGCGAAAAGCAGCGCTTCCTGTCCTCCCTGGCGAAGCTCGACGACGAGGTCCCGCCGCCCAACCGCCGGCAGAACCGCAGCCTCCCGGCCGAGCCGATGCCCCGGACCGGTTTCCGGAACACCCCGGACACGGACCCGTCCCTGCCCGCCAACCGCGACTGGGGCCGGGCCATCCTGGACCGGGTGCCGACGTCGACCCTGGGCAACGCCTCCGTTGAAGCCGCCACCATCGCGGACGCGGACACGCTCAACACCGTGATTGCCACAGCCGTGGAAAAGGGCAAGGCCTGGGGTGCAATGTCCGGCGCCGAGCGCGCCGGGATCCTGCACCGCGCCGGCGACGTCCTCGAGGCCCGCCGCGCTGAGCTGCTCGAGGTCATGGCCAGCGAGACCGGCAAGACCATCGACCAGGGCGACCCCGAGGTCAGTGAGGCGGTTGACTTCGCCCACTACTACGCCGAATCCGCCCGCAAGCTCGACGACGTCGACGGCGCCACGTTCGTTCCGGCGAAGCTCACCGTGGTCACCCCGCCGTGGAACTTCCCGGTGGCCATCCCCGCCGGTTCCACGCTCGCGGCACTCGCCGCCGGCTCCGCCGTCGTCATCAAGCCGGCCAAGCAGGCCCGCCGCAGCGGCGCCGTCATGATCGAGGCGCTGTGGGAGGCGGGCGTGCCCCGGGACGTGCTCACCATGGTGCAGCTGGGTGAACGCGAACTCGGCCAGCAGCTGATCTCCCACCCCGCGGTGGACCGCGTCATCCTCACCGGCGGCTACGAGACCGCCGAACTCTTCCGCTCGTTCCGCAAGGACCTGCCGCTGCTGGCCGAAACCAGCGGCAAGAACGCCATCATCGTCACCCCCAGCGCTGACCTGGACCTCGCCGCGAAGGACGTGGCCTACTCAGCCTTCGGCCACGCCGGACAGAAGTGCTCCGCGGCCTCGCTGGTGATCCTGGTGGGCTCCGTGGCCACCTCGAAGCGGTTCCACAACCAGCTGATCGACGCCGTGACCTCCCTCAAGGTGGGCTACCCGCAGGACCCCACCAGCCAGATGGGCCCGATCATCGAGCCGGCCAAGGGCAAGCTGCTCAACGCGCTGACCACCCTCGGCGAGGGTGAGAACTGGGCCGTCGAGCCCCGCAAGCTCGACGACACCGGCCGGCTCTGGAGCCCGGGCGTGCGCTACGGCGTCAAGCGCGGCTCCTACTTCCACCTGACCGAGTTCTTCGGCCCCGTCCTCGGCGTCATGACCGCTGACACCCTGGAAGAGGCCATCGCCATCCAGAACCAGATCGAGTACGGCCTCACGGCCGGCCTGCACTCCCTCAACACCGACGAGCTGGGACTCTGGCTGGACACCATCCAGGCAGGCAACCTTTACATCAACCGCGGCATCACCGGTGCCATCGTGCAGCGCCAGCCGTTCGGCGGCTGGAAGAAGTCTGCTGTTGGTGCCGGAACCAAGGCCGGCGGCCCCAATTACCTCGCCGGCCTCGGCGGCTGGACCAGCACCGAGAGCACCCGGGGCGCCGCGGCGGGCATCGCCAACCGCAGCGTGCAGCGCCTCGTGGACGCCGTGAAGGGCGAACTCGGCGCCGCTGACATCGAGGCCCTGCAGCGGGCGCTGGGCTCCGACGCCATCGCCTGGGCGGACGAGTTCGGCACCGCCAAGGACGTCTCGGGCCTGAGCGCCGAGCGGAACATCTTCCGCTACCGTGCGCTGCCGGTCACCGTCCGGCTTTCCGACGGCGAGCCCCTCCGGGCGCTCGTCCGGACAGTTGCCGCCGGCGTACTTGCCGGTGCCCCGGTCACCGTATCGTCCGGCGTCGACCTTGCCGCCCGGCTGCGTTCCGTGCTCACCGGACTGGACATCCCCGTGACGGTGGAGGACGACGCCGCGTGGCTGGCGTCCGTGGGCAGACTCGCCGCGGCGGACAAGCTGTCCGGCGGACGCATCCGCCTGATCGGCGGCTCCGCCGCTGAGCTGGCAGACGCGACCGGCGGCCGCCCGGACCTGGCCATCTACGCCCACGAGGTGACGGAGGCTGGCCGTGTTGAAATGCTGCCGTTCCTGCACGAACAGGCCGTCAGCATCACGGCGCACCGTTTCGGTACGCCGAACCACCTCTCCGATTCACTGATCTAGGGGCCTGCTGATCGAGCGAACAGGGCAATAGATCGGGCGGGCACCCACAAGGTGCCCGCCCGATCTGTTTGCCTGTTGCTGCTTAACCCAAATACCAGCCGGGTGGAGTCCACGACGCGGGAACGCTGTGTGCGGAAAAGTCCTCGCAGCGCGTGCAGGTGTACGCGACTTCGCCCAGCTTCCGGACGGTGCCGTCCTGGCGGTGCTTGGGCGGCACGAAGGACTCAAGGTAGATGAACTCGTCTGTTCCGCACTTTTCGCAGTTTGGTTGGCCGACATATTCGGCGTCGACGGTCATGGAGTGGTTGGTATAGCGGGGGTTTGCGGCTGTGGTCACGGCGTACCTATCCCGAACACGCGGGCGTCATTGCCAAGCAATGTTCGTTATCGAAACCTGTGTGTTATCGGCCGCTGCATGACCGCAACAGTCACAGCATAAGACAGCTGCGAACCGTTATCAATCATTTTCCGGCTCAAACAGGCTTCTTCAGGGTCCTTCCCATGATGGCCTGGGTCAGGGCATCGATGACCTCGGCGTTCGCCAAAGGGTTCCGGATCAGTGTGAAATCGACATCCCCCACAGGCGGCAGCTCGAAGCGCCGGGTGATGATTTTCAGGTCGTCCGGTACCAGCGACGAGGGCATCACGGCCACCCCGATGCCGGCGCGGACGGCCGCCAGCACGCCGCTGATCTGCTTGGTGGTGCACGTGATGCGCCACGTCCGGCCCACGGACTCGAGGGCGTCGATGGCAAGCTTGCGGCTCAGGCTCGGGGCCGGGTAGGCGATGAGCGGCACCGGATGGCCCGGCTCCAGGGCGGTCTGTTCGAGGCCCACCCAGGAGAACGTGTCGTGCTGGACCACCGTGCCGTCCTTGGCGCCGGCAACCCACTTCACGAAGACGAGGTCCAGCTGGCCGGAATTCAGGCGCTTGTACAGCTGGTCGCTCTGGCCGACCGTGAGCTCGAGGTTGATCTGCGGATAGATCTGCCGGAACTCACGCAGGATGCGCGGCAGACCCGTAATGGCGAGGTCGTCGGCGGTGCCGAAGCGCAGGCGGCCGCGCATGGCCGAACCGGAAAAGTAGCGGGCGGCGGCATCGTGGGCCGCCAGGATGCTCCGCGCGAAGCCTGCCATGGCATCGCCGTTGTCCGTCAGCCTGACGTCCCGCGTGTCCCGGCTGATCAGCGTCCGCCTGGCGGCAGTCTCAAGCTTGCGCACGTGCTGGCTGACCGTTGGCTGGGCCAGGCCCAGGCGTTCTGCCGCCTTGGTGAAGCTCAGCGTTTCGGCGACGGCGAGGAACGACCGGAGCTGGGCCGGTTCGAACATGCGTCCTCCTCGACGGCGGGGCATCATTACGTTCAGCAATGATAGTTATAGGAGCAATAGTCTTCCACAATTGGAAGGGTGCGCCATAGCGTTGAGGACATCCCGCCGGCCCGCTCACCTGAGGAAACCCCTGTGACACCCCCACCGCCGCCACTGGCCACCGTCACCCAGCCCGTCGCCGTCGTCAGTGAACGCCTTCCGTGGCGGCACACCTTCATCTCACTCCGGGTCCCCAACTTCAGGCTCTTCGCCACTGGCCACTTCATTGCCGTCATCGCGATCTGGATGCAGCGGATCGCCCAGGACTGGCTGGTGCTCCAGCTCTCCGGATCGGTCACCGCCGTCGGCTTCACGGTGGCGCTGCAGTTCCTGCCATCCCTGATCCTGGGACCGTGGGGCGGAATGGTCGCGGACCGGTTCGCCAAGCGCAGGATTCTCATCATGTGCCAGTCTGCCGCTGCCATCCTCGCCGCTGCGCTCGCGGCCCTCGCGCTCACCGGGAGGATCGAGGTCTGGCACGTCTACGTCATCGCCCTGGTGCTCGGTTTGGTCACCGTACTGGACCAGCCAGCCCGGCAGGTCTTCGTCCACGAGCTGGTGGGGCCACGGTACCTGCGCAACGCCATCAGTGTGAACTCGACGACGTTCCAGCTGGGCGGGCTGATCGGGCCGGCCATCGCCGGCGTGCTGCTCACGGCCGTCGGTGCGGGCTGGGCCTTCGCCGCCAACGCCGCGGCCTGCTGCTCCACCGTGGCCATGCTCCTGCTGCTGCGCCGGGACGAGCTGTTCGTCAGCGCGCCGGCACCCAAGTCCAAGGGCATGCTGCGGGAAGGACTGCGGTACGCGCTGAGCAAACCCACCATCTACTGGCCGTGGCTCATGGTGGGGTTCATCTCCGTGTTCGCCATGAGCCTGCCGGTCCTGCTCGCCGCCTTCGCGGACCGCGTGTACGGCATCGGCGCCGGCGGTTACGGGATGCTCAATGCGCTCGTGGCCCTCGGGGCGCTGACCGGGGCGGTCGCGTCCACCCGTCGGCGGCAGCTCCGGCTGCGGTCTGTGGTCCTCGCGGCCGGGATGTACGGGCTGATGCTGTGCCTCTCCGCCGCCGTCCCCACCCTGCCGCTCTTCGGCGCCGCCCTGGTGCTGTCCGGGTTCTGGTGCCTGATGTTCCTCACCGCATCTAACCAGCTGGTGCAGACCAGCTCCAACATGAGCATCCGCGGCCGCGTGATGAGCCTGTACATCATGGTGCTGATCGGCGGCCAGGCCCTCGGCGGACCGATGATCGGTTTCATCGCCGAGCACTTTGATCCGCATGCCGGACTGCTGGTGGCCGGAGGGGTGCCGGCGCTCGCCGCGGCGACTGTCGCCGTCGTGCTTGCCCGCAAAGGTGAGCTGACGCTGAAGGTGGACCTGCGGAACCGGCGGGGACCACTGCGCGTGGTGCGCCGGGCGTCATGACGCCGCAGGCGGCGTGTTCAGGAGGTGGTTTGGAGCGGCTGACGGGAATCGAACCCGCGTATCAAGCTTGGGAAGCTAGCGCTCTACCATTGAGCTACAGCCGCAGTCGCACCGGAAACTGCCCGGGGCAGAACCTAGCTTAGCGCAGTTGTGCGGCGACTCCGGCCATCTGGATCACGGGTCCGCGCGCGTCGCAACACGGACGAAAGCCCTCCCGTAACTGTTCGGTAAAGGCCCGGGCGTTGCGCGGCCGCGGGCCGGTGCGGGTGACTATCCTGAATCTCGTTAGCTGCAGTAAGGGGAACGGGCTACGCAACGTAAGGCCCGACGTCGGAAAAGGATCCCCATGGCAGGTGCAGAACACGAGGTTCTCGTTGCGCGCGACGCCATGACGGTCTACTCATTCCTCCTGGACGGCGCGAATCTGCCCATTTGGCAGGCCGACGTCCGGAGCATAGGGCTCAGCTCGGGTAGCGCCGGCAGCGTGGGAGCCAGGTACCAGGTCACCATGGACGGTCCCCGGGACCGGCCAGTGGCGCGCGATTACGAGATCACCCAGGCGCGGCCCGGCGCCGAAATACAGTTCCAGGTCGTGGCCGGTCCGTCCCTCCTGCGCGGCGGCTTTTACCTCAGCACCGAGAGCGCCGGAACCCGGGTGCGGTTCGCACTTGAGGCGCCGACACTCGGTTTCTGGAGCTTCCTCCGTCCGGCATACCGGCGCCAGCTCCGTGCGGCCGTGGGACAGCTTGCCAAGCTGCCCGCCGTCATCGAAGAGCGGACGACGGCGGACTGAGACTTCACTGGGCCAGCCGCTGGCCCGCCCACGTCCCGGGGACGGACGACGGCGGTGACAGGACTCCGGCGTCGAGACTCCAGTACTGCACGGGGCTGGTCTGCCCGGCGGTGCCGGTGCGCTGCAGGACCAGGCCGACGGAGTAGGTGCCGGTGACGCCGCGCAGTGCGCGGACGGCTGTCACGTCACCCCACCCGCTGGCGACGAGTGTCCGGGTTTCGGCTTTGGGCGACGGCCCTCCGGAACCCCGGTACAGCAGAACGTTGCCGTCGCCCTGGCGGGCCAGCAGGTCCTGGAAACCGTCGCCGTCGTAATCCACCATGGCGAGCCGCGTGGCGGCGACGCCGGAAGCGATGAGGGTCCGCTGGACGAGGTCGCCGGCGCCCCGGTTGGGATAGAGCCAGAGGTTTGAGTCGGAGTCGAGGGCCAGCAGTTCGGGAAGCCTATTGGTGGAGCACCATCCGCCGACAGCCAGCGTCATGCCCGCCCAGCCGGACTGCCCCAGCGTGACCGGCGGCAGGAACCCGCCCGCCAGTTGCCCTGGATACAGGGTCAGGCGGCCATCGGACCATTGCGCCAGGACGTCGAAAACACCGTCCCGGTCCCAGTCGGTAACAAGAACCTGCCGCGCGGCCGCGAAGCCGGAGCCGATGGTGCCGGGCGGCCCGAACTGTCCGGCGCCCAGTGCGGGCCGGTTGATGAGCTGCCCCGCTGCGTCGACCGACACGATGTCCCCGGCACCCTTGATGGCCGCCGTGGCCAGGTCCAGCGTGGGCGGCATGTGCTTGACCAGGGGCTCGCACACATCTGTCGGCTGCACGGGAACCGAGGTGCTGCCACCCGGCGCGGCCGTGGTGCCGGCGGGCAGCGCCGAGTAGCCGAAGAAATTCACCACGCCCCACATGGTGTAGCGGCTCGGGGTGGTTTGCCAGTTCCCGTCGGTGAACGTGATGCCAATGCCGACGACGTTGAACCGGGGGGGCGGTAAGGATGGCGTTGTGGGCCGGCGAATTCTTCCACCATTCGACGAGTTGCGCGGCGTCGCGGTCCCAGCGGACGGCAATGACCTCGCCGGCGCCGTTGTTTGGACTCATGGCGCGCGCATCTGTCCAGAAATTCGCCCGGTGTTCAATGACCTCGCGGGAGGCGATGCTGTCCGACCATTCCTGCGCCATGCCGGCAACCGTCGCGTGGTACTTCACGGCTGGCAGGCCCAGAGACGCCCGGTAGGTGTTGATGGCGTTGAAGACGGCGGCCACCTGGGCGGCATTGCTGTCCGGCACCAGCGCCTGCGTTGTCAGCAGGCCCTTGGCGGCGCTGCCCGGCTCTGTGCGGGCCGTGTATGGCGGTGCGGCGAACGCCTCGGCAGGGGCCGAGAGCGGCGGGATCGAAGCTGGTTCGGGCGGGCCCTCGGGCGCTGCGGGGCGGGTGGTCTGGGCCGGAGGCCGGGCGGGAGCGGGTTGCGTGGTGTGGATTGGAGCGGCGGGTGCCGCTGGTGACTGTATCGCTGCCCCTGCGGCCGCCGCTGTCCCCGCTGCTGTCCCCGTTGCTGTTGGGGTGCCGGCCGGAAGGGCAGCTGCTGCACCGGAACCGGAAGCCGCTTTTCGCACCGGGGCTTCCGGTGCAGGGGCAGTGGTGCCCGGCATGGCGGCAGCGGATCTGCCGGCGGGTGCCACGGTTGGCAGGCCGCTGGCCGCGGGCGTCGCCAGCGCCAGGGCGCAGGCGAGTGCAACAGCGGCCTTGGCCGCAATCCTGTTCAAAATATCCCCAGCTCTATTTCTGACCGTGTGACGTGAGACCGTCGGCCTGATTGTCCACGCAACACTAGCGGCAGGGCAGGGGACCGGCAATGGTATTTTTGACGGTGTGCTGATCTCTGACCGCGACATTCGTGCCGAAATTGATTCCGAACGGATCGTCCTCGATCCGTACGAAGCCGCGATGGTCCAGCCGTCCTCGGTGGATGTCCGGATTGACCGCTATTTCCGGCTGTTCGACAACCACAAATACGCCCACATCGACCCTGCCGAGGAGCAGCCCGAGCTTACCCGGCTGGTGGAGGTGGAAGAGGGCGAGCCGTTCATCCTGCACCCCGGCGAATTCGTGCTCGGCTCCACCTACGAAACGGTCACGCTGCCGGACGACATCGCCGCGCGACTCGAGGGCAAGTCCTCGCTCGGGCGCCTCGGCCTGCTGACGCACTCCACGGCCGGCTTCATTGATCCCGGCTTCTCCGGGCACGTCACGCTGGAGCTGTCCAACATGGCCACGCTGCCCATCAAGCTCTGGCCGGGCATGAAGATCGGCCAGCTCTGCTTCTTCCGGTTGACCTCCGCCGCGGAGTTCCCCTACGGCTCCGGCGAGTACGGCAACCGCTACCAGGGCCAGCGCGGACCCACCGCGAGCCGCAGCCACCTGAACTTCCACCGGACCGACATTTAGCGCGGTCGCCGGATTGGGGCCGGCCGGGCCGCCACGCCGGCTGGGCCTCGGGCCGGCTGGAACGGCCCCGGGCCGCCGGATTGGGGCCGGCCGGGCCGCCACGAACGGGGTCAGGCCGGCACTGGCTCCGGCCGCGCCGGGCGGGAGAACTTCTTGACGAGCGGCTCGATGTAGCGGGCGGCCAGCGGCCCCAGGACCGCCATGATCAGAACGTATGCCGTGGCCAGGGCGGCCAGCTCGGCCTCGACCGCTCCGGATGTTACGGCGAGGCCGGCGATGACAATGGAGAACTCGCCCCGGGCTATGAGCGCAGCTCCTGCGCGGAAGCGTCCCGGACGCGCAATGCCTGCACGTTTGGCGGCCCAGGCTCCGGTGATGATCTTGGTGGCAGCGGTGAGCACCGCGAGGACCAGCGCCCAGGCCAGCACCGGCGGGATGGAGGTGGGATCCGTGTTGAGCCCGAATGCCACGAAGAAGATGGCGGCAAACAGATCCCGCAGCGGCTCAAGGATCCGCGTGGCACTGTGGGCCGTGGCGCCGGAGATCGCGATGCCGAGCATAAAGGCGCCCACCGCGGCGGACACCTGCAGCGCCGCCGCCAGGCCCGAAACCAGCAGGGCGGCGCCCAGCAGGTTCAGCAGGAAAACCTCCGAATTTTCGCTGTGCACGGCTTTGGAGACGTGGTGCCCGTGCCGGAGGGCAACCAGCAGCACCACGGTGACGACAGCCAGCGAGACGCCCACGGTCTGCATGCCGCCCAGGAAGCTGACTCCGGCAAGCGTGGCGGTGAGGATCGGCAGATAGATCGCCATGGCAAGGTCCTCGAAGACCAGGATGGAGAGGACCACTGGTGTCTCGCGGTTACCGATGCGGCCAAGGTCTGTGATGACCTTGGCCGCGATACCCGACGACGATATATACGTGACGCCGCCCATAACCATGGCGCCCGCGACTCCCCACCCGAGGAGGGCGGCCAGGGCAGCGCCGGGAACAAAGTTCAGGACGAAGTCGAGGATGCCGGCCTTCCATGATCTTCGCAGGCCGGTAACGAGTTCTGTCGCCGTATATTCCAGACCGAGCATAAGCAAGAGGAGGATGACGCCGATCTCACCCGAGAGGTGGGAAAACTCCTTCATGCCGCTCAGTTCCACCACGCCGCCTGCACCGAAGCACAGGCCGCCTACCAGATACAGCGGAATGGGGGACATCCCGATCCGCCCCGCGAGCCTCGCCAACAGGCCGAGGCAGAACACGACTGCCCCCAGTTCGATGAGCGACAGGGCCACGCGGTCCATGGGGATCAGCCGTTGCGCAGGATGTCGGCCGCAGCGTCCAGGCCTTCTTGCGTGCCGACGGCGACCAGCAGGTCGCCGGGGTGAAGGAGGACGTCGGGGCCAGGCGAAGGAACCACCTCGCCTTCACGCATGATCGCCACAATCGAAACGCCGCACCGCGTGCGGATGCGGGCTTTGCCCATGGGCTGGTTCTGGAACGGGGAGTCCGCGGCAATGGAGAATTGCCGGGTGGCGATGCCGGGAACCTCCCGGTGGGCCTCGGTCAGCGTCATGGCAAGGTGCTGGCCTCCCAGCAGATTCCCCAGACATGCCGCTTCCTCGCCGGTCAGCGGAATCGAGGCCTGGCACGTGTCCGGGTCATCCCAGGTGGAAACGAACAGCTCGGTCTGGCCCTCGCGCAGTTCCACCACCCCGATCCGCCGGCCGGAAGCGGTCATGAAGTCCTTGCGCCTGCCCAGGCCCGGGAGGTCTGTCTCTTCCATGTACATAACATCAGCCTAGTCCGCGAACCTGCGATTTCGGCTGAAACCGGGCCCCCCTGCTGCGGGGCTTAAATGTGCGTTCGCGCTGGACAGGCGGGGCTTAAATGTGCGTTCGCGCCCAGGGTCGGGCTAGGACTGCGGGACGACCGCGATTTCGGCTTCGCTCGGGGCCTTCACGGGCAGGAGGACCAGTAGCCCGGCCAGCAGCACCACCATGATGCCGAGGATGCCCCAGCGCTGTGCTTCCCCTTGGGCCACCAGGGGAGTGGCAACGGTGATGCACAGGGTGAACAGGGCGGGTGCGAGGAAGCTGACGGCGCGGCCGGTGGTCGCGTACAGGCCGAACAGCTCGCCGGATTCGCCCTGAGGGGCCAGCCGGGCGAGATAGGCGCGCGAGGAGGACTGCGCGGGGCCGACGAACAGGCAAAGGAACAGGCCGAAAACCCAGAACGTCGTGGAACCCGGCCACGGCACGCCGAAGAACGTGTGGTTGTCGTTACCCAGCACCAGGATCACCGTCCCGGCGACCAGGAGTCCGGTGAGGGAGCTGATGATCACGGCCTTTGGCCCCACCCTGTCGTCCAGGAAGCCGCCGATGATCGCGCCCACGGCCGCCACGATGTTGCCGAAGATGGCGAAGAAGATGACCTGCGGCAGAGCGAAGCCGAAGGTTCCGGCCGCGATGATTCCGCCGAAGGTGAAGACCGCCGCCAGTCCGTCCCGGAAGATGGCGCTGGCCAGCAGGAAGAAGATGGTGTGCGGGCTGGTCCGGTAGATCGCCTTGATCCTGCGCGCCAGCAGCCCGTACGACGCCAGGAATCCGAGGCTCGCTGCGCGTTTCGGCTTGGGCAGCTCAGGGACCGCGAACATCACCGGCAGCGCGAAGATGAAGAACCACAGGGCGGAGAACACCGCCACCAGCCGGATGTTGAGGCTGTCCTGGGTGGAGGCGCCGAACCACTCGAAGCGCGGCTGCACGAAGAGCTGGAGCACGATGAGCAGGGCCACGATGCCGCCGAGGTAGCCCATGCCCCAGCCGAACCCGCTGACCTTGCCGATGTTCCGGGGCGTGGAAATCTGCGCCAGCATGGCGTTGTAGTTGACGCCCGCAAACTCGAAGAACACGTTAGCCAGGGCGATCAGGGACACCCCGAGCAGGAGGAACTCGGGACGGGGAAACACGAAGAAGCACAGTGCCGTCAGGACCGCGACGGCGGCCGTGTTCACTCCCAGCCAGAGTTTGCGGCGGCCTCCGGTGTCGGACCGCTGGCCGGTGACCGGGGCGAGCAGCGCGATGGCCGCCCCGGCAATGGCCAGTGCTCCGCCAAGCACCGCCGATGCCCGGTCTTCGCCGCCGAACGCCTGGGAGGTCAGATAGACGGTGAAGACGAACGTCGTCATGACCGCGTTGAACGCCGCGGACCCCCAGTCCCACGCCGCCCAGGCCAGAACACGGCCCTTGCTGGACGCCCGGGGGCCTCCTTCAAGTTCCGACGACGGCTGCGTTGCCTCGGATGCGGCTGCGGAGTTCATAGGCCGATGCTATCCGCCCGTGGCGAACAGGCAACGGAAACTCTCCCGCAGACTGGCGAAACTCGCCCTGCGCCCCGCCAGTGCGGGGAAAACTGTCAGTGCCCCCTTGATAAACTGTCGGGACCGAACCCAACGAATGACCGCCTGCTCCAACTTTTGACAACCGAATTCTGACTTTGCGGAGATACCAGTGATCACAGTCCTTGCCGTGCACTTCGCGGTGGCCGCTGTGGCGCCGTTCGTCTTCCGGAAGTTCGGCCGCAACTCGTTCTATGCGCTGGCCGCGGTGCCTGCCGGTTCATTCATCTGGCTCCTGTTCCAGCACGCCGCCGTCTACGGCACGGGAGCACTCGCCGAAACCGTCCCGTGGATTCCAAGTCTCGGCATCGAATTCGCCTTCCGCATGGACGCCCTGGCATGGGTCATGTCCTTGCTGGTCCTGGGGGTGGGCGCCCTGGTGCTGGTCTACTGCGCACGCTACTTCAAGGACAAGGACAGCTACCTCGGCGGGTTCGGCGCGCAGCTGCTGGCATTCGCCGGAGCGATGTTCGGGCTGGTCACCGCGGATGACCTGCTGATGATGTTCATCTTCTGGGAACTCACCACGGTCCTGTCCTACCTCCTGATCGGCTACGCACGGACACGGCTTGCTGCCCGCCGCTCCGCGCTGCAGGCCCTCATGGTCACCACCGCCGGCGGCCTGGCCATGCTCGTCGGCCTGATCATGCTCGGCGCCAGCGCCGGCACCTACCGGATCTCGGCCATCCTGGAACAGGCACCCGGGCTGGTCTCCGGACCGGCGGCGGGAGCCGTGGGCGCCGCCGTCGTCCTCATCCTGATCGGCGCGGTCACCAAATCCGCGCTGGTCCCCTTCCACTTCTGGCTCCCGGGCGCCATGGCCGCACCAACACCCGTGAGCGCGTACCTGCACGCCGCCGCGATGGTGAAGGCGGGCGTGTACATCGTGGCGCGCCTCGCGCCGGGCTTCACGGACACCGCCTACTGGCTGCCGATGGTCCTTGGGCTCGGGCTCGCCACGATGCTGGTGGGCGGCTACCGGGCACTGCGCCAGACGGACATCAAGCTCATCCTGGCCTACGGCACCGTGAGCCAGTTGGGCTTCATCACCATGGTGGTGGGGCTCGGCAAGCCCGACGCCGCGCTCGCCGTGCTCGCCATGCTGCTGGCACACGGGCTGTTCAAGGCCACACTCTTCCTCGTGGTGGGCATCATCGACCACCAGTCCGGCACACGCGACATCCGCAAGCTTTCGGGCGTTTTCCGTTCCGCCCTGGCCCTCGGCATCGTGGCCGGCGTCGGCGCCGCCTCCATGGCCGGCATCCCGCTGCTGGGCGGCTTCGTGGCGAAGGAGTCGGTGCTCGAGGCGCTCGTGCACTTCGCCGCCGCACCCGGCTACGGCCCCTGGGGCGCAGTGGCTTTGGCAGGCGTGGTGCTCGGCTCCGTGCTGACCTTTGCCTACAGCGCGCGCTTCATGTGGGGCGCGTTCGCCGTGAAACCGGGCGTCGAGCGCACCCCGTTCAAGGCCATCCGGCCCTCCTTCCTGGCGGCTCCTGCCGTCCTGAGCGTCCTCACCATCGCTTACGGCCTGTGGCCGGCTCCCGTGGATGCCTGGATCCAGCCCTACGCGGCCCTGTTTACCGAGGGAACGCACGACGCCGCTACTGCTGAAGGTGCCGCAGGGCACCTCGCGCTGTGGCACGGGCTGACCCCGGCCCTGGGCCTGACCGCCATCACCTTCGCCGCCGGTGCGGCCATGTTCTACGGACGGGCGGTGGTGGACAGGATCCAGAGCGCCGTTCCGCCCTGGTTCGACGCCGACCGCGGCTACCAGCTGACCATCGGCGCGCTGGATGACGCCGCCGTGTGGATCACCGGACGCACGCAGCGTGGTTCGCTGTATTTCTACCTGGCCGTGATCCTCAGCGTCGCCTTCGTGCTGCCCCTGTCCGCCCTGATCGCCGCGAACAAGCCTCTTCCCGAAGGGCTCTATTTCGTCGACCCCAACTCGCCCCTGCAGCTGGTGGCGGGAGCCGGGATCGTGATCGGGGCACTCGCCGCCGTCCGGGCCAACAAGCGCTTCCTTGCCGTGCTCATGGTGTCCGTCACCGGCTACGGCATCGCGCTGATGTTCGCGCTGCAGGGCGCCCCCGACCTGGCCCTGACGCAGATGCTCGTGGAGACCATCATCCTGGTGGCGTTCGTACTGGCCATGCGCAGCCTCCCGGCAGAGCTGCGGGACCGCACCAGGGGCAAGTACCGGGTGGTCCGCGTGATCATCGGCCTGTCCTTCGGCGCCACCATGATCTTCGCCGCGATCCACGCCATGGGCGCCCGCATCGCCACGCCCGTCTCCCTCGAGTTCCCCAAGCTGGCATACGAGGGCGGCGGCGGGCTCAACGTCGTCAACGTCACCCTAGTGGACATCCGTGCGTGGGACACCTTCGGTGAGATCTCCGTGCTGGCGCTGGCCGCGACCGGCGTGGCAAGCCTCATCTTCGTCCGGGGCCGCGGGGACCGGCTGCGCACGGCGTCCGCCGTGGCCGAAGGCACGGTGGGCCGCCGCCACGGCGTGGACAAATCGTCGAGGGATGGCGCCGCGCTGGCGCTGACCCGCAAGTTTGCCGCGGCCACCCGGGACCCGTGGCTCGTTGCCGGGCGCACCCTGGCACCGGAGCGCCGCTCCATCATCTTCGAAGTGGTCACCCGGCTGGTCTTCCACTCGATGATCATCTTCTCGCTCTACCTGCTGCTCGCCGGCCACAATCTCCCCGGCGGCGGCTTCGCCGGTGGCCTCATGGCCGGGCTGGCCCTCACCCTGCGCTACCTTGCGGGCGGCCGCTTCGAACTGCGGGAAGCCACCCCCATCAGCGCCGGCACCCTGCTCGGGATCGGCCTTGCCACGGCCTCGCTGTCCGGCGCCGCGCCCGTTTTGCTGGGCGGCCAGGTGTTCCAGAGCGCCATCATCGAGTTCTGGCTGCCGGTCTTTGGCGACATCAAGTTCGTCACCTCCACCATCTTCGACACCGGTGTCTACATTGTCGTCGTCGGCCTGGTGCTGGACGTGCTCCGCAGCCTTGGCGCCGAAATCGACGAGCACTTTGAAGAGCGCCCCCTGCAGCAGGACGGACCGGACGGCGACGAGGGCAGCGAACCGGTGCCCTCGGGTATCCCGGCCGGATCAACCCGAGGCGGCACCCCATGACCGTTAATCTGACGCTGCTCACCGTCATGGGTGCGCTCTACGCCTGCGGCATCTACCTGATCCTGGAACGCAGCCTCACCCGTGTGCTGCTGGGGCTGATGCTGCTGGCCAACGCCACCAACCTGCTGATCCTCGCCACCGGCGGCTACGCCGGGCTGGCACCCTTCTTCAGCAAGGACACGGACCCCGCATCCTACAACGACCCCTTGCCGCAAGCACTGATCCTGACGTCCATCGTCATTTCCTTCGCGGTGACCGCGTTCATGCTGGGCATCATCTACCGGACCTGGGTGCTTGCCCGCCAGGACGACATCCAGGACGACATCGAGGACCGCCGCGTGGCCGAAACCCCCAGCTTCGACGCGGAGGACGACGCCGTCATCCCCGTGGAAACCTCAGAGTTCCCGTTGCCCATGCGCGGACCGGACGGTTCCGCCGCGGCAGAGCCGACGGCGACTGTCGAAGCGGGCGGCCGGACCCTTCTGGCAGAGCACGCGGCGCTGGAAGAAAAGCCGGGATCCGCCAACGTCACCGGCGCGGACACAGACACAGACACGGATGGAGGGGCGAAGTGAACCTCGCAAGCCTGGCCCCGCTCGCCGTCGTACTTCCCATCCTGGGAGCGGCGCTGACGTTCGTGCTGATCCGGCACTCCCGCGCCCAGCGCGCCGTCAGCATCAGTCTGCTCTCGCTCACCCTGCTGCTGGAGTGCCTGCTCCTGGCATCCGTCTGGAACGGGGGCACCGCGGCGGTGAACATCGGCGGCTGGGTGCCGCCGTGGGGGATCGTCCTGGTGGTGGACCAGTTCTCATCGCTGATGCTCGTGGTGTCCTCCGCGGTGAGCCTCGCCGTCCTCGTGTATGCCACCGGCCAGGGCATGGCCGACGGCGACCAGGACGCCCCCGTGTCGATCTTCCACCCGACCTACCTGATCCTCGTGGCCGGGGTCTCCAACGCGTTCCTCTCCGGGGACCTGTTCAACCTCTACGTCGGCTTCGAGATCCTGCTGACGGCAAGCTATGTGCTGATGACCCTTGGCGGCACAGGTCCGCGCATCCGTGCGGGCGTCACCTACGTGGTGGTCTCGGTGGTGTCGTCGGTGCTGTTCCTGATCGCCATCGCGATGGTCTACGGCGCGACCGGCACCATCAACATGGCGGACCTGGCCATCAAGCTGTCGGAACTGGACCAGGGAACCAGGACCCTCCTGCACGTCATGCTGCTGGTGGCCTTCGGCATCAAGGCCGCCGTTTTCCCCTTGTCCTTCTGGCTTCCGGACTCGTACCCCACCGCCCCGGCCCCGGTCACGGCCGTGTTCGCCGGCCTGCTGACCAAAGTGGGCGTCTACGCCATGGTCCGCACGGAAACCCTGCTGTTCCCCGGCGACAGCCTCAACACGCCGCTGATGGTGGTGGCGCTGCTGACCATGGTCGTCGGCATCCTGGGTGCCCTCGCCCAAAGCGACATCAAGCGTCTGCTGTCCTTCACCCTGGTCAGCCACATCGGCTACATGGTGTTCGGCCTGGCGATGTCCTCCGTGGCCGGCCTCGCGGCTGCCGTGTTCTACGTGGCACACCACATCACCATCCAGACCAGCCTCTTCCTGGTCACCGGGCTGATTGAGCGCCGCGGCGGCAGCTCCTCGGTGGACCGGCTCGCCGGGCTGGCTAAGCTGTCGCCGCTGCTGGCGCTGCTGTTCTTTGTTCCCGCCATGAATTTGGCCGGCATCCCGCCGTTCTCGGGCTTCCTGGGCAAGCTCGGCCTGATCCAGGCCGGCATCGGGCTGGGAACCCCGCTGGCGTACGCCCTGGTGATCGGCGGCGTGCTGACAAGCCTCCTGACCCTCCTGGCCGTCGCCCGGGTGTGGAACCGTGCCTTCTGGCGCAAGGCCGAGGACGCGGAGCACCCCGACCCGGTACTCCTGGCGGTCCCCGCCCCGGAAAGCGGCACGACGGCGGTGCGCCTCCTGCCCCGGACCATGGTCGGGTCCACGCTGGGCCTGGTGGTCCTGGGTGTCGCGCTCACCGTGTTCGCCGGACCCCTCTTCCAGGTGGCGGACCAGTCCGCCGCGGCCATGCTGGACAGGTCCGCCTACATCCAGGCGGTGCTCGGTGACGGCGCGTCCGTCCCGGCCCTGGCGCTGAGCGGAGGCGGAAAGTGAGCCGGCAAAGGGTGTCCCTGCGGCAGGAACTGCCGCTGCTGGTCTGGCTGGTCATCGTCTGGGGAGCGCTCTGGCAGGACTTCAGTCCCGGCAACCTGCTCTTAGGCGCCCTGCTGGCGGTTGCGGTGGCGCGCCTGTTCTACCTGCCGCCGGTGGAGCTGAGCGGCCGCTTCAACGTGCTGAAGGCCGTACCGTTCGCGGTGGTGTTCCTCGGCAGGGTGGTGGCTGCCAGCTGCCAGGTGTTCTACCTGGCGGTGGCCCAGGGGCCCAAGGTGACCAACGCCGTCGTGGCCGTTCCGCTGCGCAGCCATTCGGACCTGATGGTGACGGCAACCGGCCACGTGATCTCCCTGATCCCGGGGTCACTGGTTGTGGAGGTGGACAGGTCCACCTCCACGCTCTACATCCACGGGCTCAACGTGCGGAACGGGGAAGACGTCCTCAAACTGCGTAAGGAAGTCCGGGACACCGAGGCGGGGCTCATCCGGATCATGGGAACGAAGGAAGAGCTTGCCGCCCTGAAGCAGGAGGTTGGCGCATGATGGAGCTGGTCCTCACCGTCACGGCTGTTGCGCTGGCCCTCGCCGCCGCGGGTGCGATCATCCGCATCGCCCGCGGGCCGTCCCTGCTGGACCGGGTCCTCGCGGCCGACGTGCTGCTTGCCATCCTCGGGGCCGCGCTGTGCATCGACATGGCAGTGAACCGGCACCTGAACAACCTGATGCTGGTGGTGGCCGTGTCCGTTATCGGATTCATCGGCTCAGTGACGGTGGCACGCTTCGTGGCCGACAGGCGGGAGCAGCCCAATGAGCCCTGAACCGAACGCCGTGGATACCCTGATCGATGCTGTGTCGGCCGTCTTCATGGTGGTGGGCGCTCTGATGTCCCTCGCCGCCGCCATCGGCCTGCTGCGCTTCCCGGACCTGATGAGCCGCATGCACGCCGCCACCAAGCCCCAGGTGCTCGGACTGTTCCTGCTGCTGGCGGCGGTGGGGCTGCAGTTGCGCACCTGGTGGGTGTGGCCGGTTCTGCTCGTGGCCTGGATCTTCCAGCTGCTCACCGTGCCGGTCTCGGCCCACATGGTGGGCCGCGCCGGCTACCGCACCAAGCACCTCCACAAGGAGCTGCTCAGCACAGATGAGCTGGAGGCCGTGGTGGTGAAGGCCGCCAAGGCGGCCCGGGACTCGGAGGAGAACGACGGCGGGATGTGACCGGACCCGGCACCGCAGGTCTGCGGTGCCGGGTCCGGCTGTTTTGAGCCCGGCCGAGGTCATCAGCACTGCCGGGTTCAGAATATGTGCAGATTGGCATGCCGGGCTTGGAGAAACCCGGCAGAATGCCGAACCGGCCGAAACAGACTCACCCTATGTTGGGGGGCTGAAGGGCCGGGATGAAGCCCGGTATTAGACGATGTCCTGCGTCTTGGCGAAGCGGGTGATGGCCCGCTGGGTGCCGCGGTTGGCCAGCACCTGGATCACTGCGCTCACGGAAGCGGAGACGAGGGCGAACGTCAGGGCTGTGCGCAGCGTGGTGGGGACATCGTCCTTGTCGCCCTTGGGGGGCTTCCGGCCCGTGACCTTTTCCCAGATGGTATCGACGGCCTTGGTGCCGGCGAACCCTGCCAGCAGGCTGATGCCGGTGCCAAGCAGCTTGATGAAGAAACTCATTGCGGAACTCCTCGCGTGATGAACACTGGTCTTTTCCTACCCTATCCGCATGAAGCGCTAGCCTAGCCGCATGGCCCGGTGGATTTCCCGCAACGCCTGCACCACAAGGTCGTGGTCCGCCTTCTGCGGCAGCCCGGACACCGTGACCACGGCCACCGCTCCCACGTCCCGCACATAGATCGGGAAGGCTCCGCCGTGGGCAGCGTAAATGGACTGGTCGAACCAGGCGTTGTCCTCGATCCGTCCCCCGCCGGCCCTGCCGCGCAGGCCCACCAGCAGTGAGGGCTCCTCATAGCGCACGGCAGTCCGCTGCTTGGCCCGCACCCAGCCCTCGTTGTCCGGAGTGGCTCCCTCGAGCGCAACGTGGAAGAGGACCTGTTCGCCTTTGGTGATGTCGATGGCAATGGGCAGGTTGTCCTCCTTGCCGCGTTCCACCAGTTCCAGGCCTAGCGCCAGTGCATCGTCCTTGCTGAACCTCGGGAACTGCAGTTCGGCGATTTCACCCTCGATCTGACCGATCAGGGCTTCCAGGGATCCCGCCGGCTGTTCCTCGGAGGCATCGGGGTCAAAGGCGGGCAGGGCAGTGCTGCCGGAGTCCTGTAGCGTCATGGCCCCAATGTACTCCGGACAGCTGTCCCGACGGCGCAGGAAAACTCCGGCATTGTGACAACGGCCCCGGGATTCCGGGACCGCCGAGGTGTAAACTGGACCGGCCCACAAGGGCAGATTTATCACGACAGGGGAGCGCCGCCGTCGGGATGCAAAGGCAACTGCCAGCGCAACCGCGGATGGGCGCTGAGAGTGCGGACCGCCGCAGACCCTCGAACCTGATCCGGCTAGTACCGGCGTAAGGGAGTCGAGTTCTCAAAGTGCCCGGCAGCAGGTGGCCCAGCCACCGGCAGCCGGGGGAACGCTTTCCCCTCCTGTTCCTCAGGAGGACCATCATGACAACTGCAGCAATCAAGAAAACCAGTTACAACTGGCGCGTGGCCGACATCGTCGTGGCAGCACTGATCGCCGTTGCCGGCGGCGTGATCTTCTGGGCCTGGTCCCAGGGGGCCAACCTCATCTCCACCCCCATCAACGCCGTCTACCCGCCGCTGACCGGCCTGTACGCCGGCGGCTGGATGATTCCGGCGGTCCTGGGCATGCTCATTATCCGCAAGCCCGGCGCGGCCCTGTTCTGCGAAACGGTGGCAGCCACGGGTGAACTTCTCATGGGCTCGCAGTACGGCACCACGGTGCTGATCTCCGGCGTCCTGCAGGGCCTGGGCGCGGAGCTCGTGTTCGCCGCCCTGGTGTACCGGAAGTTCAACCTCCCCGCATCGCTGCTGGCAGGCGCCGGTGCCGGGCTGTTCTGCGGCCTCAACGACTCCTTCGCACCGTGGGGCTGGAACATCGCCTACGCCGCAGGAGACAAGTTCGCGTACATCGTGTTCTGCGCCATCTCTGGCGCAGTCATCGCCGGTGCCCTGTCCTGGATCGCCACCCGGGGCCTGGCCAGGACCGGCGTGCTGAGCTCCTTCGCCTCCCGCAAGGCAGCCACGGAGCCCGTCTTCTCCTAATGCCCGGACAACACGACGGCGCGGTCCGCCCCGCCGCGGTACACGCCCGCGGGTGGGGCTGGCGCCACGCCGGCCGCACCAAGCCTGCCGTCCACGCCCTGGACCTGGACATCCGCCCCGGCGAACGCGTCCTGCTGCTGGGCCCTTCCGGGGCAGGCAAGTCCACGCTGCTCCACGCCCTGGCCGGCGTGCTGGGGGACAGCGACGCGGGCAGCAGTACCGTGCACGGGACCCTGGACGCCGGGACCCTTGACACCGGGGCAGCGGACCGCGACGACCCGGATGAGAGCGGCGAGCTGCTCATCGACGGTGCGCCGCCGCGCGCGCAACGGGGCCGTGCCGGACTCATGCAGCAGGACCCGGAAACCCAGGTGGTGCTCTCCCGCCTGGGCGACGACGTCGCCTTCGGCGCCGAGAACCTCTCCGTGCCCCGCGACGAGATCTGGCGCCGCGTGCACGAGGCGTTGGACGACGTCGGACTGTCGCACCTGCCGCTGAACCACCCGACGTCGGCCCTGTCCGGCGGCCAGAAGCAGCGCCTGGCGCTCGCCGGCATCCTGGCGATGCGTCCGGGGCTCATCCTGCTGGACGAGCCGACCGCGAACCTCGACCCGGCCGGCGTCCTGGAGGTCCGGGACGCCGTGGGCCGCTGCCTCGACAAGACCGGGGCCACCCTGGTGGTGGTGGAGCACCGGGTCGCGGCCTGGAAAGATCTGGTGGACCGCATCGTGGTCCTGCAGCCGGGGTCCGCAGCGAACGGTGCGGTGCTGATCGACGGGACGCCGGACGAGGTCCTCGAGCAGGCCCGCGGGATGCTTACCGCCGCCGGCGTCTGGGTCCCGGGCTACGTCCCCGAAACCCGGCGCCGCCTGGCTGTCCCTGGCATTGACGGCGGCCAGCTGCTGCTCGCCGCCGAAAAGCTCGCGGTGTCGCGGGAACGGCCCCGGCGCCGCGGCTTCCGCTCCGTACCGCCCGAGCCCGTACTGCGGGACGTCACGGCGCAGGTCCGGGCGGGGGAGGCGCTGACCGTCACGGGTCCCAACGGCGCCGGCAAGTCCACCTTTGCGCTGACGCTCGCCGGGCTGCTGCCTCCGGTGGACGGCAAGGTCTCCGCGACTGTTGAGTTGAGTGGCGGAGCCGGAATTGACCCTTTCAAGTGGAGGGCCGAGCAGCTGATCGCCCGGATCGGCACGGTGTTCCAGGAACCCGAGCACCAGTTCGTCACCGGCCGCGTCCTGGACGAGCTGCAGTTCGGGCCGCGCCATCTGGGCCGCGGCGAGGACCGCGTTGACGAGCTGCTGGAGCGCCTTCGCCTCACGCATCTCGTGGACGCCAACCCGTACACGCTGTCCGGCGGGGAGAAACGCCGGCTGTCCGTGGCCACTGTCCTGGCCGCCCACCCGCAGGTGCTGGTCCTGGACGAGCCAACCTTCGGCCAGGATGCCAACACCTGGGCGGAGCTTGCCTCGTTCCTTTCTGAGCTGCTCGACGCCGGCACGGCGGTCGTGTCCGTCACGCACGACGAGGAGTTCACGCATGTGCTCGGCGGCACCGAGCTGCGGCTGGGCTCCGGCGGACGGCCCGAGCCGAGACCAGTGGAGCCCGGGCTCATTGTGCCCACTTCAGAAGCCGAACCAACGTCAGAACAGGCTGCGACATGAGGGAAGCACTGACACTCACCGGAAACCGGGCAGTGCTGACACGCGCCAATCCACTGGCCAAATTCGCCGCGGTCTTCCTGATCACCCTGGTGCTGGCGCTGTCCATCGACTGGATGTCCGCCTCGGTGGCGCTCGCGTGCGAGCTGCTGGTCTTTCCGCTGGCCGGGTTGACGTTTTCGCTGCTGTGGCAGCGCGGGTGGCCGCTGATCCTGGCTGCCGCTGTGGGCGGCTGGAGCACCTCCATCCTGGCGCCGGACAGCGGAAGGATACTGCTCGACGTCGGACTTTGGTCCATGAGCGACGGTTCCCTTCAGCTGGGGCTGGGTTTTCTGCTGCGGGGCCTGGCCATCGCCCTGCCTGCGGTGCTGCTGATGAGCTGCACCGATCCCACGGACCTGGCGGACGCCCTCGCCCAGAAGGCGCGGCTTCCGCATCGTTTTGTGTTGGGGACCCTGGCCGCGATGCGGCTGGTCGGGCTGATGGCCGAGGAATGGCAGACCATCGGCATGGCCCGGCGCGCCCGCGGCGTCGGATCGCGCGGCAACCCGTGGCAGCGGATGCGGGCCACCCTCGGGCAGAGCTTCGGTCTCCTGGTCCAGGCCATCCGACGCGCCACCCGGCTTGCCGTGACCATGGAGGCCCGCGGATTCGGCGGGGCCAGCCGGACCTGGGCGCGCGTGTCCACCTTCAGTGTGCTGGACGTCTGGGTGGTGCTCGGCGGAGTGCTGATTGCCGTCGGTGCGGTGGCCGCCGCGCTGTGGGCCGGTACGTGGAACATGGTGTGGCTTGAGGGCTCCTAGCCCGCAGGCCGCGCCATCCGGACCTCGGGCAGCCCTTCCCATTCCTCGATCGTGTCCCTGGCCCCGGTGAAGACGAAGCCGTTGCGCCGGTAGAAGGCCTGGGCGCGCGGGTTGTCCTCGGCCACCCACAGCGCGGCCGTTTCCTTCCCGATCGCGGCATCGAGCAGTTCCTGGCCCAGGCCCCTGCCATGGTGGGAGGCGAGGAGATAGATGCCCCAGAGTTCGGTCTGCTCCCGCACCCCGTCCTCGGGCGGAAATGAACCGGCAAACCCCACCAGCGTCCCGCCGTCGACCGCTACGTAATGGCGGCCCGCGTGCGGTCCGGCCAGGAGTTGCCGCCACATGGCCAGCCGCCCTTTCACGCCCTGCCTGGCCATAAAGCCCGGTGAAAGCAGGCGGGCATACGTTTCGCGCCAGCATTCCAGGTGGAGCCGAGCCAGGGCCTCAGCGTCTTCGGGTGCGGCCTGGCGGACACTGCAGGTGTGATTCATGGCGCCGAGTCTAATGTGCGCGGGTCCAATGTTCCGGATCTAATGTTCCCGGCCGGCCTCAGATGCAGGAGTGGTCGTGGTCGAAGCCGTCGGCCACGAACTGGGTGAGGACCACCCTGCCACCGGCGGTGAGGGGCGCCGCAGAACACATGCTGGCGGCCCCGCCGGCGGTGCGCGCCCCGGCTAGCCAGCTTGGCAGGGAGTAGAGGCTGCTGGCCGATCCCACTTCGCCCACGATCTGCCCCCACTGCCGGGCAGAGGAGTAGATGCCCACCCTGGCGCCGATGCTGTGGAAAAAGTCGGCCATGCCTTCGAGGTCCGCCCGGTTCGCGTTCCTGTCGCCTGACCAGCTGTTGCCCGTCTCCACGTCCAGCCACCAGAGGTACGTCCCGGGCTCGGAAATGGTGCGGAGGTAGGCGTCGTCGAAGGCCTTGGCGTACCCGTACATGTAGGCACATGCCGCGTCGTCCTGCCCCTGGCAGGTGCCGTACGGGTTGGCCACGACTTCGCCGCCGTACTCGTTGTTCGTCGGCCACCAGGAGCCGCGCAGCCCCGGGTTGGCCGTGTTCACGTAGAGCGCCAACCGCGGCTGGCCGGTCCCGCCGGCCGAGTCATCCGCCCAGTCAAGCTGCTGGTGGAGGCACGGGTTGGTAGTGTTCGCCAGACCGTTGTTGACCCCGACAATCGCGAACGCAGGGCCCTCAGGCAGGTCGCCGCTGCACTGCGGCCAGGAGACGTCGTTGCCCAGCAGGGTTTCGTTGCCTGTTTCGGCGTCGCCAGGGGCTTCGTCGCCAGGCAGGGCGGAAGCGGACCGTGCCGGCTGCGGGGATGGCCGGGACGCGGGCGGTTGCGCCTGCGCGTCGCCCGTGGGAGCGGCGGAAGCCCGGGGCGAGGCCTCGGTGACGGTCGATTCGGGGGCCGGCGGCGCGCCGTCGTCGAGCCGCGGTCCCGGAACAAAACCCACGGCGGTGGCGATCATGAACGACAGCAGCGCTGAAGCCCGGCGCCCGGCCGGGCGCCTCCTGGTCAGCACAGCGGAGCTGAAAATGGACACGGCGGCCTCCCGTTCCCTTATGGCCGCAGCAGGTACCGCTAGCTTGCTCCCGGATACGCGCCGAGGTCAAGGCGGGCGCAGGACGCTTGACGAGGCCGTGGGGCGCCTCCACGGATTCTGTCACACCCCTCCGGACCGTTACCGTAAGTTTATGCATGTAACGGGTATATCAACGACCCTCCCCGGGAGATATCCCCATCTATGGCGACTAAATAACTCATACCTGATATATTTTTGTCCATGACTCAACAGACCGCTGAACACGTTGGCCTGCTGCTCCGCGACGCCCGCGGCCAGAAGGGGTGGACCCAGGGCCAGCTGGCCGCGGAACTTGGCACCAGCCAGAGCGCCGTGGCGCGCATGGAACAGGGCAAGCAGAACCTGAGCCTGAAAATGATCCAGCGCCTGGAGACGATCTTCGGCCGCAGCATCGTCCAGCTCGGCAAACCACAGATGACACACCTCCGCGTGGAAGGCGGTCGGACGCTTTCGGGCTCCGTTGACGTCAACACCAGCAAGAACGCCGGGGTCGCCCTGCTGTGCGCCAGCCTCATCAACCGCGGCACCACGACGCTGCGCCGGCTGGCCCGCATCGAGGAAGTTAACCGCATCGTCGAGGTCCTGAGCAGCATCGGCGTCGAATGCACCTGGCTCAACGACAACGACCTCCGCCTGCGCCGCCCCGCGGACCTTGACCTGGCGTCCATGGACGTCGAGGCCGCGCGCCGGACCCGCAGCGTCATCATGCTCCTGGGCCCGCTGCTTGATGAGGCGGATGAATACCGGCTGCCCTACGCCGGCGGCTGCGATCTGGGCATCCGCACCGTGGAGCCGCACATGCAGGCACTCCGCCAGTTCGGTCTCTCCGTGGAGGCCAGCTCGGGCTTCTACTCCGTGCAGGCACCCCCGACCGACGATCTCGACCGCTCCTTCGTGCTGACCGAACGCGGTGACACCGTGACTGAAAACGCCATCATGGCGGCTGCCCACCGCTGCGGCACCACGGTCATCCGCAACGCCAGCCCCAACTACATGGTCCAGGACCTCTGCTTCTACCTGCAGCGGCTGGGAGTGGAGATCGACGGCGTCGGGACCACCACGCTGAAGATCACCGGCAAGCCGACCATCGACGTCGACATCGAGTACTTCCCCTCGGAAGACCCCATTGAGGCGATGAGCCTGATCACCGCCGGCGTCGTCACCAACTCCGAGGTGACCATCCGCCGTGTTCCCATCGAATTCATGGAAATCGAGCTGGCCACGCTGGAGCAGATGGGCCAGCAGCTGGAGGTCTCCGGCGAGTACATGGCCCGCAACGGGCGCACCCGGCTGGTGGACGTGACCACCAAACCCTCCGAACTGCGTGCGCCCGAGGACAAGATCCACCCGATGCCGTTCCCCGGGCTGAACATCGACAACCTGCCGTTCTTCGCGGTGATCGCCGGCAACGCCGAGGGCCAGACCATGATCCACGACTGGGTCTACGAGAACCGCGCGATCTACCTGACGGAGCTGAACAAGCTGGGCGCGCGGGTGCAGCTGCTGGACCCGCACCGGATCTACGTCAACGGCCCTACCCGGTGGCGTGCCGCGGAGGTGGGCTGCCCGCCCGCGCTGCGTCCGGCTGCCTGCCTGCTGCTGGCCATGCTCGCGGCCCGCGGCGTGTCCGAGCTGCGCAACATCTACGTTATTGAGCGCGGTTACGAGGACCTCGCCGAGCGGCTCAACACCATCGGCGCCAAGATCGAGTACTTCCAGGACTGACCCCGCTTCTCGCGCGAACGGACACTTAAGCCCATCAACGATGCGCGAACGAGCACTTAAGCCCCATTGACTGGCCGGCCAGGGGCCACAAGTGCCCGTTCGCGCTTCGTCATGTCGGGGACGTTTTCGCGGTGCTGGCGCACAATGTAGGCATGCGGACTTTTGGCGTGGAGGAAGAGCTCCTGATCGTTGATCCGGACAGCGGGGAACCGCTGGCGCTCGCCGATGCCCTGCTGGCGGGCCGCAAACTCGCCGCCGATGACGCCCCGGGCAAGCCCCGGCTGGTGAAGAAAAAGGCCGAAACCCAGTGCGACGACGAAATGGGCTTGAGCGCCGAACTCAAGCTTGAACAGATCGAGACCCAGACGCGGCCGTGCCTGGACCATGCCGAACTGCTGCGACAGATCCGTGCCGGCAGGGCATTGGCGGACGGCGCCGCACAGGCGCACGGGGCGCGGATTGCCGCCTTGGCCACGTCACCGCTGGCCCTCTCCAGCCACACGACGCCGGATCCGCGCTACGCCAGGATGCTGGAACGTTTCGGCCTGACCGCCCAGGAACAGCTGACCTGCGGCTTCCACGTCCACACCTTCATCGAATCCCCGGACGAAGGCGTGGCCGTGCTGGACAGAATCCGGGACAAACTGGCGGTCCTGATCGCGCTCAGCGCCAACTCGCCGTTCTGGAACGGCGTGCAAACCGGGTTCGAGAGCTACCGGACGCAGGCATGGAACCGCTGGCCGTCGTCGGGCCCGTCTGCCATTTACGGCAGTCTGTCCTCCTACCGCCGTGTGGTGACCCGGCTGCTGGACAGCGGCGTGGTGCTGGACGAGGGCATGATCTACTTCGACGCACGGCTCTCCCGGAACCATCCCACCGTGGAAGTGCGGGTGGCGGACGTCTGTCTCCGCGCCGAGGACGCCGCGCTGATCGCCGTCCTGGTCCGGGCGCTCGTGGAATCGGCATGCCGGGAATGGCGTGAAGGTGTGGAGCCCACGCCCGTGCCGACCGTGCTGCTGCGGATGGCCGCCTGGCAGGCCAGCAACTTCGGCCTGCGCGGTGAACTGCTCGACTTCGGCAGCTTCCGGCCGGTGCCCGCCGAGGATGTGGTGCGCTCGCTGGTCGACTTCCTGGAGCCGGTGCTTGCCGAGAACGGCGAGCTGGACCTGGCCCGGCGGGGCATCGAGGAGATCCTCGCGCGCGGTACTGGCGCCGCAGAGCAGCGCGGCGTCCGGCAGGTGGTGCTGGACAAAGCAGATCCCGACGACGGCGGGCTGGGTGCCGTCGTCGCACACGCCGTGCGGGCCACCCACAAGGGAGCCGAGGGGTACGTCGGCCCGAATACCGACGTCGCCCCGGAACTACTGCGCGTCCGGCAGCTCTGACCCGTTCCCGCAGCCCGAACGAACACTTAAGCCTCATCCCTGGCGCGCGAACTGGCAGCGGACGCCTTCACAGCGCGCGTTTGAAGGCATCACCTGCCAGTTCGCGCGGGGGTGGCCGCGGCCGGCGGGGCTTAAGTGTGCGTTCGCGCCCCGGGTGGTGCGCTGGTGAGGCGGGCATGTTTCCGATGGTCATTTTCCGGCAAACCGCGTGAAACCTCGGCTGGCTAGTGTGGCATCACAAGAACCGCACGGGGGAAGGAACGCACCATGCGCGTAGGAATCATCAGGGCTTTGACCACCACCGACCGGCGCCTGCTCAACTCACACGGAAGGCTGCTCCGCGAGACCTTCGGCTTCGATGTCACAACGCGCTGCATCCAGGACCAGCCCTCCGGCGTCCACGACGCTGACTCGCTGCAGCGCGCCGTACCCAAGGTGGTGGAACTCGCGCTGGAGTTGGCTCCGGACGTCGATGCGCTGGTCATCAGCTGCGCCGCCGATCCCGGTCTGCCGGAGGCACGTGCCCTGCTGGACATCCCCGTGATCGGTGCCGGCTCCGCAGCGGCTGCGGCCGCCTTCGCCTTCGGCGGCCGGGTGGGTGTCCTGGGCCTCAAGCACTCCGTGCCGGGGCCCATTTCCGATGCCCTCGGCGAGCGTATGCTCCTGATCGATGGCCCCGAGAGTGTGGAAACGCCGGACGGCTTCCTCATGCCAACTGGCATTTTCGACGCGCTCGCCGCCGCCCACATGCTGGTGGACGCCGGAGCGGATGTCATCCTCGAGGCGACTACCGGACTGACGAGCATCGGCATGGCGGACGTCCTGCGGCGCAGGCTGGGAATTCCCGTCATTGACCCCGTCACGGCTGCGGGCTCCATGCTTGTCTCCGCCGTGGCATCCCGCGACCTCCAGGCCGTCTAAGCCCAGGTCGTCTGGTTCAGGAGGTGTGCGCCTTGGACCGCCTGAACCGGAGGCGGAGGTTGGCCCAGCCACTCCGGCTCAGCGCCCCCATGACACGCGTACACAGCGCCCAGTAGGCCACACCGGCCGCCAGGGACGCTGCCACAGCCAATGCCGGGCTGGTTGCATCCAGCAGCGGGTAGACCAGCCAGTGCACGAGGTACGCGTAGAGGGAAGCGCTGGCCAGCAGGACCGCCAGCCGCTGCAGCCCCTTGGGCACGGGAATGGTGGGCAGCCACGTGAGCAGCAGGATTCCGGCAACAAGCGTCAGCTCGCGGTGGGTGTCCCCGAAGAAGCATCCGGGAACCGTGAGCATCGCGAGGACCGATACCGCGCACCGCTGCACCCACGTCCGGGTCCGGGCAATGGCCCACCCCAGGGCAAACAGCCACAGTGTTGGCGACGGGTGGGGGATGCCGGGATCAACGATGTCATAGCGCGAGAGCAGTGCGAGGCCGGTGACGGCAAGCGGCAAGAGCAGCGGGAACCGCCGCTCCGCCCGGTGCACCCAAGGGATCGCCAGCAGGGCCGACATGCCCAGGAGGATGTAGACCAGCACCTCGATGAACCAGAAATGCCACTGCGTAGTCACAGCTTCAGGACCGACCACGGAGTTCAGGAGCAGGACGTTGGCCAGGGTGTACCGGTCCGTGATCAGGTAGGCGACCCCGATGAAGGCCATGCTGGGCACCGCCACCCGAGCCAGGCTGGTGAGTTGGCGCCTGAACCGCGGAAGCCGGTCCCCGCTGAGCTGGAACCGGGCGAAGTTGTACCCGGCCACCGCCATGAGGACGTGCGCCATTCCCGGCCATTTCATCAGCCCCACGTGCGTGCTGACGATGAGCACGATGGCCACGGCCCTGAGCACGATGCTGGTTTCGAGCGGGGCAAAGAACCGACGCATCTTCCTGGCTTGCTTTTTCCCCGCGTGCTGCTCCAGGTCGCGGACCGGCGTCACATGCCAGTCGGGCGGAAGGTGACCCAGCAGCTGCTCCAGGCGGACGGACGTCGCCACGTAGGACAGCGAATCACCGCCGAGCGAAACGAATGTGTCGCCGTCGCCGATGTCCGCGCGCTCCAGCGTGTCGCGGAAGACCCGCCGCACGTCGTCGGGGCCGGCAGCGGGGTACGGACCGGGTTTTGAGGGCGCAGGTTCCGAAAGCGCAGGTTCTGACAGCGCCAGGACCGCCTGGTAGTCCACTTTGCCGGTGCCCAGGCGGGGGAGATGCTCGACGGCGTGCAGCTGCAGGGCCGCACGGGGCAGCCCGATGCCCTGCGCGAGGACCTTGGCCAGCAGCTGGGTGTCGTGGCTGCCCTCGACCGCGACGACGAGGCCCTGGTCCGTGCCCGCGCTCGCCGCTTCAATGCCGAGGTCGGCCAGGATGCGCTCCACCTGGCCGAGGTCAACCCGGAGCCCCACGATCTTGACGAACCGGCTGCGCCGCCCCACCACTTCGTAGACGCCGGACGGGTGCTGCCTGGCCAGATCCCCGGTGCGGAGTTCGTGGACCGTGCGGCCGGCGCCGAGATCCTCCGGCGTCTCCGCATAGCCGAGCATGACATTGGGCCCGGTGTAGACGAGTTCGCCGTGCTCGAGGCCGGGCACGGGCTCGATGCGGAAGGCGCCGCCCGGCACCGGGATGCCGATGGCACCGGGGTGCTCGACGGCCAGCCCGGGCGGAAGGTAGGCCATCCGGGCGGTGGCCTCTGTCTGGCCGTACATGACGAACAGTTCCCAGCCCTTTCGGCGGCCGAGTTCGGCGTAGCCCTGCACGCGTTCGGGGGCGAGCCGGCCGCCGGCCTGGGTGACATACCGCAGGCCAGGCAGGTCCATCCCGGCAAAGCCCACGCGTTCCAGCAGTTCGAAGGTGTAGGGCACCGCGGCAAACGACGTTGCCCCGCCGGTGCGGAAAAGCTCCCAGAAGCACGGATCAACAACGGACAGGTCGGTCAGCACCAGGCCCGCACCCCGGAGCAGGTGGCTGTTGATCACGGACAGCCCGTAGCAGTAGGACATCGGCAGGGTGGTTGCGGCGCGGTCTGCCGGGCCGATGTTCAGGTACTCGGCAATCGACTCGGCATTGGCCTGCAGGTTGGAGGCGGACAGGCGCACCAGCTTCGGCGACCCGGTGGAGCCGGAGGTGCTGAGCAGAAGCGCCAGATCCGGATGGAGTTCGTGCCGGGTGCCCGCCCTGCGCTCCTCGAGCAGCGTCTGTCCGTTGGCGGAACGCAGCACGACGTCGGGGTCGTACGCGGCCACCAGGGACTCAAGCGCCGCCGGCTTGTCCTCCGGAAGCAGGATCAGCGGGTGGCCGCCAACCAGGGCAGCGAGGTAGGCCACCAGGGAGTCGACGTCGTTCGCCGCCGCCAGTGCCACCAGGCGGCGCTGCGTGCCTAGCCGGAGCGCGAGTGCATCAACCCTGTCGGCGAGTTCCCGGTAGCTGAGGGTGAAACTGTCGGTAAGAATGGCGGGCCTGTCCCCGTGGCCCGCGAGATCGGCGGCGAAGGGCACCCGCGCGAAATCAAGCTGCGTGGTCACCGGAAGAGGATATTAGTTAAGCCTTACCTAAGTAAAACCGTTCCGCGGCCTGTTACGGCGTGCGATACTCGCTCCGTGAGCGAGTCTTACCAGTTCAGGGCCCCAATGTGGTTGTATCCGGGCAAATCCGGCTGGCACTTCATTACGTTGCCCGTGGATATTGCGGACCAGATCCGCGAGGAGTCCGCGGGCTTCCGCGGAGGGTTTGGCTCGGTGAAGGTGACGGCAGACATCGCCGGCCGGTCAGGCAGCCCCGGTCCATCGGGCCGGCGCTGCCGCCTGCCGGCGCAAGGGCGTTCCGGTGGCATCGGACGGCGTGCGCTTCTTGCCGAAACCCTGCCTGCGGTGCTCGGCCCGTGCCGACAGCGGCGACTGGGCAGGCACCTGCGGTACAGTGCACCCCTGCTCCGCGGCGTTGGCCGTCACCTGTGCTGCCGCCGGGGAAAGGTCCGTGATGAGCCCCGTCCCGGCGCATTCGCGCACGTCCGCGATCCCGGCCGCGGCCGCGCGCTTGTCCTCGAACGGCGCGGAGATCGCCAGCACAGTCCCATCGGGAGACTTCAGCCGGAACCGGAACTGGGACTCTGCATCAACAAAAACTTCAAAAACTCCGGCCATGGCGGTCCTTCCGGTCAGGGAGGCTGCCGCAGCGTCTTCGCGGCCGCGGCCCCGAACGCATCGCTGCGTCTTTCCTTGGGTGGGGTGCTGAACCGACAGGGGTTTGATCGGTTCATCGGTGTTATTAGAGTCTGCCCAGTGCGCACGGAACCTCACAAGACCATCCGTGTAAACCCTGGGTAAACCCTGCCTGTCCACCCACTAAACCGTGCCGCAGCCCCGTTCTCAAGGACGCCCGAAACGAAGGGACGTGCCGCGCAACGCACGTTCACGGCCCGCCATCGGAAGTAAGAAACAGCCGGATCCCGAAGGGCGGAATCCGGCAAGCCCGGACCCTGGCGGGTCAGATCTGCTTGAGTGCCTGCTCCAGGTCCGCGACGAGATCATCGGCGTCTTCCAGGCCCACGGACAGCCGCACCACTCCATCGCTCAGTCCGATCGCGGCGCGTCCTTCCGGCCCCATGGCCCGGTGCGTCGTGGTGGCGGGATGGGTGATCAGCGACTTGGCGTCGCCAAGGTTGTTGGAGATGTCGATGATCTTCAGGGCGTCCAAAAGCGCGAAGGCGGCTTCCTTGCCCGACTGGCCTGCCGTCGTCGCAAGCTCCAGCGTGAGGACGGTGCCGCCTGCCTTCATCTGCTTGGCCGCCAGCTCGAACTGCGGGTGCGACTTGAGCAGCGGGTACTTCACCCAGTTGACGGCGGGCTGCGCCTCCAGCCATTCGGCCAGGCGCAGCGCCGTGGCGGAGGAGTGGTTTACGCGGAGCGCCATGGTCTCCAGGCCCTTGGTGAGCACCCAGGCGTTGAACGCGGAGAGCGCCGGGCCGGTGTGCCGCATGAGCTGCTTGACCGGACCGTCGATGAATTCCTTGGTGCCCAGGATGGCGCCGCCCATCACCCGGCCCTGGCCGTCGATGTGCTTGGTGCCGGAGTAGACGATCACGTCCGCGCCGAGGTCTCCGCAGCGCTGCAGGAGCGGCGTGGCGAAGACGTTGTCCGCCACCACCTTGGCGCCGGCGGCGTGGGCGAGTTCGCTGACCGCGGCGATGTCCACGATTTCCTGCATGGGATTGGACGGGGATTCGAAGAAGACGGCAGTGGTGGGCACCGAGAGGGCAGCACGCCACTGCTCGAGGTCCGGACCGTCCACGAAGACGGTCTCCACGCCCCAGCGCGGGAGGATCTCGTTGAGGATCACGAAGCAGGAGCCAAACAGGGAACGGCTGGCGACCACGCGGTCCCCGGCCCCGAGCAGGGCGCCCAGGGCGGTGAACACAGCGGACATGCCGGACGCCGTCGCAAAGCACGCCTCTGTGCCTTCCAGCAGCCGGAGACGTTCCTGGAAGGTGGCCACGGACGGGTTGCCGTAGCGCGAGTACACGAAGCGTTCGTCCTCGCCGGTGAAGGCCCGTTCGGCGGCGGCGGCGGACTCGTAGACAAACCCCGAATTCAGGAAGACGGGCTCGGTGGTCTCTTGGAAATTGGTGCGGTCAAGACCGCCGCGGACGGCCTGGGTATCGGGGCTCCAGCCGGCGGCGTCGTGATTAAAGGTCAATTTAGTTCTTTCCCAGGTTCGTCGGCAGGCCGCGGTTCTTCCAGCCGTTCACGGTGCGCTCACCATAGCGGTCGGGTTCGCCCTCGAAGCCTTCGAGGACGTTGTAGGCCGTGAAACCGGCCTGTGTGGCGGCGATGGCTGCGGCGATGGAGCGCTGGCCGGAGCGGCACAGGAACACCAGCTCCACGCGGTTGTCCTCAGGCGCCTGCTGCTTCAGCTGCTCGACGAAGTCGGGGTTGGGAATGCCGCCGGGAAACGTCCACTGGATGAACAGAGGATCATTCTCCGTGGCCTTGGTGTCCGGAATGCCGATGTGCGCCCATTCGCCCTCGGTGCGCACATCCACCAGGACGGCGCCCTCCTCGAGCTTGGCCCACGCGTCCTGCGGGGTGAGGTCTCCGGCGTAGCTCATGCGTGGCCCTCGTAGGCTTCCGCGCTGAGGTCGTCGTCGGAGTCCAGCCGGTCCACGGCGGTTGCGACGGCGGCATCTGCGGTGGCGATAGCGGCGGGCAGGACAAGGGCCTGCGCCACAATCACGCTGGTGCCGTTGAAGGTGGCGGCCGGGCTGCCGTGCAGCACGTATCCCTCGGCCAGGGCAGCCGAGATGCGCTCACAGAACGCACGGTCGTCCGGGCCCGTGATCAGGCGGTAGGACAGCTTTTCCTCAGGTTTATCCTGCTGGGACGGCAGCGTTGCAACGGCGGGGGCGTCTGACACGACGGATCTCCTTTTCTCACGCTTGCAGCTCGAAGTGGTCGATATGCCGAGTATTCACCTGAGGCACCCCGCCGTGGAAGGAGGGTTGCCGACCGGCCAGTCAGGGCTTCATGCCGGTACTCATTACTCCCCAAAAACGTAACACTGACGACGGCGGTGCGCACCGCCGCCGTCGTCATGTTCCGTAACGCATCAAAAGCAACGCGGTGGGCCCACGCCCGCCGGGTTCCCTGGCCGAGCTTGCGAGGGAAGGGATCGGGTGGGGACGGCAGTCCCCGCGCTGCGGTTACAAAGCCGGTGGCCGGGAGGATAATGACGGGAGATGAACCGCCGTAACGCCGGATGAAACCAGGCCACAGTGAATGATTCGACCGCGAATACAGTGACTCCCATGCTGCACTTTGGATGGTTTGTGGGCCACGGCTTCGGGGTTCAGGGCTGGGGGACGCCCGGCTACGGCATCGGCTATGACTGGAAGAAGCCCGCCCCCTACCAGCACGCGGTCCGGGAGTTCGAGCGGGCCGGGCTGGACCTGTTCATCATCGAGGACTCGCTCACCGTCCCCGACACCTACGGCGGCAGCGCGGAGGTTTCGCTGGCGCAGGCATCCTTTGCGCCCAAGCACGATCCTCTGGCCCTGGTGCCGTATCTGCTCTCCACCACGGAGCACCTCGGCATCGTGCCCACCATCAGCGCCTCCTTCTATCCGCCGTTCACCGCGGCCCGGCTGCTGGCCACGCTGCAGCACTTCTCCAACGGGCAGCTGGGCTGGAACGTGGTGACCTCCGGCAGCGACCTTGCCGCGCAGAACTATGGGCTGGACCAGCAGATCGAGCACGACCTCCGCTACGAGAAGGCCGAAGAGTTCGTGGACGTCGTGCGCAAGCTCTGGCGCAGCTGGGAACCCGACGCCATCCTGGAGGACGCCCGGGCAGGCATCTTCGCCGACCACACCAAGGTCCGGCCGATCCACCACGACGGGGAGTTCTTCAAGGTCCGGGGACCTCTGAACACGGCCCCGCTGCCGGAGGAACCGGTGCTGGTGCAGGCCGGGGCATCCCCGCGGGGCAAGGCCTTCGCCGGCGCGAACGCGGATGTTGCCATTGCCCTGGCCCGCGGCGTGGACGGCATGAAGGCCTACCGGGACTCCATCCGCGCCGAGGCCGCCGGGGCCGGCCGGAACCCCGACGACGTCAAGGTGCTGTTCGTCCTGAAGCCCACAGTGACCGGTTCCAAGGCCGAGGCGGAGGAGCTGCGGGCTGCCCGCCGGGAACTCACGCAGCGGGACATCGACAGCCAGCTCAACTCGATCTCCTACCTGTCCGTCATCGACTTCAAGCAGTTCGACCTCGACGCGCCCCTCCCCGAGCTCAGCACCAACAGCAACCAGGGCACGCTGGAGCATTTCTCCAAGGCCGCACCGCCGGGTTCCACCCTGCGGCAGATCCTGCAGGCACGCAGCGGCGGCGCGGGCGACAGCATCATCGGCACCGCAGAGGAAATCGCCGACTACCTCGAGGAAACCGGGGCTGCGGTGGGCGGCGACGGCTTCCTCTTCTCCGGCTTCGTGGATCCGGCCACCATTCATGGCGTGCTGGACAGGCTGGCGCCGGTGCTGCAGAGGCGGGGACTGCTGCGGACGAGCTACGGCGACGGCGGCTTCCGCCGGAACCTGCTGGACTTCTAGCGCCATGGCAGGGGCTGGTGCAAGGGCAGGAGCCGGGGGATACGACGGACCGTTGCCGGGCGTCCGGCACGGCACGTTCCTGATCGGCACAGCCCACATCCGTGCCGACGACATGGCCGCGGCAGCCGCCGATCCCGCGGTGGAGGTGGTCCTCAGTGCCGAAGCCCTCGAGCTTGTGGGCCTGTCCCGCGAGGTGGTGCAGGCCGCCATCGACTCCGGCCACCGCGTCTACGGCCTGAACACCCTGCTGGGTTCCGGCCGGGACACTGCCGTGGAGCAGGAGTCCATCCTCGACTTCCAGCTGCAGGTGGTGCGCTACCACCACAGCGGCGTCGGCGCGCTGCTGGACCGGGAGGAAGTCCGCGCCCTCATCCTGGCACGGCTCATCGGGTTCACCAGGGGCGGCTCGGGGGTGCGTCCGGAGACTGCCCGCTTCTATGCCGGGCTGCTCAACAGGGGCGTGGTGCCCGCCGTCCCGCGCGACGGGTCCGTCGGCTCGTCGGACCTCACCCAGTTGGCGGCGGTTGCCGCCGTCGCCATCGGTGAGGGACAGGCGCTTGCTCCCGACGGCGGCCTGCAGGACGGTGCGGAAGCGCTCACCGCCGCCGGGCTGGAACCGCTGGTGCTGGCGCCGGGCGAGGCCCTGGCGCTGGTCAGCGCCAACTCCTATTCGATCGGCGCCGGCGCGCTGGAGCTCCGCCGGATCCGGCGGCTCGCCGATCTGGCGGACACCGCGCTGGCGCTGTCCCTCGAGGCCACTGCCAGGTACGACGGCGGCGGGAACCTCAGCCCGTTCTCGCCGGCCGTGCAGTCGGCCAAGGCAGTGGACGGCCAGCGCATCTCGGCGGCCAACGTCCGGCGGCTGGTTCGAGGCGGCTGGCTGGAGGACCCGCGGCGGCAGGTATCGGTCCAGGACGCGCTGTCCTTCCGCGCCGCGCCGCAAACGCACGGTGCGTTCCGGGCGCAGGTCACGGCCCTGGCCGACGCGCTCGAGGTGGAGCTCAACGGCAGGGGCGACAACCCACTGACGGATGTCGCCTCCGGCCGGATGGTGTCCGGCGGAAACTTCCAGCCCATGCAGCTCGCCCTGGCGTTCGAGGCCCTGCGACTGGGACTGGCGCATGTCGGAATCAGCAGCGAGCGGCGGGTCGCCAAGCTCTATCCGCCGCAGCGCCTGATCCGGCAGCTCAACCTCGAGGCGGCCCGGGCCGGCACTCCACTCGCGTCCGAAGACCTGCCGGGACTGCTCTGGTACTCGGCTGCCGGCCTGCTGGCAGAGCTGAAGTTCCTGGCGGCGCCTGCCACCCTCGGTGCCCCCACCCTGTCCGCGGACGTGGAGGACCATTCCACCCTGGCCCCGCTGGCCCTCCAGCAGCTGGAGCGCTCGGTGGAGGCTGCGGCCAAGCTCCTGACCATTGAGGCGTTGACGGCCTCCTACCTGTTGGCGGAGGCGCAGGGCACGGATCTGCGGGAAGCGGAGATCCGGCAGCTTGGAGCAGGCACCGGCGCCGTCGTGGCGCGGCTGTCGGAGCTGTTGGCCGGGCAGCTGCCGGCGGCGGTGCTGGTTGACAGCACCCGTGCTGCGCTGGAGGAGCTGTTGGCAGAACTGCCCGAATTACGGAGACCGGACGTGGGCGGGCCGAACGACCGTGACCCGAACGACTTATATCCGGATGATGGGGGAGGAGAATCATGACCACCGTGACAGGAAGCGGCCGCCAGGCAAGGCATGTGGGGCAGGTACTGGATCCGGGGATGGACGCCGGTGCGGTGCTGGCACGGGTGGGGAACACTCCGCTGGTGCCGCTGGACGTGCTGAGCCGCGGGCTGGGGAGCACTGTCTTCGTCAAGCTCGAATCGGAGAACCCCGGCGGTTCCATCAAGGACCGGACCGCGTTGAGCATGGTCCGGGCGGCTGAGCGCAGCGGCGAGCTGCAGCCCGGCGGGACCATCGTGGAAAGCACCTCCGGGAACACCGGAATCGGGCTCGCGCTGATCGGGGCGCTGACCGGCCATCCGGTGGTGGTGGTCACGGGTGATTCCATTTCGTCGGAGAAGCTGGAGGCCCTCAACCGGTACGGGGCGCGGGTGGTGTTCACCGACTGGAGCGCGCCGTCGGATTCGCCGGACAACGCGCGGGCGGTCGCGGCCCGGATCACGGCCGAAATTCCCGGCGCGTGGCGTCCGCTGCAGTTCGACAACCCGGCCAACCCGCGGGCGCACTATGAGGGGACGGCGCCGGAAATCTGGGAGCAGACGGCGGGCAGGGTGACGCACTTCGTCGCCGGCGTGGGCACCGGCGGCACCATCAGCGGGAACGGGCGGTACCTCAAGGAGAAGTCCGGCGGGCATGTGGAGGTAATCGGCGCGGACCCGTACGGTTCGGTCTACAGCGGCGGGCATCCCGGCCCGATCCTGGTGGACGGTGTGGGCAACTCCTGGCCCAAGCCCGACTGGCCGAAGGTCTTCGATCGCGGTCTGCTGGACCGGTTCCTGCGGATTCCGAATGACGAGGTGTACACCACGCTGCACCGGCTGCTCAACGACGAAGGACTGTCCCTCGGGCCGTCGTCGGGCCTGACGGTGGCCGCAGCGCTCCGGGTGGCCAGGGCGGCGCCGCACGGGTCAGTGGTGGTGGCGATCGCCCCGGACACGGGCAGCAACTACCAGAGCAAGGCCTTCAACCCTGTGTGGCTGGCGGACAACCACATCCGCCTGGCCACGGATCTTGCGGAGGACTAGGACCTCGCGGAGGACCGGACCCGCAGGAACCCGTCAGGAGGCAGGGCCGCTGGTGGCCGTCTCGCTTTCTGAACGGATCCAGGCATTCCAGTCCAGCGGGTGGACGGAGGGCCTGCCCAGCAGGTAGCCCTGCGCCGCGGCCATGCCGAGTTCGGTCACGGCTTCGAGTTCCTCCGGCGTCTCCACGCCCTGGGCGCCGAGTGCGGCATCGATGTACCGGGCGAGTTCACCCATGGCAGCGGCCCTGAGCCGCTGGCCGGGCGAGCTTTCAATGCCCGCGATGAAGCTCCGGTCCAGTTTGATGACGTCCGGGTGCAGCTCCAGGACCTGGTCCATGGACGTGAAGCCGGCCTCGGCGCCGTTCACGGCGATCCGCAGCCCGCGGCGCCGCAGGGGAGCGATGGCGGCTGTCAGGGCCGGGTACTGGTCGAGGGGAATCGGGCCGTTCAGGTCGATGACGATCCGGTCCATGGCCAGCTGGGAATGTTCCAGCAGCCCCGCGATCCTTGGGTCCGCGCACGTTGCCGGTGTCAGGTTCAGGGCGATGAACATGTGGCCGGGCACCGCCTGCGCAGCAGAGAGGGCCCGGTGCAGTGCCGCGAGTTCAAGGTCTGTGCCCAGGCCGACGGACTCTGCCTCGTTGAACCAGTGGTCTGCGCTGGCGCCGTCGTCGCTGACGAAGCGGGTCAGGGCCTCGACCCCGATCACCTGACCCTCCGGAAGCCGGCGGATCGGCTGGAACGCGGTCATCAGCATCTTGTCGGAAAGAATGGCTTCAATCCGGTTCCTGCTGCGCCGGGTAAAAGGAACCGGCTCAGGAGCAGCCACAGCCCGGGAAGCCACGCCGACCGGGATGGCACTGTTCTCGGCGTTGGCCAACTCTGTGGTGGCGGTGAGGTGCTCAAGCAGCACGTGTTCGGGATTATCCGGATGTGCCTCGAATAGGGCGCGCAGCTGGGCGCGGGTCCACTCGCTGGCCGGATCGGTCTCGGCGAGCAGTTCGGTGATGATCTGGCGGGCTTGCCAGCGCACGGAAATTCCACCCATGTCCCCCGGCAGCGCTGCCTGGGCCCCCAGGCCCGTGGGTGGTGAGTTTGTCCATGCGGGAAGGGAATTCTCGTCCCAAGACATCGGCTATTCCTTTATACGTACTCATTCCGGCTGAGCCCGGAACCAGGCCGCGTGCCATTACCCCTGCGGGTACGGGCAGTTGGCCGTGGAAGAAGACTACAACGCAGGGCACCGGCTTGTCCCAGATTTTTTCGAACGGTGCCCTTTTGTTATTACTCGATGCCGGCAAACAGCTCGTTCAGCTCGGCGGTCAGCTGCTTGCGGAGCGCCGGCGTGCCGATTTCGCGTCCGTCAATGTGGTTGACCGGGGCCAGGAGGCGGATGCTGGAAATCAGCCACACGGCGTCGGCGTCCACCAGGTCCTGGGGCTTCAGCGGGCCGTAGCCCAGTTCCCAGCCGGCGGCCTTGGCGGCGGCGAACAGGGCGCCCTGCGAGGTTCCGGGAAGGATGCCGCTGTCCAGCTGCGGCGTGACGAGCCGCTTAACTGTTGCGCCGCCGTCGTTCTTCTCCACGTTCGCCAGCAGCACGGTGGACGTGGGGCCCTCCAGCACGCGGCCGTCCGAGGACGTGAAGATGACGTCGTCCGCGCCCTGCTTGTGGGCGTGGCGCAGCGCGGCCATGTTCACCGCGTAGGACAGGGTCTTGGCGCCGAGCAGCAGCCACGGGGCACGCTCGGCCGCATCGCTGTCATAACCGCGGTCAAGGAGGATGACGTCGATGCCGGTCTCGCGCTGGCGCCGGCCGGCCGCGGCCACGGGGGAGACCTGCACCCAGCAGGTGGGGGCGGCGGCGCCCTCGACGCCGCGGGTGACGATGAGCTTGACCACGGCCTCGTCCAGCTCCGGCGAGGGGGCGGGGTTGTCGGAACGGAACGCCGCGACGCCGGTCTGGACTGCCCGGCGCCAGTCGTCCTGCCCCGGAATCTCAAGGTCCAGTGCCTGGGCCGAGCGGGCCAGCCGGTCCAGGTGCGCCTGGATCTTCCGTGTGTGGCCGGCGACGGCGAGCATGGACTCGAACACCCCGTCACCGCGGGTGGCGCCCAGGTCAGTGGCCATCAGCTGCGGCTTTTCGGGGTCGGCAAGCCTGCCGTTCACATAGTCGGGATCCAGGAACACCAGCACTGTGTGGGAGGTACGAGAGCTCATGCCTCAAGCTTAGTGCGGCCGGCGCCCGATAGGCTGGCCTCACCGCTCCATACGGAATGGCTGCGAAGGCAAGAAATAACGGGGGTTTCAACTGTGTTGTGGCCATTTCCGCTAGCGGAAACACTGCCGGCCTGGCTGATCCTGCTGCTCAGCGGCGTGGATCTGGTCATCCGGGTCCTGGCCGTGGGCATCATTCCGGGCAACCGGCGGCCCACCACGGCCATGGCCTGGCTGCTGGGCATCTTCTTCGTGCCGGCCCTGGGGCTGATCCTCTTCCTGCTCTTCGGCAACTTCAAGCTCTCACGCCGCCGCATCGAACAGCAGCAGCAGGTTAACGAGCGGGTCCGCGCCGGCAGTGCGGCGCTTTCAGATGTTGCCAGTGAGTATTCGGGTCCCGAGTGGGTTCAGTCGGCGGCCGAACTCAACCGCCGGCTCGGGTCGATCCCGCTGGTGGACGGCAACCATGTGGAGCTGATTCCCGGTTACCCCGACTCCATCCGCGCCATGACCGAGGCCGTCCGGAAGGCCAAGCGCTTCGTCAACGCCGAGTTCTACATTATGAGCACGGACCACGTCACGGATGACCTCCTCACGGCCCTCGAAGAGGCGGCGGACCGCGGCGTCGAGGTCCGCGTGCTGTTCGACCACATCGGAACGCTGCGCGTGAAGGGGTATAACAGGCTGCTGAAGCGCCTCAAGGCCAGCCGCATCCAGTGGCGGCGGATGCTTCCGCTGCTTCCCATCCACGGCCAGTGGCGCAGGCCGGACCTGCGGAACCACCGCAAGATCATGGTGATCGACGGCGAAGTCGCCTTCACGGGGTCGCAGAACCTGATCGAGCCCTCCTACAACAACCCCAAGCACCGCAAGGCAGGCCGGGAGTGGATCGAGCTGATGGCCTGCCTGCGGGGCCCGATCGTTCCCACGCTCAACGTCGTCTTCGCCACCGACTGGCTCAGCGAGACCGACGAGTCACTCGAGGACCAGCTGCAGGTGTCTGCCGAGCCGTCGCCGGGCGGCGTCACGGCCCAGGTGGTGCCCAGCGGCCCCGGCTTCACCACCGAGAACAACCTCCGGCTCTTCAACACGCTGATCTACTCGGCGCAGCACCGGATTTCCGTCTGCAGCCCCTACTTTGTGCCGGACGATTCCCTGCTCTACGCCATCACCACCGCGGCGCAGCGCGGCGTGGACGTGGAACTGTTCGTCTCGGAGAAGGGCGACCAGTTCCTGGTCCACCATGCCCAGCAGTCCTATTACGAGGCCCTGCTGCGGGCCGGCGTCCGGATCTACCTGTACAAGGCCCCGTTCGTGCTCCACGCCAAGCATTTCACCATCGACGACGAGGTGGCTGTCCTGGGTTCCAGCAACATGGACATGCGCTCCTTCTCCCTGAACCTGGAGGTTTCGGTGATGCTTGTGGGCGCGGACATCGTGAACAGCATGCGCGCCGTGGAGGACACCTACCGCGACATCTCCCACGAACTGCGGCTCGAGGACTGGATGCGCCGGCCTCTCGCGGCAAGATACGTGGACAACGTAGCCCGCCTCACGGCCACGGTCCAGTAAAAGCGCGCCAGCAGCCCGCGACCTCTGGAGTTTTTTCCGCTCGTCGCGGCTGAGAGGCCCTTTAGCCCGCGATATCTGTACAAAAACTCAATCCGGGAAGGCCGACCCGAGGGTGGAGAGCACGCCGTAGGCCTTGGTGCGGATCTCCTCGTACTCGTCCTGCGGCACGGAATCGGCCGTGATGGCCCCGCCGACGCCGAGGCTGAGCCTCACCTTTCCGCCTTCGCCGCCGTCCTGCACCACCAGGGTACGGATGGCCACCGCCAGATCTGTGGCCCCGTTCAGCGAAAAGTACCCGATCGCGCCCGAATAGACGCCGCGCGGGCCCTCCTCCAGCCCGTCCAGGATGGCCATGGTGCTGATCTTCGGCGCCCCGGTCATGGAGCCGGCCGGGAAGCAGGCGGCCACGGCTTCGGCCCGCGGCGACCCCGGCAGGAGTACGGCGTCGATGGTGCTCACCAGCTGGTGGACCGTGGCATAGCTTTCGATCTCGCACAGCCGGCTGACGGTCACCGATCCGGGCTCGGCGAAGTGGCTGAGGTCGTTCCGGAGCAGGTCCACGATCATGATGTTTTCCGCCCGGTCCTTCAGGGACGTGGCCAGATCCTCGCGCAGGGCGGCGTCGGCGTCCGGGTCAGCAGCCCGGCGGCGGGTTCCCTTAATCGGCTCGGCGCGCATGCCGCCGTCGGACGCTATCCGCAGGAAGCGCTCCGGCGACGTGCTGGCCACCGTGAGCCCGCCGAACCGCAGGTAGCTTGCAAACGGCGCCGGGTTCCGCCGGCGCAGTGCCAGGTATGCGGCCCACGGGTCGAGTGCCGGCACCTCCGCAGCGAGGGTGGTGGTGAGGCAGACCTCGTACGAATTCCCCTCGGCGATCTGATGCTGTGCCTCGGCGATCTTGCGCTTGTAGCTCGTCTCGGTGTCGCGGCCGGCGAAGGCCGGGGCTGCGGCGTTCGCCGCCGGAAGTACGACGCCGGTGCTGCCGCCGGATTCCGCTGCGGCGGTCACCGCCTCACGGGCGCGGTTCAGCCAGGCCGCGGCATCCGGCGCGTCGAGGGCAAGCAGCCACACCGTGTTGTCCGTGTGGTCCAGGACCACGCCCCGGCCGGCAAAGATCAGGCCCGCGTCAGGCGCATCCGAGGGGATGTCGTGCCCGCCGGTTTCCCGCTTGAGCTCGTATCCGAGGTAGCCCAGCCAGCCCAGCGCAAAGTCGCACGGGTAGTCCTCGGGCCCGCGTACGGCCCTCCGTCCCCACACGGTCTCCAGCCAGCGGAAGAACGGGCCGGACACATTGGCCGTGGCGCATCCGGCGGTGATCCGGGTGACCCCGGAGCTGTGCAGGACAGACTGGCCGAACGTGCCGCCGTCGTCAGCCAAAATACTGAAGCGGCTGCGTTCCGCCGCGGGGGTTTCCTTGCCGGGACCGGCTGTTCCGGCCAAACGCAGGGAGGAGTCCAGCCAGACGGCATTGCCGGACGTCGCGTACAGCGCCTGGAAAAGTATGGCGGGATCAGGACTGGCCTCGATGCGTTCCGACAGCAGGCGCAGGCCGCGCCGCGAGGAGAGCTCGGGAACCAGAGCCGTGGTGAGCGCCGGGAGGTAAGTAAGTGCCTGCAGGGCGTCCGCGGGGGCGGTGCCGTCCGCACGGTTGAGGACCCGGACATGGGCATACTGCGGGATGTCGTCCGCGGCCAGGAGTTCCGCCTCCTGCCCGGCCCACTGGTCCCAGAACGGCTCGTACGTCTCGCCGTCACGTGCCAGCGCGCGCGTGCGGCGCTCGCCGTCGGGGGCATCCGCCCAGATGACGGCATCCAGATGCGGTCTGGCGGCGGCTGCGGCGGCCCCAACACCCTCGACGATCACGATCTCGGCGGGCAGCGTGACCCGCGGGTCGCCGTCGTGATGGTTTTCCCAGTCCCAGCTGACCCACGTGGCTGCTTCGCCGCGGCTCAGGGGAGCCAGCACCGTGGTGACGTAGCGTTCGATGCCGGCCGACAGTCCGTCCCAGCCGGGATAGATGTCCTCCAGGTGGAACAACGAGACTTTGTGGTGGTTCCGCAGTGTGGCCGCGAGCTCGATGGCCAATGTGGTTTTACCTGCGCCGGACCGCCCGTCAATGGCGATGATCACAGGTGCGGGGGTCATGAAATAGAGCGTACCTGCTGGCTGTCCCCAACCTGGACGTTGTGAAGCGGGCTGCCGCCGGCCGGGTGGCTGTGGCGCTTGCCGCTGCAGGCCCGGTGCCCGTCCATCCGTACATTCACCGGGCAGGGGCCGCGACGGTGCCGGCCTCGTTCCGGTCAGCGACGGGTGCGTCCTGAGCGATTGCGTCCTGCACGTAGCGGACGATGCCCGGGACAGCGGCCTGGACCTGGTCCCAGACTGCCTCGAAGTCGGCGTGGCCGCCGTACCAGGGGTCCTCGATGCCCTGCTCGAGCGGATCGCCGTCCTCCAGGGCGGGGTCGAAGCTGCGGAGCATGCGGATCCGGGACAGCGACTCCTCGTCCGGGGCTGAGGCCCGCAGCCAGCCATAGTGGTCCACGTCCAGCGCCAGAATGAGGTGCCGTTCGGTGAACCATCCGGATTGCCATTCCCGTGCAACGTGACGGTCCGAGAAAAGGTTGTGGGCGGTGAGTTTCCGTGCAGCCCGCGGATCGATGGGGCGTCCGACCTCGTAGGCAGTAGTGCCTGCCGAATCAACGATCACGACGTCGGCGAGCCCGGCCTCCGCGAAGGCGGCACTTAGCATCAGCTCCGCCATGGGCGACCGGCAGATGTTACCCGTGCAGACGGCGATGACGCGGTATGGGCTCGTCGTTGAGTTCATTGGCTAAGCATGGAGGATGCCAACCCCGCTTGGCTAGTAAGTGCCCTTATGATCGGCGCTCTGCGTAAAGTTGGCTGGCCTGGCCGTCACAAAAGTGCGCCGGGGGTGCTTCGTGGTCAGTGGATGAATGCCAGCAGCACGCCCACCGCGACGAACAGGACACCGAAAATCCGGTTCAGTACGGTTTGGCCGTGGGCATTGTGGGTAAAGCGCTGGAACGATTTTGCCGCCGCCGCGAAGAAGAACCACATGACGAGGACGTCGATGAGCACCACGGTCGCGGCGAGCACGGCGTATTGGGGCAGGAGCGGGCTGGCGGGCCGGATGAACTGCGGCATGAAGGCCAGGAAGAACACGATGGCCTTGGGGTTGAGCAGGTTGACCCACAGTCCCCGCCGGAACATGGACCAGGCCGGCTCGTTCCGGAGCGCTGCGACCTTCTCCTGGTCCAGGTCAGGTTTGCGCAGGAACTGCCTGATGCCGAGGTACACCAAATAGGCGGCGCCGGCGTAGCGGATGGCGTTGAAGGCGACCGGGGAGCCTGCAACCAGGACGCCGACGCCGAGGGCCACAACGATGACGTGCAGGATCAGGGCGGCCTGTTGCCCCAGAATGCCCCAGATGGAGCGCTTGAATCCCGCGGTCAGCGAGTTGCTCATGGTGTTGATGGCACCTGCGCCCGGCGTAAAGCTGATGAGGACGCCGGCACCCGCGAGGGCCAGCCAAAGGGAGAGTTGCACCCATCAAGTTTAGTCGGCCCGCGGGGCGGGACGTTCCGCTCACACGCGTGGCCCGCCTCACGCCCGGGCGATGACCTCGCCGTTGGGAATGAGGAACCAGCCGTCGTCGGTGGAGCCCCAGCGGTGCCAGCCGGCCGAGATGCGTGTGAGGTCGGCCTCCTGCGCGAAGCCGTACTCGAGGGCCTGCTCCGCGAAGGCGGAATGCAGCACGCGCTCGCCCCACACCCTGGCCTGCCAGCGGCGTTGCTGCCCGGTGGCGTAGAGCCAGTTGCTGCTGGTCGGCGCCACATCCGTGAAGCCGGCGGACTGGGCCCACGAGACGAGCCGGCGGCCGGCGTCGGGCTCGGCACCGTTCCGGCGGGCGATCCGCTGGTAGAGCTCCATCCACTCGTCGAGCTCGGGAATGGCGGGATACCAGCTCATGCCGTGGAAGTCCGCGTCACGGACGGCAACGATGCCGCCGGGCCTGGCCACCCGCCGCATTTCCCGCAGCGCCTCCACCGGATCGGTCAGGTGCTGCAGGACCTGGTGGGCGTGGACCACATCGAAGGTGTCGTCCTCGAAATCAAGGTCGTAGATGTTGCCCGCTACAAACTCAACGTTCTTCACTCCGCGGTCGGCCGCCAGCTCGCGGGCGTGGGTGATCACATCGGGGGAGCGGTCCAGTCCCGTCACCTTCCCGGGGGCCACCAGAAGCGCGAAGTCACACGTGATGCTGCCCGGCCCGCACCCGACGTCGAGCACCGACGCGCCGGGGGTGAGGTGCGGGATGACGAACGCGGCCGAATTCTCCGCCGTCCGCGAGGCGTGGGCCCGGACCACGGACTCGTGGTGGCCGTGAGTGTAGACATCTTCCGGCTGCTGCGCGCTCATAGGGAAACGCTACTCCTTCTCCGCACCTCGGGCAGGTAGTGGAAGGGGGCGTTATGGCGCGCCGGAAGCTTCCTGACTGGCCTGGACCGTTGCGGCGATCATCGCGTCCATGAACCGGGCGGCCGTCTCGAGTTCCTGCACGGTGAACCCGGCCATGGCGCTGTCCATGCGGCGGGCCAGGGGCAGGAACATGGCGGAGCCGTCCCGGTACGCCTTGTCCGTCATCCGGAGCTGCACCTGCCGCCGGTCCTGCCCTTCACGGACGCGGACCAGGTGCCCGGAGCCGCACAGCCGGTCAACCAGCGCCGTGGTGGCCGGGGAGCTGAGGTTCAGTTCCTTCCGCAGTGTTCCAGGGGTGACGACGTCGCCGTTCGCTGCGTGCCTCATGACGGCGGCGAGGGCGTTGAGGTCGGTCCGGTGCATGTCGTTCCGGCCGCCTGCAGAATCAACGTAGCGGTTGGCCTCCAGGGTGAACTCCTGCAGCAGCCGTACCAGGAGGTGCTGCGCGCCCGGGGCGGAGGGTCCGTCGGACTGCCGCGGGGTGTCAGGCTTCTCGGCCACGTCCGCCTCCTCTCCTCAGTGTTGCCTTCCGGAGTTTACCGCCCGGCCGTCCGCACTCCATGGGAAGTTCGTATGTATCTCCATGGTAGAGATAGTCTAAGCTGGAAGCATCATTGACGGCGGCCCGCGTGGCTGTCACGCCCAGGAGGTCTTCCGCATGAACCATGCAGCCCGTACCCCCACCATTCCGTTCTGGCTCCGGTGGCTCATCCCGGCAGTCCTCGTCGTCGGCTGGGTTGCCATTGCCGGGGTCGGCGGACCCACGTTCGGCAGGCTGGATGGGGTTTCGTCCAATGACCAGGCGTCCTTCCTCCCGGCCGGCGCGGAGGCCACCGAGGCCCGCGAGTGGCAACAGAAGTTCCAGGACTCCGGCGAGGTGCCCGCCGTCGTCGTTATTGAAAGCGGCAGCGCCCTCACCCCTGCCCAACTGGGCACGGCCGCCGGCCTGAAAGCCGCGCTGGAAGACCTGCAGCTGGGCAGCACCGTGGTGGGGCCGGTGCCTTCGCAGGACCAGAAGGCCGTGCAGTACATCGTGTCTGTTGCGGCGGCGGAGCCAGCGGACGCCGTCGAAGAGTTGCGCAACGAGGTCCGGGCGGCGGCTCCGGACGGCATGCAGATTTTCGTCACCGGTCCTGCCGGGCTCGCGGCCGACCTCACGGGAGCCTTCGCCGGCATCGACGGCATCCTGCTGCTCGTCGCGCTGGCGGCTGTATTTATCATCCTCCTGGTCGTGTACCGCTCCCTGCTCCTGCCCTTCGCCGTGCTCCTGACGTCGGTGTTCGCGCTGTGCGCCGCCATCCTGCTGGTGTTTGGCATGGCGAAGGCGGGCTGGATCCAGCTCAACGGCCAGAGCCAGGGCATCCTCTCCATCCTGGTGATCGGCGCCGCCACAGACTACGCCCTGCTCTACGTGGCCCGTTTCCGTGAAGCACTCGAGCACACGACCAACCGCACCGCCGCCGCACTCGCCGCCTGGCGGGCCTCCTTCGCACCGATCCTGGCATCCGGTGCCACGGTTGCGATCGCCCTGCTTTGCCTGCTGTTTTCCGACCTCAACTCCAACAAGGCGCTGGGCCCGGTGGCGGCCGCCGGCATCGTGTGCTCCCTTTTCGCCTCGCTCACCCTGCTCCCCGCCTTCGCGGCACTCCTGGGGCGTGCCGCCTTCTGGCCGTTCCGGCCCAGGCTCCTGCCCGACGAGGCGCGTGAGCCGGAGCTGACCACCGGGCTGGAGGGCCAGCGTGGGCTCTGGCGTGCCACCGGAACACTGGTGTCGCGGCGTCCCCGCACTGTGTGGGTGGCATCCGTTCTCCTGCTGGTCGCGGCCTCGGCCGGGATCCTGCAGCTGAAGGCCAACGGCGTGCCGCAGACCGCCGTCATCCTCAGTGCCTCCAACGCCGTTGACGGGCAGGACGCCTTGGCGCGCCACTTCGACGCCGGCAGCGGCAGTCCCGCGGTCATCGTCGCCAGCCAGGGGAAAGCCGGAGAGGTCCTCGAAGCCGTCAAGGCCACCAGCGGCGTGGGGGCCGCCTACCTCCTGGCCGAGGGCGGCGCGCCCATCACGGGAGCCCCGGGAACGCCTGCCAGCCCGGCCGTGCGGGACGGCAGGGTGCTCCTGAACGCCACCCTCGACTTCGCAGCCGATTCTGATGCTGCGGAGAATGCCGTGGCAGCGATGCGGACCAGCGTCAAAAGCGTGGACCCCGGCGCCCTCGTCGGCGGTGTGACCGCCACCGCCCTGGACACGAACACCACGGCCCAGCGCGACCTGGCCACCATCATCCCCGTTGTCCTGGCCGTCATTCTGCTCATCCTCATGGTGCTGCTGCGGTCTGTCCTCGCACCCGTCCTGCTTGTCGCCTCGGTGGTTCTGTCCTATGCGGCCGCGATGGGCGTTTCGGCCCTCGTGTTCAACAACATCCTGGGCTTCCCCGGAGCCGATGCCACCGTGCCGCTGTTCGGCTTCGTGTTCCTGGTGGCACTGGGTGTGGACTACAACATCTTCCTGATGAGCCGGGTCCGCGAGGAGTCGCTGAAGCACGGGACCCGGCCTGGGATTCTGCGCGGACTGGGAGTGACCGGCGGAGTGATCACCTCGGCCGGGGTGGTCCTGGCCGCCACGTTTGCGGCCCTTGGCGTCATCCCCATCATGTTCCTGGTGCAGCTGGCTTTCATCGTGGCCTTCGGGGTGCTGCTGGACACCGTCCTGGTGCGCTCGCTCCTGGTTCCCGCCCTGGCTTACGACCTGGGCCGGCGCATCTGGTGGCCGGGTAAACTCAGCCGGCCCGAAGCGCAGGAAGCCAGCAAGCTGGAAGGCCGTGCGGAAGTTTCCATCCGCTAAGCGGCCGCCTGGGCCCGTCCCGTCCCTGCAGTGAGCTCCGAACGCCACCACTCCACCGTCTCCCTGGCTGCCGCCTGCAGGGGAGTCGGGTGAAGACCCAGCTGTTCCTCGCTGGCCGTTGAATCCATCACGAACGGCCGCTGGAACTGGTAGAGCACCTCGCCGAGCTCCCTCATGTCGGCGGAGAACAGCCCGAGGGCGCGCAGGGCCCATCCCGGTATCGCGTTGACCTTCTCGGATGGCACGCCGGCGGCTGCGGCGAAGGCATGGGCGATCCGGCGCTGCGTGAGCGGCGGGTTGGTGGGCGCGTGGAGCACCCGGTTCCACAGCTCAGGCTTCCCCGCGGCCCCGATCATTGCCGCGGCCAGATCGGGAACGTACGTGAAGGAATGCGGCTGGTCCGCGCTTCCCGCCACCTGCAGAGGGCGACGGGCGAGGACGGCCGGCACCATGCGCTCGCCGGCGTGTGCCATCCGGACCCGGGGGCCGAAGAAATCGCCAGCCACCACGGACACGGTGTCAGCGGCGCTCGCCGCCCGTGCCCGCAGCAGCGCGGCGCGGACGCCGCGTTTGCCGCCTCCCGCCTCCCGCGGGCTGTTTTCGGTCATCACCCGCTCCGGATCGCTGTAGGAGTAAAGGCTTTCCGGAAAAACGACGACGGCGCCCGTCTCGCCTGCCGCCGCCAGGACCGTCCGTTCGGCAGCCGGCAGCTCCCGTCCCCAGGCCGCGGCGCTGTAGGAGGAGCCGTGGACGCAGTGGAAGACCGCCGCCGCACCCTCGAAAGCGTCACCCAGCAGGCCCGGGTTGGAGACATCCACCTGCAGTTTCTCGACCAGTGGGTGATCGGGACCGCCGCCGGAGCGGGTGAGGACCCGGACTTGCTCGCCGCGCTCCGCCAGTTGCTCCGCCACCGTCCAGCCCACTGGGCCGGCGCCGGTGACCACGTAAAGATCGGACATGCAAGTTTCTCCTTCGTGCGGGTGGTTCCGGATGGTCCCAGGCAGTAAATGAGAGCACTGCTCTTGAAATAAGGATGCTGCCGCGCGCAAGCAAAGTCAAGAGCAGTGCTCTCATTTGTTGACACTGCTCTGATTCATGCCATGCTGGGCTGATGCCAGCCACCTCCCAGACCGACGGCGGGGAAGTCCGTACGCCGCGTGAACGTGCCCGTGCCCAGACCATCGCCGACATCATCCGGCTGGGCCGGCAGCACCTGGCGGAACATGGGGCCGCCGCCCTGTCGCTCCGCGCCGTCGCCCGCGACCTGGGCGTGGTCTCCTCCGCCGTCTACCGGTACGTCGGGAGCCGCGACGAACTGCTGACCCTCCTGCTCGTGGATGCCTACAACGACCTGGGGGATGCGGTGGAGGCCGCCGTCGGGTCCGTCCCTGCGGAAGAGTCCAGGGGCCGGTTCGCTGCGCTGGCCCGCGCTGTCCGCGGGTGGGCCCTCCGGGAGCCTGCGCGCTACGGCCTCCTGTTCGGCAGTCCGGTGCCGGGCTATCAGGCTCCGGCGGAGCGGACCACGGCGCCCGGCACGCGGGTGGTCAACAGTTTGGTGCAGATTCTGGACACCGCGCACCGGGCCGGACGCCTTGCCGAGCGCGGGCCTTCCGTGCTGCCGGCGCCCCTGGCCGCCGATCTCGAGGCAATCCGGCATGAGCTGGGCGCGGAGGTCCCGGGCGCCCTGCTGGCCCGCGGCACCCTCGTCTGGACCTCACTCTTTGGAGCCGTCAGTTTTGAAGTGTTCGGGCAATATGGCGCGGGTACTTTTTCCGCGCCGGATGAACTGTTCGAGCACCACATAGCCGTCCTCGCTGATCTCGCCGGACTGTAATTCGGCCGCATCGGACCCGGCCTGGCAGCCCCATGCCTGGCCCCTGTTGCCGCCCGCGCCGGCTGAGTAGACTTCCACTGCGCCCGAACCAGGCGCAGCCCAGTCCTTTCGAAGGAGTGATCAACCGATGACCGAAAACAGTGAATCCGGCGACGCGGGCAAGACGCACAACAGCTCCAGGAATCCGGCACTCGAAGGGGGCGGCGGCCAGTACGTGGAGGGTGATTACGGCGATGCCGGCGTGGCAGGGCAGGAATCCGCCGCCGAGCCCAAGGGCGAATACCCGGCAGGGGACTATGGCGACGCCGGAACTGTTGAGCCGTCCGCCGAGGTGGAAGAAGGCGAGTACCCGGAAGGCGACTATGGCCGGGCCGGAACCGTCGGCCAGGAGTTGCCCGGGGAAGAGGAAGGCGAATACCCCGAGGGTGACTACGGCGCCGCCGGCACGGCCCCCGAAGGCGGCGCCGCCGAAGATCTGAAGGATGAGCTGATCGGCGGCCAGGTCAATGCGCCGCGGAACGACGACGGCGGCACATCCCCGGGAGGCTAGGCGCAGGTTCACGCTGGGCGAAATCCGGCCGCCGGTTATCGAAGAACCCCCGGTTTTACGCGGAAATACCGTGTAGCAGCCGGGGGTTCTTCCGTGCAGCGGCGTCGCCTAAAAGGCAAAGTTGAGCGTCCTCGACTCAAGTTTGGTTGACTTAAATTGCGGGCTGAGTAAAGTTGAGTGCAGATCGCTCAAGGAAGTGGGCGAGCCCCAAGTTTCCACGGAAAGAAGGAAGCAACACATGTCACGTGCAGTAGGTATCGACCTCGGAACCACCAACTCCGTCGTCTCCGTTCTCGAAGGTGGCGAGCCCACCGTTATTGCCAACGCCGAGGGTGGCCGCACCACGCCGTCGGTCGTTGCGTTCTCCAAGTCGGGCGAAGTCCTGGTCGGCGAAATCGCCAAGCGCCAGGCCGTCAACAACATCGACCGCACCATCGCCTCCGTCAAACGCCACATGGGCACCGACTGGTCCGTGGCCATCGACGAGAAGAAGTACACCGCGCAGGAAATCTCCGCCCGTGTCCTCATGAAGCTGAAGAACGACGCCGAGTCCTACCTCGGCGAAAAGGTCACCGACGCTGTGATCACCGTTCCCGCCTACTTCAACGACGCCGAGCGCCAGGCCACGAAGGAAGCCGGCGAGATCGCCGGCCTGAACGTCCTGCGCATCGTCAACGAGCCCACCGCCGCTGCGCTCGCGTACGGCCTGGACAAGGGCAAGGAAGACGAACTCATCCTGGTCTTCGACCTCGGCGGCGGAACGTTCGACGTCTCCCTGCTGGAAGTCGGCAAGGACGAGGACGACTTTTCCACCATCCAGGTGCGCGCCACCGCCGGTGACAACCGCCTCGGCGGCGACGACTGGGACAACCGCGTCGTCGACTACCTGCTGAACCAGCTCAAGGTCAAGGGCATCGACCTGTCCAAGGACAAGATCGCCCTCCAGCGACTCCGCGAAGCTGCCGAGCAGGCCAAGAAGGAACTCTCCTCCTCCACCAGCACCAACGTTTCGCTCCAGTACCTCTCCGTCACCCCGGACGGCCCGGTCCACCTGGACGAGCAGCTGACCCGCGCCAAGTTCCAGGACCTGACCAAGGACCTGCTCGAGCGCACCAAGAAGCCGTTCCACGACGTCATCAAGGAAGCCGGCATCAAGCTTTCCGACATCGACCACATCGTGCTCGTCGGCGGCTCCACCCGTATGCCCGCCGTGTCCGACCTGGTGAAGGAACTGGCCGGCGGCAAGGAGCCGAACAAGGGCGTCAACCCGGACGAGGTTGTGGCTGTTGGCGCAGCCCTGCAGGCCGGCGTGCTGAAGGGTGAGCGCAAGGACGTTCTCCTGATCGACGTCACCCCGCTGTCCCTGGGCATCGAAACCAAGGGCGGTGTCATGACGCACCTGATCGAGCGCAACACGGCCATCCCCACCAAGCGGTCCGAGACCTTCACCACGGCTGACGACAACCAGCCGTCCGTGGCCATCCAGGTCTTCCAGGGCGAGCGTGAGTTCACCCGCGACAACAAGCCGCTGGGCACCTTCGAGCTGACCGGCATCGCGCCGGCCCCGCGCGGCGTCCCGCAGGTCGAGGTCACCTTCGACATTGACGCCAACGGCATCGTGCACGTTTCGGCGAAGGACAAGGGCACCGGCAAGGAACAGTCCATGACCATCACCGGCGGCACCGCGCTCTCCAAGGAAGACATCGACCGCATGGTCAAGGACGCCGAGGAGCACGCAGCCGAGGACAAGGCACGCCGCGAGGCCACCGACACCCGCAACACGGCCGAGCAGCTCGCCTACTCCGTGGACAAGCTGATCGCCGACAACAGCGACAAGCTGCCGGAAGAGGTCAAGACCGAGGTCCAGGCCGACGTCGACGCCCTCAAGAAGGCCCTCGAAGGCACCGACGACGCCGCCGTCAAGACCGCGTTTGAGAAGCTGCAGGCTTCCCAGACCAAGCTCGGCGAGGCCATCTACGCCCAGGCAGGTTCTCCGGACGGCGCCACCGGCGCCGCGGGTGCTGAAGGTGCTCCCGCCGGCGGAAGCAAGGCTGACGAGGACATCGTCGACGCCGAGATCGTTGACGAAGAAGAGAAGAAGTAGCCATGCCGCATCACGGTAACGAAGAAGAGCACAACTCTTCCCGAGACCAGAGCAGCAAGCGCGACGAGCCGGTCATCCGGGACCACCGCAAGGTGGATCCGGTGACCGGGGAGGCCCGGCATCCGGAGGGCGCACAGTCTTCCGCGCCGGATGCGGATTCCGACGGCGACGCCCTCGCCCAGGCTGAGGAAATCCTCAACCAGGTTGAGGTGCCCGCCGAGGAGTCCGTGGCGCAGGGGGTTGCGGCAGGCTCAACCACCGGTGAGGCGGCGGAGCTGAAGAACGACCTGCTCCGCCTGCAGGCCGAGTACGTCAACTACCGCAAGCGCGTTGAACGCGACCGCGCCGTGGCAGGGGAGATGGCCGTCATCGGCGTCCTGAACTCCCTGCTCCCGGTGCTGGACGACGTCGACGCCGCCCGCCAGCACGGTGACCTCGCGGACGGCCCGTTCGCCGCGATCGCCGCCAAGCTGGAGAATGCGCTGAAGACGTACGGCCTGACCCGCATCGATGAGACCGGCGTGGAGTTCGATCCGACCATCCACGAAGCCCTCATCCAGCAGCCCGGCGATGACATCGAAGTGGACACCGTCAGCCAGGTGCTCCGCTCCGGCTACAAGTCAGGCGAGCGGGTCCTGCGGGCCGCACAGGTGATCGTCGCGGTACCTGCGTAGTCTTATCTCCACGCCTCCGCGGATGAGGGGGCCCCGCCCCTACGCGTGGCGGCTTTGGTCCTACGGACCTAAGCCGCCACGCTCCGGTAGGCCCGAAGCCACTCCCGGGCCCCCTCATCCGCTGCGGCGTTCGGCGGTAATCTCGCCTTATCGTTTTGCACATTTGAAAGGAAACGCCATTGGCTAGCCAGGACTGGGTGGACAAGGACTTTTACAAGATCCTTGGTGTTGCCAAGGACGCTTCCGACGCTGACATCAAGAAGGCTTACCGGAAGCTCGCGCGGCAGTTCCACCCTGATACGAACTCCGGGGATACTGCTGCAGAGAAGAAGTTCAAGGACATTTCCGAGGCGTACTCCGTGCTGTCCGATCCTGATGAGCGGCAGCAGTATGACGCCATCCGGGCCATGGGAGGCGGCGCCCGCTTTGCCCCGCACGGCGCCGGCAGCACCGCGAACGGCGGCTTCGAGGACCTCTTCGGCGGCCTGTTCACCGGCGGCGGCGGCCGGCACTCCGGCGGCTTCAGCACCGCCGGCGGCGTCCCGCCCGAGTTCGCCGACCTGTTCGGCGGCGGCTTCGGTGCAGGCCCTGCCGGTTACCAGCGCGCACCGCAGAAGGGTGCCGACCGGACGGCCAGCACCAGCATCTCCTTCGCCGGGTCCATCCGGGGCACCACCATCGGGCTGCGTGAACCGGACGGCGAGGTCATCGACGTGCGGGTGCCCGCGGGCATCAAGGACGGCCAGAAGGTGCGCGTGCGCGGCAAGGGCCAGTACGGCCCGGCTGGCAACGGCGACCTGCTGGTCACCGTCAACGTCAAAAACCATGACTTTTACACCCGCGACGGCGACAACCTCCGGATCCACGTGCCCGTCAGCTTCCCGGAGGCCGCCTTGGGTGCCGACATCGAGGTTCCCACGATCGACGGCGAACACGTCCGGGTCCGCGTTCCTGCCGGCACCCCGTCGGGGCGCACGCTCCGGGTCAAGGGCCGCGGCGTGAAAACGTCGAAGGGCACCGGGGACCTGCTGGTGACCATCGACGTCGCCGTACCGCAGAACCTGAGCAAGGAAGCCGAGGAGGCCGTGAAAGCATTCGCAGCCGCCACCACCGGCGCGGATGTCCGCCAGGGCCTGGCAGCCAAGGCCCGGCTTTAGGGGCGGGTGCCGGCCGTGGACATTAATTTCGATCAGCCGATCTTCGTCATCTCGGTGGCCGCCGAGCTCGCCGACATGCACCCGCAAACACTCCGCCAGTACGACCGGCTGGGCATCGTCTCGCCCAGCCGGGCGCCGGGCAAGTCCCGCCGGTACTCCCAGCGGGACGTGAACCGGCTCCGTGAAGTGCAGCGGCTGTCCCATGAGGGTGTCTCGCTCGAAGGCATCAAGCGCATCCTGGAACTCGAAAACCAGGTTGCTGCCCTGCAACACCGGGTGAGCGAACTGACCCAGGAACTGGCCCGCCGTCGTGAGCCGTTGGAGTCCCGGATCTTTGCCGCCGGCGCCGCCGGTGACGTGGTGAGCCTGGCGCGCGGCCAGCGCCCCCGGCCCCGTTCGCAGGCCGTGGTGGTGTGGCGGCCGCGTGGCGACCTCTAGCCATCCCGGTCTAGCCGTCTCCGCCTGGCATCCCCCATTGCCAGAACCGGGTGCAGTGCCACAATAGGGTGCAGCGCCGGAACGGGGTCACCAGCCGCAATGCCGCGGTCCCGGCTCCTGGCAGAAGGGACGCAGGGTCATGACCTACATCAAGGACTTTGACCAGCTGGGACGCAGCGATTTGGACGAGGCAGGCGGCAAGGGCGCCAACCTCGGTGAGCTGTCCCGGGCCGGGTTCCCGGTGCCGCCGGGCTTCGTCCTCACCACGGCGGCCTACCAGGACTTCGTCAACGCCAACGGGATCGCCGGCCGCATCCTTGAGCTCGCCGCCCTCCCCGCCGGTGCCTCCAACGACGACTATGACGCCGCCGCCGGGCAGATCCGCGCCCTCTTTGCCGAGAGCACGATGCCCGAGGAGATCGCCGGCGAACTCCGCGCGGCCTACGGGCGGCTGAGCCACCAGACGCTGGACCACCAGGCGGCGGCCGGATCAGGTGATGGGGCCGGCGCGGAGCCCGGCAATGGCCACCCCGCGCGGGTGGCGGTGCGTTCCTCGGCCACCGCGGAGGACCTCGCCTCGGCCAGCTTCGCCGGCCAGCAGGACACCTACCTGAACGTCTCCGGGCACAACGCCGTCGTCGCTGCCGTCATTGACTGCTGGGCGTCGCTGTGGAACGCCCGCGCCATGGCATACCGCTCACGGAACGGCTTCGATCCCGCCACCGTGCGCCTCGCCGTCGTGATCCAGGAGATGGTCGATGCCGGTGCCGCCGGCGTGCTGTTCACGGCCAACCCCGCTACCGGCCGCCGCGACCAGGTGGTGATCAGCGCTGCCTGGGGGCTTGGCGAATCAGTGGTCAGCGGGGCCGTCACCACGGACGACGTAGTGGTGGATGCCGCGACGGGCCGCGTGGAGCAACGCAGGACGGCGGACAAGGACGTCATGACCGTCTACGACGGAACAGGCACCAGGGAGCAGCCGGTGCCCGAAGCGAAGCGCCGGGAGCCCGTGCTCGATGACGACCTGGCGGTCGCGCTGGCCCGCCAGGGAACGGCCATAGCGAAACACTTCGGGGTGCCCCAGGACATCGAGTGGGCGCAGGCGGCAGGGGACTTCTTCATCCTGCAGGCCCGTCCCATCACCGCCCTGCCCGAGCCCTCGGCCGACGCCCCGACGCAGTGGCCGCTGCCCTACCCGAACGGGATGTACTTCCGGGCCAGCATCGTAGAGCAGTTGCCGGACCCGTTATCGCCCCTGTTCGCCGACCTCATTGACGGCGCTGTGGTGCGGTCGCTGAATGCCCTGTTCAGCGAGGCATTCGGCAAGAGCGTCGTGCGGCCCGGGGACGTCTCGCTGCCCACCGTCAACGGCTACGCGTACTACTACTACAACAACGCCGGAATGCGGCGGGTCATGGGCAAGTCGCTGACGGCGATGCGCGCTCTGGCCCAAGGCAAGGCCCACATGGGAATCAAGGGCTGGCGCGACCACTCGCACCCGAAGTACCGCGGACTCGTGAAGTTCTGGGCGGCCAAGTCGCCCGCCGACCGTCCGGCCACCGAACTGCTGGAGGGCATTTCGGCGCTGCTGGACGCCGGCGCCGCGTACTACACCGCCGTGCAGTCCATCATCCCTATCGCCGCAACCAGCGAGATCATGTTCCGGGGCTACTACGACAAGCTCGCCCGGCGGCCCGGCGATCCGTCCGCGGAGGTCTTTCTCCTTGGCTACGACAGCGAACCCATCCGCGCGGAGAAATCCCTGTACGACCTTGCGGCGTGGACCCGCGAACGGCCGCAGCTTGCCTCGGCCGTCACGGAAGGATCAGCGGCCGGCATCGCCGACGCTCTCCGCGCCGGCACGCTTCCCGCGGGCGTGGACGGAGCCCCGGCTGTGGATCCGGAACAGTGGGACGAGTGGCGTTCCCGCCTCCAGCGGCACCTGGACCGGTACGGGCATGCCGTCTACAACCTGGACTTCATCAACCCTGTGCCGGCCGATGACCCCTCCGCCCTGCTGGAGACCCTGAGGTACTTCGTGCGGGGGCAGGGGAAGGACCCGCACGAGCGCCAGCAGCGGTCCGCCGACCTGCGGGAGGAACAGAGCCGGCTGGTCAGCGCCAGGCTGGGGCCGCGCCGCCGCGCTGTCTTCCGCAGGCTGCTCCGCTGGGCGCAGAAGGCAGCGCCCGTCCGTGAGGACGCCCTGGCCGACGTCGGACTGGCCTGGCCGTTGATGCGCCGGATGCTGCTGGAACTGGGGGAGCGGCTGACGGCCTCGGGCGTCATCGGGACGCCGTCGGACATCTTCTGGCTACGGCTCGACGAACTCCGCAACGCCATCGACTTCGGGCTGGCCACGCCCGGCGCGGCCATCACCGGCACGGACCGGCCGGTGCGGGCTGAGGCCGTTGAACAGCGGAAGATGCTGTGGCGTGGCCAGCGGAAAGCGGCTGCCCCGCAGTTGCTCCCCGAGAGCCGCTGGATGGAACGGGCCTTTGGCAGCATGATGCCAGCCCGATCGGTGCAGCAGGCCGGGGACGTCATCACCGGCGTGGGCGCGAGCTCCGGGCAGGTGAGCGCGCCGGCCCGGCTGCTGCACGGCCCCGACGACTTCGCCAGCATGCGGCCCGGCGAGGTGCTGGTGGCACGCATGACTACCCCCGCCTGGACACCGCTGTTTGCGATGGCGTCCGGCGTCGTCACGGACGTCGGCGGGCCGCTGAGCCACAGCTCAATCGTCGCCCGGGAGTACGGCATTCCTGCCGTCCTTGGAACGGGGGTGGCCACCCAGCGCGTGTCCAGCGGACAGCACGTTAAGGTCGACGGCGACGCCGGCACCGTCACGCTCGACGGTTCCGGGACCGTCGAAGGTACCGGCAGCTGACTGCGGGGCATGCTTCCCGCGGGGGCACCTTCTCGGCGCCGTCGGGGAGCCGAACCGCTGGTTGAACTTGTCGAAACCAACCCGCGCAACCAGCGGAGCCGCCCCTGGGATGGTCTGCCCTGCGCTCCGCAAAATTGTCGGTGCCCCCTGTCATGCTGTGGGTATGGATAGCACGGCAGTGGTGGAAACGTGGGAGGGCATTGAGTCCTCCGTTGCTGTGCTGGCCGGTTTTGTCCGCGCGGCCGCCGGGGGTGATGGCCAGGCGCCCGGTGATGGCCACGCGCCCGGTGATCTGGCCGTTGTGGATCCCGCTGCGGGTGATCCGCTCCGGGATCAGGCGGACGCGTGTTTGGACGGCATGGCGGAGCTGGGCAGGTTGGAGGCCCGGCTGGCGGCTCTGAAAGTCCGTTTGGTCGCGGGGTATTCCACCCTTGACGAGGCCTTGGCGGTGCCGTCGAGTTCGAGGCAGGAGGGCAGCGCCCGGGAAATGTCCGTGACCGCTGAGGTCGCGGGTGCCCTGAGCGTGAGCGAACGCAGTGCCGGTGCCCTGCTGTGCGAGGCGCATACCCTGACCGCCGAGCGGCCGATGACGCTGACTGCGCTGGGGGTAGGAAGGATTTCGTTGCAGCATGCGCGGGTGATGTGTGATGAAACAGCGAACCTGGAGCCCGCCGCGGCCGCCGCCCTGGAGGCCCATTTCCTCGACCCGCACGCGCCCAGCCCGGCGCGCGGCTGCCCCGCCGGGGAGCAGGCACCGGGGAGGTTCCGGGCCAGGGCACGTGCCTGGCGGGAGCGGCATCATCCGGTGAGTATCGAGGCCCGCCACCGCAAGTGTGCGAAGGACCGGCGGCTGGAGTATGCCCCGGACCGGGACGGCATGGCCTGGCTCTCGGCGTACCTGCCCGCGGACCAGGCCGCCGGGATCTGGGACCGCACCACCGCCGCCGCCCGCATCCTGCAGGGACCTGCCGAAACACGGACCCTGACCCAGTTGCGGGCTGATGTGGCCGCCGGATGGCTGCTCGCGCCAGCCCAGGGGATTGACGGCCCGGCCACAGGTTGTCTGCCGGCAGATTCGGCGAGGGCGGGTGATGTGCCGTCTCCGCGGGCGCAGGTCCTGGTCACAGTTCCGGTGTTCTCGCTGCTCGGACAGACGGAGGAGCCGGCGGTGCTGGACGGGTACGGGCCGATCCCGCCGTCCATGGCCCGCCGGCTCGTCGCTGACGGCGGCACGTCCTTCCTGCGGGTCCTGACCGACCCTCGGGACGGGGCACCGCTGGAGATCGGACGCACCAGCTACCGATTGACGAAGCCGATGCGCCACTGGCTCCGGCTTAGGGACGCGCATTGCACGTTCCCCAACTGCAACAACCATTCCCTGGACAACGACGCCGACCACATCCTGGCCTGGGCCAACGGCGGGACCACCGGGATCACCAACCTGGGCCAGCCCTGCCCCAAGCACCACCGCCTGAAACACACGTCGGCGTGGAGACCGGTCGGCGCCACCCGCGAGAGCCCGCCCGGCTGGATCTCACCCGCGGGACGGTCCTACCCAGCGGAACAACAGGACTGGGAACCACCCCACTGGCCCGATAGCCTCAAGCCAGACAAACCCGGCCCGGTCAGCCCGGCGCCCTGCAGCTTCGAGTCCGACAGGCCCGAGCGTGACGGCCCCGAGCGCGACGGCCCCGAGCCTGACTGTGTCGAGCCTGACTGTGTCGAGCCGGACAGCCTCGAGAACCTTGGCCCTCCGCTGCCTGTGGGGCCGTTGCCCGGCTGGGCACCAATTACGGCCGCCTAAAAGCGCGTGCCTCATGTCAGCGGTTGCCCGCTATTTCGGTGGCTGCCGGTTTGGGCGCGACCGTCTTCTCTACGGCGTCAGTTCCCGCACCGGGGCGCCGTCCAGCCACGCAGTGACGTCCTCGAATGCGCCGCCGAAAAAGGCCCGGTAACTTTCCTGTGTGACGTAGCCCAGATGGGGCGTCAGGAGTGTCCGGGGCGCGGTCAGCAGCTGATGCCCCGCCGGAAGGGGTTCCTGGTCGAACACGTCGATCGCGGCGCCACGGATCCAACCCTCTTCGAGGGCGGTAACCAGAGCCTGCTGGTCCACCAGCGGGCCGCGGGCGGTGTTGACCAGGACACCGTCGGGCCCGAGGAGCTGCAGTTCCCGTTCTCCAACTGTTCCCTCCGAACGCGGCGACAAGCGCAGGTGCACGGACACGACGTCGGACTCTGTGAAGAGTTCTTCCTTGCTGACTCTGCGGGCACCGGCCGCCAGGGCGGTTTCCTCGGTGAGGTTCTGGCTCCAGGCCAGCACGTCCATCCCGAAGGCGCGGCCGTAGGCGGCGATTCGCTTCCCGATCTTCCCCAGCCCGACGATTCCCAGGGTCTTCCCGGACAGCTCGAACCCGAGGCCTGTCTGCCAGTGGCCGGACCGCAAGGAGGCCTCTTCCGCGGTCAGGTTCCGGGCAAAAGCAAGCAGCAGTGCCCACGCCAGTTCCGGCGCGGCTGTGGGGGAGCCGCCGGTTCCGCACACCACGACGCCGTGGTCGGCTGCCGCCTGCAGATCGATGGCCGCATTGGCGGAGCCGGTGGTCACGAGCAGTTTCAGCTGCGGCAGCTGCCCGATGACGCTGCGGGGAAACGGCGTCCGCTCCCGCATGGCGATGACGATGTCAAAGTCCGCGAGGGCCGCCGCGGTTTCGGCCTCCGAGCCAAAATGCGCGCCGAACACCGTGACGGCGACGCCACGCTGCGCCAGGGAACTCCATGGGGCGAAGTCCTCGGCGACTCCCTGATAGTCGTCCAGAATGGCTAGCCGGTACTGGTTCATGGCTTTACGGTATCGGACGGTTGCGCAGGTCAGCGGTGGTCAGCGCCCGTGGGCCTGGCCGGCCCTGCGGGGGAATCCGGGTGTGGCCCGTGCCGGCGATGTTCCTCCGGGCGCGCCGGAAGACCGTCACGCCGTCGCCTTGCAGAAACAGCGCGCGCCCGCGGCCGCCGTCCTGGATGAGCCAGATGACGCTGCCGTCCAAGGCCCGCATGTCGACGCAGCCAGCGGCGACCGTGCGCCCGTTGCGGCGGATCTCCACCTCCTCAGCCGGGGAGAGCGTGGCCCAGTTGGCTACGGGTTCACGGGCCGGAAATGGTGAACGGGCGTGGGTTTTGGAGGCGTAAGCGGTCATGGGTGGTCCTTTCGAAATGCCATGGGCCGGTGTCCGGATCCCGACGGATCCGGACACCGGCCCATGGCGTTAATTAGTGGCAGGAGCCGTTTAGTGGCGGTACTCGCTCAGGCTCAGGCTCAGGCTCCGGCCTTGACGGCCAGCACCGGGCAGGATGCCTCCAGCAGGATCTGCTGCGCAGCACTGCCCATGATCAGCTTGCCCACCGGAGTGCGGCGCCGGAGGCCGATCACAATGAGTTCGGCCCGGTACTTCTCCGCCGCCTCCAGCACCTCGTTGGCCGCGTCGTTGCCGCGCACCGGCTGCAGGACCAAATGCTCAATCCCTTCCCGGTCCAGCCTTTCCGTCAATGCGGAGATGTCCTCAGCCTGGGCGTAGCGCTTGTCAACGATGGCGTCTCCCCGGGAGGAGTTGATGATGACCAGCCGGCTCTGGCTTTTCTGCGCCTCGGTGATGGCCCGGTCCAGGGCCGCGCTGCCCTCGGCCGTGGGGATATAGCCGACAATGATGCTCACGATTTCTCCTGTCCGTGGTTGGCATGGGTGGCGTCCGAGCGTCGGCGGCCTGCATCAGGCCCCCGATCGGCGGGTGCCGCAGCAGCGGATCCCTCAGCAGCGGATCCCTCAGCAGGCGCCTCGACTGGGGGTGCGGCAGCGGGTCCGGAGGCGGGTCCGTCAACAGCAGGTCCGCCGGCCATGACGAGCCCGCCCGTCCGGGGACGCCGGGCGCGCCAGAGACGTGCAGCCAGAGGCCAGAGGAGTACCAGTGCCACGATGATGTAGACCACGACGGCGATCGGCTCGCTCCAGAGGCCCGACACGTCGCCGGCGCTTAGCTGCAGCGCCTGGCGGAGCTGCTTTTCGAGGCGGGGTCCCAGGATCACGCCGAGAATGAGCGGCAGGACAGGCAGCCCGTAGCGGCGCATCATGAAGCCGAGGGCGCCCAGGACCAGCAGAAGCATCAGGTCGAACGCCTGCAGGTTCACCGAGTAGGCGCCCAGCGTGGCGAAGAAGAGGATGCCGGCGTACAGGTAGGGGCGCGGCAGCCGGAGCAGCTTCGCCCAGACCGGGGCCAGGGGAAGGTTGACCAGCAGCAGCAGGAAGTTGCCGATGAACAGGCTGGCGATCAGTGCCCACACCAGCGGACCCTCGTTCTGGAACAGCAGCGGCCCCGGCTGGATGCCGAACTGGGTGAACGCGGCCAGCATGACGGCGGCGGTGGCGTTGGTCGGCAGACCGAGTGCCAGCATCGGGGTCAAGGTGCCGGCTGCGGCCGCGTTGTTGGCGGCCTCCGGCCCGGCGACGCCTTCGATGGCGCCCTTGCCGAACTCCTCGGGGTGCTTGGAGAGCCGCTTCTCGGTCACGTAGGAGAGGAAGGTGGGGATCTCCGCGCCGCCGGCGGGCAATGCGCCGAAAGGGAAACCGAAGGCTGTGCCGCGCAGCCACGGCTTCCAGGACCGCTTCCAGTCCTCCTTGCCCATCCACGGCCTGCCGACCGGGATGATCTGCAGCGGGGTGCGGCGCAGGTGCGCCGCCACCCACAAGGCTTCACCGACGGCGAAAATCGCCACGGCGATCACGACGACGTCCAGGCCGTCGGAGAGCAGCGGCAGGCCGAAGGTGAGCCGGGCCTGGCCCGAGACGAAGTCGAGGCCGACAAGACCGATTGCCAGACCGAGTCCAAGGGAGGCGAAGCCGCGCAGCTTGGACGAGCCCAGGACGGCGGTGACGGCGAGCAGGGCCAGCACCATGATGGCGAAGTAGCTTGGGGCGCCCAGGCTCACGGCGAACTGCACGACGATCGGCGCGAAGACCACAAGGAGCGAGGTGCCGATGGCGCCGGCGACGAACGAGCCGATGGCCGCCGTCGCCAATGCCTGGGCCGCCTTGCCGGCCTTTGCCATCAGGTTGCCCTCGATGGCGGTGATCACCGAGGACGATTCGCCGGGGGTGTTAAGCAGGATCGAGGTGGTGGAACCGCCGAACATGCCGCCGTAGTAGATGCCGGCAAACATGATGAACGCACTGGTCGGTTCAAGGACAGTGGCCACCGGCAGCAGCAGCGCCACGGTCATGGCCGGGCCGATGCCGGGCAGGACGCCGACGGCGGTGCCCAGGATGACGCCGATCAGGGCGTACAGGAGGTTCATGGGGGTAAGCGCGGTCGCGAACCCGTCCATGAGTGAGGACAGGACGTCCATCTAGAGAATCCCTTCAAGGAGCCCGGCGGGAAGGGCAATGCCCAGGCCGAGGTAGAAGCCGTAGAAGGTCAGGAGCGCCAGAGCCAAGGAGATCAGTCCGTCGCGGACATAGTGGCGGCTTCCGAGCGCCCAAACGCTGCCCCAGAAGAGCACCGTTCCGGAGATGACCCAGCCGGCCCAGTCGATCAGCAGGATGTTGGCGATGAAGGCGCCGGCCAAAGGCAGCACGGTCTTCCAGTCGCTCGGGTGGGTCAGGTCGACGTCCTCGCCGGCCTCGGCCTCACCGCGTCCGCCCCGGAGAACGTTCACTGCCAGCAGCACGGCGCAGATGAGCAGGAGTCCTCCCACGATCATCGGCAGGGCCTTGGGGCCCACCGGATCCGACTGGGAGTACGGCACAACCAGGCGCGCTGCGTCAATGAGGACCAGGGCGCCGACCGCCCCGAGCAGGGCTGCGACGCCCAGCTCGGAGCGGCCTTTGAGGCGGGAGGCCGAGGAGGTCACGCCAGGCCGAGCTTCGTCAGGACGTCGGCAACGCGCTTGTCCTGGTCGGTGAGGAAGGACTTGAATTCGTCACCCGTGACAAAGGCGTCGGTCCAGCCGCGCGTCTTCAGCGTTTCCTTCCAGGATGCTGACTCATGCATCTTCTCCAGCGTTGCGATCAGGGCGTCGCGGTCGGCGTCGCTGATGCCGGGAGGGGCCACGATGCCGCGCCAGTTGGTGAAGACCAGGTCGATCTTGGATTCCTTGAGGGTGGGGGCGTCCACTCCCTCAAGCCGGTTCTCGCCGCTGGTTGCCAGGACCCGGATGTCGCCGGCCTTGATCTGCTGGATGTATTCACCGGCGCCGGAAGCCGCGAAGCCCAGCTTGTTGCCGATGATTGCCGGAAGCAGGTCGCCGCCGCCGTCGTAGGAAACAAAGTTGACCTTCTTGGCGTCGATGCCCACGGCACCGGCGAGCTGCATCGGCAGGAGGTGGTCCGGGCCGCCGGCAGAGGAACCGCCGCCGACGCTGACCTTGGACGGGTCCTTCTTCCACGCCGTCACAAGATCATCGATGGTCTTGTACGGCGAGTCCTTGGACACCATGATGGCGCCGGGCTCTTCGATGAGCCGGGCCAGCGGGGTGGTGTCGGTCAGCTTCGACTGGGACTTGTTGGTGTAGCTGGCGCCGACGACGCCAAGGCCCATGAGCATGGCGAGGTCGCCGTTGCCCTTTTCGTTGACGATGCGGGCCAGGCCAACGGTGCCGCCGGCGCCGGCCAGGTTGAAGACCTCGGGGTTGGTGGCAAGCTTCTCGTCCTCGAGAACCTTCGCCGCGGCGCGGGCCGTGGTGTCGTAGCCGCCGCCGGGCGTGTTGGGCACCATGATGCGAAGCCCGGCAAGGGGTGCGGTGCTTGCTCCGCTCGTGGAGGGGCCGGCGGCGGTCTTGCCGGTAGCTCCGCAGCCGGACGCCATCAGGGCGATGCCTGCGGCTACTGCGGCCACGCGCAGTGCGCTCATTCCGCGCATGTTGTTCCTCTTCTCGTTTTGATCCGTTTGATCGGGTGCTTCCGATGCTAGGCCCGAACGTGACGGGGCTCACGCTTGTGTAAGCAGAGAAAGTTAAGTTCATTTCGTTCACGTTTCCGGTTCCCAACGAAGCTGCCCGCCGAGGCGTCCCGTGCAGGGTTCAGGCGCTGCAGACTCCGCGGAACACAGCGCCCAAAGTCCGGTAGCGTGTCCCGTATAGTTCACCCCCACCCGCGGACCCACAGGAAGAACAGCAGCACATGACTCGACGGCGAGGAATGTCCCTTGCGGGGCAGTATCTTCGGCTGCAGCTCCTGATTGTGCTGGCCGTGCTGGTGGCCGTGGTGGCGATTTCGCTGGCCCAGTCGGCGGCAGCTTTTGAACGGGTCGAAGGCCGGCGCGCGCTCTCTGCTGCGGAGACGCTGGCTGCTACCCCCGCGGTGCGAAGCCTCCTGCCGGATGCCCAGCCGCAAAGCGGATCGGTGCTTCCCTCGGTGTCCGAGGCGGTGCGCACGATTTCGGGGTCCTCCCAGGTTGCGCTGGCCCGGTCCGACCGGACGATGGTGACGTCGTCGGATCCGTCCCTGGTGGGCGACCAGCTGGAGCTCGGTGACAGTGCGGTGATGTCCGGGCGGGCATGGACCGGGGTGGTCGGAACCGGGGCAGAGGAGGCCGTCGTGGCTCATGTGCCGGTGCTGGACGACGCCGGCAAGATGGTGGGGATCGCTGTCGTCGGCAGGAGCTACCCCTCGGTGCTCGAGCGGCTGGGCGACGCCGTCCCGAACCTGCTGACCTATGTGGGCGTGGCGAGTGTTCTGGGCGTGGCCGGCTCGCTCCTGCTGGCGCGCCGCGTCAAACGCCAGACGCTGGGCATGGAGCCGGACGAGATCACCGGTCTCGTGGAGAACCGGGAAGCGATGCTGCATGGGCTCAAGGAGGGCGTGGTGGCACTGGACCCCCAGCAGCGGATCACAGTAGTGAACGACAGTGCGCGGAGCCTGCTCGGCCTGCCGCACGACTGCGTCGGGAAGAACCTGGCCGCTCTCGAGGTGCCGGCTGCGCTGCGCGAGGTGCTTACCGAGGACCAGCCGGGACCGGACCGGCTGGTTTTGGTGGGGGAGAAGCTGGTGGTGCTGAACCGGATGCCGATGCGCTCGCACGGACGGGTGATCGGCTCGGTCACCACCCTGCGCGACCGGACGGAGCTGGCGTCCCTGGAGCGTGAGCTGGGCACGACGCGGACGGCCACCGACACCCTCCGGGCGCAGGCACACGAGTTTGCCAACCAGCTGCACACGATTTCGGGCCTGATCCAGATCGGCGAGTATGACGCCGTCGTCCAGTTCGTCAACGGCACGACCTCGAACCGGACCCGCCTGAACGACGACGTGACCAGCAGGATCGAGGACCCCGCCCTCGCCGCGCTGCTCATTGCCAAGTCCAGCCTCGCCGCCGAGCGCGGGGTGTCCCTTCAGCTCGCGGAGGAATCCCGGCTGGGCAAGGTGGACGAGGAACTGTCCCGTGACCTGACCACCGTGGTGGGCAACCTGGTGGACAATGCGCTCGATGCCGTCACCAACACCTCCGAAGCGAAGGTCGAGGTGCTCATCGGAGAGGCCGACGGCGGCGTGCGGGTTGACGTGCGGGACTCGGGACCGGGGGTCCCGGTGGAGGTCATGGACGACATTTTCCGGCAGGGTTTCAGTACCAAAAATTCGCCCGACGGCGGCCGCGGCTATGGCCTGGCGCTCGCCAGGGTGGTCTGCCAGCGGCGCGGCGGACGGCTCACCGTTCGGAACGACGGCGGCGCCGTCTTTACCGCCCTGCTGACGCGTAAGGGAGAGCAGCTTTGATCAAGGTACTTATCGTCGACGACGACTTCATGGTGGCCAAAGTGCACGCCGGCTTCATCCAGCGCACGCCGGGGTTCGCCGTCGTCGGGGTGGCGCACACGGGCGCGCAGGCGGTGCTGGAGACTCAGCGGCTGCAGCCGGACCTGGTGCTGCTGGACATCCACCTGCCCGATGTCAACGGCCTGGACCTGATGCACCAGCTGCGGGATGTGGCGCCCGAGCTGGACGTGCTGGTGATCAGTGCTGCGCGCGAGGTGGAGACCGTGCGGAAGGCGCTTCGTGGCGGGATCGTGCACTACCTGATCAAGCCGTTTTCCCAGACCGACCTGCAGGAGCGGCTGGAGCACTACCGCAACACCTACCAGAGCCTCGACTCGTCCAAGGATGTGGCGGAACAGTCGGACGTCAACCGCGTGTTTGGGCTGGAACGCGCGGACCGTCCCCTGCCGAAAGGCTGCAGCGCCGAGACGCTACAGGTGGTGGAGAAGGCGCTGCGCTCCGGTGGCGGCGACGTGTCGGCCGCGGAACTGGCCGTGCAGGTGGGGACGTCGCGCGTCAGCGCGCGGCGCTATCTGGAGTACCTCAACGACGAGGGGCTGGTGGACGTCACACTCAAGTACGGCGTCGGGCGCCCCGAACGGCGATATGCGTGGAAGGCGGGGTGAGCGGTGCGCTGCTTAGGGCCGCGCCCTGACGGCTTCGATGCCCTGTAGCGCGCTGACGGTGACGGCGTCAATATCCGCCGTGCCGTCAACGCTGACCAGCAGGGCGCGCCGGCCGTAGCGTTCGATGACCGGCTCCGTTTCCTGCCGGTACAGCTCCAGCCGGTGGCGGATAACGTCCTCGGTGTCATCGCTTCGCCCCTCGGCGTCGGAGCGGAGCAGCAACCGCCGGACGATCTCGTCGTCGTGGGCGGTAATTTCCACCACGGCATCGAGGCTGGTCCCGGCGGCGTCCAGGATGCCGTCGAGGTCATCCATCTGGCTCACGGTGCGCGGATAGCCGTCCAGCAGGAAGCCGTTCCTCGCGTCCCGTTCCTGCAGCCGCTCCCGCAGCATGGCAGTGGTGAGGTTGTCCGGAACAAGGTTGCCGGCGTCGAGGAATTCCTTGATTTCCCGGCCCAAGGGCGATCCGTTGGCCAGATGGCTGCGGAACATGTCCCCGGTGGAGATCTCCGGGATGTGCAACTGCCCGCTGAGCCGGTGGGCCTGGGTGCCTTTGCCGGAGCCGGGCGGGCCGATGAGCAGGATGCGGGTCATGCTTTTGGTCCGATCTGCCGAGAAAGCACGCTATGGCCCATTCTTCCCCCGGCCCCGTCCGCCTGCAATGGGTGGCGGCTTCACAACGGCGGCGGCCGCTCCTAGGCTGGGACCCACCACCCGCAGCCACCACCCACCGGCCAAGGAGCTTCCATGACAACGCCGAGACCATCATGACCACGCTACCGGACCGGCCCAACACTGCCCTGGTGGTGCTTGACATGCAGCAGGGGGTCGTGGCCGAAGCGCACCAGCGGGACGCGGTGGTGTCCAACATCGCTGCGCTCGTGGACAGGGCCCGCGAAGCCGGGGCGCCGGTCGTCTGGGTCCAGCACTCCGACGACCGGCTGGAGAAGGGGAGCAGGGCCTGGGAGTACGTGCCCGAGCTGAGGCGCCGCGAACAGGAACCGGTGGTGCACAAGTCCTTCAGCGACGCCTTCGACGACACCGATCTGGAGCGGGTGCTGGCCGCCGCGGCGGTGGGCCGCCTGATGGTCGCTGGAGCGCAGACAGACGAATGCATCAGGTCCACCATCCACGGGGCGTTCGTCCGCGGTTACGACGTGACGCTGGTCAGCGACGCCCACACCACGGAGGACCTGACCGATTGGGGTGCCCCTCCGCCGGAGCAGGTCATAGCCCACACGAACCTCTACTGGAAATACCATGGCGGGCCCGGCCGGACGGCTGCGGTGGCAGAGACAAAGGACGTCACCTTCAGCGGCTGAACCCGGCTGGCTGAACCGGACTGATCCGGTCAGATGCCGGCTGCCCGCTGCTCCAGGAGTTCCCGCGTGCGCTGGTTCCTGGCCAGTCCGGCCGCTGCCATGAACTCGGACCGTGCTTCCCCTGTCCGTCCGAGCCGGACCAGCAGTTCCCCGCGCACGCTGGGCAGCAGGTGCGTTCCGCGCAGGGCCCCTCCGGAGGCGAGGCCGTCCACGATGGCCAGCGCGGCCGCCGGCCCGGTGGCCATGGACACCGCCACGGCCCGGTTCAGTTCCACCACGGGGCTGGGAGCGATCCGGCCCAGCGCCTCGTACAGCAGCACGATGCGCTGCCAGTCAGTGTCGTCGACGCTGGGCGCCGTCGAGTGGCATTCGGCGATCGCGGCCTGCAGCGCGTAGTTGCCGCGGCCCCGGCCCAGCCCGTCGCAGCGGCGCAGGGCGGCGCGGCCCCGGCCGATCTGCGCCCGGTCCCAGCGGGTCCGGTCCTGGTCCGCCAGCAGGACCGGAGACCCGTCGGGAGTGGTGCGGGCGGGGAAGCGGGACGCCTGGAACTCCATCAGGGCCACCAGCCCGTGGGACTCGGGTTCGCCGGGGACCAGCCCGGCCAGGATGCGCCCGATCCGCAGGGCCTCGTGGGCCAGGTCGGGCCTGATCCATGCATCGCCCGTGGTGGCGGCGTACCCTTCCGTGAACATCAGATAGACGACGCCGAGGACTGCTCCCAGCCGGGCGCCCCACTCGTTGGGCTCGGGAACCTCGAACGGCACCCGGGCCGCCGCCAGCGTTCTCTTGGCCCGCACGATGCGCTGCTGCACGGTGGCGACGGGAACGAGGAACAGCCTTGCGATCTCCTCGGTGGTGAGGCCGCCCACCACCCGCAGCGTCAGCGCCATCTGGGCCTCCCGGGAGAGGACCGGGTGGCAGGCGGTGAACACGAGCCTGAGCACGTCGTCCTCCAGCGGAACCCAGGCCACGCCGTCGTCGTCTTCCAGGTCCCGGGCTATGGCCCGGTACCGCTCCTCGAGCCGTTCCGAGCGGCGCCAGGCGTCGATGGCCTTGCGCTTGGCGACGGCGGTGAGCCAGGCGGCAGGGTTGTCCGGAGTCCCGGATTCCGGCCACTGGACCAGGGCTTCGGCCAGGGCGTCCTGGGCCAGATCCTCGGCGAAGCCAACGTCCCGGGAGGCGCGGGCGAGGGCCGCGACGATACGGGCACCTTCGATGCGCCACAGGGCATCAATCCGGCGCCGTACGGCGGCTGCCGCATCGTTTACGGCCTCTCCGCCCACCGCCTGCTCCTGGCTCACGGCTGGTTGAGCTCCTGGCGCCACGCCGCTTCCTTCTTGATGTACTCGTTGTCCGCAAAGTCGGCGAAGTCATCGGCCTCAGCGATCCGGCGGACCTCAAGCTTCGATCCGGGACCAAGCGGGCAGCGGCTGGCCCACTCCTTGGCCTCCTCTTTGGAGGCCACCTGGACAATCCAAAAGCCGTTGAACAGCTCATGCGTTTCGCCGTAGGGGCCGTCCGTCACCACGGGCGGTTCTTCGGAGAAATCGACCACGAAGGCCGATCCCTCGGACAGGTCGGTCAGGCCCTCACCGGCGAGCATGACGCCGGCCTTGATGAGCTGTTCGTTGTAGGCGCCCATCTGGTTGAGGATCTCCTCGAACGGAACCTGCTTCGATGCTTCGATGGCCTCGTCCGTGGCACGCATGATGAACATGTACTTCATGGTTCTCTCCTTGCTTTGACGTGGACGCCGTGTGCGTCCGTCTACTATCCCGTCGAACGGGCATTGCGGAAATCGACAGGTATTGTGGAATTTTTTTCGGCGCGGCTGGAGTCAGGCAGAGCACATGCAGCCCGTTCACGTTGTCTTAGCCGGTTGTGGGCATGCCCGGCTGGGGAACAAACACCGCATCCGGCTCGAAGAATTCCAGCATTCCGTCAACGTCCCGGGCATTGAAGCGTGCGGCCCAGGCCATGTGTACTGCATGCGGATCCGTTATTCCCACGGTGCCCTCCGGCGGACCTCAATCTGGCCGTCGTTCACCCGGGCTTCGTAGCTTGGCTGGGGAGTGGTTGCCGGCCCACGGACTATGTGGCCGTCCCCGAGCCGGAACGTGCTGCCGTGCCAGGGGCAGGTGACGCAGCCGTCAGCGATCGTTCCCTCCTCGAGCGGACCACCCATGTGGCTGCACACGCTGTCCAGAGCCAGGACCCCGGACCCGGAGCGGTACAGCAGGACCGAGACTTTGCCTGCGTCGACCTTCCGGTGCTCCCCGTCGGCGAGCTCTGACTCGGCCATGACGGGCGTCCATTCCTTGGGGCCCGTCCTGCCTGCCGTCTTGTTGACGTTGACCGCGTTGCCGTAGCTGAGGTGGCCGCCGAGGAAGCCGCCAAACATCAGTACCCCGAACCCGGCCAGCCCAAGGGCCTTTCCGATGGTCCGGCTGCCGGAGGCCCGGGCTACGGCCGAGGACGAGAACAGGCAGAGCGCCGATCCGTTGGCGACCGCGTGGACCAGCCCCACCCGTCGTGACTTTCCCTGCGTGTCGGACCAGTCGTTGAGGCCGGCGGCCGCGGTTGGAACGGCTGTTGCTATTCCGACGGCGACCAGGATGTCCGCGGCCGGCTCGGAGGCGGGCCCTCCCACGGTGTCCAGGACAGTTGCCATGGTCCAGGCCCCGATGGGGAAGTCAGTCAACACCGGATGCAGCGGATGACCCAGCGGCGTGCCGCTGAGGATGTTGCGGATCAATCGCGGCTGTACCGCCTTTCCGGCGGCCTTGGAGATGGCGGAAGCCACCCCGTCCAGCCGGTCGTAGTGTTCAATGGCATCAACTAGCGCATGCAACGGGTTCACGGCGGACTCCTTGGGCCTGGCAGTCAGGACAGGTGGTGCACCAAAGTGTGCATCCCCGCGGACCCTCTGACAAGGTGCCGGCAGGCCAGGCTCCGGTAACGTACTTACACGTGCCGCTGCCATTACTCCGAACATCCCGCGACCCCGCTGCCCCGCTTTCCGAGGGGCTGGTTAGGCCGGTCATGGCGGGCATCGTGACGGCGCTCGTCGGCTTCACCTCGACCTTCGCCGTGGTCCTCTCCGGTCTCCGTGCCGTAGGGGCAAACCCGGAGCAGGCGTCGAGCGGCCTCCTGGCCCTCTGCCTGGCGGTAGGTGCGGGCGGCGTGCTCCTCGCCTGGCGGAGCCGGCTTCCGGCAACCCTCGCCTGGTCAACGCCGGGGGCCGCCCTGCTGGCCGTCGCCGGAATTCCCGACGGCGGGTGGGCCGCCGCCGTCGGCGCCTTTCTGGTGACCGGTGTTCTGATCGCCGTGACGGGGATGGTCCGCCCTTTGGGCAGGCTCATCAGCAGCATCCCCACGCCCCTGGCGCAAGCCATGCTGGCGGGGGTTCTGCTGCCCCTGTGCATTGCCCCCGTGGAGGCGCTGCAGACCGCTCCGCTGCTGGTGGTTCCGGTGCTGCTCTGCTGGCTGGTGCTGTCACGGTTCGCACCCCGTTGGTCGGTACCCGGCGCGCTGGCCGTGGCGCTCGCCGGCATCGTGGTCCAGCTGGTCGTTGAAGGACGGGCTGTGCCGGCGGACGGCCTGCTGCCGGCGATGGAATGGGCCACGCCATCCTGGTCGCTGGGCGCCGTGGCGGGCATCGCCCTACCGCTGTACATCGTCACCATGGCATCCCAGAACGTCCCAGGAGTGGCCGTGCTGGGGTCCTTCGGTTACCGGGCGCCATGGCGTGCCTCCATGCTGGTCACCGGTGCCGGCACGCTGCTGGCTGCGCCGTTCGGCGGCCACGCCATCAACCTCGCCGCGCTCAGCGCCGCTTTGGCCGCCGGGGAGGAAGCAGGCGCTGACCGCGGCCGGCGCTGGGTGGCAGGCGTCGTCTCAGGACTGGCCTACCTCCTCCTGGGAGCCTTCTCCGCCGGGCTCGCCGCGCTGGTGGCTGCGGCTCCGCAGGGGGTGCTGGAAGCCGTCGCCGGGCTCGCCCTGCTGGGCACACTCGCAGGCTCAGCCGCCTCGGCGCTGGCAGAGCCGGGCGAGCGGACGGGCGCCGTCGTAACCTTCCTCGTGGCCGCATCGGGGATGAGCTTCATGGGCATCGGGGCAGCCTTCTGGGCCCTGCTGGCAGGGCTCCTGGTCCGGGAGTTCCTCAAGGACCGGAACGCGCCGCCGGGCAAAGCCGCGCGTTAGTTGCCAGCGGCCCGCGCTGTTCTGTGGTCGGCGGCCGGGTAGACGCCAAGGATCCACACCTCGGTGGTGAAGAAGTCCAGCTCCTCCAGGGCAAGCTTCAGCGGCAAGTCCTCGGGGTGGCCCTCGACATCCGCCATGAACATGGTTGCGGCGAACTCGTTGCCCACCATGTAGCTTTCAAGCCGCGTCATGTTCACACCGTTCGTGGCGAAGCCGCCCAGTGCCTTGTAGAGGGCGGAGGGGACGTTCCGCACACGGAACACGAAGCTGGTGACTGCCGGGCCGGGCAGTGCCTCCCGGGTGGGCAGTTCGGTTTCCCTGGCCAAAACCACAAAGCGGGTGGTGTTGGAGGGATCATCCTCGACCGCCGTGGCCAGGACCTCAAGGCCGTACAGTTCGGCAGCGAGCGGCGGCGCGAGGGACAGTTTGGTGGGGTCGTTCCACTCGCGAACCTCGCGTGCCGACCCGGCAGTATCGCCGGCGATCACGGGTTTCAGCCCGGCCTCGCGGATGAGCTTCCGGCACTGGCCCAGGGCATGGATGTGGCTGTGGACCTCGGTGGCACCCGCGATGGTGCTGCCCGGAATTCCGAGGAGATCGAAGTGGATGGGCAGGAAGAACTCTCCCACGATCTGCAGGCCCGAGTGAGGCAGCAGCAGGTGGATGTCCGCTACCCGGCCGGCGATGGAGTTCTCGATCGGGATCATGGCCAGATCCGTCTCGCCGCTGGACACCAGCTCGAAGGCGTCCTCGAAGCTGGCGCAGGGAATGCTCTCCAAGCCGGGGTACATCTGCTTGCAGGCTATGTCTGAGTTGGCGCCGGGCTCACCCTGGAACGCAATTTTCTGGGCCATGTTCCGTATGATGTCACGCCCGGCGCCGACTCATCCAAACGGCGCCGCCTCACCTCTTCGCGTAGTCAGAGAATCCCTGCCAGTCGATCACCACGCAGGCTTCATCGCCAACGGTCCAGGCATCATGTCCGGGAGGGATGACGGCGAAATCACCCGGCCCGTACTCCATCTCCTCGCCGTCATCCATGACGACTTTCATCCGGCCGGACACGAAGTAGCCTTTGTGGGCAGCCTGGCAGCTGTCCGTTTGCGCTATCGGCTTCACGTGCTCCGACCACTTCCAGCCTGGCTCGAAGGTGGCCCGGCCCACGCCGCCGCCCTCCATGTGGACCAGCTGGAGCTGGCCCTTGCCGTCCTCAAACGGCCGGGTCTCCTCGGGGGAGTCGAAACTCTTGCGGATCAGACCTGGCATCTTTACCTCCTGTTGTGGATATTTGTGCTCCTGGGATGAAAGCCTGGGAACGCAGTTGCTGCTGCTTGTTATGCCACGTTGTAGGCCCGCCCGGTCGGCATGTCAAGGACTCGACACATCGGACCAGGTGCGGGCCAGGCGCTCGATGTCAGCTCCACCGGCTGGTTAAGGTTCGCCTTGGTCAAGCAGCCGGCGGAGGGTCCTCAGTGCTGCGAGTGCGTGGCGGCTGACGAGGGCGGGGGACATGCCGAACTGCGTTGCCACCTCGGCGACCGTGAGCCGCCCGTAATGCAGGGCGAGCAGGACGTTCCGCTGCTCCATGTCGAGCATCATCAGGGCCTCGCTGACGCGGGAGCCGGCGGCCTCGCTTGGGGCATTGATCATGGAGACAGGCTGGCGCCATGGCCTTCGAGATTCCTGATGGGGCACACCCCAAAATGGGCACCCCGCCGTCCGCTGCAACCCCCACCGGGCGGCGCCTACTGTGCGCTACTGGGCGGCGCCTACTGTGCGGTTGCGCCTACTGGGCGGCGTCGAACCCCGCGAGCAGCCGCCGCGAGGCGGTCTGCATGTGGGAGCGCATGGTCGCCGTGACGGCGGCGGGATCATGGGCTTCGAGCGCGGTGAAGATTTCGCGGTGTTCTTTGAGGGCTGCGGCGGCGTGGCCTTCGTCGGTCAGGGCGCGGTCAACCCAGATGCGAAGCAGCGACCGGATGCTTTGCAGCAGTTCACGGAGCACCTGGTTGCCCGAGCTGAGTGCGATCTCGCGGTGGAAGGCGGCGTCTGCCTCGACGAAGGCGGCCAGGTCTTCGAGGTTGTCTTCCATGGTCTGCAGGTTGGCGCGCATGCGGTCCAGCGCTGCATCGTCGATGCGTTCGGCGGCCAGCTGCGCTGCCTGCACCTCGAGCCCGCTTCTGAGCTCCACCAGCTCGCGGGTGCGGGGAGCGCCGAGCATGAGGCCCCAGCTCAGGGTGCGGGGCAGCAGTTCCGAGATGCCGTCCCGCAGGTACGTTCCCGATCCGGGCCTGACGATCACGATGCCCAGGATCTCCAGGGCCGCCAATGCTTCGCGGACTGCTGACCGCCCGACGCCGAGGGAGGCGGCAAGCGTCCGCTCGGCCGGGAGCCTGGTTCCGACTGCTATGTCTCCGCTGGTGAAGTAGGCCAGCAGGCGTTCCGCAACCTCGGATACCACCGACCCCTGTTCCATGGGGCCGAGGGCGGCGCTGATTTTGGCCGTAGCGGCTGCGGAGTTTTCGGACATCTTCAAAGGGTAGCAACCGGCTGACCAATTTCCGGGGAAAACGCCAGGAACGTGAGAATACGTCAACCGGTTGACCAATTTGGCCTTCCGGTCGTATGGTTGATCTCACAACGCGTAGCCAATGCCGGTCCCCTTCCGGCGGACGGCATTGAGACAGCCCCCAAGCATCCAGAGCAGGACGCGGCCGGGGATACCAATATCTAGGAGTCAATGTGGACACCACACAATCGGTGGTCGAAAGATCTGCAATCAGGAAAGTGGCAGTCCGGCTGGTGCCGTTCGTCGCTTTGATGTTCTTCATCAACTACCTGGACCGCACGGCCATCTCCTTTGCCGGCCCCAACGGCATGAACACGGACCTGGCCCTCGGCGCGGCGCAGTTCGGTTTCGCGTCCGGCGTCTTCTTCATCGGCTATATCCTGCTCGAGGTGCCCAGCAACCTGGCCCTGCACAAGTTCGGCGCCCGGCGCTGGCTGGCCCGCATCATGGTCAGCTGGGGCATAGTCTCGCTCCTGTTCACCTGGGTGGGCAACGTTGAGCAGCTCTACATCCTGCGCTTCATCCTGGGTGTGGCCGAGGCCGGCTTCTTCCCGGGCGCCATCCTCTTCCTGAGCCTCTGGGTTCCGGCCCGGCACCGCAGCAAGATCCTCGCCCTCTTCTACCTGGCCCAGCCGCTGACCACCGTCATCGGTGCCCCGCTGGCCGGCCTCCTCATCCAGCAGCACGGCCTGTTTGGCCTCGCCGGCTGGCGCGTCATGTTCTTCGGTGTTGCGCTCCCCGCGATCATCATCGGCGTCATTGCATGGTTCTACCTGGCAGACTCCCCGGCGAAGGCCAAGTGGCTCACCTCTGAAGAAAAGACCTGGCTTACCGGTGCCCTGGAGAAGGAAAAGAACGAAACGGCCGCCAGCAACAAGCACGTCAGCGTCCGCACCGTCTTCGGCAACGGCCGCGTCTGGATGCTGGCCGCCATCTACTTCGGCTTCATCTACGGCCTCTACGCCCTCGGGTTCTTCCTGCCCACCATCATCGCCGGCTTCGAAGGGCTCTACGGCACCAAGTTCGATGTGCTCCAGAAGGGGCTCATCACCGCGATCCCGTACCTGCCGGCAGCGGTGGCGCTTTACTTCTGGTCCAAGGACGCCACGAAGCGCGGCGTGAAGACCTGGCACATCGCCCTTCCGGCCCTCATCGGCGGCCTGAGCATCCCGCTGGCCCTGTTCGCCGGCTCCCCGGCAGCCACCATCGCCGTCATCACCATCACGGCCATGTCCATCTTCGCGGCACTGCCCAACTTCTGGACGGTTCCTACCCAGTTCCTCACGGGTGCGGCCGCCGCGGCCGGCATCGCCCTGATCAACACCGTGGGCAACCTGGCAGGCTTCAGCGCCGGCTACATCACAGGCTGGCTCAAGGACTGGACCGGCAACTACACCGTTCCGATGTTCGTCGTCGGCGGCTTCATGCTCCTGTCCTGCGTCCTGATGGTGGCCCTGAGCCGCTCCGGCAAGGTCAGCGAGGGCGTTCCCGCCGAGGCGCTGGACCCCGCGGGCGCCGGACACCACTCCGAGCCCTAGGACCCAGCGGCACCAAAAGCCGGTTGCGCCCTCTGCCAAGGAGGGCGCAACCACCCCAAACCGATTTTCGCTCCCCAACCGCCCCCTAACCTCGCAAGCTCGGTCAGGGAACCCGGCAGGCGGGGCCCCAAGCTCAATCACCGGCCCACAGCCACTTCAGGAGAAACCGCAATGACCCGCCTGTTCAATGAACCCGCAGCGTTTGCTGATGAGATGATCGAGGGCTTTGTTGCCTCGCACGGCCGGTGGGTGCGGCGTGTTTCCGGTGGCGTGGCCCGCAGCACGAAGAGCACCCCGGACACCGTGGCACTGGTGATCGGCGGCGGCTCCGGGCACTACCCGGCGTTCGCCGGCCTGGTGGGCCAGGGCCTGGCCCACGGCGCCGCGATGGGCAACCTTTTTGCGTCCCCTTCGGCGCAGCAGGTCTACAGTGTGGCCAAGGCCGCCAACAACGGCGCCGGCGTCCTGCTGGGCTACGGCAACTACGCCGGCGACGTCCTGCACTTCACCCAGGCCCAGGAACGCCTGCGCCGTGAGGGCATCGATTGCCGCAGCATCGCCGTTACCGACGACGTCTCTTCCGCTCCGCTGGAGGAGCGCGCCAAGCGGCGCGGCATCGCGGGGGACCTGACCGTCTTCAAGGTCGCGGCCGCCGCAGCCGAGGCCGGCTACTCCATGGACCGCACCGTCGAAATCGCCGAACGCGCCAACGACCGCACCCGCTCCTTCGGCGTCGCATTCACCGGCTGCACCCTTCCCGGGGCCGAGAACCCGCTGTTCACCGTCCCCGAGGGGCGGATGGCCGTGGGCATGGGCATCCATGGCGAGCCCGGCATCGATGAAACAGGCATCCCGACGGCGGATGAGCTCGCCGAACTGCTCGTGGGCAAGCTGCTTACCGAGGTTCCGGAGGGCCTGCAGGCCCGGGGGGCACGCGTGGTCCCGATCCTCAACGGCCTGGGCAGCGTCAAGTACGAGGAACTGTTCGTGGTCTACCGCCGCGTCGCCCAGCTCCTGGCCGAGGCGGGACTGGAAGCCGTTGACCCGCAGGTCGGCGAGCTGGTCACAAGCTTCGACATGGCCGGCACCTCGCTGACCCTGTTCTGGCTGGACGAGGAACTCGAAACCCTTTGGAACGCACCCGCGGACGCCCCGGCGTTCCGCCGCGGTGCAGTCACCGCGGCAGCCCTGGAAGCCGGCGACGCCGATCTCGCCGACCCGGTGGCGGCCATCCCGGACGCCACGGACGAGTCGCGTGCAGCTGCCGTCCGCGTGCTGGCCGCCCTCGGCGCCGCCAAGGACGTCATCGACGCGAACGTCGAGGAACTGGGCCGCATCGACGCGATCGCCGGCGACGGCGACCACGGCATCGGCATGGAGCGCGGTGTCCGGGCAGCGGTCGAGGCCGCAACGGGCGCCGTCGAACGCGGTGCCGGTGCGGCCACCACCCTGCACCTGGCCGCCGACGCCTGGGCCGACCGGGCCGGCGGCACCTCCGGTGCGCTCTGGGGCATGGCCCTGCGGGCCGTCGGGGACGCGGTCGGGGACAGCACCACGCCCGACGCCGGCGCTGTCGCCACCGGAGTCGCCGGCGCCGCCGCCGCGATCATGGGCTTTGGCAAGGCCAAAGTGGGCGACAAGACCCTCGTGGACGTGCTGGTTCCGTTCCGCGACGCCCTGTCCGCCGCCGTCGGCTCCGGGCAGTCCCTCACCGACGCATGGGGCGCGGCAGCCACCGTGGCCCAGCAGGCCGCCGAGGAAACCGCCAACCTGCTGCCCCTCATGGGCAGGGCGCGCCCGCACGCGGAGAAAAGCCTGGGCACCCCGGACGCCGGCGCCGTGTCCATGGCGCTGATCGTCCGCGCCATCCACAACACCTTCGCCGAGGCGAAAGCTGCAGCAACCACCACTAAGGAGAACGCATGAGCGCCAAACTGCGCCTGGTCGTCGGTTCCGACGACGCCGGATTCGAGTACAAGGAAGCCCTGAAGGCGGACCTGGAAGCCAGTGACCTGGTCGAGTCCGTGACCGACGTCGGAGTGGACGCCACCAGCCACACCCCGTACCCGTCCGTGGCCATCGCCGCCGCCGAACTCATCGCCGCCGGCAAGGCAGACCGTGCCCTGCTGGTCTGCGGCACGGGCCTGGGCGTCGCGATCGCCGCGAACAAGGTCCCCGGTATCCGCGCCGTCACCGCGCACGACTCCTTCTCCGTTGAGCGCTCCATCCTGTCCAACAACGCCCAGGTCCTCACCTTCGGCCAGCGCGTCGTCGGCCTGGAACTCGCCCGCCGGCTCGCCAAGGAATGGCTGACCTACACCTTTGACGAGTCCTCGGCCTCCGCCGAGAAAGTCACCCTGATTAAGGACTACGAAGGTGTCACTTCCTGCTAACCCCTCGGCCTCGTCCGAGGCTGCCGCCGGCACAACACAGCCGAAGGCGATCATTGGCGTCAGCCTGAAGATGTACTTCGGCTACGAGCGCACCCTCGACTGGTGCCGGGATGTTGCCGGGATTGCCTCGGCCCACCCGGCCGTCCGCAGCGGCGACATTGAACTGTTCGCCCTGCCTGCCCACCCGGTGTTGCCCGAGTGCGCGCGGATTCTCTCCGCCGCCGGGGCCGCAGCCGGCGCCCAGGATATCTTCTGGGAGGACGAGGGCGCGTTTACCGGCGAGGTCAGCGGCAAGATGGTGGCCGAAACCGGCGGCAAGTACGCGGAGGTGGGCCACGCCGAGCGGCGCCGGATCTTCGGCGAGGACGACGACGTAATCGGGCTGAAAACCGCGGCCGCCTACCGCAACGGCCTCACGCCGGTGCTGTGCGTAGGCGAACCCGCCAGCGGAACCGCGGCGGATGCCATCAAGTACTGCATCCGTGAAATCGACGGCGTCCTGAACCGTGCCGGAAGCCTCGGCAGCACCGGGCGCACCATCGTGGCGTACGAGCCGCAGTGGGCCATCGGAGCGGCCGAACCGGCGTCGCCGGAGTTCATCAGCGAAGTAATCACAGGACTGGACGCCCACCTGCGCAGCCGCCCGGGCCAAGAAGACAGCCGGGTCATCTACGGCGGCAGTGCCGGCCCCGGCCTCATCACCCAGCTCGGCCCCGCCGTCACCGGACTGTTCCTGGGCCGCTTCGCCCACAACCCGTCCGCGGTGCGGGACATCCTGGATGAGGCCGCACAGCGGCTCGGGCTCCTGGAGGTGGCAGCATGAACCGGATTGGATCGGGTTCAAAAATTGGCCTCAGCAGCTACGCCTTCTTCTGGCAGCTTTCGGACCGGGTCAGCAAGCCGCTGAGCATCCACGAGGCGCTGGAGCGGACCGCGGCGCTGGGCGTGGACCTGTTCCAGATCTGCGACTACGCGCCGCTGGAAACCATGAGCGAGGAGGAACTGCGGGCCGTGCGGGCCACCGCCGATTCGCTCGGGATCAGCCTCGAGCTGGGCACCAAGGGGATCCGGCCGGAGCACCTGCGGAAGTTCCTGCACATCGCCAAGATCCTCGGGGCACCCCTGCTGCGGACCATGTTCAACACCCCGGGCCACACCCCGACGGCGGACGAGGCGGTGGAGATCTTCACCGAGGTCCTGCCCGAGTTCAAGGCGGCCGGGGTGCGGATCGCAGTGGAGACCTATGAGCAGGTCCCCACCTCCCGGATCCTGGAGGTCGTGGAGCGCGTCGGAAGCCTGTACCTGGGCGTGTGCAGCGACCCGGCCAACACCGTGGCGGCCCTGGAGCTGCCGCGTGAAGTGATTGACGCCGTCGCACCCCATGTCCTGAACATGCACATCAAAGACTTTGCGTTCAGCCGCAAGGAGGGGTGGGTCGGGTTCACATACTCCGGCGCGCCGCTCGGCGAAGGCCTTCTGGACTACGACTACATGGTCCGGAAGCTCCAGCCCAAAGAAAGAAACATCAACCAGATCGTCGAACACTGGCTGCCGTGGCAGGACTCCGAGGACGAAACCATCCGCCTCGAAAACCAGTGGACCAAGCAAAGCCTCGATTTCCTAAGGAGCAAATGAAATGTCTGCAGAACAGTTGACCGTCGCCGTTGTCGGAGCCGGAGGCAAGATGGGGATGCGCGTTTCCCGGAACCTCCAGAAGTCCAGCCACACCGTTTTCTACTCCGAGAACTCACCCGCCGGCCAGGACCGCGTCCGTGCCGAAGGCCGTGAAATCACCGCCACCGACGAAGCCGTCAAGGGCGCCGACGTCGTCATCCTCGCCGTTCCGGACACCGTCCTGGGCGTCGTGTCCGAAGGCGTCGTCCCGCAGATGAAGTCCGGCGCCATCCTGCTCACGCTTGACCCGGCGGCCGCCTACGCCGGCTTGCTCGCCCAGCGCGAGGACGTTGTGCAGGCCGTGGCCCACCCCTGCCACCCCTCCGTCTTCCTGGAGCGCACCACCAAGGAAGAGTGGGCCGACACCTTCGGTGGCGAGGGCGCACCGCAGAACGTCGTTGCCGCGATCGACGAGGACGCCACGGAGGCCGCAAAGGCTGCCGCCGAGGCAACCATCCGCGTCATCTACGCCCCCGTGATCGACGTCCACTGGGTCACCGTGAAGCAGCTGGCCATCCTCGAGCCCACCCTGGTGGAGACGGTGGCCTGCATGATCGGCACCCTGCTCAACGAAGCGCTGCACGAGACCGTCCACACCGCCGGCGTGCCCGAGGAAGCTGCGAAGGCCATGCTGTTCGGCCACGTGCAGATCGCCCTCACCAACGCCCTGCGCGGCTCCAACCCATTCTCCGAGGCCTGCGAAATCGCCATCCAGTACGGCAAGGACACCATCATCAAGGACGACTGGAAGAAGATCTTCGACGACTCCGAACTCGACAGCGTCATCGCCAAGATGTTGAAGCTGGACGCCGTCAAGCGCTAACGCCGCTTGGCAGCATCGGGTTAAACAGCAGTGGATCCATCCCGCCGGGATGGATCCACTGCTGTTTAACCGGCCTTCCAACCGACCTGGTGGCCGTCCGTGCGGCCGCGGAACCCGCCGTCGGAAATTCTTTTCCCGGGTGAACACATGGTCACCCGTGCGTGGGGGCCGTGTGACTTGAACGGCCGCCGGTTTTCGCTACACGGACGGAGATCCCTTGCGGCTGGGGAACTCCTCATATCCATGTTTCGAGAGCTTTATGCAAACGAATGGATTAGTGCACTAGTTTTCGCTTTATGTCCGGCCTGACCTCGTGTTTCTTCTCACGGGCGGTACCCTTGCGGCCTGTGTCAGGGCGTCAATAGCGTGGATAAGGACCCTTCGAACGAGCTAAGGACTTATATGCCCTCCCCAGCCGCCATGGATCCAGACCCCATTCACCCCGGCAGGAGCCGGATACCAGTGCTGGCACGCCTGACCGCGGGCCTTCGCTGGGACCTGCCGGCCTCCCTCGTGGTGTTCCTCGTTGCCGTTCCGCTGTCGCTCGGCATCGCCGCGGCGTCGGGCGCCCCGGTCATGGCCGGACTGATCGCGGCCGCAGTCGGCGGCATCGTGGCCGGCAGCCTGGGCGGCGCGCCGCTCCAGGTCAGCGGCCCCGCTGCGGGCCTGACGGTCATCGTCGCCGGTCTCATCGAACAGTTCGGCTGGCCCGTCACCTGTGCCATCACCGTGGCGGCCGGGGTCCTGCAGGTCCTGCTGGGGATGGCGCGGGTGGGACGTGTGGCACTGGCCATCGCACCCGTGGTGGTGCATGCCATGCTGGCCGGCATCGGCATCATCATTGTCCTGCAGCAGCTGCATGTGATGCTCGGCGCCGAAGCGGGCGAAGCCGCACTGCACAACATCCTGGCCCTGCCGGACAGCCTGGCCGCCGTCGACCCGCAGGCCGCTTTCCTGGGGGCAGTGGTGATCGCACTGCTCGCCGGATGGAAGTACATGCCGGCCGCAATCCGCCGGGTGCCCGGCCCGCTCGTTGCCGTTGTGGCAGCGACGCTGCTGTCGCTGCCATTCAATTCCGACGTCGACCGGATCACCTTCGACGGATCGCTGCTGGACGCCCTCTCGCTGCCGCACCTGCCGCAGGGGGAATGGACCGCCATCGCCGTGGGCGTTGTCACCATCGCCCTGGTGGCCAGCGTGGAGTCGCTGCTGTCCGCCGTCGCCGTCGACAAGATGCACCACGGCGAGCGTACAGATTTCAACCGCGAGCTTCTCGGCCAGGGCGCCGCCAACGTGACGTCGGGCATGCTGGGCGGGCTTCCCGTCACCGGCGTGATCGTGCGCAGTGCCACCAACCTTGAAGCCGGCGCGCGGACCCGCAAGTCCGCCATCCTGCACGGCATCTGGGTGCTCGTCTTTTCGCTGCTGCTGGCGGGAGTCATCCAGCTGGTGCCCGAGGCCGTGCTCGCCGGGCTGCTGATCATGATCGGCATCCGGCTCGTGAAGGTGGCCGATTTCCAGACGGCGCGTGTCACCGGTGACCTGGCCGTCTACGCCGCCACGCTGCTCACGGTGGTGTTCGTCAACCTTCTCGCCGGTGTGCTGATCGGGCTCGCCCTGGCCGTGCTGCTGGTCCTATGGCGCGTGGTCCGCGCCAGCATCCACGCCGAGCCCCTCGGCGGTGCGGCTGAAGGCCGCTGGCGGGTGGTCATCGACGGTTCCTGCACGTTCCTGTCGCTTCCCCGCCTGAGCAAGGTGCTGGCCTCGGTTCCGCCGGCGGCGCACGTCACGGTGGAGCTCGACGTCGACTACCTCGACCACCCGGTCCACGACACCCTGGAGGCCTGGCGCGTGAGGCACGTCAACAACGGCGGCAGCGTCGAGATCGAGGAAACCGGCACCGCCACCCTGCATGCTGCCCTGGCGGGAACTCCCGCCCGCGGATCATCGCGCTCCGCGCTGCGCGGCGGTTTCGCGCCGTGGCGGAGCTGGCAGCGGAACAGCGCACCGCTGGCCGCAGAGGCGGCCGGGCACGTCCCGGCGCCGGTGCGCTCGGTGCTCAGCGGCGTGGACAGTTACCACCGCCGCCACGCCCACCTGCTCCGTCCGCACGTCCAGGAACTGTCCACCTTCCAGGATCCCGACACGCTGTTCATCACCTGCGCCGACTCCCGGCTGGTGCCCAACCTGATCACCAGCAGCGGCCCGGGGGACCTGTTCACGGTCCGGAACGTAGGCAACGTAGTGGGGAGCGACCGCCTCGAACCGTCGGTCGAGGCATCCCTGAAGTTCGCCCTCGACGAACTGTCTGTCACGTCGGTGGTGGTCTGCGGCCACTCCAGCTGCGGGGCCATGACCGCCCTGCTCGCCGGACCTGGCGCAAACCAGAAAGCCGCGAACCAGAAGGCCGCAGGCCAGAGTCCGGAAGGGCAGGAGGAGCGTTGCCCGGTCGAGTCCTGGCTGGAGCACGGCCGGCCGAGCCTGGAGTCGTTCCATGCGGGCCACCCCGTCCGGATTGCGGCCGAGCAGGCCGGGTACGGTGCGGTGGACCAGCTGGCCATGGTCAACGTTGCCGTCCAGCTCGAGCGGCTGCAACGGCACGCCAGCCTGCAGGACGCCGTCCGGAGCGGTGACGTCCATGTGACAGGCCTGTTCTATGACATCGCCACAGCCCGGGTCCTGCAGATCACGCCCACCGGCGTCAGCCACTTGGATCCGCTGCCGCGGGCCGAGGAGCTGTCCCCGGCCTGACGGACACGCCAAACCACCTTTGAACGGAGTACGCAGTCCGGCGGCATCGGCAGTGCACACTGCCGATGCCGCCGGATTTTCTAACTCTGGCGTGCTGGAGGCTTCTAGCGGACGCCGGCCTTGCCAGCTGCGTCCCCGGAGTCCAGGGAGTCCCGCGCCTGTGCCGCCTCGAGGCGGCCGCGAACGCGCTTGACGGTTTCCGGAGCCATGATCGCCGAGGCGACCGTGATGACGCCGATGACGCTGAAGTACAGGATCACCCAGCCGGGTTCGCCGTTGCCTGCGTTGAGCAGGGCCACGGCGACCAGCGGCGCGATGCCTCCGGCCAGGACCGAGCCGAACTGGTAGCCCATGGAGGCGCCGCTGTAGCGGAGCTTGGTGGAGAAGAGCTCGGCGAAGAAGGCAGCCTGCGGGCCGTACATGGAGTTGTGGAAGACCGCGAGGCCGATGATGATGGCCAGGGTTGCCAGCAGGGCGCTGCCCGTGTCCGTCATGACGAAGTAGAGCGGGAAGAACAGCAGCCCGCCGATGGAGCCGAACAGGTAAAGCGGCTTCCGGCCAATCCGGTCCGACAGCGCTGCCCAGAGCGGCACCGCGATGACGCCGATGGCGGAGGCGATCAGAACGGACATGGAGCCCTGGTTGGCGCGTTCGGGCCCGAACGTCCGCATGATGTAGACAACCGAAAAGGTGGTGTACAGGTAGAAGGCCGAGTTTTCTGCGAGGCGCATGCCGACGACCAGCCAGACGCCCTTGGTCTCCTTCTTCAGGGCTTCCCCGAGCGGGTTGTGAGCAGTCTGCTTCTTGGCCACGAGCTCCTTGAAGTCATCGGAGTCCTCAAGCTTTGCGCGGACCACCAGGCCCACGACGATCAGCAGCACGCTGAGGAGGAACGGGACGCGCCAGGCCCAGGCGTCGAAGGCATCGGCCGGGACCATGGCCTTCACGGCCAGGACCGAGGAGTTGGCCAGCAGCATGCCTGCCGGTACACCCATCTGCGTGAAGCTGCCGAAGAATCCGCGGCGGCCTTCCGGGGCGTGTTCCGTCGAGATGATGGCGGCACCTGCCCATTCAGCCCCTGCGCCGAACCCCTGCATGAGCCGCAGAACCGTCAAGAGGATCGGAGCCCAGACGCCGATCTGCGCGTAGGTGGGCAAAAGGCCCATCGCCAAGGTGGCGAATCCCATCAGGAGCAGTGAGAGCACCAGCATTGGCTTGCGGCCGATCTTGTCCCCGTAGTGGCCTGCGAACATGCCGCCGAAGGGCCGGGCAACGAAGCCAACCGCGTAGGTGAGGAAGGCCAGCAGGAGACCCGTGGCGGGGTCCTGCTCGGGGAAGTAGAGCCGGCTGAAAACGCCGGTGGCCGCAAGGAGGCCGAAGATGTAGTAGTCGTACCACTCGATGGTGGTTCCGGCGAAGCTGGCGAGGGATACCCGCCAGGGCACGCGACGTGCATTGCCGGTTGTTGCTGCGGAGAGCGTCATTGGTCTTCTCTTTCGAAGGTCAAATAAGGATGCGGGGGATGATCGGGTGGAAGCGAACCGGGTTCACCAGTCAAGGGCGATGTACTTGGTTTCCGTGAAGTCCAGCAGGCCCTGGTGGGCGCCTTCGCGTCCCAGGCCGCTTTGCTTGACGCCGCCGAACGGCGCTGCCGGGTCCGAGACGAGCCCACGATTGAGGGCCACCATTCCGCTTTCAATGCGTTCGGACACCCGTAGCCCGCGGCGCAGGTCCTCGGTGAACACATACGCCGCGAGGCCGTACTCGGAGTCGTTGGCGGCTGCGACGACTTCGTCCTCGGTATCGAAGCCGATGACCGACGCCACCGGTCCGAAGATTTCCTCGCTGACCATGCGGGCGTGCACTGGCACGTTGGTCACCACGGTGGGCGGGTAGTAGTAGCCGTTGCCTTCCGGCAGTTGCCCGCCGGTGAGCAGACGCGCACCCTGGTCGAGGGCATCGCGTACCAGGGCGTCGACTTTCAGGACACTTGCCTCGTCCACCAGCGGGCCCACTTCGGTGGACGGATCTGTGCCGGGCCCGACCGTCAGGGCGGCCATGCGGCCTGCGAGGCGGCTGGCGAACTCCGCCTGGATTCCGCGCTGGACGTAGATCCTGTTGGCTGCCGTGCAGGCCTGGCCACCATTGCGCATCTTGGCAATCATGATGCCGTCGATGGCCTTGTCGAGGTCAGCGTCATCGAACACCAGGAAGGGCGCATTGCCGCCCAGTTCCATGGAGCACTTAAGGACGTTGTCCGCGGCCTGGCGCAGCAGGTGGCGTCCGACGCCGGTGGAACCGGTGAACGAGAGCTTGCGGACGCGTGGGTCGGCGAGGATGGGCGACATGACGTCGCCCGTCTTGCTTGTGGTGACCACGTTGACGACGCCGGCGGGGACGCCGGCGTCGACCATGAGCTGGGCGATGGCCAGGGACGTCAGGGGAGTGAGGGTGGCCGGCTTGAGTACTGCGGTGCACCCGGCGGCAAGCGCGGGCGCCAGCTTGCGGGTAGCCATGGCAGCGGGGAAGTTCCACGGCGTGATCAGGACGCAGACACCGATCGGCTGGTGCTGGACCAGGATCCGGTTCGCGCCGGACGGTGAGATGGAAACGTCGCCGATGATCCGTACGGCCTCTTCCGCGTACCAGCGGAAAAATTCTGCCGCGTACGCGACCTCGCCGCGCGCGTCCGGCAGTGCCTTGCCGTTCTCAAGAGAGATGAGGTGGGCAAGCTGTTCCCTGCGTTCGGTCATCAGCTCGAAGCAGCGGGTCAGGATTTCGGCGCGGCGCCGGGGCGGTGTCGCTGCCCACGCCGGGAACGCCGCGGCAGCGGCGTCGACGGCGGCAAGGCCGTCCTCGACGTCGGCGTCCGCGATGGCGGTGATTACCGTCCCGTCGGAGGGGTTGAGGACGTCGACGGTGCGGCCGCCGGCGGCGTCCTGCCAGCCTCCGGCGATGAGTAGCTGTCGGGGGACCGCCAGCTCATCGATGTCGAGCGGTTCCTGGGCGGAGAGAAGTGTCATGGGTGATCCTCAGGGTTTGATCAAGTGTTGATGCGTCAGCGAAGTGTTTTAGCGGATGGTGCGGTCGCCGGCGTAGGCGGCGTTCACGATGGACGTGACGGACTCAAGGTCGAGTGGCACCGGGTTGTTATCGATGAGCCGCTTGGAGTTCAGCGACAGCCTGGCAATCTGGCCGAGGTCGCCCTCCTGCACTCCGAGGTCCTGTAGTGTCGCTGGCAGTTCGATGGTGGCGATGACTTCGTCGATGGCCTCCACGCCGGCGATCGCAGCGCTGCGGACGCTCAGGCCCTTGATCTCGCGTCCCAGTGCGTCGGCAATCTGTGCCAGCTGAGGTTCAATGGCGCTGAAGTTGTGGCGGACGACGTAGGGGAGCAGCAGGCCGACGCCCACGCCGTGCGGAGTGTGGGTCAGTGCGCCGACTGGGTACTGGATGGCATGCGCCGCCGCCGTTCCGGCGTTGCTGAGCACAATGCCGCCGTAGAGCGCCGCCAGCATCATGTCGGCGCGGGCCTCGGTGTTGCCCGGGTCCTTGTAGGCCGTGGCCAGGCTCCGGCCCAGCAGCCGGATCCCGTCCAGTGCCAGGGAGTCCGTCAGGACATTCTTGCCCACGAACACGCGCTCGTTGGCGAGGGTGCGGGTGGGTTCCCGGGTGATGGCGGTGAACGATTCGACCAGGTGGACGAAGGTGTCCGCGCCGGTGGCCGCCGTCAGCGGCGCCGGGCAGGTGTAGGTCAGCTCGGGGTCGCACACCGCGGCGAAGGGGATGATGTGGGGGCTTGAGATGCCCATCTTCATGCCGAGTGCGGGGTCGGAAACCACGGCAATGGCTGTCGCTTCGGACCCCGTGCCCGCCGTGGTGGGCAGGGCGATGACGGGCTTGACCGGACCGGGAACGGCGAATTCGCCGTAGTAGTCGCTGGGCTGGCCGCCGTGGGTCAAGAGCACCGAGACCACTTTGGCCATGTCCATGCAACTGCCGCCACCGAAGCCGATGACGACGTCGATGTCCTGTCCCTTGAGCTCTTCGACACAGGCAACAATGCCCGGGGTGGGCAGCTCGGCCTGGGTTTCTCCGTAAACCCGGACGGACAGCTTCCGGCTCTCCAGGCTCGTGACCAGGGTCTGGAGCTCGTCCGAGGCTGCAAGCCGGGGGTCCGTGCAGATGAGGACGCTGTCACCGAGCTCTGCTGCGATATCGGCGATGGCAAAACGCTGCTGGGCACCGACGACGATGTTCCGCGGCAAGCGCAGGACGCCGAAGGTTGCGGGACGGATGCCCGCTGCATGCGCACACGACATTGTGACTGACTCCTAAAAGATGGGGATCTCGGGCTACCTGAAAGGTGCCGCGGATCTCATCGTTCCAGAGCCGTGTGGGGTCGCCTATGGATGGTTTTGCCATATTGGCAGGGGGAACATGTGCGTCTGAACCACATCCGTTCCCTGGCTGACTCAGCGTAAAGGGCCGCCGATCCCGGCGGACTGCAGGCGCCAGAGTCGCAGCGCCACGTGGATGTCTAGGGATCGGCCGCCCTTGCGCCAGCTGGCACCGAGGACAGTATCGATGCGCTCCAGCCGCTGGCGGAGGGTGTTGGGATGAACGTGCAGGACCTCCGCCGCCGCTGTGCCGGACGCGTCGTTCTCCAGAAAGGTCCAGGCTGTCAGGACCAGCTGCGTTCCCCGGCGGCTGTCGTAGTCCAGCAGGGGTCCGAGCTGGGCCGCCAGCAGTTGGGCTGCAAAGGGGCTGTCCATGGCGCCCAGCAGCATCCCTGCTGTGCCGAGCGCAGCCCGGTCGGCGGCCTCGCCGTTCCGCGACAGTGCCTGCAGCGCGCGCAGCACGGCATCGGCCTCGGCGTGCGCCCCTGCCAGGCGGGAAAATCCTGTCACCGCCTGTGACGATCCAACGCTGGCCTCGATGCGCTGGTGCTTCAGCGCATCGACGATCGACTGCCCGTTGTCCGCGACCCGGCCCGCACCCGGAGTGCCGCCGCGTGGCGTGGGCGGCTCGATGACGCACAGATGTGATTCGTGGAGGGCGGTGATCCCGTGACGGTCCTGGCCATGCCGTTTCAATACTGCGAGGGCCCTTTGCCGCTGGTCCTCCCGGACGCCCACCACCCGGACCACCAGCGGGATGCTGTCTGCCAGACCGAATCTCCCGGCCCGCCGTTTCAGTGCTTCCGTATCCTCAGACCGCGGATTCAGGAGTTCATCTATGAGTTCGAGCTGCAGCCGGTACTGCGCGTCCTGGAAAGTCCTTTCAAAGAGCAGCGCCGCACTGAGGACCAGCGCGCTGCGCTCCAGCACTGCGAGCCGGTCCTGGCTGATGTCGCCGGCAACGATCAGCGAGGCAAGGTGCTGGTCGCCGGCGACCGCGGACATCACGGTGTACTGCCGGCCCTTGACCGTGAAAGGCACAGGCAGCGTTCGCGCGGCGGAGAGCTCCGCGGCGCTTAATGCAGCGGGATGGCCGAAGTCCGGATTCGCGCCGAGCCCTGCCGTGGTTTCGCCCATGGGCGAAACCACGTACACCTCGCTGTCCATCGACTCGGCCAAAAGCAGCATGAGGTTGGGCAGGCTGTTGGCGGACGCCAAGGTCTCCATCAGCCGCTGATCGAGGGAGGAAAGCTCCTCCAACGCCTTCACATGGGCAAGATTTTGACGCTGAGCCTGATCCAGCCGGGCCAGGGCATCGGCCATTTCGGTGAAGTGACGGGCGTTCTCGAGCGCGACGGCGGCGTGGGTGCCGATTGATTCCATGAGGGCGACGTCGTCGCTGCTGAAGCTGTGCGCATGCCGGTCCGCAACGAGGAGTGCGCCGATCACCTTGCCCTCGGCCCGCAAGGGGACGCCCATGATGGCCCTGACGCCTTCCGCCGCGACCGCCGCGTCACTCGACTCAAGGTGCGACTTGGTCTGGTCGCTCAGGTAGTCCGCGGATTGCGAAGGGGCTTCACCGGTGGCCACCGCACCAAGGACACCCTCGCCCAGGGGCATGCGGATGTTGCGGAACAGTGCCGTGGCGGCACCGTCAGTCACCCGGATGTACGACTCTCCGGAGTCGTAGTCGTTCAGGCTCAGATAGGCGATGTCGCTGCCGATGAGCGAGCGGGTCCTGCGGACAATGGCCTTCAGGACGGCTTCAACATCCCGAATGCCGGTGAGGTCCGTGGCAGTGTCGTACAGGACGCGGAGCAGGCCCTCCCGCCGGCTGGCCTCACGGAGCCTGGCATTGAGGCTGCGGGCCGCTGTCGCCGTCGGCGGATCGAGCAGGCTCTCCGCCTGCATGACTGCCAGGTGAGTTTCCAGGGCCTCGGCAGAGACGCCTTCCCCCAGAAGTGCCAAAAGCCGCCCCAGCGTCATCCCTTCGGGAGGGGGAGCACCGCCGGCACGGACAGGCGGACTGTCTTGGGCACCCATAGGGCCAATGGTAATGTCTGCCGGCCGCAATCAGAGTTCCCGCATGGGTGCCCTGGCCGGGGGTACGTACTGCAGCGGGAGCCCGGGTAGTGCCGGCGCTAAAGACGAGTAGCCGGCCCTCGTGACATGCCCGGCTGGGCGGCCTTGAATGGTCTGACACCCAGGCGGTGCAGGAGCGGCACAGGAAGCTAAGAGCGCAAACGACGGAGGAGACGACATGGAACGGTGCAGGTCATGAGTTCCGGACTGGCCTCAGCGGTACAGTTCGCCGGGTCCCTGACGGGGTCCATCCTGCTCACCCTGGGACAGGCCGTGGTGGTGGTCTGTGCCTGTTCGGACATGGTCCGCCTGCTCTCCGTGCAGCGCTCCCACCGGCGGTACCTGGCCAACACGGTCTTCCGCACCCTGGCCCCGCCGGCGATCCTTGCCGTCGCGGTGAGGGCGCTGCTCGATGCTGCCTCGGGCGTCTGGCCGAGCGTCACAGCCGGGATGTTTGTGCTGGTGGTGCTGATCTACCGGTGGCGCACCGACACGGATGAGGACAGCTGGTGGAAGGGCAAGGGCAAGGCCCTGGGAAGGTGGTTCAGCAAGCGGACCACCTTCGGGCTCCGGCCCGCCCCGGCCGCAGCGATGTCCTCCTGGGGACTGTCAGTCCTTGAAGAGCCCCGCCAGGTCCTCCGCCGTGAGCGCACCGCCTGACAGGGCATCACCCTCCATCACGTCGGCGAACAGCTGCGACTTCTTGGCCTTGAGCGCCATGACCTTCTCCTCGATGGTGTCCTTGGCCACCAGCCGGTACACCATGACATTCCTTGCCTGGCCGATGCGGTGGGTGCGGTCCACCGCCTGCGCCTCTGACGCCGGGTTCCACCACGGGTCGAGCAGGAACACGTAGTCTGCCTCGGTCAGGTTGAGGCCGAACCCGCCGGCCTTGAGGCTGATCAGGAACACCGGTGCCGTGCCGTTCTTGAACTCGTTGACGACGTCGGAACGGTTCCGGGTGCCGCCGTCGAGGTAGCAGAACTCGATGTTCTCCTCGATGAGACGCTCGCGGACCTTGCCGAGGAAGCCGGTGAACTGGCTGAAAATGAGGGCACGGTGGCCCTCGGCCACGAGGTCCTCCAGCTGCTCGAACAGCACGTCCAGCTTGCTCGACCGCACGCCGGAGAGGGACTCATCCACCAGCGAGGCGTCCAGGCTGAGCTGGCGCAGCAGCGTCAGCGACTGGAAGATGGTGAAGCGGTTCTTGTTCACGTCCTCGATGAGGCCCAGGATCTTTTGCCGTTCGCGCTGCAGGTGGGTCTGGTAGACCTTCTGGTGCCGCGGGTTGAGCACCACTTCGAGGATCTGTTCCTGCTTGGGCGGCAGGTCCTTGATGACCTGCTCCTTGGTGCGGCGCATCATGAGCGGACGGACCCGACGGCGGAGCTTGTCCAGCTGCCCCCTGTCGCCGTTCTTCTCCACCGGCTTCTGGTAATACTCCGCGAACCGTGAAGGGCTGGCGAACAGCCCGGGCGCCACGATGGATGTCAGGGCCCAGAACTCCATAAGGTTGTTCTCCAGCGGGGTGCCGGTGATGGCCAGCTTGAACGCCGCCGGAAGCTTGCGCGCGCACTGGTAGGCCTTGGACTGGTGGTTCTTGACGAACTGGGCCTCGTCCAGCACCAGCCCGGCCCAGCGCCGTCCCGCATAGGACTCGTAGTCGATCCGGAACAGTGCGTAGGACGTGATGACGATGTCCGCACCGGCCATGGCCTCGGCGGGATCGGCGCCGCTCTTGGCGAACGTTTCGCCGACGGCACGGACCGTAAGGCCGGGCGCGAAGCGGGCGGCCTCGGCCTCCCAGTTGCCCACGACGCTGGTGGGGGCCACCACCAAAAAAGGCGTCCCGCCGTCGTCCGCCGTTGTGGCGTCCGTGTCCTTAACGTCCCCGGAAGCAGCGGAAGCCGCGGCGTGTTCCTTGGCCGCGCACATCAGTGCCAGCGCCTGCACGGTCTTTCCCAGGCCCATGTCATCGGCGAGCACACCGCCGAGGCTGTGGCGGTACAGGAAGCTCAGCCAGTTGTAGCCCTCCAGCTGGTACGGGCGCAACTCGGCGTTGAGGGTGGCCGGCAGCGGCAGGCCCTGGACTCCGTCCTTCAGCAGGCCGCCCACCGCCTCGCGCCAGGCGGCGGCCTGCTCGTCAACGATCCCCAGCTGGGCAAGTTCATCCCACAGGCCCGCCTGGAAGCGGCTGATCTGCAGCGGGGCGTCCTTGTTGTCCTGAAGGCTGCGGGCCTCGTCGATCAGGGCCCGCAGCTGGTGCAGCTCCGGCAGGTCGAGGGAGAAGTAGGCGCCGCTAGGCAGGAGCATTCGCGTCTGCCCTGCGGCGAGGGCGGAGAAGAGTGCCGCGAAGGACACCGGCTGGCCCTCAAGGGTGATCACGATGCCAAGGTCGAACCAGTCGCGCTGGTCGGTGGCCTTCGTGGAAATCGCCACCACCGGCGCCTCTTCGGCCTCCCGGTAGTCAGCGATGTCGCCTGAGGTGTCCACGTCCACGCCGGGCGTGTTCCGCAGCCGGGGGAGCACCTCCTCCGTGAAAGCGAGCGTGTCCAGTCCGCTCAGCTCGGCGGTGGCCGCGAGCCGCGGCGTGCCCCAGCCGCCGGTGGCTGATTCGCCGAGCTTGGGCACCGCGTCCCAGGGCTGGCCCACAGCCTCCAGGATCCTGGCCTCGGCCGGATCGTCACGGTAGCCGTGGTCGCCGGGGTGGCGCCAGAGCGGCTGGGCGGTGACGAGGGTGCCGGACTTGTAGTGCCATTCCCAGTGCAGGCGCACGCGGTGGTCGGTGCCGTAGTTGGCCAGCAGCGAGAGCGTCGGGACGGCGAGCTCGGGCAGCTGGACGGACTCGTCCGCCGCCGTCACGCGCGCGGCCTGCTTGAGCTTGGGGTAGAACCCGGTCAGGAAGCGGCCCTCATCCCGTGCCGGGATGTGCAGCGTGCTGCCTGCTGTGACGAAGGCCAGCAGTTCCTCGCTCAGTCCGCTCTCCAGCGGGGCGAGGGTGATGGTTTCGTCCGCGGCGACCCCCGGCAGCGTGTCCCCGCCGGAGGTGAGGAAAATGCCGTGCGCCGGGCGGCCGATGGTGCCCACCGACGCCGGATCAACCTCGGTGCCGTCGACAGTGATGGTGGAGGCGAGCTCCAGGCCCCCGTCCCGGCTGTCACTTCCGTAGCGGCCCAGGTTGAGGCCCACCGCCGCGGGCTCCGCCGCCACCTTCACGGGCTCCTGGCCGCGGCTGTGCACCAGCGCGACGCCGATTTGCCGGGCTTCCTCCAGCAGGCCCCACAGGTTCTTGCCGGCGAAGGTGTTCAGCCCCAGCCACAGGGACGACGACGAGTACGCGCGGTTCGCGCCGGAGGTGTGCGCGGCCAGGAAGGTTTGCATCCACTCCACGTGGGCCTGGTTGCACTCGCGCTTGAAGCTCAGGTAGCTCAGCGTGTTCCATGAGACGTCGCCGCGGATCCATTTGCCCTTGGCGCCCATGATCACCGGGCGGGCCTTGAGCTGGCGGACGCTGCGGAGCGGGTCACGGCGGCCTGTGTAGGAGAAGTGCGGGGCCGGTTCCTCCACCTCGAACTGCAGGGCCAGGGGAGTTCCGCCGCTTTGCTGGGAAGGGCCGGCCTGCGAAATGAGGGGGCCGAGCGCCTGCTCCCAGTCCGAGAGCACCGGCATGGACTTTTCCCGTGACACCCGCGAAACGTCGGCGGGGGACAGCAGCTGCACCCGCACGGCCGCGTTGTCCTCGGCCGCGAACAGGAGCGCGGCCACGTGCTTGCAGTCCTTGCGGACCGGGCAGCTGCAGACGCCCACCGTGCAACTCCAGCCGCCGCCCTTGCGGACCAGCTTGGCCGTGGTGGAGTACGGCACCTCGGAGCCGCCGCGGACCTTGCCGAGCATCAGGCCGGTGGCGGAATCGAACGAGATTCCGGAGACGCGGCCGCCCATGGCATAGGCGAGCCCGGCCGCGAGGGAGCGGTCGTTGATCGCGGGGGTCTGGATTGCCAGTGCCGCACTGTCGTCCGGGTGGGAAGGCATGGGTGCGCGCGCTACTTTCGGCAGGTCGAAAATCTGCAGGTTATCTGATCCATCTTAGTCGGGCGGGAGGGGCCCTCAAACTCGCGGCCGCCCGCCGTCGGGCTCTGCTGTTCGTCCTGTTTGTCCCTGCGGGGAGGTGCGGCGCAAACTTCGCCTGACGTTCACTTCGCCCTCAACCTGCGGGCAGCCGGCGGCGCATACGTTGGGAGAGTCCTGAGCATCACCGGCTTTCTGCAGTAAGGATTTCCCATGACCTCCAGCGAATACCCCGTTGTCCTGACCGTCGAAGGCACAGCAGGCAGCGACAGCGGCAGCGATGCAGAGACAGTTGATTCCAACGTTGCCGTGGTGAACACCATGTACCAGGAGCTCCTCGGCCCGGGAGAGATCGCGCCCAACGCCCTGCGCAGCTACTTCGTGGACTTCTACCTGACGCAGTCCCTGGGCGGCGGCTTTGCGCAGTACCTCTTCACCGCCCCGGACCGTGAGGAGCTTGACGCCTACATCCGCGAGGGCCTGGACGGCATGGGCGCCGCAGCGCACGTTGACCTCTTCGACCGCACCGTGGAGGCATTCGATTCCCTGTCCGAGGAGGAAACGGACATCTACCTGGACGGCGAGGCCGGCGCCGGTGAAGACGGTGAAACCGGCGAGCTCCCGGAACGCGTGCAGGCCATGGAGGACCTCGACGCCGAATTCGAATCGCTCCTCGAAACCGAGGACATAGTGGCCCTCAACGCGGCGTGGCTGCGCGGACAGGAAGGCCTGCTGGTCCTGGACGACGACGGGCTCACCGCGCACATCGCCCAGCGCGTGGCGGCGCTGCCGGACCTCGAAGAGCGACGCGCCGAAGCCGAGGAAGAGGCCCTGGAGAACGCCCCGGAATTCGAGGTCATCATCCGCGAGTTGTGCGACATCGCCGGGTACGAGCTGCAGAAAATCACCATGGGCGATCCGAACTACGACCACAACGGCGAGACGGTGCTCGCGTGGCGCTTCAGCACCGACCACGGCGACTTCCTTATGATCGAGGACGACGACGAGGCGTTCATGCTCAACCCGGACACCAAGGAAATCGTGGCCGCCGTCGAGTTCGAAGAACTGGGGGAAGACCTCGTGGAGGCGTAGCCCCGCACGGGGCGGTCGGTATTTCCTGTGCCGGCTGCCCCCCTCGCAGTGGCCCCCTTGAGGGGGCGGGCTGCCGGACGATCAAGGTTTCCGCAGGGTGGCGTCCGGATACTGGCATCCTCTTCAGATCATGGACCTGAAGAGGATCACCTCGCTGGGTCTCAGCCGGGTGAAGTCTGGGGCCTTTGAGGGGAGCTTTCCATGAAACCTGCAAGAATTCGTCCACGCCTGGCTGCCGCAGTGACGGCTGGCGCGCTGATTGCGCTGGCCGTTCCGACAGCGGCTGTTCCGGCCTTCGCCGTCATCAGTGACCCGGGTACGCACCCCATCACTGTATTTCCGGAGCGGGACATGGTCTCGGCCGAAGGCTACGCGGCCGGCGACCGTCCCACCATCCAGGTGCTCCGCGGCGGCGCAGTCATCGGCACAGCGTCGAACTTGGTGCCCGTGGCCGGCGTCGTGGAAGTCAACCACCCCGGCGGAGGGTGCTGGGAAGGAACCACGCCGGACATCCGCTCCGGTGACGTGATCCGTGTCCTGACAGCGCCCGACGTCGGCGACCAGACGTTCGTAGGCAACGTCACAGTCACGCAGCCGGCCACCAAGGTCGACGCCGGCACTGTGGTCATGAAGGGCACCGCTGTTGCACCCGGCGGCGGGCAGCTCCCGGCGGACCAGCTGGAAGCCAGGGTGGTGGCGGCGAACCAGGAGTTCGCGCTCAACGGCCGGCGCACACTTCGTGCCAGCGCCCCCGGGGCCGGGGACGACGGCGTCATTGTTTATGACGGACCGGGCCTCACCACCTGGACCGCCACCTGGACTGGCCTCACCGGTGTGGGTGCCGACGGCCTGTCCGACGCAGACCGCGCCGTCTCGGCCACCAACGCGGAAAGCCGGGGCCTGTGGCTGGGACGCGACGCCGCCATCGGCAACGAAGTCACGATTTTCGAGTACGGGGCCATCGGCGGACCCGCCGGCCCGGAGTGCACGGCACCCCTGGCCAGCGGTCCGACCGTGCCCGACCTGACGGCTGCCAGCGACACCGGACGCTTCAACACGGACAACATCACGCGCAGCACCACCCCCAGCTTCACTGGCGCGGCCGCCTTGCCGGACGCCACAACCGTCAACCTCTACATCGACGGCGTGGCCAGCGGCTCTGCATCGGTGGCCGCGAACGGCAGTTACTCGATCACGTCCAACCGGACGCTGACCAACGGGCGGCACACAGTCACCGCCGGCGAAGTCAGCGGCGGAATCGAAACGATGTCCGTCGGCTCCCTGGCTTTCACTGTCGACACTGCGGGTCCCGTGGTCACCGCCAAGGCACCGGCCGTCAACTCGCTGATGGTAAGCCAGACGGCCAACGTCACGGCAACCTTCAACGAGGCGATCACGGGCCTGGGCACGGCATCCTTCACCCTGAAGAACTCCGCAGGGGCGCTCCTGGCGGCTCCGGTTTCGTGGAACGCCACCACCCGGGTGGCCACCCTGAACCCGAGTGCGACGCTGGTGGCTGACCGGAAGCACACCGCAACGTTGACTGCGGGCATCACGGACATCGCCGGCAACCCGATCGCTGCCAACTCCTGGGCGTTCACCACGGGACCGCGGCCGGTCGTGACCGCCAAGTCCCCGGCCGCGAACGCCACGGCCGTCAGCCGCACCGCCAACGTCACCGCTACCATCAGCGAGAACGTCATCGGCGTAGCCAATGGAACGTTTGCCCTCCGGAACGCCGCCACAGGCGCCCTAGTGAGCTACGCCGTCAGCTACAACGCCACCACCCGGGTAGCAACGCTGAACCCGAACGTGACCCTGGCGGCCAACACCAAGTACACGGCCACCATTTCCACCAGCATCAAGGATGCCGCCGGGAACCCGCTCAGCGGCCTCTCCTGGAGCTTCACCACCGGAGGGTAGCCGCACAGCATCACCGGATCTCCGGCCCGTTGCCGCCCGAAAGGGAGGCAACGGGCCGGACCCATGTCCGCTGGTTGAGCCTGTGGAACCAGGACCCTTCCCGAGTGACGCTTGACACATGCAAAACGTTTTGTGTACTCTCGTTCACACCGAACCAAAACGTTTTGCAAAGGAAGTCGATGACGACGCGAGTAGGGATACGCGAAGTGGCCAAGGCCGCCGGAGTCTCAGTGACCACTGTGTCCCATGCACTCAACGATGCCACCAGCTCCCGGGTCAAAGCGGAAACCCAGCAGCACGTCCGGGACGTGGCCAGGAACCTTGGCTACGCTCCCAACCGGCTCGCCAGCGGGCTGCGCAACCAGCGCTCCCAGATCCTCGGCCTGGTCAGCGACGAGATCACCACCACGCCATTCGCCGGGGCCATGATCCGCGGAGCGCAGGACGCGGCCTACGAGCGGGGCTACGTGGTCATGGTCGTGAACTCGGGCCTGGACAGCGAGCTCGAACACCGCGAAATCACCATGCTTCAGCAACACCAGGTGGATGGCGTGGTGTACGCCCGGCTGTACCACCAGGGCGTCGAGCTGCCGCCGGCGCTCTCCGGAATCCCCACGGTGCTGCTGGACGCCGTGACCGGGGACCCCTCGGTTTCCTCCATCGTTCCGGATGAGGTCAATGCCGCCGAAACCGCCGTCGAAGCCCTCATCAGGGCTGGCCACACGCGGATCGGCATGATCAACAACGTGGACGACATTCCCGCAACGCACGGCCGGCTGGAAGGATTCCACAATGCCCTGCGCCGCCACGGCATCGAGCACGATCCGAGGCACCTCGTCATCGCAGAGCCGGAGACCTCCGGCGGCAGAGAAGCCGCGCTGGCGCTGCTCAGCCAGCAGGACAGCCCAACAGCCCTGTTCTGCTTCAGTGACAGGGTGGCCATGGGCGCCTACCAGGCAGCAACAGCACTGGGGCTGACCATCCCGGATGACGTTTCGATCGTCGGCATCGACAATCTGGAGCTCATCGCGGACTCGCTGTGGCCGGGCCTGACCACGGTGGCCCTGCCGCACTACGACATGGGGCGATGGGCGGTCAACCGCGTTCTGGACGACATTGACAACCCGGATACGCCGCCGGAACAGGTGCGGCTCGCATGTCCCCTGATCGAACGGGGCTCCGTAGGTCCGCCCAGGACCTGAGCGCAGTCCACAACAGCAACCACCAGCAGTCCACCCGGCGTCCGCCTGAAAAAGGGACGCAGCCGTTGCAGCGGCCGCGTCCCTTCGGACCCGGGCCAATCATCCACGCGCAAAATCAGCAGAAAGACTGGACCTTCATGAACAAGCGATTCACACGGATCCTGGCCACCAGCATAGCCGCGGCGGCCCTCATGGGCAGCCTCGCTGCCTGCGGCAAGGGCAGCGCATCCGCCACGTCCGAGGGCGGCAACGAGATCACCATGTGGACCCACAACGCGGGCAACCCTGACGAGCTCGCCGCCATCAAGGCCATCGTCGACAAGTACAACAAGAGCGGCGACGCGAAGGCCCAGGTCAAGGTGCAGGCATTCCCGCAGGACTCCTACAACGACTCCGTGGTTTCGGCCGCCGCTGCCGGGAAGCTGCCGTGCATCGTGGACATCGACGGGCCCAACGTGCCCAACTGGGCGTGGGCCAAGTACCTGACCCCGCTGAAGCTATCGGCCGACCTGTCCAAGAACCTCCCCAGCACCGTCGCCAAGTGGGAGGGCGAGACGTACGCGGTGGGCTACTACGACGTCGCCCTCGCCATGCTTGCCCGCACCTCGGACCTGAAGGCAGCCGGCGTCCGCGTGGCCACGGTTGAAAAGCCGTGGACCAAGGAGGAATTCCAGGACGCGCTGACCAAGCTCAAGGCCCTGGGCAAGTGGCAGTACCCCCTCGACATGGGGACTGCCGGCACCGGCGAGTGGCTGCCCTACGCCTACTCGCCGCTGCTCCAGTCCTTCGGCGGAGACCTCGTCAACCGCGACGGCTTCCAGTCGGCGGACGGGGCCCTCAACGGTGATAAGGCCGTCGAGTGGGCCGGGTGGTTCCGCGGACTGGCCGACCAGGGCTTCATGGCCAAGAAGAGCGGCAAGGATTCCACCCAGGACTTCCTGAACAACAAGAGCGGCATCGTCTACACCGGCTCGTGGGCTGCGGACAAGGCCCGCAAGGCGCTCGGGAAGGACCTGGCTGTCATGCCTTCCGTGGACCTCGGCAACGGCCCGAAGATCGGCGGTGCCTCGTGGCAGTGGGGCGTGACCAGCGGCTGCAAGAACTCCGAGGCCGCCATGGACTACCTCTCGTACTCGCTGAAGCCGGAAAACATCGCCGCCGTGGCCAAGGCCACCGGAACCATTCCGGCCACCGATGAGGCCGCGGCCCTGCTCCCCGCCTTCGCCGAGGGCGGCGAGAACCGGGTGTTCATGGAACTGTCCCGCCAGCAGGCCGTCATGCGTCCGGAAACGCCTGCCTACCCGTTCATCGCCACCGAGTACGGCAAGGCCGTTCAGGACATCCTGGCCGGGGCCGACGCGAAGACCGTCCTGGACAAGGCGGTCAAGGCGATTGACGCCAACATCAAGTCCAACGGCGGCTATAAGAACTAGCCAGCCGCCGGACGGGAGGACGACGGCGGGCGGCACCTGCCGCCGTCGTCCTCCACCCGGCACTGACTGTCAACGGAGACTCCCATGACAACCACCCAGCTTCCCTCCCGCCGCCCCGCCGTTCCGGCGCCCGGCGGAACCACCCCGGCGGCAGCCCGCCGCAAACGCCCGCGCCACCTGCGCGAACAGCTCAGCGGCTGGGGGATGATCGCGCCGGCAGCGGTCCTCCTGCTCGCCTTCGTGTTCCTGCCGGCGATCCTTGGCTTCGGCCTGGCCTTCACGAACGCCCGCCTCATCTCCCCGCGCCCGGTGGAGTTCGTCGGGATGGACAACTTCGCCCGGCTCTTCACCGACCCCACATTCTGGCGGGCGCTCCTGAACGTCAGCTACTTCGCCGTGGTGGTGGTTCCGGTGCAGTCCGGTCTCGCACTGGCCATGGCACTGCTGATCAACAAGAAGTTCCGGGGCGTGAACTTCTTCCGCACCGTGTACTTCCTCCCCGTGGTCACGTCCATGGTGGTGGTGTCGCTGCTCTGGCTCTTCATGTACCGCAAGGACGGGCTGATCAACGAGCTGCTGTCCACGTTCAGCTTCGGCCTCATCCCGGGCGCGGACTGGCTGAACGACCCCGCCACCGCCATGCCGGCCATCATCGCGCTGTCCATCTGGCAGGCCGCCGGCTTCCACATGATCATCTGGCTGGCCGGGCTGCAGAGCATCTCCGGCGAGCTGTACGAGGCGGCCCAGCTGGATGGCGCCAGCCGCTGGCACCAGTTCCGGTACGTGACCTGGCCGGGCCTGAAGCACACGCGCACCCTGGTCCTGGTGACCATCACCATCCAGGCCCTTGGCCTCTTTGACCAGGTGAGCGTCATGACGCAGGGCGGCCCGCTCGATTCCACCACCACCATCATCTACGAGGCGGTCCGCTCCGGCTTCAAGCAGCAGGAGACCTCCTACGCCTCCGCCATCTCGCTCGTATTCTTCGTCCTGGTACTGCTGATCTCCGCGGTCCAGCGCTACCTGACCCGAGAGAAGGACTGACGTGAAAAACGCGTTCCGCCTCAATTCGATCGGCGCCGCGGCCGTGCGCATCCTGTTTGCCGCCGTCGCCGCCTTCCCCATCGTGTTCATGCTCGTGTCCTCGCTCAAGCCGGACCAGCAGATCTTCGGTGACATGTCCTCCGTTGCGGCCTTCCTGCCCATTGGCAACATCTCGCTGGACAACTACACCGCCGTCTTCGACCGGGTTCCGGCCGCGCGCTTCCTCATCAACTCCGTCGGTGTCTCCGCGGTGACAGTGGTCCTGGGAATCTTCGTCAACAGCCTGTGCGCCTTTGCGCTGTCCCGCATGCAGGTGCGCGGCAAGAAGGTGGTCTTCACCGCCATTCTCGCCACGCTCATCGTGCCGTTCCAGACCCTGGCCCTGCCGCTGGTGTGGTGGGTGAACCAGCTGCCGTACTTCGAACTCAACGGCTTCAGCCTGGAGATCTCGAAGGGCTGGCTGGACACCTACCAGGTCCAGATCATCCCGTTCATCGCCAACGCGTTCTCCATCTACCTGTACCACCAGTACTTCGAGTCCATTCCCAAGGAACTGGACGAGGCGGCCCGGATCGACGGGGCCGGGTGGTTCAAGATCTACCGCCAGGTGGTCATGCCGCTCGCCGGTCCCGCCACGGCCACGGTGGCCATCCTGACATTCCTGCCCGCCTGGAACTCCTACCTGTGGCCGCTCATGGTGGTCCAGTCAGAGGAGCTGCGCCCGGTGATGATCGGCATCCAGTACTTCTTCCAGCTGAATGTCTCCTGGGGTGAAGTCATGGCCTACGCCTCGCTGATCACCGTTCCCGTGGTGGTCCTCTTCATCGCGTTCCAGCGCTCCTTCATCAACAGCATCGCCTCCAGCGGTGTCAAAGGCTGACCCAGCCCCAGTTCCTAGTTCGAAAGCGAACCATGACTTCCCTGAATGCAACTTCCGCGCTCGACTGCCGCTACCGGCCCAAATGGCACTACGCCGCCGAGCGCAACTGGCTCAATGACCCGAACGGGCTGGTGTACTCCAACGGGGTGTACCACCTCTTTTACCAGCACAACCCGTTCGCTGACGTGTGGGGCAACATGTCCTGGGGCCACGCCACCTCGCCGGACCTGCTGACCTGGGACGAGCAGCCCGTGGCCATCCCGTGCGACGAGCAGGAGGCCATCTTCTCCGGCTCGGCTGTGGTGGATTTCCGCAACACCAGCGGGTTCGGCGTCGGGGGAGTGCCGCCGCTGGTGGCCGTCTACACCAGTGCCTACGCCCCGGCGTCGCCGCTCGCCGGGCGGCAGGCGCAGTCCCTCGCGTACAGCACCGACGACGGTGCCACCTGGACCAAGTATGCGGGGAACCCGGTGCTGGACCGGGCGTCCGCGGACTTCCGCGACCCCAAGGTCTTCTGGTATGACGGCGACGCCGGGAGCTACTGGGTGATGGTGGCGGTCGAGGCCGAGAACCGGGAAGTGGTCCTCTACAAGTCCGCCGACCTCAAGTCCTGGGAGTATCTGAGCACCTTCGGTCCCGCCAACGCCACGGGCGGGGTCTGGGAATGCCCGGACCTGTTCGAACTGCCCGTGGACGGCGACGCCGGCAACACCCGGTGGGTCCTCGTGGTGAACCTGAACCCCGGCGGTATCGCCGGTGGCTCGGCGGGCCAGTACTTCCTGGGAACGTTCGACGGCGTGACGTTCCGTTCCGAGACCACCGTCACCGAGGGCATGCAGACGGACGACAGCCGGATGCCGGACTACGGCTGGCTCGACTGGGGCCGGGACTACTACGCCGCCGTCTCCTTCAGCAATGCCCCCGGAGGGCGCCGCCTCATGATCGGCTGGATGAACAACTGGCAGTACGCGGCCAGCACCCCGTCGCAGGGCTGGCGCAGCGCCATGTCCCTTGTCCGCGAGGTCCGGCTGGAGACCCGCGCCGGTCACCCCGCGCTCGTTCAGGCGGCCGTTGACCCGTTCGAGGCTGCCGGTACGGAGCTGTTCGCCACGGGTCCGGAACAGCTGGCGGACGGCGTCCGGTGGCTGCCCGCGGAGGCCGCCGGGGATGTGCTGCGCATCGACGCCGTGTTCCGGCCCGGTTCCGCGGGCAAAGTTGGGCTGGCGCTGCGCGCCGGCGAGGCAGACGGCGTGCAGGAGCGGACCGTGCTGGCCTACTCCGCTTTGTCCGGCGAGCTCAGCCTGGACCGCAGCGGGTCCGGAAACGCCGGGTTCCATGCCGACTTCCCGTCCGTGGAGCGGGTGCCCGTTTCCCTGGACGCCAGCGGCCTGCTGCGGCTCAGGATCTTCCTGGACCGCTGCTCCGTGGAGGTCTTCGCCCAGGACGGGCTAGTGACCCTCACGGACCTGATCTTCCCCACGGAGTCCAGCACCGCCGTCGGGCTGCTGGCCGAAGGCGACGGCGCCGTCCTGGTAAGCCTCAGCGTCACCGCTGGTTGAGCCTGTCGACACCGGGTCCCGCTGGTTGAGCCTGTCGAAACCGAGCGCCGGTCAGGTGGCGTGCGTTGATCTCGACAGGCTCGATCAGCGGTGATGTCAGCTGTTTTGCTCGAGCGCCGTCTCGAGGAAGTCAAGGAATTCCTGGTCTACCTGGGCCTCCGATGTGAGCCGGACCTTGCGGTCGAAAAAGTCGCCCTCGCGGACCCTGACTGCCTTGAGGCGCTCCCCAATAGGCGCCTCAAGGCGGAGGGTAACATCCACTGCGGTGTTGTTCGCCCGGGTCACCTGGGCGAATTTCCGGCGGCTGCTGTGCAGCGATATGTAGCCTTTGCGCATCTGGATTGCCACGCCCGGATGGGCTGCGGCCCATGCCAGGAGGGTGTTGGCGATGGGCCGCAGGTTCGGGTGGTCCCTGTACTGGACGTCAAGGAGTTCGTCGGCGTCCCGCAGCATGAACTCGGGATAGCCGAACATTTCCCAGGACACGGCGTATTGGGCGTAGCCCGTGATTCCGTGCCCGGCGCGCATCCATTCGCGCAGCTCGGCGTCGCCCTTCAATCCGGCGGAGCGTCCCTGCTCCGCCCACCACTGGACGTCATGTCCTGACTTCCGCAGCAGCAGTGCCTGGCTGCTGTCCACCATGGACTTCCAGGTGCCGGCCGCTGCATTCAGATCGAGGGGATTCGCCATGCTCCGATGGTAGTGCCGGCACCTCCGTCAGAGGCGCCGGCCCCAAACCTGCAGGCTCTACTTGATCATGGTCCCGTCGGGTGCCACGAGGTACCAAACGTTGCCGACGCCCTGCCCGGTGATGTCGCCGGGGGCCTTGTCCTTCTCCCACAGGTAGACGGGCATGCCGTTGACTGTCACCTGCTTCTTGCCGTCGGGCGTATCAATGGTGCCGACCGTCCCCGTTACACCCTCGACCTTGGGGGAGTCCGTGGCGGCAAACACCGGGGGCCACTTCACGAGGCAGTCACCCAAGCAGTTGCTCTTGCCGGAGTCCTTGACGTCCTTCGTGAAGTAGTAGACGCTCATGCCCTTGCCGTCCACCACGATCTCACCCTTGCTGGACGACGCGGTCTTGAGGTCCACCGTGGCGCTATCGCTGGTGGCCGATGCGCTGGCGGTGGTGGCCGGTGACTCGCTGGCCGGGGCCGCAGCCGTAGTGGTGGTGGTGGTTGTGCCGGATCCGCCGCCACAGGCCGTCAGTGAGGCGGCAAGGGCCATAACTGCGAGGCCAACGCTCAGTTGCTTCTTCATGTGCTGCTCCTTGGCTCGGGCCGGCAGACTGAGAGACCGGCGCTATTTGGAATGACGCACAAAGGTGAAGAATGGTTCAAAGAATCTGACGCGGACCGGAAGTGAACCTATCTCCGGATGCAGACGTCATATTTGTCAGGAAGGCCGGCCCTCGGATCCGGCTTCATAGGTCGTTGCAGGGAGGCCGAAGGTGCCGCTGGATGAGGATTTAGTTGCAGCGATCTACCGCGAGCACGGAACGGCGCTCCGCAGATTTGTGCTCAGTGCCTCCCGTGACCCGCACCTGGCCGACGACATCGTCCAGGAAACGGTGCTTCGTGTCTGGCAGCAGGCACCCATGGTGACGGGCAGCATGCGCAGCTACCTGTTCCGGACCGCCCGGAACATCATGATCGACAACTACCGGAAAGCCCAGCGCCGGCCGCAGGAAACCGAGGACCGTGACATTGCGGACCCGGAGGAGGCCACCGGACGCGTTGACGACCTGCTGAACAAGGTACTGATGGAGGAGGCGCTGCTGCGGCTGAGTTCGGAGCACCGTGATGTGCTGGTGGCACTGCACTACCGGCGGTTCACGGTGGGCGAGGCGGCGGTGCAGTTGAACATTCCGAGCGGAACGGTGAAATCCAGGGCCTTCTACGCGGTGAAGGCCCTGCGGACAATACTCGACGAAATGGGCGTGGAACGGTGAACGGCAAGGAAGTCCATGAGTTGCTGGGGGCATACCTGCTGGGTGGGCTTGATGAGGCGGACAAGCTGCGCTTCGAGGACCACCTCAAGCACTGCGAGACGTGCCGCAGTGAACTGTCGGATCTGGAATCCCTGCCGGGACTGCTGGATGCCGTGCCGGTCCCGGACGCCGTGGCGCTCGCCGTCCCGGCGGCCCGCCGGCCCGGATCGGACCCCGCGTCACCCGACCTGGCCCCCGTCCCTCAGCCCGTTCTGGACGAACTGGCTGCCCGCCGTCGTAATTCCCGACGGCGGCTGACGGCCCTTGTGGGGGTGGTGGCGGCGGCATGCCTGGCCCTGGGATTTGCGGCGGCGCCGCTTTTTGATCCCGCCGACAAGCCCGACGCCAGCTACTCGGTCAAAGCCGACACCGGTATGCAGGTCACGGTGGGAATGGTCAAGAAAACCTGGGGCACCGAACTGGCCGTCGACGGCCGGAGCCTGCCCCAGAACGGACGGCTTTCATTGTGGGTGAAGGACCGCGCCGGAGTTGAGGACCGGGCCTGTGCGTGGATGGCGACGCCGAGCGGAAGGGTCCGGGTCACCAGCGCTACCCCGCTGCAGTACACGAACATCGCCAGCGTTGAGGTGCGGAACGACAGGCAGCAGACTATTGCCGTTATCTCCGTGCCAGGCTGAGCCGTACTGCTGACTTACATGCGGGCGAGCTTCGCCCGCACCACCATGTACACGCCGTAGCAGATGAGTCCCACGCCGACGGCAGCCAGAACGTAGATCCCGAAGGGCTGTTCACGCAGTGCCTTGAGCCCGCCATCGAGCCCCGTCGACTGCTCCGGATGCGCCGTGACGGTGGCGATGATCACCAGCAGGCCGGTCACGAAGAGGGCAACGCCCTTGGCCACATACCCGGCCACGCCCAGCGCGGTCACGGCCTTCCGCGCGTTGGGTGAGGGCGGCAAGTTGATGTGCTTCTCGAACGACTTCCTGAATCCGCGCACGCCGTAGACGATCCCAGTGATGGCCACAGCCGCTCCGATCAGCACCAGGAGCAGGACGCCGCCCGGGGCTTTCAGAAGGTTGACGGTCATGTCGCTGGCGGATTCCCTGTTGTCCTGGCCTGCCCCGCGTGCGAACGCTGCGAGCGAAAAAGCGAGTGCGGCATAAACAGCGGCCTGCAACGCGGCCTTGAGCTTCTTGGCCGTCTTGTCTTTCGGCGGCAGATGCTCAAAGTCGAAAATGGCATCACTGGCCTGCCACAGTGCCAAGGCCACGCACGCCGCGAAGCTGGCCCACAGAAGCACGGGCCCGGCAGGCTGGCTGGCCAGCTCCGCGACGGCGCCGCTGACATCCGCCCGGCCGCCCTTTCCGGTGGCCAACCCGATAGCGATGGTCCCGACCAGGAAATGCAGCACGCCGCTCACGGCAAATCCCGCTCTGGCCAATATCTCGAGCGCGTGCGAATTCGTGGCGACTTCGGCCTTGTCCGCTGCGCTTCTCAATTCTCGTTTGATGATCGTTCCTTCGCGCCGGCACGCTCGTGCATCTCCCGCGGCTACCCGCCACACGCTTATCGTGCCACGGCGGGGCGCCGGGGAACAGAGGCCGCGGCGGCCCTAGATCCGCCGGTAGCAGAGGTCGAAAATCAAACGGCCGGCTTCGTGCGCCTTGGTCTCAAAGCTGGTGCGGATGCGGCCCTCGAACCGGGGGGCCCAGCCGCCTCTTTCGTCGATGCCCTCGTTGGGTCCTGTGTGTTCTGTGCTCACGGGTGCGCGTCCCTCTTTCACCGGTGCGCCGCCCACCAGCGACTCGACGCCGGTCTGCCACACATGGGTGAGGGGACTCTCGGGGCCGCTGCGCTCACCGTTGTGAAGGTTTTCGAACGCCTCCGATCCGGCGAGGACGTCGCGGACGTGCACGGCATAGTTGGACCAGTCCGTGGCGATGCGCCAGAGGCCGCCCGGTTTCAGCGCCTTCGCGGCGAGCTCGGCGAATTCGGGCTGGATCAGGCGGCGCTTGTGGTGCCGGGACTTGTGCCAGGGGTCCGGGAAGAAGATCCACAGTTCGCTGACCGAGCCGGGCGGCAGCATGGTGGCCAGGACCTCGGGGGCGTTCGCCTCCACCACGCGCACGTTGGTCAGGCCGCGGCTGTTGATCTTGATCATGGTGTTGGCCAGGCCGGGAGTGTAGACCTCCACGGCAAGGAAGTCCCTGTCCGGGTTTTCCTCTGCGGCGTGGCAGACCGCCTCCCCCAGGCCCGAGCCGATCTCCACAATCAGCGGTGCCCGGCGCCCGAATTCGGCTTCGGCGTCGAATGAGTAGTCGGGGTGGACGGATGTATTGGCCACGTGGCGGGGCACGTCGATGGCCCAGCGGCCGGAGTGCTCCTCCCAGGCCGCCTGGCGGCGTCCCTGCAGCCGGGTTCCGCGCCGAACGAAGCTGACCGGCCGGCCGCCGTAGGTTCCGTAGGAGGCCTGGCTTCCCGGCGTGACCGGCCGGGGCTGGTTCGGATTTGCCGGCGGCTGCGGGGATTCGGGAGATTCGCTCATCCCTTCCAGAATACCGGCGGTTATGAGGACGTGGTTTCAGGGCATCCTTTCAATAGAAGACATCAAACTGGCCGCGCTGAATCGCCGGCAGAAATATAATGACGGCCTCCAATGGCACGACGACGAGGCCGGCGAGACCTGTGCTCCACCCGTTGGAACCGCGTGGCGACCGTCTGAGCGCGAAGAGCCCGAAAATTATGGAGAGCAGTCCGAGCAAGGCTGGCAGGCTAAGAAAGACAAAATTTGCCATCCATTCCTTGCCGTTACTGCCGGTATCTGGACGGGTGAACAGGGCGACGAACATTGTCGGCACAATTGTGACCATCATGCTGGGCATCACCAGCACGGCACACATGATGCTGGCCACGCCGGGGCCGGATCCGCCCTGCCATTGGCCGCGGGGACGGTTGCTTGCTGGCCCGCACCGCGGTGGCGGCTCATCGTGCTCCGGTGCCTGCGGAAAGCTCATGGTTCCCTCCTGAGTCGGCCGGGCCGGCTGGTTGAAAAGCTACGTGCCGACCACAGTATTGGCCCCGGGGGAGCCCGGGGTACCGTGCGATTCCGTATGTGGATAACCCGATCCGGGAGGCGCGGTCCGGGGCAGCGGGCGGGGTCGCCCGGGCCCGCACAGGGCGACTGCAAGAATGGGCAGGTGATCGACGCCCAGAACCCACGCCAACACGACGGCAATCAGCCGCAACCCAACGCCGGCAATCCGAACATCCTGGTGGACGCAGAGGCCGACGACGTTCCCGCTGCCGAACCCACCCGTGTGACCGGCCGCCGGGCTTTGGCTTACCTGGGCCTGTGCCTGGTGCTGATCGGGCTGAACCTGCGGACTGTGTTCTCCAGCTTTTCGGCGGTACTGCCCGAGGTGACGTCCAACGCCGGCCTGCCTGGCTGGGCCGTGGTGGTGCTGACCACGGTGCCGGTCACCCTGCTCGGTGTGTTTGCGCCGCTGGCCCCGGTCCTGGCCCGCCGGTTCGGCGCGGAACGGGTCCTGCTCGGAGCGATGGCGGTCCTGACGGCGGGCCTGCTCCTGCGGCCCGCAGAGATCGCGGGCGCCGGGCACCTGCCGGCGCTTTTCGCCGGGACGGCTGCCTGCGGGGCCGCCATTGCGCTGTGCAACGTGTTGCTGCCCGGGCTGGTGAAGCGGGACTTCCCGCACCGGCTCGGCCTGATGGGCGGCCTGTACACCACTGCGATCTGTGCGTCGGCCGCCCTGGGTGCAGGCTTCACCTACCCCGTCTTCAGCGCCACAGGCCAGTGGACTTCGGCGCTGTGGTTCTGGGCGGCACCGGCCGCCGTCGTGCTTTTGCTCTTCCTGCCGGTGGCGGTACGGCAGCGGCACGGGCAGCACACGGCGGTGCGGGAGGGCGTGAACGTGTGGCGCTCGGCGGTGGCCTGGCAGGTCACGATCTTCATGGTGCTGCAGGCGATGATGTCCTTCAGTGTCTTTGCCTGGCTCGCGCCGATCCTGCGCGAGCGCGGCGTGGACGGCGGAACGGCCGGGCTGATCGTGTCGGTGTCCATTGTGCTGCAGATGCTGGGCTCGCTGTTCGCCCCGGCACTCGCGGCCCGGTTCCGCGACCAGCGGGTGATTAACAGCGTCGTGGCGCTCATGACCGGCGGCGGCTTTGCCCTGAGCATCTTCGGCCCGCTCGAGCTGGTCTGGGTGTGGACGGGCCTGCTGGGGCTGGGCCAGGGAAGCCTCACCGCCGTCGCCCTGACGATGATCATGCTCCGCACCCGCGACGGGCACACCGCAGCCCACCTCTCCGGCATGATGCAGGGGGTGGGCTACGGGCTCGGCTCCACCGGCACGCTCCTGGTGGGGCAGCTGCACCAGGGCACCGGATCGTTTACAGCGGCGGGGCTCCTGTTCCTGGCGGTGGGAACGCTGGCCGCGGTGTTTGGCTACCGGGCGGGCCGGAACCGCTACATCGGCGGCTGAACACCCAAGTAGGTAGCAGCTGAGGGCGTTCTGAACCCTCAGAACGCCCTCAGCTGCTACCTAGTTGGGGGAAAGGTCAGTGCGCCAGGTCCTTGCCCTTGGTCTCGGGGATGGTGAAGATGAAGGCCACGCTGACGGCCAGCAGCACCACCGCGTAGACGTTGAACAGGTTCGGCATGTGGACGGTGGTGCCCAGCCACTGCTGCAGGTAGGGTGCCGTGCCGCCGAACACTGCCACGCAGATGGAGTACGGCACACCGACACCCACGGTGCGGATGCTGGTGGGGAACAGCTCGGCGTACACGGCCGGAACGATGGCGGCGCTCGCGGCGATGAAGATGAGCATCACGGACATGCTCACGGCCAGCTGCCAGGCGGAGTCCTTGAGCAGCCACGTCATCGGGAAATGCATCACGGCTGAGCCGATCGCGCCGGCCCACAGGACCTTCTTGCGTCCGATCCGGTCGGACAGCTTGCCCCAGACCGGAAGCGCGGCAATGAAGACGATGTTGCCGATGACGCCGGCCCAGAGGGCCTCGCCGCGGTCGATTTTCAGGGCGGTGGTCGCGTAGCTGGGCGCCACGACGCCCCAGATGTAGTAGATGACAGTGAGGCCCACGGTCAGGCCGATCACCTGCAGGGCCTGCTTGCGGTACCGGACAATCTGCGGCCAGAGCGGGGCGCGCTTCTCCGTGGCGGTCTCGCCCTCGAAGACGTCCGTCTCGTGCAGCCGGGACCGCATGATCAGTGCGTACAGGCCCATCGCGGCTCCGATCAGGAACGGGATGCGCCAGCCCCAGGCGTTCATGACCTCAGTGGTCAGTGCCATGTTCAGCACTGCGCCCAGCAGGGTCCCGAACAGGATCCCGACCGTCCCGGAGGTGTAGATCAGCGTGGCCCAGAATCCGCGGTGTTCCCGGGGCGCCATTTCGGAGAGGTAGGTCTGCGACGACGGCAGTTCGCCGCCGTGGGCCAGGCCCTGGACCAGCCGTGCCACCAGCAGCATCAGCGACGCGAAGGCCCCGACGCTGGCGAACGTGGGGGCGATGCCGATCATGAGGCTGCCCAGCGACGCCAGGCCGACGGCGAGCGTCATGGACGCCTTGCGGCCCACCCGGTCACCGATCCAGCCGAACAGGAAACCGCCGAAAGGACGGGCAACGAAGCCGACGGCGAAGATCGCCAGTGTGGACAGCACGGCTGAGGCGGGATCGGACTTGCTGAACAGCTGGCTGGCGATGAACGGCGTGAAGGTGGCGTAGATGGCCCAGTCGTACCATTCAACGGCGTTTCCGATGCCGGTGCCGATGATGGTCTTGCGGGTCGAGGTCCTGCCGTCGCGCTGGGCGTTGATGATGGCGGTCATGGTTGTCTCCCTGGGATGGGCGGGCTAGAGGGCCGGAACGGAAGCGGGGACCCGGGCGCCGGCGGCGGAAAGGGCATCCAGGCGGCTGATGGCGAGCTCCGCGTAGAGCGCGGCACCGTCAGCCAGCACGCCGTCGTCGAACGTTGCGTACGGCGAGTGGTTGAACGGGGAGGTGGCGTGGTCCGCGTCCTGGGGGACGGCGCTCAGCCCGACGAACGTGCCGGGCACCTCGGCCAGCACCCGGGAGAAGTCCTCGGAGCCGCTCAGCGGCGTGGCCCACCGTGAGAGCCGCGAGTCGCCGAACAGTTCGGTGATGACCTTTTCCGCCGTGTGCGTCTCGTCCTGGTCGGTGATGGTGAGGGGGTATTCCTGCTGGTAGTCCACGTCGACGTCGAGCCCGTGTGCCGCGGCGATGCCCTTGAGCAGCCGGGGCACGGCGTCCATCATCCGCTGCCGGTTCTCCTCGGAGAACGTGCGGATGGTGGCCTCGATGCGGGCCGTTTCCGGGATGACATTGCGCTTGGTGCCTGCGTGGAGCACCCCGACGGAGAGGACTACGGGATCGAACATGTTGAACTGGCGGGTGACCATCACCTGCAGGGCCGTGACCATCTCGGCCGCGGCCGTTACGGGATCCTTGGCCGAATGCGGGGCGGAGCCGTGGCCGCCGGCGCCGAGCACGGTGACCACCAGTCCGTCGGAGGCGCTGAGCATCACGCCGGGCTTGGTGCAGAACGTCCCGTGCGGCTCGAGGGAGGAGAAGACGTGCATGCCGTAGGCCGCGTCCACGCGCCGGCCGGGGGCATCCAGGACGCCTTCTCGGATCATGTAGCTGGCGCCGTCGCAGCCTTCCTCGCCGGGCTGGAACATCAGGACGACGTCGCCCGCCAGCCGGTGCCGCCGCTCGGCGAGGAGGGTGGCCGCGCCGGTGAGCATGGACGTGTGCAGGTCATGGCCGCACGCGTGCATCGCGCCGTCGATGGTGGAGGTGTAGTCGACGCCGGTCTTCTCCTGGACGGGAAGCCCGTCCATATCCGCCCGGAGCAGGACGGCGGGCGTGCTGGCGGCGGTGGAATCCCCGCCGCGCAGGACCGCGGTGACAGACGTCGTCTCCTTGCCCAGGGTGATTTCATACGGCAGGCCCTCAAGTGCCTTCAGTACCTTTTCCTGGGTCCGCGGCAGCTGCAGTCCGATTTCGGGTTCCCGGTGCAGGTCGTGGCGGAACCGGGCAAGGTCTTCCTGCATCTGGCGGGCGTCTGCGGCAATCGGCACGTGTTCTCCTCGTTGGTGGTCCGGTGCTGTGGGTCTATTCTGGAGTGGCCTGGTTCACATCCGGCTGAAGTGCTGGAAAAATGCAAAAGCCCGGGCCCATATGCAGGATTCGTGCAGGACCTTACGGGAGGGGAGACCGCTGGACGTTACCGAGGAGGACCTCGCGCTGATCAACGCCCTGCAGATCGCGCCGCGGCTGAGCTGGGCCGACGCCGCCGAGGTCCTGGGCGTGCACGCCACCACCCTGGCCGCACGGTGGGAACGCCTCACTGCCGCCGGCGCCGCCTGGGTCACGGCGCACCCGATGGGGGATCCGCAGAAAATGTGCCTCGCCTTCGTTGACGTCGAGTGCGAGCTGCACCGCCGGGCGGAGGTCACCCAGGCGCTGGCCGCGGTGCCCGAGATCGTCACCGTGGAGGAGGCGGCGAGCAACCGGGACCTGATGCTGACGGTCATCACCGGGTCACTGCAGCACTTCACCGCTGTGGCCTCGAGGCTGCATGCCATTGAGGGGCTGGTCAAATACCAGACCGCACTGGCCACACGGCTGCACACCGGCGCCTATGCCTGGCGCATCAACGTCCTCAACCGCAGCCAGCTCCAGGCGCTCCGGGCGCTTGCCGGTCCCGAGGCCGCGGGGTCTGCGCCCTCGGCGGCGGTGGGGGAGCCGCTGCCCGCCAGCCACCTGGCGATCCTGCCGTTCCTGTCGAAGGACGGCCGCGCGACGGCGGCAGAAATCGCCAGGGCATTGGACCGGCATCCGGCCACCGTGCAGCGCCAGCTGAACAGGGTGCTCGCCAGCGGAGTGCTGTCCTTCCGCTGCGAGATTGCGCAGAAGTATTCGGGTTTCCCGGTGACCTGCCACTGGTTCGCCAATGTCCCGCCGGGCCAACACGAAGCCGCGGCCGAGGAGCTCCGCAGCTTCCGGAACGTCCGGCTGAGCGCGTCCACCACCGGGCGCACCAACTTCGTCATCATCATGTGGCTGCAGTCGCTCGCCGACGTCATGAACGCCGAGCTGGCCCTCCAACAGCGCATCCCGGGCATCGAGCTCGTGGAGAGCGTGGTCATGCTCAGGACGGTCAAGCGCGTGGGCTGGATGCTCAACCCGGATTCGACGGCCAGCGGCGACGTCGTCGCCGTGACCACCGGCGCCCCCGAGCTGGTGGGCTGAATGCGCGCATCAGCCGTGTCCGCCCGGCCCGGTGCCGGAATCCTCCAGCGGCCCTACCTGCTGGTGACCGTGGGGGCCTGCGCGCTGGTGTTCCTCGCCGCGTTCGAGTCCCTCGCCGTCACCACCGTCATGCCCGTCGTGAGCCGCGAGCTCGGCGGGGCCAGCCTGTACGCCCTCGCCTTCGCGGGACCGCTGGCCACCGGCGTGATCGGCATGGTGGGCGCCGGGAACTGGTCCGACCGGCGCGGACCCGTCGGCCCGCTGCTCTCCTCCGTGGCGGTCTTTGCGCTGGGCCTGCTGGTGGCCGGAACCGCCGGCACCATGTGGGCGGTGGTGGCCGGCCGGCTGGTGCAGGGGCTGGGCGGCGGCGCCATGACGGTTGCCCTGTATGTGGTGGTGGCACGGGTCTATCCGGCCGTCCTGCACCCCAAGATCTTCGCCGCCTTCTCCGCCGCGTGGGTGATCCCGTCCCTTGTGGGGCCGTTCGCCGCGGGTCTTGTGGCCCAGCTGGCGAGCTGGCACTGGGTATTCCTCGGCGTCGTCGTGCTGGTGCTTCCGGCCCTGGCGATGCTGCTCCCCGCGCTGCGAGGCGTCCGGTCCGGCAACGCCAACGGGAACGGTTCCGCGGACGGCTCCGGCGGCGGAACCGCATCAGATCCGGCGGGTTCCCCGGTGCCATGGGCGCCGGGACGGCTGGCGTGGGCGGCCCTGGCCGCGCTGGCGGTGCTGGGCCTGAATCTGTCCTCCGGGCTTTCGGTGGCGGGACCGTTCCTGGCGGGGGCCGCCGTCGTCATTGCACTGCTGGCCGTTCGGCCGCTGGTGCCGCGCGGAACCCTCACGGCCCGGCGGGGCCTGCCCAGCGTGATCCTCATCCGCGGACTGGTTGCGGCCGGTTTCTTCGGCGCTGAGGTGTACCTGCCGTACCTGCTCGTGGAGCGTTACGCCTTCTCGCCCACCTTCGCCGGCCTCACGCTGACCGGCGGAGCCCTCGCCTGGGCGGCGGCGTCGGGCGTCCAGAGCCGTCTGGGCGGGCGGCTTGGCAGCCCGGTTGCCGTGCGGATCGGCTCGGTGATGGTGCTGCTGGCGATCGCCCTGGCCCTGGTGACCACTGCGCTTGGCTGGCCGGCCGCCGTCGCGATTGCCGGCTGGGTCCTGGCCGGCGGCGGCATGGGACTCATGTATCCGCGGCTGAGCGTGATGACGCTGGCTCTTTCCACGCCCGACACCGAGGGCTTCAACAGCTCCGCGATGTCCATTTCCGACTCGCTTGGCGGCGCGCTCTCGCTTGCCGCCACGGGGATCGTGTTCACGGCGTTTACGACGACGGCGGCCTCCTTCACCGGCGTCTTCGTGCTGACCGCGGTGATCGCCGCAGCCGCGGTCGCCCTGGCGCCCCGCGTCGCCCACTAGCAAAGTTTTTGTACAGATATCGCGAGCTAAACCGTTTCGAAGTCGCGATACGTGTACGAAAACTCCAAGGGAAAACGTCAGATGCGGGGGAGGACCCTGTAGTACAGGTGGGTCACGGCGTCGCCCTGGATCGCCGCTGTCTGCTCCAGCTTCACCGGCGCCGCCGCGAGGTTGTCGAAGAACCGGATGCCGTGGCCGAGGATCCACGGCGCCAGGTTCACCCGGATCTCCTCCACCAGTCCGGCGTCGATCGCCTGCCGGATGATGTCCGGCCCCGCCAGGGACACGTCCTTGTCCCCGGCCAGAGCGGTGGCGGCCCTCACCGCATCCGCGAACCCGGTGGTGACGAACGTGTAGGGGATTCCGTCGCGGGGCCAGCCGTCCGGGACCGAATGGCTGAGCACAACAATGGGGCAGTCGATGGGATGCCGGCCGTCCCAGCCGTGCGTCAGGTCGAAGATCCGGCGGCCCACCAGCATGGCGCCGGCCGTGGACATGGTGCGCCGCAGATGCATGGCGCTGGCCTCAGTCACGTGCCAGGTCATGTCCGGCCTGGCCGTGGGGACTTCCACGGGGCCGTTGTTGTACCAGTCGAAGAGCCCGTTGACGGAGTCGTCGGGGAGGGCAATGAAGCCGTCCAGGGACATTGTCATCTCGGCGACCAACCTGGCCATCCGTGTGCTCCTCTCGATAGGTGTCCCGGCTGCTTCTGCTCCGGACTAGGCGAGTGGCGGCTGCAGGCGGGTGGCGCGCAGGACGGCGTCGGCGAGCACGGCCGACTGCCCGTCCGGGCCCGTGGCCTCGCGCTCGCGGCTGGCGGCAACATCCACGCGCCACTGCGGTGGCGCGATCCCGAGCTCGTCTGCGGCCTGCTCCGCCGTGAAGAACATCCCGGAATTCGCATGGGCGTCGCCCCCGTGCGAGTGGCTGTGCTCCCCGGTGTGGCTCTCCTCCGGGCGGCTGTCCTCGCCCGATTGGCTCTCGTCCGGCTGGCTCCGCCACGGCGGCAGGCCCTCGGGATGGTGGCCGACAATCAGCAGCGTCCCGCCCGGGCGGACAGCGTCCGCAGCCACGCGGTGCGGCCGCTGCCACGGAGCCTCGGTGGAGTGCAGGAACTGGGCGGACACAAGGTCGAACTGTTCCGTCGGCGCCCACGCGTCAAGGTCGCGCTGCAGCCACGTGATGCGGCTTCCGGCCGCTGAGCCCGCGGCATGCTGTTCGGCCCGTTCCAGTGCGACGGCGGAAACGTCCACCGCGGTCACGGCCCAGCCTTGCTCGGCGAGCCACAGGGCATCGGCGCCCTCCCCGCAGCCCAGGTCCAGGGCAGTGCCGGGCTCCAGCCCGGCTGCTTCTGCCACCAGCTGCGGGTTGGGCCGGCCGCTCCACACGCGTGGCCGGCTGCGGTACATCTCATCCCAATGGCGCGCGGCGCCGTCGTGCCCCTCGTGGTCCATGGGCTTACCCTGCCACAGAATCGTCAGTTGGGGAGAGTGTCAGGGGAGCCGCACGATGATGTTTTGTGATTCGTCCGCGAAAACCGGATAACTGCGCAGCGGGCCGGCGCCTGTGGTGGAGCAGCCTGTCTCCAGCTCAAACGCGTGCTGGTGCAGCGGGCACACCACCACCGTCCGGTCGATGGTGCCGTCGGCGATGGGGCCGCCCTTGTGCGGGCAGACCGCGGACATCGCACGGAGGGAACCGTCCCGCAGGCGGAACACGGCGACCTGTTCCCCGGCCACGCCGTACGCGCGCCCCTCGCCCACCGGGATCTGGTCCACCGGGCCAAGGACGTGAAGCCTGCCGGCCTGCGGGTCGCTGAAAAGTTCAGTTCTCATCGGACCGGCACCTGGGGGAGCACCTCGAGCGGTAGCGAGGTGCGGAACTGGCCGGGGGTGAAGGGGTCGTTGCGCTCGGCCCACGGATCAACGTAGGCGTCCACAGACTCCTGCATGGCGGCGTCCAGTTGGGCGGCCAGGCCTTCCGCGTCGTCGACAATCACCGCCCGCAGGTGCTCGATCCCCACCCGCGGGACGAAGGAATACGTGCGTTCGAGCCAGTTGGCGCGCTCGCGGTAGTACTGCATGAACCGCCCGGCCAGCAGCTTCACCGTCTCGGGGTCGTCCACGGTTGCCAGCAGGTCCCCCTTCCGGATGTGGGCGCCCGCCGCGCCGCCGACATAGATTTCCCAGCGGCCGCCGTCGACCGCCACCACGCCCACGTCCTTGACCAGCGATTCGGCGCAGTTCCGGGGGCAGCCGGACACCGCGAGCTTTAGCTTCGCCGGTGACTCGATGCCCTGGAACCGCGACTCGATCTCGATGCCCAGCTTCGTCGAGTCACCCGTGCCGAAGCGGCAGAACTCCTGCCCCACGCAGGTCTTGACGGTCCGGAAGCTCTTGCCGTACGCGTAGCCCGACGGCATGTCCAGGTCCGCCCAGACCCTCGGCAGGTCCTCTTTGGGAACCCCTAGCAGGTCGATCCGCTGGCCGCCGGTCAGCTTCACCATGGGGATGTTGTATTTGTCCGCGACGTCGGCGATCCGGCGGAGCTGCTCCGGGGAGGTCACGCCGCCCTTCATCTGGGGCACCACCGAGAAGGTGCCGTCGCGCTGGATGTTGGCGTGGACGCGGTCGTTGACGAACCGCGCATCGCGCTCGTCGATGTACTCACCGGCCCACATCATCTTCAGCAGGGACGCCAGGCCCATCTTCGACTTCGCGTCCTCGGCGCCGCCCGGAGCCAGCGCCGCGAACACGGCAGACACTGACCGCAGCCCCTGCTCCCGGATCGCCGTCATCAGCGCGGCCTTCTCCAGCGGCACGCCGGGGACGTAGTAGGCGGCCGCGGGGTCCTCCTCGACGGCGCCGTCCGCGGCCCACTCCACCACCTGCCGGACCAGCAGCTTGCAGGAGCCGCAGCCCTTGCCGGCCCGGGTGGCGTCCATGACGCCGGACAGCGTGGTGCAGCCACCCCTCACCGTGTCCGTGATCGCCTGCTTGCTGACGCCGTTGCAGTTGCAGACCTGGGCGTCGCCGTCGAGTTCGGCCACGCCCGCTTCCTCGCCCGGGCCGCCGAGATCGAACAGCAGCGAGACCCGTTCCTCCGGCAGCGGCAGCCCGCGGTCGAACGCCTGGGTCAGGTAGGCGACCTTGCGGCTGTCTCCGAGCAGCGTTGCGCCCACGATCTTGCTGTCGCGGATCACGATGGACTTGAACACGCCCCTGCTGGGCTCGGAGAACACCACGTGCTCGTCGGTGTCCCGTTCCGGGGCCTGCAGCCCCATGGAGGCGACGTCGACGCCGGCCACCTTGAGTTTCGTGGCGGTGCGCGAGCCCAGGTAGGTTGCCTTCGGGTTGGCCCCCGTGACGTGATCGGCCAGGACGGCGGCCTGCTCCCACAGCGGGGCCACCAGGCCGTACACCTCGCCGCGGTGCTGGACGCATTCACCGACGGCGTAGATCTCGTCCTCGTCGGGGACACGCATGTGGTCGTCCACCACGATGGCCCGTTCCACCGGCAGGCCGCTGGTCACCGCCACCTCTACGTTGGGGCGGATTCCGGCGGCCACCACCACCATGTCGCATTCGATGTCCGGCGCGTCCCGCAGCTGGACGCCTCGGACCCTGTCGCCGCCCAGGATGGCGGTGGTCCGGCTGCTCGTATGGACCCGGATGCCCAGCGCCTCGACGCTGCGGCGCAGGACCGCGCCGCCGTCGGGCCCCATCTGGGCGTTCATCAGGTGCCCGCCGGAATGGACGACGTCGACGTCGACGCCATGGCTTTGCAGGCCCCGTGCGGCTTCCAGCCCCAGCAGTCCGCCCCCGATCACGACGGCGCGGCGGCGGTGGTCCTGCTGTGCGTAGGACACCATCCCGCGGGTGTCATCGATGGTCCGGAAGGCAAAGACGCCGGGCAGCAGCCGTCCGCCCGGCGTGTACAGGCCCTCGACCGGGGGCATGAACGAGCGGCTGCCGGTGGCGATGATGAGGACGTCGTACGGAGTGGCCCGGCCGTCGTCGGAGAACACCAGCTTGGCGAAGCGGTCGATCTTGTCGACCCGGACCCCGGCGTGCAGCGTGATGTCGTTCTCCCGGTACCAGTCCAGCGAATTCAGGAAAATGCCGCCGGCGTCCTCCTCGCCGGACAGGACATGGCTGAGCATGATCCGGTTGTAGTTGCCGTAGGGCTCGTCGCCGAACATGGTGATTCTGTGCTGGACAGCGCCGCCGCGGGCCAGGATTTCCTCGACGGCGCGGGCGCCGGCCATGCCGTTGCCGATCACCACAAGCCGGCGCCGGGTATCACCAGGGGTGCTCCGCCCGGAGCGGCTGGCAAGGGCGGTCATCAGTGCTCCACCATGCCCATGTCGATCACCACGGATCCGCTGACCCCAGTGTCCGCCAGCAGCCTCAGCTCGATTAGCGAGCCGCCGTCGATGTCTTCCACAACGCGGAGCGGGACGTGCACGTCGCCCTTGGCGGCAATCGGGAAGTACCGCATGGGGACGCCGTCCCGCATCAGCACCACAGTGATCAGCTCTGCGGAGGAGTTGCCGCCACGGAAATAGAGGGTCTGGTTAATCACCCCGTCCGGGACGAAATGGGAGAGCTGGCTGTGGATGGGCACGGCTTTCTCGAGCCCCGCACCGTCGAACGGGAAAATGCCCTGAAGGAAGATGTTCTTCAAGATCACGGTTCGGATCCTTTCGGCGGAGGGACGCTGCGGCTGCTGCCGTCAGCCCGGTATGAGTCCATCCTTCGCCGCACGTGTTACAGCGCCCGGCGGCCTGTGTAATTTCCGCATGACACCTTCCTCACCGTCCGCCTGTCCGGGACCGGGGTAAGAAAACTGGAAAAGAATCCGGGCACAGAAAAGCCGCGCGGCCGGGCACCTTGGTGCCCCGCCGCGCGGCTTCTTCCGTGCGGAATTAGGAGTTTGCCCCGGCGGCAGCGGAGACGCTGGAGCCTTCGGCCTTCCACTCCTCGATCCGGGCCTGCTGCAGCGGCGTCTGGCGGTTGAAGTACCAGGCGGCACCCAGCAGCAGGAACCACACAGGGGCAACCACCAGCGCGAGGCGGGTGTCCTCGGCCTGGGCCAGCGCCACCAGCATGAACACGAAGAAGGCCAGGACCACGTGGGGCATGAAGGCCGAACCCGGCATCTTGAACGCGGACGCCTCGTGCAGTTCCGGCCGGCGGCGGCGGAACACGATGTAGCTGATGAGGATCATCGACCAGACGAACATGGTCAGCACCGATGCCACGGAGGTGACGATGGTGAAGGCGCCGATCACGGAGTCGCCCGCGTACAGCAGGACCAGGCCGGCCAGCAGGAAGATGCAGGAGAACAGGAGCGCGTTCTGCGGAACCTTGCGGGAGCTCAGCTTGCCGAAGGCCTTCGGGGCGTTGCCGTCCTGCGCGAGGCCATAGACCATGCGCGAGGTGGAGTAGATGCCTGAGTTGGCGCTGGAGGCGGCCGAGGTCAGGACCACCAGGTTGATCACGATGGCGGCGATCCCCAGGCCGGCGAGGGTGAACATGCCGATGAACGGGCTGCTGGCGGGGTCGATGCTGCGCCACGGGTTGACGGCCATGATGACCACCAGGGCGCCCACGTAGAAGAGCAGGACGCGGATCGGGATCGAGTTGATCGCCCGCGGGAGGTTCTTCTCCGGGTCCTTGGTTTCGGCAGCCGCCGTGCCCACGAGTTCGATGCCGGCGAAGGCGAAGATGGCGATCTGGAAACCGAGGATGAAGCCGAACATGCCGTGCGGGAACATGCCGCCGTCGTTCCACATGTTCGCAAGGTTGGCCACCGCACCGCTCGGCGAGGTGAAGTTGGTGGCGATCATGACGACGCCGGTGGCGATCAGGGCGAGGATAGCCACCACCTTGATGATGGCGAACCAGAATTCCGCTTCGCCGAAGGCCTTGACCGTGGGGAGGTTAAGCAGGATGAGGACCACGGGAGTGATCAATGCCGGGATCCACAGGGGCGTGCCCGGAGCGAGCTTGTCCACGTAACCGGCGATGGCCACGATGTCGGCCACACCCGTCACCACCCAGAAGAACCAGTAGGACCAGCCGGTGAAGAAGCCTGCCCAGGGGCCAAGGATGTCGCCGGCGAAGTCGCTGAAGGACTTGTAGTTCAGGTTGGAGAGCAGGATCTCGCCCATGGCGCGCATGACGAAGAACAGCATGAAGCCGATGATCATGTACACGAAGATGACGGACGGGCCGGCAAGGGAGATGGTCTTGCCGGAGCCCATGAACAGGCCGGTGCCGATGGCGCCGCCGATGGCCAAAAGCTGGATGTGGCGGTTGCCAAGTCCGCGGGCGAGGTGCGGTTCCCTGCTCTGGCCAGGGTCAGCACGTTCTGTGGAGGGTTGAACGGAAATGCTGGTGGTGCGCTCAGACATCAAGTCTTCTTCCTTGTCACAGGTGCCGGCACGTGCGGGAGGTTGCCGTGCCGGCCGCGTTGGTCCGCCCAGATGTGACGGAACTAACAATTTGGATGGTGTTAAGACTATGAGCGGCAGAATGCGCCAAGTGCGTGCCTGCCGGCCACTCCGCCTGGTGGCGGGAAGGCCGGGTGCCCGCGCATCGGGCGGAGCGCCCCGGCCGGAAAAGCGCATTCCCGCAGTCCAGCCGGGAATAGTGCCCGCCGGCGGGAAATTCGCGGTTGGTGCGAAACGCCGCAATAGTCTTCGACATATGTCCAGCATGCCAGTCCCAAATGTCGTCCATTGTTGTCCGTGAGCTGCATCACGCATCTTGGGGCGGTACTGCGAAGGGGTGAACAGCTCCGGCCTGCCGACTCGACCGAAGCCACAAGCGGCTCGAAATTGTCCCCGAAGCGGGCCGGAAAGGGGGCCGGAACGGGCCTGACGGGCGCTGATGGTAGACTGGTGGGACTTGATGTGCAGTGATGCCCGCCTCTGGTGGGCTTTTTTCATGTGAGAGGCACATCCTGCGTCGATGAACGCTATTGGTCCCGGCGGCCGCTGTTTGAACACTGGCAGCAGCCCGGTTGACCACCTGACATTTCTTCGGCGACCCCCTGAGCCAACCGGCGTCGGGGGCCGATATCCGCTGGATACCGCCTGAAAGACCCTGATAAACGCATATGACTACTTTTGCTGCCCTCGGCACGCCCAAGGCACTCTCCGAAACCCTGGCCGCCCAGGGCATCGAATCCCCGTTCCCCATCCAGGTCAAGACCCTGCCGGACACCCTGGCCGGCCGCGACGTCCTGGGCCGCGGCCGCACCGGCTCCGGTAAAACCATTGCCTTCGCCATCCCCCTTGTAGCCCGCCTCGCCGAGCGCGAAGCCGCCTACTTCCGCAAGCCCGGCCGCCCCATGGGCTTGGTCCTTGCGCCCACCCGTGAACTGGCCACCCAGATCAACGCCACGATCGAGCCGCTGGCCAAGGCCATGGGGCTGAACACCACCGTGATCTACGGTGGCATCTCCCAGGCGCGCCAGGAGAAGGCGCTGCGCGCCGGCGTCGACATCGTCATCGCCTGCCCGGGCCGGCTGGAGGACCTGATCCGCCAGCGCATCCTGACCCTCGAGGCCGTCGAGGTGACGGTGCTGGACGAGGCCGACCACATGGCCGACCTCGGCTTCCTGCCCGTGGTCAAGAAGCTCATGGACATGACCCCCAGCCAGGGCCAGCGTCTCCTGTTCTCCGCCACCCTGGACAACGGCGTGGACAAGATCGTCCAGCGCTACCTGTCCAACCCGCTGACCCACTCCGTGGACGATCCGCAGGCCGCGGTGACCACCATGGAGCACCACGTGCTGGTAGTCAACGACCAGACCGTCAAGAAGCAGCTGATCGTTGAACTGGCCTCCGGCGCCGGCCGCCGCGTGCTGTTCATGCGGACCAAGCACCACGCCCGCAAGCTGGCCAAGACCCTGACCGACGCCGGGATTCCCGCCGTCGACCTGCACGGCAACCTGTCGCAGAACGCCCGCGACCGCAACCTCGCCGAGTTCTCCTCCGGTGAGGTCCGCGTCCTGGTGGCTACCGACGTCGCCGCCCGCGGTGTGCATGTTGACGACGTCGAACTGGTCATCCACGTCGACCCGCCCACCGAGCACAAGGCGTACCTGCACCGCTCCGGCCGCACCGCCCGTGCCGGCTCCGACGGCACCGTGGTCACGCTGACCCTGCCCGAGCAGCAGACGGACGTCAGGAAGCTCATGAAGGCTGCGGGCGTCGACGTCAGCTTCGAGCGAGTCACCGCCAGCTCGCCGATCGTTGCCGATCTGGTGGGCGAGATCGCCGACAAGGTGGACCCCCGGACCCGCGCCGCGCTGCTCGCCGCCAAGGCCAACCAGGGCGGCGGCACCTCTACCGGCGCCAACGCCGAGCGCAAGCGTGCACGCCGCCAGGCGTCACCCACCGCCGGCGGCCGGGGCGGGCGCGGGGGCCGCGGGCGGGTTGCCGCCGAGGCTCCCCGCACGGATCTGCCCCGCGCTGAACGCCGTGCTGCGGCCTACGGTGGCCGCGCAGCTGCCCGGGATGCTGTAGAGCGCGTCGCTGAGCAGAACGAGGACCGCGCCACTGCGGCAGCGGCAGCTCGCCGCAATGCCCGTGGCCGCGGCACTGCGGCCAGCACGCACCGCAACGACGTCCCAGCAGCCGGTGGCCGCGCGGCCGCTGGCCGCGGTTCGGACGGGCGTGCAGCGGAGGGTCGGGGCGATTCCCGCTTCACCCGCAGCGAAGCTCCCCGTGGCGGCACCGGCCGCCCGAGCACCGGTGGTCAGCGGAGCGGGCGTCCGGCCACGGGCCAGCGGGCAGCAGCCGGCAAGACCGGCGGCGGCAACGCAGCGGTCTGGTCCTCCACCACCGGCGGCACGTCCGGCGGCTCCTACGCAGGCGGTTCCTCCGCGGGCGGCAGCGGCCGCTCCGGTGACGGCCGTCCCGCCCGGAAGGCCCCGCGCCGCGCGTCGGCCCCGGCGTCGAACGAGCGCCGCGGCCGCTAACGCCTAGCCGGTGGTGGAGCTTAGGCCCACGCACCGCGGCCGCTAAGACCTGGCCGGTGGCTGAGCTTGTCGAAACCTGGGTTTCGACAAGCTCCACCACCGGCTTTTTAGTACCCGGCTACCAGCCGCGGGCGCGCCACTCCTCAAGGTGCGGGCGCTCCGCGCCGAGTGTGGTGGGCTTGCCGTGGCCCGGATGCACCACGGTGTCGTCCGGATAGACGTCGAAGATCCGCTCGGTGACGTCCTTCAACAGCTGGTTGAACCGCTCAGGGTCCTTCTGGGTGTTGCCCACGCCGCCGGGGAACAGCGAGTCACCGGAGAAGATGTGGGCAGGTCCCTCCGGGTCCCGGTAGACCAGCGCCACTGAACCGGGGGTGTGGCCGCGCAGGTGGACGGCCGTGACGTCGAAACCGTCGAAGGTCCCCACGTCGCCGTGGTCCAGCAGCACGTCCACCGTCACGGGCAGCTCCGGGGCGTCGTCGGTGCCGGCAGCGGTCTTGGCTCCCGTGGCTTCGACGAGGCCCGGCAACGCGCGCACATGGTCCCAGTGCTGGTGCGTGGTGGCGATGAGTGCCAGCTTCGGCTCGCCGGACGTGTCCGCCGTGGCGTCAGCCAGCAGGCCCTGGATTGCCGGGAGGTCGTCCGCGGCGTCAATCAGCAGCTGCGCACCGGATTCTCTGGCCGTCAGCAGATACACGTTGTTGTCCATCTCGCTGACCGAGATCCGGCGGATGGTGATGTCGCGAAGTGAGTGAATGAGCGTGTCCATGAGCCCAGTCTAGGGAGCCGGATCAGCCCCGCGCCGACGGGCGGGGGCCGCAGGCAGCATCTTCAGCCCCGCCGCGCATCCGACGATCCCCGCAATGAACAGCACCTTGAGGAGGCTGAAGGGCTCGACGCCGGTGGCCATGGCCCAGCCGACCGTCAGTGCCGCGCCAATCCCCACCCAGACGGCGTAGGCGGTGCCGAGCGGGATGTGCTTCACCGCCATGCCCAGGCCCTGCATGCTGAGCGCGGCAGTCACCACGAAAACAACGGTAGGAAGTGGCCGGGTCAGGCCGTCGGACAGGCCCAGGGCAGTGGCCCAGACGGCTTCCAGGACGGCGGAGGAGAGCAGGATGATCCAGGCGGTGGCAGGCTTCGCGAGCATTACGCCACCGCCTTGAGGCCAACCACGCATGCGGCGATACCGGCGAGCAGCAGCAGCCGTGCCGCCGTCGGCCGTTCAACTTTGGCCACGATCGCGTAGGCGGAGGTCAGCACCACACCCACGCCGACCCACACCGCGTAGGCGGTGCCGGTGGGAATGGACTGCATCGCGATGCCGAGGCCTGCGGTGCTGGCCAGCACCGCGACGAGGAAGAGGGCCCCTGCGGCGACCCGCCGCCGGCCGGAAGACTGGGACACCCGGTGCAGCGCTGCCGCCCACACCGCCTCGAGGGCGCCAGAAAGAATGAGGATAAACCACGACATGACAGATCCTTTGGCCAGTCTTGTCGCGCACCGGGTACTGAACCGTCGTCCGGAGGTCCGGGAAAGGGACCTTGGAAATTACCATAGCAACGCCCGACGGCGGCGGCCACCGTTGGTGGCAAATCTCACCGCTGGATGACGGCGTCCGCTGCTGCCCGAAGGCCGGTGCTGATACAGGGCAGCCAGGTCAGAGGGAGCCGCCGGCCGCTTCCGGTGCGCCGGCATCGCGGCCGCCGTTGCCGATGGTTTCCCGGGCAACGAAGTTCTCGATGTCGAAGCTGTTCTCCGCCCGCTCGGCGATGTTCAGGAGGGTGGTCATCGAGGCGACCTCCTCCACCTGCTCCTTGAGGAACCAGAGCATGAACTGCTCGCCGAGCGCGTCGTCCTCGGCCCTGGCCGCGCGGAACAGGCTTTCGATGCTGCGGGTGACTTCCTTCTCCTGCTTGAGCGCGAGTGCCAGCGGGTCCGTGACGGCGGTGAAGTCGTTCCGGACGGCGGGAACGCCTGGGATGGGAACCGAAACACCGCGGTCCACCATGTACTGGACCATCATCATGGCGTGGTTGCGTTCCTCCACCGACTGCCGGTAGAAGTACTTGGCCAACTGTGGCAGGTCCTGGTTGGCGAACCAGACCGCCACGGCAATGTACTGCTGCGAGGCCGCGAATTCGTTGCCGATCTGGAGCAGCAGGAGATCACTGAATTTTGATTTGGTCATGGCACCGAGTCTAGGTTCCGGCACTCGCTGCGACCAGAGCTTCTTAGCCGGCCACCGCATCAATGGACACCACGGCGAGGAACCCGCGGCCCAGGATTTCCGGCGTTTGGCTGTCCGAACCAACCACGGCGTCGTAGCGGCCGAGTGAAACGGGTGCATCTTGGCCGCCGCTGCCGGACTCAGCGTCCGCGCCGGCGCTCCCGGGGCTGCCTGCGCTCCCCGGGCTGACCGCGGCCTGTCCCTGCAGCAGGATGCCCAGCTGGCCCTCAAACACCGGATGGGCGCGCTTCTTGGACAGCTCAACGATCGAGGTGTACGCCTTGAAGGCCCCGTCGCGGGTGATGACGTTGAGGTTGCGGACGTCCCCGGTGGGCAGGGCGGAGGAGGATACCGCGCCGCCAGGGAAACGGAAGGGGCGGTACTTTTCAAGCGGGTGCTCGGCCCCGTCCACGGCCAGCAGCAGCAGTTCGCCCTCGACGACCGTCAGCACCCGTTCCATCCCCGGAAAAGCGGAGTACTCCCCGGCGCTGGTGACGTCGGCGATGCTGACCCGCCAGTCCCACGCCCCGTCTGCAGATGACGCCGGCCCGCGATGGCTGGCCAGTTCGCGGGTGACCCCGCCGCCGTTGCGCCAGGGCTGGGGTTTCAGGTCTGCGAAGCGGATGATCTGCATCAGCCCAGCCTATCCGGGCGTTGCCCGCGCCCTCCCTCCCCGCGTAAAGTCGGCGACGGATCGCTGCGGGTCGTGGGCGACGCGTACAACTACAAGGAGCCGGTAAATGTTCGTCAAAGTCTGCGGCCTGAGCACGCCTGAATCAGTCCGGGAAGCCGTGGAGGCCGGAGCGGACGCGGTCGGCTTTGTCCTGACAGCCAGCCCCCGGGTGGTGTCACCCGCGCAGGTCACGCAGCTCGTGAAGGCCGTGCCCGACGGTGTGACCGCCGTCGGTGTTTTCCGCACCGAACCAGCCGTGGACGCCGTGGCCATCGCCCGCGCCGCCGGGCTGAGCTGGATCCAGCTCCACGGTGAGCGCACCCCGGATGACGTAAAAACAGCGCACGACGCCGGCATGAAAGTCATCCGCGCCGTCACCATGGGCGCCGCGTCGGACGCGTTTGCCGACTGGGGCGAGGAACTGCTGCTCATCGACGCCGCCGTGCCCGGTTCCGGCGAGGCCTGGGACTACGGTTCCGTGCGCGCCAAAGGGCTGGAGGGACGGCACTGGCTCCTGGCCGGCGGCCTTGATCCCGCCAACGTGTCCCAGGCCGCGCGCGACGCGGGGGCGTGGGGCGTGGATGTCTCCTCCGGCGTCGAACAAAGCAGGGGAGTGAAGGACCTGGCCAAGATCAGGGCGTTCGTAGCGGCAGCCAAAGGCTGACCGCCAAGCTGCCCGTGACCCCACCATGCACGGTCCCGTGACCCAGGCGACGCGCGCCCGGACACCCGCGGCGCCCCTCTACGCCGCCGGTTTCGTGACCGCGTTCGGCGCGCACAGCATTGCCGCCGGCATGGGCGCCCAGAGCGGCAACATCGGCCTCACCCTGCTGAACCTGGGCATCCTGCTAGCCGTCTACGACATTTCCGAGGTTTTCCTCAAACCCGTCTTTGGCGCATTGAGCGACCGGATCGGCGCCAAACCGGTCATCGTCGGCGGGCTCACCGGCTTTGCCGTCCTGTCCCTGATCGGGCTGTGGGCCGCCGATCCGCTGCTGCTTGGCCTGGCCCGGCTGGGCCAGGGAGCGGCCGCCTCGGCGTTCTCCCCGGCGTCGTCGGCGATGGTGGCCCGGCTGTCGGCAGGGAAGAATGCCGGGACCTTCTTCGGCAGGTACGGGTCCTGGAAGAGCCTCGGGTATGTGATCGGCCCTCTGCTCGGTGCCGCACTGATCGCCGCCGGTGGTTTTGCGCTGCTGTTCGGTGCTCTTTCAGTACTTGCCGCGGCCACCGCCGTCTGGGTCCTCTTGGCGGTGCCGCACCTGCCGCCGCTGCCCCGCCAGCGGTACACCGTGCTGGACCTGGCCCGGCAGGTTGCCGAACGCCGGTTCCTGGTGCCCACCCTGGTGCTGGCAGCGTCGATGGCGGCCATGGGAGCAGCCATCGGGTTCCTTCCGGCCCTGGCGGTGCAGCACGGCCTGGACCCGGTGGCAGGCACCGCCGCCGTCAGTGTGCTGGCCGTCGCCTCCCTGCTGGTCCAGCCGCGGATCGGAGCGATGCGCGATCTGCACCGCATCGGCGACGCCGGCGGGATGCGCACGGGCCTGCTGCTCACCGCCGCCGGGGTCGGCCTCGTGGCCGTCGCCCCGGGGCCGGTCACCATCTTTATGGCCGCGGCGGTCATTGGCGCCGGCGTCGGCGCGGCCACACCGCTGGGCTTTGCGCATCTGGCGGACAGCACGCCGAGGGACAGGATGGGACGGACCATGGGCTCGGCCGAGCTGGGACGCGAACTCGGCGACGCCGGCGGCCCGCTCCTGGTGGGTGCCGTGGCCACCGCCGCTTCGCTCCCGCTGGGCCTTGGGCTCCTGGCGCTCCTGGTCGCGGCTGCCGGGGTCCCGCGCCTGAGCCAAGGGGCGGGTGTTGCCAGGGCCGAAGGTCCGCCCGCTGAAGGTTAAGGGTTAAATCAGGGCAGATCCCGAGACCCTTCAGGCTTCCTGACCGGCAGAATGGACGGATGAAGACACTCCTGAACATCATCTGGCTGGTTTTCGGCGGTTTCTGGCTGGCGCTTGGCTACTTCGCCGCCGGCGTTATCTGCTGCCTGCTCATCGTGACCATCCCCTGGGGCATCGCCTCCTTCCGGATCGCGTCCTACACCCTCTGGCCCTTCGGGCGGATGGTGGTGGACAGGCCGGGCGGCAACGGTGTGTTTTCGCTGCTCGGCAACGTGATCTGGCTGCTGGTGGCCGGCATCTGGATCGCGATTGGGCACGTGGTCACGGCTGTGGCCATGGCCCTGACCATCATCGGCATCCCGCTGGCCATCGCCAACCTGAAGCTGATCCCGGTTTCCCTGATGCCGCTGGGCAAGCAGATCGTGCCCACCGACAGGCCGTTCATCGCCGCCTACCGCTGACCCAGTTCGCCCTGCAGGTTCCGCCGGGCGGCGTCCAGCCACAGCCTTCTGGCCCGCTCAGTATGGAAGAGCGGGTCCAGTGCCAGCAGCTGGCGGACGACGGCGGCCCTTCCGGCCGCAAAATCGGCGTCGCCGATGTGCGCATAATCTTCCCGGACCGCAGCCACATACCGGGCGTACGGCTCCGGTTCCCCGCCCAGAACTGACAGGTCGGCGTCGCAGAGGAGTGCGCCGTCGTCGTCCCCTGCCTCCGGAAGGTGATCCGAAGTGAGCCGGACCAGCCGCGCCACTTCGTCCACCTCGGCCTCCGGGAGGCCGGCCTCGCCGAGCCTGAGCTCGGCGAGCCGGGCGGATTCCTCCTCGTCCTGGCCGGCGACTCCCCGGTAGACGGCGTCGTGGAACCAGGCCGCCAGCAGCACGGTGCGCGGCGGCCGGGCGGGTGCGGTGAGCAGGTCGAGGGCTTCCAGCACGGCGAGCAGATGGGTGCAGCCGTGGTACCTGCGGTGGCTCTCGCTCCAGCGGTCCAGCAGGTCCAGGAACAGGGCGTCATGGCCTGGCATCACCATGTTCCAACGGTTGAGCAGGGGAGTCTTGAGGGACTTGGTTCGGCTGCGCGCCGGGATCCTGAGCCCGCTGGCAATGAGTTTACGGACCAGGACCCGGGCCTCCACCGGAATGGCACCTGCGGCCACCAGATCGTCATAGCGGCGCTGCGGGACGTCGTAGTGGTCGCCGTCGAATGCCCGCTCCGGGATGCCCGCAGCGGCGGCGAACGCATGCAGTTCCGCCAGGGAGGTGTCCGAAATCAGGTGCGAAAACAGTGTTTCGTGGGCAGGCCAGAGCGGCGGATCGAGGTAGACGGCCATGGGGGAGAGTCTAGTCCGCGCCCAGCACAGCACGCCCCCAGCAGAGCACAGAACGGCACGGCAGGCGTACTACCGGCCACCGCCTGCCGTGCCGTAAACGTGCCCGCTTCAGCTAGGGCGACTTCTTGACGATGACGTTGTCGATGTATTCGTCGCCCATCTGGCGGGAGTGCTCTGCTCCAAGCTGCACGTGCGTCAGGCTTGAGACGCCGAGGTTCACGGCGCTGCTGGAGAACTCCAGTGCTCCGTCAAACCACACCTTGATGGTGGAGGCGCTGCCGTTGGCCGTGACCTCCATCTGGGCCCGGTGCCAGGTGCTCAGCGGGATGGTGGAGGACTTCAGCTTGGTGTAGGAGAAGGTGCCGTTGGGCGCCGTGACGCGCAGCCACAACTGGCCGTTGCTGTTGTACCGGTAGATATCTGCGATCCGCGTGCCGTTCGTGAAGAACCGCAGGTAGGGGACGTCGTTGCCTGTGAGTCCCGCCCTGGTGATGTTGAACCAGCCGTCGGCGTTGGCACTCTTGACGGCGGAGCCCAGGGAGAGGGACAGCTTGGCCAGCGAACCGGAGTCCGAGGTCACGTGCAGCTTCGCGGAACAGGTACCGGACACGCGCTGCGACGTGCTGACGGTTGCCGTTCCGGTGCCCGCCGTGGTGGCCACAAACGGGGAGAAGGAACCGGCCTCGAAGCTTGTGGCCGTTACCGTGGTGCCGGTCAGTGAGTTTGTCGGCAGCGTCTTGGAATTGCTGCAGGTCACCGCATTGGCAGGTGACGAGCCGAGGATCAGCCCGCCTGTCATCAGGACGCCGATGGTGCCCAGGGTGCCCAGTTTTTTCAGCTTGCGCATTTGGTAGTCCTCACTATTATGTTCGGTTCGGGGTGCACCGGCACTGCGTGCCGGTCCCGGTCCAGCAGCCGGGCAGGCCGGCCAGGAGCGAAACGCCGTCACAGCAGTTGGATCAGCCTGGTCAGAAGCGAAACGCAGATTAGGGAAAGGAGAGCCGCTGCGGCGTACACCGCAGCTTTCGGCAGGGGAGCATCCGGCCGAACAATGCGCAAGGCATCACACGTGACCACCGCCACGACGGTGGCAAGACCAGTCAAGAAGATGATCATGACGCACCCGCCGCAGAGACCGGGAACCGCTTGGCTCCGAGGGCCAGCAGGAGGAGGGTGATGAGCGACAGTACGAGCACTGCCACCGGCGGGGACCACATCCGGGCAAAGACCATGGCCGTGGCCACGATCGTGGACAGGGCCAGGCTTGATGCCACGGCGATGGAGATGGCCAGCGGAAGGGTGCTCTGCGCTGCCGAGCGGTGGGCGCCGGCACCGTCGGCGTCGTCGGTGCCGTCGGTGCCGGCGGAGCCGAGCCGAATGTAGAGCACCAGGGCCGTTCCCGGCCCGGCGAGCATCAGGAGGCCGATGACCAGCATCCGCAGTCCCTCCGGACCGAAAAATGACAGCGGCACAGCGGCGACGGCGACGGCGGCCACCACCCATGCGATGTGTTTACGATCAATTGCCATTGCCTGCTCCTTGAATATGGAAGACCACGCCACCGGCGTTCTCAAACAGCTTCGACCAGCCCGGCGAACTGCCGCAGGTGGCGATGAAACGGTCAATATCCCCGGGGGGTGTTGTTTCGAGCAGGTCCGCGGCCCGCTTCTGGCTTGTGGTGACGATCAGGTAGGCACCTGACTGCTGGGCGATCCTGTCGGCCGGATCGCAGGACAGCGGTCCTGCGCCGGGCCTCGGTTCGGCCAGCAGCAGGGCACGGTAGTCGTAGTCTGCGTACTTCTGGAACTTCCACGGAGTGTCGTGCACCACCTCAATGAGGACCGATCCATCCGGCGCCGTGGCGTACAGCTGGTTGACCAGTGAGATTTCGTCTGGCGTGAACTTCTCCATGCTGTCGTTGCCGTAGCGGCTGACCACGGTGGCGGATGCCAGGACCGATCCCATCACCAGCAGCGCAAACGCACGGCGCCAGCCGGGCCCGCCGGGACGGTCCGGCAGGAGCGTCAGTACGGCGAGGCAAGCGGCGAACGGCAGGCTGAACAGGTACAGGCGGAGCAGCAGTTCGCCGCCGTAGGGCTGGCCGGGAATGAGGGTGAGTGGAGCAAGTGCCCCGAGCGCCGCGGTCAGCCAGGCTGTGCGCCGCCGGTGCGCCATGAAAGCCCCGAGCGCGGCCAGAAGCCAAACCATGGCCACTTCGGCGAGCCGGGTGTAAACCACCAGCACGTGGGCGTCGCTGCCGCCAACCCTCTGCGTCACGACCCCGAGGGTGTGGCCCTCGACGTCGCCGAACGATCCGAACAGCTGGGTCAGGTGGCCGTCAAAGAAGTCGCTCGCCACAAACACGAGCCACCCGGACGACAGCACCACGGCAAGGATCGGCAGGGACGGCATCCGGAGCCGGCCGCTCAGGAGGAACACGGTGAGGATCGGGATGGCCGCGAAGGGTGTGAGCTGGTGCGAGGCCGTCATGGCCACGAGGAGTCCGGCGCTGATGACCAGCAGGATTGCGGTATCCACCGGCGGAGGGCTGGACATGCCCTGGTGCGGGACAGTCGGATCAAGCTTGGTCACGTGGTGGGCCAGGAACCTCGTGAAGCGGTTGCTTCCGGTGGGCCAGGCCCAGCCGCTGAAGGCGCTCAGAAGGCATGCGACCAGCGTGACCAGGAGCAGGAAGGCGTAGGCCTGCGGCGCGAGGTAGTCCTGCCCCACCCAGCTGGCCAGGTAGAAGAGCCACACGCCGGCCCATGCCTGCCGGGGGTGGGAGGTAAGCCTCCTGGCCAGGGCCAGGAGTGGCGCCAGCAGCAGCAGGTTCATTCCAAGGGGTGCCCACGTGGCGATGCCCATCAGGTCCCCGACGCCGGTGGCGCCGGACAGCAGCCCCAGAAAAGAAAAGAATCCGGGCCAGTTGAAGTAGGCGTCGAGGCTCGTGTCCAGCTGCCCGGAGCTGGCAATGTAGTCGGCGACGCCAAGGTGCCGGTAACTGGCCGTCAGCCGGGGCAGGCCGTGGACGATGGGGTCGGCGGCGTGCAGGATCACCACGAGGACCAGTACCTGGGTGGCCAGCAGCACCGGGGTGTGTCGGCGCAGGTTAAGCGTTGCCACGAACCCGGTCAGGCTGAGGAAGATGGCTACGAAGAAGGCCGGCGGCACCGCCTCCACGAGCCCTGTCCCGCCAATCCGTGCCGTATCCACACTCAGCAGGCTCCAGATTCCGAGGGCCAGGGCAGTGGCTGCCAAAGCAGCCAGTGCCACCAGTTTCCAAGGCGGCGTGGGGCCATGACGGACGACGGCGGGCGGTTCAGCCCCGCCGCGCCTGGCACCGCTGTGCTTGATTTCGGCGTGCCCGCCGTGCTTGGTGTCACCGTGTTTGGTATCACTGTGTTTAGCGTCGTGGTGGCCGCTGCCGTGCTGTGTTTCGCCGTGCTTCGGCTCGGCGTGCCGGTGCGGGGCATGCGAGGGCGGCGCCGGCGTCGGTGGGGCAGGTGACGGTGGCGCTGCCGGTGCTGTGGAGGTGGGTTCAGGTGTCATGGCTTCTCGAATTCGGTCGGCTGGTTAAGGACCGCTGATGCAACCTGGACCGGTTCAGCGGCGGGCATGGCGGTGGTCAGCATCCTGAGGCGCCAGACGGCCACCAGGGCTGCGGCGGCCTGGGCGGCGGACCAGAGGGCCGAGACGCCGGTGAGGCCGAACTGTTGGGCGGCGAAGGCGGCCGGGGCCACGATGAGGATGGCTGCGGACACCGCCACCGACGTCGCTTCGGCGAGCCGGCCCCGGGCACGGCAAAGGCCGAAGTAGACCTGGGTGACGCAGGCCAGCAGCAGGGCCGGCACCAGGACGGGAAGCAATATGGCGGCCGCGGCATACTCCGGGCCAAGGAAACCAAGAAGGAAGGGGCCGGCGGCCAGCAGCATCACAGCGGCGGCCAGCGTGACGCCGAGGCTGGCCTTGAGCGCAGACGAGACCAGCCCGGGACGTGACCTGCCGCCGGCCAGCGCGGTCTGCAGCGAGAGCCCGGCGGACTGGGGCACAAAGAAGATCGCTGACGCCATCATCCACACCATGTACCAGGACGCCGTTGCGGCCGGGCCGAGGACGGCGGCCACGATCAACGGCAGGAGGTAGCCGGGCGCGCGGTCGGCGAGCATCAGCGCATGGTTCGGCAGGCCGGGCTTCAGCAGCCGCAGGGCCGGTCCGACGCGGAGCCCGTGCTTCCAGTCGGGTGACACCTTGGCGCGCTGGAGTTGGCGGAGCCCGAGGACCACGCTGGCCAGGGCTCCGGCGGCCACCGCCCCGACCACCACTGCCACTTCCCGGATTCCGCCGGCGAGGGCAAGGGCCAGCACGGCCAGCTGCACCACGCTCTGGGCAAGGCTCCTCACCAGGGCGCGGTCGGAGCGTTCCTGCGCCACGCCCACATGGTCCAGCTGGTACGCGGCCGCGGCAAACACGGCCGTGGCGGCGAACAACCCGGTCAGGACGGGATCGTTCCAGGCCAGGCCCACACCGGACCCCAGCGAGTAGGTCACCGCTGCCACGGCACCGGACAAAATCACGGTGGAAACCCCGACGATGAGGAGGCTGCTGGCAACTAGCCTGCGGCCGCCGTCGGACTGTTCGGGGAGCAGGGTCAGAGTGGCCGGCCCCACTCCCAACATCCCCAGCTGCACGGTCAGGAGCGCTGCGGCCACGACGGCGGAACCCATGCCGAGCTGCGCTGGCGGCAGCATGATCGCCGCCAGCGCCCAGAACAGGAAACCGGTGGCCATCGGGGCCACCCGGGCGGCGGTCAGCCAGGCCGCGTTCCCGCCCACGGACAGTCCGGTGCCGGGCGGACGCATAAGTTCGCCGAACATCGACCTGTAGTTGTACACCAGGAAACAGGCCCAGTACGCCAGGAACCGGGGCGCATGCAGCAGCGACATGCCGACGCCGCGGATGGTCGCCAGCAGCGGCAGCAGCACCAGCCATCCGGCGCGGCCGGGGTGTTTGCGAACGGTGCGGGCCAGCCCGGCGCCGTCCTGGAGCCACTGGTCGCGGGCGGCGTCGAACGAGTCCATGAACCTGTGCCGCACCGCGGTGGTGCTGGAAACACCAAGCCGGTAGCCGGCGTCTTCGAGCCTTATCCTGAGCTCGATGTCCTCACCTGAGCGGAAGGTGTCATCGAACGCCACGGACAGCAGGACTTTTCGGAACATGAGGGTGGCGCACACGCCGAACCACGAACGGACCCGGCTGTGGATGTGGTGCCAGGCCAGGGCCGCGCCCCAGTACCCGGGGCCGTCCGCTTCGCTGACCAGGCCGAACTGCAGTCCGTCGTAGCCGCAGGCCTTAAATTCGTCCAGGAGCCCGCCCAGGGCGCCCGGCGGCAGGACGACATCGGAATCGATCAGGGCAACGAGGTCGGAGCGGGCGTTCTTGACGCCGAGCATCCGCGCTGCCGGCAGCCCGCGGCCCTCGTCCGAGATGACGCGGGCGCCCATGGACCGTGCGATCTCCACCGTGTTGTCCGTGGAACAGCCGTCAACCACGATGATCTCCCGCGGTTTTTCGGCGCGGATGGATTCCAGGCATTCGCCCAGCCAACGGCCTGCATTCCGCGCAGGAACCACCACGGACACCTCGAGGTCACTCACGTGGGCCCCCACGTCACTCCTCCAGCTTGGAGCTGATCAGGCCGGCAACGTAGTCGGACGTCCGGTCTGCGGACCATGAGGCGGGAATCCGGAGCAGGGAGCAGGGCACGTCGTCCAAGGCCCGGCGTACCACTGCCGCCTTCTGGCTGAAGAATTCCTCCAGCGGAACGAGGCCGGTGGCACCCAGTGCCTCGATCAGCCGCCGTGACACCACCGGCAGCTCCGAATGGAAGTTCCCGACGATGCGGGAAGTCATCCATTCGCGGGTTCTCGTCTCCAGCCGGGCTTCGGACCCGTCATAGCGTTCGAGGAAGATGGCCAGCCGGGTGAGCGCCGCCGACGAGATGCCCTCCTGCCCGAAGACCAGCTCCGGATGGACCATCCGGTGCTCCGGGGACCAGCGGCGCGTGAAGGCGGCGGTCTTCGGGTAGCGGACGATCACCGGATGGACTGCCGTGGCGAGGTGGGCCACCGTGTTCGTGAGCCAGCCCGGGGCGAGGGGCTTGCGGGTACCGCTGAACACCTCGGGGTAGATCCTGCGGTGGTGCGGCTTGAGGAACATCGGCTTCGCATAGCCCATGAGCATGCCGTCGGCATCCAGGAAGGCCCAGTCGTCGGCCATGAACCGCACGCCGGGCATGGCTACGAGCTTCGCGACCGTGCTGGTCTTACCCACGCCGCCCCAGGCGGGAAGGAGGACCCCCGAGCCGCGGAAGTCAACCACCGCCGCGTGGATCATGGCGGCGTTCTGCCTGATGCAGAGCCGGTCCAGCAGAGGGATGACGGCCGTCAGCAGCTCGCCACGGCCCCGGACGGAGTAGCCGTCGCGGGTTTCCTGGACCTGGACGCGGTCCGCGGGGATGTAGAGCGAGTCCGGCGTGAACCGGTAGGCGTCCTCGGCGTGCGACTGTTCCGCCACCTCCTCTATTTCCGCGCTGACGTTCAGCCGGAGCGGTGCCCGCGACGGTCCCAGGAACGGAGCGAGCATGTCCCGCAGCTGCGCTTCGCCGGGGGTATCGGGAGCAACATCGATGCCCACGAGGCCGTGGATATCGAAGCTGGTGCCGGTGGACGGGAGTGAATCCCGCAGAACGTCTTTTTCGGACTGGCTCATGCCCCGTACCCTCCAGCGGTATCGGCGTTACGGACGGGGGTGTACTGCGGGTACATCCGGATCATTTGACTTCCCTCCAGCTGGCGTGTGGCTCGTGCGGCGCGGGACCCGCGTCCGCCGGATCAAGGGGCAGGCGGCGTCCCCGGACGTACCCGCAGGTGGTTACGGCCAGCACGGCGACCGTGGCCATTGCGCGTCGCAGGCCGGCAGGATCTGTTCCCCGGATCGTGCCTGCTACCCCCGCCGCCACGGCACGCGGCAGCACGCTGCGGACGTACCGGCGCTCGGGCCCCAGGGCGCGCTTGTGGCCGACGATCTTGCTGACCAGGGCTTTGGATATCCCCTCAGACCAGGCGCGCCGCAGCATGTAGCTCAGCGTGCCCCGCTGGGCGGGAACGAAATGGTTCACCAGCGCCGCCGGTTCGTACACCACGCGGCCACCGGGCGAACCGATGGCCGCCCTGATGCAGATTTCCGTCTCCTCGCAGCCCAGGGGCAGCGTGTTCTGGCGTCCGAGGGCAGTGTTGAAGCCTCCCACCACCTGGAGGACCTGGGAACGGAACGACATGTTGGCGCCGATGACGTTGCGCACCTCGGCCGCCACCTTGGGCATGCCGCGGTGCGTGCAGCCGATAATCCAGTCCAGCTCCTCGCCGAAATAGGCCGGCCGGCTCGTTTCCCATTCCGGCACGACGCGTCCGCCCACGGCCAGCACGTCGGGGTCGTCGTAGAGGGCCCTCAGCCTCTCCAGCCAGTCCGGGGCCGCCACCGCATCGTCATCGAGGAAAGCAACGACGCCGGCAGTCGCCGCCGCGGCCCCCGTGTTCCGTGCTCCGGAGAGGCCTTTGGGGCCGGTGTTCTCCAGGATCACAACATCATCGACGGTAAAGATGAGCCGCTTGTAGAGATCCACGTTGTAGTCGACCACCACGATCGTCTGCTGCGGCCGTACCGTTTGGGCGCGGACGGATTCGACGGCGGCCATCAGCCTGTCCCACCGGTCTTCCGTGTAGGAGCAGATCACCACCGAAACAGCCGGGAGCCCTTCAGTGTGGTTCACCTTAATCACCCGCTATCAGGCCAAGGACGGTTGCCGGATCCGTCGGAATGTGGGGGAGGGTTATGCTGGGGTACCTGTATTTCACGCGCCTGAGCGACTCTGGCCGGGCGCCGGCCGTGGGTGCTTCCCAGCCCACGCATTCACGGGCCAGGGTCCGCAGTACCCGCCACCCGTCGCGGAAGGTATGAAGGTTGGAGTTGCCGGAAATCCGGGTCAGTTCGTTGCTGGGCACCTCGGCGATCCGCAGCCCCGCCCTGGAGGCACGGACGATCAGCTCGGTTTCAATCTCGAACCCCTCAGACTGAAGCTCGAGGATCTGGAGGCACTCCCGCCGCATGGCGATGTAGCCGTAGCAGAGATCCGAATAGTTGCTGTGCAGGACAAGGTTGGCCAGACGGGTCAGGCTGCGGTTACCGGCGCTGCGGAGCAGGGTGATGTCTTCGGAGCCTCCGCCCGTGACGTACCGGGAGCCCTTGACGAAGTCGAATTCATGCTGGAGCGGCGAGATGAACCAGCCGATTTCCTGCGGATCCATGCTCCCGTCAGCATCCAGCATGACGATGATGTCCCCGGATGCCGCGGCCAGCCCGGCCCTTACTGCGAAGCCCTTGCCGGCCTGGGGCTCGGAGACCACCACGACGTCCAGGCGCAATGCCCTGGCCACGTCGACGGTGCTGTCCAGTGAACGGCCGTCGACGATCACCACCTCGTCCACATACGAGGGCATGCGCCGAAGGACCCACGGGAGGTTCATGGCCTCATTGAGGGTGGGAATCACCACACTGATGGAGGCCAGGGGTACCGGTACCGCATTTGATGCACGAACAGTTGAAACTTGTATGGGGATGGTCACTAGCCTCACCACTCATCGGAGTCGTATGCCTATGCCCCGCCCGAGCAGCCTCCCCGGTTGGATACGGGAAAATCGAAGCGCCTGCTGCTGCGGTACTGGCAACTTGCTTGCACTCCCCCTCGGATCATGTTCGGCCGGGCAACTTGGAAAAAGCTTGGGATGCCCTGCACCGACCCCAGTTTTGGGGGTCGAGGAATCCTTGGATGCGGTTAGTCTCCGGTGTCACACTTGCCCCATGGTTAACTCAGCTCACGGCAGGCACCGTGGGCGCCGCACTTTGCCCCGGTTCCCCGGGCGGCTGGCTGTGGTCGTGGCGGTGGCGGCGCTGACGGTGTACGGGACGGTGGCTACGGAAGCGCAGCGGCTTCCGGCGGACCCGCTGCCCGCCGCCGAACCGTCGGCGGCAGAAACGGGCGCTGCGTCAGCGGCGGCCGGACCCCCTGCGTCTTCCTTCCCTGCGTCTTCGTCTCCGGCGGCGAAGGCTGCCAAGCCCGCCCCGCCGTCGTCATCCCGTCCGGAGCCAACCCGGGCCGCGGCGCCGGTGGCGGGGCCATCCGCAGCCGCGCCGCCCTCAACAGCGGCCCCGGCGGCGCCGACCCCGCCAAAGCCCCTGACCCAGAAGGCGCCGGCAGCGGACCCTAAGCTGCACCAGTTGCCCACAGGTGACCTGCCCGGGTGGAAACAGGTGTTCCGGGAGGACTTCAACCAGGGAGACGTGCCCATTGGCGGATTTCCGGGCCCTGCCTACGCTGCGAAGTGGAGCGCCGGTTATGTGGACGGCACTCCGGACACGGCAGGGCAGCGGGGAGCGAAGTCGGGCTATTACCCGTCCAAGGTGCTCAGCGTGAAGAACGGCATGCTGGACTGGTATCTGCACACGGAGAACGGTGTGTCCATGGGGGCCGCGCCCACCCCCAAAATTCCGAACAGCAGCACAAACCCGCACCGGGCCAACAGTCTCCTCTACGGAAGGTTCTCGGTACGGTTCAAGGCCGATCCGTTGCGCGGCTTCAAGACGGCCTGGCTGCTGTGGCCGGACAGCGGGATCTGGCCCCGGGACGGCGAACTCGACTTCCCCGAGGGGGACCTCTCCACGAAGTTCTACGGTGCCGTTCACAAGATGGGCAACGACCCCTACGCCACCGATATCTTCTACTCCGACACCACCTTCACCCAGTGGCACGTGGCCACCATGGAGTGGAGCCCGGGCAAAGTCGAGTTTTTCCTCGACGGCCGCTCGCTCGGGGCGGGAACTTCGCGGACGCCGAATATCGCGATGCACTACATTCTCCAGACTGAAGCCTGCCTGTTTGGCTGCCCCAAACCGGACACGGCGGGGCACGTCTACCTGGACCGGATTGCGATCTGGAAGCGGGCGTAGGGGCGCCGGTTCGGCGGCGCTGCTACTTCCATTTGATCTCGAAGCTGTCCGTAAACGTGTAGTCGGCCGCCGGAACGAACCGCGCTGAGAGCCGGTCAGCGGTGGCCGTTACGTCCAGGGTGCCGAGGGCGGCGTCGCGGTTCTTCCCGGACCAGGCAGCAAAGTAGGGGGATTCGGGATCCTGGTCGTTGACCTCATAGAGCCCCACCCCGCCGGTTCCCACGGTGGCGAACACGGTTCCGGCGCCCTGGACCATGGCGTTGTCCGGGCCGGCGAGGCAGCCGCCGGAGAAGGTGTCCGGCACCAGCGCCGGGCAACCCTGGCCGCGGCCCAGCTGATGGCTTCGCTGGTAATTGTGGTCGTGGCCGGACAGCACCAGATCCGCCTTCCTGTCGATGAGCAGGTTGGTGAAATCGCGCCCGGCCCGGCAGTCGTACTTGCCCACGCTGAGGCAGGGGGTGTGCATGCCGACGACGGTCCACGGGATCTTCCTGGACCTGGCGCCGTCAAGGGCGGCCGCTGTCCACAGCCAGCGCTCGCTGCCCCTGGAGTAGTCCAGGGTGTTTCCGTCGTGGAACTTGATGCCGGGGGACACCATGATGAAGCGCACCAGCGGGTCCCGTTCCGGGTAGTCGGCGTACCACTGGATTCCGTACTCGCCTGTCAGTCCTGGCAGTTTGTTGGGCAGGCAGTTGACGATGTTGGCGATGTCGCCGTCGTGGCCGTCGCTTTCGTGGTTTCCCGTGACCACCTGGTAGGGAAAGTCCCCGCCCAGCTTGCCGGTGACCATGTCGCAGAATTCCTGCTCGCGCCCCGCCTCGTAGGAGAAATCCCCGAGCGCAAGGTTCAGCTCGGGACGGAGGCCGCTGATGGTGTCAAGCACCTTGCGTGCCCCCGTGCTCAGCCCGATGTCGCCCTGGGCCGTGAAATGGACGGCGGCGGGCGATGTGGAGGGGGTGGTCTTTGTCGGCGAGGAGGGCCCGGCGGGGGAGGAGGACCCTTCCGGCTCGGGCGCCGCGGTTGCCGGCGGTCCGGACGTGCCGGGCGGAACCGGCGTTTCCGACGGCGGCGGGGGCGGACCCTGTTGGCAGGCAGTTAGCAGCAGCGCCAGTGAGAACACGGCCGGAGCCACGCCGGACCATCTCCGCTGTTTCGACAGTCCAGGCATGATCCCTCACATCACGGAACCGAGCCTGATGCCGCCAGGCTGGGGAACGGTATTTACTGCTAGGCCCTCAGGGTAATGCCCGCAGCGCCGCCGGGCCATACACCGTTCCCGGCATGCAATAAACCAATCCCGGCCTGGAATGATAGTGACACTTCGTGTAATGAATATGACAAATTCTGTCAATGGCCGTAGGCTCGCAGTCGGACCTTTCGCACCCCTCGCACCAAACGCTAAGGAGCCTCACGTTGAAGATCGCGAAAATCCTGGCCACGGCCGCGGCCAGCGCGGCGCTGCTGGCTCCCGTTCTTTGCGGCCCGCCGGCTCAGGCCGCCCCTGTCGAAGAAGTGGCCCCGGCGCAAGGAGTTGCCCCGGCCAAAGAAGTGCCGGCCAGGGACGTGCCGGCCCCCTCCGGTGACGGCACGTTCAGCAGGGACATCGCTGGCGGCAGTACCACCACAGTTTCAGCCGCCCCCTTTGTGGCGCAAGTTTCCTACGACTCCGCAGGTGTCAACGTGGGGTGCACCGGCAGCCAGGTCGCCGCGAGCTGGGTCATCACCGCCAAGCACTGCAACTCCACCAGCCTGAGGTCGGTCCGGTTGGGCACCAGCTACCTCGGAACAGGCGGTGCGGTCCGTTCGGTTGCCGCGCGCTATGCGGCACCGGCCGGGGATGTCCTGCTGCTGAAGCTGTCCACGCCCTACTACGGCTCCTATGTGGGCCTGTCCAGTTCCTTTCCTGCCACCGGAACATCCGCAACGGTCTACGGCTGGGGCGACCAGTCCGAGGGGTCCGGCGCCATGTCCTACTATCTCAAGGCGGCGGGCGTCTCGGTGGTCTGGCAGGGCGTGGACAACTATGGCGGTCCGTCGGTCCGGACGCGGTCGGAGAGCGGCCACCCGCTCAGTGGCGACTCGGGCGGGCCGTTGATCGTGAACGGCAAACTTGCGGGGGTCCTGTCCACGTCGGACATCCTGCCGGCGCGGAACCCTGCGAATTACACCGGCTACTACAACGACCACGCCTCCGTGGTCCGCAACCTCGCCTGGATCACCAGCGTCTCGGGAGTCCAGGGCTCGTAGGAGTTACATCCCGGGCAAGTCCAGGGTCTCGTACACCTGGATGCTGGCGCCGGGCATCATGAGGTGCGGGTGCCCCTCGAGCAGGGCCAGGGCCCCGTCCATATCCTCGGCCTGCAGGATGCCGTATCCACCCACGCTGGTGGTCGTGTCCGAGGTGCCCGACTGGCTGACTTCCTTGCCGGCGCCCAGGGGCTGGCCCATGTCCACGATGCCATTGCCGGCCCGGGACGCCCACTCCATCCACGCCTTCATGCCCTCCTGCGCGGCCTCGGGGGAACTCTCCGCCATCTGGGATTGTGCCGACTGCGGCGCGTTGTAAAGAACTACAAACTTCTTCATTGCCGGTCCTGTCTCTGGAGTCGTGGGGTGTGACCCTCGCAGCCACAGGTCCGATCCTAGGGGGATTAGGCCTGCGGGGATACAGTTCAAGAGCCACCGTTCACGGAAAATTCGCCGCACCACCAGTGGGCATTTCGCTGTGGGAAAACTTGGCCGTGAAGACCTGAAAAGCAAAGTTGAGCGTAGTAGACTCAACTTAGCTAAACCGTCTTCGAAAGGAGCTCTCTTTGGACGTCAAATTCACCACCAAGAGCCAGGAGGCTCTTTCGGCTGCGGCCATGAACGCCTCCACGGCCGGAAACCCGCAGGTGGAACCCGCCCACCTGCTCAAGGCGCTGATGGATCAAAGGGAAGGTGTCGCCGTCGCACTCCTCCGCGCCACGGGCGCGGACCCGGATGCTGTCAGCGTGCAGGCCAGCACCGCCATCAAGGCACTGCCCGCCACGTCCGGAAGCTCGGTCCAGCAGGCCCAGCTGTCCCGACCTTCCCTGCAGGCAATCCAGAACGCCCAAAACGAGGCAGACAAACTGGGCGATTCCTTTGTCTCCACCGAGCACCTGCTGCTGGGGCTCTCGGCCGGAAGCGACGGCGTGGGCAGGCTGCTGCGCGACGCCGGCGCGTCCCACGAGGCGCTGGCGGCGGCCCTTCCGGGTGTCCGCGGCGACCGCAAGGTCAACACGCCCGATCCCGAAAATACCTTCCAGGCGCTGGAGAAGTTCGGCACCGACCTCACCGCGGTGGCGCGTTCGGGGAAGCTTGATCCGGTCATTGGCCGTGACAGCGAAATCCGGCGCGTCGTGCAGGTGCTCAGCCGCCGGACCAAGAACAACCCCGTGCTGATCGGCGAACCGGGCGTCGGCAAGACCGCCGTCGTCGAGGGCCTGGCGCAGCGGATGGTGGCCGGCGACGTGCCGGAAAGCCTTCGCGGCAAGACCCTGATCGCCCTTGACCTGGCCTCCATGGTGGCCGGCGCCAAGTACCGCGGCGAATTTGAGGAGCGCCTCAAGGCCGTCCTTGAGGAGATCAAGAACTCCGAAGGCCGGATCGTCACGTTCATCGATGAGCTGCACACCGTGGTGGGAGCCGGGGCCAGCGGCGAGAGCGCCATGGACGCCGGCAACATGCTCAAGCCCATGCTGGCCAGGGGTGAGCTGCGGCTGATCGGCGCCACCACCCTCGACGAGTACCGCGAGAACATCGAGAAGGACCCCGCCCTGGAGCGCCGCTTCCAGCAGGTGTACGTCGGGGAGCCCAGCGTGGACGACACCATCGGCATCCTCCGCGGCCTGAAGGAGCGGTACGAGGCCCACCATAAGGTTGCCATCGCCGACTCCGCGCTGGTGGCTGCCGCGACGCTCTCCAACCGCTACATTTCCGGGCGGCAACTGCCGGACAAGGCGATCGACCTCGTGGACGAGGCCGCCTCCCGGCTGCGCATGGAGATTGACTCCGCCCCGGAGGAGATCGACCAGCTGCGGCGCGCCGTCGACCGGCTCACCATGGAGGAGCTCGCCCTGCAGGGCGAGACGGACGCCGCGTCCGTGGAGCGCCTCGCCGCCCTGCGGGCTGACATGGCGGACAAGAAGGAGCAGCTGGCAGGCCTGAACGCCCGCTGGGAGGCCGAGAAGGCCGGCCTGAACCGCGTGGGAGACCTGAAAGCAAAACTGGATGAGCTGCGGTCCACGGCGGACAAGGCGCAGCGCGAAGGTGACCTGGAGACAGCGTCCCGGATCCTCTACGGCGAAATTCCGGCACTGGAACGCGAACTGAACGCCGCCGCCGAGGCCGAGGCCGCCGTCGCCGACAAGTCCGCGCTGATGGTGGCGGAGGATGTCACCGCCAACGACATCGCCGAGGTCATCGCGGCGTGGACCGGCATCCCCGCCGGCCGGATGCTCCAGGGTGAAAGCCAGAAGCTGCTGCACATGGAAGAGGAACTCGGCAAGCGGCTGATCGGCCAGTCCAAGGCCGTTACCGCCGTATCCGACGCCGTGCGCCGCGCCCGGGCCGGCATCAGCGACCCCAACCGGCCCACTGGTTCCTTCCTGTTCCTCGGCCCTACCGGCGTCGGTAAAACCGAGCTCGCCAAGGCGCTCGCGGACTTCCTGTTCGACGACGAACGCGCCATGGTGCGGATCGACATGTCCGAGTACAGCGAGAAGCACTCCGTGGCGCGCCTCGTCGGCGCGCCTCCCGGCTACGTCGGCTACGAGGAGGGCGGACAGCTGACCGAGGCCGTCCGCCGCCGGCCGTACTCCGTGGTGCTGCTGGACGAGGTGGAGAAGGCCCACCCCGAGGTGTTCGACATCCTGCTGCAGGTGCTCGACGACGGCCGCCTCACCGATGGCCAGGGCCGCACCGTGGACCTCCGCAACGTGATCCTGGTGCTTACCTCCAATCTGGGCAGCCAGTTCCTCGTTGACCCGACGCTGGATGCGAACGCCAAGCGCAATGCCGTGATGGCCACGGTGAACGCCTCCTTCAAGCCCGAGTTCCTGAACCGGCTGGACGAGGTGGTGCTGTTCGATCCGCTGTCCGTCGAGGAGCTTTCCCGCATCGTCGAGCTGCAGGTGGCGGAGCTGACCAAGCGCCTGCACGAGCGGCGGCTCTCGCTCGAGGTCACCGAAGGTGCCCGCTCGTGGCTGGCAATGTCAGGCTTCGACCCGGCATACGGCGCCCGGCCGCTGCGACGCCTTGTGCAGCGCGAAATCGGCGACCGGCTGGCCAAGGCCATCCTGGCCGGTGAAATCTCCGACGGCGACACGGTCCTGGTGGATACTGCCGCGGACCTTGGGGAACTCACCGTCGAAGGCCTGGAAGCTCTCTCCGGGCCCGACGGCGGTGCGCCCCTGGGCAGCGGGCTCACGGTCCGCCGGCGGGACTAACGGGACGGGGCTATCGGCGCGCGACTAACCGGACGGGGGCAGGGAACTACGGGAGCAGGCTTGCCTTGATGACGTTGCCCGACGCGGTGACGTAGCAGTCCACGCGGCGGTCGCCCTTGGCCCAGCTTGCCGTGCTCGGGTAGGCGAGGCGGTAGTTCAGGTTGTACGCATTGGACTTCTCCGTCAGGGCCGCCGTCTGGCACGTCTCCCGGGCCCTTGTCTTCAGTCCCTCCCGGCCCGGGTACGCGTCACCGTCAGCGTAATGGGTGACCGCCACCAGCTGGGCGGAATGGCCGGAGGTGCACGCAACCACGGTGGACTTGGATGCCTCGGGGTCGAAGTCCTTGAAGCAGTCGCCCACCCGGAAGTCCAGCGGGCCCACGTTGGCCAGGGGCAGGCTGGGCCGGGGCGATACAGCCGGCGCGGCGGGGGAGGACTGCGCCGCGGTTGCCTCGGGCCGGTTGGCGGCCTGCATGGTGGCGCTGGCGAGGAGCGACGTCAGAAGCCACACGAGCAGGCCGCCCACCACGAGCAGCGCAACGACAAAACCGGCTTTGAGCAGGGTCTGCCGGACCTCGGTCTGCGCGAGCCGGGAACGGATTGATCCGAGGAGGCTTTTGAACCGGGCAGCAAGGGCCTGGGCGGCGACGGGCCGGGCAGTACCGGGCCGGGCTGCGCTGGGTTGGGTCCGGTCCGCCCCGGCTGACTCTGGCGCTACCGGTTTGGGCTCCGCCGGTTCGCAGCCGGCTGACTGGGCCTCAGCTGGCTCGGGCTGCACGGTGACGGAGCGGACCGTCCCGCGTTCCCCGTCGTGGCTGGGATCGTTGTCATTCATATGGGGGCGGCACCCCTTCCTGGCGTTCGCTCGGCGGTGAGGATCCGGTATCCATGCGTTTCCGCGGTGTGGCCCTGGCGGCCGGTTGCCGGATTCCCATGCCCGCTAATTTCAGTCGTTCAGGAGACTCTATCGAACAAAAAATCCCTGCGAAGCCCGGATTGCCGCGGAGAAGCGGGCTACGGGGGCCTCCGGAGGCCCGTGTGGCAAGCAGATGCCGCCGAAAGCATGTAATCTAGGGGTACGACAAATTGACCAAACATTCCGGGGCCTCACCGATCGCCAAAGGTGACCACCTCCGGTCCAAGTACAAAAGGGGGTCACGCCATGGGGCGCGGCCGTCAAAAGGCAAAAGCTACCAAGCAGGCTCGGGACATCAAGTACTACTCCCCGAACACCGATTATTCGGCCCTACAGCGTGAGCTCACGGGTCCGGGAAGTCGTGCCACGAGCCATTTCGCGAATGAACCGGTCGAGCCGGACTATTCAGCCTACGTGGATAAGTACGCGGACGATTTGGATGAAGACGACGACGAGGTAGACAGCCGTCGTATCGGTTAGTCGTTTCCCTGAACTGCCGTAAGGCAGTTGGCTGAACGCCGCCGTCGTACACCTCCTGGGTATTTCCCGCATTAGGGTTGCCCGTCTCCCTGCCTGACCCGGACATCTGGTCATAGCCAGAGACGTGGCCGCAGGGATGAGTCCGGGTGTCGCCACAGTTATCAGGCCCGTTGGGCACGCCAGTCTTTGGCGTACCCAACGGGCCTTCTGTATTTTCCGGATCCGTTGCAGGGAAAGCCGGGAGTTGATCACCCAGGGCCTCGCCGCCTTCACCGGACGGGCCGTGCACGCCAGCGCCCGGAGGAATTAGGCTGGAGGAACTCAGCCAACGAAAGGTACGGACCCATGGTTCAGCGCAGCGGGTACAGCCTCGGAGAGCTCTGCTGGGCGGACGTCCAGACGCCGGATGTGGCTGCGGCCAAGGCCTTCTACGCCGCCGTGTTCGGGTGGCGCTACGAGGACCTGCCGACTCCGGACGGACGCAGCTACGCGAAGGCCTTCCTGGATGACGATCTCGTGGCGACGGTGGCACCGCAGCCGCAGCAGGGCGGTGCACAGCGGCCCGCGCAGTGGAACGTATACTTCGCCGCGGTGGATGCCCGGGCCGCCGCGGAGGAAGCCGAACACGCCGGCGGCTCGGTGCAGTTCGGGCCGGAGGCCATCGGGGACACCGGAACCATGGTGTTCGTGGAGCCGCCGGACGGCGGTGCCACCGGCATCTGGCAGGCCGGTACCCACCCGGGCAGCGGGCGGCACAACGAGCCCGGCGCGTTCGCCTGGGCCGAACTGATCACGCCCGAGCCGCAGGCCGCCGTCGGATTCTTCCAGCAGCTGTTCGGGCACGAGGTGACCGAGTACCCCCCAGGACGACGGTGGAACCTACACCACGCTGATGGTGGACGGCGCGGAGGTGGCGGGCATCGCCCCTGCTCCGGAGGAGGACGAGGAGGGCGGAGACGCCGGCAACCGCGGCTGGCAGGTCTACTTCGGCGTCTCCAGCGTCAAGGAAGCGGTGCTGTCGGCCGTTTCCGCCGGCGCCGAAGTGCTCGTGGAGCCGGAGTTTGACGACGACGGCGGCACCATCGCCACCCTGAAGGACCCCCAGGGCGGGGTGTTCAGCGTCCTGGAAGTTTAAACACGCATCGAGTGCTCCCCAACCGCCCTTATGAAGGTTCTAAAGGGCGGTTGGACCGGTGGGGAGCACTCGATGATGTGTTTAAGCGTAGGCGTTGACCAGCTGGACTGCGCCGCCGTCCACGCCCTTGGCGCCCTGCACGTAGTCCGGACCGGTCTTGGCCACGGCGTCCGAATCGGCGCTGACGGCGCCCATGATCCAGGACGGCAGTCCGCGCTCGTTCAGGCGGGCCACGGCAGCGTCTGCAGCTTCGGCGGAGACCACGGCCACCATGCCGACGCCGAGGTTCAGCGTGCGCTCCAGGTCGGGCAGCGGCACGCGGCCCAGCTCGGAAACAAGCTTGAAGATGGCGGGCAGCTCCCAGGTGGAGCGGTCAACGGTGGCCACGAGGCCCTGCGGCAGCACGCGGGCCAGGTTGGCTGCCAGGCCACCGCCGGTGACATGGCTGAAGCCGTGCACAGCCTTGTCTGCGGTGACCGGGAAGGCCCGTGCCAGGTCCAGGCAGTCGGCGGCGTAGACGCGGGTGGGTTCCAGTAGTTCCTCGCCCAGCGTGCGGCCGAGCTCGGACACCTGGCGGTCCAGCGCCCAGCCGGCGTGGTTGATGACGCGCCGGACCAGCGAGTAGCCGTTTGAGTGCAGGCCGGAGGAGGCCATGCCGATCACCACGTCGCCGGCACGGACGCGGTCCGGTCCGAGCAGCGCGTCAGCTTCCACCACGCCGGTGGCGGCGCCGGCGACGTCGTACTCGTGTTCGCCCAGCAGGCCGGGGTGCTCGGCCGTTTCGCCGCCCACCAAAGCGGTTCCGGCCACGGAGCAGGCGGCCGCGATGCCGCGGACGATGTCGGCGATGCGCTCCGGAACCACCTTGCCGCAGGCGATGTAGTCGGTCATGTACAGCGGCTCGGCGCCCACCACCACGATGTCGTCCACCACCATGCCCACGAGGTCGTAACCGATGGTGTCGTGGATGTCCATGGCCTGGGCGATGGCCACCTTGGTGCCCACGCCGTCCGTGGAGGTGGCCAGCAGGGGCCTCTTGTAGGTGAGGAGCCTGGAGACGTCGTACAGGCCTGCGAAACCGCCGACGCCGCCAATCACCGATGCGTTGTGCGTTGCCTTGACGGCGTCCTTCATAAGCTCGACGGCGCGGTCGCCGGCTTCGACGTCCACACCGGCGGCCGCGTAGGTGATGCCGGTGTTGTTCTGGGCAGCATTCATGTCAGCAGTGGAGGAAGCGGAAGTCATAGGGACTCTTTCTTGTCAGCGCCGACGGTCGCAGCGTCGTGGTGGAGGTCGGGCACGCGGTCGGCGTCGGTCAGCAGGTTCTCGAGTTCGGAATCCGGTCCCGGGTCACAGCCCGTGGCGCCCGGCTTTTCCGCGGGGTCCTCGGTCACCGGGATGCTTTCCGGGTTGCCGGGGGTGGCGGCAGCCGGTTCGATGGCGGCGTCGGCGGCAGCATCCGCTGCCGAACCGGCGGCCGGAGCGGCGCCGGACGGGGCAGGCAGGCCGCCCAGGTCCGTGCGCTCCAGCAGGTTCTTGCCGAGCTTGTCGGCGCCGGGCAGCTCAATGGGGTACTTGCCCGTGAAGCATGCCGTGCAGAGCCGTTCGCGTGGTTGCTGGGTGGCGCCGATCATGCCGTCTTCGGAAATGTACGCGAGCGAATCGGCGCCGATGGCCTGGGAGATCTCCTCGATGGTGGCGCCGTTGGCGATGAGCTCTGCCCGGGAGGCGAAGTCGATGCCGTAGAAGCATGGCCACTGGACCGGCGGGGAGGAAATCTTGACGTGGACGGCGGCGGCGCCGGCCTCACGGAGCATCCGGACGATGGCGCGCTGGGTGTTGCCGCGGACGATCGAGTCATCCACCACCACCACGCGCTTGCCGCGGATCACGGACTCCAGGGCGTTGAGCTTCAGCCGGATGCCCAGCTGGCGCAGCGTCTGCGACGGCTGGATGAACGTGCGGCCCACGTAGGAGTTCTTGACGAAGCCGTGCGCGAACGGGATGCCGGATTCCTCGGCGTAGCCCACGGCCGCGGGCGTGCCGGACTCGGGGACCGGGATGACGATGTCAGCGGTCTGGGTGTTCTCGCGTGCCAGCTGGCGGCCCATCTCCACGCGGGATTCGTAGACGGAGCGGCCGGCGATGGCGGCGTCGGGGCGCGCGAGGTAGACGTACTCGAAAACGCAGCCGGCCGGCGTCGGGTCCGCGAAGCGGCGGGACCGCACGCCCTGTTCATCGATGGCGATGAACTCGCCGGGCTCGATCTCCCGGATGAAGCTGGCGCCGACGGTGGCCAGGGCGGACTGCTCGGAAGCGACCACCCAGCCGCGCTCCAGCCGGCCCAGGCAGAGCGGGCGGATGCCGAAGGTGTCACGGGCTGCGTAGAGCGTGCCTTCGTCCATGAAAACGAAGCAGAAGCCGCCGCGGATCTTGGGAAGCAGTTCGAGGGCGGTCTCCTCGAGGGACTTGCCCTCTTCGCCCTCCAGCAGCGCCGTCACCAGGGCGGTGTCGGAGGTGTTGCCCTGCTTCATTTCGCCGCTGAGCTGGCCGCCGTTGCGCTCATGGATCATGGCGTTCAGTTCGGCCGTGTTGGTGAGGTTGCCGTTGTGGGCCAGGGCCACCGTGCCGGTGGCGGTAGCGCCCAGCGTGGGCTGGGCGTTGGCCCAGTGGCTGGCTCCGGTGGTGGAGTAGCGGCAGTGGCCCACGGCCAGGTGCCCGGTCAGGGTGTTCAGCGTGGTCTCGTCGAAGACCTGGGATACGAGGCCCATGTCCTTGTAGACGTTGATCCGCTTGCCGTCGCTGGTGGCTATACCAGCCGACTCCTGACCGCGGTGCTGCAGCGCGTACAGCCCGTAGTAGGTAAGTTTTGCTACTTCTTCACCTGGTGCCCAGACCCCGAAGACGCCGCATGCGTCCATCGGGCCTTTTTCGCCAGGGAGAAGATCATGAGAAAGTTTTCCATCGCCGCGTGCCACTGGTCGATTATCTCACGTCATGGGGTAAGGAAATTCCGGCCGCCGGATTATGACCGCTGGCCGGTCTCGCCGTCGTCCGTGGTCCGCTCCGGGGCGGTGCCGGGTTCGGTGCCCGGTTCTGTGGACGGATGCGCGGCTGGTGCCGTGCCTGGGTGCGTGCCTTCGGGAGAAAGCTCCGCTTCCGGAACGGCTTCCACGACGCCGCGGCGGGCGCGGCGCACGCTGGCCCGGTCCAGCACCAGGGCAGCAATTGCGCCGAGAATCACACCGGCCGCGGCGCAGGGCACCATGAAAAAGCCGTATACAGCGCCGCGGTCGTAGCTGGCATCGCCGGGCAGGGCATAAGCAATGACCGCCGCCGCGGCGAAGCCCACCAGCCCGCCCAGGATCAGGAAGGGAACATACTTGGGGGCGCGCCGTACGGTGATCTGGCGCTGTTCGGGAATTTCGCCCCGTTCAGGGGTTTGACCCCGTTCAGGGGTGGGCTGGTCGGAAGACATGCCATCTAGCCTACTGTCATCCCGGCGGCCAGCCTGCCCGGCGGGATCAGCCTGTTCAGGCCTGCACCAGCCGCTGCCGCTGCCCGCCGAGCAGGTCTCCGCCGGACATCCGCATGACGTCCCCGGCTTTCAGGTAGGGGAAGCGGCCGGACAGCGCCACGCCCTCCGGGGTGCCGGTGGTGATGAGGTCGCCGGGTTCCAGCACCATGTACTGCGAGAGCCGGCGGACCAGCTCTGCCGGCCCGAAGACCATGTCCGCCGTCGAGCTGTCCTGCCGGACCTCGTCATTGACCCAGGACGCGAGACGGATGTCGTCCGCCTCCACCGCCGCGGCGGGCACCAGCCACGGCCCCACCGGGTTGAAGGTAGGGCAGGACTTGCCGAGGGACCACTGCGGCCCGGAGTGTTCCAGCTGGTACTCGCGCTCGGAGACGTCGTTGGAGAGGACGTAGCCCGCGATGCAGTCCGCCGCCTCGGCGTCGGATGCCAGGTAGCTGGCACGCCGGCCGATGACCACGCCCAGTTCCACCTCCCAGTCCACCCGCTGTGCCCCCGGCGGGATGACGACGTCGTCGTCGGGGCCCACCACGGTGTTGGGATGCTTGAAGAAGATGATGGGGCGCTCCGGCACGGGCAGGCCGGATTCTGCGGCGTGCGCGGCGTAGTTCAGCCCCACGCCGATCACGGCGCCGGGCCTGGCGATCGGCGCACCGATCCGTTTGCCGTCGAGGGTCACCCGGGGGAGGCCGCTCAGGTCCAGGTCCGGCAGCTGGCCGGTCCAGTTCTGCAGGAAGTGCCCGTCAATGTCCCGGGTGACCGGCCGCAGGTCGTAGGCCTGGCCGTCGTCGTCGATGACCACCGGCACCTCCTGGCCCGCCGGGCCAATGCGCATCAGCCGCATGCTGTCTCCTTTCAGCTGCCGCGGTAGGTGGAGTAGGCGAACGGGCTCAGCAGCAGCGGCACATGGTAGTGCTCGGTGCCGGTGACCTCGAAGACCAGGTCCACCTCCGGGAAGAACGTGGTGCCGCCCTGCTGGGCGTAGTAGTCGCCGGTGGCGAAGTTGAGCCGGTAGTTCCCGGGGGCCAGGACCTCCGGTCCCAGGTCCTTCGCGCGGCCGTCCGCATCGGTGGTGCCGCTGCCCAGCTCTGTCCAGCTGCCGCCGTCGTTCGCGTAAAGCACGACGGCGATGCCCGCCGCCGGGCGTCCGGCGCCGGTGTCCAGGACGTGCGTTGTCACATGCGAAACGCTCATTCGCTGATCACTCCTTCCAGGCGCAGCAGGGCAATTTCCCGCAGCTGCTGCGCAACGATGGCGTCTTCCTGCGCCGGGGTATTGGCCAGGCGCTCGTTCAGCGCTGCCAGGATCTCGGGGGCGGTGCGGCCGGCGGCGCGGATCAGGAAGACCCGGCCGAACTTTTCCTCGTACGCGCGGTTACCGCGTGCCAGGGCGTCGGCCACCTCCGTGTCCGCCGGGTCCACGCCTGCCTGTTCGGACCGGGACATGGCGGCCTCGGCGGTCTGCGCGGCGGGGCGTTCGCCGATTCTCGGGTGGTGTGCCATCGCGCCTTCCACCTCGTCCGGGGTAAACGGGGCCGCGGCGGCCCGGGCTCCGTCGAGGAGTTCCTGGCGGGATGCGAACGGGCGCGCAGCGGCAATCTGGTCCACCCAGCGGGGGACGTCGATGCAGGGGCGCAGGACTGCGTTGGCAGCGTCCCTGTCCGCGGCATTGAATTCGGCAAGCTTCACGTTGTGATCCTCAAGCGTCTGCTGGCATCCATGGTGACGGCTATGCGGAGGGCCGGATACTCTCCCGGCGGTCGACATCCCTAGCGAGCGTCGAGTTCCGCATCATGGAACTGTTATTTCAGCATACGTAATAGTGAAGCCGAGCGGGACCGCCGGTGTCAAGAGACTACAGCAGGGGGTGAGCCTGGCCGGATAGTATCGGCGTCGGGGGGACTTGACGCTGGGTCGGAGTCCCGCGCGGCGATAGGGGACGGATGAAAGGGACCGGCGCTCGGACGCTCCCGAAGCAGGATACTGACCGGCAGGCCGCACTGCAGGCGTACGGGCTGCTTTCCGGCCAGGACGGCACAACGTCCCCGCCCATCGGCGCCGCCCTCACAGGTGCCGGCCGCACTAACGCTGCCCGCACCGCCTTGGACAACCTCGTGGACCTGGCGGCCAAACTGTGCGGTGTGCCCTTCAGCGTGGTGAATGTGATTACCGCGGACCAGCAGCGCCAGATCGCGGCGTCCGGCGTCGAGCCGGGCATCTGCTCCCGTGAGGACTCGATGTGCGCCCGGGTCTTCCTGACCCGGGAGACCACCGTGGTCCGCGATGCCTCCGAAGACCCGCGCTTTGCGAACAATCCTTTTGTGACCGGTGAGATCGCCGCCGTCCGGTTCTACGCGTCGGTGCCGCTGGAAACCGCCTCCGGCTTCGTGCTCGGCTCGCTGTGCGTTTTCTCCGACGAGCCGGCAAGTCCCGAGCCGGAGCAGATCGCCATGCTGGAGCTCCTCGCCCAGCAGACCGTGGAGCTGCTGGAACTCCAGCACCGGACGCTGCAGTTGAATGTGGCGCTGGATGAGGTGCGGCGGAGCAACGCCAAACTGGGCGAGTTCGCGGGCCGCGTCAGCCACGACCTGCGTATTCCGCTGACGACGATTCTTGGCTACGTGGAACTGAGCGAGGACGATCCGGACATGCAGCCGGAGCATCCGGCCGCTGAATACCTGCAGCTCATCGGTGCCAGCGGCCGGCGCATGCTGGCGATGCTCGAGGACGTGCTGGACTACTCGAAGGTGGGCGGCGCCCTGCATCCGCAGCCCGTCTCACTGCGCGGGGCCGCCGCAGACGCCGCGCGGGACCTCGGCATCCCGTTCGGAGCCGGAGCCACGCTGGACTCGGACGATGCGCAGCTGCACGCGGATCCGCTCCAGCTGCGCGCCCTGCTGCAGAATCTGCTCTCCAACGCCCTGAACTATCGCAGCCCGGAGCGTCCCCTGGAAATCCGGATCAGCGCGGTTTCCAACTACCACGGCACCGCGGTCCTGGTCGCGGACAACGGGAAGGGAATCAGGCCGGAGGACAGGCAGCGCGTGCTGGAGCCGTTGGTCCGCCTGCACCGGGAAGGGGACGGCCCGGGATCCGGGCTGGGCCTGGCCACCTGCCGGCGGATCGCGCAGGCCCACGGGGGTGACCTGACCCTGACGGAGACCCGCGGGGGCGGAACCACCGTGGTGCTGACCTTCCCCGCTGCCCCGTGAGCGGCACTGCGCCGGGGCGCGGCCCGCTCCGGGCCGGCGCCGCCATTCTGCTGGCGCTCATGCTCGTCCTCCTGCCGGCCGGCCTTGCTCTTGCCAGCCCGGGCGCCGTATGCAACGCAGACACCGCGGAGAAGGCGGGCGCTGTGGTCGAGGCGGGCACAGTGAAGAATGGGGCCGCCGGGGAGGGGCCGCTCTTCGGCGCAGCTCTGGAATGGGGCAAGGACAGCGCCGCCGGCTTCGCGGAGCGGCTGGGTTCGGTGCCGGCCATCTTCGGCCACGACATCGCCCTCCGGCTGCAGGAATCCGAGAAGGTCCACATTCGCGCGTTTTTCCGGCAAAGCGACGCGCAGGGAGCCCATGCCCTGCTGACGGTCAAGCCCTCCCGGTCCATGGACCAGGTGTCCGCCGACGACGCAGCAGCGTTTGCCCGGACAGTGGAGCAGCTCAGCAACGGCTTCCGGGGCAAGCTGTACATCAGGTTCGCGCCGGACATGAACACCAGCTGGGTCTCCTGGGGCCAGCAGCCGGAGGCGTACAAGAAGGCATTCCGGGCCGTGGCCAAAGCCTTCAAAACCCGGGACGACGCGGGCACCGTCATGGTATGGCAGCCCTTCCTGGGCCGCGACTACCCGTTCGAGCGGAACCGCAACGCTCCCGTCCAGGGATCGGACGGGTTCAGGCTGCTGGACACCAACGGCGACGGCCGCTGGGACGGCACCGATGATGCCTACGCGCCGTACTACCCCGGTGACGACGCCGTGGAGTGGTCCGGACTGGGCGCCTATCATGACGACACCGGCGGCGCCTCCGCCGTCAACACACTTCCGGCCGACGGCGAGCTGGCGGCCATGCTCACCGGCAGCGATGGCCGCGGCGGCTACGGCGACTTCTACGCGGACTACGTGCAGGGCCGCAGCAAGCCGCTGATGCTGCAGACTGCCGCATTCTTCAGCTCCACCACCGGCGGCGCGGCGGAACCGGAGATCAAACTGGCCTGGTGGAACCAGGTGCTCGACCTGGCATCTTCGGAGCGGTTCGGGAACATCGGCGCCATTGTCTGGGACGAACGGACCAGTACCCGGGAGACCGGGGTGGCGGCCATCGACTGGCGGCTGACGGGCCAGCCCGGCATCGCCGCGGCAGTGGGCGCGCGGCTGGCGCACTCAGCGCTGGTCACCGGGCCGGTGACGGCCCGCGGCAACCTGGCCGGGGACGATTCAGACGGTGTTGGGAAAGTCCTCGGCGGAGTCGGTGCGTGGACGACGGCGGCTGTCCTGGCCGCCGTCGTCAGCTTGCTTTGGCTGCTTCCGCGCTTTCTGCCCCGGGCAGCGGGCTGGGCGTACGGCGACCCCTCCCCGCGTGATTCCCGGGTGGACTTCCTGCGCGGCCTCGCCATCGTGTTCGTGGTGGTCAACCACGTGGGCATGACCTCGTTGTTCCAGCTGCTCACCCAGGAGGCTGTGGGCTTCGTCTCCGGAGCGGAGCTCTTTGTGCTCTTTTCGGGGCTGGTGTTGGGCATGGTGTTCGGACCCCGGGTGAAGGACAACTTTGGTGACGTGGTTGACCACACCACCAAACGCGCCGGCAAGCTCTACGCCACGGCGCTCGTGGTACTGATCGGAGTGTTCCTGATATCCCTGGTTCCCGCGATCAACGCGGACACCCTGACCTCCTTCGTGGACCAGGGCACGGGGGCGGCCGGACGCGGCGGAGCGGGCCGCTCCTACGACCTGTACGCCGGAATGGACTCGCTGCTGCACTTCCCGGTGGCGCCGGAGGTCATCCCGGGCATTCTGCTGCTGCAGTTCGGCCCCTGGCAGTTCAACGTGATGGGCCTGTACGTGATCCTGCTCCTGGCCAGCCCGCTGGTCCTCTGGGCCCTGTCGCGGGGAAAGGTGCTGTGGGTGCTGGCGGCCACCACGGCGCTGTACGCGGCCGGGGCCGTCTTCCGGATCCGGCTCCTTCCCTCCGAATTCGAGGATTCCTTCCCGCTGCTGGTGTGGCAGGTGCTGTTCATCGTCGGCATGGTGGCCGGCTACCACCGGCGCCGGATCATCGGCTGGCTGTCCGCCCATTCGTGGGTGGTGGTGGTGTGCACCGTGTTGGCGGCGGCCTTCGCGTTCCTGGCCTGGGGCAACCCCTACCTGGCCAACAGCTTCGACGTCCGCGTGGCCATCCTGCCGGACACGGGCTACCGGGCGCTGTATGACGCCTACTTCGGCCGGACCTACCTCGGAGTGGGACGGCTGCTGAACGTCCTGGTGCTGGTGGTCGCGATCTATGCGCTGCTGACGGCGTACTGGAAGCCGGTCCACCGGGCGCTGGGCTGGTTCCTCATCCCGCTGGGCCGGGCCACGCTGTATGTCTTCATCATTCACGTGGCCCTGATCGCCGTCGTCGCCAACATCCCGGCCCTGCAGGAGGGCCGGGTGCTGTTCAACACCGCCGCCTATGCGGTGATCCTGGCGCTGCTCTGGGTCATGGTCCGGACCCGCTTCCTCTTCCGCGTCATCCCCACCTGACGGGGCTCACCCCGTTGGCGCCGGCGGGCCGTGCCGGGGTGGGCACGGCGGGCGCCGGCGCCCTAGCCCCGGCGGGCGGCCAGGGCGCTGCGCAGCGCGTCCGCCGCGGCTGTGCTGCTGTTGATCCGCCAGTCTGTCTCCTTGTTGAAGTGGAACCAGGTCAAAGCCGTGACATCCCCCTGGGCGGCCAGGTAGCCCACCAGGGACGTCGCCCATTCGGCCTTCGACCCGCCCTGCTCCGCGGCGGACGTCTCGCCGATGAGGATCTGCTTGCCGGGAGCCAGGCCGCGGAGTTCTGCCAGGCCCTGCCCGAACAGCTGGGACGGCGAGACCCACGTGCTCCAGGACGCTGACGTGCCCCAGTTGTAGCCGTCGAGTGCCACCGCGTCCACGTAGGTGGCGCCGGGGTAGAGGGCAGTCAGCGGAGCGGAGCCCCAGTACGGCACATTCGGGTTCCACACCCAGGTGACGTTTGCGGCGCCAGTGGAGGCCACGACGTCGTGGACGTGCCGCCACGCGGCAACATAGTCCCCCGGGCCGTTCCCGTTGAGCTGTTCCGACCACGGGTACCAGTTGCCGTTCATCTCGTGGCCGAAGCGCAGCATCACGGGATGGCCCCAGGTTGCCAGGGCCTGCCCCCACTGCCGCAGGTAGGGATCGAAGTCGCCGGCGGTGATGCGGTCCAGCGCGTAGGCGGGCTGGGACGTGCCTCCGCCCCAGGCCCACGGCTCCCACGTCAGCAGGACCATCGCCCCGCGGCTCCGGGCTGCCTCAAGTTCGGCGAGCGGCGGCGCCTGGTTGAAATCCTTGTAGGACAGGATGACCGACGGCGCCTCCCCGGCCAGTGCGGCCACCTCGTCGAGTTCCGCCGAAGCCAGCGGCCCGCCGGGTGTGCCCACCCCGAACCGGAGGAGGGACGTGCCGGGCTGCGGTGCTGACGGCGCCGTCGATGTTGCCGACCCGTCTTCCGGGGCGGCCGCGGGGGCGGGCTCAGGAGCAGGATCGGCGGCAGAGGGGGAGCTGTACGTGAGGGTGAACGGGGCCGAAGCACTCACCCTGCCGGAGGCGGCGGTTACGGGAACCACCGGATCGGCGCTCTCTGGAATGACAAGCGCAGCCGTGAAGTAGCCGGATGCGCTGGCCGTGAAGGGAACCGCATTGGCCCCGGCGCTGAGCGTTCCCGGGCTCTTCTTCGGGAAGCCCGTCCCGGTCACGGTGACGGTGGTGCCGGCGGGCCCGGATGCCGGGTCGAGTGTGATGGCGGCCGGGGCGGCCTGCGCAGGTGTGCCGGCCGCTGTAATGCTGGCCGGCAGGGCTAGGCACAGGGCAGCGAGGACAGTGGCGAGTAACTTGGGCAGTCTCATAGTCAGCTCAAGGTACCGTCAAGTTCTTGGCCTAGGCGCTGCAGGAGCGCAGCATCAGCGAAGGATTCGCGCAGCGGTCAGGAGCCGATGGGCTCCCGCGACAGGACCCAGGTGTTTGTTCCGTCCTGCCGGGTGAACGTCACTGTGGTGACCAGCGCACGGATCAGCGCCAGCCCGCGTCCCGACTCGGCTTCCTCGCCGGGCATGGCGGGATCGCCGTCGTCGATCGCCGGGCTGGCGGCGCCGAAGGCGCTGACCTCGGCCTGCAGGCTGGTCTGGCGGATGCAGATGTCCACGCCGAGTTCCACCGGGTCTGCTGACTCCGGCTCCGCGTGCTGGACCACGTTGGCGGCGGCCTCGATCACGGCGGTGGCGAACGTCATCCGGTCCATGTCCGGGACGAACGGGGCGTCCTCCCAGAGGTCGTCCAGCTGGCCGTGCACGGCATCGACGGCCTCGGGCGTTGCCACGTTCCGGAAGCTCCGGCGGGCCAGGACGTCAGTCATTGCCGAACGCCTCGTCCGCGGTGGCGTAGGACGTCAGCACGCGGTCCATGCTGGTCAGTTCCAGGACCATCTTCACCTGCGGCTGGACGGCGGCGATGCGGAGGTCACCGCCCGCCTGGCGGGCCGCCTTCAGGCAGCCGATGAGGGCTCCCAGCCCCGAGGAATCCATGAATGCGGTGTCCTCCAGGTTCACCACGATCCGGCTGGACCCCGAGGCAACAACGTCCGCCACGAACTCCCGCAGCTTCGGCGCGGACACCATGTTCAGGCGGCCGGCGGCCTTGATTTCGGCGTACGAATCCTTGACCTCGTAACTAAGATCCATCCGTCTTCCTCTCTTCGATCAAACCCTCTGCCGGAAGATTCTCCGGCCCTGAACCCTCTTCGAAACCATCTGCCTCAAAACCCTTGTACAGCACGGCCCGGACCAGGATGCTCATGACCACGAGGTCGAAGACCACCCAGGCCACGTTGACCAGCGTACCGATCGGTTCGGACATCCCGGCGGCAAGCCGCGCGATGCCCACCACCGAGGAGATGGCCAGCAGCACGGACACCACGATCTGCGGCCGGATCAGGCTCCAGCTGGGGCCGCCCGTCTGGCGGTCCTTGGGTGTGACGGCGAACCCAAGGGGACGTCCGAACCAGACGTTCCGGGCCGCCGTCGTGCACGCCTTGATCCAGGTGGGGAACAGCGCAAGGCTGTACTGCTGCCCGCGCCAGGTGGGGATGCCGCGGCCGGCGATGGCAAACAGCAGCTGGTTGACCACCATGAAGGGGATGAACCGGATGAAGAAGTCGGCGCTGAGGCTGGTGACCGGCAGGATGCCGAGCAGCAGGTAGACGATGGGGGCTGCAAAGTAGATCACCGCGGCAAAGCCGCTCAGGTACGTCCACATGGTGGCGAAGTACATGAGCCGCTGGCCCAGTTTGAGGCCGCGCTGCACCAGCGGGTTTTCGCGGAGCATCACCTGGATGGTGCCCTGGGCCCAGCGCAGCCGCTGCGTCAGCATGGTGGCGAGGTCCTCCGGGGCAAGGCCGTAGGCGAGGACCTCGTGGTGGTACACGCTCTCCCATCCCATTCCGTGGATGCGCATGGCGGTGGCCATGTCCTCGGTCACGGAGATGGTGGCCAGCGGCATGACGGGCTGGGCTTCGCCGGTGCGTTCCACGGAGAGGGCGTCCAGGACCGCCTGCACCGATTCGATGGCACCGAGCGGGGACCAGTCCCGGGCGGACATGCGCTGCACGGCGTCGTCGGCCACCACCGGGACGCCGGAATCACCCACGTGGGCGAGTTCCATGGCGGCGATTTCCTCAAGGTCTGCCTGCAGTGCCGATACGTCGGCCTGGACGAGGGCCTGGACAGCCTGGTCCACTTTCCGGCGGACCCGGTAGGTGATCTCGCTCAGCGACTCGCCGTCGTCAAGCTGGCGTCGGGCTTCCAGGGTGGCGGCCTCCACCTCGTCGAGCATCTGCGCCACGAGGCGGTTGTCCGAATCCGCCGATTTCCGCGCCTTCCGGATGGCCGACTGCGATGCCGCCAGGGCGCGCCGGATGCTCTTTTCCGTCTCCTTGACGTAGCCCACCAGGCCCAGCTGCATGAGGGCCTCGCGGCGGAGGATGGCGTTGGATCCGCAGAAGAAAGCGGCGTTCCAGCCGTCCTTGCCCTGCTGGATGGGGCCGTAGAACAGCGGCGCCTGGCTCCCGAGCGGATCAGAGGCCGGGACGTTGCTGAAGTACTGGGGCGTCTGCACCAGCGCAACCTTGGGGTTGGTGAAGTAGCCCAGCGTTTTGTCGAGGATGTCCGGCTCAGGGATCTGGTCGGCGTCGAGGATGAGCAGGAACTCGCCTTCGGTGACCATCAGGGCGTTGTTCAGGTTGCCCGCCTTTGCATGGCGGGGCATGTTCTTCCAGTCCTCGCTGCGGGTGACGTACCCCAGTCCGTGCTCCTCGGCGAGGCGGCGCATCTCGGGGCGGGCACCGTCGTCGAGGATCCAGGTGCTGTGCGGGTGCCGGATGCGTTTCGCGGCGAGGGCCGTGGTCATCACCAGGTCCAGCGGCTCGTTGTACGTGGTGATGAAGACGTCCACGGTGGCGTCGGCAGGCGGAGGCGGCGCAGCCTTGCGGATCTTCAGGCGCCACACGGTCATGCCGAACAGCATGACGTCGATGAGGCTGTAGGTCTCCGCAGCCACGAGCGGCACCGCGATCCACCAGGCGTCCCAGTTCAGCGAGGCCAGCCAGCGCCACGCGATGTAGTTGATCCCCAGGAGCACCGTTAAAAGCACCACCACCCGGGTCCAGAAACGCGTCACGGCGCCGCCGTTCCGGCCGCCCCGGCCAGGCGGCGCACCATGACCGCAGTGACATCGTCCTCCGCGGTGTCGGCCGGGGCCAGTTGGAGCAGGGCGGCGCAGGCCTCCCTCGCGGTGGGCTGCCCGTGCGTCGACCGGCGGACGGCGTCGGTGAACTCCTCGACGGAGCCAAACACGTCAAGGACGCCGTCGCTGACGACGACGAGCGAATCACCGGGGGCAAGCGCCAGGTCCGCTTCGGTCCAGTCGGCGTCACCCCAGGCTCCGACGGGCGGGCCGCTGGACGGAAGCCGCTGCGCACCGCCGTCGGCCTGGAGGTGAAGCGCCAGGCCGTGGCCGGCATCGACATAGCTGACTTTGCCGGAGCCGGCGTCCAGCCGGGCGTGGAAAAGCGTGACGAAGGACCCGGAGATGTCCAGGTCCGAGGCGATCGAACGGCTGGCCAGGTTGAAGGCATTTCCAAGGTCCGGGTCGTGCCGGACCGAGCGCATGACTGCCCGGGCGGTGGCCGCGATGAGGGCGGCGCCCATACCCTTGCCCATGGCGTCGGCGAACGTCAGGTGGAGCCCGCCGGGGGTCTGGTACCAGTCGTAGAAGTCGCCGCCCACGCTGCGTGAGGGGCGGAAGACACCAGCCACCTCATAGCCGTCCAGCCGGACTTCCTCGCGGGGGAGCAGGCTTTGCTGCACCTCGGCGGCGCGGCGGAGGTCGTTTTGGGCCGCTTCGTCCGCGGCGGGGGTGCGGGAACGGCGGAACAGCGCGTTGATCCGGGACTGGAACTCACGGGGGCTGAAGGGCTTGTTGATGTAGTCGTCCGCCCCGTTGTCCAGGCCGGTGAGCTTGTCCAGCTCATCCACCCTGGCCGTGAGCATGATGATGAACGCGTCTGAGAACTCACGCAGCCGATTGCAGACCTCCAGCCCGTCCAGATCGGGAAGGTTGAGGTCCAGGGTGACCAGGTCGGCCCTGGTGTTCCGCACCGCCTCGATGCCTGGGAAACCGGCGCCGGCCTCGGTGACTTCGAAGCCCTGTTTGGTCAGGACCCGGACCAGCAGTCCGCGGATGTCCGGGTCATCCTCGATAACGACGGCGCGGCGCGGCTCAGGGGTTGCAGGCATGCCTCTATTAAGTACGGTCTTTACAGACTTGTCACGCCGGACGCGCAGCGTGTCCAGCCTATTCGGCCGGAGTGAACCCGCTGTCAACGCTTCCTCAGCTTTTGCCGCCTTTTGACCGATCCTTCCTCACCTTTCGTCGGGTCCTGCCTGACGCTTCCGCAGCTTTCGTCGGGTCCTGCCTTACGCTTCCGCAATCGGTGCGGAAGCGTTTGGGTTTTTCCTGCAGGACCTGAGGAAGGATCGGTGCATGGGGCGCAGGATCTGAGGAAGGGTTGCGGACGGAGGGGGTGGCTGGGGGCCCTCGGCGGGCCAAGAATTGTCAAAGCTCGGAGAAGTAGGCTGGGCAAGCCGTGGCTATCCGCCGCGGCACCGTTCCGGCCGGAAGATAATCGGATATGCAGATCCTGGTGGTTGAAGACGACGAATCGGTGGCCGCCGGCGTGCTGGAAGGCCTGACCAGGGCCGGCTTCCAGGCCCGGCACGTCGCGGACGGGGCAGGGGCGCTCGCCGCAGTCCGGTCCTCCAGCCCTGACTTCGTGCTCCTTGACCTGGGGCTGCCGGACATGGACGGCACGGACGTCTGCCGGTCCATCCGGTCCCTGACCATGACGCCGATCATCGTTGTCAGTGCCCGCGACGAGGAGATCGACCGGGTGCTGGCCCTGGAGCTGGGCGCGGACGACTACCTGGTGAAGCCGTTCGGAATGCGGGAACTCATCGCGCGGATCCGGGCCGTGGCCCGCCGCACGGCCGACCCCCAGTCCGGGACCGCTCCGCCGGCTGACGGTACCCGTGTGATCGGCACGCTGAGCATCGACCAGCGCTCACGCAGGGTCCTGGTGGACGGCGCTGAAATCCACCTCACTGCCAAGGAGTTCGAGCTCCTCTATTACCTGGCCGAGGACCCCGGCGCCGTGTGCCAGCGCAGCGACATTCTGCGCGCGGTGTGGGACGGCACCTGGTACGGAACCACCAAGACGCTGGATGCGCATGTGGCCGCTATCCGGAAGAAGCTCGGCGACCCCCGCTGGATCGAGGCGGTGCGCGGCGTCGGGTTCAGGCTGGACGTGCCCGGGTGAGATGGCGGCTGATTGGAGCGTTCATGGCCATCACCCTCCTGGTGGTGCTGGTGCAGGACATTCCGCTGGGCAGCTACCTCGTCCGGGTGGAACGGGACCGCCTGGCCACCTCGCTCGAACGTGACGCCTTCCTGCTCAGCGGGCGGGCACGGCAGTTGCTTGAGACGGGAGGTCCCGCGCCCGGGACGGTGGCCACGGCCGTCCGCGATTACGGCCGCGCCAGCGGGGCACGAGTGGTGGTCGTGGACCGCGCCGGGACCGCGGTGGCAACGTCCGACGACGACCAGTCGGCTACCGGGGCCTCCTACCTTTCGCGCCCCGAAATTTCCGCCGCGCTCGCCGGTCAGATCACCTCCGGCCAGCGCCACTCGGACACCCTGGGCTTCGACCTGGTGTACGTCACGGTTCCCGTTCTCAGCGGCGAGAACATCACCGGTGCGGTGCGCCTGACGTACCCGGCATCGGTGGTGGAGGACCGCGTGTCCGGCCAGCTGAGGGTGATGTGGGCGGTGGCGGGCACCACCGTGCTGTTGGCCGGCCTGCTGGCCTACCTGATGGCCGGCGCCGTGACCGGGCGGATCAAACGGCTGCAGAAGGCCACCGAACTGCTCGCGGAAGGCAACCTCGCCACCCGCACCGAGGAGGAGCAGGGCCCGCCGGAGCTGCGCACCCTGGCACGGTCCTTCAACCAGATGGCGGACCGGCTGGAGCACCTGCTGCAGCAGCAGCGCGGATTTGCCAGCGACGCGTCCCACCAGCTGCGCACCCCGCTGACTGGACTGCGGCTGCGCCTGGAGAACGCCGTGGACGCTGTTGGCAACGATCCCGACGGCGCGCGCGTCATGGTGGCCGACTCGCTGGAGGAGACGTACCGGCTGCAGCGCATCATCGACGGCCTGCTCCTCCTGAGCCGGGCGGACAGCCGGCACGTTGACCGGGAGGACGTGGACCTCAGCGATATCGCCCGGAACCGCGTGGAGCAGTGGGAGGCGCTGGCCGAGGAAAGCGGAGTGCGGACGGTACTGGACGCGGTTCCAGAGGCGAGGGTGCTGGCCATGCCCGGCGCGGCGGAACAGATCATCGACAACCTCATCGACAACGCCCTGGCCGTGGCGCCGCCGGACTCGGAGATCCGCCTCGTGGTCCGCCCGGACGGCGCCTCCGGAGCTTTCGAGCTGCACGTGCTCGACGACGGTCCCGGGCTTTCCGAGGAGGACCGGCACCGGGCCTTCAACCGCTTCTGGCGCGGCCAGTCGACGTCCGAGGGCAGCGGCCTGGGCCTGGCCATCGTCCAGCAGCTCGCTGAGGCGAGCGGCGCGGCGGCGTCCCTCGAAGCCAGGCCCGGCGCCCCGGGCCTGGACGCCCGCGTCACATTCAGGGCCGCCCCGCGCCCCTGACCGGACTTCGGCCATCGCCCGGACAGCAGATGCACCATCACGGGTTTCGCCATATTCTGGCCAAGTGGATACAAGCACCGTGAACTCCGGCGAACAGGTTGACAGGCAGGAACGCATTCTCGAAGCCGCGCTGGGCCTGCTGTCTCGTCACGGCATCTCAGGCGTGAACATGCGCGCTGTGGCCCGCGAGGCCGGGGTCGCACTGGGGCTCGTCAATTACTACTACGAAGACAAATCGAGCCTGATCCGTGCGGCCTTGCACCGGATCGACGAACGCGATCTCAAGCTCGTGGCGCCTGATCCGGCATCGGCCCCGGACGAACAGCTCCAGAAAGCCCTCCGGCGCGTTGCCGACCCGGAATTGCTGACCACCCAACACCTGTCCCTGCGCCTCCACCTTTGGGCGCTCGCGCAGGCCCATGAGGACTTTGCGCTGATAAACGCTGCTGCATTTGAGCGGTATCTCGATGGGCTCGCGGCCCTGATAGGGAATGCCAAACCCGAGCTTTCCGGCGATGAATGCAGGGAGCGGGCGGCTGACATCGTCGTCGTGCAAAACGGGATGTGGCTGACGGCGCTCCTTGGCGTCGATGAGGCATCCATCCACAGGAGCATCGCCCGCACGGAGCAAATCGCCTTCGCCGCGTAGCGGATCCAACCCCTAGTTAGAACAAGCGCAACCCGGGCTCGCCAAAACAGGCACAGCCCGGCCCTTCGGCAAACTGACCCAAAAAAATCTTGAACATCGGTTCAGTTTTAACCTTGAACACTTGTTCAAGGTGGACTACTCTGCATGTGTATGACCTACACCACACAAGCGGGGTCCCGCCGAAATAAAGGCGTTTCATGCGCGACTCCCGGCTCGGCGGCCAAAGGTTTCGGACCGAGGGAAAACTCGACCCGCCGCAACTCCCAGACCATCCCGTCAACCCCCACTCGGGGGTAAGGACCACCCACGTACGTTTCCGGGGCTTCGCGATACCGCCAGCGTCCGGATGAAGGACAACCCGCCCCTCAGCGGTTGATCTGCACCAGGTAGAAGGAGAATTTGCATGACACAGACCACTTACGACTACGTCATCGTCGGCGGCGGAAGCGCGGGTTCCGTGCTCGCCAACCGCCTGAGCGACGGAGGCCAGAGCAGCGTCCTGGTTCTTGAGGCCGGCCGGAGCGACTACCCCTGGGACCTGTTCATCCAGATGCCTGCCGCGCTGACCTTCCCCAGCGGCAACCCGTTCTACGACTGGCGTTACGAGTCCGATCCCGAGCCCCACATGGGCGGCCGTCGCGTGGCGCACGCCCGCGGCAAGGTCCTGGGCGGCTCGAGCTCCATCAACGGCATGATCTTCCAGCGCGGAAACCCGCTCGACTACGAGCGCTGGGGCGCCGACGCCGGCATGGAATCGTGGGACTTCGCGCACTGCCTCCCCTACTTCAACCGGATGGAAAACGCGCTGGCCGCCGACCCCGACGATGAACTGCGCGGACACTCCGGCCCGCTGGTGCTGGAGCGCGGCCCCGCCACCAACCCGCTGTTCCAGGCGTTCTTCGCCGCCGCCCAGGAAGCGGGCTACCCCCTGACCGACGACGTCAACGGCTACCGCCAGGAGGGATTCGCGGCGTTCGACCGCAACGTCCACAAGGGCCAGCGGCTCTCCGCTTCCCGCGCCTACCTGCGGCCTGAATTCGGCCGGAAGAACCTGACCGTCCTGACCCGTGCGCTCGTCACCAAGGTCAACTTCAAGGGCAACGTGGCCACCGGCGTCACCTACCGCCGCAACGGCAAGACCCACCAGGTGACCGCGGGCGAAGTGATCCTGGCCGGCGGCGCCATCAACACCCCGCAGCTGCTGCAGCTCTCCGGCGTGGGCAACGCATCCCACCTGAACTCGCTGGGCATCAACTCCGTGGTTAACCTGCCCGGCGTCGGCGAAAACCTCCAGGACCACCTCGAGGTCTACATCCAGCACGCCTGCACCCAGCCGGTCTCCATGCAGCCCGCCCTGGACCTGTGGCGCTACCCGCTGATCGGGCTGCAGTGGATGCTGGGACGGAAGGGTCCGGCCGCCACCAACCACTTCGAGGGCGGCGGCTTCGTCCGCTCCAACGAGGACGTGGCGTACCCCAACCTCATGTTCCACTTCCTCCCGGTTGCCGTCCGCTACGACGGACAGAAGGCGGACGCCAAGCATGGCTACCAGGTGCACATCGGCCCCATGTACTCCGACGCCCGCGGCAGCCTGAAGATCAAGTCCACCGATCCCACGGTGCACCCGTCGATGCTGTTCAACTACCTCTCCACCGACCAGGACCGCCGCGAATGGGTCGAAGCGATCCATGTTGCCCGCGACATCCTGGGCCAGTCGGCCATGGGACCCTTCAACGGCGGCGAGCTTTCCCCCGGCAGGAGCGTGCAGACCGATGCGGAGATCCTTGACTGGGTGGCCCGCGACGCCGAGACGGCGCTGCACCCGTCCTGCACCGCGAAGATGGGCCCGGACTCCGACCCCATGGCCGTGGTGAACCCGCTGGACATGACCGTGCACGGCACACGCGGCCTCCGCGTGGTGGACGCCTCGGCCATGCCGTACGTCACCAACGGCAACATCTACGCCCCGGTGATGATGCTCGCCGAAAAGGCTGCCGACCTGATCGCCGGCAAGGCGCCGCTCGCACCCCAGCACGCCGAGTTCTACCGGCACGGAGTGAGCCCGCTGGAACGCGGCGGATCCGTGCCGGCGGCAGCCGCTGCCGTGGCGGCGAAGGGTTAAGGGGCATGAGCGTGACGATCGATACCCAACTGGACCTTGCCCGCGGCCTGTACATCGACGGTGCCTGGCAGGAGGCGTCCGACGGCGGGACCACCACCGTGCGCTGCCCGGCGGACGGGCGCGAGGTGGCAGTCGTGGCCTCGTCGACAGTGCAGGACGCGGAGCGGGCGATCGCCAGTGCACGGGCCGCGTTCGACGACGGCCCGTGGCGCCGGCTCACAGACATCGAGCGTGGTGCGGTCATGCTGCGCGTTGCTGACCTGCTTGAACGGGACAAGGCCGCCTATGCGCGGGCCGAGGCGCTCGACACGGGCAAGCGGCTCGTGGAGGCCGAGTACGACATGGACGACATCGCCGCGTGCTTCCGGTACTACGGCAAGGTGGCCGGGCTCGACGCCGGCCGTGTCATCGACACCGGCCGGGCGGACGCGATCAGCCGTGTGGTGTACGAGCCGCTCGGGGTCTGCTCGCTCATTGCGCCGTGGAACTACCCGCTCCTCCAGGCGGCGTGGAAGGTGGCGCCTGCACTCGTTGCGGGGAACTCGTTCGTGCTCAAGCCCAGCGAGCTCACGCCGTCGACCTCGATCCTGCTCATGGAAACCCTCGCAGAGGCCGGCGTTCCGGCCGGCGTGGCGAACCTGATCACGGGATCCGGGTCCAAGGTGGGCGGCCCGCTCAGCTCCGATCCGCGCGTCGACCTCGTATCCCTGACTGGGAGCCTGGCCACGGGCCAAACGATCATGGCCGCCGCCGCCGAAACCGTGAAGCGCGTGGCCTTCGAGCTCGGCGGGAAGAACCCCAACGTCGTCTTCGCGGACGCGGACTGGGACGCCGCCGTCGACAACGCCCTCACCGCGGTGTTCCTGCATTCCGGGCAGGTCTGCTCGGCAGGGGCACGGCTCGTCGTCGAGGAGACCATCGCCGAACGCTTTGTGGCCGAGGTGGTCCGGCGGGCGAAGAAGATCCGGATGGGCGGGCCCTTCGATTCCGACGCCGAAACCGGGCCGCTGATCTCCGCCAGGCACCGCGATCAGGTCCATGCCTACGTCCAGGCAGGCATCGCCGAGGGAGCAGAGTTGCTGTGCGGCGGCTACATCCCCGACGACGGGCCGCTCGCGGACGGCTTCTTCTACCCGCCCACCGTGCTCGGCAACTGCCGCTCGGGCATGAGCGTGCTGCGGGAGGAATCGTTCGGCCCCGTACTGACCGTGGAGACGTTCCGGACCGAGGCCGAGGCCGTCGCGATCGCAAACGACACCGAGTACGGCCTGGCCGGCGCGGTGTGGACCTCGGACGCGTCGAAGGCGCAGCGCGTCGCGGGCGCCCTCCGGCACGGAACGGTGTGGATCAACGACTACCACCCGTACGTCCCCCAGGCGGAATGGGGTGGTTTCGGGAAGTCCGGGATCGGCCGTGAGCTCGGCCAGGCCGGCCTGGCCGAATACCGCGAAGCCAAGCACATCTGGCAGAACATCGCCCCCGCCCCGAGCGGATGGTTCGGCTCGGCTCCCGGGGAAACCCCCGGCGAAACGGGGGCCGGCGCGGCCGGCTAGGCATCAGCTTTGGGGGGGACGGCCGGGCGCTGCAGCGCAGTGCCCGGCCGTCGGTTTCACCTGCACGCAGTATCAACTGCGTGTAGTGTTACCCGCGTCCAAAGGCGGCCGCGGGTCATCACCATCGTGCTTTTCTGACTTAGGAGTTCAGATGTTGGAACCCAGCAAGAGTACTGATTCAAGCGGCATGGACGAGTTCGGCTATGCCCAGACCCTGGACCGGAGCATCGGCAAGTTCGCCAGCTTCGCCGCAGGCGTCAGCTACATCTCCATCCTCACCGGTGTTTTTCAACTGTTCTACTTTGGTTTCTCCATGGCCGGCCCGGCGTACGCGTGGTCCTGGCCCATCGTTTTCGTCGGCCAGCTGATGGTAGCGCTGTGCTTTGCCGAACTGGCAGGCCGCTACCCCGTGGCAGGCTCGGTCTACAACTGGGCCAAGCGCCTCGCCTCCGGCACCTCGGCCTGGCTTGCCGGCTGGCTGCTGCTGCTGTCCTCCATCATGGCGCTGGGATCCGTGGCTCTTGCCCTGCAGATCACCCTGCCGCAGCTCTGGTCCGGATTCCAGATCGTCGGCGACGGCACCGGCACCTACGACTTTGCCCTTAACGGGGTTCTGCTCGCCACCATCATGATCACCATCTCCACGCTCATCAACGCATTCGGCGTGAAGCTCATGACCCGGATCAACAGCATCGGCGTGTTCGTTGAGCTGATCGCGGCCGTGCTGCTCATCCTCGCGCTGGGCTGGCACGTGGTGCGCGGACCCGAGGTCTTCTTCGACACCGCCGGGTTCGGCGAAGGCCACGACCTCGGCTTCTTCGGCGTGTTCCTCATCGGCGCGATGGCGTCCGGCTACGTCATGTACGGCTTCGACACCGCCAGTTCCCTCGGCGAGGAAACGAAGGACCCGAAGCGCACCGCCCCCAAGGCCATCCTGCGCGCCGTCACCGCCTCCTTCCTGCTGGGCGGGCTGATCCTGCTCTTCGGCATCCTGGCCGCTCCGGACCTCACCGACCCCAAGATCGGCGCAGCCGACGGCGGCCTGCAGCACATCGTGCTCTCCGTCCTGGGCGGCCCCTTCGGCAAGGCCTTCCTCGTGTGCATCGTGGTGGCCGTCGTGGTCTGCACCCTGGCCGTGCACGCCGCCGCCATCCGCATGATGTTCGCCATGGCGCGGGACAACAACCTGCCGTTCAGCCGCCAGCTCAGCAAGGTGGACCCGGTCCGCAAGACCCCCACCATTGCCGCCATCGTGATCGGCGTCCTGGCCGTCATCCCGTTGCTGGTCAACGTCATGCAGCCCGCGATTTTCACGATTCTTTCCAGCATCAGCATCGTCCTGATCTACCTGTCCTACCTGCTGGTCACGGTCCCCATGCTGCGCAAGCGCCTCCTGAAAAAGTGGCCGGGCGCCGGCGACCACTCCGACGCCGGCTTCAGCATGGGCAAATGGGGGCTGCCCGTGAACATCCTCGCGGTTCTGTGGGGCGGCGCCATGACCCTGAACCTGATCTGGCCGCGCCCCGAAATCTACAACTCGGTTCCGCCGTTCGAGTGGTACCTGCAGTGGGGCGGTGTCCTCTTCGTCGCCGCCGTCACCGGCGGCGGGACGCTGCTCTACCGCCTGAAGATCAGGCACCAGACGGGCATTCTCGCGGAGCACGCCACAGTGCACGCCGTCCCATCCCCGGTGCCCGTGCAGGAGCCGCCCGCCCGCATCGATAGCAGCAGCACGGCAAGCGGACTGTCCGGTCCTCGGGACGGGGATTTCCAACCGCAGCAAGTCGGTTAGATTTGGCTGAGGTGCCGTAGCCAAAGGGCCCCCCGGCTCAGGAAAGGAACGCGATTTCATGGTTCATAAAGTGAAGGCAGTTGTTGTCAGGGCGAAGGATGCTCCGGTGTCGGTGGAGACGATTTTGGTGCCGGATCCTGGGCCGGGGGAGGCGTTGGTGGATGTGCTGACGTGCGGGGTGTGTCATACGGATTTGCATTACAAGCTGGGCGGGATTGGGGATGAGTTCCCGTATTTGCTGGGTCATGAGGCGACGGGTGTGGTCTCGGCCGTGGGTGAGGGTGTGACCGAGGTTGCTGTTGGTGACCGGGTCATCCTGAATTGGCGTGCGGTGTGCGGGCAGTGCCGGGCGTGCGCGAAGGGCCAGGCCCAGTATTGTTTCAACACGGCGAACGCGTCGCAGAAGATGACCCTGGAGGACGGCACGGTGCTGTCTCCGGCGTTGGGGATCGGGGCGTTCGCGGAGAAGACCCTGGTCGCTGCGGGTCAGTGCACGAAGGTCGATGAGGACGCGGACGCGGCCGCGGTGGGTTTGTTGGGGTGCGGGGTGATGGCCGGGATT
>NZ_BAEG01000074.1 GCF_000238915.1 Arthrobacter globiformis NBRC 12137 | reverse complement strand
GAAGCAACCCGACCAGCGTAGTCCAGAATTCGCCAGGACGCTAATCGAAGACATATGGCGTCTGTCACGTCGTTGCCGGGATACGAATAGCAGGGTCAGCGCCACTTTCGGGCAAAAAAAATACCGCCGGAATCTTTCGATTCCGGCGGATTATCCGGTGGAGCTGAGGGGACTCGAACCCCTGACCCCCTGCATGCCATGCAGGTGCGCTACCAGCTGCGCCACAGCCCCGTATTCTTGTTGCTTCAGCTTCCGATCTCTCCGAAGCAACTCAAATATCTTAGACCAGCGTTTCCGAAAATTCCAAATCGGGCATATTCGGACCCGCGGCCTATTCCTGTTCGGCGGCGGCAGCGGCCTTTGCCGAAGCGTCGTCTCCCAGCTGCAGGTCCACTACCGGGCAGTCCTTCCAGAGACGCTCCAGGGCATAGAAGACACGGTCTTCCTCATGCTGGACGTGGATCACGACGTCGGCGTAGTCCAGCAGGACCCAACGGCCGGCCGAACGGCCTTCCCGCCGGACCGGACGGAGGTCCTGTTTGATGAGTTCCTCTTCAATGCCGTCGACGATGGCGTTGACCTGGCGTTCGCTGGGTGCCGAGGCGATGAGGAAAACGTCCGCCAGGGCCAGGCGTTCGCTGACGTCAAGGGCGACGATGTTCTGGGCGATCTTGTCCGCCGCGGCCCTGGCTGCATGCCGGGCTGTGGTGACGGACGATTCGGATGCGGTCACGGGACTCCTTGTGGTGATGAAAAGCGTAGGTGGTGGTACTGGCTGACGTCAGCGTGAAAGGCCGCTGATGATCATGATGACGCCGGCGACGAGGGCGATAGCGCCGAGCGCCACGACGCCAAGCTGAATCAGCCTCAGCCGGTTGGCCCGGGCGAGTCCGGCCGTGGCCGCGTCCAGGGGCTCCAGCCCGTAGGCGGACTTGGCTGACACCGGCGGCAGCGCTGAAACGTCGTCGCCGGACTCATCGGTCCAGGCATGTTGGCGGGCGCTGGCCGGAGGCGCAGCTGCCGAACGCGCGGCCGCTTCTGCCCGGGCAATGACCCGCGACCGCCCGGTGGACGGCGCGCTGGTGCGGGACGCCTTGGCGGCCCGGTTGCTCCGGGCCGGAACCCGCGGACCGGGGTTGGTCACCACTGGAACATGCGAGGTGGCCGGCCGCTTCATGACCGGACGGTCGACTCCGGGCACCTGTTCGAATTCCAGCGGCGTCACCATGGCGAGGTTGCTGGCTGTGGATGGACCGTTCTGACTGCCCTGCTGGGGCGTGTTCTGTTCGGCGAGCTTCTGCTTGGCCATGGCCCGCTTGTTGAGCACGGCGGCGCGTTCGGCGAGGGCAATCTGCTGGGCGAGGATTTCCGGATCCACGGCTTCAGGGTCTGTCGCCGCGATGTGTTCCATCTTGGCGATCTGGTTCCTGGCCTGTTCGGCGAGGAGTGCACGCGCTTCCAGGGCCTGCTCCACCGTCATGCCCTCGGGGAGGTCGTCCCCCGCCGGCGCCGCGGGCCGCGGACCCGGACCGCCGGAGGGCTGACCGCTGGAGGGCCGGCCGGCAGGTTTGGCTCCGGTGGCGGTAGCCGGTTTGCCGGCCGCAGCGGGCGGAGAGCCGGCTGAAGAAGCGGGCGATTTCCCGGTGGGGGCCCCGCCGTCGGCCGGCGGCACGACGGGCATTGCCGAAGTAATCGCCTGCTCCTTGAGCTGCATCAGCCGCAGCTGGCGGCGCGTCGGCGGGCCGCCGCCGGAGAGCTGCTCTTCCTTTTCGGCCAGCTCCTTGATGGTTCGCAGGGCTGCCCTGTCGCGGGCACGGATCTGGGACGAACGTTCGGCGGCTGAGCCGGCCGGCGGCGAGTCCACGGGGCCCGGCGCAACGCGGCGCACGCGTCCGGTGGCGGCGTCCTGCCGGTTGTCTTCGGAAGCGCGCGAAGAGTCCGTCTTTTCCGGCCCGGCAGGGGCGGATGTGCCCGGGCCGGGGGCGGCCGGACGCTTCGAAGCAGGCGGGTTCGCGGCGGGACCCTTTGAGGCAGATGGTTTCGAGGCAGGGGCTGACTCGCCGGCACCCGGAGGGGCGGCGTTCCGGTTCCTGGCCAGGGCTTCATCCCGGGCCTTGCGCAGTTCCCGGCGGCTGCGGATCGGTTGCTGTTCCTGACTCATCTCAAACTCATTCAGTGCTGGCTGGATCGTTTGTCTCGGTAGTTTCGGAGCTGCTGTTCCCGGCCGGTGCGGCGTAGAGCCCGTATTTTGCGATGTACTGCACCACTCCGTCCGGCACCAGGTACCAGACAGGGTTATGGGCGGCCACGCGGGCGCGGCAGTCGGTTGACGAGATCGCCATCGCGGGGACCTCGAGCAGGCTGACGTCCTTTCGGCCCATGCCGTCGAGCTCATGGCCTGGCCGTGTCACTCCCACAAAGTGGGCAAGTGACCACAGCTCGTCGATGTCCTTCCACGACAGGATTTGCGCCAGGGCGTCAGCTCCGGTGATGAAGAACAGGTCGGCGTCAGGCCGCTGCGTCCGCAGGTCGCGGAGCGTGTCGATGGTGTAGGTGGGGCCGGGACGGTCCACATCGACACGGCTGACGGTAAACCGCGGGTTCGACGCCGTGGCGATTACCGTCATCAGATAACGGTGCTCGGGTTCGCTGACCTGCTTGCTGGACTTCTGCCACGGCTGGCCAGTAGGTACGAACACGACTTCGTCGAGCCCGAACTTGGCGGCCACCTCGCTGGCGGCCACAAGGTGGCCGTGATGGATGGGATCGAAGGTCCCGCCCATCACGCCCAGCCGCAGCCGGCGCTGCGTATCCCTGTGGTGCAGTGCGGCGGAAATGTTAGTGGCCCTGGCCGTGGTCGTGCTTGTTGGGGTGCTGGCGGTGCGGGTCAGAGTGCTCATCAACCGCAGTGTGGCGGTTGCCGAGGTTGGTGTAGGAGAGGGTGACGAACATCAGCACTACGAAGATGGCAAACATCGAGATGCCGAAGACCCACGGCTCGGCCCACAAGGGTGCCCTCTCTTCGTGTTCTGCAACTGACGCGGCAATCTGCTGGAGCAGCATTTTCTCCCCTAGGAATAAAAAGGATGACGACGGCGGAAATTCCCGCCGGTCCGGACTTCTTTACTATGTTACCGCTATGTCAGGCGCGGACTTGGCCCTCGCCCTGGACGATCCACTTCGTGGTCGTCAGCTCGGTCAGGCCCATCGGGCCGCGGGCGTGAAGCTTCTGCGTGGAGATGCCGACCTCGGCACCCAGGCCCAACTCGCCGCCGTCGGTGAACCGCGTGGACGCGTTCACGATGACCGCGGCGGAATCGATTTCCGCGATGAAGCGCTCGGCGTTTCGCAGGTCGTTCGTCAGGATGGCTTCGGTGTGTCCCGTCGACCAGGTCCGGATGTGCTTCACGGCGTCGTCCAGGCTGTCCACCATGGCCACGGCCAGGTCCAGGTCCATGTACTCGGTGGCCCAGTCGTCTTCCGTTGCCGGCAGGGACTCCACCGACGCCGGAAGCGCAGCGCGCACGCGGTCGTCGGCATGCAGCCGGACACCCGCCTTGCTCAGGGCTGCGGCGACCGCGGGCAGAACCGTGGAGCCGGAGTGCACAAGGAGCGTCTCCACGGTGTTGCAGACGCTGGGGCGCTGCGTCTTGGCGTTGAGGAGGATCTCCACTGCCATGTCTTCGCTGGCTGACTCGTCGATGAAGATGTGGACGTTGCCCTCGCCGGTCTCAATGACCGGCACGGAGGAATTGTTGACGACGGTCTGGATCAGTTCACGGCCGCCGCGGGGAATCAGCACATCGACGCGTCCGCGGGCACGCATGAGCACATTGGCTCCCTCACGGCCGTACTGGTCCACCGTCTGTACGGCATCGGCCGGCAGGCCTACGGACTCCAGGGCATCGCGCAGCACGCGGATGAGGGCCTCGTTGGTGAAGGCCGCAGCCGAACCGCCGCGGAGGATCACGGCGTTGCCGCTCTTAAGCGCCAGGCCGGCGATGTCCACCGTCACGTTCGGACGCGCCTCGTAAATGGCCGCCACCACGCCCATGGGGACATTGACCTGGCGCAGGCGCAGGCCGTTGGGCAGGGTCTGTCCGCGCACCACATTGCCCACGGGATCGGGCAGCCCGGCCAGGTTCTCCAGGGCGTCGGCGAGGGCGGAAATGCGGGTGTCGTTCAGGGTAAGCCGGTCCAGGAGGGCGGCGGACGTGCCGTTGGCGCGGCCCGCTTCCACGTCCTTGGTGTTCGCGGCCAGGATCTGCTGCTTGTTTGCGAGCAGGGCGCTCCCGATGGCGCGCAGTGCCTTGTCTTTCCAGGCCCGGTTGGCGCGGCCCATGCTGCGGGCGGCCTGGCGGGAACGGTCGGCGATGGCGTAGACGGCCGACTCGACGTCAGCCGGGGTGGGCTGGCTGTCTGCCGGCAGGGAGGGGACCATCGTAGCGTCGTTGGATGTCTCAGCTGCTTGGTTCATCAGTGCCTCAGTCATCATTCAAGTCTAGGCGAGTCCGGCGCCTAGACCAGAACCAGGTCGTCAACGTGAACAACCTCACGGTCGAAACCGCGGCCCAGGGACTCCCCCAGTTCCACGGTGGAACGGCCCAGCATTTGCGGCAGTTCGTCGGCTGAATAGTTGACCAGGCCGCGGGCGATGACGGTGCCGTCGGGCGCCACCATTTCGACGGCGTCGCCCGATTCAAAGTGGCCTTCAACTGACGTAATACCGGCCGGCAGCAGCGAGGCGCCATGGTCCCGGACGGCGGTCACTGCGCCGTCGTCGAGAAGCAGGCGGCCCTGCACGTGCGCCAGGTGGGCGAGCCACATCATGCGCACGGACTTGCGGCCGCTGTTGACGGAGAACCACGTTCCCACGTCTTCGCCGGCCAGGGCGGCGGCCGCGTTGGCCGTCGACGTGACGAGGGCGGGAATACCCGAGTCGGCCGCCATCGTGGCGGCCTCGACCTTGGTCTGCATGCCGCCGGTGCCGACGCCGGCCTTGCCCGGGGTGCCGATGTTGACGCCTTCCAGGTCCTGGGGGCCGTCCACCTGCGGGATCCGCTTGGCTCCCTTTGCGGGCGGGCCGTCGTAAAGGGAATCGACGTCGGAAAGCAGCACCAGCGCATCGGCACGGACCAGGTGGGCCACGAGGGCCGAGAGCCGGTCGTTGTCGCCGAAGCGGATCTTGTGCGTGGCGACGGTGTCGTTCTCGTTGACCACGGGAACCACGCCCAGATTCAGCAGACGGTTCAATGCCCGGAACGCATTCTGGTGGTGGCTGCGCCGCATCAGGTCATCCGCGGTCAGCAGCACCTGGCTCACGGTCACGCCGTGCGCCGCGAAGGCGTGCGTGTAGCGGGCCATGAGCAAGCCCTGCCCAACGCTGGCTGCGGCCTGCTGCGTTGCCAGGTCGCGCGGGCGCTTGATAAGGCCCAGAGGTGCCAGCCCCGCGGAGATGGCACCGGAGGAGACCAGAATGATTTCGGTGCCCTCGTTGCTCTTGGCGGCCAGCGCATTGGAGAGTTCGATCAACGCCTCTTCGGAAATTCCGCCCTTGATGCTTGTGAGCGACGACGATCCGACCTTGACGACAATGCGGCGGGCTCTGGCGAGCATGCTGCGGTCGTCGGTTCTTGGTTCCTCGATGACAATTGCGGAATTATCAGACACGTGTGCGGGTTCACTCCTCATGTTGGGTGTTCAGTCCACTCTCCTTGAGCGGCCGTGCTGCACGGCGCCCACTGACTGATTCGGTCCAGATGCCCGCCTTGCGCTCGGCTTCCAGCTCGGCACGTGCCGCTGCCTTGGCCTCACGGCGTTCGATCTGTTCCTCACGCTTCTGGCTGCGGGTGGGACGGTCGCCGATGTCTGCGAACCGGACGTCCGTGCCGCGCGGCGACGCCAGCAGCTCGGCGCCAGCCATCATGGTCGGCTCCCAGTCGAACACCACGCCGTCGTCCTCACCGATCACTACGGTGTCGCCGGGCTTGGCGCCCTGCTTGAACAGCTCGGTTTCGACGCCGAGCTTGGCCAGCCGGTCGGCAAGGTAGCCAATGGCTTCCTCGTTGGTGAAGTCCGTCTGCTTGACCCAGCGCACGGGCTTCTCGCCCAACACGCGGAACAGCGGCTCCAGGTTCTTCTCCTCGCGGCGGATCCGGAAACCGGTCTCGTTGACGGCGCGGGGCCGGAGTACCGGTGCGTGCACCTTCGGCGGTGTGGCCTCCACGCTGTCGCGGGCGGCCTTGACGATCTCCGCCATGGCAAATCCGAGTTGCCGGAGGCCTTCGTGGCTCGTGGCCGAAACCTCGAACACGCGGTAGCCCCTCGACTCCAGCTCCGGGCGGACGAACTCGGCCATGTCCTTGCCGTCAAGCAGGTCGACCTTGTTCAAAGCCACCAACCGGGGCCGGTGGTTCAGCGGAACAACCTCGCCGTCGTTGCCGGCATAGCTCATATCAACGGCGTACTTCTCGAGTTCAGCTTCGATGATGGCGAGGTCGGAGAGTGGATCTCTGTCAGATTCCAGCGTACCGCAGTCCAAAACGTGAACCAAAGCGGCGCACCGCTCGACGTGCCGCAGGAAGTTGTGCCCCAGGCCCTTGCCTTCGCTTGCGCCTTCAATGAGCCCGGGGACGTCGGCGATGGTGAACCGGACGTCGCCCGCCTGCACGACGCCGAGGTTGGGGATGAGGGTGGTGAAGGGGTAATCAGCGATCTTCGGCCGGGCGGCAGACATGGCCGCGATCAGGCTGGACTTGCCGGCGGAGGGGAATCCAACCAGGGCGATGTCGGCAATCGACTTCAGCTCGAGGACGATGTCGCTGGCGTCACCCTCGATGCCAAGCAAGGCGAACCCCGGGGCCCGCCGCTTCTGGGAGGACAGTGCGGCGTTGCCCAGCCCGCCCTGCCCGCCGGACGCCGCGATGAATTCGGTGCCTTCGCCAACGAGGTCAGCAAGGACCTTGCCGTCCTTGGTCTTGACGACGGTTCCGTCCGGAACCGGCAGGACCAGGGTTTCGCCGTTCTTGCCGCCGCGCCAGTCTCCCATGCCGGGCCCGCCGTTCGTGGCGTGCCGGTGGGGTGCGTGGTGGTAGTCGAGCAGCGTGGTGGTCTGCGAGTCGACGCGCAGGATGACGTCGCCGCCGTCGCCGCCGTTGCCGCCGTCGGGTCCGCCCAGGGGCTTGAACTTCTCACGGTGCACGGAGACGCAGCCGTGGCCGCCGGTACCGCCAGATACGTGCAGTACTACCCGGTCTACAAAGCTCGCCACGGTGAATCTCCTCTATTGCTTAACTCGGCCGTCTTGAACGTCCAAATTGATTGTAGTGCGGTTAAAAGAACAGTGGAGCGGGCCATCATGGCCCGCTCCACCGGTTCAGATCCTGTTGTTACTCTGCAGCTGCAGCGGCAACGATGTTCACGACCCGACGGCCGCGGCGGGTGCCGAATTCAACAGCGCCTGCCTGCAGTGCGAACAGCGTGTCGTCGCCACCGCGGCCAACGCCTGCACCGGGGTGGAAGTGGGTGCCGCGCTGGCGAACAATGATCTCGCCTGCGGAAACTACCTGGCCGCCGAAGCGCTTGACGCCGAGGTACTGGGCGTTGGAGTCACGACCGTTGCGAGTGGAGCTCGCGCCTTTTTTATGTGCCATTTGGAATGCCTGCCTTTAAATTCTGGGGAATCTGCTGAAAACCTGAACAGTAACCGGTGGTTACTTGATACCGGTGATCTTGACCTTGGTCAGTTCCTGACGGTGACCCTGGCGCTTCTTGTAACCGGTCTTGTTCTTGAACTTCTGGATGACGATCTTCGGACCACGAAGGTCCTGGAGGATCTCAGCCGTAACCGTTACCTTGGCCAGGTCCGCAGCTGCGGAGGTGACCTTGTCGCCGTCTACCAGGAGCAGCGCGGGCAGCTCAATGGTGCTGCCAGCTCCACCGGCGACGCGGTTCAGGGTAACGAAGTCTCCAACGGAAACCTTCTCTTGGCGGCCGCCTGCGCGGACAATCGCGTACACCACTTGGGCACTCACTTCTCTCGACGTCTATTACTAAATTTGCGTGCGGAACCTGGGTCCGATGAATTGGCCTGGCTCTCGCTGTGCCTCAACGCCGTGGATTGCCCGGGGGAACCCGTGAGCTATCCCAGGAACAAGCCCGATTGGGCGATCCCGGGTCATAACCCAAGTGTTGGCGTAAGCACCGAAGATCTAGAATACGCTAATTCCGTCGTCGGCCGCAAATGAGGCTGGCACCGGCGGGTTGTCCGTGATAGGCGCCACACGGGCGCTGTTCCGGACATCCGATGCCGTGCGCGACTATCTTACCCGGCGCAGCGCCCGTTTCCGCTCAGCTGTGACGGCTCGGCGCGTCGAAGAATTCCACCTCGTAGCGGCAGGACTGCCGGAACGCGGTGATCATCGCTTCACGCTCCCCTGCCGACGCGGCACGGCCGGCGTCGTCGGCGATTTCGATGGCCCGCAGGGTCGCGGCGGCGAACTCCTCGTCGGCGTAGGTCCGCAGCCACTCGGCGTAAGGGTGCCCGGCCTGCGCCCCGGCGGCCACATATTCGGCGTGCAGGGTTTCCCCCACCTCGGCGTACAGCCAGAAGCAGGGCAGGACGGCGGCTACCAGCACCGCGTAACTGCCGCCCGCCGAAGCTGCGACCAGATGATCCACATACGCCTTCGTGACCGGGCCAAGTTCCGTCTGCACGGAGCGCGTGCTGAGCCAGTTGCGGTGCAGTTCCGATTCAACCTCCAGGCATTGCTGGGCTGAGTGCGCCCAGAACAGCTGCTCGGACTCGGTTGGCGCGAGTGCGCTGGCCCGCGCCAGCACACGGGAGTAGCCGTTGAGGTAAATGGCATCCTGGGCCAGGTAGTACGCGAATTCCCGCTCCGCCAGGGTGCCTTCGGCGAGTCCACGGATGAAGCCCAGGCCATAGATGGCTTCCAGGTCGGCAACGGTCTCGGCGCGCAGCAGTTCCGCGAACCCGCCCTTCCGTTCGGACTGGGCCAGGTGGTGGAAGTGGTTGATCGGTCCGTTGCCTGCGCCGACCTCTAGCTGCCCGGAGGTACGGAGCGCCCCGGCCAGCCAGGGCTTGACCGCCCGCAGGGACGCCTCCCAGTCGCCCAGCCGTGCCTGGGCCGTGGCCATGGCCGAGGAGAGCGAGCACCCGGTGCCGTGGCTGTTCCGCGTGCTAATCCGTTCGCCGGCAAACTCCACCACCTCAGCAGACAGCAGCCCGGCCGTGTTCACGAGGGCATCCGGGCAGGTTGAGCCGTTCAGGTGACCGCCTTTGACAAGGACCGTGGCACCGGTCCGGGCCGCTAGCCGCCTGCCCTGGTCAAGGGCGGCGGGCCAGTCCGCGGCCTCCGGTTCCCCGAGCAGCATGGCCAGTTCGGGCAGGTTGGGGGTGATCAGGTCCGCCAGCGGCAGCAGTTCGCCGAGGGCTGCCTCCGCGGACTCCTGCAGGAGGCGGTCACCGCTGGTGGCCACCAGCACCGGATCCACAACCACGACGCCGGGCCGCACCTTTTCGAGCCAGCCGCGGACTGCGGCAATCACGTGTGCATCGCCCAGCATGCCGATCTTCACGGCGTCCACCTGGATGTCGTCGCTGACGGCATCCAGTTGCGCTGACAGGAAGGTTGCCGGCGGAACGTGCACGCCGCGCACGCCGGTGGTGTTCTGGGCAGTGAGGGCCGTTATGGCGGCCATTCCGTAGCCACCGTGGGCCGCAATACTCTTCAGGTCGGCCTGTATGCCTGCGCCGCCGGACGGATCCGACCCCGCAATGGCAAGGACCCGGGGAACGTCGCGGGAGGTCCGGCCGGGCGGCGCCACGGTTTCCAGAAGGGAACCGGCGGCAGCCGCGGGTGCGGGCAGGAGTGATGCTGATGACAAGGAAGACATCCCTTCGCCGGTGCTAACCGGACAGGTTCAACGGGTTTGGATCTCAGCCGGCCCGTGCGCGGCACCCCGTGTCAGTCCCCCAGCCTAGCGGTTCGTCCGGGCCGGGACACGGAATTTGACGTTTGCGACAGGCTTCCGCGGTCTGTGCCCCGCCGCCTGGACATTGACCCATGCACTGGCCGGTGCCACATCCGCCGGACCCTGGCCCGCGCCACATCCCCCGGACCCAGAAAGGTCCGGCACCGCAGGCGCGGTGCCGGACCTTTCCATGAGTCAGCTCAGAGTTCGCAGGTCCTAGAGCTCTGAGGCGGGCACCCCGACGCCCAGGATGATCGGTTCGCTGGCGGGCTGCTGAGCCGCCTTGGGGGCTCCCTGTGCATCGCCCGCCTCCGGCGCCTTGGCCTCGTGCGAGTGCCCGGCAGCGGCCACCGGAGCAACCTCGTGGTGTTCCACGGATGTCTCGTTGGCTGCACCCTGGGCGCGGCTGGCACTGCGGTTGCGGCGCGGACGGCGGCTGCGCGACGGCTCGGCGGCGCTTTCGGCGCGCTGGGCTTCCGGCTGCTGGCTGGCAGGCCGCGCCATGGCAGGAGCATGCTCCTCCTCGGCGGGGGCGGGGGCGGCCGGAGCACCGAGGTGCGCGAAGGCTTCCTCCAGGCGGTGCAGCGTCAGGGCCGGCTCTTCCTTAACCGGCTCCTCGCTGTGATCCACAAACGGAAGAATGACTTTCTCGCCGCCGAAGGTGAGCACAGCACCGGGCCGTCCGGAGACGCTCTCCGTTTCCGGAGCGCGGTGCACCACGGGGCTTTCCGGTGCTGCGGCCGCGGGTGCAGCCGGCCGTGCGGCCTCACCCGACGCTGCGGCGCTGTGCGCTGCTTCCTCGTGCAAGTGGGCGGCGTGGGCCGCTGCCGCGATGTTGGCAAGGGCAGCGCGGGTCGCTTCAGCCTTGGCATGGCGTTCTGCTTCCGACGGTTCCGGATGGTGCACGGCAGCAGGGGCAGCCGGGGCAGTCTCGAAGGACGGCTGTCCACCCTTGCCGCGGCGGCGCTTCCGCTCGGACCGGGCAGGGGGCTGGACCTCTGCGCGGTGCACGTGGTGCTCCGCGGCCACGGTGTTGGCGCGGCGGTGCTCCACCGGCTCGTCATGGGTGACGACGCCCCGGCCGGCGCATGCCTCGCACTGCTCGCCGAAGACTTCCAGGAGGCCGGTGCCCATGCGCTTGCGCGTCATCTGCACGAGTCCCAGGGAGGTCACTTCGGCCACCTGGTGCTTTGTCCGGTCGCGGCCCAGGCATTCCACCAGGCGGCGCAGGACAAGGTCGCGGTTGGATTCCAGCACCATGTCGATGAAGTCGATGACGATGATGCCGCCAATGTCGCGCAGCCGCAGCTGGCGGACAACTTCCTCGGCTGCTTCCAGGTTGTTCTTGGTGACTGTCTCTTCGAGATTGCCGCCGCTGCCGGTGAACTTGCCGGTGTTGACGTCAACAACGGTCATGGCCTCGGTCCGGTCAATGACCAGCGAGCCGCCGGACGGCAGGAATACCTTGCGGTCCAGTGCCTTGTGGATCTGCTCGTCAATGCGCCAGGCGGAGAAGATGTCCTCGTCCTTGGTCCACTTTTCGAGCCGGCCCACCAGGTCCGGAGCAACGTAGGTGACGTAGGCCTCGATGGTGTCCCACGCTTCGTCGCCGGACACGATCAGCTTGGAGAAGTCCTCGTTGAAGACGTCCCGCACAACCTTGATGGTCAGGTCCGGTTCACCGTAGAGCAGTTCGGGGGCGAGTACCTTGGTGGACTTCGCCTGGCTCTCAATCCCCTCCCACTGGGCACGGAGACGGTTGATGTCGTGGGTCAGTTCCTCTTCGGAGGCGCCTTCAGCGGCCGTCCGCACAATGACGCCCGCGTCCTCGGGGAGGCGGTCCTTGAGGATCCGCTTCAGGCGGTTCCGTTCGACGTCGGGCAGCTTGCGGGAGATGCCGGTCATGGACCCGCCGGGGACATACACGAGGTACCGGCCGGGCAGGGAGATCTGGCTGGTGAGCCGTGCACCCTTGTGGCCCACGGGGTCCTTGGTCACCTGGACCAGGACGGAGTCGCCGGACTTCAGCGCGTTTTCGATCCGGCGCTGCTTGCCTTCAAGGGTGGCTGCGTCCCAGTTGACCTCACCGGCGTAGAGCACGGCGTTGCGGCCGCGTCCGATGTCCACGAAAGCGGCTTCCATGGACGGCAGGACGTTCTGGACCTTGCCCAGGTAGACGTTGCCGATCAGGGAGTCCTGCTGCGTCTTGGAGACGAAATGCTCAGCCAGGACCCCGTCCTCCAGGACACCGATCTGGATTCTGTCGTCGCGCTGGCGGACGATCATCTGGCGGTCCACGGATTCCCGACGGGCCAGGAACTCGGCCTCGGTAATCACGGTGCGGCGGCGGCCCGTGTCCCGCGATTCGCGGCGGCGCTGCTTCTTGGCCTCCAGGCGGGTGGAACCCTTGACGCTGGTGACGCGGTTGCTCGCCGGCGCCTCGCTGATGGTCCGCGGGGCACGGACGCGGGTGACCGTGTTGGGGGGATCGTCGTCTCCCCCGCCGGTCAGTTCCAGGTCCTGGTCACCGCGGCGGCGGCGGCGGCGACGGCGGGACGTCACGCCGTCTTCCGGCTGCGCCCCCTCGTCTTCGCCGGCTTCGTCAGAATCGTCAGTTCCCTCATCGCCGTCGGTAAGCTCGCGGTCGGTCCGGCTGCGGCCGCGGCGGCCGCGGCTGCGCCGCCGGCGGCGGCCGCCCTCGTCCTCCAGCTCGTCCTCGCCCTCCTCGGCTGCCACGTCCTCTTTGGCGGGAGCGGCAGGGCGGATGACGGTGTTCAGGTCAGGGGCCTGGAAGATGATCGATGTAACTGAGGCAGGCTCCAGGAAGAGCGAACCCAGGGGCGACTGCCCTGCAGCCTCTTCTTCGGGCTCTTCCTCGGCACCGGCTTCCTGTGCAGCCGCCTGTTCGGCAGGGGCTGCTCCGGCCGGCGCTGCCTGGGCTGCAGGGGCGCCAGCAGCCGGGGCGGGCACCTCCGTCCGGCCGGTTAGCGCCGTCTCAGTGGCAGTCGCGGCGGCGGCAGGCTCGGCAGACTCCGCCTGCTCAACGGGGCTTTCGGCCGGCTCCGCGGCTTTCGGTTTTGTTGCCCGGCGGCGGCGCACAGGCTTTGACTCGGCAGAAGGTTCCTCGGCGGCCGGAGCGGCCGCAGCCTCGACTGCCTGCTCCGTGGCGGCTGCCTGTTCGCCGGCTTCCTTCACGTCAACTTCGGCCCCGGCGGCTTCCGCAAACGCGGGCAACGGCTCTTCGGCAACCTTCTTCCGGGCGCGGGTCCGGCGCACCGGGGTCTTGGCCGGGGCCTCGGCGCCTTCGGCGACAGCGGACTCCGTCACTGCGGCATCAGCCACTGCGGCATCAGCCACTGCAGTGTCAGGCGAGGCCGCGGACTCCGCGTCCGCTGCTGTGGCCTTGGGCGGCGCCTTGCGCCGTGTCCTGGTGGCTTTCTTGGGAGCCTCAGCGGCTTCGCCGGCGGCAGCCGGTTCAACATTCACGGCTATAACCTGGTCATTATCCATATGTGGCAACACTCCTGCCCCTGACGTACCGCCACATTCGGCACCCATTGGGGCACATATTGTCAAAACCCGCAGGCATTGACAGAAGTCAATTGGATACCAGCAGGCTCGCACCGGCAGTGGGGTGCGGCAGGCCTGACAGGCCGGCGGGATTGTTACTGGAACCCGTTGTTTCTGACATCCACAACCAGGTGCCGTCCAATGGAAGGTGGGAGGCTGGATCTTCTTTCCAAAGCCTGCACCACTGCTCATTGGCGGTCTTGGGAACAAGCCACCGGACTGGAGTTCGAATGTGGTTCGCTCTCCAGCCACGTTTATTCTCTCATATTGCCGTTCAAATACGCTGTAATTGTGTGACAAAGCCGGTCAATGCGGCCTTTGGCGGTGAGTACAGACTGCCCCAAGCTGGCGGCGATACAATCTGGGCAGGAGCACCCCGGACAAAGGACGCCATCCCATGCCACGCATACCGCCTTCGACAGGCACGGACTACGAACAGGACCACCAGGACGGTGCCGGGCCCGCCGCGGCACGGGCCGGTGCCGCCGTACCGGCCATGACACGCGACCGCCCCTTCGGCTGGCTGCTGGTCATCACCGGCGTCGTGGGCTGGCTGGCATCGGGCATCCTGGTGCTGGAAAAGCTCGAGGTCCTCAAGGATCCCAACCACGCCACCGTCTGCGACGTGAACCCCTGGATTTCCTGCGGGCAGGTCATGCAGACGTGGCAGAGTTCACTCTTCGGATTCCCGAACATGTTCATCGGAATTGTCGCCTTCGCCGTCACGATCACCGCGGGAATGGCGCTGCTTGCCGGCGCCCGGTTCGCCCGCTGGTACTGGCTCGGGCTGCAGGCCGGCATCACGCTCGGCTTCATCTTCGTGGTGTGGCTGTGGTCCCAGGCCCTGTACTCCATCCGCATCCTGTGCCCGTTCTGCATGGTTGTCTGGGCAGCGATGATTCCGCTTTTTGTCTGGGTGACCGTGCGGAATGTGGTCCACGGCGTGATTCCGGCACCGGCGGGCCTGGCCCGGATCCTGGGCGACTCGGGCTGGATCATCACGGCGCTGCTCTATGTTGCCGTGATTGCGACGATCTTCTTCGCCTTCATCCAGGTGTTCGCCGGCACCTCAGGCTTCTAGCAGCGCGAACGCACACTTGGGCCCCGCTCAATTGCGCGAACGTACAGTTGTGGCCCCCCACTGCCGAGGAGTGAGGGGCCACAACTGTACGTTCGCGCCTGACCTGCCGGCGCGCTTAACTGGCGGGAGGCTTAGGCCTGGAACCAGATCTTGATTTCGCGCTCGGCCGAGTCCACGGAGTCCGAGCCGTGGACGAGGTTCTGCTGGACCTTCAGGCCCCAGTCGCGGCCGAAGTCGCCGCGGATGGTGCCGGGGGCCGCCGTCGTGGGGTCGGTGGTGCCGGCCAGCGACCGGAAGCCTTCAATGACACGGTGGCCTTCGAAGATCGCTGCGACGACGGGGCCGCTGAGCATGAACTCCACGAGCGGCTCGTAGAACGGCTTGCCCACGTGCTCCTCGTAGTGCTGCTCGAGCAGTTCCCGGCTGGCGTTGGTCTTCTTGAGTTCGGCAAGGGTGTAGCCCTTGGCTTCGATCCTCTTGAGGATTTCGCCCGTCAGGTTGCGGGTGACGCCGTCCGGCTTGATCAGGACAAGGGTGCGCTCAATGCTCACAGGTGCTCCAATGAGGTTGGTTGTGGGTTTCGACGGTAAGTCTACGGGGTCTGGTCGGTGCCTTCATTGCCGGAGGCCTCAGGGTGGGCGGCCTCCCACTCGGCCTGCTCGCGGTCCCGCTGGGCGGACTCGCGGTCAATCCGGATGCCTGCCCGGATGCCGTACCACCAGGCGAGGGCAAACAGCGCGCCCACAAGGAACATCATAGGTTCCGCGAAGCCGCTGAGGATCAGCACCAGCTGCAGGAGCCAGCCCAGCCCGATGCCCCAGGGCTTGGACAGCACGGCGCAGGCCAGGATCAGCACCACGCTCAGTCCGATGCCCACGGACAGGATCAGCGCCGGGGAGATCTCGGCACGGCGCAGGCCGAATACGGCCAGCGTGGCGAAGAAGACCACGAAGGCTTCCAGCAGCAGGACCGTCGAGGCGAACATGACCTTGGTGGACCGGCGTTTCTTGGGCATCCCCGGGCGCCATTCACGCTGGGACTTGGTGAGCCGCGCCATCAGGCGGCTGCCTTGCCAAGCAGGATGCGGGCGTCCGCCACCAGTGTGATCGAACCGGTCACCAGCACGCCGCCGGCGAGGTCGTCGTTGGCTTCGGCGCGCTCAACGGCCCACTCCAGTGCGTCGTCCAGCTTCTCGGCGATGTGCACGTTTTCCTCGCCAAAGCCGAGGTCGACGGCGAGCTCCGCCAGCTCCGCTGCGGGTACCGCCCGCGGCGAATTGGACTGGGTGAAGCAGAATTCCTCCGCGAGGTCGCCCAGTGATTCCTTGAGCTGGCGCAGGATCTCCGCGGCGTCCTTTTCCTTGAGCACGCCCACCACGACCACCAGCTTGCTGAAGCTGAAGGCCTCCTGGATTGCCTCGGCCGAGGCCCGGATGCCGTCCGGGTTGTGGGCAGCGTCCACGATGATGGTGGGGGCTGTCCGCACAACCTCGAGCCGGCCCGGGGACGAGACGGTGGCGAATGCCTCCTGCAGGACCTCCAGGGACAGCTCCTTCTCCCCGCCGCCAAGGAACGCCTCCAGGGCCGCCACGGCCACGGCGGCGTTCTCGGCCTGGTGGGCACCGTGCAGCGGAACCATGAGGTCCGGGTAGCGTCCGGCGATGCCCTGGACGGTCACCACCTGGCCGCCGACGGCGACCTGCCGCGACTCGACGCCGAATTCCACGCCTTCGAAGCGGAACGGTACCTGCACCTCCTTGGCCTTCTCCAGCAGGACCTGCGCGGCATCCAGCGGCTGGGCCGCGCTGACGAGGAAGCCGCCGGGCTTGATGATGCCGGCTTTCTCGTAGGCGATGTCCTCGGTGGTGTCGCCCAGCAGGTCGGTGTGGTCGAGGGAGATCGGGGTCACCACGGACACCTGGCCGTCGCCCACGTTGGTGGCGTCGGTGATGCCGCCGAGCCCCACCTCCATGATCGCCACGTTGACCGGCTGGTCGGCGAACACGGCGAAAGCCAGGATGGTCAGGCACTCGAAGTACGTCAGCCGGGGCTGGCCCTCGGCGGTGAGTTCGTCGTCGACGATCTGCAGGTAGGGCCGGATCTCGTCCCAGATGCGCACGAACGTCTCGTCGGAGACGGGCGCGCCGTCCAGGCTGATCCGCTCCGTCACCTTGGACAGGTGCGGGCTGGTGTAGCGCCCGGTGCTGAGGCCGTGGGCGCGCAGGCCGGCCTCGATCATCCGGGCCGTGGACGTTTTGCCGTTGGTTCCGGTGATGTGGATGATCGGATAGGCCTTGTTCGGCTCACCCAGCACATCCATGGCCCGGAACAGCGGCGCAAGCCGGGGCTCCATTTTGTTTTCCGGCGCCCGGCCCAGCAGCTCGGCGTAGACGCTCTCCACGGAGAATTCGTCGGTCATGTCTCAGGCCCCCACTTTTTCGACAGTGATGCGCGGTTCCGCCGCGTCGGCCGGCACGGCCTCCAGCTCGAGTGTCAGCGTTTCGGTCTTCACCAGTTCGGCGTTCGCCAGCAGGGCGTCGATGACGTTCTGCGCGGCGTTCACGGTGGTCCGGATCCGGTCACTCACGTTCAGCGCGGCGTCCTTGCGCGCCTGCTGGATGGCACGGACCATGTCACGGGCCAGGCCTTCGGCCTCGAGCTCGGGGGTGACCTCGGTGTTCAGAACCACGAAGCCGCCGGTGGGGAGCACTGCGGCAGCAGAAGACGCAGCTGCGGAACCGCCGTCGGACTCTGCCACCACGGTCTCCAGCGTGTATTCCTGCGGTTCCAGCTCAAGGCCGCCCGCGGTGACCACACCGGCGTCGGAGACGGACCAGTCGCCGGACTTGGACCCCTTGATGGCCAGCTGCACGTTCTTGCCGAGGCGCGGGCCGGCGGCCCGGGCGTTGACCACGAGTTTCTGCTCGATGCCGAACTCCTCCGGAGAGGCGCTGGCGGCATCCAGCAGGCGGACCGAGCGCAGGTTCAGTTCGTCGGCAACGACGGCGGCAAAGCCTTCCAGCGCATCTGCGCCGGGTGCCACGACGGTCAGTTCCTGCAGCGGCAGTCGGACGCGCAGGTTGGCGGCCTTCCGGAGCGAGGAGCCGGTGGAGCAGATCTGCTGCACGCGGTCCATGGCTTCGACCAGGGCGGCGTTGGACGGGAACAGCTGCGGGTCCGGCCAGTCGGCGAGGTGCACGGAGCGGCCGCCGGTGAGGCCGCGCCAGATCTCCTCGGAGACCAGCGGCAGCAGCGGCGCAGCCACGCGGCAGACAGCCTCCAGGGCGGTGTAGAGGGCGTCGAAGGCGTCGGCGCTCTCGTCAAAGAAGCGCTGCCGGCTGCGGCGGACGTACCAGTTGGTGAGCATGTCCAGGTAGCTGCGGAGTTCGTCGCAGGCCCCGGAGATGTCGTAGGTGTCCAGCTGGGCTGTCATGTTCCGGACGAGGTCGCCGGTGTTGGCCAGCAGGTACTGGTCCAGTGTGTCGGAATAGCCGTCGTAGCGCAGCTTGGCGTCGTAGCCCTGACCTCCGGCAGCAGCGTTGGTGTACAGGGTGAAGAAGCTGTACACGTTCCACAGCGGCAGGATGACCTGGCGGACGCCGTCGCGGATGCCCTGTTCGGTGACCACGAGGTTGCCGCCGCGCAGAATGGGGCTGGACATGAGGAACCAGCGCATGGCGTCGGAGCCGTCACGGTCCAGCACTTCGGAGACGTCCGGGTAGTTGCGCAGGCTCTTGGACATCTTCTGGCCGTCGGAGCCCAGCACGATGCCGTGGCTGATGACGTTCCGGAAGGCCGGGCGGTCAAACAGCGCGGTGGACAGGATGTGCAGCATGTAGAACCAGCCGCGGGTCTGTCCGATGTACTCCACGATGAAGTCGGCCGGGTTGTGGGTGTCGAACCAGGCCTCGTTCTCGAACGGGTAGTGCACCTGGCCGTAAGGCATGGAGCCGGAGTCGAACCAGACATCCAGCACGTCCTCCACGCGGCGCATGACGGACTGGCCCTCTTCGGGGGTGCGGGGATCGTCCGGGTTGGGCCGGGTCAGCTCGTCGATGAACGGCCTGTGCAGGTCCACCAGGCCATCCTTGTTCAGCGGCAGCCGGCCGAAGTCGGCCTCGATTTCCGCGAGGGAGCCGTACACGTCCGTGCGCGGGTACTCGGGATCGCTGGACTGCCACACCGGGATGGGGCTGCCCCAGTAGCGGTTGCGGCTGATGGACCAGTCGCGGGCGTTGGCGAGCCACTTGCCGAACTGGCCGTCCTTGACGTTGCCGGGGATCCAGTTGATCTCCTGGTTCAGCTCGGACATCCGGTCGCGGAACTTGGTGACCTCGACGTACCAGGAGGAGACTGCGCGGTAGATCAGGGGGTTGCGGCAGCGCCAGCAGTGCGGGTAGCTGTGCTCGTAGCTGGCCTGGCGGACCAGGCGGCCCTGGGCACGGAGCACCTGGGTGATCGGCTTGTTGGCCTCGAAGACCTGCAGCCCGACGATGTCGTGCAGGTCGCCGTGGGCGAACAGGTGCAGGAATTTGGCGCCCTCGTCCACGGAGAGGACCACGGGGATGCCGGCTTCCTCGCAGACCTTCTGGTCGTCTTCACCGTAGGCCGGGGCCTGGTGGACGATGCCGGTGCCGTCGGTGGTGGTGACGTAGTCGGCCACGAGGAACTGCCAGGCGTTCTGGGTGCCGTACTTTTCGGTGTCGGCGAAGTCGTGCCAGAGCGGCTCGTAGGTGAGTCCCTCGAGTTCGGCGCCGGTGTGGGTGGACGTGACGGCGGCGGCCGCGGCAGCGGCGTCGTCGTACCCCAGGTCCTTGGCGTAAGTGCCCAGCAGGTCTTCGGCGAGCAGGAAGCTGCCGGTGACCGGCGCCTCCGCCGAGGCGGCCTTGACGCCGTTCGGTCCGGCGGGCAGCACGGCGTAGCTGATGGAAGGCCCGACGGCGAGCGCCAGGTTGGTGGGCAGCGTCCAGGGCGTGGTGGTCCAGGCGAGCGCCTGCACACCGGCCAGCTGCCGGGACAGTTCCGACTCCCCCGCCTTGACGGGGAAGGTCACCGTGACGGTCTGGTCCTGGCGGTTCTTGTAGACGTCGTCATCCATGCGCAGCTCATGGTTGGACAGCGGCGTCTCGTCCTTCCAGCAGTACGGCAGCACGCGGTAGCCGTTGTACGTCAGGCCCTTCTCGTGAAGCTGCTTGAAAGCCCACAGCACGGACTCCATGTACTCGACGTTGAGTGTCTTGTAGTCGTTGTCGAAGTCCACCCAGCGGGCCTGGCGGGTAACGTACGCCTGCCATTCGTTGGCGTACTTCATGACGGAGGCGCGGCAGGCGTCGTTGAACTTGTCGATGCCCATGGCCTCGATCTGGGTCTTGTCCGTCATGCCCAGCTGCTTCATGGCTTCCAGCTCGGCGGGCAGGCCGTGGGTGTCCCAGCCGAAGCGGCGTTCAACGCGTTTTCCGCGCTGCGTCTGGTAGCGGCCCACCAGGTCCTTGGCGTAGCCGGTGAGCAGGTGGCCGTAGTGCGGCAGGCCGTTGGCGAAGGGCGGGCCGTCGTAGAAGACGAATTCGTTGCTGCCTGGGGCGCCGCCGGGAAGGTCGGCGCTGCGCTGGTCGATGCTTGCCTGGAAGGTACCGTCCTCATCCCAGTACTTGAGGATCCGCTCCTCGATCTCCGGGAACTTCACGGAGGCGGACACTCCTGCAGAGGAGCCCGGACCGGACGGGACTGCTGAGGCCTTGGGGTAATACGTCATCTCGACATCCTGGGTTGAGCTGGTGAACAAGTGGAACATTCAGGATGCGAGGACGGCGCGTCCGCAGTCATGCGACTGCACCGGCACCGCGGTACCACCTCACTTACCGCTGCCCAACCCCGGGGGGGGTTCGACGGCGGCCGCTCATTTGCTGCTGTGACGGGCTTACCCGTCCGGTTCTACTGGCCTGGTCCCCCGCGATCGGTTGTCAGCACCGCGGGCCGGGTGTTCTTCCGGAAGCTCACCGGTGATTGCCGGGTCAAAGCTGTTGGATCCAGTCTAACTGCTGTGGCCGCGGCGGCCACAACCATGAGCGCCGTCGGCCTAGACTCGGTCCATGACTGCTTCGGCCCGGGTGTTTGCGCTCTGCATTCTCCTGCCGGTCGCAGCGCTTTCGGTGTTCCGTGCCATCCCGGCCGAGTGGCCCACGCAGGTGGTGCAGCTGCTGTCCTTTACGCCGTGGCTGGTGATTCCTGCCGCCCTAGCACTTGCCCTGGCGTTGCTGGGCCGGCGGCCCGTGGTCACGGCCGCTGCCGTACTGCTCCTCGGAGCCCAGCTCTTCTGGCTGTGGACGCCGGACGCGGGTAGAGCGGACGCGGTACAGGACGGCGCAGGACAAACGGAGGCAGGCCGGACGGGTGCCGGCGCCTCCGATCCCGGCAGTACGGTTCCTTTGACCGTGATGAGCATCAATTCCCGCTTCGGCAGGGCCGACGCCGCCGAAATCGTCCGGCTGGTACGGGACAACGGGGTGGAACTGCTCGCCATCCAGGAGCACACCCAGGCGCTGGAAGACCGGCTCGCCGCCGAGGGACTGGGAACCCTCCTTCCCAACCGGATCAGCAGCCCCGTGGACAACGGCTCCGGCAGCGCAACGTACTCAAAACACCCCATCCAGGCCATCGGGCTGATTCCCGACAGGCCGTTCCAGATTCCGACCTTCCGGCTGACAGTGCCCGTTGCGGGTGCCGGCAACACCACCTCCGGCAACACAAGCCCGGGAAGGGCGGCCGCCACGCTCGAGGTCACGAACGTGCACACCGTCCCGCCGGTGGCTGGCCGCGTGGGGCAGTGGCGCAGCGACCTGGAATCGCTGGGCCGCCTGGTGGCCCGAATCGGGACGGACGGCCAGGGCAACCAGCTCCTGCTCGGCGATTTCAACGCCACCTACGACCACTCCGAGTTCCGCAGGCTGCTCGACGGCGGCCCGGGTGGCCGGAAGCTGGTGGACGTCGGCACGGCATCCGGGGCGCGGTTCACGCCCACCTGGCCGATGGACGGCCGGCCGCTGCCCGGCATCACCATCGACCACGTGGTCACCAGCGCGCGCATTCCGGCGTCGGGCTATGCCGTGCACCGCGTCGCCGGGACGGACCATGCCGCCGTGCTGGCCACGCTGGACGTCCCCGCGAACGGATAGAGGATGGCCTCAGGCCTGTTTGCGGATCAGCTTGTAGTTCGAGGCCTGCGCCACCGGTCGGATGACGATCTGGTCGAGGTTTACGTGGTGCGGTGCGCTCACGGCGTAGCGCACCACGTCGGCCACGTCCCCCGCGGTGAGCGGCTTCTCCACGCCCTGGTACACCTTGCTGGCGGCCTGAGCGTCACCGAGCCGGTTGAGGGCGAATTCCTCGGTCTGGACCAGGCCGGGCGCGATCTCGATGACCCGGACGTTGTGCTCGGCCTCTTCCAGCCGCAGCGCCCCGGTCAGGGCATGCTGGGCGAATTTCGCGGCGTTGTAGCCGCCCCCGCCTTCATAGGCATCCAGCCCGGCGGTGGAGGTCAGGTTCAGGACGGTGCCCTCGCCGTTTTCGCGCAGCATTGGCAGGAAGGCGCGCGTGAGCTTCATGGTGCCGAGGACGTTCACGCGGTACATCCACTCCCAGTCGTCGGTCACGGCCTGCCCCACACGGTCCGCCCCGCGGGCACCGCCGGCGATATTGACCAGCGTGTCGATCCCGCCGGCGGAGGTCACGTCTGCCAGCAGGCGGGCAACATCCGCGTCCTCGGCGATGTCCGCGGCCAGGGCGACGGCGCCGGTCTCGGCTTCCAGCGCGGCCAGCCGTTCCTGGCGGCGGGCGACGGCGTACACGGTCCAGCCATCGGCACGGAGCGCGCGCACGGTGGCCTCACCAATGCCGGAGCTGGCACCCGTTACGAGGGCGGCTTTGTTGCTGGACACGTCAGAGCTTGCGGATACCTCAGTCATGGCACCACCCTAGCGCCAACCGTAGGTGGGCGAGCCCAATGTTTACTTCCGCGAACCGCTGACCTTTTTCGGAGGGTTCACTTGGCTCGACCACGCGCCGCCAGGAACTCCAGCAGGACCCTGGCATGGTTCACCTCCGGATCCCGGGCCGCGTACAGCAGCGTCACCTTCCCGTGCTGTGCCGCCAGGTCCACGAGCTGGTCCACCGCCGGATTGCCCGCCAGTTCGTCCTCGTATCGGGCACGGAAGTCCGCGAACCGCTCCTGCATGTGGGCGAATTCCTGCCGCAGAGGCGGCGACGGCGCGACGCCCTTGAGCCACAGCTCCAGCTGGGCCCGTTCCTTGCTGACCCCGCGCGGCCAGAGCCTGTCCACCAGAACCCGGCAGCCGTCGTCGTGCGCCGGTTCCTCATAGATGCGTTTGATCGCAAAGGAAGCGCGTGCTTTGGCCATAGGCCGCATGCTACTCCCGCCGTCCGGCAGCGGGCACGCACTGCGGGCCGGAAACAAACGCCCGGCATGAAACAATTGCTCCATGGCTGAATCAACGCAGGGTACAGACACGCCCGCCACAACCCCCATCAACGTTCCCGACAAGCCGGCTTTGGAAGGCCTGGAGGCCGCCCTCACGCAGCGCTGGCTTGCGGAAGGAACCTACCGGTTCGACCCGGACACCACCCGGGCACAGGTCTACTCGATCGACACTCCTCCGCCCACCGCTTCCGGTTCCCTCCACGTGGGCCACATGTTCTCCTTCACGCAGACCGACGTGCAGGCACGCTACATGCGCATGACCGGCAAGAACGTCTTCTACCCCATGGGCTGGGACGACAACGGCCTGCCCACCGAGCGCCGCGTCCAGAACTACTACGGTGTCCGCTGCGATCCCGCCATCCCGTACAACCCGGATTACCAGCCGCCGGCGCAGCCGGCGAAGAACCAGCGCGACTTCGACGTCGTCTCCCGCCAGAATTTCATCGAACTGTGTGAAGAACTGGCCGTCGAGGACGAGAAGGTCTTCGAGAACCTGTTCCAGACCCTGGGCCTGTCCGTTGACTGGAACCTCACCTACCGCACCATCGACGACACGTCCCGGGCCGTCTCCCAGCGCGCATTCCTCGCGAACCTGGCCGCCGGCGACGCCTACATGGCCGAGGCCCCCACGCTGTGGGACGTCACGTTCCGTACCGCTGTGGCCCAGGCCGAGCTTGAGGACCGCGAGGTGCCGGGCGCGTACTACCGCTACCCGTTCTTCACTGCCGACGGCGAGAAGATCTTCATCGAGACCACCCGTCCCGAACTGCTCGCGGCCTGCGCCGCGCTGGTGGCAAACCCCGACGACGAACGGTACCAGCCGCTGTTCGGCAAGACCGTGAAGTCCCCCCTGTTCGACGTCGAACTGGAGGTCAAGGCGCACCCGCTGGCCAAGGCGGACAAGGGCTCCGGCATCGCGATGGTCTGCACCTTCGGTGACCTGACCGACGTCACCTGGTGGCGCGAACTCCAGCTCCCCACCCGCGCGATCGTGGGCCGCGACGGCCGCATCCTCGGCGAGACTCCGGAGTGGATCACCACGGATGCCGGCCGCGAGGCCTACGCCGCGATCGCCGGCAAGACGGTCTTCTCCGCCAAGGAGGCCGTCGTGGAGCTGCTCACGACAGCGGACCTGCTCGACGGTGAGCCCAAGAAGATCACCCACCCGGTGAACTTCTTCGAGAAGGGTGACAAGCCCCTCGAGGTGGTCACATCCCGCCAGTGGTACATCCGCAACGGCGGCCGCGACGAGGACCGCCGCGAACGCCTGATCGGCCGCGGGCAGGACATCGACTTCCACCCGTCCTTCATGCGCTCCCGGTATGAGAACTGGATTGCGGGCCTCAACGGTGACTGGCTGGTCTCCCGCCAGCGCTTCTTCGGCGTGCCGATCCCGGTCTGGTACCCGCTGGACGCCCAGGGCAACCCGGACTACGACAACCCTGTCCTCCCGTCCGACGACCTGCTGCCGGTGGACCCTGCGGCCGACGCCGCACCGGGCTACGACGAATCCCAGCGCGACCAGCCCAACGGCTTCTCCGGTGACGCTGACGTGCTGGACACCTGGGCCACTTCCTCCCTGACCCCGCAGATCGTGGGAGGCTGGAGCCGGGACGAGGACCTGTTCGCCAAGGTGTTCCCGTTCGACCTGCGCCCGCAGGGGCACGACATCATCCGCACCTGGCTGTTCTCTTCCGCCGTACGCGCCGACGCCCTGCAGGACGTCGCGCCCTGGAAGCATGCGGCCATCTCCGGCTGGATCCTGGACCCGGACCGGAAGAAGATGTCCAAGTCCAAGGGCAACGTGGTGGTGCCGACGGACGTCCTGAACGAGTACGGCTCCGATGCAGTCCGCTACTGGGCTGCCTCCGCACGCCTGGGCGCCGACACGGCCTATGAGATCGCCCAGATGAAGATCGGCCGCCGCCTGGCCATCAAGCTGCTGAACGCCTCGAAGTTCGTCCTGAACCTTGGCGCCACGGAAAACTCGGTGGTCTCCACGGACCTGTCCGTCCTGACCAACCCCCTGGACCGGGCATTGCTGGCGCAGCTCTCCGACGTCGTCGCCCAGGCCACCAAGGCGTTCGACAACTACGACTACGCCCGGGCTCTGCAGATCAGCGAATCGTTCTTCTGGCAGTTCACCGACGACTACGTCGAACTGATCAAGGACCGCGCGTACGGTGCCGCCGGCGAGACCGAACAGGCCTCCGTGCTGGCAGCCCTGGCCACCACACTGGATTCGCTGCTGCGCCTCTTCGCGCCGTTCCTGCCCTTCGCCACCGAAGAGGTCTGGAGCTGGTGGCGGACCGGTTCCGTGCACCGTGCCGCGTGGCCGGCGCCGCTGGAGATCACCGACGGCGACACCGGCATGCTGGGCACCGTGGGCATTGCGCTCAGCGGCATCCGCAAGGCCAAGTCCGAGGCCAAGGTCAAGCAGCGCACCGAGGTCCTGTCGGCGACGATTACGGCCCCGGAGTCGCTCGTGGCCCAGCTTCAGGCAGGGCTCGGAGACCTCAGGGCCGCGGCCAACGCGCAGGAGATCTCGCTCAACACGGGCGAGGGCGAGCTTACGGTCAGCAACGTGGAGCTGGCCCCGGCCGAGGAGCCGGCGCAGGCCTGATTAGACCAGGCCGAACACTTCGAAGCCCCATCAGCCTGACGCTGGTGGGGCTTCGGTTTTTGGGCCTCGGTTTTGGCCCACTGTTTTTGGGCAAAGGGGAAGCCCCATCAGCGTTTTGCCGTTGGTGGGGCTTCGACTTTTCGGCTGTCTGGTGACATCTTTGACAGTCTGGCAAGATCCTCAGAAATTTCAGGTCTTCCTACCTTGTCACCGGTAGCCTGCTTCTAACTTTGCCGAAGGCTGCGTTGGAAGCATGTCACTGAATCTTTGGTTCTTGCGTCTCACTTCTTTCGAAGTGGGTAAGTTCTATCTTTGTCCTCCGGTTCCGGATGCGCAAGAGCCCCGGCAGAACTACTCTGATGTAGTTCTGCCGGGGCTCAAACGGTCAGTCGAAGGCAGGGCTTTCGGTGCGGCTGCGCTTGATCTCGAAGAAGTGCGGGTAGGCCGCGAGGGTCACCGACGCGTCCCAGATCTTCCCGGCTTCCTCTCCCCGCGGAATACGAGTCAGGACAGGTCCGAAGAACGCGGTGCCGTTGAAGGCCACCACCGGCGTTCCGACGTCCTGGCCCACCAGGGAGATGCCCTTTTCGTGGCTGGCGCGCAGCTGGGCGTCGTATTCGTCGGAGCCGGCAACGGCTGCCAGTTCAGCCGGGAGGCCGCAGTCGGCCAGCGCCTTGCTGATGACGATCGAGAAATCCTTCTGGCCGCCGTCGTGAATCTGCGATCCCATGGCGTCATACAGCGGCTTGACCACGTGGCCGCCGTGCTGTTCCTGCGCGGCGATGATGACCCGGACCGGGCCCCAGGCCTTGTCCATGGCTTCACGGTATTTGGGATCGAGGTCGCGCCCTTCGTTCAGCACAGACAGGCTCATCACATGCCACTCCGTTGTGATGTCACGGACGGCCTCCACCTCGCCGATCCAGCGGGAGGTGATCCAGGCGAACGGGCAGAGCGGGTCGAACCAGAAATCGGCCTTGTTGGCGGCGGTTTCAGACACAGCAAATCTCCTCAGGGAAGTCTTCGGGGTGTGGCGTGCCGCAAAGCCATGCTCGCAGAGCACGCTTAATCAACAGCGACCGATCGGGCGGATTTATTCCGGCTACGCGGACTTGTTGCGGCGTTTGGCCACGACGTCGTGCGTGATCATGGTGGGCTGGGCCTTCTTGGCCACGACGTCCGCCGTGATGACCACGCTGGCGATGTCGTCCCTGCTGGGCAGGTCGAACATCACCGGCAGGAGGACTTCCTCCATGATGGCGCGCAGTCCGCGGGCTCCGGTTCCCCGCTCCAGGGCCTGGTCGGCAATCAGGTCCAGGGCGGCGTCGTCGAACACCAGCTCGACGCCGTCCAGCTGGAACATCTTCTGGTACTGCTTGACCAGGGCGTTCTTGGGCGTGGACAGGATCTGGATCAGGGCCGGACGGTCAAGGTTGGACACCGTGGTGATGACCGGCAGGCGGCCGATGAATTCCGGAATAAGCCCGAACTTCAGCAGGTCTTCCGGCATCACTTCACCGTAGGAGTCGGTGCTCTTGACCTCGTTCAGCGGCGCGCCGAAACCGATGCCCTTGCGTCCGGAGCGGGAACCGATGATGTCCTCCAGGCCGGCAAAGGCGCCGGCAACGATGAAGAGGACGTTGGTGGTGTCGATCTGGATGAATTCCTGGTGCGGGTGCTTGCGGCCGCCCTGTGGGGGAACCGAGGCAACCGTCCCTTCCAGGATCTTCAGCAGGGCCTGCTGCACGCCCTCGCCCGAAACGTCGCGGGTGATCGAGGGGTTTTCGCTCTTGCGCGAGATCTTGTCGATCTCGTCGATGTAGATGATGCCCTGTTCGGCCTTCTTGACGTCGTAGTCGGCGGCCTGGATGAGTTTGAGGAGGATGTTCTCCACGTCTTCGCCCACATACCCGGCTTCGGTCAGGGCGGTGGCGTCGGCAACGGCAAAGGGCACGTTCAGCCGGCGCGCCAGGGTCTGCGCAAGGTAGGTCTTGCCGCAGCCGGTGGGGCCAATCAGGAGAATGTTGGACTTCGCGATTTCAACGTCGTCGTGGTGCACGCCGTCCGCCAGTGTGCCGCTCTTGGGCGCATGGCCGGCCTGGATCCGCTTGTAGTGGTTGTACACCGCGACGGCAAGGGAACGCTTCGCCGGTTCCTGGCCAATGACGTATTCCTGCAGGAAGTCAAAGATCTCACGGGGCTTGGGCAGTTCGAAACTGCCCAGATCGGCGACCTCGGCGAGTTCTTCCTCGATGATCTCGTTGCAGAGCTCGATGCACTCGTCGCAGATGTAGACGCCGGGCCCGGCAATGAGCTTGCGCACCTGCTTTTGGCTCTTGCCGCAGAAAGAGCACTTGAGCAGATCCGCGCTCTCGCCAATCCGAGCCATATGTGAACCCCTTAGTATCTTGCCGCAAGGGCAGCTTTTGCACCGGTTGCTGGAATCACGGCCCTACCTGGCGGATCCGGCAATGATTACATCCACTCTAGGTCACATTCGGCCCGAGGGGTGGAAACCGGACGCCGGTGCGGTTCAAAAATCTAAACCCCACCGGCGTCCGTTACTGCTACTTACCCGGCCCGGGCCCGCATTTAGCGGGCAAGTGCCTGCGGCTTGATCTTGCGGGAATCGAGGACCTGGTCGATCAGGCCGTAATCCTGCGCCTCCGCGGCGGTGAGGATCTTGTCCCGCTCGATGTCGTTGTTGACTTGTTCCGGCGTCCGGCCGGAGTGCTTGGCCAGCGTGTCCTCCAGCCAGGTCCGCATGCGCATGACTTCGGCCGCCTGGATCTCCAGGTCGGACGCCTGTCCGCCCTGGCCCCCGGACAGCGCCGGCTGGTGGATCAGAACGCGCGCGTTGGGCAGTGCGAGCCGCTTGCCCGGCGTTCCCGCGGCCAGCAGCACGGCCGCGGCACTTGCTGCCTGGCCCAGGCACACGGTCTGGATCTCAGGGCGGATGTACTGCATGGTGTCGTAAATGGCGGTCATGGCGGTGAAAGAACCGCCTGGCGAGTTGATGTAGATGGTGATGTCGCGGTCCGGGTCCGTGGACTCCAGCACCAGCAGCTGCGCCATAACGTCGTCGGCAGAGGCGTCGTCCACCTGGACGCCGAGGAAGATGATGCGATCCTCGAAGAGCTTGGTGTAGGGGTCCTGGCGCTTGAAGCCGTACGGCGTGCGCTCCTCGAACTGCGGCAGAACGTAGCGGCTTGTCGGCAGGTTACCGGCAGACGATCCGAAATTGTAGTTCATGTTCATTGCTCCTGGATTCAGTTCTGTCGTGATGCCGGTTAGCTCTGGCCGTTGGATGACGCGTTCTGGGTTCCGCCGCCGCCGGCGACAGATCCCGCGTGCGCCGAGATCTTGTCGAAGAAGCCATATTCGAGCGCTTCGGTGGCGGTGAACCACTTGTCGCGGTCGTTGTCCTTGAGGATGGTTTCCACGGTCTGGCCGGTCTGGTCTGCCGTGAGCTCAGCCATGACCTTCTTCATGTGAAGGATCAGCTCGGCCTGGATCTTGATGTCCGAAGCCGTTCCGCCGATGCCGCCGGAAGGCTGGTGCATCAGGATGCGGGCGTTCGGGGTGGCGTACCGCTTGCCCTTGGTGCCGGAGGACAGCAGGAACTGTCCCATGGAGGCAGCCAGGCCGGTGGCGACGGTAACGACGTCGTTGGGGATGAACTGCATGGTGTCGTAGATGGCCATGCCGGCCGTCACCGAGCCGCCGGGAGAGTTGATGTAGAGGTAGATGTCCTTGTTGGGATCCTCGGCGGACAGCAGCAGCAGCTGTGAGCAGATGGCGTTCGCGTTCTCGTCGCGGACCTCGGAGCCAAGCCAGATGATGCGCTCTTTCAGCAGGCGGTTGTAGATGTAGTTGTCCTGGGCTGCAGGATCGACGGTTGCCATGCGGGGGGCCGCTGCTTGCTGTGACATGTGTACTTACCTCTCGCTGGTGACGGTGACATCACTGAACGACATCACTGAACTTCACTACTTGGACACTAACCGCTTTCGGGGCGGATTTGTTCGTCGGAATCGCGCTGTTCGCTGACGGCGCACGATTGCCCGCGGGAGCCGTACACCGGCCGTTAACGCGCCAGCCCCCGGATCCGAGGACCCGGGGGCTGGCGGCACTGATACGTGCAGCTGCTAGAACTTCACGGCTGCGGGATCGTCGTTCGCGACGGTCTCGCCGGCCTCTTCAGCTTCGGTTTCCGCTTCGGCTTCGACGGCCTGAGCCTCTTCGCCGCCGGGGCGGACGAAGTCGCTCAGGTCGACCTTGTTGCCCTCGGAGTCGGTGACCTCGGCCTGGCCCAGGACGACGGCCAGCGCCTTACGGCGGCGGACCTCGGAAACCATCATCGGAACCTGGCCGCTCTGGTCGATGATCTGGGCGAACTGGTTCGGGTCCATGCCGTACTGGCTGGCGGTGGTGACGATGTAGTCGATCAGCTCGTTCTGGCTGACGCCCACTTCTTCCTTCTCCGCGATGGCGTCGAGGATGATCTCGTTCTGGAAGGCGCGCTCGGTGTTGGCCTTGACCTCGGCGCGGTGCTCTTCGGTGTCGTGCTCGCCTTCACCGTGGGAGTTCTCGGCCTTGAAGTGCTGCTCGAGCTGCTCTTCGACGACGGATTCCGGTACCGGAACCTCAACCAGCTCAACGAGTTTGTCCAGGACCTTGTCGCGGGCCTCGACGCCCTGTTCGACGACCTTGGAGTCGGCGGCCTGCTTGGCGAGGTCCTCGCGCAGTTCGGCCAGCGTATCGAACTCGGAAGCCAGCTGGGCGAAGTCATCGTTCGCCTCGGGCAGCTCGCGCTCCTTGACGGACTTGACGACAACCTTGACCTGCGCGGACTCGCCGGCGTGGTCGCCGCCCACGAGGGTGGTGTCGAAGATGGCGTCCTCGTCAGCGCTCAGGCCGGTGACGGCCTCGTCCATGCCCTCGAGCATGGTGCCTGCACCAACCTGGTAGGACAGGCCGGAAGCGGAGTCCACCTCGGCGCCGTCGATGCTTGCGGTGATGTCGATGCTGAGGAAGTCGCCGTCAGCGGCCGGGCGCTCCACGGTCTTGAGCGTGCCGAAGCGGCCGCGCAGCTCGTCCAGGGCCTTGTCGACGTCGGCGTCGGAGGACTCGGCTGCGGCAACCTCGACCTTGATGCCGGAGTAGTCGGGCAGTTCGATTTCGGGGCGGACGTCGACCTCGGCCTGGAACTTCAGCTCGCCGTCGGTGGCGGAGGGGTCCGGAACCTCGGTGATCTCAACCTCGGGACGGCTCAGCGGGCGGATGCCGGATTCCTGGACGGCCGCCTGGTACCAGCCGTTGAGGCCTTCGTTGATGGCGGTCTCCAGTACGTAGCCGCGGCCGACGCGCTGGTCGATCAGCTTGGCGGGAACCTTGCCCTTACGGAAGCCAGGAACCTGGATCTGCGAAGCAACAGTCTTGTATGCCTCGTCGATGCTGGGCTTCAATTCCTCAAAGGGGACCTCAACATTGAGCTTGACCCGCGTGGGGGTGAGGTTCTCGACAGCGCTCTTCACGGTCTAAGTACTCCTGGTTTTGTTGGATGGGTTCTGCAAACGCGTTGTTGTGACCAGGCCTGGGGCCCGGGCCGCAGAGTCGGGGTGACAGGATTTGAACCTGCGACTTCCTGCTCCCAAAGCAGGCGCTCTAGCCAAGCTGAGCTACACCCCGTAATGCACAGGACAGTCTACGTTCATCCCTGCCGCGATTGCACATTTGACACTGGGGGCATGAATTAGGTTTAGTTATATCCGGCTTGAACAGCCGCCGAAGAAAAGCCCAAAGGCCAGTGCGCCGGAACGCTTTCCTCGGGGACGTAGCTTAATGGTAAAGCCTCAGTCTTCCAAACTGATTACGCGGGTTCGATTCCCGTCGTCCCCTCCACTGAAAGAGGCCCCTCGATGAGGGGCCTCTTTCGCGTTAACCGGGTCTAGGCGTGGCCCCGGACATCCACGGTGCCCAGGGTGAGGCGCGCTTCGGCCTGGAGGAAGGTCCCGACCCGCTCCGCCTGCCGGGCCAGCTCCTCCAGCTGGGATGCCCCCGCCGGCTGAAACAGTTCCGCGGTGATCTCCAGTTTCTTTCCGGACCGGCGTTGGTGCCACAGTCCGCGGACGACGCCGTCGATGACTATGACGGGATAGTTACCTGCCTGCCCCCTGGCCAGGGCACGGGTACTGGCCACGCCCGGGAACAGCAGATTCCGGGGCTGGCCTGCCACCACATATGAATCAAAGTAGGGAAGCAGCCTGATGCCCGACGGTTCCGCGGCGATGTCCCCGGCGTCGCTCCGCAGCACCCAGGCCAGCGTCCCTGCCACGGTGACCTGGGCCAGCTCTCCGCGGTGGGCATCGAAGAGGCCGGACGCCCACTCGCGCGGAACCGCCAGCCAGCGGGCGAAATGTGCCGGCGTAGCGGGTCCGTATGCCTGCAGGTAGGCCCGGAGGAGCCAGCCAAGCGCCGGCGCGGCATCAGCCGGCCGGAACCCGGGAAGCAGCTGCCCGGGGCCGCGGTATGTCGATGCCCTGCCCCTACCGGCGCCAAAGGACAGGGCCCCGCGGATGCCCGCGGTCCCCATCGCCGCGCGCCAGCGAGGCCACATGGTCTGGAAGGCGGGCATCACCGGTTCAGCCGCCCAGGCGCCGGTTCTGGCGACTATGGCGTCATTGAGTTCATCGGCGGTCAGTTCGCTGTCCCGCAGGGCGTCTGCAATGGCGGCCACGATCTGGTCCGTCTGGCCGGGCGTCAGGAATTGTCCCAGCGCCGGGTGGGACGGAACGGCACCCAGGGCGCCCGTCCACTGCGAGAGGTCGGCCGCGGGCAGCAGGTGCACGGTGCCGCGTGGCCCGAAGGTCCTGACAAGGGTTCCGTCATCCCAGAGTGCTTTGCGCACGTCGGACCGGGAAATTCCTGCGCCGCGCATCCCTACGGACAACTCTGCGGCCTGCATTACCTGGGCGTGCGCGCCGCACATGGCCCGCACGATGCCGGCCGGGGTGGCTGTTTGCGAAGGAGCCGCCAGCCAGTGGCGCTCCAGGCGCCTGGCGCAGACCTGCGCCCACGAATACTCCCGTACCGGCCCATCAGCCACCGCCCGTCACCTCCCGTCTGAAGCCGGCCGGCTCAGGCGGTCTGCTGGCAGGACGGACACCAGTACAGTTTGCGGGCGGCGTGTTCGGCCAGGGCAACCGCGGTGCCGCAGACGCGGCAGGGCTGGCCCTGCCGGCGGTAGACAAAGTGCGCCTCCTCCCCCGGCGGAAGCTGATCACTCCGGGTCCAGAAGCCGGCGGTGGTGGTGATGATCCGCCCGTCGCGGACGCCGTCGGCCATCACCGCGGCCGTGTCGTCCCAGAGGAGGCCCGCGGCATCCGCCGTGAGCGCACGGCCGGAAAGCAGGGGGTCGATCCGGCCACGGAACAGCACTTCAGCCCGGTAGACGTTCCCGACGCCGGCGATCACCTTCTGGTCCATCAGGAGTGTGGCGAGCGGGGTCCGTTTCGCCAGGATGCGCCGGACGAAGTCGTCCCGGCTGCCGCCGGTGTTGTGGAGAGGATCGGGGCCCAGCCGGTCCAGCACCGCTGCCGCCTCGGCCTCGGTGATGGCCGCGCAGGTGGTGGCGCCGCGCAGGTCCGCCCAGCCATGGTCACTCACCAGCCGCACCCGTACGGCTCCCACCGGCGCCGGCGGTCCGGCGTACCCGGCCTGTGCAGTACCGGTTGTGGGACCAGTACCGTCGTCTGCCACTTCCCGCTCCCCTACCCTGCGGGGCGCGCCGATGCTGGAGGCACCGCGGAACTGGCTGTCCCCGCCGAAGTCCCAGGCCCCGTAGAGGCCCAGATGCACGTGCAGCACCAGCCCGTGCTCGAAGTGCAGGAACAGGTGCTTGCCGTGCGCGGACGCGTGCATCATGGTGTGCCCGTCCAGCAGGGCGGCGCCGGCGGCAAAGCGGCCCTGCGGGCTGCTGACAGCCAGCCGCCCGCCGGCGAACACGTCACCGAACTGGCGGGCCAGCCGGTGGATGGAGTGGCCCTCCGGCACTATTCGACGATCTCGCCGGTGGTTTCGTAGGTGGCGATCTTGCCGATGCGGCGGACGTGCCGCTCGTCGTTGCTGAAGGGTTCCTGCAGGAACGCCTCGATCAGTGACGTGGCTTCCTCGACACTGTGCTGGCGCCCGCCGACGGCCACGACGTTGGCATCGTTGTGCTCGCGGGCCAGGGTCGCGGTGGCGTGGTTCCAGGCGAGGGCGGCGCGGACGCCCTTGACCTTGTTGGCGGCGATCTGTTCGCCGTTTCCGGATCCGCCCAGCACGATGCCCAGTGCGTGGACGCCTGCTTCCTGGTCCGCCACCACTGCCAGCGCCGCGTTGATGCAGAAGGACGGGTAGTCGTCCAGGGCGTCGTATTCCTTCGGGCCGTGGTCCACCACGTCGTAGCCGTTCGCCGTCAGGTGCTTGACCAGATGGGCGCTCAGCTCCATGCCGGCGTGGTCGGTGGCGATGTGGACCCGCGGAAATGCAGGGTTTGTTGTCACGGTAGGTTCCGTTCAGTCATGAGCACCGGGGCGCAGCCGGGCTGGTACAGGTCAAATCAACAGATCCAAGAGTACTCGGTGTGCCTACGCCGGCGGGGTGTGCCTCCCGGGCAGTTACGCGGCAGTTACGCTTCCGCGTCGCCCTGAGCTGGCGGGCGGGTGTCCGGCGGGCGGGTGTCGCGGCGCGCCCTTGCCGCCACACGGGTGAGCACCTCCGCCAGAAGGGCAGCTGAGTCGGGATTTCCGCCGCTGACGGCCAGCCGGTGGCCGTCGGTCTTGCGGACCACGACGGCGGGGCCGCTGCTGACGAGCACCGCTGCGGTTCCGTCGTGGTTGCGGTAGCCCCAGCCGCCGTAGTCGGCGGCGCGGACGTCGGCCGGATGGGCTGCCGAGATGGCGGTCGCGGGGACATCGATGACTCGCAGGATGCCGGCGAGGAAGACACGCAGTCCGCTGCGGTCCGCGGTGACCCTGGCGAACAGGAACGCGGCCCCGACCACGGCGGCCGCCACCAGCAGGGCCCCCAGCCACGGCACGGCGATGGCAATCAGTGAAGCGGGAAACAGGCTGGCGATGGCGATCATGACAAAGACGGAGCTGCGCGCATGCACCCAGAACCGCACGGAATCCCCGGCCAGATCGGGATCGAGCTCCTGCTCCAGCGCGCGCTGCAGGGCGCGGTCATCCTCGGGGGTCCACTGGTGGTCCGCCTTGAAGACGAACCCGATGATGACCCCCAGGGACAAGGCGGCACCGCTGCCCGATGCCAGGACAATCACATCCACGCTGGATTCCCGGGCGTCCGCCACCCCGGCCTGGCCCACCAGGGCGGCCGCCAGCACGGAAGTGACAAAGAGGCTCACCGTCAGCCCGGCGCCCATCATGATCCGGCGCATCACGGTGGGCCGCGAGAGCGGCACCGCCTGCAGCAGTACCAGCCAGCCGATGAGGACGATCAGGGCGGCCCCGCCGCCCACAAAGGCGGGGAACGGCGCGAAGGCGGTACCGCCGTCGTTATTCCACATGACCGCCAGCGGCTCCGGCAGATCCGGCCGCAACAGCGCGGCACAGACCGCGAACCCGGCAGCAAGCAACACGGGGAAGCCGATCGCGAACCGCAGCGCCTTGGTGTCCACTGCATCGAGGAACTTTCCCATGCCTTAACGCTACCCCTGCGCGGGCCGGCTGGAGAGGACACCCGCAGCCAATGGACCAGCCACGTGAGCCAGGTAACTTGCCAAGCGGCGCCGAAATGAAACAATGGCTTCACAGTGATGCAACTGCGCTCGTGAACACCGGGCGCAGCAGCCCGCGGGCCGGGCCAGTCCGGCCACCACAACCTCTGGAGGCACAACCTTGCCAGGCATGAACCTGACCCGCGCCGAAGCACGCGAGCGCGCCGCCCTGATCGCCGTCGACTCCTACGATGTCAGCCTCGACCTGGCCAGGGGTGAGACTGTCTTCGGTTCCACCACCACCGTCAGGTTCGCGGCAACGCCCGGATCGTCGACGTTCATCGACGCCGTGACGGATGCCGTCCACAGCGTGACACTGAACGGCCGCGCACTGGACCCTGCCGAGGTCTCCGACGGTGTCCGGATCCAGCTGCCGGACCTTGCCGCGGACAATGAGCTCACCGTGGTGGCGGACGCCCCCTACATGAACACCGGCGAAGGCCTGCACCGCTTCGTGGACCCGGTGGACGGCGAGGTGTACCTGTACACGCAGTTCGAGGTGCCGGACTCGCGCAGGATGTTCGCCGTCTTTGAACAGCCCGACCTCAAGGCCACCTTCCGGTTCCGCGTCACCGCGCCCTCGCACTGGGACGTCATCTCCAATTCCCCGACGCCGGAGCCGGTGGCGGCCACGCCGGGGAACGACGGCGGCGCCCGCTCGGTCTGGGACTTCACGCCCACGCCCCGCCTGTCCTCATACGTCACCGCGCTGATCGCCGGCCCGTACCAGTCGGTGCGCAGCGACGTCACCAGCTCGGATGGCCGCGTTGTGCCGCTGGGCGTCTTCGCCCGCAAGTCCCTGATGCAGTACCTGGACGCGGACAACATTTTTGAGCTCACCCGGCAGGGATTCGAGTTCTTCGAGGCCGAGTTCGGCTGCCCGTACCCGTTTGAGAAGTACGACCAGCTCTTTGTGCCGGAGTTCAATGCCGGCGCCATGGAGAACGCCGGCGCGGTCACCATCCTCGAGGGCTACGTCTTCCGCGGCAAGGTCCCGGAGGCGCAGGTGGAACGCCGCGCCATCACCGTGCTGCACGAACTGGCCCACATGTGGTTCGGCGACCTCGTGACCATGCGCTGGTGGAACGACCTCTGGCTCAACGAGTCCTTCGCCGAATACATGTCGCACCTGGCAGCGGTGGAGAACACCAAGTTCCAGAGCGCCTGGACCACGTTCGCCTCGGTGGAAAAGTCCTGGGCCTACCGCCAGGACCAGCTCCCCACCACCCACCCGATCTTCGCCGAAATCGACAACCTGCATGACGTCGAGGTGAACTTCGACGGCATCACCTACGCCAAGGGCGCCTCAGTGCTGCGGCAGCTCGTGGCCTGGGTGGGGCCGGACAAGTTCATGGCCGGCGTGCGCGAATACTTCGCCAAGCATTCCTGGCAGAACACCGAGCTCGGCGACCTGATGGTCGAGCTGGAGAAGGCCAGCGGACGCGACCTGGACCAGTGGGGACGCCTGTGGCTGGAAACGGCCGGGGTGAACTCGCTCAAGCCAGAGCTGGCAGTGGATGCGGACGGCACCATCACGTCGTTCACAATCCTGCAGTCCGCGGTTGCCGAGCAGCCCACCATCCGGCCGCACCGCCTGGCCGTAGGGTTCTATGACCTCACCGACGAGGGCACGCTGGAGCGCGTGCACCGTGAGGAGCTGGACGTCGATGGCGAACGCACCGAAGTGCCGGAACTGGCCGGCCTCAAGCGGCCGGACCTGATCCTGCTCAACGACGATGACCTCGCCTACGCCAAGGTGCGCCTGGACGAGCAGTCCCTCGCCACGGCCACGGCGCACCTGAAGGATTTCCGGGAGAGCCTGCCGCGGACCCTGGTGTGGGGCTCGGCCTGGGACGCCGCACGGGACGGGGAGAGCCCCGCCCGCGGATACGTCGACCTGATCCTGGCCAATATCGCCTCCGAGTCTGATTCCTCGGTGATCCTGGTGCAGCTGCGGCAGCTGGCCACGACGCTCACCTTCTACGTGGCTGAGGAGCACCGCGAAGCCACCACCGTTGCCGCCGTCGACCGTCTGTGGGAGCTGGCAACGGATGTGCCGGGCGGGTCGGATGCCCAGCTGCAGTTCGTCAAGTCGTTCGCGCTCCTGGCCCGCAGCGGGGAGCAGCTGGACCAAATCGCCGGGCTGCTGGACGGCTCGGTCACCCTGGCCGGGCTGACCGTGGACCAGGACCTCCGCTGGGAGCTTGTGGCCGCCCTCGTGGCCGGCGGCAGGCTGGACCAGGCGGACATCGATGCGGAACTGGAGCGGGACAACACCTCCAGCGGCCAGAACGCGGCTGCGCTGGCCAAGGCTGCCATCCCCACCCCGGAGGCCAAGGCGGAAGCCTGGGAGTCGATCGTGGTCAAGGGCGATCTCTCCAACGCCATCCAGGCCTCGGCCGTCGCCGGCTTCACGCGGGTGCTGGACACAGCGCTGCTCGAGCCGTACTCGGAGAAGTACTTCGAGGCCGTGCCCGGGATCGTCGCCGAACGGACGCATGCGCTGGCCCAGCAGATCGTCATCGGACTGTACCCGGCGCAGCTGACCAGCCAGGCCACCGTGGACCGGACCGACGAATTCCTGGCGTCCCTGCCGGAGGAGAGCGCTGCGCTGCGCCGGATGATGCTGGAAAACCGTGACGGCGTGGCCCGGGCGCTGCGGGCCCGCGCGGCGGATGTCTAGGACGGGCCAGTGGCTCTCGGCGAACACCACTACGCGTTAACGGTCCGCTGGACCGGCAACCTGGGAAACGGCACGTCGTCCTACCGGGACTACTCCCGCGACCACGACATCGAGATTCCCGGGCTGCCGGTCCTGCAGGGCTCGGCCGACCCCACCTTCCACGGGGACCGCTCCCGGTACAACCCCGAGCAGCTGCTGCTGGCCGCGCTGGCGCAGTGCCACATGCTCTCCTTCCTGCACGTCGCGGTGAGGCATGGCGTGGTGGTCCTGTCCTATGAGGACAACGCCACCGGAATGATGCGGCTGAACCGCGACGGGAGCGGCCAGTTCGAAACCGTGACGCTGCGCCCACAGGTGACCGTTGCGGATCCCGGGCACGTTGCGCTGGCGGAGCAGATGCACCACGAGGCCAACCAGGTGTGTTTCATTGCCCGTAGCGTAAATTTCCCCGTACTGCACGCTCCTGTTACCACAGCCGGAAGTCCTTAGCCAGCGGCAGACCCCGCTAGGCTTAAAACTGACCAAGGAGCGGCCGGTCTCCCCGGTAAGCGAGGAGACCGGCCGCCGCCGGACAGCAGCAAGGAGCCTTCCTGCAGATGTACAGCATGTTCACAACGCCCTCGGCCTCACTGGAGCCCACCGGACTTGACCTGGCCGGCGTGGCCATCAGCCTCGGCGCAGGCATCGTCCTGTGGCTGATCGCAAGTTTCCTGATCGCCAGGATCACCCGGCGCGTGGCGAACGGCACCACACTGTTCAAGAAGCCGCACTTCCGTTGGGTGGCGCCAGCGTTGCGCGCTCTTGACCATGAGCGGCGCGTGCAGCGGGCCCAAACGATCGGCTCGCTACTGAAGAGCGGCATCGGTGTGGTCATTGCGGTCATCACCAGCATCTACATGCTGAAGAATCTCGACGTCGACGTGGCGCCGCTGCTGACCAGCGTGGGAATCCTCGGTATCGCCATCGGCTTCGGCGCCCAGCAGCTGATCAGGGACTTCCTCGCGGGGATCTTCATCACCATCGAGGACCAGTACGGCATCGGCGACACCATTGAAACCAGCGAGGTAGTGGGCATCGTGGAGTCGATCGGGCTGAGGATCACGCGCGTCCGCGACGAGAACGGCGCCATCTGGTACCTCCGCAACGGTGAGATCCTCCGCGTAGGCAACCGGTCGCAGGGCAACTATGTGCCCCCGGCGGAGCCAGAGGAAACAGCAGTGGAAGCCGAGCACGCACCCCAGCAGAAGGCCGGAGAGTAGCCATGACCATCCCATCCCTCCCCACCCCGCCGGAGCCGGGCGTCCGCAAGCCGCTGATGCGCAACGACCCCTTCAGCCAGCCGGGTTATACGGACAACTTCTACGACGCCGTCGGCGGCCACGAAACGTTCGTAAAGCTCATCGACGTCTTTTACGACGGCGTCGCCACCGATCCGCTGCTGCGCCCCATGTACCCGGAAGAGGATCTGGGCCCGGCCAAGCGGCGGTTCCTGATGTTCCTGGAGCAGTACTGGGGCGGCCCCACCACCTACGGCGAGGAGCGCGGCCATCCCCGGCTGCGGATGCGCCACATGCCGTTCCGCGTGACGCCCGAGGCCAAAGAACGGTGGCTGCACCACATGCGGACGGCGGTCGATTCCCTGGACCTGCCACCGCTGTATGAGGGCACGCTGTGGGACTACATGGAACGCGCGGCCCTGTCCATGGTGAACAGCCCGTCCGACACCCAGGGCTGACGCCGGCTGCTCCCGCGGCCTAAAGCAGGCCGGCGCCCGTCCGCGCCAGCACGTGTCCGCGGCTGCCGCTGAGCCGGAACCAGCGCCCCGAACGGTAAAGCTTCTGTTCGCCCTCGCCCAGGAATCCCAGGGCGAGGGCGGCGAACGCCGCTCCCGCCGGCACGCCGTGCCGGCCCTCCAGCCCGCGTCCCCAGACGGCGGCCCGGGCATTGTTCACGATCATGGCTCCGGGCTTGTCAGGGACGATGCCTGCCACTTCGGCGATGCCGGCTTCGGCGGCCTGCCGCAGTTCAGCGTCGGGCACGGTGTCCACCAGTTCCCAGCCGCTGCGCGGCGCGCCCACGCCGGCCCATGATTCGGTGACGGTCGACGGCGGGACCGGAAGATCGGCGTCGTTCTCCCCTGCCCGGGCCAGCCGGTCGAGGACGGCAGCGAGCGGAACCGTGACGTCAACAGCAGACGGCTCTGCCAGCCCCATGGTGCGCAGGCCGAGAATCGTGGGGGTGGACTCCCCCAGGATCCGGGGGCGGAGCACGCAGACGTAGGCTGCCAGCACCGTGCCGGCGGCCTGCAGGCGGATGGCACCGTCATCGATGGCCTTGGCGCGGGTGACGAAGGTCTTCAGATCGGCGAGATCGCGGGGGTCGGCGAAGCGGAAGGACTGGGTAAGGAGATCAGACACGTTAAGAACACTACCGGCTGGGGCTCGGTTGAGCGGTGCCGGGGCGCAGTCTAGAGTCAAACCATGACTGAAGCGGACGCCGGATTGCAGGCCTTGCCCACGAATGACCCCACGAACTCCCTGATGGAACTGCTTGACCTCGGCGAGCTGGAAGGCGCCCGCACCGACGAGGACATCTTCATGGGTCCGTCCCAGCGCCAGCCGCACCAGCGCGTCTTCGGCGGCCAGGTCCTGGCCCAGTCCCTGGTCGCAGGAATGCGCACCGTGGACGAGGACCGCACCGTCCATTCCATGCACGGCTACTTCCTCCGGCCGGGCGACGCGAACAAGCCCATCACCTTCGGGGTCCAGCGCTTGCGGGATGGCCGCTCGTTCTCGGCGCGCCGCGTGCACGCCTACCAGGACGGCACGCCGATTCTGTCCATGATCGCCTCGTTCCAGGCCGGCGACGACGGCATAGAGCACCAGTCCGAGATGCCCGCCGGCATCCCCGATCCGGAAACACTGCCCAGCACCGCTGACCTGCTGGGCAAGTTCGACCACCCCGTCGCCCGGCACTGGGCGTACGAACGGCCGTTCGACATCCGCCATGTGGATCCCGCCCTCTATGTGGCCGCCACCGGGAAGAAGGAGGCACGCAACGCCGTATGGATGAAGACCTTCAGCCCCATGCCGGACAACGCCAACACGCACCGTGCCGCGCTGGCCTACGCCAGCGACTACACGCTGCTCGAGTCAATTCTCCGCAAGCACGGGCTGAGCTGGATCACGCCGGGAATGAGCGTGGCGAGCCTCGACCACGCCATGTGGTGGCACCGCCCCGTCCGCGTTGACGAGTGGCTCCTGTATGTGCAGGAATCGCCCAGCGCACAGGGGGCGCGCGGCCTGGCCACCGGCAAGATCTTCAACCGGGACGGCCTGCACGTGGCGTCCGTGGCGCAGGAGGGGATGGTCCGGGTGCCGACCGACATCAAGAGCAAGGTGGCCGGCGCGGTGCAGACCAAGATCCTGCAGCACCAGATGCGCAAGGCCTGACGGACTCCGCATACAAAAAAGGCCGGCCCCGGGCTTGATCTGTTTGACCAGATCAGCCCGGGGCCGGCCTTTTCGTAACCAGCGCGGAAGCTAGTCCCGGCGTGATTAGTCGCGGGTCAGGCGGCGGTGCGTGACGCGGTGCGGCTTGGCAGCGTCGGGACCGAGGCGCTGCACCTTGTTTTCCTCGTAGGATTCGAAGTTGCCTTCAAACCAGTACCACTTCGACGGGTTCTCCTCGTCACCTTCGTAGGCGAGGATGTGGGTGGCCACCCGGTCCAGGAACCAGCGGTCGTGGGAGACCACGACGGCGCAGCCCGGGAACTCCAGCAGCGCGTTTTCCAGGCTGCTGAGGGTTTCGACGTCGAGGTCGTTGGTCGGTTCGTCGAGCAGGAGCAGGTTTCCGCCCTGCTTGAGGGTCAGCGCCAGGTTCAGGCGGTTGCGCTCACCACCGGAGAGCACGCCGGCCTTCTTCTGCTGGTCCGGTCCCTTGAACCCGAACGCCGCAACGTAGGCGCGGGACGGCATTTCAACGTTGCCCACCTGGATGAAGTCCAGGCCGTCGGACACGACCTCCCAGAGGGTCTTGTTGGGGTCGATGCCGCCGCGGCTCTGGTCGGCGTAGGAGATCTTGACCGAGTCGCCGATCTTCAGCTCGCCGCCGTCGAGAGGCTCAAGGCCCACGATGGTCTTGAACAGCGTGGACTTGCCCACACCGTTCGGGCCGATGACGCCGACGATGCCGTTGCGTGGCAGGGAGAAGGACAGGCCGTCGATCAGAGTGCGGTCGTCGAAGCCCTTCTGCAGGTTCTTGGCTTCCAAAACCAGGCCGCCCAGGCGCGGTCCCGGCGGGATCTGGATCTCTTCGAAGTCCAGCTTCCGGGTGCGGTCAGCTTCGGCTGCCATTTCCTCATAGCGGGCCAGACGTGCCTTGGACTTGGTCTGCCGGCCCTTGGCGTTGGAGCGGACCCATTCGAGTTCCTCGGAGAGCCGCTTGGCCTGCTTGGCGTCCTTCTTGCCCTGGATTTCCAGGCGGGCGCGCTTCTTCTCCAAATAGGTGGAGTAGTTGCCCTCGTAGGGGTACAGGTGGCCGCGGTCCACCTCGGCGATCCATTCGGCGACGTGGTCCAGGAAGTACCGGTCGTGGGTGACGGCCAGGACTGCGCCCTCGTAGGAGGAGAGGTGCTGTTCCAGCCACAGCACGCTCTCGGCGTCCAGGTGGTTGGTGGGCTCGTCAAGCAGCAGGAGGTCCGGCTTCTGCAGGAGAAGCTTGCAGAGCGCCACGCGGCGGCGCTCACCGCCGGAGAGCAGGGTGACATCCGCGTCGGCCGGCGGGCAGCGGAGGGCGTCCATGGCCTGCTCCAGCTGGGAGTCCAGGTCCCAGGCGTCGGCGGAGTCGATGGCTTCCTGCAGGTGGCCCATCTCCTCGAGGAGTGAGTCGTAGTCTGCGTCCGGGCTCGCCATCTCCTCGGAGATGGCATTGAAGCGCTGGATCTTGCCGAAGATCTCGCCCACGCCTTCCTGGACGTTGCCCAGGACGGTCTTCTCCTCGTTCAGCGGCGGCTCCTGCAGCAGGATGCCCACGGTGTAGCCGGGGCTCAGCCGGGCTTCGCCGTTTGAGGGGGTGTCCAGGCCGGCCATGATTTTCAGGATGGTGGACTTACCGGCACCGTTGGGGCCAACAACACCGATCTTGGCGCCCGGGAAGAAGGACATGCTTACGTCGTCGAGAATAAGTTTTTCGCCAACAGCCTTTCGGGCCTTGGTCATTGTGTAGATAAATTCCGCCATGGTTCCAAATCTAGTGGGTTGGCGGGCATATCTCACATTCGCGTCAGGCCGGGGCGCCTACGAAGCACTTCCCGTTCGACAGCGCCGGCAGCACGGCCACGGTCACCTTTCCATCCCGGATCTGGCCGATCACACATTCCTTGCCCTGGACCGCCGCCGCTTCCATGGAATCCACGTCGAGGCCGGTGGGTGTGCGCCCCGCCGATACCTCAAGGTTCCGCGCCGGAACACCCGCCGCTGTGAGTGCCGCGGTGATGTCAGCCGCAGCAGGTTTGGAATTGGCTGCGACAACGCTTCCCAGGACGTCGGCCATGGTCTGCTGCAGCTTGGCCGTGGTCGCCGAAGCCGCAGGCGCTTTGGTGGCCGCCGCAGAAGCTGACGCTTTTGCCGGCGCCGAGGCCGATGCCGACGCCGATGCCGCCGCGGCTGGCTGCGCGGCCGCCTTTGCTCCGGCGGACTGTCCCTGCGCCGTTTGCTTCACGGTGGCCTGATCCCCTGGTGCCGTGCAGGCGGCGAGCCCCGACAGCAATACAGCCGCCAATGCGAGCCGGCCGGCAACGCCCCGGGCATTTCCGCTGGTACCAGTTGCTCCCCGGGCACCGGTTGCCTTGCCACGGAATGCCCTGTTCCGCCGGAGTGTCATCGCTCGCATCACGCAGCCATTCTGCCATGCGGCACCGCCAGGGGGTGCGGTGCCGCACGCCACCGGCGCTCAGGCAGCCGCTCCGGTGAGTTCGCCCGTTTCCGCATCGAGTTGCATCTCGTCGCCGGCACCGTCCACGAAGATGCCTGCTGCGGCCGGGTCTTCATCGGATTCGTCGTCTTCCTCCCGGTCCTCGTCGGCCCCGTCCCCGTCCATTACCGAGGACCCGGTAGCGCTGCGGTCACCGTTAGCGGAACCAAAGGCGTCGGCGGCGTGCGGGTTGCCGGAATTGCGGATGAAGTTGGCGGTGCCCCACTTGAGGTCGTGGCCCACGGCGTCGGCGTCGATTTCGGCGTCGTGGTAGACGCGGCCGTCCTTCTCCCAGCTGCGCATTTTCAGTTTGCCCACAATGATGACGCGCTGGCCCTTCTTGATGCTGCAGCCCATGTTTCCGGCCAGCTGCCTGTACCCCTGGACGGTGAACCAATTGATGTTGCCGTCCACCCAGGCATTGGCGGTGCGGTCGTACCGCCGTTCGGCGGAACCAAGGCGGAACGAAGCCGTGGGGACGCCCCCTGGAGTGGTGGAACTGCGGATCTCCGTGGCAACGAAGCCGCGGACAGTAATGGTGTCGGTCATCTTGGTGTCCTGTCTCGAATTGTCCTGCCCCTTGCAGGCATTCCAAGCATCAACCGGCAGCAGCGCGACAGCGAGAGCCGATGTTCCGTATGTGGAAAACCGGAACGGCGAGGCCCGGGACGCAAAGGTGAATCGGCGCGGCGCCTGACGCTCGTGGCACGCAAGTCAATGTAGACTTTTTAGGCGCCAGCAATGTGCCGGCCAGCCATTGCCCCAGTAGCTCAGGGGATAGAGCAGCGGCCTTCTAATCCGCCGGTCGGGGGTTCGATTCCCTCCTGGGGCGCGTTTGTGGTGAGTCGAGACATCCTTTACGGATGAGTCGGGTCATCGTTGACACCCCGGTCTTCGGACCGGGGTGTTTTTCTTTGCCCACCGGCAATTGCAAAGCATGCTTACTATGATGCGCAGACTGTGCCTATGATCGGACTGGGCGCCGGCGACGTGCACAGGCCGGCCAACCTGGACCAACAGTCGAGGAAGGAACACCCGCATGCAGCACAGCCAGCCGGACGAAAGCCCCGCCAATCCAGAGACGCCCCGGCCCTCGAGCTCCGCGGCAGGTCAGCCAGGCCCCGCAGTGCCCCCGGAACAGGCACCCACAGGAGCCGCCGCAGGTACCGCCGCGGCCAGCCGCCATCCCGGGGCCGCCGCCATCCCGGGCTACGACGGAACTGCCTCACTGCAACCCGGCGCGGCAGAGCCCGATCGGCGTGTGACCCGTGCCGGGATGATCTGGGCGGCAGTAGCCTCGGCGCTGGTGGTCCTGGTGCTGCTGATCGCCTTCATCCTGCAGAACCAGGAACTCGTGCAGGTGAAGTTCTTCGGACTGGAGGGGGCGGTGTCGCTCGGGATGTCCCTCTTCATCGCGGCAGTGGGCGGAGGTGTCCTCGTCGCGATGGCCGGCGCAGCCCGGATCATCCAGCTGCGCGCTGCTGCGCACCGGCGCAGGGTACAGGCCGGCCGACAGCGGTAGAGCCGCGCCTCAGGCCACCCCGGTCAGGTCTCCAGGTACTCCTTGAGGTTGCCAAGCACCATGCCCCAAAGGTTTTCCGACTCCGCGGCCTCGCCATCACTCTTGTTGTTGCCCTGCCTGATGCTGACCCGCGTGCCCTCCGCCACGGGCTCCAGACCGTACTCCACGGTGTGGTAGTTCTCCGGCTCGTCGGGAAGTCCGGATGTAGGGCTGTAGTGGGTGATGCGCAAAAGCTCGTTGGGACGGGCTTCCAGCACGGTCCCTTTGTCCCGGTAGGACTTGCCCTGCCACTCTCCCTCGAACGTCACAGGCTCACCTTCCCGCCAGGTGGACGTGACATGCGTGCCGAGAAAGTATTCCTTGACGTCTTGCCGGATCCGTCAGTGCCTGCCAGACCCGCTCCGGCTGTGCGGCGACAACAATGTTCGCCTCGGCATCCCTGAATTTTTTGTCCACGGCTTCCCCTCCTTGCGTCACCCTACCCGCCGAGAGGCACCGGCGTAAGGGCATAGTGGCAGAGGGGGCCAGACAGAGCGAGGTCCGGTCCCGTGTCCGGGACCGGACCCCTGCTCCGGCCGCGTTCTTGCCGGGTTTAGGCGAAGGGCTGCACCAGTTCGGCGTACCGGTCCTTCATCCTGGCCAGGACGCCGTCGCCGTCGGCATCCCAGATCTCCTGGTTGAAGATCTCCACTTCGATGTCGCCGGTGTAGCCCGCGTCCCGGACCCAGGTGCTGATCGTGGCGAAGTCAATCACGCCGTCGCCCATCATGCCTCGGGAGAGCAGCGCGTCCGCCGCGATCGGAAGGTTGAAGTCGCACACCTGGTAGGAGGCGATCCGGTTCTCCCTGCCGGCGCGCTCGATCTGGGCTTTCAGTTCCGGGTCCCACCAGACGTGGAAGGTGTCGACGGCGACCCCCACAGCCCGGGCGTCGTACGGCGCCGCCAGGTCCAGCGCCTGCCCAGCGTGGAGATGAGCGCGCGGTCGGCGGCGTACATGGGGTGCAGGGGTTCCAGCACCAGCCGGACGCCGTGCTCGACGGCGAACGGGACGAGGTCCCCGAGCCGGTCGGCCACGCGCTGGCGGGCAGCCACGACGTCCTTCTCCCCCGCCGCCAGACCCCCGACCACGAGGAACAGTTCCTGCGTGTCGAGGGCAACTGCCTCAAGGACCGCGGCCCTGTTGTCGGCGAGTGCCGCCGCCTGGCCGTCGGCGTCCGGAGCCGTGAGGAACCCGCCGCGGCACAGCGAGGAAACCCGCAGCCCGGCGTCCCTGATCAGCTTCGCCGCCTTGTCCAGCCCTGCGTCGGCCACGATGTCCCGCCAGGGCCCGATGGCGGGAATGCCTGCACGGGCGCAGCCGTCAACAGCCTCGGCGAGCGTCCACTTCTTGGTGGTGGCACTGTTGAGCGATAGCCGTGAAAAAGGGGACGGTTCTGAATTGAAGGTCATACTCCCACTCCGTTGATGCGAAGGAAATCGGACATCCGGAACGCTGCGAGCGCAGGGTCCTTCAGCAACCCTGCTTCGTCGGCCAGTTCAAAGGTCTTCGCCAGGTGCACCACGGAGCGGCCCGAATGCAGCCCGCCAACCATCTGGAATCCGGGCTGCTTGCCGTTGAGCCAGGACAGGAAGGCGATCCCGGTCTTGTAGTAGAACGTGGGGGCACTGAAGATGTGCTTGCCCAGCTCCCGGGTGGAATCCAGGATGGCACGCGCTTTGGCGGCCTCTCCGGCGTCATAGCTCTGCAGCGCCGCGGACGCGGCCTGATAGATTGCCGCGAAGATCCCCAGCAGGGCATCCGAGTGGAGGGTGCCGTCGCCGTCGATCAGTTCCGGGTAGTTGAAGTCGTCGCCGGTGTAGAGGCGGACACCTTCGGGAAGAGCTGCCCGCAGCGCCACCTCATGCGACGCGTCCAGCAGGGAGACCTTAACGCCGTCCACTTTGTCCGCATTCTCGCGGATGAGCGAAAGGAAGGTCTCCGTGGCCACGGAGACGTCGTCCGAGCCCCAGTAGCCGGCCAGTGCGGGGTCGAACATGGTGCCGAGCCAGTGCAGGATGACGGGCTGGTCGGCCTCCTGCAGCAGCGTGGAGTAGACCTTCACGTAGTCCTCGGGACCGGACGCCACCCGGGCCAGTGCCCGGGAGGCCATGAGGATCACCTTGGGTCCGGCCTCGCTGACGACGGCGGCCTGCTCGCGGTAGGCGGCGAGGACAGCCTGCAGGCCGGCTTCGCCGGAGGGCAGTGTGGCGAGATCCAGCTGGTCGGTGCCGGCACCGCAGGACACGAGGTCCCGGACCGTCATGCCGGCCGTGGCGGTCCCGCCGGCGGAGACCACGGAGGCCGCCTCCGCCCCGGTGCGCTTGATGAGCTGCTGGGTGGCGGGCCAGTCCAGGCCCATGCCGCGCTGGGCGGTGTCCATCGCGTCTGCAACACCCAGCCCGTAGGACCAGAGTTCGTGCCGGTAGGCCAGGGTGGCCTCCCAGTCGAGACGTGCCGGGGCGCCGGGGGTGTTGTCGGCGGTGACCTCGGGGATGACGTGGGCGGCCGCGTACGCCCGGCGGGATGTCAGCGGTGCCGTCGGTTTGGCCCAGGTGGTGGCGGAGCGGAGGCGGTACTCCCGGGTTCCGCCGTCGGATGTGGGAAGGATCAGTGACGTCATCAGAGCGTGATCTCCGGGATGTCGATGGTGCGGCGTTCGTCGCTGGACTGCAGGCCGAGTTCGGCAAGCTGCACGCCGCGGGCGGCGGAGAGCAGCCCGAAGCGGTGCTCGCGGCCGGCGACGACGTCGCGCAGGAACTCTTCCCACTGCAGCTTGAAGCCGTTGTCCAGCTCCGCGTTCGCCGGGACTTCCTGCCACTGGCTGCGGAAGGATTCGGTGACCGGAAGGTCCGGGTTCCAGACAGGCTTGGGCGTGTGCGCGCGCTGCTGCGCGACGCACTTGTTCAAACCGGCGACGGCGGAGCCGTGCGTGCCGTCGATCTGGAACTCCACCAGTTCGTCACGGTAGACCCGGACGGCCCAGGAGGAGTTGATCTGGCCGATGACGTCGTCACCGCCCGGGGTAACCAGTTCGAAGATGCCGTACGAGGCGTCGTCGGCAGTTGCCTTGTACTCGTTGCCTGCCTCGTCCCACCGCGCAGGGATGTGGGTGGCGGTCTTGGCGTTGACGCTCTTGACCTTGCCGATGATGCCTTCCAGGACGTAGTTCCAGTGGCAGAACATGTCCGTGGTCATTCCGCCGCCGTCTTCCTTGCGGTAGTTCCAGGACGGGCGCTGGGCCGCCTGCACGTCGCCTTCGAAGACCCAGTAGCCGAATTCGCCGCGGATGGACAGGATCCGGCCGAAGAATCCTTCGTCCACCAGGCGGCGCAGCTTGACCAGGCCGGGGAGGTACAGCTTGTCGTGCACGACGCCGGCGGTGACCCCGGCTTCCTTGCCGATGCGGGCCAGCTCGATGGCTTCCTCCAGGGTTTCCGCCGTCGGCTTCTCGGTGAAAATGTGCTTGCCGGCCGACATGGCCTTCTTCAGGGTCGCCGCCCGCAGGCTGGTCATGGAGGCATCGAAGACAACGTCGACAGTGGGATCGTTGATCACGCCGTCAAGGTCGGTGGTCCATTCCGAAATCTTGTGGAGCTCTGCCAGTTCGCGGATTTTCGCTTCGTTGCGGCCGACGAGGATCGGCTCGACCTGGACTTTGGTGCCGTCCTCCAAGGTGAAGCCGCCGGCGTCGCGGATCGGGAGGATGGAGCGCAGCAGGTGCTGGCGGTAGCCCATCCGGCCGGTAATGCCGTTCATGGCGATACGGATCGTCTTTGTTTCGAAGCCCATGAGTCCTCATTCAGTCGTGGTGGATAGTGAATCGGGAAAGCGCATTCCCGCTGCTTCTATAGTGCAGAACCGGAGCCAATCTGGCAAGCGCTTTCCTGACTTTTCTGCAACTGCGATAATGTGGGCATCAGCCGAGTTTCCCGAGGCTGGGGCCTGTTGAAGAGGAGTTGCGCCTGTGGCTGCAAGCACGCTGACCGAAGTAGCCCGCCTGGCCGGAGTCTCCCCTGCCACCGCCAGCCGGGTCCTGAACGGTTCGGCCAGGACCCCCGGGCCGGACATCGCAGAGCGCGTCCGGAAGGCCGCTGACTCCCTGGGGTACATCCCCAACGCCCAGGCCCAGGGCCTCGCCAAGTCAAGCTCCGGCCTCATCGGGCTCATCGTGCACGACATTGCCGACCCCTACTTCTCGGCCATCGCCCGCGGCGTCCAGACCGCCGCCCGGCACCAGAACAAGATGGTGCTGCTGGCCACCACGGCGGGAAGCCCCGCCGACGAGCGGGCGGCAGTGGCAGCGTTTGCCGCGCGCCGGGCCGACTCGATAGTGATCGCCGGGTCGCGGTCTACACGGACGTCCGACAGGCAGGGCAACGCCGAACTGGCCGCCGAGCTCGACCGCTACTGCCGCAACGGCGGCCGGGTGGGCGTGGTGGGCCACGCCGTGGTGGGCGCCGAATCCGACGAGGGCTATCACGTGGTTGAGGTTCCCAACGAGGATCTCGCGGCCGCACTCGCCCGGGAACTGGCCGCCTCGCACGCCGGGGAGTTCGTGATCATTGCCGGTCCGGAAGGGCTCCTGACCTCCGACGACCGGGTACGCGGCTTCCAGCGAGGTCTGGCGGACGCCGGGCTGCCGCCGGCGGACGTCCTGCACACCGGATTCGACCGCACAGGCGGATACGAGGCGGGCCTGGAACTCACAGCCCGCATCAGCGCGCCTGGCGGCAGCCGAGGGGCCGGTCCTGACGCCGGATACCCCCGGCTCTGTATCTTCGCCGTCAACGACGTCATGGCGATCGGGGCCACCGCCGCGCTGCGCTCCAAGGGGCTCCGGATCCCTCGGGACGCCGCCATCGCCGGGTTTGACGACATCGAAACCCTGCGCGACTTCCGGCCCGCCCTCTCCACTGTCCGCCTGCCCCTGGAGGAGATCGGCAGGCTGGCAGTGCCCGTCGCGGGTTCCGGCCCAACGGCCGCCGCCACCGTCGGGGTCACCGGCGAAGTGACGCTCCGCCGGAGTACCGAGCCGGCCGGCGAACCGGCCACATAAGTTTCAGCCAAGACAGTCCCGCAGCCGGACAGTCCCCCCAGCATGGAAAGGCGGCCATGACAGAGCCTGCACAGGAGGCAGCAGGCGGTATCACCACCGCGGCCGCCGAGTGGCCGGCCGTGGAGCAGCTGTTCGGCGTCCGCGGTGAGCCCTCACGCTGCTGGTGCCGCTTCTTTGCCCTGCCCGGGGCCGCGGCTTCGCTGCCACGCCTCCGACTGACCGCAAGGCACAGCTGAAAGACAAGTTCGACGGCGGCGGGCCGGCACCGGGGGTCCTGGCGTACCGGAGTGGTTCCGCCGTCGGCTGGTGCGCCGTGGAGCCGCGCGGGTGTTACCCGCGGATCCTCCGTTCCCAGGTGTTCAAGGCTGCCGGCGCGGCAGTCACAGAGGATGACAGCGGCGCCGGGAGCGTGTGGTCGGTGAGCTGTTTCGTCGTCGCACCCGGCCACCGGCGCAGCGGCGTGGCCGCCGCCCTGCTCGCTGCCGCCGTCGACCACGCGCATGCCAACGGTGCCGCCGTCGTGGAGGGGTATCCGGTGGATCCTGCGCAACGGCCGAAGGCCGGACCGGCGGACCTTTACCCTGGCACACTCGGGCTGTTCCTGGCCGCCGGGTTTGACGTGGTCAGCGACGCTGTACCGGGGCGCGCCGTTGTGCGCCTGCAGGTGGGATGACGCGGACGAGCAGCATGGCAAACGAAGCAGTCCTGGCGTTGATTCGCTCCGAACTGCGGGCGGCGGCAGATCCCGTCCGCGGCGCCGCGGCGCAGGCCTACATGAAGTCCGCAACACCATCCCTTGGCGTCCGCGTGCCGGACGTGCGCAGAACGGCCAAGGCCGTGGCCGCCGCCCATCCCTTTGAAACCGCCGACGACCTGAGGTCAACGGTGCTTGCCCTGTGGCGGGACGCCCGCTACCGCGAGGAACGCTACGCTGCGATCGACCTGACCGGGCTGCGGAGCGTGGCCGGAGACCCGCTGATGCTTCCGGTGTATGAGGAGATCATCCGAACGGGCTCATCCTGGGACTATGTGGACGGGGTCACCCACCGGATCGGCGCACTGCTCAAGGCCCACCGGGAGGAACTTACCCGCGTACTGCTCCAATGGAGCGTCGATGGGGACTTCTGGATCCGGCGGGCGTCGATTACGGCCCAGCTGGGAGCCAAAGGGCAGACGGACACCGGCCTGCTCACCGCCGTCATCGAGGCGAACATGGCCGACAGGGAATTCTTTATCCGCAAGGCCATCGGGTGGGCGCTGCGTGAGTACGCCAAAACCGACCCGGAATGGGTCCTGGAATTTGTGGCACGGAACGGGCCGTCGCTCAGCCCGCTCTCACGCAGGGAAGCCCTGAAAAACCAGCAGGTCAGATAACGGGGCGTACCGTGACAGGCTGGTCCGCCTTGCTGAAGAGCAGCTTGGTGCTGCGGTCCAGAAAGATCAGGTACAGCGCAAACAGCAGGGCGATGATCGCGGCTGCGTTGCGGGCCAGCGCCAGGGCGAGGCCCAGGTCGTCCGTCTGCAGGTAGGGGAAGACTTCCAGCTGGTCCGAGATGGCATAGACCATGAAGAACGAAACGATGAAGTACAGGGCCTTGACCTGCCAGTCGTCACGGATGCCCGTGACGGCGAACAGCGGGATCAGCCACACCACGTACCAGGACTGGATCATGGGCGCCAGCACCACAACAGCCGCGAAGGCGAGCGTCAGGCGGCGCATGAGGCGGTCATGTTCACCGCGGAAAATCTGCCAGCCGACGATGCCCACGGCAAGGAGCTTGCCGGCGTCGTACACCCATTTGGCCAGCCCCCAGCCGTCCAGGCTGAACGCGTTGGCGATGGATGCGACCACCAGGCCGAGCAGCCCCACGGGGGCGTACCAGATCCAGACGCTGCCGGGCGCCGAAAGGCCATTGATCCAGCCGAACCCGAAGCCGTTGACCAGGCTCATTGCGTAGAGCAGGGCAAGGCTGATCCCGGCCGTCAGGCCCCAGAACACGAACTTCCGGGGCCAGCTGGCCCCCTTGCCGGCCCACAGCAGGCCGATGAACGGAAGGAACACCACGGTGATCGGTTTCACCGCGATGGAGGCCGTCACGAGGACAATGCCGAAAATGACCCGCCGCGTTGCGCAGTAGTACAGGCCGGCGAGGGCGAGCCCGATCATGAGCGAATCGTTGTGGACGCTGGCGATGAAGTTGGTCAGGAAGAGCGGATTCGCCGCCGTCAGCCACAGGGCACGGTGCGGGTTGACCCCGTGCAGTTCGGCAAGCTTGGGGACGTAGACGATGCAGAGCACCACACCCACCAGAGCGGCCAGGCGGAACAGCATGATGCTGGCTTCCGGGTGGACGTTGGTGGACCAGACCACGAACTGCTCGATCCACAAAAACACCTGGCCGTAGGGAACCGGGGCCTCGGTCCACATCTTGTCCGCGCCCAGCTGGAAGTAGTTGGACAGCGCCGAGATGCCGTTCTCGTACGGGTTGAAGCCCTCCACCATCAGCCGGCCCTGGCCGATGTACGCGTAGACGTCCCGGCTGAACAGCGGGACGGTGAACATCATGGGAAGGCCCCACGCGACGACGGCCTGCAGGGTGGCTCTGCGGGCCTCCCGGCCCCACACGTGGATGTGCTGGCCAAGCCTGAGCCATGCCCGGACCAGCAGCATGCCGCCCACCGCAAGCAGCACAATGGACAGCCCGACGCCGAACGCCTCGGTGCGCATCCAGATGAACAGCGGCATCCGCCGCAGCTCCGAGCCGGGCGCCAGCCACCCGACGCCGAGGGAGCCGACGAGCAGGAACATGGAACCGATGAAGCCGGAGAGGATCGGGGAGCGCGGGTTGTCCACTTCCGGGCCGGCCGGGTCCGTGGAAGCGCCGGTGGCCGTTTCCCCTATCGCAGGCACAGGCGCCGTCATCTCAGGATCGTCCAATCTCTTCTGCGCCTATCTCTTTAGGCATATCTCATGTGGGCGTGCTGCCCCATCTGCAGCCAAGCTGAGCGGCCAGCCAAAATGGGCGTCGCCGGGGACACGGCGGCGCAAGGTGGCGTTGCCACGTACCCGAAATGTTAGCACCGGAGCGCCTCTCCAAGGCTTGCACGCGGCTGAACGGTAGGCTGAACAGGTGCCTATTACTAACGAACGCATCGTCTGGATCGACTGCGAAATGACCGGCCTCGACAGCGTCAACGACGCCCTGATCGAGGTCGCGGCCCTGGTGACCGACTCCGAACTCAACATCCTCGGCGACGGGGTGGACGTGGTGATCAAGCCGGACGACGCCGCCCTCGCGCAAATGAACGACTTCGTCCGGGACATGCACACCCGGTCAGGCCTGCTGACCGAGCTTCCGGCCGGCAAAACAATGGCAGAGGCGGAGACCCTGGTGCTGGACTACATCCGCAAGTGGGTCCCCGACCCCCGCAAGGCGCCCCTCGCCGGCAACTCGGTGGGAACGGACCGGGTCTTCCTCGCCAGGGACATGCCCTCGGTGGTGGAGCACCTGCACTACCGCATCATCGACGTCAGCACCATCAAGGAATTGTCCCGGCGCTGGTATGCGCGCGCCTACTTCCAGGCGCCGGCGAAGCTCGGCGGCCACCGCGCCCTCGGGGACATCAAGGATTCCATCGACGAACTCCGGTACTACCGCGACGCCGTCTTCGTGCCCGCACCGGGACCGGACAGCGCCACGGCCCAGAAGATCTCCCAGCGCATCTCGTCGTCGCCCTCCGCGGTCGGCCAGCCGGCAGCGGAAGGCCTGACGCCGACCGCTGCGGAGCAGCCCGGAAAGTAAGCAGCGGAGCAGCCCGGAAAGTAATCTGCGCCACGTTTGAGGGAAATTTTGCCGAAACAGCCAAAAGTGGCAAAAGCATCCCCCAACAGCAGGTAAGCTATATGTCGTTGCCTTTTCGGAAGGCCGGGAAACCGGACGGTCCGCAGGGCACATGGTGGGCGTAGCTCAGTTGGCAGAGCGCCTGGTTGTGGTCCAGGAGGTCGCGGGTTCAACCCCCGTCGCTCACCCGCACCGAGGACGGCAGTTTATTGCCGGCCAGCAACAAAGGCCGTACCGGTTATCCGGTGCGGCCTTTGTTGGTTTCCACCCCCTGCCGGCTCGCCCCGGCAAAGCGCCGAAGGAAATTCCCTGACATGACCGTTCTGCCCATCACCATCTGGGGTGAGCCGGTGCTGCACCGCCGGGCTGCTGAAGTGGAGGAGTTCGACGACGGGCTCCGCCAGCTGATTGCCGACATGTTCGAAACGAACGACATGGCGAACGGCGTGGGACTGGCCGCGCCGCAGATCGGCGTGGGCAAGCGGATCTTCGTGTACAAGTTCGAGAACGAGGACGGCGCTCCCCCGGCCGGCGTCGTGGTGAATCCTGTGCTGACCCTCTCCAAGGTCTCCGGGGCGCTGCCGGATCCGGACGAGGAGGTGGAGGGCTGCCTCTCCTTCCCCGGTGGGCAGTATCCGCTCAAGCGTGCCGAATGGGTACGCGTGCAGGGCTTTGACGGGCACGGAAAGCCAGTGGATTTCGAGGCGACCGGCTGGTTTGCCCGCATCATCCAGCACGAATACGACCATCTGGACGGCAAGCTGTACGTCAACCGGCTCATCGACAGGTATGCCCGCAAGGCGATGAAGCAGGCCAAGAAGAGCGGCTGGGGCGTCCCGGGCCTGACCTGGATGCCGGGCGTGGACCCGGACCCGTTCGGCCACTGATACCGGCGCTCTTCCTGCCGCTGAGGCCCTACCCGGGCACCACCGTCTGCTGCTGCGGGCATGAAGCCAGCACGCGGGCCATGGCGTCCTTTTCCGGCTGCGTGACCCAGAGGCCGTACGCTGCCTTCACCGAGATCTGCCGCGCCACATAGTGGCACCGAAGCGCCTTGTTCTTCGGCAGCCAGGTGGCGGCGTCAGACGCGCTTTTCTCCTGGTTGGCGTCACCGTCCGCGGCGATGAGGTTGAGCGGATCGTTGGCGAGGTTCTGCCGCTGCTGCGGCGTCAGTTGCTGGGCCCCCTTCTGCCAGGCGTCGCCCAGCGCGACGACGTGGTCGATCTGCACGTCCTTGCTGGAATCTGCCCCGCGGACGAACCTGACCACCAGCCCCACGTACGGCTCATGCATGGTGCCGGCGGCAACCTTGCACTTTGATCCCTTGGTGAACGCAACGTCGTGAAGGTCCCGGCGCAGGATGTCGTTGCGGGTGTCGCAGCCGTTGTGGTCGGCGTCCTGCCAGGCCTGGCCGAAGGCGGACCGGTCGTAGTCGCTGCCGGATGCCCTGCCCTGCCCTTAACCGCCAGGGCTCCCAGCGCAGCGGCCGCGCTGCCCCGCGGCACCGGGTACGGGGGCGTCACGGGCTTCATCCAGGCGGCATCGAATACCGGAGCCTCGCTGGGCCCGGACACGGCGGGCTCGGCGGCGATGAACTGGCCTGCCGCAAAAAACCACACAGTGGCGGCGACCACCGCTGCCGCGGCGACACCGAGCACCGCCCACGCCTGCCGGGATTTACGCCGGGCGCGCCGGTAGCCGGCCCAGCTGATGCTCACAGGCACGCCTCGGGGCGCCAGGGCTCCGGGTCAGGATGCGGGTACACATCCAGGAGCCTAGGCGAAACCGGCCGGCGCTGTGCGGGTATCCACAGTGTGGAGGACAGGTGCCCAGTGGAGGGCGGGTGGCCTACTGCTCGCGCATGACCCGATGAAGATCGGTGTTGGCGAGATCAAGCAGCCGCTCCAGCTGGGCCACCCTGTCATCGCCGATCTCCCCTGCCGCATGTGAAGTGCGGGCCTGGTCCAGAAGCCGTTGGGCTTCTTTCTGGTTGGCCTTGGCAACTTCGAGGGCATGTTCCAGGGTTGTCTCATGCTGGAGTGTCGGGTTCTGTTCCATGACACAAGTTTGTGCCCGTTTACCGGCTGATTCCATAGAATTGCCCGGGAAGTTCCCGGGAACGGGTCAGCCCCGCCGGCACAGGTGTGCCGGCGGGGCTGACGGAACGCTTCGGTTAGACCGGGGCTGCCACGGCCAGGACCGGGGCAGCGTCCTTTGCGGAATCCTTGGCCGGGAAGGTCGGCGGGTTGACCCCTGCCATTTCCTCCATGACGCGGACCACCTGGCAGCTGTAGCCGAACTCGTTGTCGTACCAGACGTAGACGACCAGGTTCTTGTCGTTGGCGATGGTGGCGAGGCCGTCCACGATGCCGGCACGGCGGGAACCGACGAAGTCGGTGGAGACGACCTCCGGGGAGTCGATGTAGTCGATCTGCTTGCGCAGCTCAGAGTGCAGCGACATCTCGCGCAGGTAGTTGTTGACCTCGTCCTTGGTGGTGCCGTGTTCCAGGCTGAGGTTCAGGACAGCCAGGGACACGTCCGGGGTGGGGACGCGGATGGAGCTGCCGGTGAGCTTGCCCTGCAGTTCCGGGAGAGCCTTGGCCACAGCCTTGGCGGCGCCGGTTTCGGTGATCACCATGTTCAGGGCGGCGGAGCGTCCGCGGCGGTCGCCCTTGTGGAAGTTGTCGATCAGGTTCTGGTCGTTCGTGAACGAGTGAACGGTCTCCACGTGGCCGTGGATCACGCCGTACTTGTCGTTGAGGGCCTTCAGGACCGGGGTGATGGCATTGGTGGTGCAGGAGGCGGCCGTCACGATCCGGTCCGCGTCCGTGATGTCGCGGTGGTTGATGCCGTGCACGATGTTCTTCAGGTCACCCTTGCCCGGCGCGGTCAGGAGCACCCGCGACACGCCCTTGCTCAGCAGGTGCTGGCCGAGACCCTCGGCGTCGCGCCAGCGGCCGGTGTTGTCCACCACGAGGGCGTCCTTGATGCCGTAGGCGGTGTAGTCGATCGTTGCCGGGTTGTCCGAGTAGATGACCTGGACCTGGACGCCGTTGGCCGTGATGGTGTTGGCGTCGGTGTCCACCTTGATGGTTCCTTCAAAGGAACCGTGAACGGAGTCGCGGCGCAGCAGGCTTGCCCGCTTGGCCAGGTCGTTGTCGGAGCCGCGCCGGACCACGATGGCGCGCAGGCGCAGGCCGTGGCCGCCGCCCGCCTTTTCGATGAGCAGGCGCGCCAGCAGGCGGCCGATGCGGCCGAAGCCGTAGAGCACGACGTCGGTGCTGGTGCGGTCGTCGGCGCCGCGCTTGCCCACTACCTCAGCCAGCTCGGCGCGGAGGAATTCCTCCAGAGTCAGATCGCCGCCGTCGGACTTGAACTTCTGGTTCAGACGGGCGATGTCGATGGCAGCGGCACCCAGGTCCAGCTGCGCCAGCGTGTTCAGCAGCGGTGCCGTCTCCTCGAGGAGCAGCTCATCCTTGCTCATCCGGCGCGCAAAGCGGTGCGCCTTCAGGATGTTCATGGTGGACTTGTTGATCAGGCTGCGTCCGTGGATGGAGGTAACCACGTTGTTTTCACGGTACAGCCGGCCGATAACCGGGATCATGGCCTCGGCGAGCGCCTCACGGCCCATCCACGTATCAAGACAAGAATCTGACGTCTGGCTCACAGAACTACCTTCCTTGGTTCAACCGGCTACGTCCTCGTAAACCGGATGGCGGCCACTGGAAGTTATCCAGGGCAAGCTGGCACCGGCAGGGTTTCGGTCCACCCCGGATGCCGTTGACCGTGCAAAGAAAAACCGCCGGCTGCGAACGCAGATCCGGCGGTAGAACTTCTACGTTCACCATCCATTCTAGGCGCGCCCGGGGGCTTCTCTTGCCCCGGAGCCCGTGAAATCACTCACACCGGGTGTGATGCCTGTCGCCCGGGATGCCGGATTGTTATCGACGCAATCCCGGCAACCACTATCCGCACGCCTTCGGGGGGCCATAAGCTGACGGCCCTGACGGCGATGCACTCGTAAATATGCCGTCTGCGAAAGAAAGGCCAAATGATGTATGAAATGGTCGCCCTCGGAGCCGGGAGTGCATGGCAGCGCCCAACCAACCGGACACCCGGATGCACGTGTGCACCCTGGCGGTACAGTCCGCAGCATCCCCGCCCCACCAACCCGGACTGTCCCGCTCACGGAGTCGCCGGCCAGGACGCAGCATGACGGTCCAACCTGCTGCCGGCTTTGAGTGGATGGGTTGACCGATACGCCGGGTTCTGTGCTCCCGCGCTGTTGCCGGCGCGGGAGTAGCGGCCATCCATCTACGAGCGCCGTTGCCGGCGCCCTCCAGCGGCCTACCCGGACACTCGGGCGGGCAGCCCTCAAACGTGTCCTGTCTGGCCTTGCTCCGGGTGGGGTTTACCTAGCCTTCCCGGTCACCCGGGAAGCTGGTGGTCTCTTACACCACCGTTTCACCCTTACCTGCTTCGTGCCGCTTTCAAACCGGCGCGACGCAGGCGGTCTGTTTTCTGTGGCACTGGCCTGCGGGTTACCCCGAGTGGGCGTTACCCACCACCCTGCCCTGTGGAGCCCGGACGTTCCTCGAGCCACTTGCGTGGCGCGCGGCCGCCTGGTCAACCCATCCGCAGTCCAGTTTACGGGCATTCGCGCGGACCCGGACACGCGCCCGGCGCGGGGTCTAAAATCGGGAAATGGACCAGCCGTCCTTCACACGGCGACGCTTGCTGCATTTGGCAGGTGTCGCTGCCGGTCTGACCTCGGCATCCGCCTGCACGGCGCCGCCGCCACCTGTTCCCGGCCCCGCGACGTCCAGTTCCCTGCCCGATTCGGCCGGAACACCTACTTCGCCGGGAGCAACGACGGCGGCCGTTCCGCCGGCTCCCCCATCGCCGCCTTCCACGGTGTCGACCCGGACAGGGGCATTTGTCTCCCGCTTCCGTCCGTCGGTCACCACGCACTGGTCCTTGGCCGTGCCGCTTCCGGACGAGGCGGGCCAGCTGCTGCCGGTGGCTGTGTTCCTGCACGGGCTGGGCGGCAGCAGTGAGGTTCTGTTGGGCGACCTCGCGGCGGACCGGGCCCTGCAGCGTCACCTGGACGACGGCGGCCCGTCCTTTGCGGTCGCCGCCGTGGACGGCGGCGATTCCTGGTGGCATGCCCGCGCCGACGGCAGCGACACGCAGTCGATGCTGGTGCAGGAGTTCCTGCCGTTCCTGGGCGACCAGGGGCTTGACCTCGGAAAGGTCGGCATCTTCGGCACGTCGATGGGCGGGTTCGGCGCGCTCCTCCTGGCATCCCGGGGCAGGGTGTCCGGAGTTCGCGCCGTTGCGGCCATGAGCCCGGCCGTCTGGTCCAGCTACGAAGAGGGCATGGAGGGCGCCTTCGACGGCCCGGCCGATTTCAGGGCGAACGACGTTTTTGCGCTCCGGCCGAGACTTGCGGCGATTCCCAAAAGGATCGACTGCGGCAGTGAGGACAATCTTGCCCCTACGGTGCACAAGTACCGTTCGGGACTTCCCGGCAGGGTAGAGGGCGGTTTTCAGCCCGGCGGCCACGACGCCTTGTACTGGCGGTCCGTCCTGCCGGACGTGCTGGACTTCCTGGGCCGTTCCCTGGGCTGAGCCCCCGCCGTCAATCGATCCCGCCCTTCAGCTGATCCCGCACCCGGCCGGTAAGATCGTACGGTGCTGATTCTGCTCCCCCCATCCGAAGGCAAGACTCCGGCCGTCCGTGGAGACGCCATGGACTGGGCTTCGTTGAGTTTCCCTGTGCTGAATACCTACCGGGCGAAGGTGCTCGATGCGCTGGGGACAGTCAGCGCACATGAGGATGCCCTCGCCCTGCTGGGCGTCGGAGCCTCGCTCAAGGACGACGTCGAACGCAACACGCGGCTCCACGCCGAACCGGCGGCGCCGGCGCACCAGGTGTACTCCGGCGTGCTGTACGACGCCCTCGGCTACAAGTCGATGACGCCGGCGCAGCGGCGCCGGGCGGATGAGTCGGTGCTGGTCATCTCCGCACTGTGGGGCGCCATCCGGTTCGCAGACTCAGTGCCCGCCTACCGGCTGTCCATGTCAACAGCACTGCCCGACGTCGGACGCCTTGCCTCATTCTGGAAACCGCAGCTGACCGACGCCCTCGGCGAAATTGCCGGCGGCGAGCTCCTGGTCGATTGCCGGTCCAGCACCTACGCGGCCGCCTGGACTCCCCCGCCGGCCGACACCGTGACGGTCAATGTATTCACGGAGGTGAACGGCGCGCGCAAGGTGGTCAGCCACTTTGCCAAGCACACCCGGGGCGAGCTGGCCCGGCACCTGCTGACGCGGCGCGGCAAAGCCCCGGCGACGCCGGAGCAGCTGCGGAAGGCGGCAGCCGAGAAGTGGCAGGCCGAACTCGTTCCGGGCACGGCGCGCAAGGCCCACGCCCTCAACATCGTCCTGCCGGGCTGACCCAACCGGCTGGCAGTCAATGCCGTTTTGAGAGCCCAGAACGGCATCAACTGCAAGTTAGTTGCGTCAGACCCACTCGGCGGAGCGCACCAGGATGCAGCCGGAGTCCGGGCAGAACACGATGTCATCCTCGGCGGCGGCCTTGATCTCGGCCAGGTCGCCGGGGCTCAGCTGCATGCCCGAGCCTTCCGACGTTCCGTGGAAGAGCCGCGCCGCGCCCACGCCGCGCCGAGCCAGCGTCTTTTCGTAAACAGCCAGCACTCCGGCGTCCAGCCCTGCGGCGAACTCTGCTCTTTGGCTGCGAAGTACGGTCTCCTCAGCGTTGACCTCCGCCAACTGCTCGTCGAGTTCGGCCCGGATCCCGCCGAACGAGCCCTGGATATCGTCCACGATGCTCTGCTGGGCCGCCTGCCGTTCGCGCAGGACATCCAGCCGCTCCAGGACCTCCAGTTCGACGTCCTCCAGGTCCGAGCGCCGCTTGTTCAGCGAGGCGATGTCCTTCTGCAGGGCAACGAGATCCTTGGAGAGACCGGTGCCGCTGTTGAGCCTGGCCTCGTCCCGTTCAATCCGGGTTGCCACCTGCTCCACATCCGCCTCGGCCCGCTTCAGTTCGGCTTCGGCATCGTGGACGGCGAGTTTCGCGGCGCCCAGTTCCCCGTTGGCAACACTCAGGGCCGCTTCGAGGTCGGTGATCCGCGGATCGGTTTCAAGACTGCGGCGGCGGTTCGACAGTGACTTCAGCCGGGCATCGAGGCCCTGGAGCTCGAGCAACTTCAATTGTTCCGCCGGTGCTGCCTTGGCCACGTTTTACCTCCGCTTGATCCCATCCGGCCCTTGGCCGGCACCCCTATGGGGTCTTCTAGACTCTAGCGCCTAACGCGCTCCCCAGCCTCGCTACGCATCCCCACCGGTTCCCAAACCTCGCTGCGCTCGGTGCGGGCCCCTCGCTGGCATGGGCCCTGCCATGGACTTCGCGCGCCAGGCTTAGCCGGGAGTCAGTATGAAGTCCCACGGGTCGCTGTTGGTGGTGCTGACCTTGATTTCGACGTCGAGGCCCTGGTCCGCGAGCACGTTGCCCAGCGCCTCGGCGGCAGCCGGGAGCCACAGCCATTCACTGGCAAAGTGCGAGACATCGATGAGGTAGGGGCGGCCGTTCACCGCCGCCTCCCTGGCTTCGGAGGCCGGGTGGTGGCGCAAGTCGGCGGTGATGTAAAGGTCCGCGTTGCTGGCCCTGACCTCGTCGAAGAGGGAATCCCCGGCCCCGCCGCACACGGCAACCCGCTGCACCAGACCGTCCTTGTCCCCGGAGACGCGCACGCCGCCGGCCACCGAGGGAAGGATGCCGAAGACCCGCGCGGCGAAATCGCCCAGCGTCATGGGCTCGTTAAGGTCCCCAACGCGCCCGATGCCTTCCTCCGGAAGGCCGTCGGCTGCCGGGGTCAGTGGCGCCACGTTCTGCAGTCCCAGGGCGTCGGCAAGGACGTCGGAAACGCCGCCCACCGCTGAGTCTCCGTTGGTATGGACCGTCAGCAGTGCCGTGCCGGACTCGATCAGGCGGTGGACCGCCCGGCCCTTGGCTGTGTTGGCGGCCACCGAGGTGACGCCTTTGAGCAGCAGCGGGTGATGCGTGATGAGCAGTTCCGCGCCCCATTCGATGGCCTCGTCAATGACCTCTAGTGTGGGATCCACGGCGAACATGACGCGCGTGACTTCAGCTGACGGATGGCCGGCCACGAGCCCCACCTCGTCCCATGCCTCTGCAAGGGACTCCGGCCAGAGCTCCTCCACGGCCAGCATGAGTTGCCCCAGCGTTGCAACGGCGGGTGACCCGGCGGCGTCGGGAGCTTCTTCCGGTTCCGCTGCAACGTCACTGTTCACAGGTTCCATACTCATACTTTTACCCTACAGTCGGCTCTGGCCTCTGAGCGGCATATGACCCTAGGGTGGGCTGGGGGAATCATTGGCGCGTGCGAACCATTGAAGAGGACATGAAAACTTTTGTGCTTGGCGGGGGTTGCTTCTGGTGCCTGGACGCCGTCTACCAGAAAACGATGGGCGTCTCGTCGGTGGTTTCGGGATACACCGGCGGCCATGAACGCCACCCCGACTACTACTCTGTCTGTTCCGGCACCACCGGGCACGCCGAGGTGGTTGCTGTGACCTTCGATGAGGATGTCATCCCGGCCGAGGTCATCCTGGACATGTTCTTCGCCCTGCACGACCCCACCACGCTCAACCGCCAGGGGTACGACGTCGGAACGCAGTACCGCTCGTCAATGTTCTATGAGACCACCGAGGAGAAAATCCTCTTCGAGGAGGCGATCGAACGGAACCAGGCCCTGTGGTCCCGGCCGATTGTGACAGAGGTCAGCCGGCTCCCTGTGTTCTATCCGGCGGAGAACATTCACCAGAACTACTACGCCAAGTTCCCGGAGCAGGGGTATTGCCAGGTCATTATTAACCCGAAGCTGGCCAAGGCGCGGAAATATTACTCTGCATGGCTTAATGCTTAGCAGGGGCGCTGACCCCATCGTTAGGCTGACCAAAGTATTCCCTCCTGAGAGATAGGCGCAAGTACACATGGCACGGATCTACGACGATGTAACACAACTGGTGGGCGGCACCCCGCTGGTCAAGCTCAACCGCCTGACTGAAGGCCTTGACGCCACCGTTGCGGTCAAGCTTGAGTTCTACAACCCGGCCAACAGCGTCAAGGACCGTATCGGCGTCGCCATCATCGACGCTGCGGAGAAGTCGGGCGCGCTGAAGCCCGGCGGAACCATCGTCGAAGGCACCTCGGGCAACACCGGCATCGCGCTGGCCATGGTGGGCGCAGCCCGCGGCTACAAGGTCATCCTGACCATGCCGGAAACCATGTCCACCGAACGCCGCGTCATGCTCCGCGCCTTCGGTGCCGAGATTGTGCTGACCCCGGGCTCCGAAGGCATGCGCGGTGCCGTGGAAAAGGCCCAGGAAATCGTGGCCAACACCGAGAACTCCATCTGGGCACAGCAGTTCGCCAACGAAGCCAACCCGGAGATCCACCGCAAGACCACCGCTGAGGAGGTCTGGGCCGACACCGACGGCAAGGTTGACATCTTTGTCTCCGGCATCGGCACCGGCGGCACCATCACGGGCGTCGGCCAGGTCCTGAAGGAGCGCAACCCGGACGTCCAGATCGTTGCCGTGGAACCCAAGGACTCCCCCATCCTCAACGGTGGAGCACCCGGCCCGCACAAGATCCAGGGCCTCGGCGCCAACTTCATCCCCGAACTCCTGGACACCAACGTCTACGACGAGGTCCTGGACGCCACCCTGGAAGACTCCGTGGCCGTCGCCCGCGAGCTCGGCGTCAAGGAAGGCATCCTGGGCGGCATCTCCTCCGGCGCCATCGTCTGGGGCGCCCTGGAACTGGCAAAGCGCCCGGAGAACGCCGGCAAGCTGATCGTCGCGGTGGTCTGCGACTTCGGTGAGCGTTACATCTCCACCGTGCTCTATGACGACATCCGCGGCTAGACCTTAGCCAGCTGCTTTCCGTTTCCTGTAGAAAGATCTTTGTGGGTTTCTTCGCAAGACTTAAGGAAGACCTCGACGCCGCCCGGTCCCACGACCCGGCGGCTCGAGGTTCTTTTGAGAACTTTTTCGCGTACTCAGGGCTGCACGCCATCTGGGCGCACCGTCTGACGCACAAGCTGTGGCAGAACCCGTCCACGCGGTTTCCGGCACGGCTGATCTCGCAGCTCACCAGGTTCCTGACCGGCATCGAGATCCATCCCGGCGCCACCATCGGACGCCGCTTTTTCATCGATCACGGCATGGGTGTGGTCATCGGCGAAACGGCCGAGATCGGTGAGGACGTCATGATTTACCATGGCGTCACGCTCGGCGGCCGCTCCCTCGCGAAGGTCAAGCGCCACCCGACCATCGGGGACCGGGTGACGATCGGCGCGGGCGCCAAAATCCTGGGTCCGATCCTCATCGGCAACGACAGCGCCGTGGGGGCGAACGCCGTCGTCGTCAAGGACGCACCGCCGGAGTCCATTGTTACGGGCATCCCGGCGAGCTGGCGGCACCGCGACGCGCAGCGGGAGACCAAGCCCGCCGTGGACCCGGCAGAGTATTACATCGAATACCGGATCTAGCGGGCAAACCGCTTGTAGATCGTCCACAGCACAACGTCGAACGCGGTGTCGGGCAGGAGCCTGCGCAACGTCAGGATAGCGCGGGCACCCTTGCCGGCCGGGTAGCGGGTTTTCGGTCGCGGCGCCGTCGCGGCGTGAACAATGGCATCGGCGATCACACCCGGATGCGTCGCCATGGTTGAACTTGAAGTGGATGCCAGCGCCCCGGCGACGATTTTCGCCTGCTCCCCGTACGGTCCGTGCCCGGATGTTGCCAGCAGGCTCTCGCCCGAGATGCCGCCCCATTCCGTCCGTGTCCCCGCCGGTTCGATGATCGACACCGTGATGCCGTGCGGTTTGAGCTCCAGCCGCAGCGAGTCGCTTAGACCTTCCACCGCGAACTTCGTGGCGTGGTACCAGGCGCCGAGGGGCTCGTACATCTTGCCGCCGATGGAGGACACGTTGATGATCCTCCCCTGCGCTGCGGCACGCATGGCGGGAAGCACCAGCTGGGTCATGCGTGCCAGGCCGAAGACATTGACTTCGAATTGCCGCCTGCCCTCGGCCAGCTCCACTTCCTCAAGCGATCCGTAGGAGCCGTAGCCTGCATTGTTGACCAGGACGTCAATCCTGCCGTGGGCTTCCAGGATGGCCGCGACAGCTGCTGCCATGGACGCCTCGTCGGTCACGTCCAGGGCCAGGACGTTGACTCCGCCGGCCTTCAGCGGTTCCATCTTTTCGACCCGCCGGGCCCCGGCGTACACGGTGAACCCGTGTTCGCTGAGCTTCCGGGCGGCTTCGAACCCGATGCCGGTGGACGCACCGGTGACAAACGCAACTGGCTGGGACATGTGCGGCACTCCTTGGACACGGCAACGGCGGACAGCCGGCACGCAAGGCCGATTCCGTTAAACGGCAACGGCCGGCGCTCCCCAGACTATCGGGCAAGCGCCGGCCGTTACGGTCAAAGCCGGTGTGGCGCAGAAGCTAGTGGGTGTCCACTGCCTCGATTTCGGACTTGTCCTCGCCCCAGAGGGTGTGGAACGTGCCCTCGGCGTCGACGCGGCCGTAGGTGTGCGCACCGAAGAGGTCGCGCTGGCCCTGGATCAGGGCAGCGGCCACGCGCTTGCGGCGCAGACCGTCGTAGTACGCCAGGGAGGATGAGAACACCGGTACCGGGATGCCCAGCTGGACGGCGGTGGCCACAACGCGGCGCCAGGCCGGAAGCGCGTCAGCGATGGCCTTGGTGAAGGCCGGGGCGAACAGCAGGTTGGCAGGCTTCTCGTCCGCAGCGTAGGCCTTGGTGATGTCCTTGAGCAGTTCGGCGCGGATGATGCAGCCGGCGCGCCACAGCGAGGCAATCTCGTCCAGCTTCAGGTCCCAGTTGTATTCCTTGGCTGCCGAAGTCAGCATGTCCAGGCCCTGGGCGTAGGAAACGAGCTTGGAGGCGTAGAGCGCCTGGCGGACGTCCTCAACGAAGGTCTCGGGGATTTCGACGGCGGCTTCCTCGCCGGCGAGCAGCTCCTGGCCCAGCTTCCGCTGGTCGGCCTGGGAGGACAGTGCCCGGGCGAAGACGGACTCGGCGATGCCGGAAACCGGCGAGCCAAGCTCCAGTGCCGAGATGACCGTCCAGCGTCCCGTTCCCTTCTGGCCCGCTGCGTCCACCACGACGTCGACGAACGGCTTGCCGGTCTTGGCGTCAACGTGGCCCAGGACCTCGGCGGAGATTTCGATCAGGAAGGATGACAGCTCGCCCTTGTTCCACTCGGTGAAAATCTTGGACTGCTCTGCCGGCTCGATCCCGGCACCGGAGCGCAGCAGATCGAAGGCTTCGCCGATGACCTGCATGTCGGCGTACTCGATGCCGTTGTGGACCATCTTGACGAAGTGGCCTGCGCCGTCGGTGCCGACCCAAGCGCAGCAAGGCTCGCCGTCGACCTTGGCGGAGATCTTTTCGAGCAGCGGGCCAAGGGCTTCGTAGGATTCCTTGGAGCCGCCGGGCATGATGGACGGGCCGTTGAGGGCGCCCTCTTCGCCGCCGGAGACACCGACGCCCACGAAGTGCAGGTCCTTCTTGGCCAGTGCGGCTTCGCGGCGGCGGGTGTCCTCGTAGTGCGAGTTGCCGGCGTCGATGATGATGTCGCCGGCCTCCAGCAGCGGTTCGAGCTGCTCAATCACGGAGTCAACCGGCTTGCCGGCCTTGACCATGATCAGGACGCGGCGCGGCTTTTCGAGGGAGTTAACCAGTTCCTCAAGGGACTCGGTCCTGACGAAGTCACCCTCGTGGCCGTGCTTTTCGAGCAGGGTGTCGGTTTTGCCGACCGAGCGGTTGTGCAGGGCAACCGTAAAGCCGTTCCGGGCAAGGTTGCGGGCCAGGTTGGCGCCCATCACCGCAAGGCCGGTGACACCGATGTGTGCTGACATCAAAAACTCCCATTCAGTCTGTGCAACGTGTGTGCGTTGGGTCCCGCATGTCCTGCGGAGCACCCGTCAGAAAAGCAGATCGTGAATAAAGCATATATATTCGCGGTCGAGGGCGAAAGCGGGTGACCACTCCTTGGACGCAAACCGCGCCTTAAAGAGTTTATGGCGTGTCCCCACAGCGCCGTCCAGACTGCCCTGGTTGCTGGGCACCAAAGCCTCCCCGCCCGATTATGCTTACCACTATGTCAACCAGCCTCCACCACCGTGCCGTCGAGCACCTGGGTACCAGAATCGTCGACGGCAGCCTCCCGCCAGGGCACGTGATGCTGGCGGAGCAGCTGGAGGACGAACTGCAGGTATCCCGGTCTGTGATCCGGGAAGCCGTCCGTGTGCTGCAGTCGCTTGGCCTGGTCGAAACCACTAAGCGCGTCGGCATCAAGGTCCTGCCGGCGCACCGCTGGAATCCGTTTGATCCGCTCGTCATCCGGTGGCGGCTGGCCGGGGAAGGGCGCGGCGCCCAGCTGCGTTCCCTGGCGGAACTCCGCTCCGCCGTCGAGCCTGTGGCCGCCGAACTCGCGGCGGTCAATGCACCGCAGGAACTTCGGCAGGAGCTGCTCGACGTGGCCCTGGCAATGCGCGAGGCCGGCAAGGCCGGCGACGTGCCACGCTTCCTGGAGCTCGATATCCAGTTCCATTCCCTGCTGCTCAGCGGCTCCGGCAATGAGATGTTTGCCAACCTCGTGGGCCAGGTGGCCGAAACCCTGACCGGCCGCACCGTGCACGGCCTCATGCCCGACCGCCCCCGCGACCTCACGCTGCAGTGGCACCTCGATGTGGCTGAAGCCATCTTTGGTGGCAACGCGTCGGAGGCCCGCGAGGCGTCGAGCAGGATCATGCGCCGCACCATCTCGGAGATGGAACCCGTCTGGGTGGAGCAGCCGAGGGTTTTCGTTCCGCTGCAGCGGCGCCCGCAGTCGGCCTAGCTCTG
>NZ_BAEG01000075.1 GCF_000238915.1 Arthrobacter globiformis NBRC 12137 | reverse complement strand
CATGCGGCATCGGCACGCTAAACGCGGGCATCTTGCGGGCAGCGCTTCGAGGCCTGTCGCCGGCAACCCGGCCGCGCCTATTTGTTCAGCCCGGTCAGCGAACCGGTTGGCAGGTGGATCCAGCCCTCCTCACGCGCTGCAAGCTCCTGATCGGGGCCGGGCAGCAGGGTAGCCTGGCGGGCGGCAGCGCGGGCTGTCAGGGATGCGATGACAGCGTCGAGCAGATCATCGGAGGCGGTCAGCTGGTCCCTGTAGGCGGCAAGGTCCAGCCAAGGGGCCGCAGCGGTGAGTTGGCCCAGGATGGCATCGCGGACTTCGGACTCAGGCGTCCCGCGGCCCTTGTACCTCCGGGCCGAGACGCCCCATATCTTCAAGGAGGCGGCAGGATAGACCTCGACAAGACGTCCCGTACCATCCCGCGGTTGAGCACCCCAGGCCCGCGCTATTTTGGCCTGAATGACGGCGCAGCGCATGGCCGGATGCGCCAATCGATCCGCCGAAACGCTCAACGGGATCAGGCCTGTTTGCTGCGTGACGAACCGGTCGGAGGCCCGGTAGGCAAGCTCACGACGTCCCGCCAACCCGTCATGACGAAGCACGGCATCCGGCTCATCCCGGAAAAGACCGAGCAGGAATGACAGGAAGGGCCGGGGCCAGCCGAGAGGGCAATCGACACCGGTGACATCTGATGCACCGAAAAGCTCGACGACGGTTTCGTCACCCACGCCGAGAGACAGATGAACAAGCCGCGCCCGCCCGTCACGCCAGTCAATGACCGCAGCAGCCGTTCTCTTCGGATCAGCGGCCAGGTCAACTCCAAGAGTTTTCACGCTGTCACCCTAACCAGAACAGAACCCCTGGGCGCTATCTTCTTCGTCAGGCCGCCTGCGGCTCCTTAGTGGCCTGTATGACGCGGCCGGTATCTCGTCCAGGTAATCCACCTGGGAGGTGGTGCGGGTCTGCCGTCCAGCATGAACCGGTCGCGGACGACCTCCTCGCCGAGGCGGTCCGCAATCCGACCACATCGCATTGGACTTAGGTCCCGCTGCCCACCCTGCCTGGGCCAGGGGAGTGGAAATATGGGTCAGGATGGTGGTGTGACGTCGATGAGCACCTTCCCGACGGTGCCGTGCTCCACGGCGTCATGTGCCGCGGCGGTCGCTTCGAGCGGGAAACGGGTCAGCGGCAGGCCGTGTTCTTCGCCGACGCGCAACGCGCCGTCGTTCAGCGCCTCGGAGACGGCGGCCACGGCATGCTGTTTCTGCTCGTCGGTGACCGTGTAGGTGAGGATGAACTGGTAGCGGATGTTCTTCGTCATGCTTTCACGGATGGGCACTGTCACTGATTCTCCGGGGTCCGCCGCGTAGATGGCGATGGTTCCGTTTGGCTTGAGTACCTGCACGTCGGAGTCGATGTTGGCTGGGGCGCTAACGTCGACGATGGTGTCGACGCCGCCGGGGGCGGCTTGGCGGACGGCAGTGACGACGTCGTCGGTGCGGTAGTTGATGACGGTGTGGGCTCCGGCGAGGCGTGCGAGTTCAGCTTTCCGGTCTCCGCTGACGGTGGTGATGACGGTTGCTCCGGCCCAGTGTGCGAGTTCAATGGCAGCGTGTCCCACTGCGCCTGCGCCGCCGGTGACCAGTACCGTGCGTCCCGCCAGGGCTCCGGGGGAGAGCCTGGCAGGGCCGTCCTCGTTCGCGGTCAGTGCCCGGTGCGCGGTCAGGGCGGGGATGCCGATGGATGCGCCGGTGTCGAAGGATTCGGCGTCCGGCAGCGCCACTGCTTTGGCCGCCGGTATGACCACGTACTCCTGTGCGGTGCCCTCATTGCTGCCCCAGGCGACGTCCCAGAGCCAGACGCGGTCTCCGATGCTGAGCCCTGTCACTCCGGGGCCGATTTCGTCGATCACGCCGGCGCCGTCCTGGTTGGGAACCTTCGGTGCTTCCAGCGGGGTGCTGCCTCCTCCGCCGGCGCGGGACTTCCAGTCGGTGGGGTTCACCCCGGAGACGACCACACGGACGCGGACCTCACCCGTGCCGGGATCAGCCAGCGGCTTGTCCTGAAGTCTCAGCACCGAGGACGGACCTGTCTCTTCGTACACAATCGCTTCCACGTCTTCTCCAATGAGTCGGTCTACCCGTGGCCTGCCTTACCGAACCAACCTACCGAAGAACAGGCCCCAACGTCCTGTGCAGATGGGCTGTTGAAGAGCCCGATGAGATTGTCCGGCGTACGCGACTTGTGATTATTTGGCGCTAACTTATGTATGAAACATGCGGAACCCTGATACTCTGGGTTTCGTACCTAGAGAGAGTGAGCAATGATGCTTCTCGAAAGAGACCTCATCCAGTCCGTTGGCTTCCGCAACGTCACCGATGGCGGGCGTGTGACAGGCTTCCAGTTCCGGGTCCGGATGCCCTCCTACCGGGGCATGGCCGCGTCGCTCATCGACGGCATTGCGGTCCGGGTCGGCAACATTGTGGACGTCGGCCCTGACGTTCCGCTGTGGACGTTCGGCGGCCGGACCTACACCCTGCAGCAGCTATGGGAAAGTGACGGCGTGCGCTGGCCCCTTGAGGAGGCGGCGGTAGTCACTGTTCCGCTCGACGGCGGTCTGCCGCAGGGCGTCCACGAGCTCACCATCGAGCTGCGGCTGCGCATGTCCTATATTCCCGTCGAGCACCAGCCAACCATCTACCGCGTCAGCCGCTCAGTGACTCTGGCACCGGAGGGCGGTGAGGGCACCTTCCGCTACGGCGTTTCCCTCTACAGCTACATGGGTGACTACGGCACCGTGATGGACCTGGAGGCCGCCTTGGCCTCCATCGCCGATGTTGGTGCCACCGGCGTCGAGATCCTCGGCGAGGGCCACGTTCCGGGCTATCCGGAACCGTCGCCGGCGTGGATCGAGAGCTGGTTCAACCTGCTCGAGAAGTACTCTCTGGAGCCCACGAACTACGGATCCTGGATCGACACCCGGCTGAATCCGGGACGGGGCATGACCGTGGCCGAGGGGGCGGAGGCGCTGCAGCGGGACCTGAGGCTTGCCCGGCGGCTGGGCTTCGGTTTCGTGCGGCCCAAGATCGGGGTCGTTTCCGGCGACCTCGTCCCCGACCCTATCTGGACCGAGTCAGTGGAACGCTCCCTTGATCTGGCCCATGAGCTGGGGATCATTATCTGCCCCGAGATCCACTCGCCCACGCCCATCAAGCACCCCGTCGTTGACGACTACATCGGCCTCATCGAGCGGACCGGAACAAAGAACTTCGGTCTGCTCATCGATACTGGAATCTTCCAGGACCGGCCCATCCCGCTGCGCGAGGGCGAAACCCGTGAAACCCGGCCCGCCTTCCTGGACGGCATCGGCGTCGACCCCGCCGACTTCGCGGACGTCGCCCAGTACGTGGTGTTCATCCAGGCGAAGTTCCACGACATCAACGAGCAGCTCGAGGACCAGCAGATTCCCTGGCTGCCCGTGCTCACGGCACTTAAGGACGCCGGCTACTCCGGCTACCTTTCCAGCGAATACGAAGGCGAACGCACTCCCTGGCGGGCCATCGAACAGGTGAGGCGCCAGCACGCCCTGATCCGCCGCATCACCTCCGAACTTCCCTAACCCATCCCATCTCCCAGCAAAGAGAACAACCATGCCAAACGGACTTCTTGTCGATTCAAGCCTGCGCACCCACCCCGAGGGCCTCGCGCTGGCACTGACGCTGCCGTGGTACCGGAGCCTGTGGCTCTCCTCGGTCTCCAGTCTGCGCCTCACCCTGGATGGCGAGGAGGTCCCCGCCGGGCACCTGTCACTGGAACTGGGCGGCGTCCGGTACGCGCTCCCGGACCTGCCGGCACAAAGCGAAACCCTCTGGTACCTCCAGGAGCACCCCCTGCTCATCGCCAAGAGGGGCGCCCCTGTGGCCCTGGGCGAGCAGCACACCGTCCAGCTCATCGGTGAGCTGCGCCTGCCCTACATGCAGATCGCTCCGGGGCAGGACGGCGGCCCCGGGATGTACGTCCCCAACTTCGTGAACCAGACTCTGGACCTGGTCGTCACGGACAAGGCAGCGTCGGCTCCGGCTCTGACGACGACGGTCACACCGCCGCCGCCGCCGAAAGCCGAAGAGGATCCCTTCTCGCTGGGGCTCACCCTGTACTCGGCCAGCGCCGAGTTCCGGGCCGGCTGGTATGACTTCGACGGCCTGTTGAACCGCGTGTCGGAGCTCGGGATCGGCCCCGGCATTGAGATCGTGGCCTCCCAGGTCCTGCCTACGTATCCGAACGTCACCGAGGACTTTGCCCGTTCCTGGCACGAGGCCTTCGACAAGTACGGCTTCACCGCAAGCTCCTTCGGCGCCAACCTGGACATGGGCCGCCGCAGGGACCGCGACATGACACCGGACGAGGAATACGAGTTCACTGAGACGCTCTTCCATGGCGCCAGGAAGCTCGGCTTCCCGCTGGTCCGCATCCAGAGCGCAAAGCCTGAGCTCCTTCGCAGGCTCCTGCCACTCGCCGAGGACCTGGAGCTCAAGCTTGCCTACGAGATCCATGCGCCGCTGGGCCCCAACGCGCCGGAAATCCTTAAGGTCCGCGACGTGTACGCGGAGCTCGATTCACCGCTGCTGGGTTTCGTGGCCGACTTTTCCTCCACGATGCACAGCATGTCTCCCACGCTCCTGCGGGCCGTCCGCCGTGCCGGGCTCGACGACGACGCCGTCCAAAAGCTGCAGTCCATCTGGGCCACCGACGCTCCGATGCGGGCGCGGCAGGAGGAATTTATCGGCTACCTCAGGGGGCGGGGCTTCGATCATGCCCGACTTGGTTCGTTCGCGCACCTGGCCTTCAACATGCACGGCCATGTTAGCCCGACGGAGTGGGCGGACATCATGCCGCAGATCATGCATGTCCACGCGAAGTTCTACGACATTGATGAGCACGGCAACGAGCCGGCCATCGACTATCCGGAACTGGTCCGGGTATTTGTCGAGGGCGGCTACCGCGGCTACTGGTCCAGCGAGTGGGAGGGTCACGCCTTCGCCGAGCTCGGCGAGGTGGATCCGCTGCTGCTGGTCCGCGAGCAGCACGACCTGATCCGCAAGAGCATGCGATCTGCGCTGGCGTCAGCCTGATCCTGTCATCCGAATGCCTCGGTGCCCGTCCGTTCAGCCGGCCGGGCACCGAGGCATTTGTACGCACCCGGCACTTACGGGGCGTGCTTGGCTGCAGCAGCGGCGACTATATCGGCAGCTTCCTTGAAGAGCCCCCGCATCCACTCATGCTCGGAATCGCGGTTGTGCACCGGGTGCCACCACAAAGCGTTGACCAGCGGCGTGGCATCGAAGGGTAGCGGCAGGACCCGCACCCCACCCACACGCATCGCGAACGGCGCCAGAGCCGCCTGGATGAGGGCGATCCGGTTGGTTCCCACCACAAAGTGCGGCAAGGACTGGAAACTTTCGACCACTACATCCACGCGCGGCTCAACACCCAGTTGCATGATCTGGCGTTCCGCCGACGTTGACGCCGAGCGGGTCTGGTAGGTCATCACCCAGGGGAGCTCGGCGATGTTCTCCATGGTGATTCTCTCGCCCACGGCGTCGTTGGAGGAAGAAACGACGGCGACCCACCCGTCCCGCCAGAGGTCCAGGTAGGGGAGCCCGGTAAGGAATCCGTGCGGAATCACCATGCCATCCACGGAGCGCAGGCGGTTGGCGGCATCCTCCACCACCATCGGATTGTGCAGCATGAACCGGAACCGGACGCCGGGGGCGCGCTCGGCCGCGAGCTCGGAAACAACCCGCCCAATTGTGGTGAAGCCGTAATCCGAGCCGTAAATGGAAAACTCGCGCTCGGATTCACTGGGCTCCCAGGTTGCCTGGCTCTCGAAAACGCGGCGCGCGGCCTCCAGTGCTGTGGTGGTGTGCTCTGCCAGGCGCAGGGCGAAGGGCGTGAGCTCATACGCATTGCCGCGGCGGGCCAGGATGGGGTCCCCGAAGTGGGACCGGAGCCGGGCCAGCGAGGCGCTCAGCGCGGGCTGGCTCAGATGGAGCCGCTCGGCCGCCCTCGTCACGCTCCTCTCAGTAATGAGGGCATCCAGCGAGATCAGCAGGTTGAGGTCGAGCCGGGAAAGCAGGAGATTATTCGTCACGGCACGGTGATCTTTCAACGGTGAACTTTCGTCACCCCAGTGTATCAGCGGCATCAATACAGCTGCCCGGACACATCACATCCTCCGATGCAGCAGCCTTCCGCAGACCCCCGTTGAACTTATGTCTGGCATCGGCAAGACTTATGTGCTTTTTCTGCACATCTCCTGCATACTGATGAGTGACCGGGGTCACGGCTCCCCGGATATTTTTCGACAACGAAGTCTGAAAGGCTGGACATGACACAGCACCGTCGCTCCGCGGGCTTGAAAGTTATCGGCGCCCTTGCGGTACCAACCATCGCGGCCCTCGCCCTCACGGGTTGCTCAAGCTCGGCCGGAAGCACCTCGTCTTCGGGTGGATCGAAGGAGTTTTCACTCGCCTTCGCGACATCCAACACCATTGAGAGCCCTTTCCAGGTGTTGGCAGAGAATTACATGAAGTCGCACCCCGACGTGAAGATCACGTTCAACCCGCAACCCAATGATTCCTATGACCAGACGCTGCGGACGCAGCTACAGGCAGGCAACGCCTCGGATGTCGTGGTGACGTCACCCGGTTCTGGCACAGGCCGCAGCATCCTGCCGCTCGCCGGGGCGGGCTTCCTTGAACCGCTGGACGATGCCGCCAAGGAACTGCTCCCCGAGGGAAGCGCCAGCACCTTTGGTTCCGACGGGAAAGTGTACGGCCAGGCCACGGAAATCACCGTCGCTGCCTTGGTGGCGAATGAGACCGCTGCAGAGGCAACCGGTGGCTTCCCTGCCGACTTTTCCTCCCTCCAGCAGCAGTGCAAGGCTCTGGAGCCGTCCGGTAAATCACTCTTTGCCCTCGCCGGAGCAGCCCCTCCCAACACGGGGCTGATGGCGATGTCCCTGGCAGCGTCGCGCGTCTACGCGGAAGACCCGAAATGGAACGATAAGCGTGCAGCCAAGGAGACCACCTTCGCCGGTTCAGACGGTTGGAAATCGGCCCTCGAAGCAGTCAAAACCCTGAAGGACGCGGGTTGCTTCCAGAAAGGTGCCGCCGGTGGCGGCTTCGACGCCATCACCAAGGGTCTTGCCAGCGGAACGTCCGTGAGCGGCTTCATCCCGGCCCCAAGCTGGAAGCAGCTGGAGTCCGCCGGCGGGGGCTCCAAATTCTCCGTACGCTCGCTCCCGGCGGAACGCGCAAGCAACAGCTACGTATTCGCCAGCGCGAACTACGCCTTCTCCATCAACGCCGCTTCCAAGAATAAGGAAGCTGCCAAGGCCTTTCTTGACTGGGCTGCAGAGCCGGAGCAGACCAAGGCGTTCGCCGAGATCGACGGCGCCCTGCCGGTCACGGGACTGGACAAGTACGACTTCGAGGGCAGTGCCTACAAGAACGTCGGCGACCTGATCAAGGACGGCAAGTACGGCCCCCTGCCGAACATCCAGTGGCCCAATTCGGCCGTCTACGACGCGCTGGCGACGGGGGTCCAGGGCATCATCACCGGCCAGAAGAGCCCTGATCAGGTCCTGCAGGCCATGGACGCTGCCTGGGGCCAGTGACCGTTTCACATCACCAAAGCTCTGACGACTCAAAGGGACAATCAAGGATTACCATGACTGCGACGATGCAACCTGAAAGCGAAGCAGCTGAAGCACCCCGGCGAGGCGGGCATACCCCGGGGGCGGGCCAGAAGACCCGCCCCCGGGGCCAGGGCCTGCAGTTCGGACACTGGTGGTGGGCCCTGCCCGGGATCGCCTTGGTGTTTGCCATCCACTATGTGGCAACCGGAATCGGCGGATTCTTCGCCTTCACGAACTGGACGGGCATCGGCTCGTTCAAAATCACGGGCTGGGCCAACTTCGAAGCCATCTTCAAGGACCCCACGAAAGTCGGTGCCCTTTCCAACACCCTGTTCCTGGCCTTCGGCTCGGTACTCCTGGGCAACATCGCCGGGTTGGTGATTGCGCTGGGCCTGAACCGCGTCCTCAAGACGCGCTACATCCTCCGGACCCTTTTCTTCATGCCCGTGGTGCTCAGTCCGCTCGCCACGGCCTACATCTGGAAGTACATCTTCGACTTCGACGGTCCGCTCAATGCGTTCCTTACGGCAGTAGGCGGCGCAGACCAGGCCAAGCCGTGGCTGGCTGACCCGCAGTGGGCCATCTGGACCGTCCTGGTGGTGCTGGTCTGGTCTTCCACCGGCTTTGCCATGGTGATTTTTATGGCCGGCCTGGCCGGTGTGCCGGCGGAAGTGGAGGAGGCGGCGGCCATTGACGGCGCCAACCTGTGGCAGCGGTTCCGCAACGTTACCCTGCCCGCCATCCGCCCCGCCGTCGCCATCGCCACCACCCTTGGAATCGTCCAGGGGCTGCGGGTCTTCGATCCCATCATGGCGCTCACCGGCGGTGGCCCGGCCGGAGCGACGGAAACCCTGGCCACACAGGTCTACAAGCAGGCCTTTGCGCTCGGGAACTTCGGGGGCGGTGCCGCCCTGGCCCTCGTGCTTGCCGCCATCATCCTGATCTTCGCCGTAATCCAGCAGCGGCTGACGCGTTCGAACCCTGAGGACTAAGCCATGTTCCGCTACACCAAGCTCACCCTGCTCCGCGAAATCGGCCTGTGGGCGCTCGCCCTGCTGTTCCTCGCCCCGTTCTACTTCCTGGTGACCACTGCCCTGAAGCCGGACAACGAGCTATTCACCACCTCGGCCTTGGCTCCGCCAAAAAGCCCTGACTTCAGCAATTTCGTCGACGTCCTCACCGCCACCGGCAACTCCAACGTGGTGATGGGCCTGGTCAACAGCCTCATCATCACCGCAGGCAGCATCGTAGGGCTCATCGCCCTCGGCTCAATCACGGGCTACGTGATCTCCCGCAGCACCCGCCGCTGGAGCAAGGGCGCGTATTACCTCTTCCTCATCGCCATCATCCTCCCCGGCCAGCTCGGCGCCGTCCCGCTCTACATGGGTGCCAGGTCCCTTGGACTCACCGGATCCGCATGGGGCCTGATCGTCCTCTACACCGGCATGCTCCTGCCGCTCTCGATCTTCCTCTACGCAAACTTCTTCCGCGGCCTTGGCACGGACTACGAGGAAGCGGCCACCATCGATGGCGCCAGCAAATCGCAGATCTTCTCCAAAGTGGTCTTCCCCATGATGGCCCCCGCCACGGGAACGGTCACTATCTTCGCCGGGCTTATCGTGTGGAACGACTTCTTCACGTCGCTGATCTTCCTGGGCGGCTCCGACAACCAGACACTGCCGGTGGCCATGTACTACTACATCGGCTCCCTGGTCTCCCAGTGGAATTCGATCTTCGCCATTGTCATCGTGTCCATGATCCCCATCCTCGCCCTGTTCCTGTTCGCGCAGAAGCGGTTCATTCAGGGCTTCTCCGGCGGCCTGAAAGGCTGATCCCCAGCAACTGTTGACTACCGCGCAGCGTCTCGAACGCTGCGTGGCGGCCCTCCACACCCAAAAACGGTCAGCATCCGGACCGTGCCACCCCCAGATTTAGCCCACCCTTCAAATTTTCGGGAGATACCCATGTACAAACTTGCGCCCAACATCGACCTCTTGTTCACCGAAGCAGGCGGCAATGCCGCCGACCGCGTCCGCGCAGCAGCTGCCGCCGGCTTCGATGCCGTGGAAATGTGGGGCCCTACCGGCAAGGACATTCACGCTCTCAAGGACGCCCTCGAGGAAACCGGAGTCCAGCTCACCGCCCAGCTGGCCGAACCCCGAATGCAGTTCATGATCCCGCCCAAGGACCACGCGCCCTTCTTCACCGGCCTCGATGCCGGCGTCGAAGTGGCCCGGCAGCTCGGCTGCCCCCGGATCGTCGTCGGCAGCGGCACCGGCTTCGGCGGCCGCAAGCGGCAGGACCAGCTGGACGAACTGATCGAGATCTTCACCAAAGCCACAAAGCACATCGAGGGATCCGGCATAACCCTGGTCCTCGAACCGGTGAACACCAGGGTTGACCACCCCGGAGCGCTCCTGGACCGCACCTCTGAAGCCGTCTACGTCGCCAAGGGCGTCAACTCGCCCAACTTCGGCGTCCTCTACGACCTCTACCACTCCACCATCGAGGGCGAGGATGTGGCCGCAGAGCTCGCCAGCGCCGGGGACCTCATCAAATACGTGCAGATCGCCGACGCCCCCGGCCGCGGAGAGCCCGGTTCCGGCTCCATCGACTGGCCCGCCCGGTTCGCCGACCTGCGGAACAGCGGCTACGCCGGCCCCATCGGGCTCGAGTATTACCCCACCATCGACTCCGCAAAGTCGGTGCGCCGAATCCAGGAACTGGTGGCGGGACGGTGAGCGGCAGCAGATATCCCGCCGCAGTCGACGTCGCCATCGTCGGCAGCGGCCCCACAGCCTCGGCCTACGCGCGAATCCTCAGCGAGGAAGCACCCGGCGCCAGCATTGCAATGTTCGAGGTAGGCCCCACTGTCAGCAACCCGCCCGGGGCTCATGTCAAAAACATCGAGGACCCGGAGCGCCGGAGCCATGCCCAGCGGGCTTCGGAAGGCCCGGGTGCAGGCGCCGAAACGGTGAACTCACCCGGCGCCGTCAAGAGCGGAGAGCGGCGGGCCCGGCCCGGAACCTACCTGTTGCAGGACGGCTACGTCTTCCCCGGCGAAGACGGGATGCCCGTCGCGGCCATGTCCAGCAACGTTGGCGGCATGGCCGCCCACTGGACCGCCGCCTGCCCGCGTCCCGGTGGAACGGAACGTATTCCGTTCCTGCCTGACCTTGAGCAGCTTCTTGACGACGCCGACCGCCTCCTCGGCGTCACCACGCACGCCTTCGACGGTGCGCCCTTCTCGGACCTTGTCCGCGAACGATTGGCGGCGGTGGTGGACAACGGACGAAAGCCGGCCTTCCGCGTCCAGCCCATGCCGCTCGCTGTACACCGGCGGGAGGATGCCGGCCTCGTCTGGTCCGGCTCCGACGTCGTGATGGGGGAGGTGACCAGGGAGAACCCGCAGTTTGACCTCTTTGATGAGTCCCTGGTGACGCGCGTGCTGGTGGAGGACGGGGTTGCCGCTGGCGTAGAGGTCCAGGACCGCCGCAGTGGCGCGACCCATCGGGTGTCCGCCCGGTACGTAGTGGTGGGCGGGGATGCCCTCCGCACCCCCCAGTTGCTGTGGGCGTCCGGAATCAGGCCCGACGCCCTGGGCCGCTATCTCAACGACCAGGCGCAGGTGGTGTTTGCGAGCAGGCTGCGCGGCGTCACGGACCTTCAGGGCCCGCCAGCCGCGGGCGGCACGCTCAGCGAGCAGAGCGGAGTGGCGTGGGTTCCTTACACCGATGAGGCCCCCTTCCACGGCCAGGTCATGCAGCTGGATGCATCCCCGGTGCCGTTGGCCGAGGACGACCCCGTTGTCCCGGGCTCGATCGTGGGACTTGGCCTGTTCTGCGCCAAGGACCTGCAGCGCGAGGACCGGGTGGCCTTCGACAACACCGTGCACGACTCGTACGGCATGCCCGCCATGCGCATCCATTACCGCCTCACACAGCGGGACCACGAGATACTGGACCGGGCCAAGCGGGAGATTGTCCGCCTGGGCAAGGCAGTGGGTGAACCGCTCGTCGAGCGTCCGTTCGTCCTTCCGCCGGGAGCGTCGCTGCACTACCAGGGCACAACGCGGATGGGCGAGACCGACGACGGCGAAAGCGTGTGTTCCCCGGACAGCCAGGTGTGGGAGGTTCCCGGCCTCTTCGTGGCCGGCAACGGCGTCATTCCCACCGCCACAGCGTGCAATCCCACCCTGACGGCAGTAGCGCTGGCCGTGCGCGGGGCGCGGAAAATCGCAGAAGAGCTCACCAGCGCTTTACTTATGTCAGAATCTGACAATAGAATGGTGAAATAAAGTAGAAGTGGCGGCCCCGCCGCCAGATTCTCTTATTTACTGGCATTCGCTCAATCACCGGCACGCTTTCAAATAACAGGCAAGGCATGCCGCAGACAAGGAGGTCTCGATGATCGCCGACCGCATAATCGAGCACGGAACACTGATCACCCGGGACGGCCGGGCCGCCGTCGAAGTCCGTATCCCCTGGTACCGGGCGCTTCCGGGCTCATGCATCGCCGGCGCCGCGCTGACGGTTGACGGCGTCGCCGCACCCGAGGACACGCTGCGCTGGACCATGAACAACCGCACGTTCAGCTTTGAGGAACTCGTGGACGAGACCGGCGAGTGGTGGTTTCCTCTGGACTCGGCAGTCCTTTCGGGCGACCTTCCCGTCTGGGACGACCAGGCCGAGCACGAGGTCAGGGTGGACCTGAAGCTCTGCATCCCCTACATCATCACCGACCACGGCGTGCTGCACATCGAAGAGCACGACACCAAGACCATGAAGGTGGCACAGCAATGACCAGCCTCGGGACGCCGATCCAGGGCGTCACCCTGTACAGCTTTACCCGGGCTTTCCACGCCCGGCAGTACGATCTTGACGGCCTAATCCGCAAGGTGGCGGCCGAGGGCTTCGGCCCGGGGCTCGAGCTTATTGGCTTCTCCAGCCTCCGCGGCTTCCCGGACGGCATCGACGACGCTTTCGTGGGCCAGTTCCGGGACCTGGTGGCCGAGGTGGACCTCATTCCTACCTCTCTTGCCGTCAACGTTGACACGGGCATCCGCCGCGACCGGCTCATGAACCATGACGAGCTGGTCGAATACATGAGCAAGCAGATCGAAGTGGCGGCCAGGCTCGGCTTCCCGATCGCCCGCGTGCAGATCTCGCTGACACCCGACGCTATGGAAAGCCTGCTGCCCGTCGCCGAGAAGTACGGCGTCACCCTGGCCCTCGAAGTCCACGCGGACCAGCACGGCGCCCACGAGCGCGTCCTGGCCCTCCGTGACCGGTATGAGAAGCTCGATTCCCCGCTGCTGGGCTTCACCGCCGACTGGGGCGCCACAGTCACCGGGTTTGCGCCCTCCCTGCTGGAGGCCTACCGCCGCCGCGGGGCAGCGGAGGACCTGCTCCGGCAGGTGGTTGAGCTGTGGAACGGCTTCTACGCCGAGGGCCCGCCGAACACCCAGAAGGTCCACGGTGAACGCTTCGGTGCATTCATCGGCCTCGCCGCCCGTAGCGGCCGGCCGGATCTCGGCATCGACTTCGCCATCAACGGAACGGGACTTTTCGGTCCTGCACCCCTGGACACCTGGCTGGAAATCATGCCGTGGGTCCGCCACGTGCACGGCAAGTTCTTCGGCATCGACGAGAACGGCGAAGAGCCCTCGGTGCCGGTCCGTGACCTGGTCCGGCAGCTCGTGGAGAACGGCTACTCGGGGGCCATCTCCAGCGAATACGAAGGCTGGCACTGGAACAACTGGCAGGACCCGTTCGACATCATCCGCGGCGAGCAGGCCGTGCAGCGTTCGGCAGCGGCCAACGCAGGTTCCGCCATGATCACCGACGCCTCAGAAGCGCGCCGCATTCTCAACAGCCACCTCGCCCAGCCCGTCCGCGGCTGATAAAGAAGGGACCACAACTATGTCAGAAGGCATCGCCGGCTCGGGCATCGAGCTTGGCATCACCCTCTATTCACTGACCTCCGAATTCGCAGCCGGGCTCTACACTCCGGAGACGCTCATCAAGGCCGTCGCCGATGAGGGCCTCGGCCCGGGCGTCGAATTCAACATCGCCCAGATGCTGCGCACCTACCCCGACGTCGACGACGACTTCGTCAAACTGTGGCGCGACAGCATGGACCGCTACGGACTGACTCCCAGCGCCGTTGGCACCAACCTGGACATGGGGCGCCGCAAGGACCGGGACATGACCCCGGATGAGGAGTATGACTTCTTCGCCGCACAGTTGCGCACCGCCAACAAGCTGGGTTTCCACCGCGTGGTGATCCGCTCCGCCGGCAAGGAACTGCTCCGCCGGCTGCTGCCCCTGGCCGAGAAATACGACCAGAAGCTCGGCTACGAAATCCACGCCCCGCAGGGCCCGAACGACCCCAAAATCCTGCAGATCCGCGAGATGTACGCGGAACTGGGCAGCGACCGGCTGGGCTTCACGGCAGACTTCAGCTCCACCATGCACAGCCTCTCACCCACCCTGTTCCGCACGCTGACCCAGATGGGACTTCCCGAGGAGCACTTCGCGGTTATGCAGGACATCTGGCGCAAGCCCCTGCCCATGCAGGAGCGCAACCAGGAGTTCGAGGACTACCTGCGGGCCAACAACTTCGATCCCGCGCAGCTGGGTCCGTTCACCCGGCTGGCGTTCAACATGCACGGCCTCGTTCCGCCGGAGGAATGGCTGGACATCATGCCGCAGATCTTCCACGTGCACGCGAAGTTCTACGACATCGACGAGAACGGCAACGAACCGGCCATGGACATTCCCCGGATCGTGCGGCAGTTCGTGAAGGGCGGCTACCGGGGCTATCTCTCCAGCGAATGGGAGGGCCACGCCTTTGCAGACCTGGGAGAGTCCGACCCGATCGACCTGGTCAAGAAGCAGCACTCGCTCATGCGCCGTGCCATCGAAGAAGCGGTAGATCCAACTGTCTCCCAGCCGGCCCTGGTCGAGACTGCGAAGTAAGGAAAGCCATGGCAACTCACAACTCCCTGTTCCAGGACTCTGATGTCCGCAAACACCCCGAGGGCATTGCCGTGTCGGTGCAACTGCCCTGGTACCGCAGCCTCTGGCTGTCCGCCGTCGACGACGTCGCGGCAACAGTCAACGGGGTCAAGATTCCCAGGGAATCCCTCCGTTTCGAACTCCAGGGCCAGACCTACTCCATCGCGGAACTTCCCGAACAATGGGAGACCCTGTGGTTCGTCGCCGACAAGCCCGACGTGGTCATCCCGCTGGACCGCATCCCCGACGCCGGGGAGGAGATCGACGTAGAAGTCATCCTCACCCTGCGCCTGCTCTACATGCAGATTGCGCCTATGCGCTACGTCGGAAACCGGGTGGCGGTCGAGCGCAAGGTCGTTCTCGCATGAACACCCTGCGCGTGGCCATGATCGGTTACGGCTTTATGGGTGCAGCCCACTCCCAGGGCTGGCGCACGGCGCCACGGGTGTTCGACCTGCCGGCGGAGCCGGAAATGGCGGTTGTTGCGGGCCGGAACGCCGAAGCGGTAGCCGCTGCTGCGCACAAGTGGGGCTGGGCTGAGTCTTCCACGGACTGGCGCGAAGTGATCGCCCGGCACGATATCGACGTCGTCGACATTGTCACCCCCGGTGATTCCCATGCAGAGATAGCGATCGCGGCACTTGAGGCCGGGAAGCACGTGCTGTGTGAGAAGCCGCTGGCCAACACGGTCGCCGAGGCGGAAGCGATGGCTGAGGCGGCGGAGCGGGCGGCTGCCCGGGGCGTCCGCGCCATGGTGGGTTTCACCTACCGCCGGGTTCCGGCCGTCACGTTCCTGCGCAACCTCATCGCCGAAGGCGCCGTGGGGACGGTCAACCAGGTGCGTGCCTCGTACCGGCAGGACTGGCTGGTGGACCCGGAGATGCCGCTGGCCTGGCGCCTGCAGAGGGAACACTCCGGCTCCGGGGCGCTGGGTGACATCGGCGCCCACGCCATTGACCTGGCCCAGTTCGTCACCGGGCTGAACATCGAGAAGGTGTCCGGCGTCATCGACACCATCGTGAAGGAGCGGCCGCTCCTGGATGCGGGTTCCGGACTCTCCGGCACCGCCGGGACCGGCTACGGCCAGGTGAGCGTGGACGATGTCGCCATCTTCACGGGCCGGTTCGCATCAGGTGCGCTGGCCTCCTTCGAGGCCTCACGCTTTGCCACCGGCCGGAAGAACGCGCTGCAGATCGAGGTCTCCGGAGACAGGGGCGCACTGGCCTTCGACCTCGAGGACCTCAACAGCGTCCAGTTCTACGACCGCACGGCACCCGCGGACCGCCAGGGCTTCCGGAAAATCCTGGTCACGGAAGCGGAGCATCCCTACGTTTCGGCATGGTGGCCAGCAGGGCACATGCTCGGTTACGAACACGGGTTCTCCCACCAGGTCAAGGACCTCGTGGAGGGTATCGTGGCCGGCGCCGACCCGCATCCGTCCTTCGCCGACGGGCTGCGGGTGCAGCGGGTGCTCGACGCAGTCGAGCGCAGTTCCGAGAATGATTCCGCCTGGACGCGCGTCGCTGTCGACGTTCCCGTGCAGGCCGGGTAGGGAGGAAAGCACATGGCAAGACCGATTACCTTGTTCACCGGACAGTGGGCAGACCTGCCGTTCGAGGAGGTAGCCCGGCTCGCCGGCGAGTGGGGCTACGACGGGCTGGAGATCGCCTGCTGGGGCGACCACCTGGACCCTTGGCGCTGGGACGACGACGCCTATGTGCAGGGCAAACTCGACATTCTGGAACGGCATGGCCTTAAAGTCTGGACCATTTCCAACCACCTCAAGGGCCAGGCGGTCTGCGACGATCCCATTGACGAACGGCACCGCGGCATCCTCCCGGACGTCGTGTGGGGCGACGGCGATCCTGAAGGAGTGCGCCGCCGCGCCGCCGAGGAACTGAAGAACACCGCGCGCCTCGCGGACAGGCTAGGCGTGAAGACAGTGACCGGGTTCACGGGATCGTCCATCTGGAAGTACGTGGCGATGTTCCCGCCCGCCTCCGAAAAAATGGTCGACGCCGGCTACCAGGACTTTGCCGACCGGTGGAACCCTATCCTTGATGTCTTTGACGAGGTGGGCGTCCGGTTCGCCCATGAGGTGCACCCGTCCGAAATCGCCTACGACTACTGGACCACCCAGCGCACCCTGGAAGCGATCGGACACCGCGAGGCCTTTGGGCTGAACTGGGATCCGAGCCACATGGTGTGGCAGGACATCGATCCCGTGGGGTTCCTTTGGGACTTCAAAGACCGCATCTACCACGTGCACTGCAAGGACACGAAGAAGCGGCTCAGCAATGGCCGCAACGGCCGGCTCTCATCCCATCTGGCCTGGGCTGATCCGCGCCGCGGCTGGGACTTCATTTCCACCGGCCACGGCGACGTGCCGTGGGAGGACGCATTCCGGATGCTGAATTCCATCGGCTACGGCGGTCCGTTGTCTGTGGAGTGGGAGGACGCGGGCATGGACCGGCTGGACGGTGCTCCCGAAGCGCTGGCCTTCGTGCGCAGGCTCTCCGGCTATGAGCCCTCCGCGGCGGCTTTCGACGCCGCCTTCAGCACCAAGTAGCACTACATAGCAGAACGGCCGGTCCTGGAACTCCAGGACCGGCCGTTCTTTGTTGCTTGAGCCTGTCAAAATCAGGGTTTCGACAGGCTCAACCACTGACGGGGGTTTCGACACGCTCAACCACCGACGTCTGCGCAAGAGCCATCTCTGCCAGCGCAAGGTGCCTGCGCGTCATCTCCGTAGGGTCGTCCTGCAGCCATTCGTGACCGCCCCATTCGCTGGTCAGGGTGCCGGTAAAACCGTTCCTGCCCAGGAGAATGCCAAGGTCCCGCAGCGGCTGCGTGACCCGCCCCCCGTCGTCGTCCAGGTCCCAGAACTTCAGGTGGAAGGCGCCCACAAGCGGGAGGATGCCCTGTAGGTCGGCAGCGTCACTGCGGCCGAACCGGATGAGCAGGTTCATAAAGAGGGTGTGGATGCGTGGCGGAACCCCTCCGGCGCGGAGCAGGGCGGTGACGGCGTCGAGGGTGGCTGGATCCCGCCAGTCACTTTCCAGGCGCCCCATGAGGTCCTCGGGCACGCCTCCCCGCCTCAGTTCTTCAAGGTAGGTCACGGGAAGGGCCGGCATGAGCATGCTGACGTCCACGAGCACCCGCACGTGGTCATCTGCAAGCCACGCTATCGCGTCCAGGGCAGGTTCGACGGCGGGGCTGCCGGGAGTCTGCTGCCCCTGGATTTCCTCGTACAGCACGAGGTCGAGCTCGTGCAGGAGAGGCTGGGCCAGAGTGAGCAGTTCGGTCCCCGCCTGTCCGATGGGCAAGCGGATCCCGCGGGCTCCGACCCGGTGGGCGGCGTGGATCTGGGGGACCAGGAAGTCCAGGCGCTCCCGCAGGGAACGGCGCCCGGTGGATGACGTGAAGTCGTCCAGGCTGGCGCCCACGATGCTGATGCTGCCTCCTGTTGCCGCCAGGGAATCCCGCAGTCCGTCCACCTCGGCGTCCTGCGGAGACGGGAAAGACCGCCACACCAAACCCGGCTCCAGCTCGATTGTCCCCACCACCGAGTCCGCTATGCCCGTGACGATGTCCTGGGCCGTTTGGCGGGCGGCGATGATCTCGGGAGTCCAGTTGAAGGAGCTGGCGCATAAGGTCCAGCTGCTCGGAATTTCGGGAGCCATTAAGGTACCTTCCCCTTTATGCTTGTTAATGACAAACTTATGTCTCTTTCAGAATAAAGGATGCCTGCCATGTTGGAAACCGCCTTGCGCGAAGATGCGCTGACCGCCACTCCGGGAGGCTTTGAGCTCCGGCTCGGCCTGCCCTGGATCCGTTCGATGCCCCTCGCCAGCGTGACCGGCCTCGCGGTTGCAATCGACGGCGTTCCGGTGGCACCGGGGGAGTTGGCCGTGGTTCTGGGGTCCCGGCGCGTATCGTCAGATGCGCTGGAGGCGGAGGCTGGCTGGTGGTTCGTGCAGGACAGGCTCGTCCTGGCAGGCAGGCGTGAACTCGGTCCCGGCCCGCACGCCGTCGCCATTGAGTTCCAGTTGATGGTGCCCTACCTGCAGGCGCGTCCCGGTTCGCCGCTGGTCCTGCCGTTTCATCTGTCGGCTCAATTGGAGCTTGACCGGGCGCCGGTACCCAGTGTGTCCCGCGACGTGGCCTGAGCGGGTACGCCCGGAGTGCGCCGTGGAGCCTTAGGCGGGTACTGCAGCGCGTTCCGGTGACGGCCGGCCCTCCGCGAACCAGCGCGGGAAGGTGACATCAAAAAGCTGCTCGCGGGCAAGTTCCGCCCCGCCACGCAGCGGCTCCCGCTCATCGTTCACGGAGAGGGTAATGGTCAGATCGCGCGTGGCGAGGGGCAGTGACAGTTCATAGACGCGCTGCCGCACCTCTGCGAGAAACACCTCGCCGGCCGATCCCATGGCACCGCCGATGACGATGACCCCGGGGTTGAACATGTTCACCAGGGCTGAAATGGTCTCGCCCGCTACCCGCGCCGACTTTTGAATCAACGCAATGGCCAGCGCGTCGCCGGCCTGGGCTGCGAGGGTGATCTCTTCGAGGCTGAGTGCCCCCTTTTTCACCAGCGGACCCAGGGAGCTGTTGGTACCTTCGTGGATGGCCTGTTCGGCATCCCTGACGAGGGCCCAGCCGCCGGCAACCGCTTCCAGGCAGCCGGTCTTGCCGCAGCGGCATTGCACGTCAGAGTCCGACACCCGGACGTGGCCGATGTCGCCGGCTGCACCGTTGGCACCACGATGAATCCTGCCCTTGGACAGCAGGCCGGCGCCAACCCCTGAGCCGATCTTGCAGTAGATGAGGTCCGCCAGGGAGTCGCGGCGCCGCGCACGTTCGCCGAGGGCAAGCAGGTTGGAATCGTTATCCACCCATACCGGTGCATTGAACCGTTCTTCGAAAGGCGTGCGGACATCGTAAGCGTTCCATCCCGGCATGATCGGAGGTGCCACGGGCTGCCCCGAAGCGAAGTCCACCGGGCCGGGAAGCCCCACCGCCACACCCCATACAGGCACCTTGGGGTCCTTCTTCAGGACATCGTCAATCAGGGACATCACCGCGTCGATGGTCTTCTCCGGACCCTGCGCGATGTCCCAGGTGCGGTGCGTGTGTTCCAGGATGTCGCCGTCAAGGGCGGCGACGCCAACCCTCATGTGAGCCGCTCCGAGGGCGCAGATCACGATTCGCCCCTGCTCCGCGCGGAAACGCAGGGTCCGGGGCGCGCGGCCTCCGGAGGAGGCTCCGAACTCGCCATCGCCGAGGAAGCCGATCTGGATGGCCTGATCCACGCGCTGACTGACAACCCCCCTGCCCAGGCCCGTGACCTTGCCGATTTCAGGGCGGGTGGTAGCCTCGCCCGTTCGCACCAGGTTGACGATCCGCAGGAGGCTCGTAACTTCGTCCGTCTGTGCTCCAAAGCGGAGGGTCGAGTCTGTCGTCATGACAATAATTCTCACACACACGAGCCGACTAAAGTACGGTTAGCCGCGACTATAGCCAGAAGTTTCCATACTTATGAATAATAAAGACATAACTGGAAGGGCGACGATGCCTTGGAGCGTAGGAATTCTTGGAGCGGGGCCCGGGGTGGCGGCCCTTCATCTGCCGATACTGGGACGGCTGGCAGAGATGTTCAGGGTGGTCCACATTGCCGATGCTGGAAGCGGGCGCGCCCGACGGCTGGCCGAAAGGTGTGGTGCCCGCTGGTCGGAGGGCGAGGCGGACCTGCTGGCGGACCCGGCTGTGGAGGTGGTGGCCGTGTGCAGCCCGCCCAGTGAGCACGCGCGCCAGATCCTGGCGGCGCTGGCCTCGGGTAAGCGCACCATTTTCTGCGAGAAGCCGTTGGCTACGAGCAGACTGGAGGCGGATGAAGTTATCTCTGCCTGCCGTGCCGCGGGCGCAGTTCTCATGGTGGGCACGAACCATCTGTTTGATGCCGCGTGGGGGCGGGCGAAGCACCATCTCGTGGCCTTGGAGGGCAGGGTTCGGGCCATTTCTGTGACACTGGCGCTTCCGCCGAATGACAGGTACCACGGGGTGGTTGCCGAGGGCGGTCCCTTCCAGGCTGCCCGGCGGGGACGTCCGGACCTGCAAGACCCTGCCGTGGCGGCCGGCGTACTGAGGCAGTTGCTGACCGGTCTCGCCATCCATGACCTTCCTGCCGTGAGGGACATCGCGCCAGGCATCGATGAAGTGGTCTACGCAAGGGTGGCTCCGCCCGTCGGCTACCTGGTGGGGTACCGGGCCGGCGGAGTCCTGGTCCAGCTGGCCCTCACCATGCTCCCGCAAGGGCCGGATGCCCTGTGGCGGATGAGCATCGCCACGTCGCACGACCGAATCGAGGTGAATTTCCCGCCGGCCTTTGTCCATGCCGGCAGTGCTGCCACCCGGGTGCGGAGCGTGGACGGGCAGTGGACGGAGTACCGGCGCGATGAGGAAGACGGCTATGTGGCCGAATGGCGGCTGCTGGCCTCGCTCCTGGAGGGTGCCGCCCCCGTGGAGTATGACGAGCTGCTGGCTGACTCCCGCTATGCAATCGATCTGGCCGATGCTGTCGCAGCGAAAATTCTTGAAGGGGTGCCGCAATGATTCAAGAGCGCGTGTTCAGTATCTGCACAGAGTTGCCCGCATACAGGGCCGCTCTTGCCGAACTACCCCTCAGTGCCGCGCCCGCCGATGACGTACGTGGGACGGTCGCCGTGGTGCCCGGAACCGGTGACTGGTGGCAGAGCATGCAGGCCGCCCTGGCCGGGAGAGCTTTGGCGGTGGTGCTTGCGGACCCCACGATGCTTCCGCGGGAAGCCGTTGAGCCTGGCCGGTGGCCCCCGGGCATGCAGGTGATCGTTGAGCGCCCCCGCCTTCGTCCCGATGTCGTTAGTGACGCGGTGCGGGCAAGGCGGGGCAGTCCGGCCCGCATGGTTACTGTTGAGTGTGCCGCTCCCTCGGTGGGCCTTGACGACGCCATCCTTGACGGATGCGGATGGGCGCGTTCCCTGATCGGGGGACCGCTGTCGTTCCGGGCGGGCATTGCCACGGCCCAGGGCAGCAGGATCGCGCTACTGGATTCGGGCGGCGATGACGGCTCAATCCCTGCCACTTTGATGGCGACTCCCGTCGGGGGCTTTCATGGCGGAGGCCTGCTCCAGGTGCTGGCCCTCGGTGAGGTGCGAACCGAGGTCACCGTGGACCAGCCCGCCGGGCTGAACCGGGTGGAGACCGTCACAGAGGAAGGGACGTTACGGCACCCGGAACGCTACGAATCCTCAGCGCGCCTCGCGCTCCGCCGGGCCATGGAGGCCTGCTCGTCAGGCGAACCGGCAGCTGACCTGCACGAGCTGTTCCAGGACATGGCGCTGACCTGGGCCCTGCTCGATGCATAACCTCAACCCCTCTGCATGTCGAATCCGGACGCTCTTATGTTGTTTTTCGACTTAAGTCGGCTACAATGGGTAGCGGCGCCGGGGTTCTTTCCGGACCCGTTCTCCGTCGTGATGCTGCGCCGGAGGCACATCCCGTCGCGTCGACGGCCCGATCGTTCGGGTAGATCACTATGCCACTTTCGTCTCTGAGACTCCGTCTCCTTGTAATCTCCCTGCTCTCGGTCTCCTTCCTGGGGGCCCTGGACCATACGGTGGTGTCCACTTCCCTGGCCACCATCGCCGGTGAACTGGGCGCACTGACGCTGATGAGCTGGGTTGTCGTGGGCTACACCCTCGCCAGCACCGTGCTGCTGCCGGTGCTCGGCAAACTCGGGGACGTCCTGGGAGCGCGCCGGATCTTCCTGGGCTCGCTCGTGATGTTCCTGGCCGCATCCCTGGCCTGCGGCTTCGCCATGGACATGACGTGGCTGATCGCCGCGCGCGTCCTGCAGGGCATGAGCTCCGCGGGCCTGCAATTGATGTCCCAGACCATCATTGCCCGCGTAACCACCCAACGTGAACGGCCGCGCTACATGGCCATCATCGGCGCAGCTTTCCCCATCGCCATCCTGGTGGGCCCCGTTCTCGGCGGCGCCATCACCGATTACTGGGGCTGGCAGTGGGTCTTCTGGATCAACCTCCCGGTGGGCGCGGCGGCCCTGGGCCTCGCGCTCATCGCCGTCCCGCACCTGGAACCCGGCCCCATGCCCCGCCACTTCGACGTTGCCGGGGCGGCTGCCTTCACCGGCGCACTGGTGGCACTCGTACTCGCCGTCACGTGGGCCGCCGAACTGACCGCAGGCCCTGCCACCGGTGCCGCGCTTGCGGTCAGCATCGCCGGTTTCATTGCCTTCATCCATATCGAACGCCGCGCGCCCGAACCCATCGTTCCGCTCACCTTTTTCGCCAACCGGACCATTGCGGCGGGCACGGCGCTCTCGGCGATTATCGGCGTCGGCCTCTTCTCCATCACCGCCTACCTGCCCACGTACTTCCAGATGGCGTACCAGACCACCGCCACAGTGTCCGGGCTGGTGCCGATCGCCACCGTGTTCGGCATGCTCATCAGCAACCTGCTCACCGGATGGCTGGCCAGCCGGACCGGGCGGTACCGCATCTTCCCGATCCTGGGAACATCGATGGGCGCCGCCGGCCTTTTTGTGATGGCCGTGCTGCCGGGCGGGCTTCCGCTGTGGGCTCCCATGGTGGTGATGGCCGTGGTGGGGATGGGCACCGGAGCGTTCATGAGCCTGATTGTCGCCGTGGTCCAGGGAGCGGCCCCGCCCAGCCAGACCGGCACCATCACCGCCACCATCAACCTGGTGCGGCAGGTGGGGTCCACGGTAGCGACGGCGGTCATCGGCGGAGTGATCGGCTCCGGCGTCGCAGGCCTCCTGCCGGCTGGCCTGGACGCCTCTACCCTGACGCCGCAGCTGGTCCACGGGGCGGCGCCGGCCATCCAAGCCAGCGTCGCCCAGATCTACACCACAGTTTTCGCACCCATTTTCATCGCCCTGGCGGTTACCTACGCCGTGGGAATTGTCGCGGCCGTCCTGCTTCCGCAGGGGCACCTGTCCGAAGAACCCGTTCCCGCACCCCACGCACCTTCCGAATCATTCTCGGCCTGATTTCAGAGGAGACATCATGTCCAACCCCACCATCGCCATCGTCGGCAGCGGACCCATCGGCTCCACCTACGCCCGGCTGCTCGTGGAGCAGGTCCCGAACGCGCGGGTGCTGATGTTCGAGGCCGGACCGCAGCTCACCGGAATCGCCGGCGAGAGTGTCCGCAACATCCCGGACCCTGCCGAGAAAGCACGTGCACGGGAAATGTCCCAGGGGCCGCAGGCCGGCGCCTACCGGGAGTCGCTCGGCATCCCGGCAGCCACCGTCACCGAGGGCATGTTTACCGCCCGCCAAGGCACGCACCTCCTGGACTTCGGCGGCGCTGGCTCCGCGCACGCGCCGTCCTTCCCGGCCGCCGCTGCGGCCACCAACGTGGGCGGCCAGGGTGCGCACTGGACCTGCGCGACGCCGTCGCCCGCCTTCAGCGAAAAGGTCCCGTTCATTGCAGACGATGAATGGGACGGACTGATCGAGGAGGCCAAACAGCTGCTGCACGTCCACAGTGCCGCCTTCGCCGATTCTTCCGTGGGTGAGGCCATCCGGTCCCTCCTGGACGAAGAGTTCGGCGCGGAACTGCCGGACGGCTACGGGGTGGGGACTCTTCCGGTGGCCGGGGACCCGCAGCCTGACGGGTCCGTGCGCTGGGCAGGCGCCGACGTCGTCCTCGGCCCCCTGATCGATAAGGACAGCCCCCTCTCCAAGCAGTTCGAACTCCGCGACCTCACCCTGGTCCGCCGGGTGGAGCTGGACGGACATCGTGTCACAGGCGTCACCGTCGAGGACCTCCGCACCGGGAAGACGTCCTTTGTGGCAGCTGACATCGTTGTGGTGGCCGCCGATGCCTTCCGCTCCCCGCAGCTCCTGTGGGCGTCGGGTGTGCGGCCGAAGGCCCTGGGCCACTACCTGACCGAGCATCCGGTGGTCATCTCCACGGTGGCGCTCGACGCCGAAAAGATGCGCCGTTTCGCCACTGAGCAGGACCTCGACGCCGAACTGGCCCGGCGGGCGCAGAATCCGGCGGACCCGGTGGCGGCAGTGAACCGCATCCCTTTCTCCGAGCCGGAGCACCCCTTCTCCGTCCAGGTGATGTATTCGGAATCGACTCCGTTTCCCATGGAGCCGGGCACCCCGTACTCCGAGAACCGCTGGGGCTACGTCAACATGGGTTACGGCATGCGCAAGCACCCGCGCTACGAGGACGCCGTCACCTTTGACGACAACGAGCCGGACTACCGTGGCTTCCCGAACATGAGCATCGAATACGCGCTCACGGACCGGGAAAACGCCGAAATTGCCGAGGCCACCGAGCGGCTGCGCCGTGCCGGTAAGGCCCTTGGCGTCTTTGTTGCCGAGCCGCGGCTGATGCCCAACGGCTCCAGTCTGCACTACCAGGGCACCATGCGCATGGGCCAGACCAACGACGGCGCCTCGGTGGCTGACCCGTGGTCGCGGGTGTGGGGCTATGAGAACCTGGTGGTCGGTGGCAATGCGCTCATTCCGACGGCGACGGCCATGAACCCTACGCTGATGAGCGTTGCCATCGCGGTGCGCGGCGCCCGGAAGGTCGCCGCGGAGCTTGGTTCAGCGATCGTCTGAACCGACGGTGTTTAGGAACCGCCCAGCGGCAGGGCCGGACGCGAAGCACGGATAACCTGTGGGTATGAAGAACCTGGACCTCAACCTGCTGCCCCAGCTGCAGGTCCTGCTGGAACTGCGGAACATCTCCCGGGCGGCGGAGAGGCTCCGGCTCAGCCAGCCGGCAACCAGCGCGGCGATGGCCAGGCTTCGGCGCCATTTCGACGACGAACTCCTGGTGCGCAACGGCCGCACCTATGACCTGACGCCCTTTGCGCAGTCACTGGTCCCGCTGGTTGATGAAGCGGTGCTTCACATCCAGCGGGCCACGCGGGTGCGGTCCGGCTTCGACCCTGCCACTAGTGAGCGGGAGTTCGTTATTGCGGCTTCGGATTATGCGGCGGCGCTGATTGTGGGGCCGCTGCGCGGGATCCTGCGGGATGAGGCGCCGGGGGTTTCAGTGGATTTCGTTCCCACAGCGAAGTCCGGGATCCAGGGCCAGATGGCGGACTATTCGAAGATCGACCTGCTCGTCGGGCCCACGGGATACCAGATGCAGGGGGACAGCAAGCAGTTGTTCCGGGACAGCTTCGTGGCCGTGGCCGACACCGGAAATCCCCTTCTCCGGCAGCCCCGCCTCACCCTCGAGGACCTGACCGCGGTGCCCCACGCCGTCGGCTATTTCGGCGAGGGAATCAGCACCCCGGCGGACAAGCTGTTCGAGTCCCGGGGCCTTCAGCGCCGCGTGGCTGCCGTGGTGGCCGGGTTCCTTTCCCTGCCGCTCCTGGTTGAGGGAACCGACCTCCTGGCCCTGGTCCCGGGCATGCTGGCGGCACGGGCCCAGCGCGGCGCGGACATTGTGGTGCTGAGGTTCGCCGAAGGCGTTGAAGCGTCCCTGGTGGAGGCCATGTACTGGCACCCGTCCCAGGCGGAGGACCCGGCCAGCGTCTGGCTGCGGTCAGTGGTGCAACGCTCCTGCGCCCGGCTCCACCATCTCTTTCCCGTCGCCACCCACCCGGTGACTATCCACGCGCCGAATACCACCTAGACCCACAACGCCGTTCCCTGTCCGGCCCGTCCCTGCGAAAGTCGAAGAAACACGTCTTCGGAAGGGACCCCCATGCCTGACTCCAGCCAGCGCCTGGCCGGCAAAACCGCCGTTATCACCGGAACGGCCAGCGGCCAGGGCAGGGCGGCCGCGCTCGCCTTCGCCGAGGCAGGGGCAATGGTGGTGGGCTGCGACATGGACAACGCGGGCGCCGCCGCCACGGTTGCGGCGGTCACCGGGGCCGGGGGCCGGATGAGCAGCAGCCGGGTCGACCTCACAGACGAGGCCGCCGTGGCTGAGTGGGCTTCCGATGTCGCCGCCAGGTACGGCCAGATCCACATCCTCTACGCCAACGCTGCCGTCACCCGCTTCGCTCCGGTGGATCAGCTCACCTTTGCCGACTGGAAGTGGAATGTTGAACACGAGATGGATGTGGTGTTCCTGCCGGTCAAGTACTTCTGGCCGCAGCTGATCCAGGCGCAGGACTCCGCGATCGTGCTCGTGGGATCCACGGCGGGAGTCACCGGATCCATGACCAACGGCCGGCTGGCCCACACCGCCACCAAGGGCGCGGTGGTGGCCATGACGAAGCAGCTTGCGGCAGAAGGTGCTCCGCATGGACTGCGCGTTAACGCTGTCAGCCCTGGAATGATCCGCACCGCGGCCACCGAGGGCAACCTCCTCGCACCAGCGCACCCCATGCGGACCATCGCCGGCAGCATCCCGCTCGGCCGGATCGGTTCACCCGAAGAAGTCGCCAAGTGCGCGCTGTTCCTGGCCTCCGACGACGCCTCCTACGTCACCGGCGCCAACCTGATGGTCGACGGCGGCTGGTCGGCTGTGCTGCCGGGCTGACTCCCGCGGCAATCCCAACCAGGTAGCAGCAGATGTCGTTCTGAACCCTCAAAACGACATCTGGTGCTACCTACTTGGGGTGGTGAAGCGGTTAGCGCAGGGCGTCGGAGACGGCCTTCGCGCCGCCGTGGGCTGACTGGCCGCCGTCCACCGGGATCTCGGCGCCCGTCACGAAGGAGGACAGCGGGCTGAGGAGGAAGAGTACGACGCCGGATACCTCCTCCACGCTTCCGGTGCGCCCCAGAGGGGTCTCGCCCAGGGTTGCCTGACGGAACGCGGGCTTGGCGCTCGCCGTCATGGGTGTTTCGATGAACCCCGGGTGGACGGTGTTCACCCTTATCCCGCGCGGTCCCAGTTCCATCGCTGCCACCCGGGAGAGCCCGCGCAGGGCCCATTTGCTCGTGGTGTAGGCCACGGGATAGTGCGCCGTCAGGCCGGCGACAGAACCGACATTAACAATCGAAGCCCCGCTGCGCATTAGTGGCGCGAGCGCCTGGATCCCCAACAGGCTTCCCGCCACGTTGGTTTCGTAGACCCTTTGCAGGTCAGCCAGGGAAACCTCCAGCAAGCGGCTGCGCTGGGTAATGCCGGCATTGTTGACGAGCCCGTCCACCTGCCAGCCCTCGGATCGGATCCATGCAGCCAGCGTGGACCATCCGGATTCGTCACCCACGTCCAACTGCCGGTACACCAATGAGTGCGAGGCGGATGACGGCAAGGCCGCCAACTCTTCGGGCAGGTCCGCCGCCAGGTCCGTGGCGATAACACGCGCCCCGGCCTCCACCAGCAGGCGTGCCTCGGCAGTGCCCTGTCCCTGGCCTGCGCCGGTGATCACCACCGTCCGGCCATCGAGCCGAAGGGAAGCCACCCTAAACTCCCGACGTAACCGCAGCAGCAACCCGGCTGCGCGGGCGGGGCCGGGCCGGCACGCGGGTCACGGCCTCACGCCGCTCACCCACGGTGTTTTCGATGCTTCCGATTCCCCCTACCGTCATGCGTACCACGTCGCCGGTCTTGAGCGGCAGGGGAGTCTTTGAACCGTTGCGCCCCCAGAGCTCAGCGAGGCAGCCGCTGCCGCAGGTGCCGGAGCCCAGCACATCGCCGGGCCGCACCACGGAATCCTGCGAGGCGTAGGCCACCAGTTCCGCGAAGGGCCAGCCCATATTGGACAGCAGGTCCTGGCCTATCGTCTCTCCATTGACCTCAACAGCCATGGAGACCGGCAGGAACCCCTCGGCGTCGTGCAGGTCCTCGAACTCATCGGCAGTGACGATCCAGGGCCCCAGGGTGCTGGCGAAGTCCTTGCCCTTGCAGGGCCCCAGGCTGACTTTCATCTCGCGCCGCTGCAGGTCCCGCGCGGACCAGTCGTTGAGGACGGTGTAGCCGAAGATGTGCCGGTGCGCCTCGGCGGCAGTCAGGTTCCGGCCGTCGCTGCCGGGGACGCGTCCGACGACGGCGGCCACCTCCGTCTCAAAGTCGAGGTCCTCGCACCCCGCCGGAATACCGATCACCTTGCCGGTGCCGGTCACCGTGTGGGGGTTGGTGAAGTAGAAGGTGGGCGCCTCGTACCATTCGGGCACCACGCCGGCCACGCCGTCGATGCTCTTCCGCACGCCTTCGACGTGTTCCTCGAACGCCACAAAGTCGCGGATGGTGGCGGGCAGCAGCGGGGCCAGCAGCTGCACGTCCGCCAAGGGAACGGCAAGACCGGACCCGATGGTCTGGCGGGCAAGGCCCAGCGTTTCTTCGAGGCCGGCGTCCAGCAGCGTCTGGACGCCCTGGCCCGTGGGCAGGGCGTAGCAGCTTCCGCCGTCCACAAAGCCGGACTGCGTCCCGCCGTCGTAATTCCAACGAGCAATCTTGACCATGAAAAACGTCCTAAGCTGTGCGGCGGGCGGGGCGGATCGAAGCGGGTGTAATGCCGAGGGCAGCGGCGTTGCCGGCCAGCACCCGGGCCTCATCCTCCGCGGGAAGCCGCGCCTCGAGAACCTCGTCCACAGGGAGATCGGAGCCCATATCGAACGGGTAGTCGGAGCCCAGCAACACCTGCTCCGGGCCCGCGGCGGCCACGAGGGCCCGGAGTTCACCCGGGCTGTGGACCAGCGAATCGAAGTACAGCCTCTGCAGATATGACGACGGCGGCTGGGCGCAGCCGTGTGCGTCCGGCCGGACCCGCCAGGCGTGGTCGGAGCGGCCAAGGGTGGTGGGAAGATAGCCGCCGCCGTGCGCGGCCAGAACCTTCAGCTCCGGGTGCCGGTCCAGGACCCCGCTGAAGATCAGGTGCGACAGGGCCACCGCGTTTTCGGCCGGCTGGGAGACGGTGTTGGCGAGGTAGAAGCGGTCGAGCCTCTCATCCAGAGAGCAGCCGAAGGGGTGCAGGAACACCAGGGCGCCCAGCTCCTCGGCCCGCTCCCAGAACGGTTCCAGCCTGGGATCTGACAGTTCCACGGTGCCGCGCTCCGGGTCCTCCGGGGTGGCAGCGAACGAGCCAATCTCCACACCGAGCAGGCCGCATTCCAACACGGCGTGCTCCAGTGCTTCCACCGCCAGGGCGGGGTGCTGCAGCGGGACCAGGCCCAGGCCGTTGAGCCGCTCCGGCGCGCGGTCCACGAATGCCCGCACCGCCTGGTTGGCGGACTTCGCCACCTGCAGGGCGAGCTCTTCGCCGGCGAAGTAGTAGAAGTGCGACGGCGACGGCGAGACCAGCTGCACGTCCACGCCTTGGGCGTCCATGTCCGCCAGCCGGCGGTCCAGATCCGTCAGCTGCGGCCAGCGCTGCTTGATCATCCTGCCTGACGCGGCCATGGATTCCTGTCCGTTGCGCCGCACTTCCAGCGCCTGATGGGCGCCGAAGCCCTCGGGATCCGCCTCGGCCACGAACTGCTGCAGGGCCGGTAGCAGGATGTGGGCGTGGACGTCCACCGTACAGGCTTCGGCGGAATGGGGGCTCATGCGGGTTCCTTCAGCATGACGGCGAGCGAGTGCATCAGGCCCGGCACGTCGGCGTCGCGGACGCCGTCGAGCATCCACTGGCCCAACTGGACGGAGGCGTTGACCACTGCCTTGGCCCGGTCCAGGCGGCGGTCGGTAAATTCCTTCCAGAGGGTTTCGGTGACATCGTCGGCCTGGATCAGCAGTTCGGCCAGGACGGCGGCGTCCTCCAGGGCCATAGCAGCACCCTGGGCCACCGTCGGCGGGCAGCTGTGGGCGGCGTCGCCGATGATCACAGCGCGGCCGCGGTTCCAGGGGCCGTCCACCAGGTGGGTGGTGAACCACGTGTAGTTGATGCGGGCGCTGTGGTCCAGGTTGGCGCGGATCCCCTTCCACGGTCCGCCGTAGGCCGCAGCGAGTTCGGCCATGATCCGGGGGCCGTCCTCGTGCTTGCGCTCCTGCGCCCTCTCCACGAGGTAGGCGTAGATGGTGTCCGGGCCGGTGGGGCAATAGCCGGCGATGAAGCAGGGTCCGCCGTAGGTCAGGTCGGTGCGGACCACCTCCTCGGGCCGCTCCACGAAGGCACGCCAGATGCCCATGCCGGTGGGCTGGGGGTCGACGTCGATGCCCATGGCTTTGCGGACGGCGGAGTGCAGGCCGTCCGCGCCAATCAGGAGGTCGTAGGTGGCGGTACCGCCGCCGGTGGTGTTCACGGTGACAGAACCGCCGTCGTCCGTAATGCCGGTGACTGTCCTGCCGTAGCTGATGCGTGCACCCGCCTGTTCAGCCCGTTCGCGGAGGATGGCGGTGAGGTCCGGGCGGTACATACCCAGCGTGGCGGGAAGGTCCTCGCCGCCGGTACGGATGTCCTCGAGGACCGCGATGACGGTGCCGGCGGGGTCCGGGGCGCGCAGGCCCAGGGTGCTGAATCCGTAACCCTTCGCCTCGATCTGGTCCCAGACGCCGAGCTGGCGGAAGATCCGCAGGGCGTTGCCCTGCAGGGTGATCCCGGAGCCGAGGGCCTGCGGGGCGTCCGCCTTCTCGAGGATTTCGACGTGGATTCCGGCGTCGGCCAGGAGGATAGCGGCGGTCAGGCCCGCGGCTCCCGCCCCGACGATTCCGACGTTCTGTACTGCTGCCATCGCTGACTCCTTTGTATTGACGGCGTTACTGCTGGCGGTTTGTTGTACTGAAAGCTACCGGACTGTGCTTACCGGACTGTGCTTAGCGGACTGTGCTTACCGGACGGCGATCGGGTTGACCGGTGATCCGACCGCGCCGGTGATGGGGAGCGGGGCGGCGGTGAGCAGGAAATCGTACCTGCCGTCCGCTGCGCACGCCTCGCCCAGTCCGTCCGGGTTCCACATCTCGCCCAGGAACAGGCCGAGGTTGGGGATGGCGATCTGGTGGAGGGGCTGGAAGGCGCCGTCGAACTCGTTGGGCCGGACCTCGAAACCCCAGGTGTCCGTGGCGATCCCGGCGATTTCGCTGCGGTGCAGCCAGGGCGCGGTGCTGAAGGACAGTCCCGGGGCCGGGCCGCCGGCGTAGTCGCCCCAGCCGGTGCGGCGGACCCTGGTGTACTGTCCGGTGCGGATCACCACGATGTCGCCGCGGCCCACCCTTGAGCTGGCCCCTTGCAGTGCGATGGTCCGCTCGATGTGTTCGGGGGTGATGGCGAAACCGTCCGGTAGTTCGCCGTCGTTCCTCCCCAGTTCGGGGCCGAGCGCACGGCCGACATCGAGCAGGACGCCGCGGGTGACGATCTTGGCTGCGGCGGTTTCGATGCCGGTCACCAGGTCGCCTTCGGAGGTGACCACGTCGCCGGCGGCGCGGCCGTTCCAGGCTTTGCCCTGGTCGAAGATGTGGCCCAGGCCGTCCCATTGGGTGGAGCATTGCAGCGGCATGGCGATGACATCGTCCGCGCCGCCGAAGCCGTGCGGGAAGCCCTGGTTGCCGCGCTCGGCGTCCACCCCGGTGTCCGTCATGGTGTGGACCGGGTTGGTGCGGCGGCGCCAGCCCTTCTGCGGGCCGTTCGTGTCGAACGGCTGGGAGAGCGAGAACGCCTCACCGCTCTTCACCAGGGCAGCGGCTTCAACGCGCTTGCCCGCGTCGATGAAGTTCAGGGTCCCCAGGACGTCGTCCTGGCCCCAGCGGCCCCAGTTGTTGTGGGCCGCTGCCATGGTCCGGATGCTGCCCAGCGGATCCTCACGCCGGATCACCGGGGAATCAGCGGCTGATTCCCCGGTGCCGGTGTTTACAGCTGTGTCCTGGCTGGTCACGGGTTGCTGCCTTCAGTTGTGACTTCGTCCTTGCAGTGGATCAGCTGGGTGCCCAGGCCGGTGATGGTGCCTTCCATGACGTCCCCGTCCTGGAGCAGCCGGCCCCAGTGCTGGCCGTTGCCGGCGGGGCTGCCGGTGAGCACCAGGTCGCCCGGGCGCAGCGGCATGATCTGGGACGCTTCACTGACCAGCTTGGCCACGCCGAAGATCATGTCCTGCGTGGACTCGTCCTGCATGGCCTTGCCGTTGAGCTTCAGGGTCACCCGGACGTCCTGCGGGTCGCCGAAGAACTTGGCCGGCACCAGCAGCGGCCCGGTGGGCAGGAAGCCCGGGGCGTTCTTGGCGCGGTACCAGTCCGAACCGATCGCAGGCATGTCCTTGCGGAAAACGTATTCGCGGGTGGTGATGTCGTTGACCATGGTGTAGCCGAACACATAGTCCAGGGCTTCCTCGGGCGTGACCCGGAACGCCGTCTTTCCGATGACCGCCGCCAGCTCCAGCTCCCAGTCATGGGAATTGGAGTAGGAGGGCAGGGTGAGGTCGGCGGTGGCGGAGGCGATCGCCGTCGGGAGCCCGATGAAGAAGTACGGCGTGCCCTGGCCCGCCCGCTTGTCCATCATCGCGGCGGTCTTGGCGCGCACTTCTTCTTCGTCCTGGCCCGGTTCGCGGTGTGCGGCGGCGAGGTCGATCACGTGCTTGCGGTAGTTGGCGCCGGTTTGCAGGACCTGGACCGGCTCCACGGGGGCAAGGACCTGGACGTCGGCCAGCGCCAGGCCGGTGTCCTTGCCCGCTGAGGCGGCCAGCGCGTCCAGCTCGCCCTCGGTGGTGTCCCAGTGCTCGATCAGGGAATTGATGTCGCCGTCCAGCGGCAGGACCCGGCCGCCGGCCAGCAGGCCTGCCCGGGCCTTGGCGTCGCCGGTTTCCTGGAACCGGATGAGTGCGTATTGCGTTTCGGCCATGGCGGCTTAGCCCCTGCCCTGCTTGGCGTAGGGGTTCAGCAGGGCTTCCTTCATTTCCGGTGAAGCACCTTCCTCCGTGGCGGTGAAGCCCTCGGCCGGAGGGAACGACTCCGTCATGGAGTGCGGCATGGCGCCGTTCTTGTAGAAGTTGTTGGAACCTTCGGAAGGCTTCCAGGTGTTGGCTTCCCAGTCCGGGACGTAGTTGCGGTAGCCACCGGAGTTGAGTTCCACCCGCAGGCCCGACGGCTCGCGGAAATAGAGGAAGTTCTGCTCGCCGACGCCGTGGATGGAGGGGCCGTATTCCATGGGGGTGCCGTTTTCCATCATGACGTCAGCGGTGCGGAGCAGGTCCTCGGTGGTGTCCACCCAGAAGGCGATGTGGTTGACACGGCCGGGACGGTTGGAGGTGTCCAGGACCACGCCGAGGTCGTGGGACTTCTCGTTGGTGGTGAGAACGGAGAAGACGGTGATGGGGGCTTCGTCCAGGTCCACGAATGCCATGACGCGGAAGCCCAGGGCCTCGTTGTACCACTTGGCGAAGCCGCGGACATCCGAGGTGGCGACCGTGACGTGGTCCAGGAAACGGGGTGCGGCGGCGTGGCTGCTGCGGCGCTCCGGCCGGTCCGGATAAGTGGACTCGAAGCCGGGCTCGGCCACGAACTTCTCGACGTCGAAGAAGAGCCGCATGGGGTGGCCGTAAGGGCCGGTGAATTCATAGGCCTTGCCGTAGCCGTGGCCGCCGGGCGTCCAGGCGCCCTGCACGCCCGTTGCTTCGATGCGCTGGGCTGCGGCTTCCAGGGCTGCCTGTGAGTTGGTCCGCCAGGCCATCCGGCCCAAGGAGGCTTCGGGGCCTTCGGTGACGACCAGGCTGTAGCGGTAGTAGTCGCCCCAGCAGCGCAGGTAGACGTTGCCGTCCACCCGGTCGACGATGCGCATGCCGAACTTTTCCTCGTAGAACCGCGCCGAGGCGTCGACGTCCGGAGTGGTGATCTCGAGGTGGGCAAGATGGGAAAGAGGAGTTTCCACGTTGAAGTCCTTCTGGTTACTGGCTGCGGTCGGTTTGGTGTGCAGGTCCTGTAACTACTGTGAGCGATGCCATGTATCTGGAGAAGGGCAACTTTCCCATAGGAACTATCCACCATACGGATAGTCCGGCCGGGCCGATGCCCGCATAGCCTGGGAGTAAATGAACATCACAATTTCAGATGTGATTGCCCTGATTTATGAGCTATGCAGATGCACTTGCCGCAAGTGAAGATGGATCAACCGTCACTTATGAGGGCCGCAGCGGCCGCGATTCCAGCCGGAATTCCCAAAGACGGGATCGGCTGCGCGCGACGTTCAGGTGCGCGGAGGAGCGCTGTGGCAACTCTGCTGAAATTAGGAGATCGACATGATTAGCCAAGAGGTTGAGGTCCTCGTCGTGGGCGCGGGTCAAGCCGGGGTTGCGATGAGCGAGCATCTGAGCGAACGCGGGATATCGCATCTGGTCCTGGAACGGGACCGTATCGCCGAGCGCTGGCGCACCATGCGGTGGGACTCCCTGGTCGCGAACGGACCGGCCTGGCATGACCGCTTTCCGGGCCTGGAGTTCACCGACGTTGAGCCGGGCTCGTTTCCGTCAAAGGAGCAGGTAGCGGATTACTTCGTTGCCTATGCGGAGAAGATCGGTGCACCGATCCGCTGCGGCGTGGAGGTGACATCCGTGCGCAGGAAAGTCGGCGCACCCGGATTCCATGTTCAGACATCGGACGGGAACTTCGACGCACGCTACGTCGTGGCAGCAACGGGGCCGTTCCAGCGGCCGGTGATCCCCGCCGTCGTTCCCGACACTGCCGACCTCGTGCAGATCCATTCCAGCTCGTACCGGAACCCGGCGCAGCTTCCGGAAGGCGCCGTTCTCGTGGTCGGTGCAGGGTCTTCGGGCGTGCAGATTGCCGCCGAAATCCAGCGGTCGGGCCGGCAGGTCTTCCTCTCGGTCGGGCCGCACGACCGGCCCCCGCGGAGCTACCGCGGACGCGACTTCTGCTGGTGGCTCGGAGTGCTCGGCATGTGGGACGCTTCCACCCCCGCGGCCGGCGCGGAACACGTCACGATCGCGGTGAGCGGTGCCGACGGCGGCCACACCGTCGACTTCCGCGCCCTCGCCGGGAGCGGCATCAAGCTCGTCGGCCGGACGGAAGCGTTCCGGGACGGAACCATGCGCTTTGCCGAGGACCTCCGTACCAACATCGCGAACGGCGACGCTCACTATCTGGGCCTTCTCGACGAAGCTGACGCCTACGTCGAGCGCAACGGCCTTGATCTCCCTGAGGAGCCTGAAGCCCGCACCCTGCGGCCCGATCCGGACAGCGTCACGCACCCGATCCTCGAGCTCGAGCTCGCTGGCTCAGGTGTTGCCTCGATTGTCTGGGCCACCGGCTTCGCCGTCGACTACAGCTGGTTGCAGGTGGACGCGTTCGATGAGAAGGGCAGGCCACGTCACCAACGCGGAGTCTCTACTGAGCCTGGCGTCTACTTCCTCGGGCTGCCGTGGCAGTCACGCCGCGGCTCCAGCTTCATCTGGGGCGTATGGCACGACGCCAGGTACGTCGCTGACCAGATCGCCATCCAGCGGAGCTACCTGGCCCACAACGACCAGCACGCCCTGGTGGCGAGCGGAGCCATCTGACGCCACGGGCATTGGGCGAGCGAACACAGCGAACAGCGAAGGGGACCGTGCCACGGAGGCATGGTCCCCTTCGCTGTTGCTCTTGCAGCTGCTTCCTGCGGGGTGCCGGCGGAAAAGGATCCCATCGTAGGAGGCGGAAGCACGGAGAAAGGGCCCGGTGCGTGGAACATGATCCACGCACCGGGCCCTTAGCAAGCTGCCGCCCGGCGTCAGCCCAACCCGGCCAAGGCCCTCGCCGAAAGAGCATCCTCCACCTTCTGCTGGTCGAGCAGTCCACGCTCCATCACCAGGTCGGCAATGCCTCGACGGGAAGCAAGTGCCTCCTTGGCCAGCTCGGCCGCGGCGGCGTAGCCGATCAAGGGGGCAAGACCTGTGACGACGCTTATCGAGTCGAGCATCCGCTGCTGCAGCACCTGCGTGTTCGCTGTGATGCCGTCGACGCAGTGGGTCCGGAGCTGACGGCAAGCGACTGTGAGCCAGGCAAGCGACTCAAGAAGGGAGTCCGCGATGACTGGTTCGAACGCGTTGAGCTGAAGCTGGCCAGCCTCCGCGGCCATGGTCACCGTTGCGTCGGCACCGATGACACGGAAGGCGACCTGGTTGACCATCTCGGGGATGACCGGGTTGACCTTGCCGGGCATGATGGACGATCCTGCCTGCACGGCGGGCAGGAAGATTTCCGCGAATCCCGTCTGCGGACCGGAGGAAAGCAGTCGAAGGTCGTTGCAGATCTTGGAGAGCTTCACCGCCGCTCTCTTCAGCACACCGGAGACGAGCATGAAGACTCCGGTATCGCCGGTGGCCTCTACGAGGTTGGCCGCGGAGATCTGCTGCAGGCCCGTGACCGAATTCAGCTCACGAATGACGGCTTCCCGGTATCCCGGGGGAGCGGTGATGCCGGTACCTATGGCTGTGGCCCCCAGGTTGGATTCCCGCAGATGCGGAAGGAGCTCGAGGAGCCGGTTTCCATCCTCGCGCAGGGTTTCGGCGAATGCCCCGAACTCCTGTCCCATGGACATGGGTACTGCGTCCTGGAGCTGGGTGCGGCCTACTTTGATGATGCCGGCGAACTCCGCGGCTTTGGCATCAAAAGCCCCTATGAGCCTGCTGTGTTCGGCGCAGAACTCCGAGATTTCCCGCTGCAGTGCAATTTTGATCGCCGTCGGATACACGTCGTTGGTGGACTGGCTGCGGTTCACGTCATCAATGGGGTGCACTGCAGCGTAGTCGCCCCTGTGGTGACCCATCAGTTCCAGGGCGCGGTTCGCTATCACCTCGTTGGCGTTCATATTTGTGCTTGTCCCCGCGCCACCCTGGATGGTGTCGACGACGAACTGGTCGTCAAGGAGCCCGTCCATGACATCACGGGAGGCCCGTTGGATTGCGGCAGATTTGTCCGGTTCAAGGAGCCCGAGGCTTTCATTGGCACGGGCTGCTGCATACTTCACGGCACCGAGGCCCCACATCATGGAGCGCAGGGAACCGATGGTTCGTCCGCTGACCGGGAAGTTGTCTACGGCCCGCAGGGTGCTGATGCCCCAATAGGCGTCGGCGGGGACATCAGCGTCCCCGAGGCTGTCGTGCTCCCGCCGCGGTCCCGCGACGGGGGAGGGAAGTTGATCTGTCATGGTCCTGTTCCATAGAAGTCCACAAGTGCAAAAAACCGGCTACCGCGCGGACACGTAGTCCAGCGCAGTAAGCGCCAGAGCCGCAGCGCCGTCATGGATGGCACGGTTGGCTGCCTCTCCAACGCAGTGGGCGGCGAACTCGGGTTGGTGGTTGGCCGCAGGGAAGCAGCCGAGCCCGATATAGGGGTGGATGGCCGGAACCACTTGGGACACGTTTCCCATGTCGGTTGAGGCCCGGTTCATGGTCGCCTGCTCCGGCGGGGCATTGAAGTCCCTGCCAAGTGATTCCGCATGCGTGACATACAGCCCCAGCGCCCGCAGGTCCGTACGGAACTCCGAGTAGGGTTCCGACTCCGGCGTGACCGATAACTCGCAGCCGGACGCGAGCGCCCCGGCCTCGAAGCAGCGGTGGACCCGCTCTTCCAGATTGCCCAACTGGGCAAGCGACTCAGCACGGACGTACCAGCGGCCCTCGGTCTTTTCAGGTATGGCGTTGGGCGCTTCGCCGCCGCGGGTCTGGATGCCGTGGACGCGGGTGCCGGCGGGCAGTTGCTGGCGGAGGAGCCCCAGGGCAACCTGGGCGACGATGAACGCGTCGTTGGCATTGACGCCCCGGTCAGGATACGCGGCGGCATGAGCAGACTTACCCCGGTATTCCACGTGGGTGTGGGCCACGGCGTAGGGGCGGGCCTCGGCGGAGTCGACGGGGCTTGGATGCGCCATCATGGCCAGATCCAACCCAAGGAAGGCACCCTTCTTGAGTAACTCGATCTTCCCGCCGCCGCCTTCCTCGGCCGGCGTTCCGTAGAGTTCCACGGTGAGGTCCCGCTCGGCGGCAAACTCTGCCAACGCAACAGCGGCACCGCATGAGATGGCGGTAATGATGTTGTGGCCGCACGCGTGCCCGAGGCCGGGTAGTGCGTCGTACTCGGCCATGAGCCCGATGCGCCGTGCGCCGTTTCCGAAGACGGCCCGTATCGCGGTGGGGAAGCCCATGTACTCCTTCTCCACCTCGAATCCGTGCGACGCCAGGTAGTCAGCGGTCCACTCTGCTGCGCGGTGTTCCTGCCAGCCGAGTTCCGGGTTGGCGTGAAGTGTCTCGGAGAGCCGGGTCAGGGCCGCGTGCTGTGCGCCGACGGCATCGAGGACCCGACCGCGCTGTCCGGGCAGGTATGCCGGACTCATCGCGATAGCAGATTCAGCGTTCATCGCCCGCCACTCCATAACCAACGGAAGACGCCGGGTCCAGCCCGCGAATCACATAGTCCTGCCGCTGCGGGAGCCAGACCTGCAGGAGTTGCTCGAGCTCTGCGATCGGGTCCTCATGCCAGTCCACCCGCAGGTCGGTGTCGCGCCACCCGTGGCCGGAGACCACCGAGAGGCCGGCCGAGCGCACCGGCCCAGCCTCTCCGCCGGCTGCCTCGGCGGCACGAAGGGCGGCCATGAGCCGCACTTCCAGTTCCCCCGAGGTGGCTTCAAATGCGTCGCAGAGGGCCTGGGCAACGCCCGGATGCGCGAGCAGGTTGCCGGCGGCAACACTGTTTCGGCTGCTGCCCTCGCCGAACACGCCCAGGGTGTGTCCTCCGCTGAACACTGCGGACCCGCCTTTGGCGTCCAGGACCACCAGCTGCCGGTAGTCCACCGCAGGTGATTCACGTACGACGGCGCCAATCGCCTCTTGCGCTGAATGGCCCGCCTGCAGCCGGTCAAGTAGCGCATGGCCCAGCCGGGGATCGGTGATGTTCTGGGAGCTGACTGCGCCGACGCCGTCACGCAGGTGCGCGCAGCGTGCGGCGACGGCGGGCGAGGACGAGGAGACGGCAATGCCAAACCTGCCTTGCCCGTCTGTGGCAGCGATGCTGAAGGTCATGCCTGTCCCTCCGCCGAGAGCACTGCTGTGGCGTCAATTTCCACGAGCCATTCCGGGCGCGCCAGTGCCTGGACAACGATTCCGGTAGATACGGGGAACACGCCCTTGAGCCATCGGCCCATGGTCCGGTAGACCGTTTCCCGGTAGCGCGGATCGACGAGGTAGACGGTCACCTTGACGATGTCTTCGAGGCTGCTGCCGGCCTCCTTAAGCAGCATGTCGATGTTGGCCATGGCCCTTTCCGTCTGGGCTTCGACGTCGCCGATACCTACAGATTCCCGCGTCTCCAGATCCTGTCCGATCTGGCCCCGAAGATAGACCACGCCGTTGGCGACCACTGCCTGGCAGAGATCGTTGTCCAGGTTCTGCTCGGGGTAGGTGTCTTTCGTATTAAACGTGCGGATACGCTGGTGCTTCACGTGGCTGCTGCCTTTCAGTCCTGTTTCGGGCGGATGCTCGTATCCTTCAGCTTCCTGTGACGGTCTGGATCTGTCCAACAGTTCTTTCAGAAGGATTGCATCGGTAATTGCGATGCAGGGGGTATCCTCGTCCCATGGATGTGACACTCACCCAATTGCGCTACTTCGTGGAAGCGGCGGCGCAGCTGTCCATGACGGGCGCGGCTGCACGGCTCAACGTGGCGCAGTCCGCCGTATCCGCTGCGATCGCCCAGCTGGAGCGCCATGTCGGAACGCAGTTCTTCATCAGGCAGCGCTCCAAAGGTCTGGTGCTGACGCCCGCCGGCGAGCTCTTTGTTCGTGATGCCCAGGCGATCCTCGCGCAGGTTGAAGAAAGCATCGATCACGCCCGCGGAGAGCACCAGAGCGTTGCCGGCCGGATCCGCATTGCATGTTTCAGCACCCTTGCGCCGTTCCTGCTCCCTGGCGTCCTGACCAGGCTGCGGGAAGACCATCCGGCCCTTGAAACGGAAGTCATCGAGACCGATACCCTGGGCTGCATCAATGCCTTGCTCAGCGGTCAGGCAGATCTGGCGCTGTGCTACGACCTTGACCTGCCGGACGTCATTGCCACATCCGTGGTGGATACGGTCAGGCCCTATGTGGCGCTTCCCCCGGACCACAAACTCGCCGGGGCGGAGAGCGTTGCATTGTCGGCGCTGAGCGGCGAGTCATTCGTGTTGCTGGACCTGCCCCACACCCGCGACCTCATGCTTTCCATCGCCCGTCTGGGCGGCCAGGAGCCGGACATCCGGTTCCGCTCGGCCAGCTATGAAACCGTACGCACATTCGTGGCCCGGGGACTGGGCTATTCAATCCTTCACCAGCGGCCCCAGCATCAGATGACGTACGACGGCGGCCAGCTGGCCGCCGTCGAAATCCGCGACGAAGTGCCTGAACTGAAGACTGTGCTGGCCCACCTGAAGTCCCACCGCCCAACAGCGAGGGTCCGGGCGGTAGCCCAGGCCGTAAGACACCAAATAGTGGCGGCCAGGTCCGCACGCTCCTAAGGCGGCGGCGGACAACTGCATCTGCTCAGCAGATACAGTTCGCATCTAAAATCTATTCGACAGATTGTTCGACGCCATTCGACAATGGTTATGCCAGCATTCGGGCGTGACCCAACTCACGCATTCTGGTGGCGCAGCTCTGCAGGCCGTCAACGTCGACCGCCGTGGGCTCGCTCTCCCCATCCCAGCATCGGATCTTTTCCTCCAGGAGGAACTGTGAACACCAATAAAATCGAGGGGCAGATCAGCCGGAAGGGCTTGCGCACCAGCGTTACTGCCGGTTCCATCGGCGTCTTCGTCCACTGGTTTGAGTGGGCCATCTACGCCTATCTCGCCTCCACCATCGCGGTCGTCTTCTTCCCCCGGCAGGACAGCACGGCAGCGCTGCTTTCCGTCTTCGCGGTCTTCGCCATCAGCTTCGGCGTCCGTCCGTTGGGCGCCCTCGTCTTCGGAACACTGGGCGACAGGATCGGGCGTAAGAAGACTCTGTCCATCGTCATCCTCTCCATGAGCGCGGCGACGCTGGTGGTCGGGCTCCTGCCTACCTACGACGCGATCGGCCTGTGGGCGCCCGTCCTGCTCGTCGCGGCCCGCGTGGTGCAGGGGCTCGCCGCGGGCGGCGAGTTCGGCAGCGCGGCGGCCTTCCTCGCAGAATACTCGCCCAGAAAACACCGCGGATTCGGTGTCAGCTGGCTCGAGTTCGGCAGCCTCCTGGGCTTCCTGGCGGCGTCGCTGGTGGTCTTCGTCCTGACCAGCGTCATGGACGCCCAAACCATTGCCGACGGCGGCTGGCGGATTCCTTTCCTGATCGCAGTTCCGATGGGCATCATCGGCTTCTACATCCGTTCCAAGATTGAAGACACCCCCGAGTTCCGCTCACTCGAGCAGCTGGACAACGTCCCCCAAAGCCCGGTCAAGGAGGTCTTCACCCGGCACTGGAAGCAGCTCCTGCAGATGAGCGGCCTGGAAATCATGATGCACGTGACCTTCTACGTGGTGCTCGTTTACCTCCTGACCTACCAGGAGAAGGTCCTGGGCTTCGACGCCGGCACGGCCGCCCTGCTCTCCACCGCCGCATCCGTGGCCGGGCTCATCCTTGTACCGTTGGTGGGCGCGCTGTCTGACCGGATCGGCCGGAAGCCAGTGCTCATCGCCGCGGCCATTTCCCTGGTGGTGCTGGCATATCCGCTGTTCCTGATCATGCACTCCGGCACGTCCTGGGCGGGCATCGTCAGCACCATCGGGCTGGGCATCATTTTGGCCCTTATTCTCGGAGTCCATGCGGCAGCGGCAGCGGAACTCTTCCCCACCCGGACGCGGCAGACCGGCCTCTCGGTCGCCTACAGCGTCACCGCGGCCATCTTTGCCGGCACCGTGCCGTACGTCCTGACCTGGCTCATTGCCCAGACCGGCAACGAAATGATGCCTGCCTTCTACCTCATTCTCGTTGGCCTGGTTGGGCTGGCTGCCGTACTGAGCATGAAGGAAAGCAAAGGCAAGGACCTTCTGGGAGAAGAGGACATCCAGACGGCACCCCGCCAAACCGCGCCGGCAGACACGCGTATTCGTCACTGACATAACCAGCAAGCAAATTCGTAGCCCGCGGCTCAGAATCTGAAGCCCGGGCTACGGCCGTGTCCGGTGCCTCAAGAGCCAGGCTGGCCGGACGCGAGCCGCGCCAGCGCCCGCTCCACCAGATGACGCTGGCGCGAGCCTGTGACGGCATCCGGATCCAGCATGGCGGTCACGTGCAGGCCCATCATGATGTTCAGCAGCTCATCGGCGACCGCATCCGCATCAGCCAAAGGTTCGCATTCGCCGTCGTGCTCTGCCTGGGCGAGGAAGCCCATCACCAGGCCGCGCCAGTGCAGCAGTGCGTCCCGCCCGACGGCTCGCAGCGCGTCCTCCGTCTGCGCGCGCTGCCAGAAGGAGACCGCCACGCGAGCCTCGACCACGGTGAGGGGATCCGCCGGAATAATCTCCAGGCAGAGGCTGCGCAGCGCCGAAAGGCCCCGGCGGCCGGCAATGCCCGTGGCGATCCGTTCGTTGGTGCGCTGGCAGATCAGTTCGTACGAAGCCAGCAGCAGGGCGTCCTTATTGGGGAAATAATGGGCCAGCACGCCCGGTGCCGCGTACCCGCATTCCCGCGCAATGTCCCGCATGCTGGCGTTCTCGATGCCCTGCCCCGCGATCAACCGCCACGTGGTCTCGATGATGGAACGGCGCCGTTCCTGGTGATCGACCAAGCGGGGCATGCGGCTCCTTCGTTCGCGGTTCATGGCTGGACCGTGAGCACCCTACCACCGCGGGGACGCGCCTGCGTGCCCCCGCGGCCCGGGTCGGTCTCACTGCCCGCAGGTTCAGTGCCCGCAGTGGCCCTGCCCGCCGGTGTCAGGACCGGAATGCCCGACGGCGGTGCCTCCTGGGGCGGCATGTTCACGTTCGCTTCCGGTACCGCAGTGACCGGCAGCCGACGAGGGCACGTTCAGTGTTGGGTTCTCGTCGAAGAAGCCGTGCGGCTTCAGGGTGAAGCCGGTGGTGTCCACGGGCATGATGGGCCAGTCCTCCGGGCGGGGGAAGTGGGTCAATCCGAAGGAGTGCCACACCACCAGGTCCTGGCCGTCGATGTCGCGGTCCTGTGCCACGTAGGCGGGAAGCCCTGCGCCCCCCGGGTGTTGGTTGACGAAGTCGCCTGCCGCGTAAAGCTCCTCCTCTGCGTGCCGTGTGACCCACAGGTGGTGCCGGGCGAATGCGGCCCGGGACGCGATCGAGGAATCATCCGCCATGGCCAGGGTGGGGTTGCCTTCCGGGTAGAGCGTGTAGCCCACCGGGTGGCCCAGGTGGTTCAGCGAGTCCGGGTTGCTGATGTGCCAGACACGGCCCTTGGCGCCATCGGCGTCGCGCACGGCCTCCGATTCGCGGGCCAGCAGGGTGCGCTTCTGCGTGAAGGCATTCCCGTGGGGATTACCCGGGCCCTTCGGCAGGCGCACGAGGTCCAGTTCCTCAACACGGTTCGCGTCGCCGTCGATCATCATGTCCAGCCGGGCGCTGAAGAGGTGCTGGTGGTACGGAGCGCCAAGGCCCGGGGCGATCTCCGACGCGTAGGCGTAGTCCTTGTCCGGGAGCGCTGCCGTGAACACGATGCCCGTTGCCTTCGCTTCGAACTCGATGGTGCCATCCAGGTAGAGGTACCAGTAGAAGCCGTAGTCGTAGTTGCCCACGGTGGTGAAGAAGGAGACCACCAGGCGGCGGTTGCGGCGGACCTCGTCGGAGCCGGCCCACTCATCCGTGTGTTTCCACAGGATTCCTGCGTCTTCCTCATGGATGCAGATGCCGTTTTCGATGGTACGTGGATTGCCGAAGTCATCGGCCACCACGGGGGACATGTAGGTGATGTCGCCCAGGCAGTCGCAGCCGAGCCTGAGTGAGTTCGCGTCGCGGCCCACCAGGTATTCTCCGGAGTCGAAGTAGTTCTGCCAGCTCCTGTAGGGGGAGGGGTCGCCGTACGGGACCACCATTTCGGAGATCGACGCGCGGTGGATCACCGGGCGCCTCCGGCCCTTGTGGGAATGGTGGAGTTGGTGGAGCACCAGCCCTTCGCGGGCATCGAACCCGACGCGCAGGTCCCAGCCGGCCCAGGAAAGGTGGTTACCTTCCAGGGTGAAACTGGGGCCCTCGGGCTGCATGATCTCGATAGGCAACAGGTCCGTGCGGAGCTCGCCGCGGATCGCGGGGTCCGTGTAATTGCCGTTGACCTCCGGGACCGGGACCGGGCCGTCGTCGATCAGGTGGTTGACCCGCCGGTTCTCCACATCAACGAAGGCCACCAGACCGTCGATCGGATGCGCCCACGGGTGGTCTGCGGGGTGGTCCTGGCGGAATCCGAGGCCACGCAGAAGCCGCTTGCCTTCCTCATTCCCGTACTCGAAGACGCCCGCCGAGAGGGGAGCGACGCGCACCTGTGCCGGGGTCAGGCCGCGGGCTGTAAGGGCTGCGTTCCACTGCGGATCTTCGGCCAGGATGTCCTCGATGATCCCGAATTCCTCCAGGAGAACCGGCAGTTGGCCGTCGGCTTCCGGGTTGAGTTCACGCCTGTCGACGACGAGGCCGGTGGCCAGGGAGAGGCGGACGTCGAGGGACCGTGACTGGGCGGCGTCCCAGAGCATGGCCCGGACCAGGCGGGCGGCACCGGTGACGTCACCTTGGCGGGTGGTCTTCGGGGGCTCGATCAGACCGAGGTAGGCGAAGCGGGTGGACTCGCCCACGAGGCCGGCCTCTGCCAAAATCCGGCGGGCCTCATGGATTTCCTCGGCCGAGAGCTGCTCAAGCGGGTGCTGCGCTGCGGCGTGCACCAGCGTGGCCGGCACCGGCGGGTCCTGCACCAGCGGAGTCGAGGGGGTGGTCTGAAGGGTCATGGCACTTCCTGAAGTCGAATTTTGATGGTACAACTGTTCAACCAACGCTTTGATGTTACCCACCTCACAAGCCCGGCGTAAAGTCCTGATCCACATCGCGCCGGCAGCCAGGAGAAATCATGGACCAGCGCACCGGCCCTCGCCTTGGGCGCTTCCCGAGTGCCCCCGTTCCAGCAGGCATCGTTCCGGCGGGCCTCGTCGGCACCGTCGCTGCGGCCAGTGCCGGTGCCCACGTGGTGGCGGCCGCCAGCGGTCCGGCTGGTGCGATGGCCTGGTGGATGGCCGCCATGGGTGCCGCCTGCCTGGCCTGTGCAGCACCGATGGTGGGCGGGCGGCTCTGCGCCGGACGTGCTGCCGGGCACCTGTTGGCGATGAGTGCCGCCATGATCCTCATCCATCTGGTCCTGCTGGTGGCGCCGGGCGCCGCGGGCCATCACGGCAATGATGGCCCCGCATCATTGCCGGGCCATGAGCAGGCCATGCTCACCCTCATCGCCGTTGAACTGCTTTGCCTCATGGGCGCTTCAGCGGCCCTCCGCCTGACCCGGGGCAAGCCGCCCGGAACTGGCGGCGCCGCAGTCCCTGCCGCCGTCGAACATTAACAGCCCACGTACTGAACCGCCCTCGAAAACCCCCAGGAGCCACTATGAGCAGCACTTCCGCCACGCTTTCCCTTGACTGGCACGGCCGGGCAAACGCCCTTGCCATCGACGGCAGGGCCTTTATCGACGGCCGCCGCACAACCGCCAGCGGGCAGCATTCGCGGCCCACCACCAGTCCCATTGATGGCCGCGTCCTCGCCGAGTTGGCTGCGGGCGGTCCCGCCGACGTCGATCGTGCGGTCGCCGCCGCGCGGCGCGCGTTCCCGTCGTGGTCCCGCACGGGGGCCGAAAGGCGAAAGGGGGTGCTGCTGGCGCTGGCCGCGCTGATGGAGCGGCATGCCGACGAGCTGGCACTCCTGGAGACACTGGACAGCGGGAAGCCGATCCTGCAGACCACCACCGTGGATGTGCCCGGTGCCATTTCCACGCTGCGCTGGTACGCGGAGGCGGCCGACAAGCAGGGCGGGGAACTGCCTGCCGTCCCGCCCGGGGCTACCGCCTTGGTGACGCGCGAGCCGTTGGGCGTGGTGGCCGCCATTGTTCCGTGGAACTTCCCGCTCGAAATTGCAGTCTGGAAGCTGGCTCCGGCGCTTGCCGCCGGAAACACACTCGTGCTCAAGCCGGCCGAGCAGACGTCCCTGAGCGTGTTGCGCCTCGCCGAATTGGCCACTGAAGCCGGGCTGCCGGACGGAGTCCTGAACATCGTCACGGGCACGGGCCGGGAAGTTGGCGCGGCGCTGGCGCACCACATGGACGTCGACGCCTTGGCGTTCACCGGCTCGACCGCCGTCTCCCGGACTCTGCTGGCGGCCTCCGGTCAGAGCAATCTCAAACGGCTCAGCCTCGAAGCCGGGGGCAAGAGTTCCAACCTCGTCTTTGCGGACACGGCCGACCTCGCCACGGCCGCAGCAAAGGCAGCCTTCGGCGCCTTCTACAACCAGGGGCAAGTCTGTTCTGCCAACTCGCGGATCCTCGTCCAGCGCGGTGTCCACGACGAGTTCGCTGCGTTGCTGGCCGACGCTGCGGCCGCCTTTCGGCCGGAGGATCCTCTCGCAGGCCTGGCAGGAAACGGTGCGCTGACCAGCAGCGCACATACTGACAGCGTTGAGCGCTGGATCGTGCGCGGCCGCGCCGAAGGTGAGGTGCTTTTCGGAGGTGAACGGCGCGAGATCCGGGGCTCTGACGCCTACCTCGAGCCTACGCTGCTGGGTGGCCTTGGGGCCGGTCACGATGTCCACCGCGAGGAGATCTTCGGACCCGTGGCTGTGTTGCACGCCTTCGACACCGAGGACGAGGCGGTGCGGCTGGCGAATGCCACAGACTATGGGTTGGCGGCGTCCTTGTGGACCTCGGACCTGTCCCGGGCCCACCGGGTGGCGGGGGAGTTGCTCGCCGGAACGGTCTCCGTGAACACTGCGGACGCGCTGGGCAACACCACGCCTTTCGGGGGCTTCAAGCAGTCCGGATTCGGCCGCGATCTGTCCCTGCACGCCTTCGACAACTACACGGCGCCAAAAACCACATGGATCCAGTTCGGCTGACCAAGTGCATCTGAAAAAACGCTGATGTTCATCGTCATTCTTTAGTTTACGTGATGCAATTCACGAGCCTACGCTGCAAGCATCCCTCCACAGCCATAAGGACACCCTCCATGAAATCGATGCTCCGTTCCGGGCTTTTCGAAATCGAACAAGAGTCCATCGCTCCCATCCCAGCCGAAGCGCGGCACGGCCGCTCCCGGGAGCTCTTCACCATCTGGTTCGGCATGAACATGACCCCGCTGACGGTTGTCACCGGCGCGACGGCCACCACGCTCCTTGGCCTTCCCATGGTCAGCTCCATCATCGCAATCCTGCTGGGGCACGCACTCGGCGGCATCGGCATGGCATTGCACGCCGCGCAGGGGCCGCAACTCGGTGTTCCGCAGATGTTGCAGGCCCGCGGCCAGTTCGGTTCACGCGGCGCCAGCCTGATCGTGCTCGTGGCGATCCTGATGTTCGTGGGGTACTTCTCCTCGAACCTGATCGTCTCTGCGGATTCGATCACCGCTCTGCTGCCCGAAGCCGGCGGAACCGCCATGATCATCGGTTGCGCCGTTCTCAGCTTCGTCATCGCGGCCTTCGGCTACAACCTGGTCCGGAAGGTGACGGCATTCGGCGCCTATATCGTGGGCGCCCTGGTGCTCGTGTCCTTTGCTGCCCTGTTGGCAGGGGGCGACTTTTGGGCCCGGATGAACCATGGTGAATTCACCTGGACGGGCTTCCTGGCCATGCTGGCCATCGGCATCGTATGGCAACTGACGTACGCGCCGTATGTTTCGGATTACTCGCGCTACATGCCGGCCAGGTCTGGCACGCGGGGGGCTTTCTGGGGCACCTACCTCGGCTGTGTGGTTTCCAGTGCCCTGTTAATGATTCTCGGGGCCGGCGTCGGCATAGCAGTAGGTGGCGTGGATACGATGACCGGGCTCAACGGCATCCTCGGTCCAGTGCTTGGTGCCGCAGTCCTGGTGGGTTTCGCCTTGGTGGCCGCCGCCGGAAACTCCGTGAACGCCTACTGCAGCGCCCTGTGCGCCTTGACCCTCGTTGAGACCTTTGCCAGCGGCTGGCGTCCCGGGGCCAAAGCCCGCCTGGTGACCTCGCTGGTGCTGCACGTTCTCGGCGTGACCCTGGCCTTGGCTGCGGCCACGAGCTTTGCGTCGTCCTATTTCAGTTTCCTCAGCGTGCTGCTGTACGTGCTGATCCCGTGGTCCGCCGTCAACCTGGTGGACTACTATGTCATCCGCCACGGCTCCTACGCGGTGGACGAGTTCTACGCCGCCGATGGCGGCCGGTACGGGCGCTGGAATGCCGGCTCCCTGATTGTCTTTGGCATCGGGGTTCTTGCCCAGATCCCGTTCATGGCCACTCCCTTGTACACGGGTGCCGCGGCAGAGGCCATGGGCGGCATCGACGTTGCCTGGCTCGTGGGACTCGGTGTCAGTTCTCTTGCCTACATGGTGATCGCCCGCACCGCGCCGGCTTTGGTGCGCCTGAATTCCGGGTCCGCTGAACCTCAAGTCCTTGGAAAGTAGCAACATGACCCACGCAGATTGGATCTTCTCCAACGGTCCGGTCCACACCATGGACCCTGACCATCCCCGCACTGACGCCGTTGCTGTTGCTGACGGCAAAATCGTTGCCCTTGGTGCCGACGCCGCATCGTGGCGCGGGCCCGCTACCGAGTTCATTGACCTGGCCGGGAAAGCCCTGCTCCCCGGCTTCCAGGACGCGCACGTGCACCCCCTTGCGGGCGGCCTGCAGCTGCTCGGCTGCGACCTCTCCGGCGTCCATTCCTTGGAAGCGTACCGCACGCTGATAGCGGACTACGCCCGTGCCAACCCAACCGCAGAGTGGGTACAGGGGGCGGGCTGGTACGGAGACGTGTTCGACGGCGGCTTCCCGCACCGGGCGCTGCTGGACGAGCTCGTACCAGACCGGCCCGTGTTCCTGATCAGCCATGACGGACACGGTGCCTGGGTGAATTCGCGTGCGCTCGAGCTTGCCGGAATCACTGACACCACGTCCAATCCGGACGGGGGCATCATCGCCCGTGACGGGGCGGGCACCGCGACGGGCATGCTCATCGAGCACGCCGCCGACCTCGTCTCCGCACTGATTCCGGAACCGGACAAACACCACATCCGCCGTGCGCTCCTCTCCGCCCAGGCCTATCTGCACTCGCTGGGAGTCACCGCCTGGCAGGATGCGGCCGTCGGGCAGGCCTTAGGCATGCCCGACTCATTCGAGCATTACCTGGCCTTGGAATTGGATGGCCTGCTGACCGCCACCGTGACCGGGGCGCTGTGGTGGCGCCGGGACCTCGGGCTTGAGCAGCTGGAGCTGTTCAGGGAACGCAGAGCGCGGGCGGGCGGACGCTTCCGGGCCACGGCCGTGAAGATCATGGTGGACGGCGTCTGCGAAAACCTCACCGCAGCCATGACCAGGCCCTACAAAGGCCATCCCCACGAAGTCGGGATGAGCCTGATCGAACCGGAGGAGCTGGCCCGGATCACCCGGGCAGCGGACGCGGAGGGCTTCGACCTGCACTTGCACGCCGTGGGCGACCAAGCGGTCCGCGACTGCATCAATGCGCTGGACCTGCCCCGTCGGAAGGGCTGGGACCCACGCCACCAGATAGCGCACCTGGACCTCGTGGACCCCGCCGACGTCGCCCGCTTCGCGGCGAGCGGCGCCATCGCCAACATCCAACCGCTTTGGGCGCGGCAGGACCCGGTGCTGGTGGAAACCAAACTGCCCTACCTGGATGAAGCACACCAGCGGGTGCATTTTGCCTTCGAGACGTTGCGCCGCGCCGGCGTCGAACTGGCCATAGGCAGCGACTGGCCGGTGTCCAGTCCGGACCCGCTGTGGGGCATCCACACTGCAGTGAACCGCACCGCCCCTCCCGCTGACCCGCATGCCCGCGACGCCCGTTCGCAAAACGAACCGCTGCTTCCTGCAGAGGCCATCACCCTCGCGACGGCGCTGGCCGCCCACACCACCGGAGCCGCGCGCGCCAACCGTCTCGACGCCGGGCGGGGCGCCATACGAGTCGGCCTGGCCGCCGACTTGGTGGTGCTCGACGCCGATCCGCATGCCGTTGAGGCCACAGCCCTCGGCGGAATCGGCGTCGAACTCACACTCGCCGAAGGCCGCGCCGTGTACAGCCGCGTCCACGACGGCGCCCTTCCCACCCTTCTTGCGCAGTAGCAAACTTAAGCAGTAGCAAAGGACCGATCATGGATCAGCCAATAGCCTCAACGCGCCTTGCCCACGAGCAAAGCCAGCATCTGCAGAAATCCCTGGGCCGCTTCGACATCCTGTTGCTGGTGGTCGCGGCCGTCATCTCGGTGGAGGTCCTGGGCCAGGTCTCCGGGTTTGGCGGGGAAACCTTCACCTGGACCCTCATCCTGGCCGTCACGTTCATGGTCCCTTATGGCCTGATATTTGCCGAAACCGGCGGCGCGTTCACCGAGGAAGGTGGCGTGTACGTGTGGACCAAGATGGCCTTCGGCCGCGTCGTGGCGGCCATCACGTCGCTTTTCACCTGGGTCACGCAGCCTGTTTGGGTGGGCGGCGCCATGGCGTTCGTGGCAGTGGAAACGTGGTCCGAATATGTGGGCCATGTGGAGGCCGGCAGCCTAAGCGACTACCTCTTCAAGCTGGTATTCATCTGGATCACGGTGACCTCAGCCATCGTCAGTTTGAAACACGGTAAATGGCTGCCGTCACTCGGAGCCATCCTCAAGGTCGCGTTTCTGACCTTCTTCCTTATCGTCACCATGGTCTACGGGCTGCAGCACGGTTTCAACGGACTCGAACTCGGCTTCTTCTCACCCACCTTGGCCGGCTTCCTTGGCGTCACCCCGCTGCTGCTTTTCTCCTTCCTTGGCTTCGAATCCGGCAACAGCGCCGCGGGGGAGATGAAGAACCCGGCCAAGGATGTTCCCATCTCGGTTGCCCGCTCCTCCATGATCGCCGCCGCGAGTTACCTCCTGCCGATCCTGGCCATCCTGCTGGTGGTGCCGCTCGACCAGATCACGGGCATCGGCGGGCTGTTCGGTGCAGTGGCTACCGTCTACACGGTGTTCGGCCCGGCCGCTGAGGTCATGCTGGCCATTTCAGCGGTGGTCTTCTGCTTCGTCCTTGTGTCGCAGGGCGCAGCATGGATGATTATCAGCGATCGCATGCAAGCCATGGCAGCCGCCGACGGCTCCTTCTTCGGAGGCTTCTTCGGCCGCTTCCATCCCAAGCTGGGCACGCCGATCCGCGTCAACACGCTCTCCGGGGCGGTTGCCACGCTGTTCATGCTCGCGGCAATGCAGCTCAGCGGGACCAGCAGCGCACTGTTCGGCGTGGTCCTGGCCATCGCCATCTCAACGTTCCTGCTCAGCTACCTTCTTGCTGTCCCTGCCGCTGTCCGGCTGCGGAGCAAGTACCCCCTCGCCGACCGGCCGTTCAGGGTTCCGGTCTCGGACACCGGTTTCCGTATCTTGGGTGCCATTTGCTTCGTCTGGATCCTGATCGGCTCGTGGGTGGCGATCTTCCCCGGAACACTCGAGGTCCTCTTCGGCCTGGAGTACGACTTCGAGGCAACCTGGGGCGTCTCGCAGTTCACCTTCGAGGCCTTCGCGCTCGGCACACTCGGATGCATCCTTGCCTTGGGCCTTGTTGGTTATGCCCGCGGCAAGAAGGTCCGCGACGCTGTGGCACCCGTGAGCGCGACCGCTGAGCTGATCAACGACTAACCCATGGGAGCGAACGACGGCGGCGGGTCACCGCGGGTTCTCATGGAACTCGTGAGTGGCCCGCCGGCCGTTGGCCAGCGAGACAGCAGAACGAGTACGAGCCCCATCCTTCGGGACGGGGCTCGTACTCGTTCTGCTTTGGCCGTGTCGTTATTCTCGGCGTCCGCCCACTAGCCGATCGGAGTGGGCGGCTGCCCGCCGCGGAGCACGGCGAGCGTGTTGTCGGCGGCGAGCACGGCCATGGCGGTGCGCGTCTCGACGGTGGCCGAGCCGAGGTGCGGCACGAGTGTCACATTTTCCAGGTCCAGCAACTCGGGATGGACCTGGGGCTCGTGCTCGAAGACGTCCAGCCCGGCGCCGGCGATGACGCCTTCGCGCAGCGCAGCGGCGAGGGCCGCTTCGTCGACGATCGGTCCGCGTGCGGTGTTGACGAGGTATGTCGAGCTCTTCATCGCCGCGAGCTGCTCGGCGCCAATCAGGTGGTGCGTGTTGGGGCCGTAGGGGCAGTGCAGCGAAACGACGTCGGAAACAGTCAGCAACTCGTCGAGGTCGACCCGCCGGGCGCCCAGTTCCGCGGCGATCGCGGGGTCGATCTCGCTGCGGGACTGGTAGACGATGTCCATGCCGAAGGCCTTGGCCCGCCGGGCCGTCGCCTGGCCGATGCCGCCCATGCCGACGACGCCGAGGGTCTTGCCCTGCAGGCTGCTGCCGAGCAGGAAGAACATGCCCCACTTCCACGGCTGGCCGGCGCGGATGAGCCGTTCGCCCTCACCGAGCCGGCGGGTTGCCATGAGGATGAGCCCGAAGGCGATATCGGCGGTCGCCTCGGTGAGTACGCCGGGTGTGTTGGTGGCGACGATACCCCGTCCGGTGCAGGCCGGCACGTCGATGTTGTCATAGCCGACGGCGACGTTGGAGACGACCTTGAGCTGCGGGCCCGCGGCGTCGAGCAGCTCGCCGTCGATGCGTTCGGTGAGCAGGCTCACGATGGCGTCGGCCCCCGCCACGCGGCGCAGGAGCTCTTCGCGGCTAATCGACTCCGGACCGGTCCAGGCATCGACCTCGTGCTCGGCACGGAGCTTTTCGAGCGCGGCGTCGGGCACCTTGCCCGTAACTACTACCCGGCTCATGCCGTCTCGATCCATTCGCGCAGGCGTCCGAGGCCGTCCCGGATGTCCGGCACCTCGATGCCCGAGTAGGCGAGCCGGATGTACTGCCGCTCCTCACCGGGCAGGCGTCGGCCGAAGTGCTCGCGTGTGCAGAAGGAGACGCCGGTCTTGTACAGGGCGTCAGAGGCGAAGTCGCCGACTGCCGTGTAGCCCATGCGCTCCATGACCTCGGTGACGTCGGGGAACAGGTAGAACGTCGACTGCGGCACGGCGACGTGCATGCCGGGGATGGAGTTCACGAGTTCGCAGGCGGTGTCCCGGCGCGTCTGCAGGATGTCAAGCATGTGCTGCACGGAATCCTGCGGGCCGCGGAGGGCTTCGACGCCGGCCCACTGCACGTAGTGGGTGGTGCAGGACTCGTCGTTGGTGTTGAGCGTGCTGAGCACCTGGGCGATCTCGCGCGGGGCGACGGCGCAGCCGAGGCGGGAGCCGGTCATGGCGAACTTCTTGCTGAACGTGTAGAGGATGACGGTACGCTCTGCCATGCCGGGGATCGATGTGATCGAGCTTGAGACGCCCTCGTAGCGGGTCTCGAAGTAGGCCTCGTCGGAGAGGACCCAGAGGTCGTGTTCTATGGCGAGCTGTGCGATGGCCTCGCGCTCGGCTGCAGTCGACTCGGCTGAGATGGGGTTCTGCAGGTCGTTGTAGATAATTGCGACCGTGTTGGGTGTGATCGAGGCGCGGATCTGCTCAAGGTCGATGGCGAAGCCCGTGCTCGTGGGTACGTAGCGGTACGGGACAGCCGTGCCGCCGAGGTACTCGATCTGCGATTCATAGATCGGGAAGCCCGGGTTGGGGTAGAGCACTTCCTGGCCGGGGTTCATGACCGCCTGCAGGAACTTCGTGATGACGGGCTTCCCGCCGGTCATCACGACCACGTTCTCGGGGGAGAACTCGATACCGCGGCGCGAGCCGATGTCGTCGGCGAGGGCTTCACGCAGCTGCGGGATGCCGGGGCCGGGGCAGTAGCCCGTGTAGCCGTCCGCGATCGCGCGGTTCATCGCTTCCACGATGTTCGGCGCGGTCGGGATGTTGATATCGCCGAGGTGGAAGGGGTACACCAAGTTCCCCTTCGCCTTCCAGGCGGCCGCGGCTTGGGCAACGCTGAAGGCGGTTTCGGTGCCTAGGCGTTCGAGCCGGTGCGCAAGTTGCTGCATGCTATTTCACTCCTCATCGAGTTGACGATCGATCCTCCGAAGAAACCAGATCTCACGAGAGCTAATATATATCAAAGAACAAAACTAATATATCAGACCAAAAGGTGATCCGCATCGCAGTGGATGATCGACTCACCCTGATACTTCCATCAGCAGGAGGCCGCTGCCGCGGCCATTACCGGCTGCGCCTCTGGGCCCGGAGGGGCAGCTAGCTCAACTGGGCTGGCCCCGTCTACCAGCCAATCAGCCTCTGCCAGCCAATCGGCGTCGGCGGTGCAGTACGCCGACGGGCAGTATGAGGCCAGAGGTTCGCGGAGGTTGGCTAGCTTTCCGCTGCACGTTTTGCGGCCAGGGCGGTGTATTTCAAGGCGCTGCCGCGGGCGAGTTCTATGGGGTATTTCTGCGCATTGAGCTCGATTTTGGTCCGGAGTGCCGCTTCGAGGTCGACGTCCAGCACATCGGCGAGCCGTAGGCGTGTGGAATTGCTCCCAGAGCGGTTGATAGCCCATGCACGGACCAGGGGCGTTGTCGGGATCCTGCTGCGGGTGCGTCAGAACGCCGCTACGAGGCTGGCAAACCGAGCCAAAAAGAGCTGTTCGCTGTCGCGCGGGCTAAAAAGGGCGGGCTCACGACCGCCTTTGGCCTCGGCATCGGTCATTCGCTGCCCGTCCAGCGTCTCGTACGGCTCCCGATCCAAGTACACGAGACGGTGGAGACCGGTCATGTTGAATCCCTCGATGCATGACGAGCAGATGGGCATGTCGCGGATGTGGGCGTGCCCCGGATTCGTCCAGCAGACCTCGCAGTAGATTGTGTCTTTAAGCATTTCGGTTCCTGAGTGTCGGTTGATGCCGGATCTCACCGTTTCATCATGTGCACGGCATAGGAGCCCAGGGTGACCTCCGGCCCGGGCCAAGGACCGCGGTTCCGCAGGCATTCATGGCCTGCTTCCCTGACGTTCGGGCTTGGGGCCGGCGGCAGAAGCTGGGCAAGGAATGCGTCGACGCATCCGGGCACCGGCACGACGTCACTTACGGATCTGCACTTGGACCTTGATATACCGGGCGACTGATGGTTTGCGGCCAATCAGTGCGGCCGCCGTCGGGTTGAACTCCTGTCCCCAATTTTGCCAGTTCTCCGCCCTGGACTCGGCATGGGGGACGTGTGAGATTTGCCATTAGACGGGCGCCGACACTGGCCTGGAGCGGACGAATTCAGGAATTCCACTGGCCGCCCGCTGGGCTTTTCGGGTCAGGGGCTGGGCCGGTCAACGGAGGTCATTCAGGGTGCGAAGGCCCCAGCCACAGGCAGATCAGCCGGTCTCTAGTGTCCTGATTTTGCGGAACGGGCGGGAGGCGTCCTCATGATTTTTGCCGAGGTGCTGATAATGGCCGCTACCTGGCATCGGGTCAGCAGGTTGAGCTGTCTTCCGGTTGGGCTACTGGCTGCGGGAGGTCCGGGGCGTGCAGACGAAGAACCGGGGCTGCTCCACCTGGGCGAATGGCACGACGAGCCAGCGACCGCCGTAGAACTCGACGTACGAGTCCGGCGTGCATCGTGCGAAGGCTTCTTCCCGTGTCATTGGCTTTCCTTTCTCCAGCGGCCCTAGAACTCCTTGGTGATACAGTTAACTATAGACGTTCATGGATAAAGGTCAATAGACATTCAAGGTTAAATGTCACGTCTTCAGGAGGCGCGCAATGACCACATGGAAAGAGCAACTGGCCTTCGCGCCGTTGGAGGCAGCCGACCGGGGGGAGGAGGTCGGACGCCGGCTGCGCCATGCCATCGAACTGGGTGTACTCGAAGACGGTTCCCAGCTGCCCAGCGAAAGTTACCTTGCCTCCGCGATGGGCGTTTCCACTCTGACGCTGCGGGCCGCGCTGGCCGAACTGCGCGGGATGGGTTTGGTGGAGACCCGGCGCGGCAAAGGCGGCGGGAGCTTCGTGAAGGCCAACACCGGGGACATCGCCCGCATGCAGCGCCAGTCCCTTGGGTCCTATTCTCTGGAAGACCTGCGGGATCTGAGGGAATACCGCGCTTTCCTGGCCGGCTGCGCCGCAGCCGCGTCGGCTAACCAGTCCCATCGGCTTTCGATGGGACGCCTCGACCACGCATCGGTCGAGATCCGGGACTGCGTGCAGGCGGCGGACGCGATCCGGGCGGACAGCAAGTTCCACATCGAGCTCGCGGCCAGCTCGGGGTCGGTCAGGCTGACCCGACAAGAGGTGGCGCTGCAGGCCGAGGTGGGCCCGCTGATCTGGGTGGACCCGGCGGGCCATAAGGACGCCGCCGCAGAAGACCACGCAAGGATCGTGGAGGCGATCAGGGCAGGTGACGCAGAGCTGGCCCGAGCGCTGGCGGAGGAACACGTCAGGCGGGACATGAACCTGGTCATCGACGAGCGAATGGAGCTGGATGGCACAGCGACTGATTCGCCGCACGGGTCCGCTTCCGGCGATGACGCCCTGGCCGCCATCGAATCACTCGCCGCCATGTTTTACGGAACCGCTGCGGCATCCATGCGCGAGGTCGAGCAAGCGGTGCGCGCCAGCATCGGGTCCGGAGTCAGCCGGGACCGGGCCGACTCGGACATCTATGGTGCGGCCCGAAGGGCCGTGGTCATCGGCGTTCCATTCCTGTATGGAACCGGCTTCGTCGCCGACCAGTCCTACTTCGGCGAGAGCTGGATCACCTGGTGCTACACGCCCGCGGGGCCCGAGTCGCCACAGCGGCTCTACATCGACATGGACCTTTACGATTTCGCCACCGCACCATGGCGCCCTGAGGATCCCGGCGACGACAACCCGATCCACACCAGTCACGCGTACGTGGATGCGAGCGGAACGAACGAGAACATCATCACCTTCAGCAAGCGCGTCATCATTGCCGGTGATTATGTCGGAGCCCTCGGTGCCGACGTGCGCGTCAGCCAGCTCCAGACCGCGTTCGACCCCCTGCTGCGGCCTTTGCCGCCGAACACCTGCATCGTGGACCAGCATGGCACGGTCATCGCCACCAACACAGGCCGCTTCGTTGGCGGAACCATCCCGGCAGCCGGCCACGTCGTACGACGACCCCTCCCGGGCGTGCCATGGTGGCTCTGCACCGGAACCCCCGACGAAGACCAGACCCCCCAGCCCCTCGACGGCCAACGCCCGGGCGAGCAACCCGGAGCGCTTCGTTAGCTGATACCAATCTGCACGTCGCGCTGCCGCAGGGCGCCCAGCGACTTCGCGCGTTCAGCCCACCAGGGCGCGGGTGTGGTCGTTGAGGAATATTCCGCGGGGATCGAACTCGCGGCGCACCTGGATGAACGTGTCGAGCTCGGGGTAGAGGCGTTCCAGACGGCTCCTGGTCATGAAATGGATCTTTCCCCAGTGGGCACGCGGCTCGAATTCCTGGAGTACAGCGTCGGCGTCCCGGAAGAACTGCCAGTAGTCGGTCCCTGGCTCGGTGGTCAAGGTGATGACAGTGGTGTCGCGTCCCTGGAACTGGGACATGTAGCCTTCGTCAGCCTTCACCCAGCGGACCTCCACAGGGTACTTCTGATCGGAGTGCCTGGTGCGGATCAGCTCCTGGACAGCTTCGACCGCTGCCAGCCCGTCCTCGCTGCGAACGAAGTACTCGAGTTCATGGAACTGCGTATTGAATCCGTCCGGATAGATACGGTAGGAGCGATCCAAGCGGGCTCCTTCCACACCGGAGATTTCCTGTTCGTCCCGGATGTGCGCGACGTTGTACCGCTTGGTGTAGCTGCGGTTTCTCATGTTCTGGTCCGGTGAGCCCGGAAGGTCCAGGAGCTCGCAGGAACCATCTTCCGGGCACCAGAGGAAGGAGTAATGCCTGTTGGTGTCGATATCCGCATCCCACGTCGAGGCCGTCTCCTCCCACGTGGGGTAGGTGATTTGTTCCTGCAGGTAGTAGCGGTCCTCAACCGCCAGTTCCACCTCCAGGAAAATCCCGAGTGTTCCTAAAGCCACCTGTGCGGCCCGGAGCTCGCGGAGCTGGCCCTCACCGATTTCGACGATTTCCCCATGGCCGTTGATCAGCTTTACCCACCGAAGGTTCGACGAGAAGCTGCCCAGGTTCTTCCCGGAACCGTGGGTGCTGGTTGAGAGCGCTCCGGCAATCTGCTGCTTGTCGATGTCGCCCTGGTTGCCGAGGGCCAGGCCCTGCTCCCATAGCGGATCACCGAACGCGTTGATGGTGGTGCCGGCCAGGGCCCTGGCTCGACGCCGGTCACGGTCGGTTCCGGTGATTGCGGACAGAGCGGACATGTCCATCAGGACGCCGCCCGTCTGGACCAGCGGCGAGGACGAATGTCCTGAGCCGACCGCCCGCACGGGCAGGCCTTCGCGGATGGCGAAACGGACGGCGTCGAGCGCTTCCTGTTCAGTCCGTGGCCGGACAGTGAAGGCCGGCGTGGCGCTCTGGTTCCCGCCCCAGTTGGTCCACGTGACGTCCGTTCCGAAGGGGACGGGCGGAGTGGCGGCGTGTGCCGGCGATGTGTTGCGGGGAAGGTTCATGGTGGTCATTGCTAAGCTCCGTTGCTTGTCTGAACGCTCATGCGCCGTGGTTGATCATGACGTGCTTGGTGCGGGAGTAGTCGTCCAGGGCGTAGAGCGAGAGGTCGCGGCCGTAGCCGGAGCCCTTGAATCCGCCCCACGGCACCTCGCAAGCCAGCACCAGGTGTGCATTGACCCATACAGTGCCAAAGTCGAGTTGCTTCGGAACGCTCAGCGAGAGGCTTGAATCCCGGGTCCATACCGAGGCGGACAAGCCGTAGGGGCTCTCGTTGGCCCGGGTAATGGCCTCTTCTGTGGACGCGAACGTTTCCACGGTGACGACGGGACCAAAGATCTCGTGCGTCGCTATGTGTGCTCCGGCCGGCACGTCGCTGATCACTGTTGGCTCGATGAAATAGCCGGGGCCTTCAAGGGCTGAACCGCCAATCGCCATGTGCAGGCCGGCTGCAGCGGCCTCGGCGAGTGATTCCTTGACCCGTTCGTAGTGCGGGCGGGAAATCATGGGGCCGATTTCGACGTCGGCCCCAGCCTCCGGCGCCCCGACCACCAAGGTGCCGACTTCGCGCACCAGGTGTTCGGTGAACTCGGCAGCCACGGATTCGTGCACGAGCACCCGGCACGCGGCGCCACAGTCCTGGCCGGCGTTCCAGTAGCCGGTGTTTCGCACCCCGGCAGCGGCTGCGCGGAGGTCGGCGTCGGGAAACACAACGACCGGGGCCTTCCCGCCGAGTTCCAGGTGCACGCGCTTGACCGATTTCGCGGCCGTCGCCGCCACTGCCTGCCCGCTGACGACGCTTCCGGTCAAGGCGACAAGGGCAACATCGGGGTGTTCGGAGAGCCGCTGGCCAACGGTCCGGCCTTGACCCGTAACGACGTTGAGAATTCCATCCGGAATGCGTCCGGCCACGAGTTCCGCGAGCTTCAGCGTCGAGAGTGGCGTCTGCTCGGACGGCTTGAGGACGATGCTGTTTCCGGCGGCCAGGATGGGGGCGATCTTCCAGGCGGCCATCAGAAGCGGGTAATTCCACGGCGTGATGACGCCGACGACGCCCACCGGCTCCCTCAGGATGACCGAGGTGTGGCCCGTCGCGTAGTCGCCACCAGCCATGGAGGTCAGTGCGCGGGAGGCGCCGGCCATGAAACGGAAGGTATCGATAGTGCTGGCGACGTCGTCTTCCGCGACGGTCCGGGGCTTGCCGGTATTGGCGGATTCGATGGTTTCGAAGGCGTCGCGGTTGGCTTCGATGATGTTCGCGATCAGGTTCAGGACCTCGGACCGCTCCTTCGGTGTGGTGGCACCCCACGCCTTCTGGGCCGTCACGGCGGCCTCAACAGCAACGTCGACGTCGGCCGCCGTGCCGGCCTGCACGGAGGCGATGACCTGCTCGGTGGTGGGGTCGATGACGTCGATGACGTCGCTGGAGGAACCTGGAACGAACGATCCGCCGATGAAGTGGCCTGCAGGGGGCAAGAGGCTCGAGGGGCTGCGGTCCGCGGGGGAGCTTTTGCCTTCGCTGGGGCGTCGGACGGTGAACTGCTGCTGGGTGTCGATGAGTGTCATTGGGTCACCTTTTTGTTTTCTTCGCCGATCACGGCGCCGGAGTTGATGGGAGTGCTGGAGTTGATGGGAGTGCGGGAGTTGATGGGAGCGGGTGTGCCGGCTGTTGGCCGGCGGGCGGGCCGCCTGGCTTACCGTCTGGGTGCCTCAGACCATGTCGGCTGTGAGCGTGGAGGCTTGAAGGGGAACGGCCTCCGCCTTATTCCGGAAAATGCGTGCCGCGACGTAGTAGAGCGGAGCCACCGCCACCAGGCCGACAATCCACGACAGGTCCACGCCGCCCATGGCTGCCGCAACGGGTCCGGTGTACACCGCTGTGGACGAAAACGGAAGCTGGACCAGGGCGCCCGCAACGTAGGAACCGATGGCTACCCAGTTGAACCGGCCGTACACTCCGCCGTCGCGCTTGAAGAAGTCTTCAACCCTGTAATCGCCGTGCCGGAGAAGGTAGTAGTCCACCAGGTTGATGGCCGTCCAGGGAACCAGCACGTACATCAGGAAGGAAAGGAAGTTCGTATAGAAGAGGATGAAATTGTCGCGTGCGAACAGCGCGATCAGGAGTGCGATGGTGAAGAGGATGATTGCCGCAACGCTCCGGGTCTTGGCGCGCGGCAGCCAGCTTGGCTTGAACGTCTGCCCAATGGTGAGGCTGCACAGGACGCCGCAGTAAAGGTTCATGGCGTTCGACGCCGCGACGCCGAGGCAGAAGATTCCGACGACGGCCAGGGTCCACGGCTGGAGCAAGGCCCCCATGCTGCCGACGATCTCGATGTTGCCTGCATCGGCGCCCAGCGTGGTGGCGAGGGTTCCGACCAAGGCACCCAGGATCATCGGGAAGAGAGTTCCCAGGACGCAGCCTGAGTAGGATGCCCAGAACGCCGGGGCCGAGCCGGTGCCTTGCGGCATGTAGCGGGAGTAGTCCGAGACGTAGGGAGCGTAGGCAAGTTGCCACAGGGCGGACACGGACATGGTGGCCATGAAGCCAACCCAGTTGAAGTTTCCCTGGTCCAGGAAGGTGGCGGGCAGCCCGTGGACGAACATGATCCAGGCGAAGGCCAGAAGCGATGCCAAACCGGCCACGATGCTCAGGAAACGTGCATAGGCGTGAATGAGCCGGTAGCCGAAGATCGTGGCAATGACGCTCACGACGCCGATGATGATGATGCCCGCGTCGACACTGATGCCCGGGCTGACCGCTGCCATGGCTTCGCCGCCGAAGACGAGGTTCGCAGCGAAGAATCCGACGTACATGATCACGACGATGACAACGATCAGCAGCGCCCCGAAGGAGCCGAATTGGCCGCGGGTCTGGATCATCTGTGCCACGCCCAATTGCGGTCCCTGGGCGGAGTGGAGCGCCATGAAGATGCCACCGATCACGTTTCCAAGGATGATTCCGACGATGGCGGGCACAAAGCTGAGCCCGAACACCGTGGTGGCGAGTCCGCCGGTCACGATGGTCATGATCATGATGTTGGAACCGAACCAGATGGTGAAGAGGTCCCGCGCCTTTCCGTGGCGCTCGTTCAGTGGGATGGGCTGGATGGTCTTGTCCTCGAGGCGGGGCACCTCGGTGGGGACGGCGGGATGGCTGCGGGTGTTCATGGCGCGGTCCAGGAGGCTGCTTGCAGTTCGCGGACGGTGTCCGTCTCGGCCTTGCCGCGGTTCACCATCAGCGCCAGGAGGTCGAAAACAAGCGTGGCCGCGGCCACCGTGGTGATGTCCGCGTGGTCATAGGCCGGAGCGACCTCGACGACGTCGGCGCCCACAATGTTGATGCCGTTCAGCCCGCGAAGCAACGCCAGAAGCTCGCGGGAGTGGAGCCCGCCCATTTCGGGTGTGCCGGTGCCCGGCGCGTAAGCCGGGTCCAGGACGTCGATGTCGATGGAGACGTAGACCGGGGTGTCGCCCAGCCGCTCCTTGACCTGTTCGATGGCGGCCGGAACGCCGATGACGTCCAGGTCCGAGCAGCGGATGATCTGGAAACCGAATTCATGGTCGCGGAGGAAGTCGTTGCGGTCGTAGACCGGACCCCGGATTCCGACGTGCATGGACTTGTCTTCCACCAGGAGGCCTTCTTCGAACGCGCGCCGGAAGATGGTTCCGTGGGTGACAGGCTGGTCGAAGTAGGTGTCCCACGTGTCCAGGTGGGCGTCAAAGTGCAGCAACGCCACCGGGCCGTGGACCTTGTTCAGGGCCCTCAGCATCGGGAGAGCGATGGTGTGGTCGCCGCCGATCGAGATGAGCTTCTTGTCCTCGCTGATCAGGGGCAGTGCCTGCTCTTCGATCTCGCGGACAGCCCTCGTGATGTCATATGGCGTGCAGGCGATGTCGCCGGCGTCCACAACCTGCACTTCGTACACGGGCTCCACGTCAAGTTCGGGGTGGTAGCCGGGGCGCAGCAGCCGGGAGGCTTCGCGGACAGCGGCAGGACCGAAACGGGCGCCGGGACGGAACGATGTTCCGCCGTCGAACGGCACGCCCACGATCGCAATGTCGTAATCCGGGACGCGGTCAATCTGAGGCAGCCTGGCGAACGTGCCGAGGCCCGCGTACCTCGGGATTTTTGTTGCGTCGACCGGGCCGATGGGCTTATGCGTTGTCATTGCCGGGAATCCTTCGGTTGCTGTGCTGCCGAGCGGCGACGCCGGCTGCGTATAGATGGGGGTGAGGGGGTGCTCATCGTTGAGCGGGAAGTAAGTACTCCAATTCTTGGTGACCCGGATCACGCCGTATAGCGGTAGATTGAATACAAATGGCCGAGGCTCTTAGACGAATGTCTAAGCGGTGCCGCAGGGCGGCCGATACCTCATCAGACGGGAGGATCTTCCATGACGATCACCGTGGCCGAGCTTGTGGCGGAACCCCAGCTGGGACTCACTCTGCTGGCCGGTTCGGGGGGCAGCGGCAACCGGATCACCTGGGCTCACACCTCTGACCTGCCCAGGCTGTGGGAATGGGTCACCGGCGGCGAGTTGATGATGACCAACGGCATGTCCATCCCGGCCGATGGCGCCGGCCAGGTCGCACTGGCCGAAGCACTGAAGGACGCAGGCGCGAGTGCTCTGGCCATTGGCGAAAAGATGCACGCCCCGGCGCTGACCCCGGAGTTCCTGGCAGCTTGTGAGCGTTTGCCGCTGCCCCTGATCAATATTCCGTACCCCCTCCCGTTCATCTCCATCGCCCGCTCGGTGGCTGAGTCTTCGCTGCTCGAAGAGTCGCGTCGCCTGCGTCAGACCGCCCGGATCTATGACCTGCTCCGCACAACGGGACTGTCCAGGGAGCACCTGAGCGGCCTTCTGGCAAGCCTCGCTGCTGAGCTCGATGCAGATCTGTTCGTCGTGGACCGGCGTTGCCTGCATCCCTGGCATCCGGATGGCCGCCGGCTCCCGGAATACCTGGAGAAAGAACTGGTCCCCCTGACAGGGCGGATACCGGTGACCGGTAAGAAATTCCAGTGGCATCGGCTTCGGGACAGGCACCTCCTGATGATGGACATCCCCACCCACGCGAACGCGATCCTGGTGGTGCTGCCCAGGGGCGAGCCGCACCCTGACGCCGTCGTGCTGCTTCACGCGGCAACAGTGCTGGGGCTGGAACTTTCCCGAACGGTCCTGTCTCTGGAAGGTCAGCACCGGCTGGCGGGCGAATTCCTGCTGCAGGCGCTCGACGGTCATCTTGGAGCGGTGGAGATGGAGAACCGCCTCACGGCCTTCGATGTCCCGGCACAACATTTCGTGGTGGCGTCAATAGGGGCCGACGACGGCGAACGGCTGGCGGACGTCCACGTCGAACTGTGGCGCCACGGCTTTCCTGCGGCCTGCCTACGTCGTTTCAACACACTCCACGTTGCTGTTTCCGCCGCCGTGACCGACGACGTTCTCCTCCACTGTGCGGGGCCCGACGTCCGGATCGGCATCAGCCCTCCCACGTCCGCTGCGGGTATCCAACGCGCACTGCAGGAATCCCTCTGGGCGCTCGGCTCGGCCGAAGGCAATGGCCTGGACCTGGCCCGTTATGCCGATGGTCCGTCATGGCTGGGGCTCACCAGCTTCGAGGAAGGGGCAGCCCTGGTCCAGCGGTTGCTCGGCCCGATTTTCGCCTACGAACAAAGCCAACAGGGCGACCTCATCGTGACGCTAAGGACATACCTGGACACCCAGAGGTCGTGGCAAAAGACTGCTGCCGCGCTCTTCACCCACCGGCAAACCATCATCTACCGCATCCGGAAAATCGGCGAACTGACGGGTCTGGACATGACCGAGACCTCGACGCTGGCCCAGCTCTGGTTTGCGCTCCAGATCCACAAAGCCATGCCCCCGCCAGGAAGGTTCACCTATTCCGGGCCTGCGAATGGCCAGTTGGCAGACTAGAGGATTGACGGTCTGCTGGCCCGCACGCTGTGGATGTGGAGCGCGATGTCGCCTTTATTTGAGTGGCAGGAGGAAGACGGAGTAAATGCCCAGAGCGGCGAGGATGACGACGCTGCCGGCAAGGGCTGCTGAGCTGGCGATGTCCGGGGTCATGACGCCGTTTCTGATGCCGTGCGCGGCGCGGGAGTAGCGGCGTTCCGGGCCGAAGAGGTCCGCCATGAAGGCCTCGACGGCGACGCCGCCGGCGAGCAGGGCCAGGGACGTGCGGATCCAGGCCAGGAAGGTGCGCTCGTTGGCCAGGGTGAACCGCGGGTCCGGTTCGTTTCCGCCGCCGAGGATCCGGGCGGAGAGGCCCTCCCGTCTGCCGTTGCGGATTCCTGCATCAGCCATGCCTGCTGCTTTCTGTGTGGGCCGGGTTTCTAGGTGAGGGCGACGGTGCGAAAGCCCAGGTTGCCGGAGGAGGATTCGGGGGTGTTGAAGGTGCGTGCGGCGACGCGGTAGCGGTTGCAGTAGGAGTCGTGGCAGAGATAGGAGCCGCCGCGCATGACCCGGCCCTGCCCGATCGTAGGTCCCTGCGGACTGTCGGTGGGGGAGGTCCGGTAGTACTTGGGCAGGAACCAGTCAGCACACCATTCCCATACGTTGCCGGCCATCTCGTGCAGCCCGTACCCGTTGGGCGGGAAGCTTCGGACGGATGCGGTGCCAAGGTGGCCGTCGGTCGGCAGCCGCCGACCGGCCCAGGGGCACCCGCCCGAAGGAGGGCGCCTCCACTCCGCCGTCTGCGGTTACTGATGGGCCAGTGCCATGCGCTGGCGGTCAGTGGCCGTGAGGTGCTGGGTGGGATCGTCGTCGTAAAGGTGGATGCGGACGGTGTGGATCGTGCCGGTGAATGCATTGTCCACCGGGAGGTAGTCATCGGTGACCGGGGTTCCACGGTCGACGCCGACGTTGAGCGTCTCGTCGACGGAGAAGTAGTAGGCGGTGGTCTGCTCGACCCTGCCTTTGCCGATGATCCTGCCATCAGCGGCGAGCCGGATTTCCGCGCCCTTGCCGATGCCGCCGCCGTCGTACTGAAATTCCAGGGTCAGTTCCTGGGTTCCCGGAACCAACGGTTCATTCGACCGGACGCTGTAGAGGTCCCGCCCATAACAGTTCCGTCCAGGTCCCTAAGCGCACAGGGAAGCGGCGGTTTCGTCCAGGCTGAACGCACAGAAGGGCTCCGGCATGAGTTAGCGCCACGGAAGTATTCCGTGGCGCTTGTTTGCTCATGAACGGCTTTGGCTTTATTAGCTGCTCGGCTGCATCCGGCTGCGTTCCGAAATGTGCTCCACCAGTTCGCCCACACGCTCTTCCGAGTAGTTGCGCGCGATGTCACCTTGGCTGATGATGCCAACCAACTTGTGGTCAGCGATGACCGGCAGCCGCCGGACCTGGTACCTCTCCATCATTTCGATGGCGGCATCAACGTTGGCATCTGCGTCAATCCAGTGGGGCCTGCCCGTGGCGAGGTCGCGGGCCACCATCTCGCGTGGATCTCGGCCGGCGGCCACGCACTTGAGCACGATGTCCCGGTCAGTGATCATGCCGGTCAACTTGCCGTCGTCGCCGCAGATGGGCAACGATCCGCAGTCCAGGTCCAGCATCATTCGTGCAGCATCTGCGAGGGACTGGTTCTCCTTAACACACTGTGCATCCGTCGTCATGAATTCACGTACAGCACTCATTGGTCCTCCTTCATCGATTGGGGCATCGACGCAGGGTCACCGGGCACATGCGCCGATGTTGCCAGCCTACGCCGGGGCCAGTGCTGATGTCGACGGCGGTTCCGGACCTTCAGGGACGGGGAATGCGGAGGTGATTTTCGACGTCGGCCCTGGCGACGTTTGGCCGTGAAGACCCCTAGTCGGGTCTTCCGACGACGACGTGTGACGGGCTGTGGATGACGTAACCAGTGAGCCAGGAGGAGAGGGCGCGGACCTTCTGTTGGGTGCCCGGGAGCAAGGCGAGGTGAACCCCGAGCCAGGAGAGGAACGCCAGTGGTCCCTGGAGTTGGATGCGCTTACGGCCCAGTTCGGCGACTGCCGCGCCACGGCCGACCATGGCCATGTAACCCTTGTCCCAATAGAAGAAGGGCTGCCGTGTGCCGCCGGTAAGGTCCGCATGGATGTTGCGGGCGGCCCATTTCCCTGACTGCTCGGCAACGGACCCGAGCTGGGGAAGTTTGGCCCCGGTGGCGTCGGTGATGTTGGCGGCGTCGCCCAGGACATAGACGCCTTCGGCGCCGGGCACGGTCAGGTCCGGCAGCACGTCGATACGTCCGCCTTTCCCCTGCGGCAGGCCGGAGTCAGCAATGATTTTTCCAGCTTTCAGGCCGCCGGCCCACACGACGATCTGCGCTGGAATGATGGTCCCGTCCGCCAGCGTCACGCCGTCGGCCCGGACTTCGGTGACGCCCTGGCCCATGTGCAGCTGAACTCCAAGTTTTATCAGCCGGTCACGGGTGTATGCCTGCGACTTGGCGGAGAACGGCATGAGCACGTTCGGCAACATATCCACAAGATGGACTCGGCAGCGGGCCGCCAGTCCGGACGAAAAGTACTTGGGCACCAGGTACTTGATGTTCTCCGCGAGGGCGCCGGCTGTCTCGACTCCGGTGGGGCCGCCGCCCACCACGACCACGTCGGCGCGGCCGGCCTTAGCCCGGTCCGCGCGGTCCAGGGCTGTTGTGAGGGCCGTGCTCAGGCGGGTGGCGTCAGCCACTGAGTACAGCGGGTAGGCATGTTCCTCCGCGCCGGGGGTATTGAAGAAGTTTGGTACGGCGCCCGCGGCAACGACCAGGATCTTCGACTGGTACTGGGAACCGTCGATAGTGGTGACGGTTCGGGTGGCGGAATCGATCGCCGTCACCTCCGCTGTGAGGACCCGGACGCTTTTGGTGCTGCGGAACACAGACCGCAGCGGCCGGGCCACGGCGGACACACCGATCTGCGAAGCAGCCACCTGGTAGAGGAGTGGCTGGAACTGGTGGTAGTTGTTGGCGTCGATCAGGAGTACCCGGACGCCCTTGCGCCCGAGCTGCTCAGCTGCTGTCATGCCTGCAAACCCGCCGCCGACCACGATCACCTGATATGTATCGTCCATTCGTGCAACATACCCTGCCAGGTAACGGTGCAACAGGGCTGGGAACCTGAAAATCCTGGCCAGCTGGGCTGGCCGGGGGATGCCCTGTATGAGTTGGGACGCCCGAAGCAGCGAGCTGGTGGTCCTCAGTCCTGCGAGTTCTCGCGCGATGTGATGCCGAAGGCCGGGGACTGCAGCTCGGTGAAGTTACCGACGCTGGCGCGCACGGTGCACTGGGGTGTGATCTGCAGGGCCGTTACGGTGAGCCCCGAGCTATCCACGGCCAGCGCCCCGCCGCAGCCGTCGGCGAATCGCAGCCCCTTCTCGCCGCCGGTCACCGCTTCGAGCATCTGCGAAGGTTTGCCCGAGGCAGGACTTACGTAGAGCGGGTTCAGCTCGTCGGCGCCGCCGGCCCACACCGGCACCAGGGTGATCTTCAGCGGGCTCGGCGTCACGACGCGCGCCGGAGTGCGGACCTCCACGCCCTTTAGCCGCTGGACGGGATAGGCAGTACCCTTCACGGCCGGGTCCTGTGTCGCTGCGGTCGCCGCCTCGGACCCGGCACGCAGCCACGCGTCGAGCGCCTGCTGGTCAGCGGGCGTCACCGGTACCGTGGCGGTCGCCTGGACCGACCCTCCCGCCGGGACCTTGAGCCCGGCGAGCTTCCAGCCACACTCGACGTCAAGGCCGGTGACCGAGGCCTGGTTCCGGCTCGCTGTGGCCCCCTCCCATGTCACTGCCGGGCACGCGTCACCATCGGCCAGCCCCGGGATTACCTCGAGGAATTCACCGGACAACGGCGCCTTCTGCGCCGTGTAGGCCACCGTCAGGCGGATCTGGCCCGTGGACGGCTCGTAGGTAGCGCCCCGTGAGATCGTCAGGCCGGTCGGGAGAGCCGTGTCCTGCAGCTGCGTGGACAGTTTCTCGCTGGCCGCACCCGGCGCTGCCTGCTGGCCCGTGGGGGCGAGGACAACGAACCCGATGACCATCGCCACGAGGAGAAGGGCCGCGGCGGAGGCGAGGAGCAGTGCTTTACGAGTGCGCCAGAACGGCGTGGCGTCCCTCTCCTCGAGCCGGGCCTCTGCCCGGGGCCGCACTTCACGGCGCAGCATCGGACGGGCGATGGTTGCGCTGCCCGCCTCCCCGAGATCCGGGGCCTCCCAGGCGTCGTCGGCCGGCGGCGCGGACGCGAAGACCGTGAGCTCCTCGTCCGTGAAGGCGCCCCGGACCACGGTGGCCGGGCGTTCGACGGGGTCGAAGTCCGCCGGGGTGTCGGCGCGCGCTATCGGGGCGCTGGCGGCAAGCCCTGGCACGAGGCGCCGGAGCCTCGAGGCCGCGACGCGCGCCGTCGGGCGCTGGGCGGGGTCCTTGGACAGCAGTCCGTCGAGAACGTCCCAAACCGCGTCATCCACGGGAATCCGCGGCGGGCGTGAGGAAACATGGCGGTACGCGACGCTAAAGTCCGTACCCGGCCCGGCGAACGGAGTGCGCCCGGCGAGGAGCTCGTAAAGCAGGACGCCCGTGGAGTACACATCGCCCGGAGGGCCGGAGCGGCCCTGGCTGATAAGTTCGGGAGGCATATACTGCGGGGTGCCGATGAGGCCGGTCGTCTGGCGGATCCTCTCACCCACAACGTCGGAGATTCCGAAGTCAGAGACCCGCACGTCTCCCGGGCCGCAGTCGGGCCAGGGGCGCGCGAGGAGCACATTGTCCGGCTTGATGTCGCGATGCGTCACGCCGCGTGCGTGGGCGACGGCCAGTGCGTCGAACACTTCCGCGGCGACGCTGAGCGCGTCCTTGGGAGGCAGCGGCCCGGCCCCCTTCAGCGCGTCCCGCAGCGAGCCGCCCGCGACGTAGTCCATGACGATGGCCAGGCGCGGGCCCTCCACCACCATGTCGCGCACCGTGACGATGTGGGAGTCCTGCAGCCCAAGCAGCACGGACCGCTCACGGACGAACCGCTCCACGAGTGAGGGATCGTCGGCGTGCTCCGGGCGCAGGACCTTGGCGGCAAGCGTCCGTCCGTCGGTCGAGATGACCGTCCAGACCTCGCCGACGGCACCGGAGCCCACCCGTTCCCCGAATCGGTAGGTCGCTCCCAGCGCCTCACCTGTCTGTGCGAACTGCATACCGTACTCTCCAACGCTGTCGATCTGGTTCTTCAAGGCCGCCCCGCGTCGGCCTTCATTGCTTGGGGGCGTCCGCCGTCGGGCTCAGTCCCCGGTGCTCATCGACTGAATGAGCGCCAGTTGCCCGCCCACGCCGATATATCCTCGTCCAGCTGTCAGTGCCACGGGTGACTTGCGCGGGAGTGTGGTGCCCAGCAGTTCGCCGTCGTAATTTATGTCCGGTTGCAGCAGCACGCCCAGACGGGATTTGCGGACGGTCTTGGTCCAGTGGGTGTACAGCCCGCGGAGGTCGGCGGCCCGCCCCGCCGCGATGACGCACAGCCCCGGCTGCCCGGATGCCACCACCCCGGCGATGGATTGATCGCCGTCCTCAAAGCGCTCGGCGTCGTCGATCAGCAAGAACACCGGGCCACGCTCAAGCCGCAGGGACGCCACCAGGGCCGGTACCTCGTCAGTACCGACGGCCACGCGATCCAGATCGGCGAGGGCCAGGGGCGAGCGGCGATCGCAGATGCCCCACACCTGTGCCGGTCCGCGGGAGGTGGCCGTGCCGCGCAGGGCTGCGGCCAGGGCCAGCAGCAGCGTGGACTTGCCCGAACGGGCGGGACCGGCAATAAGCGCGTGCTCACCCTCGTAAATCTCCAGGAACGCAGGGGAGAGGTCAGCCTCCTGCACGCCCACCGGGATGAGCCACGGTTCGGCCTCCAGCCGGGGTTCCACGCCCAGCTCCGGCAGCGTGACGTTGGAGGGCAGGCGCCTGATCGCGGGGGCCTTCGCGGATGCATGCACCCAGTGCCGCCGCACACGATCCACCGCAGCCTCTACGCCGATCCCGGGTGTGGCCACATGCATCTGCAGCGACGTGCGGGGATCCACGCAGCGGCCGGGAAGAGCAGCAGGGATGTCCTTGCCGCGGATGCCGAGCGAGGAATAGTCGTAGGTGTCCGCCAGCCGGAAGAGCCACTTCTGCAGCGTCACCTCATTCATGGCCGAGGGCACCGCCTTGGCACGTGTGGTGGACACCGCGAACGACAACCCCAGCGCGGGGCCGTCCGCGTATGCCCGGTATAGCAAGGCCAACAGCTGCTGCCCTTCGAAATCCTGGAACTCGTCACGGAGCGAGGCCAGGCCGTCCAGCAGCACCACGGTGCGGCGGCGCCCGCCCGGATTCGCACGGCGGCTCTCCAACTCGGTGTTCAGGTGCCGCAGGAAGCGCGCCTGCTGCTCCTTGGCACCGGCGCCGGTGCCCACGTAAGCCACGGTGTGCGGCAGGCCTTCGAGCGGCTCGAGCTCACGGGAGCCCATGTCGAGGATCATCAGGTCCAGCTCCGCCGGATCGGTGTCCTTCGCCAAAGTCAGGGCGATTGAGGCCAGTGTGGTGCTTGTGCCGGAGCCGGCCACGCCCATGAGCATCAGGTTTCCCACCGACATGTCCCAGCCCGCCGCGGACTGACGCTGCAGGTCCGGCTCGTCCACGATGGTCACCATGACAGATGAGCCCCGGACGGCGCCCACCGTCGGCAGGAGCAGGGGAGCCGGACCGGCGGACGAATCGGATGGTGCGGCGTGGCGGCCGCCGTCGGGTGCAGGGAGAAAGCCCTCCAGCTCCACACGCTCGCCCAAGGCTTCCGGCCACACCTGCCGCGGCGGGGCGTACCCTGCCCCGGCGTTGGCTTCCAGGACAGCGTCGATGAGGAGGTCCAGATCGTTCTCGTCGGAGTCCGCAGACTGTGACGGCGCCGCCGGGGGCACGGGGACGCCGAACTGGCGTAGTTCGCGCACGTCCACGGCGGGGCCTCCTATGCGCTGTGCCCGTCCGGTCACGAGGGCCGTCTGTACGGGAGTGATGTCGTCCTGGCCCAGTTTCACAAAGGCGCGGCCCATCTGGGCCCGGCCGATCGCCGAGGCGGCCGGCACGCCGATGACGTTGCTCGAGTCGTCGCGGCTCTGCACGCGCAGGGCCACGCGGAGGTTCGTGTTCGCGAGGATGTCGTCGCTGACGACGCCGGCGGGGCGCTGCGTCGCCAGGATCATGTGCACACCCAGGGTGCGGCCCACTGCCCCCACGCTGACGAGCGCCTTGAGCACGTCAGGGAACTCCTTGGCCAGCATGGCGAACTCGTCGATCACGAGCAGCAGCCGAGGCATGGGCTCGGCCGGGTTCGTGGCCAGATAGGCGTTCAGGTTGTCGATGCCCTCGCCGGCCGCAGCAAAGACCCTTTGGCGGCGCTCCATCTCTGCTTCCAGGGCGCGGATGGCCCGGTCGGCGAGCTGTTCGTCCAGATTGGAGATGGTGCCGATGGTGTGCGGAAGGCGTTCGCATGCCTTGAAGGCGGCCCCTCCCTTGAAATCGACGAGGATGAAGTTCAGGCGGGTGGGATCGTTGCGCGCCGCCAGGCCGGCCACGAGCGAGCGGAGGAATTCGGACTTGCCGGATCCGGTCGTGCCGCCGACCAGGCCGTGGGGGCCGTCCTTGACCAGGTCCAGGGTCAGGGGTCCGTTCTCCCCGGTGCCTATCGGCGTCGAGATTCCCGTGGGAGCCTGCCACAGGCGGCGGATCGTGGTCGGGTCAGGGCGCTCATAGCCAAGGAGCCCGGGCAGCCGCACGAGCGAGGGCAGCGAGGCTCCGGGGACGCTCAGTTCAGGGTCGTCGAAATGCGCCACGCGCATGGCGCAGCGCAGGGCTTCCTCCTGATCGAGGCCTGCCAGGATGACGTCCTCCACGCGGGTCAGGTCCTCCGGCTGGTCAACTGTGGCCGCGGCGTCTGCCCCGACCCTGATGATCGTGGTGCAGGAAGCCGGCAGCTGCTCCTCAGAGGTAGCGATGACGATGCCTGCCACGCGGGGCGGGCGCTGCTGTGGGGTCACATGGACCCCAGGGACGGCACGGCCCATGCCGAGCAGCGCGCGCGCCGGGGCGTCCCGGCCCTCCGTGAGCACCTCGGAGTCCAGGACCACCAGCAGCGCCGGGGTGGGCAGGTCCTGGACGGAGTCCTTGAGCGTGCGCAGCATGGCGACGCTCGTCTCGCGGTGCGCGGACATCCACCGCTCGCCTGTGCTGCTGCCGGCCTGGCGCGTGTGCGGCAGCCACGAGGCCCATTCCCACTCATCGGCCCGTCCGGCGTCGCAGAAGACTCCGACTGTCAGGTCCGCCGGGCCCACGTGTACCGCGGCCTGGGCCAGGAGGGATCGGGCCAGCGCCAGGGTCCCCTCCCGCGGCCCGACCATGCCTACGACGCCGGCGTCGGTCAGGTCCACGAGCACGGGCGCTGCCTGCAGACGCGCGGCCTCCAGGGAGTCCTTCACCTTGCTGTCCAGACGCGAACTGGCGGTGCCGTCCACCTCCGGCCTCCACGGGACGTCTCCCGTGCCGGCGTGCAGGGCCAGGAAGTCGTCGGAGTCTGCGCGGCGCTGCCACAGGGACGTGGCGGGGAGGGCCGGGCGCCGCACCACGGTCGCGGGATCGGGGATCATCCGATGCCGCCGGGCGGTCTCGGCGGCCGCCGCCGCACGGATCTGCTGCTCGAACTCTTCGAGCGCCCCGGCGAAGCGTTCGTCCTCTTCCTTGAGGCCCCGGGCATGGCGGCGCTTTTGTTCAAACCACATGCCGACGGCCATTACCGGGCTGAGCATTGCGAACATGGCGAAGCGCAAATCCCGCAGGATCACCACCATCGCCGCCGCCATCACGAGGGGCGCCAGCACCGTGATGATGCTGAATTTTCCGGCGGGCGGCACTTCCTTCCTGCCCGGCGGGACCAGCGGGTCGCCCGCCGGGGCCCTCCCGGGGCGGGGCGGGCGGTTGAACGGTGCGGTCGCCGCCGGTGTGAGGTTATGCAGGCTGCCGGGGGCCGGGGCGGGCGCCTCCTCCAGGGACCGGCGCAGGAGGAGCACCGTGCCGCCCGCCGTGACCGTTGCGGTTTCGGTAACCAGGACGCCGTCTTCCCCTACCGGTCCGCCGTTGACCAGCGTGCCGTTCGTGGACCCGGCATCCACCACCCGCAGCCCGTCCTCCTCCCGGCGCAGCCGGCAGTGGTCCCATGACGCGCTCTCGGTGGGCAGGCTCAGATCGGCATGGGGGGACCGGCCGATCAGCATCTCGCGCCCGTGCGGAACGTCAATTACACCGCCGGTGCGCTGGCCGCCGGCGAGGGTCACCGTCCAGCCGCGAACGCGTTGAGGCGCCGGCCAGGGTGCCCGGGAAATGCGGCTGCCCTCGAGTAGTACCAGTTCCGAGACGGGGGTGGACCCCCGCACCTCGGCTTCGTTCACGAACACAGCTTCATCGGGCGCAAGGCGTGGCCCGCCGGCCGCCTCCACCAGGTCCGTCAGGTTCGTTGCCGGCGCAGCATTGGCCACCTCGCACTCAAAGCGACGCTCGTCCAGGTCGATCAGCACACGCACCGGGGCGCTCCTTCGTGGGGGAAATGGCCGCCCCCTCGGGGACGGGCCTGGGTGGGGTGGTCAGGAGCTCGCGGGAGCCGGTACCCAAACGAGCCGCGGAGCGTTTTCGTCCGCCGGGCGCAGGCCAAGATCCTGGGAGGAAGCGAAGAGCGGGATGGCCTCCGCGGTCAACGCCCCGGTGCGGGAGAAGTCCAGCGACGGACCGGCCAAGCCCTCGCCAGGGCCAACTGACATGGTGCGCAACGCCGCGCTGACTTTCGAGGGATCGTTGCTCCCCGCCAAGGCGGCAGCCCTGACGAGGGCGACGACGGCGTCATGGCTGGGTGCGTCCGCCGCCCACGCGTCAGCCGAGAACGGGGCATCGCCCGTCAGGTTTTTGACCTCCGCGTCGCCCGCTGCAAGGCGTACGGCGGAGAGGAACGCGGACATTCCGCGGCCTTGGGCGTCCTGCTGGAGTGCCGCGGCGTCTCCGCCTGCCGCCGCAACGCTGACCAGCTGGCCGGAGGCGGTACCGTCGAGCCCTGCCAGTGCGGAGGCGAAGGCCGGGGATGTGGCCCCGTCCGAAGAGACCAGGGGAACGGATACGTCGCGCGACTGCAGGGCCTGGACCAGCCGGGCCAGACGCTGGGGGGTGCCGGCCGAGACCACCACGGCATCCGCGGGCTCTGCGACCTTTGTGGGCTCGGTGCCTTCGGGCGCGTCCTCGGCGGGCGGGCGGAGCTGGTCACCGGTTCGGATGGCGGCCTCCTGGGCCAGGCCCATCACGTCCTCGAAGTCCCCCAGGTTGAGGGCCTGCGGGATCTGGACCGACGCAGGGACCTGTCCCCCGTCACTAACGAGGAGCACCCGGTTCTTCCCGTTCAGCGCGGTCCGGAGGGCAGCTTCGACGGACGCAGCCGAAGGGCGTGTGGTCCATGTGGACTGGGCGGGGTCCGACGGGTCGGCGTAGGGAAGGATTGCCGGGAGGCTGAGCTCCTCGGCGGTCTTCGCGGCTGCCCGGGCCTGCGGACCCGTGCTGGCCACGACGACGCCGGACACTCCCTGCTCGGACAGCGCACGGACGGCGGCGCGCGCGCCTTCCTCCGTGCCGCGGTCGTTCTGGGCCCGCAGGGCGACGGCGGTGCCTCCCTGGACGAAGCGCCGTGCGGCGACAATAGTGCCCTGCGCCGCGCGGCTGTACTCGGAGCCGGGCTCGCCGGACTGGCCCAGCGTCAGCACGACGCCGATGGAGAAGTCCTTTGGCAGGCCCTCGGCCTTCAGCGCAACTGGAACCGTCGCGGCGACCGGGTCGGGCTGCGGAGCCACCTTGGGGCGGCCCAGCGTCACGGTCAGGGCGATGCCGGCCGCGAGGACGACCGCGACACCCGCGGCTATCAGGGTAACGAGCCTGGTGCGTGTGCTCATGCGCCGCTGCCGATCTTCAGTGTGTACAGGGTCTGCGACGTGGCGCCGGCCGGCACCTCGAGGTGGAACGGTGGCAGTTCGTCGACCGCGGTGAGTGAGGCCTTGAACTGCGCCTGGCGCAGCAGCAGCCCCGCCACGTCCCGGGAGCGGATGTTGGCGTAGCCCTCAGCGTTTTGCGCGGCCAGCGCCAGCTGATAGTCAGCGGTGTCGGCCTTTGCCGCGCTGGTGGCCATGGACCCGAGCAGGCCGGAACCGTTGACCGTGCGGTCGCCCAGGTCGAGCATCACTTTGTTGAGGCTTGAGGACAGGAGGGCGCTGGCGCCCTCGACGTCACGGGTCGAGCCGGATGTGCTGGAGGCGATGTTCGCCAGCGAGGACTGCGTGCTCTTGGCCAGCGATGCAGCCAGCGCATCGCGCTGCTCGAGCAGCTCGTCCCGCTGCTGGTTCACCGTGCCCTCGGCGTCCTTCACCACCTCGTCCGAGGTGGATTTCAACCCGGAGATGGAGCGGTTGAAGGCCGTGATCACGGCGTCGGAGCCTGCGTCGCCGATCTCGGCGACCTGGCGCACCTGCTCGTCCACGGTCTTGTAGACCGCTTCGGCTGTCTCGGCCGAAACTTCGCTGAGGGACTGCTTGATCTTGTCGCCCAGTCCGTCCTGCTGCGCCTTCAGCTTCGCCAGCGACGAGCCGACCCGGCCGGAGGAGTCGAGCGCCTCGCCGAGGGTTTTGGCCAGGGCCTCAAGTCCGCTCTTGGTGCTGTTGACGTCGCCCGTTGCGGCTCCGTCGAGGGACTTCACAGCTTTGCTGATCGCGTCGAGCCTGGCATCGATGTCGTCGATCGTCGTCCCGAGGGCGGTGAACGCCTGGCCGATCGCCTCGTCCGGGGCGGTGGTGTCGGTGGCCGCCAGGACCGAGTCCCAGGCGGCCGCCTGGGACTCCAGCCGGGTGTCCAGCGGGTCCTTGAACCCCAGCGGTGGGTTCAGCGCCTGCGCCGGGTTTCCGGTTTCATCGGTGGGCTCGCACGGAGCGGACGTCAAGTAGGAGCGCAGCCGCTCAGCTTGCCCGATGGAGAGTCGGCCTTCGCGAGGGTCGACACCGTCGGCCATCCTGCACAGCTCGTCGGCGAGCCGCTGGGTTTGCTGCGTCATTGAGCCGTTCAGCAGCGAGCCGTCACCCACCTCGCCCCGGGCCCCCTGTGCAGTTTTCCTGATGTGGATCAGCTTTTGCCGCAGGCCATCGATTCCGCTGCGGACCGCTGCGGCCGCGTCCCGTGTTGCGGCAACGGAGGTCCGTGCGGATTTGATCGCTTCGTCCACGTGTGCGAGGGCAGTCTTGTAGTCCTCGGTGGTCTCGGCGCCGGCAAGGGCCGCAGCCAAATCGGCGCGCACCTTCTCCAGCGTGCCGGCGGAGGCCTCAAGGTCCTTGATAGCGCTTTCGACCATTTCCGGCTGCAGGCCCGCCACGAGCTCGTCGCCCTTCTTGACCAGGCCGAGCAGTGCTCCGGTGACCGTCACAGCGGAGCCGTAAAGGGAGCACGTCATCGACCCCTGCTCGGCGCACTCCTCCGCAGTGGGTTCCTCGGGTCCCATGGTGGCCTTAATGGCGCCTGCCACGGCGTCCCGGCAGCCGGCGCTCACCTTCGCGTAGGCGTCCAGTTGCGCGGCCATGGTCTGGACGCTGGAGAAGACCGTGGCTGCTTTCGCGGACTTTGGCACCTCGGCTGCGCAGCCCTCGCCATCGATGGGGACGGCCGGGGGAGTGGCCGACGTATCGCCCAGCATGGCGTCCACGGCGGAGACGGTGAGCTCCAGCTGGGACACGGTGGTGGACTGCGTAGCCTTTGTGGCGGCTTCCAGGTCGGTGCCCAGGGCCTTCAGCTGTTCCTTCAGGTCCGACATGGTCGATGCCAGGGTCTGGGAGTTGTCCCGCAGTTCGCTGGCGGTTTTGACTCCCAGGGTCTGGGAGGTTGTCTGCAGGTTCCGCCGGACATCGGTGATCGTGGACCCGGCCTTGGTCAGTACGGTGTTGACGTCCGACACCAGCGAGATGGTGCGGCGTTGGAGCTCCATTTCGGATCCTGTGCCAGAGGAGAACGCGCTGGCCAGGACGCCATCCGCGCTGAGGTCGGTGTTGAGGCCTGGCTGGACCGCCACGTCGAATTCGGGAACCTGGAAGTCCTTGACGTCGGCCGCCAGGCGCAGCGTGGTACTGGCACCGGAACGCGGGGGAGCCAGCACGGTGGCCCACTGGATCACCGTGGCACCGTCCCCGGTGCTGCTGAGGACGCCGTTGGTTCCCGTGCCGCCGTCAGCGGAACCCGGGGTGACGTCGTCGGCCCGTACGCCGTCGAGTTGTGTGGATGCCGCAATCGTCAACGGGGCGCCCACCAAGGCGGTGTCTGAGCGGGCCTGCCCGGCTGCGTCATATTCAATGACCCGGGGCCTGACCGTGAGGTTTTCCAGCGTGAGGTTAATCTCGACTGGCCCGGTGTGGCCCTGCAGTTCCGTGAGGTCGGAACCGGACTTCTCGCCGGCGCGGTACTGCAGGCTTACCCGTACCGGCAGTTCACCCACCACCTGGGCGGTGTCGTACTTTGTGTCCTGTGCGGAGGAGTCGCCGGCCGCTGACACCGAGATCGTGGTGCCGTCTATTGACTGGATCCCGGCGGCCGGGGACAGGCCGACGCGCACGCTCTGCAGCAGCTTGACGGGGTTGGAGACCGGCTCCGGCTCGGGAGGCGGGGTGCACGACGCCGTCGCGACCATCCCCAGGCTGACAAGGACGGCGCCCAGCGCACGGCCCGTCGCGACCTGTCTTCCCGGGGTGTGCTGGTAGGTTTTACTGCATTTGGGCATGCTCGTCCCTCTTCTGTCCACTGTGCCTTCAGCATGATACGTGGTTTGCGCTCACGATTGGACTAATTAAGATGGATGGCGGTCGCCTGCACGGCCCGGCTGTCACGCCCAGCCATGA
>NZ_BAEG01000076.1 GCF_000238915.1 Arthrobacter globiformis NBRC 12137 | reverse complement strand
TGGTTTGTCTTTTTGTTGGATTTATTCATCCGGAGTTGGTAGCCTCGGCTTCGTCCGGTCGTCGGCGGTTCTGTGTTCGGCGGTGTTTTGGTGTCAGTTTCTGGGGAGGAATTTTTATGTCGCGTGTGTTGTCTACTGAGCAAGCGAAGGCTGCGATTGGGCAGGTGCAGTCGATCATTAACGGTGGTTTCACGGATCAGATCTCGGCGCTGGATGCGCAGGGCAGGGTTTTGTCGGATCCGAATGTTTGGGATGGTCCCCTGGCTGCGCAGTTCCGTGGTTCGACGTGGCCGGAAACGAAGGCTGCCTTGGATAAGGCCAAGGAGGAGTTGGAGCAGTTGCGGGGGCAGCTGCAGAAGATTTCGCAGGACATCTTCTCCGCCGGCGGCGGCGCCTGAGTTTTTGTTTTTCTTGTGTGAGGGCCGGGTAGGCGCGCCACTTGGGGGAGTGGGCGGTTACCCGGCTGTTGCCGGGTGTGGTCTTGTTGTTTGAGTTTTGTTCTTTTGGGGGGCTTTGGTTGTGACCGGGTTCGTTGAGGTGCCGTTGTTGCCGGATTCGGATGCTTCTGATGGCGGGCGGTTTGACTATGCCGTGGCCGGGGCGGTGAGGTCGGCGTTTGAGTCGGCTGCGTCGAGGCTTGAGGAGCATGCGGGTTCGCGGGTGTCGTTTGTTTCCGCGGCGAAGGAGGACTTTCGGGGGCACTTCTCGGAGCTTTTCGCGGCCAATGCGGCCACGGCGAAAACTGATGCGGACGCGCTGGTGGCGGCGTTGCGGACGGTGGCCGGGTATGTCGGGAAGATGATTGAGGCCGGGCATGAAGAGGACGTCCGGCGGCAGCGGAACAACGAGTGGGTCCGGGAGCATAACGACCGTAACTGGTTCGAGCAGGCCGGTGATTGGCTCTTCGGTGAGGAAGAGCGGCCGAACGCCCAG
>NZ_BAEG01000077.1 GCF_000238915.1 Arthrobacter globiformis NBRC 12137 | reverse complement strand
GTAGTGGTGACGACGCGCCCCAGGGGCTCCGGTCGCATAAAGAAAGCTGAAGCCAAGACTAGTGCCACCGTCCATTGCGTCAATCGGCGCTTATTTTGCGTTAAGGCTAAACGCAGTGTTGCTCCAAGCAAGGGTCTACACGGGTAGTTGATCTGTCGCCTATCCCCTGTGGAGGAGTCGTTATTGCGTTTCATGATCTTTTCGCCCCTAATGCGATTCCTTGAGTGGGCGCCTCGCAGACGAAGCAGTGCTGGCCACGGAAGCGACAGAGTGTCGAACGAGCGGAATATGGAACGACCGGCCTTAAGAACCGGAAATGAGGGGAACCTCTGGAGCTAAAACTCCTTGAGTTGCCGAGAGTCCCTCCATTTCAGGTCCCGCCTGCATACCGGCTTGGGATTCTAAATGTGAATTCGAATTCTTCAGGTCGTTTAACTCGCAATTTACAATAAAGGAGAAATTAGATGTCCAGTACAACAACAGGGAGCAAAGTCCGGCCTATTAGGGCCAAGGTCGCTCTCATTTCCGCACTTTCGCTCGTACAGCCATCCTGCCGGTCACGCTAGCCGGGCCTGCTCAAGCAGCCCCGACTCAAACTTCACGCGTTCCTGCACCGTCATCGCAGGGCGGCCGTATAAGGTGTGGCGATTCATCAACCTCCGATGGGAAGAGCGCGTGATGTACCCGAGCAGCGTGACCTGCACTTATGGAAGGTGGGTGAACCTCCAGAAAACGTTCTACGAAGACGATGGCTGGTTTGATCAGAGGATTGGCGCAGATTCTCCGCCGATCTTCTGGGTTGGGGCGGGACAGACGGTGCCGTCCCCAAGCTACGGCTTTGTGGTCGACACAGAAGTAGGCAACGAAGAGGTTTACCAGAAGATCACCATTCAGGAAGGCTGCTCGGGTCTTTGGACAACTGGGGCTTCGGTTGTGAGCCCGATAGGGACGATCACTAACCGTTAGCGCTGTACCCAGACGACATGGAGGAGGATCGACCGCGTCCCTCAGTGGCTGTGCCTGATCTCAAGCGGCGACCGGGCACAGCCACATCCAAAGCTACGCAGGCCCTTCGCGTTCAACACCGTTGGGGAAACGGCCCTCTTAAGGTGAGAGCCCTCGGCGTGAGTAGCAAGCCGCCGCGGCATTCCTCCCACCTGTGGAGAACAGCATGTACATCACGTTGGTGACGACGGCCACCCTCACTGCCACATCTGGCCGTTGGAACGACTCTCCCGGCCTAGGCGTATTGACCACGGACGTTAGTGACGCTCGGCGTGGTTTGGTGACATGAACAAGAGCTCCGGGTGGAGTGGGGCTTGTCCAGAGTCCAATTCCACGCACGGAGGTCTTCATGTCCCACCCTAACGCTCTTCTGACCCCTCGCGGCCGGCTGCAGCTCGCGCACTGTGTCGTTGATCAGTGCTGGAGTCTGCGCCGGGCCGCGGAACGGTTTCAGGTCTCGGTTCCGACCGCGGCGCGGTGGGCGCAGCGCTACCGCGAGCACGGCGCCGAAGGAATGAATGACCGCTCCAGCCGCCCGCATTCTTCTCCGCGGCGCACAGCAACGCGTACTGAGCGGCGGATGATCGGCGTGGGTGTGAACCGCCGCTGGGGCACTGCCAGGATCGGCTATTTGCTGGGCCTCCACCCCTCGACCGTGCACCGTGTGCTCTCCCGCTACCGGCTGGCGAAACTGACCTGGCTCGATCGCGGGACCGGCAGGGTCGTCCGCCGCTACGAACACGACAAGACGGGCGACTTGATCCACGTCGACATCAAGAAACTGGGCCGGATCCCCGACGGCGGCGGACACCGGGTCCTGGGCAGGATCGCTGGAAAGAAGAACAAGACCGGCACCGCCGGCAACCGAAGGCCCGGCTACCACTACCTCCACAACGCCGTCATGATCGTCAATGAACAAGCGTGAAGGGCATTGGCCAGCCGGCTGATTCCTCACAATCAGGCATCGCGGCAAAGATTCACAGCCGTCATGCAGTAGATGCAGACGGCAACCATGAACAGCTATAGACAGCAAGATTCCTGGACCCGCGAAGAAGGACGGTGAGCATCATGGGCTACAACCCAGGGCCACGTTGCTCGCCGTCAGGCAGAGCCGACAACCCTGTGGGTCGCTTGGCAGCACATCCTTGGGCCGGTCGGGCACAAGTCATGCCGTCCTCCCCCGGACCGTCCATGAACGAACAAGTACAGCCGCCAATAGCCCAGCAGGAGGGAACCCGGTGAACATCCAACGACGCAGCGAAGAAGCCCGCAAAAACTTTCCTCACGTCATGCCGACCGCGCCATAAGCACCCATGAACGGGTATGGAACAATGACACGTCGATCCAGGAAGCTAAGGAGGCAACCGGCACCACCACCGGCCAGCAATGAAAAAGGCCCCCCGAGGGGGCCCTTCACAACACAAAATGTCCACACTCAGAGGCTGAAAAGCCTCTGACCTGCGGAAACACTGTGCCCGAGGTGGGACTCGAACCAGCCCCTCCCCCTGAAAATCAGCCCCTCTTTCAAAAACCTCCCCAATCCGGCCCAGTCCGAGGCCGGTACAACCGAATCCGAAGCCCAGGGTGTGGACACTGTCCACACCCTCTTTTGTGAGCATTTTGAGCCACCACCATTCGAGTGTGACGATCCTTGCGCGGCGATGGGAATCCCTCTCCACGACCAGCCGCCCTGCCAGGCCAACTGCGACGAGACGACGTTCCCGGGCTCAGCCGGAATCCGACTCACGAAATGGGCCGAGCAGTAATGCGCGGAGCAAACCGAGGACCGGGATTCATTGAACGTCATAACGTTGCGACCTCCTTTCGACCATCTCATGGGCGTAGACAGTAGAAGAGAGCCTGACAAGGACTTCGCTCTATGAGCCGGGACATCCATAAGGCCCGCGCCTTCCAGCTTGACGGAATCACAATTATCGGCGTTGCAACCATTCGCCCGGCAGGGGGCCAATTCAGGATCCACTCCGGCCGTCTTCGTGGGTTCATCCTTGAGGGTTTTCTCCGCTACCGATCAGCTAGGCCGGCACCCGCTGTAGAACATTTCAGAGCTCGATTCACCGCTTGAGCAAGCAGGCGTGAAAGAAATCCGCACCAGGTCGGTCAGGTTAGTTACTGCCGTTGAACGGGGCCCCTGCGCCGTACAGGGCGTAACGCAGGGGCTCCTAGGCCGCTCCTGCTCTTGGGGAAAGCTGGGTGCCTAAACACAATGTATCCGGAGCCAGGGCGCCGAAGCCCCTTGCACATCCGATTTCGATGATTCTTGAGCAAGCCTTGAGCCCAACAGGTGCGAGAATTCCCCTGTGCGTTCTTAATACGGCGCCCTACACCCGGTCCTGCAACCTCTCAAGCACGGTTTGCCGCTCAGTGTCCCATGACTTCAAGGACGTCGAGCACGGTCCGGAGCAGCGCCAAGGCAAGGCTGCACGCCGCAATCCACAGTCCCGCGACATGCACCCGGCTCGCCCTTCCACTGCCTTTTTCGTTCACCTGAGACCACCTGTTCCTTCGACTGGGACGACCATCGTAGGGGCGGGGTGCTGACACTTTGAGAAGCCGGACAAAGCCATGCGGATGCTGTGCACAGCATGTCCACCGTCGCCGCCCGACCGGACCAGGGATCTGTTGAGAAAAGCCTTCCTGTTATCCACCAGGAAGAGCCGGCGTGTCCGAGCTTCCGGGAGTGTCGGTCTAAGCGTTCCCGCCGTTGAGCCCCCTACCCCGATCAGCGCCTGTTCATGCGCCATGACGGGCAGCGCGATGGCGTCCGCTCGAACAACAAGAGCGGCGGCGGCATGTCAGGACTCCGGCTTGCACAGGAATGTATGCGGACGGCGAAGGACCCCGCAGCACGAGTCAACACCGCGGGGTCCTTCTAGGTCGATGCATCCGCGAATGGGGGGAGCGCCGATACACGGCAACCAAATATCGTCAGTAGCTTAGTTTCCAGATTTCGACTCTGCTCCCCCGACAATTCCTCGATGTGGTGCCGTTCGACCCTTCTCTTCTACAGCGGGCCGGCGGGTTCTACGCCGCCGTTTGGTGAATCCGACAACTCTTCGCCCGCAGATGTCGTAGGACAATTATTTGTTCAACAAACCTTGAGTTGGGCGACTAAGCTTGTAGCTGGGGGTAGTTGGAGGCTCTGAGTGCCGATGGAGCGACCGCTAACAGCTACACGAAGAGTGGTGCCCATCGGCTCTTGGGGGCTTGCGTGAACCATGGCAACGTTGTGATTTCACTTCGTAGCTTCCGGATTAAGAGCCTGCCCCCCGTGCACACTGTCGATCACAACTGTTTGGAGGCCGTGTGCTGACCGAGATGCAAAAGTATGAAGCCGGGCTGCCCTTTTCGTTCCTCGACCCTGAGGTCGCCACGATGAAGGAGCATGCCCTCCGGCTTTGTCGTGCCTTCAACGAGGTGGACACAGCTGACCTTCCGGGACAGATTGCGATTATCAGGGAGCTTTTTGGTGCCTGCGGGGAGCGCGTCTACATCCAGCCGCCGTTCAACTGCGACGTGGGTGCCAACATCAGCGTCGGCGAGGACTTTCTAGCGAACTACAACGTGAAGATTCTGGATGTCGGTGAAGTACGCATCGGGGACTATTGCATGATTGGTCCCAACACGGTAATTTCCACCGTCAACCATCCGCTCTCACCTCGTGAGCGTCGACAGAAAATTTCGATCCTAAAGTCGGTCGTAATCGGGAACGACGTTTGGATCGGTGCGAACTGCACTATCCTGCCCGGGGTCACCATTGGCAGCAATGTTGTGATTGCAGCCGGCGCTGTGGTGACGAAGGACCTACCCAGCAATTGCATTGCGGCGGGCGTACCAGCACGGGTCACCCGCCACTCGCTTCCAGATGATACGGACATGCCATGTTCCGACAGTCCTTAATTGGAATCTAACCAGGGGTGAGCGCTCCTTGGTACGAGGACCCTACGGCAGTCGTCCATTGTGGTTCCCACACGCCATGGCATTTGGAGCAATAGGACGAGCTCCGTAGTGCCAGCCATCAAAAGTCCAGGTTGCTCGCACCACTCGCGGGAAGCTACCACGCGGACTACTTTTGTTGCGGCACCAGGCGTACCGACAGCGTTGTTCCCAAGATGAACGCCAGCACTGAGCAAAGAATTACCAGTAGAGGCCACGCCCAGCCGCCGGTGACGCTGTAGACGAAACCTAAGAATGTCGGAGAAGCTGCGCCGAACCAATAACCGACGCCTTGTACAACTGCCGACATCCGTCCGGCAGAGGCCGCATCACGAGCAATCTTAACGATCGCGGTGAAAATTAGCGTAATGCCGCCGCCTTGGGCGATACCGCCAAGTGAACACCAGAACCACCACAGTTCAGGTGCCAGCAGCAGACCAAGGGGAACCGTCAACCACAAGGCACCGAGGGTAAGCGCCACCGCCGTCGTGCTCACGACGCGAGCCGTCAGTGGAACTGCAAGAGCGCCAACAATGGCGAGGATCTGAAAAAGGGAGGAGCCGGCGCCCGCAGCAGATGGCGCCATGCCGAGTTCGTCGGCCAACAGGGTCGGTAGCCATGCCGTCAGGCCGTAATAGGACACTGCCTGACTGGCGAATCCGACAGTCAGTCCGACCGTAATCCACGATGTGCCCCCGCGGTCGGAGGAACTTTGTCCATCAGGACAATCGTTCTGGACTGGGCGGGAGGACGTGGACCCGGCCGCAGGAAGCCATAGACCGAGTGCGGCTACGGCGAACACCGCGGAGGCCGCGAGAGCGAGCGGCCAGCCGATGAGCCCAGCCAGCGGCGCAGTTGCCACTGATGTGATGAAGGCGCCTGTGTTCAGAGCGGCGGTGTAGATTCCCAGAGCGGAGCCCTGACGTCGGGAAGAGAAATCCCGCCGGATAATCAGGGGCACGGCGATGTTGCCGAGCGTGATGGCCACGCCCAGCACGACAGTGCCGAGCATGACGAGCACAGGGCCACCGGCAGAGCGCACTACAACGCCTGTCAGCACTCCAATGAGAGTCAACGTGATTGCGGCCTCGGCGCCCAGCCGGCGCGCCGACAGCGATGCCAGTGGTGCCGCGAGCGAAAAGCACAGAACCGGAATTCCCGTGAGCAGGCCGAGCTCCACGGAGGTATATCCGAGGTCCAGCTGCATCAGCTCTGCCACTGGGGCCACGGCCACAAAGGGACCGCGCATGTTCAGCGCAATGAGTCCAATGCAAGCGATAAGGGCCCAGCTGCCGGGAATTTTGGAGCCGGGGTCCCTCATCCGATGGCAAGGCGTGACAGACGGAGTGCGGCAGGACGTTTCATCAATCCCTTGCTAAGAGGTTCCAACACGAGGAAATCAGTGATGTGGCTTTCTTGTCGGCGACTGCCTGGACAAACAAACTAGCGCGGCACCTTGGGTTCGATTGCCCATGCAAGGCGATGCAGAGTTGTTGCCACTCCACCCCGAAGCGATTTCCATGCAGCTACTTTGGGCTTCTCGACCTCTGTGACCACCGGCGCATGCGGGAGGGCGCTCCTGCTCGTGTTGTCAGATCCTGCCCTGAGCAGAGCGATCATGCTTGTGCTTTCCATGGTTCCTTTCGATTTGGTAGAACCAACTTCAGAAGCGTGTAGAGCCGGCCGTGATAGCTACTGCCAGGAGGAAGCCATGGGCTTCTCAGACCTGGGTAATGAGGTCTGCTACTGAGCTCAAAACCTGGTTGGGACGGAACGGATAGGCGCTGATGTCTTTGTGTTGAGTGATGCCACTCAGCACCAGCACGGTATGGAGTCCGGCTTCCATCCCGGCGATGATGCCGGTGTCCATTCGGTCCCTGATCATTGCAGTTGTCTCGGAGTGCGCATCGATCTGGTTCATGACTGATCGAAACATCATTGGGTTCGGCTTTCCTACGATGTACGGTTCTCTGCCGGTCGCTTTGGTTATGAGGGCAGCGACGGCACCGGTCGCTGGAAGGGGGCCGTCGTTGGACGGTCCGGTGGCGTCCGGATTCGTTGCTATGAAGCGGGCACCTAAAAGGATGAGACGGATGGCCATCGTGATGGCTTCGAAGGAGTAGGTGCGTGTCTCGCCCAGGACTACGAAGTCGGGATATTGATCCGTCAGGATGAAGCCTGCTTCGTGCAGTGCAGTCGTAAGCCCTGCCTCCCCGATGGTGTAGGCGCGGTTGCCGGCGCCGGAACCTGTAACTTGATTCTTGAGGAACTGCGCAGTCGCAAGAGCTGAGGTCCAGATATTTTCTTCTGGAACCTCCAAACCGGATGAACGCAACCGGGCAGCCAGGTCGCGCGGGGTGAAGATTGATTATTGGTGAGTACCAGGAAACGCTTGGAAGTGTCCACCCAGCGCTGAATGAGCTCCGAGGCTCCGGGGACGGCCTGGTTTTCGTGAACCAGGACCCCATCCATATCGGTGAGCCAGCACTCGATTTTTTCCCTGCGCTCATGCAGCAGCGTGGATATTGAAGCGTGTAACCGTTCAGATTCGTCCGGTGCGGCTGAGAGCGATGTGTGTGGCTTTACGGGTGCGGTTGTCAAGGTGCTTCTCCTTCGGTTCATGTCCCTTGCCTGCCCGTCTTTCCCATGGCACCGCCGGCGGGAATTTTAGGGTTGGCGCTTAGCATCCTCCTTGGGCGAGTGCGCGGGGGTTTGCCCGGCGCAGGTCTGCCTTCCAGCTGACAGTTCTGGTCACTTTCGCGACTTCTTGTGGACCTGCCGTTCGAGCGGGCGATGGGGAAGGGCTAGGTGCCCGGAGCTATGTCGAATCCGTCGTCCACGTGGAAAAGTTTTCGTCCACTTCCCATAGTGAGCACCCATACGCAGGAGCCGTCAGCGGTTCGGTCGTCGACAAGGCCGTAGTAGTCCTCGCCGCTCCTCCCCGTGAGTTTGACGTTCTGTCCCGGGCACAGCTGCTGCCATTGGCCTTTGATGGTTTCCGTACCTTCCATGGGGTTTCCTTAGCAGTTAGAGCTCTTGTACTTACTTTTGTGCCTGCAAGGGGTTGAAGCCGGGGGGATGAAGTGTTTTACATGGGACCCGGGTGGACCCTACAAGGCTGGGTTCTGCCAGTACGCTGTGGTGGAACCCAGCCTTGTGATGTCGTTCAGCCCTCTATTGGAGTTGCCCCTTGTTGAGCCGTTTCAGTTGCTCGGCGAAGTCGGAGAGTTGCTGTCCGAGCTTTAGCCGGGCAACGATGTCGTGCTCCTGGTGGACAAGGGCCAGTGCCAGTTCAAGCGCTGTTCCTGCAACCTCCTGACGGATGCGTACGACTCCGTCGCCGTCACCCACGATGTAGTCCCCGTGGTTGACCTGCAGTTGTCCTACGAGCACGGTTTCCCGCAGCCGCCCGTCTGTGCGGGGGCGGGGAGCGCGGGGGGTCCAGCCGCGTGCGAAAACGGGGAAACGCAGCTCGCGGATGGCGTCCCGGTCGCGGATGAGGCCGTCAATAACAACACCTGCGATGCCGCGCTCTTTTGCGGCCACGGCTGTAACCCCGCCAAAGACACACCTGTCGGCGCCTCCTCCTGCGTCAACGACCAGAATGCTTCCTGGTCCGGCGGTTGCAATGGCCCGGAATACTCCCCTGTGGTCTCCAGGGGGGATGCGGACGGTGTAAGCCTGACCTGCAAGGCGGGCTCCCTCCCAGACTGCCTGAACACCTGAATCCATCTCGATGTCCTCTTCGCTGACGTCACTGAGGTCCGCAGTGCCGATCCACGTGTCGGACTGAACGATAGGGCTCTGGGTCACTTCGATGCTCCAAGGTGGTCTGCCTTGATGTCGCCCGTCTTCACGTCCAAAGTTTCGGGGGACAGCAGGACGGCTGTTGTTGTGATGACACCGACGATGGCAAGAAGTGTGGCGGGGCCAACCCATCCGAAGGCACCGTTAAGGGCCGCGGCCATGAGCGGGACGGAACCCTGGATGATCGACGAGCCCTGGTATCCCAGGGAGATTCCGGAGGTCCGGAACCGGGGGTCAAACATCTCCGTGAACCATGCTCCTTCCACAGCGAACATCACGTTGTGGCACAGCAGCAGCGTTCCTACGATCGCAATGACGATGAGGAAGGGCTGGCCACTGACGATCATAAAAAAGGCCGGGAAGGCAATGATGATTGTCGTGATCGAACCCATGAGATAGGTGCGACGCCGCCCCCAGAGGTCGGACACGTAGCCGAAGAATGCGTGGCTGAAGAGACCAATCACACTGGCAATCACTACCGCCATCAAACCAACCGACTTCAGGTTTCCGCCCTGTGCCGCCAGGAGGCTGAGAACGAACGTGGTAACCAAGTAGAAGGCACTTCCGGCCGCCAGACGGATTCCAACGATGCGAAGAATCATGCCAGGCTGGGCACGCAGCGCGTCCAGGACGGGCATCTTGGCGATCGCGTTGTTTGCCTTGAGTTCTTTGAATACCGGCGTTTCCTCGACCCGCAGCCGCAGGATCAGGCCAACGATGACGAGAATGCCACTCAAAAGGAACGGCAAGCGCCAACCCCAGTCCCCCACCAGACCCGAGGAGACGAGGAACGCAAGGTTCGCCAGAAGAAGACCTGCCGGTACGCCTGTCTGCGGAATGGCGCCGTAGAGCCCTCTTCTGCCCGGCGGGGCAGTTTCTACCGCCACCAGTACCGCCCCTCCCCATTCGGCTCCGTGCCCAATACCCTGCAGTAGCCGCAGGAAAACAAGAAGGGCAGGTGCCCATGCGCCGATCTGTGCGTAGGTGGGAAGGAAGCCGATGGCGAACGTCGCGCAGCCCATGAGGAGCAGCGCGCCGATCATCACAAATTTACGGCCAATGCGGTCGCCCAAGTGACCGGCGATGATGCCTCCCAGCGGACGCGAGAGGAATCCGGCGGCCAGCGCGGCAAAGGATGACAAAGTTGCAGCAAGAGGATCAGCACCCGGGAAAAATGCTGCGCCGAAGTATGTGGCGGCGGCAGTGCCGAACGCTAGAAAATCATAGTTTTCGATAGTCGTCCCGATCATGCTGCCGGCGGCAGCACGGACGCTTGCGCGCTTATTTGGGGCCGCCGCTCCGGTCTTTTGACCGATGGTGCTCGTTTCAGTCACGTAATGTCTCCACTTCGTTGGGGTGCTTACCGCTCGCCCTGGCACTGAGCAGGGGGCACTAGTAATTCGACGGGACCGGTTGGCCACGCCAAGGGATTGCAGCCTTCGGGCGCGAACGCAAGGGCTGTTCTCCTGTCTAGGGAGAAGCGAGGTTGCTCTGTCCCACTGCGAAAGCCAGTCCTCATATGTGAGGCGCGCCACTAAGAATAGTTTGTCCAACAAATAAATGTCAACAAACTGCTAGATTGGTTACTGACGGCCCTAACAGTCCAGCGCTCCAGATCCAGGAGAGGGGATGGAAAGTAACTGCTACAGAAAGCATCCGCAAGGAAGTCAGCGTCGAGACGGGAATCAAGGTCTCCATGGTCAGTCCCGGCGTCATTGATACAGGTTGGGCCGACAAGGTCGATAACACTGACGGTAAGGAAGTTGCCAGGAACTTAACAACATCGCGATCACCCTGAACAGGTGGCGGGTGCAGTGTCCTACACGTTCAATCAGCCGCCCGAGGTTGCAGTTAGCGACGTCCTTATCGCTCCCACCAAGCAAGACTGGTAATAACCGAGCCGGGGTGCGGGGGTCTGCCTCGCACCCCGGCGTGCCTTAAAGAAAGGTAGAACATGACCACTTCAAGCATCACTCCGAGCCCTGTTGTCATCACCCATGGCCGCGCCTGGACCGATCAGGACGCCGGTGTGCGCCTTGGCTACACTGTTGCCACTGCCACTGACAACCCGGACAAAACAGTTTTGCTGCTTCACGGTGCACCCCAAACCAGGCATGCATGGCGGCACGTTCTTGCACCCCTGGCCGAGGCCGGCTACCGCGTCATCGCACCCGACTACCGCGGTGCCGGAGATTCCAGCAAACCACGCGATGGATATGACAAATGGACCATGGCCGGTGACATCCACCATCTCGTGCACACGGTTCTCGGCCTCGAAGGGCCTGTTTCGGTTGTCGGCCACGACCTCGGGTCAATGCTCGCGCTCGGCTACGCTCTGCGCTACCGCGAAGACACAGTCAGCGTCACCTTCATGGAAGCGCCCTTGCCGGGCACGGATTACTACGAGGAACGGAAAGTAGCCAAAAGCGCCTGGCACTTCGACTTCCACTCCAACCCGGACATCGCCGTGTATCTCACCCACGGCAAGGAACGCTGGTACGTGCAGCGCTTTTACGACGACCTCACCTACCAGCCCAACGCGATAACGTCCACTGACCTCGACGTTTATGCGCGTGCCTTCGAGGCACCCGGCGCAATGAGGGCACTGTGCGAGATCTACCGGGAACTTGACCACGACGCAGAGCTGCACCGTGCCGCCATAGCGAGTAACGGCAAGCTCACCGTCCCGGTGCTGGCATCCGGCGGCGGGGCACAGGCGCTTGCCAAGAACTACCTTCGCATGTGCCAGGACATCGCAGAGAACGTGCGGGGCGAACTTGTCCCCGACTGTGGCCACTGGGTTCCGGAAGAGCAGCCGGAGAAATTCGCGGCCATGTTCGTCGCTTTCGACACGAACGCACGTCGCTGAGCCACCGCCCTACCCCACCGGCACTCCAGCATCCCAACCTCATGACGGTGGGGTCCGAACACAGCATGAAGGACAGTCTGCCTATGAATAAGGAACAGCTTCCGTACGTCGGCTTTCTCGGTTTCGACGTGTTTGGCACGGTCGTCGACTGGCGGTCTGGCATCGCGAGGGCGAGCGAAGGTTTTCTCAGCAAGCATGGCCTCGACGTCGATCCCTACGATTTCGCGGACGAGTGGCGCGCACTTTACGAGCCTTCGATGCAAGCCGTGCGAGCAGGTGAGCGCCCATGGGTACCCTTGACGGTGCTTAACCGAGAGAACCTCGAGACAGTGCTGAGCCGCCACGGTGCTGATTTCGCCGGTATCACAAACACCGAACTCGTTGACCTGAACCGCGGGTGGGAGCGCCTAGACCCATGGCCGGACGCAGTCGAGGGCATGCGCCGGCTCAAAAAACGGTTCCCAATCGGACCGCTCTCGAACGGCGACATCGCAGGCATGCTCAATTTGGGGCGTTTCGCAGCACTGCCGTGGGACGTGATCACTGGGGCAGAGATCACCAAGAGCTATAAGCCCGTTCTCGGAACCTACCTCGGGTCCGCCCGTGCCGTTGGACTCGAACCTGCCCAGGTCGCAATGGTGGCGGCTCATAACCAAGACATGCAAGCAGCACAGGCGGCAGGTCTGCGATCCATCTTCATCCTCAGGCCGCACGAGCACGGACCACAGCAGGCGACTGACCTCACCGCAACTGGTAAGTACGACATCGTCGCAGAGTCGCTGATCGAAGCCGCTGATGCACTGGGCTGCAAATAAACTCTAAGGAGAACATCATTAACACCACTTCTATTCGTCCCCTTGCCCTTGTCACTGGAGCATCAAGCGGAATCGGTTATGAGCTGGCACGCCTCTTCGCCAGCGACGGCCACGACGTGATCATCACCGCGACCGGTCAAAACGACGGCCTGACGAAAACAGCCGACGCCATCCGCGCCTGCGACGCCGTAGCCATCGTCACCGAGGCAGACCTGACCAGCTTCGACGGTGTCGAGGCGGTCGCGGCTGCTGTGAAGAACACGGGCCGCCCGCTCGCTGCCGCAGCGCTGAATGCCGGCGTAGACGTGGGCGGACACTTCGTTGGGGGAACAGACCTCGCCGCGGAACTGTCCATGATTCAGCTGAACATCGCCTCGCAGGTGCACCTGACGAAACGGTTGCTTCCGGACATGGTCGAACGCGCAGCCGGCCGGCTGCTGTACACCGCATCGATCTCGGGAACGATGCCCACGCCGTTCGAGGCGGTATACGGCGGCACCAAGGCCTTCCTCATCTCATTCGTCGAAGCAATCAAAGAGGAAACCAAGGACAGCGGTGTCTCCTTCACGCTGCTGCTGCCAGGTGAAGTCGACACCAACTTCTGGCACCGGGCAGGCATGGACACCAGCACTCTGGGCCTGGGCGAGAAGGCCGCCCCAACCAAGGTCGCTAAGGAGGGGTACGACGCGATGAACGCCGGCCGCGAACGGGTGGTCGCAGGCAAAGCGGGCAGCAAAGTCATCGGACGTGTCCTGAATAACGTCCTCCCTGATTCCAAAAAGGCAGCCTCTCACGCCACCGGCGCTGAGCCCGGCTCCGGCGTGGCCTGAGCACAGGCTCCTCGGACAGAGAGCCACCCCGCCGCCCAGACGCCGGTTGGCGGCCGCCCGACCTCATTTCCGGCAACGGGCACGGTCACCGTTTCGGTCCCTCAAAGCAGGTCGAGGTCATTTCTGCAGGGGTGGCAATGGCGCTCGATTCAGGTGGTTGCAGTGAATGAACCAAGCGGCAAGGGTCGGACTAATGGGTGTGGGTGCGGGAAAGTTTTGCGAAGCGGCGGGCTTTGAGTTGCTCCGGCAAGAACTTATTCATCACTGCTGCCCGCCGCGTGCTCCGGTCTCCTCCGACGACGTGATCCTTTCCAGCGAACAGTCCTTCGACACCGAGAAGCGCCACGAGCCTTGGGTCATTCTTGGTGGAGTTGTCACCGAATGCCGTGTTCTGCATTCCGGCCCGGTCATGAAACTCAGCAGCGGTGGCCCCCGGCAGCAGAGCGGTGACGTTCACGTTGTGCTCCCTGAGCTCTTCGCGCAGGCCCTGCGCGAAGCTGTACACGAAGGCTCGCGTCGGTCCGTAGATCGACTCGAAGGGGGTCGGTGTGGTCGCTGAGAGGGAGCTCGTAATCAGGATCTTCCCCTGTTTGCGCTCTGCCATGTGCTGGGCCACGTGCTTAGCCAGCAGCACCTGGGACGTCACGTTGAGCGAAAGCATCGTCAGTTCCTGCTGAAGATCAGTGTCGATGAATGCACCTCCAAGACTCATCCCCGCATTCAGACAGGCCACGTCCAAGGGGCGATCCAGGGCTGCAACTGCATCCCAGACGGACTCGACGCCCGCGCTCGTGGAAAGGTCAGCCCGCACCGGGTGGACCTCCACCTGCGGGAGTTGATCGGGGAGGGCATCGATCCGCGAACTGGCCCCGACGCCCACGATGTCATAACCGCGCGCAGCCAGGGCTTCCGCAAGATGAAATCCGCTCCCGGTACTGGCCCCGGTAACAAGTGCAAGTCCTGTCATGGCTTTTACTCCTAGTCCTTGTGCGGTGAAGAACTTCTCGACCTCATCAGGACTCCACGCCTGAGAATGTGCTTGCTAAACCATAGTTCGCTGGGCGACTGCGCGTAAGCAAAATGGATACATGGCAAAGAACGAAGCGCTCCGGGAATTCCTCGTCGCCCGCCGCGCCGAGCTGCTGCAGTATGGGCTGAGCCAGATCAGCGTGAGGATAGATTGGAACCAATAGGGATACGGGAGGGCTCGCCAGATTGCAAGGCAACCTCCACGACCATGGCACCGTTATCGGATTGCCAGCTGGGGTACTGTCCCCTCAGTCTGTCCTCATGAACCGGGATTATGCGTCTGGACTGCTCCTCCACATCCTTCAGCATGCCATCAAGTACGTGCGTGGCCTGCAGGTTGCTTCCCACTACCAAGCCGACCGGGTGGAGCAGGCCATCCCCGTCGAGGCCCTCAACATTTTCCCAGGCGTAGACATTGTCGCCCGCCAGAACCAGGGGCCCCTCCGCGGTGTCCAACCTGACGTAGACGGAACCCGGCGTGTGGGTATCCCACGCCGGCAGCACGTCCAGACCAGGAAACAGTTGCGGGGCACCGTCAGCCAGTAACTGCAGCCGGCCCCTTGCGGAGAGATCTACTGCGGCGATCAGGTCGGCAGGGTCGATGGGGCCGACGAACGTGCGTAAGCGGGGCGGCAGGGCGAGTTCCTTGACCCAGAACTCCAATTCCCGCGCCGAGAGGAAAAAGGTGGCGTTTGGAAAGGCGGAAACGTTGCCGAAGTGGTCGTAGTGGGCGTGCGTAACGATGACGTGGGTGACTTGTTCGGGAGCGAGCCCGATCTGAGCAAGGACAGTGTGGGGGTCGCGCCAGTCCGTCACCTCGGAATCTTCGGCGATCTGGCGCTGGCGTGCAGTTTCACCAAATCCGACGTCAACCATGACCACATTGTCGTTTTGCTTCAGGACCACGTAGCTGAAGGGGGCTCGCCTCGCTCCCCTGTTGTGCGCACCGTAAATCGACAAGCTGAGAGGAAAGTTCTCGGCCACCGCGTACTCGAGTACCCAAGCGGACCAGGTGCTCATCGCACTCCCTCCTTCGTAAACGACACCGCGCGATAGGTGGCTATCGAGCCGAGTCTTATTCGTTCCGCTGAGGAGTCACGGTCGCCCACCACATCGATGAGTTGTTTGACGGCGGCCGATTGTTGCGAGCGTAAGCCAGGGTCGGCCTCCTTGAGGACGCTGCTGGCTGAGGCGAGCAGTTCGTTGCGCAGACCTAGGTCCGCCGACCGCACTGCAGCCACGAGCGCTGCTCCCAGTGCGGCGGCCAGGGCGTCCTCGACCTGTGAGCTTGTCGGGGACGGCCTTGGGCCATGTTTCAGGCACGACCGGGCTGAGTTGTGAATCACTTGACGGCCAGCTCACGGTGAACCGGGGCGCTCACCGTTTTTGGTGTGCGGCGTGCTCGGCGTCCGGCAATGCCGTCGTAAGCAATAGCGATGAGGATGATGCTTCCGATTACCACTTGCTGCCAGAACGTGTTGACGTTCAGCAAGTTGATACCGTTTCGGACGACTGCCATCAGGGCGGCGCCAATGAGTGTTCCCAGGAGGGATACGCGCCCACCGATCAGGCTGGTTCCACCGATCACGACCGCTGCTATCACGTCCAGCTCGTAGTTTGTCGCGGCTTCCGGCATGGCTGCTTCTAGCCGCGACGTGAGGAGAAGGCTGGAAACGGCCGCGGCAAGTCCCGTCAGCACATAGACCGTGATCTCGATCCGCGCCACCGGGATGCCCACCAGACGCGCGGCTTCCCTGTTGCTGCCGATGGAGAGGTTGAAGCGGCCGAACTTGGTGCGGTACATCAGGTAGAAGCAGATTGCGAATGCCAAGACCATGATGATGACAGGAACGGGTACGCCAAGAATCAGCCCCTGACCCCAGTATTCAAACTCCGGGAACCGGAGTCCGGTCTTGGGTATCCCTCCGCTGTACACCTGGATGATGCCACGTCCGATAATCATCGTCGCGAGAGTGGCAATAAATGGAGCTATACCTAGCCTGTTGATGAGAAGGCCGTTCACGAGCCCGTAAAACGCGCCCAAAAGCAGCCCGATAGCGATGGCCAAATAGATGTTGACCCCGTGCAGCATGAGGTCGGCCATGACGAGGCCGGTTAGTGCCACGTTGGCGCCGACCGACAGATCGATCCCGCCAAGGCCAATAACAAATGATGCGGCGAAGGCGATGATGGAGATGAATACCATTTGGCGGGTGACGTTGACGATGTTGTCGACCGTGAAAAACGCGGGGGATGAAATTCCCAGGGCAAGTACAACGAGGGCGAAGACTAGAAAGATGCGGCCCGCGCTCGTGCTCAGGAGACTAGGAATGGAGGCTACTCGGGGTTCTCTTACAGCAAGCTTGACGTTCATTGGTGGGCTCCGGTGGTCTGGACTGAGTAGTAGGCGATGGTTTCGGCATCGGTGGTGTCTGCGTCAAGGTCGGCGGCGACGCGGCCTGAATGCATCACCAGGATGCGGTGGCACAGCCCGAGAAGTTCAGGACTGTCCGCGGAGACGATGATGAAGGCTGTGCCGTCGGCGGCAGCTGAGACGATCTGCCGGTAAATTTCAGCTTTGGATTTGATATCCACTCCGCGGGTCGGCTCTTCAAGAACCAGTACCTTCGGACGTGTCTGAAGCCAGCGCGCGAGCATCGCTTTCTGCTGGTTGCCGCCTGATAGATCTCCGACGGATTGCTCCACGCCCCGGGTTCGTATGCTCATCGAATCGACATAATCTTGTGCCGAGGCTTTAAGGTCCCCGAGACGAAGTCTCGACTTCTGCGTCTTGGCTGTCTCAGCGATCGTAATGTTCCACTCAAGAGACTTGTCCAAGAACAGGCCTTCGGTCTTGCGGTCGCCAGGCATGAGACCGACGCCGGCGGCCTTGGCCTTGTCGATCGAGTGCTCCTCCAGGGAGGTCCCATCAAGACGAACCTGCCCTGAGTCGAAGGGGGCAGCACCGTAGATGGCGCGGACTACGTCCTGCTTCCCAGCACCATCGAGCCCGGCGATGCCCAGGATCTCCCCTTTCCTGAGTTTGAAGTTAACATCTTCAAACCGTCCTTTTAGGCCAAGATTGTTGGTTTCCAGCACGACAATGTCTGTTGGAGGTGCCTTGATGGCGTACTTTTCCCCGAGGTCACGGCCGATCATCTTCGAGATGATTGTTTCCACGCTGACCTCGGCTACTGGCTGAGTGGCAACGTTCGCGCCGTCGCGCATCACCATGACGCGGTCGGTTACTCTGATCAGCTCGTCGAGTAAGTGAGATACGTAGATAACGGCCCGGCCGGAGCGGCGCATACGGTCGATAATCTCAAAGAGCTTTTCGCGTTCCTGTGATTCCAGGGCCTCGGTCGGCTCGTCCATGATGATGATTCGCGCCCGGGAATGCAAAGACCTGGCAATCTCGACCAGCTGCTTCTCTGCCAGGGTTAGTTGGCGCACGGGCACGTTCAGGTCGAGGTCGATGCCGAGCTCATCGGCTAGTATCTCCTGGGCTTCCCGGCGCATGCGCTTTCGGTCCAGGGGGCTGATCAACGCATTGCCGGTTCCTTCCTTGCAGATCTCGCGGCCAGCCAAAATATTGTCGATGGCGGTTAGATCAGGAAACAGCGTCAGCTCCTGATAGATCGTGCTGATTCCCAGGCTTTGCGATGCGCGGGGGTTGCCGATGGCGACCGGCTCACCGTTGATGCGGATTTCTCCAGCGTCCATGTCGTATGCACCGGAAAGTATTTTGATGATGGTGGATTTTCCGGCGCCGTTCTCACCGATTAATCCGAGAACTTCGCCGCGATCGAGTGTGAGGTCGATGCCCTTAAGGGCGTGTGTGGCACCGAAGTGCTTGTCGATGCCGCGCATTTGAAGCAACGGTTTGTGTTCCACAGGTATCTCCTCATGAGATATGGGTGGGCGGCGCCCCGAAAGGGCGCCGCCCATGACCTAGGCGCCTATTTGCCGGTTGGTGGCACGTAAACGTAGTCGTTGGGGTCGAAGGTGCTGATGTTTGTCTTGTCGTAGACCTTGACGTCGTTGAAAACCCTGGTCGGGACTGTTTTTCCCTTGGCCACGTAGCTCTTGACGGTCTCGATGATGTTTGCCCCGACCGTCTTCGCCCCAGTGTCCACGGTTGCGACGAATTCCCCAGACTTGATCGCGTCGTTTGCTTCCCGGATGTTTTCGTAGCCGATGATGTCGACCTTGCCTTCTTTACCGGCAGCCTTGATGGCTTCCAATCCCCCTAGGGCCATTTCGTCGTAGAGGCCGACGAGGATGTCCACGTCAGGGTGAGCCTGGAGGATGTTTTCCGTCACGGTCAGGCCGGCCTCGCGGGTCCAACCGGCCGGCTGGCGCGCCACAACCTTGAAATTGGGATGATCCTTCATGATCTCTTCAAAGCCGCGCATGCGCTCTGATGTGTGCGGGCCGGGCAGGCCCTCCAGTATGGCCACGTTCTTTTGCTCGCTGCCGTAGTGGTCCACGATCCATTGCGCCTGGGCCCGTCCGCCCTCGCTCTGGTCGTAGCCGACATCTGACACCACATAGGAGCTGCACACGATTGGCGAGTTGAACGTGAAAACCGGAATGTTGCGTTCGGCGGCCTTCTGGAAGAGCGGTTCCAGGGCGCTTTCGTTGTACAGGGCAACGACGATTGCGTCATAGTCCTGCGAAATCCAGGATTCGACACTCCTGACTTGGTCCTCGGTGGCCGACTGGGATGTGGGCGCCTGGACATCCAGCCGGATTGCACTCTCACCGCCGGAAGCATCGATCTCTTCCTGGACGCCGGCCAGGACTCGCTTGTAGTAGGTGTCCATAGCTGTAGGGCTGACACCGATTTTCAGCTGTTTGCCGGTCTTTGTCGTGGGCGGTGCTTCGTCTCCGGTGCGCGGCCGTTCTTTCCCGGGAGCGCAACTTTCATTCGCGGCGGGGGCACCCTCGGCCGCTGCTGTCTGATTGGACGTGGAGCAACCCGAGAGGACCATAATTGTCGCGACGAGCGCAGCGGCGGCCTGCAGTGGTTTCTTAATCATCATTGATCTTTTTCCTTGGGTGGGATGGTAAGGCCGGCTTTGGCCGTCAACGGAGCATTACCGTGCGGCGTGTGCTGCCCGCGGGGTGATTAGTCGTCGAGGCGGCGCAGCAGCTCCACCAGTACGTCCCAGACAGGCTGGACCGTCTTGTAGTTGAGGCGCTCTTTAGTGGTGTGCACATCAAACGCTTCGGGGCCTACGGAAATCATTTCCACGCCAGGCAGCTTGCTGGCGAAGATTCCGAGTTCGAGGCTCGAGTGGGACACTTCGACTTCAGGATCACGTCCATGGACGGTCTTATAGGCCTGTTTGGCCTGCGCCAGCAGGGGCGACTCCGGCTGAAAGGGCCACTCGGGGCAGTCCGCGAAGGTCTGCACTGTTGCGCCCTCTCCTGCGATGTCGGCCAGCCCGCGAATTCGGTCGAGGATTTCGTACTTGCGGGAGGACACTGCGCTGGGAATGGTCGAGAGTACGCGCAGCTTCCCGTCGCGAATCTCAATCTGAGCTACTGTGTTTGAGCTCTCCACCAGCCCGTCAGTAGTGAGACTCATGCTTTGCACGCCATTCGGGAGCAGATTAAGCACCCGAGCAACCTTTGAGGTGGCAGCCGCGGTGGCGGCCTCGGGGCCATCGGGCACGGAGGAAGCTGAGCGCTGAATTTCGATCAGAAGGTGTGGGTCGCTGACGCGGTACTCGGCCTTGATACTGGTTGCCAGGTCCTGCAGCTCTGTGATGAGGCTCTCAGAAGACTTGTGTGGGACGAAGACGGAGGCCTTGGCCGCATTGGGTATGACGTAGCGGTTAACGCCTCCGTCGATGGTGAGGAGCTGGGCGGCTGCCGAGTCCGATGCTTTGCGCAGGAGACGCGCGATGAGCATGATCGCGTTGCCTCGCCCGTGATGGATGTCGAACTCCGAATGCCCGCCCTCGAGTCCGTGTACGTTGATCTCGATCACGACGCCGTCCTGGGGGGCTTCAGCTGTCGGCAGCGGCATTTCGAACCATGCTGAGATGTCGCCGGCGCAACCCGCGAAGATCGAGTTTGGGTCGTGCCAGTTGAAATCGATAAGCCGCCTTCCGGTCACTTCCTTGACGTCGAAGTGGAGGGCGCCGGCTTTGCCCACCTCTTCCTGCACGGTAATGATGGCCTGAATGGGCGGGTGGGCCAGGTCCTCAGCGCCCAGGATGGCCATCATGAACGCGACGCCTACGCCATTGTCCGCCCCAAGGGTTGTGCCGGAACCCGTTATGAAGTCGCCGTCCATGCGAAGGCGCACGCCTTCCTCGAGCATGTCGTGGTCAACGCCTTCATCTTTGGCCAGCACCATGTCCATGTGACCGTGGAATACCAGCGGGGCGGCAGATTCGTAGCCTTCGGTTCCGGGTTTCTTGATCAGCAGGCTCCCGATGTCGTCTTGGCTTACCTCAAGTCCCCTTTCCCGGGCGAAGTGTGCCAAGTGGTTGCTGATGGCCTGCTCGTGGTACGAACCGCGCGGTATGTTGCTGATCTCCTCGAAATACTTGAAGAACGCCTTCGGTTCAAGGTCCAAAATCCGACTCGTCATGGGTGTCCTGCTTCCTTTTACTGGCTGTTGGATGAGCGGCCGACCGGCCATTTCGATTAGTTATAGGGGTGAAGCAACGGGTTGCATTTGCGGGAGGTTGTTCGCGTCGGGCTGACCGTTCCAAGCGGCAACTCCTCCATCGACGGGCAGTATGGCGCCGTTGATAAATGAGGCCTCTTGGGAGGCAAGGAACATAAAAGCCGCGACGACGTCTTCGGGCTCGGCGAGCCGTCCGAGCGGAACCGTACGAATGAAGGCCTCCTCCAGCCCTGGGTGAGACCGGAAGTTTGCTTCAATCAGAGGCGTGCGGACGGGGCCGGGGGCAACTGCGTTGCAGCGCACACCCATGGGGGCGTAATCGATGGCAAGGCTGCGTGTTAGGTTGACCAGCGCCCCTTTGGCGGCGTTGTACGCCGAATAGGCGTAATCAGCGGAAGTCCCGGAGATGGAGGCCGTCATCACGATGTTCCCTCCGGATTTCATGAGCGCCGGCAGGGCCGCGCGGGTCAAGTAGAAGACTCCGTCAAGATCGATGGACATGATGCGGCGCCAGGTCTCTGTCGTGGTTTCGCCCAAGCGTCCCGTCGGTGCGATGCCGGCGTTATTGATCAGTACGTCAATTCCTCCGCAACGTCCCACAATGTTCTGAATCGCCTGTTCGACACTCTGTTCATCGGCCACGTCGACCTGCATCGGAAACACCTGGGGCCCGATCTCGTCTGCCAGCCGACTCAGTGCTTTCTCGTCCACATCCAGTGCCGCTACCATCGCGCCCTTCGCTACGAAACCCTTGGTGAGGGCGAGCCCTATGCCGGACGCGGCACCACTGATGACGACAATTGCGCCGTCGAATCTGCTCATGCAATCCACTCCCTTGTGATGTAGGCAACACTTGCCCCAGTAAGTAAAGACTGATTGACGTTTTTTTGTCAACATTTATTTGTTCTACGAACCCGGGCCTATGATGGTTACTATCGCAAGAGCCCGTAGTGAGAGCACCATTGGGCCCCTTGCCGCCCGAGGGGTGGCCGCAACAGTCCCCACGCTTGGCGCAGTAGAGCCAAATGCAGAAAGAGCCGCCCGATACCGACGTGGCAGGAACGGCTGTGTCCGGTGCCTTGCTGATTCCGCGGCGCGCCTGAGCAACAGCAATGCTGAACCGGAGGGTCTGTCCTGGGCGGCGGCATAGAGAGGCCACTTGTGGCCAGATCCGTCAAAGTTGTGCTGGCCGAAAAGAAGATCGACCTCGCCGACTACCGGTCCGGAAGAAGGGGGAGATGTCCATTGTCAAAACGGGGGGGACATTGAATGTTGACTGACGGATATGGGCGGCGTGCTGGTCCATGAAGCCAGGTGGGGTCTGGCGCGGCGGAACCCACCTGCGCTTGGTTGATTTTCACGCCTCGCGACCTTGCAGCGAGACTGCGTGCCTCCGAAGCGGAGGTTCCGGAGGGGAACGCCTGGACCGAGGAATGTACCGGTCGGAGGCCGCCGGCTATCGCCGGCGTGGCAGGGTCTAGCGCCCCCGGGCCGATTTCAGACCAGTGTCCCCGCACGAGCTTAGATTCCTCCGGAGGGAGGCGTCGGCCAAGGGACCCCGGTAGCTCGGCCATCGCACCCATCGCCGTCACACTATCGCCAGATCCTGGCTGTAGTGGCCTTGCGACGAGAACTCGACCATTGGTGCAATCGAGGGACCGGACCTGCCGTTTCGGCTTCATCCGCGAGAAGACACCCACTTCCCCCGTTTCCCTTTTCGATAACGAAGGAGAGGAATGATTCTGTGAAATACACCAAACTTGGAAAGTCCGGTCTTGAGGTGTCGGCGATAGCACTGGGGTGCATGAGCTACGGGGAACCCGGAAGAGGTACACACGGGTGGACCCTCTCTGAGGAGGAAAGCCGCCCCTTCATACGGCAGGCGCTGGAGCTGGGGATAAATTTCTTCGACACGGCGAACGCATACTCGGACGGCACCAGCGAAGAGATCGTCGGACGTGTCCTTAAAGAGCATGCCCGCAGGGACGAAACGGTCATCGCTACCAAGGTCCACCACCGAATGCATGAGGGCCCCAACGGGCAGGGGCTTTCGAGGAAGGCCATTCTGCAGGAGGCGGAGAACAGCCTGCGGCGTCTGGGCACCGACTACATCGACCTGTACATCATCCACCGTTTCGACGAGTCGACGCCCCTGGAAGAAACACTGGAGGCACTGAGCGACCTTGTGCGCCAAGGCAAGGTCCTTTACCTCGGGGCATCCTCCATGCATGCCTGGCAGTTCTCCAAGTGTCTGCACCTTCAGAACATGCACGGCTGGGCGCGCTTCGTCTCCATGCAGAACCACTACAACCTGATCAACCGCGAAGAGGAACGCGAAATGCTGCCACTATGCCTGGATGAAGGGGTCGGAGTCACGCCGTGGAGCCCCCTGGCGCGCGGCCGCCTAGCCCGTGCCTGGGACACCACGAGCACGCGCACGGGCCTGGATCTCGTGGGGCAACGGCTTTACAACAACTTTGAAGACTCCGACCGCCAAGTCGTGGACGCTGTGGGTCAGATCGCCGAAGCCAGAGGCGTTCCAAGGAGCCAGGTGGCACTTGCCTGGCTGCACGCCAGCCCGGCGGTGGACGCGCCCATTGTCGGGGCGACCAAGGCCCACCACCTTGAGGACGCCGCAGGATCCGTTGATCTGACGCTGACGGAAGATGAAATCGCCGGGCTCGAAAAGTTCTACGTTCCGCACCTGCCCACAGGATTCTAGGCCATCCGAAGTACGGGACTGTTCCGGTGGCCCTGATTTCTTCCATCGCACCGGTGCGAACGGCTGGGGACGAAGCGAACCGGGGACGGCATCGCCAAGGAATAGGCGTCGCCGAGGCTCATGAAGGAGCGGCGGGGTCCCCTAACGGAGCCCCGCCGCTCAAGTCGTGGAAGCGGATATTCCTCTCCTGAGACCCCAACGGGCTGTTTCAAGCGTCTGAATTCGCTTCGTAGCCCCGGGCAGGATTCGCGCCTCACACCGTGCAGTAACGGTAACGCGAGTGCCGTCAGCGGCCGGACTGACGACGCCGACTCTCTATTGCGGGAGGTGCTGCTCTGAAGTTGTTGTTGGTTACCCTGCCGCTTCCTGCAGCTCTGGCTCGACCAGGTCCCCGACATAGCGGGAGCAGAAATCATTCATGTGATCGCTCAATGCGGCCACGGCCTTTTCCTCCACTCCGGACTCGATGGCCTCGACGATCTGGATGTGCTCATCAAAGCGCATCCTGCCACTGGCTTTGTCCGGTCCCGCAGCGATGATCATCATCTCAATCTGTCCAATGAGGTTCCGCCACCCTGCGAGCAGGGTGGGATTGCCGGCAAGCGCGCAGAGCCGCTCGTGGAACTTCAGGTCAACTTCGAGTTGCCGGGAGAATTCAATGCCTGGCTCCTTGAGGGGCTCCAGGTCCCGCCGCAGTTCGGCGGTAATTTCCTCCCTCCGGTCGCTCGCAACGATTTTCCTAGCGGCGAGCGTTTCAAGCGTTGCACGCACTTCGAAGACGTCCAAAATTTCTTGGGAAGTCAGTTCGCGCACGAGCATGTGGCGCTTGCCGTCGTCTACGATGAGGCCTTCGATTTCAAGGGGCCTAAGGGCCTCGCGCAGCGTGCCTCGGCTGACTCCCATTTCCTCGCTGAGGTGCATCTCCTTCAGGTGCTCGCCGGGTTTGATGGCACCGGAGATGATCTGGTCGCGCACGTACTGCGTGCAGCGATCCCTAAGCGTTCTCTTATCAAAGGCGGAGACCGGAGTCATTTGGAGCACCTTCGTTCCTAGTTAATTGTTGACATTTATCATAACCGTGCGCGGGGGCGAACGGTCAGCCCCCGCGCACGGCAGTTCGGAAAACGTGTCAGGGTTTTGCGGCCCTGCCCTGGCGGGCGGCTTTGTACGTTTCGGTCAGGAAGCGGTTGAAGAAGCCGGCGCGTTTGGTCGCCCAGTCGCCACCTACGACGTGGTCCTTGCCTTTCATCATCGCCTCATAGCCCTGTTTGGCGACGAGGACCCGGTCGTTTTTCTTCATTCGTCCAATGTCCGTATTGCCCATACCGGCCCGGGCGTGGAAGTCACTGTCCGTTGCGCCAGGCAGAAGCGCCGTCACGCTGACTCCTTCGGTCTTCAGTTCCTCCCGGAGTGATTCTGCGAAGGAGAAAACGAAGGCGCGGCTGGGGCCGTACACCGTTTCGTACGGCGTGGGCTGGGTCGCTGAGATGGACGATGTGAACAGGATCCGTCCTGACTGGTTTGCCTGCATGTGGGTGACCACACGCTTGGCCAGGTGCACAACCGAGGTGACGTTGACGTCGATGAGCTTGAGCTCCTCATCCAGGTCGGTATTCCAGAACGCAGCCCCGCCGACGCCGATGCCAGCGTTGATCACTGCGACGGCAATGGGCCGTCCGAGTGCTGTTGCTTCCTTCCAGAAGCGTTCGACTTCCTCGGGTTGACTCAGGTCGGCCTGGACAGCGGTGACTTCCGCACCATAGCGCTTGAAGTCCTCTGCTGCATGGAAGATTTTCTCGCTGCGGCCGGTGGCCACCAGGTCGTGGCCGTTCTGGGCCAGTTGGAGGGCCAGCTGGTATCCGATGCCGTTGGAGGCGCCGGTGATGATGGCCAGTGGCCGTGCTGAAGAAGTAGTCATGATCTCTCTCTATCTTGTATCTCGCGCTGCGCGGGGCGCACGTCGGTGCCGAGGCTTGGCGTCAGACTTCGTTGCGCCAGGTGTGTTTTGGGTCGTAGCCGAGCATCTTGCGGGCCTTGTCGATGGACAGCAGGGTGTCGTTGGGTCCTTCGGGTGCCGTGTAGGGGACGCCCGGGTAGAACTCCGCAACGAGTTCGGAGTTGGGGCGGGTCATGACGGTGTCGGCGTTGGCGATGATGAACGCCTCGAAGCCGGTGCCGGCGTATTCCAGGGATTTGCGGACCGCCTGGGCGGCGTCCCTGGCGTCGACGTAGCTCCAGAGATTGAATTTGCGCAGGGCCGGTGTGTCATCAAAGGCCGGGAAGGGAGCGTAGTCTGCCACGTCCATCACGTGCGAAAAACGAAGGGCGATCATTTTTAGGTCGGGGTCGCGTCCGGTCAGGACGCCGGCCATCTGTTCTTCGAGGAACTTGCCCAGGGAATAGGTCGTTTCGGGCCGTGCGACGTTTTCGTCCACGGGAATGTACGGGGGTACCCGGTCGAAGGGCAGGCCGAGGACTGATTCGCTGGATGCCCAAACGATGTTTTTGATGCCGGCCTGGTTTGCGGCGGCGAAGACGTTGTAGGTGGAGATGAAGTTGTTGCCGAAGGTTGCTGAGTTGGTGCGCAGGCCGGGGCGCGGGATCGCGGCCAGATGGACGACTGCGTCGACTTCGGAGTATTGCTCGTCGATGGCGAGCATGGATTCCAGGGTTTGGCCGAAATCGGTGAAGTCGACCTGGATGAAGGGGGCAGGTGATTCGGACCGTGGTGCTGCGTGGTCGAGGTTGATCACGTCCCAGCCGTTTTCGGCGAGTTCTTTGACGACGGCGCGGCCGAGTTTGCCGCTGCCGCCGGTGACGATGACGCGTGCCATGGAAATCGTGTCCTTTTCTTGGGTGGCTGGCGGTGTCCGGTCCGGAGCTGGCCGGACCGGACACCGCTGGGGTTACTTGCAGCCCGATGTGTTCTTGCAGGCGTTGACGATATCGGCCGGTGCCGGGGAGTCGAAGACGATCTTGAAGGAGTCGGTGAGGTTGGACTTGGTGACGGCCAGGGCAGGGGCTGCGATGTAGGAGGGTGCCTTTTCCCCGATCAGGGACAGCATCATGGCGTTGGCTTCGGCCTTGGCCTGGTCGGTCAGCCGCTGGGCACCCACGCCTACAATGTCGGCTCCCTGGGCGCTTTCGGCTGTGAGCTGCTGGCCGAGGTCGATGGTGGCGACCGGGATGTTCGCGCCCTGGCCGCGAAGAGCGCTGATGACCTCCAGCGCGGGGGCATCCCAGACGACCCACAGGCCCTTGATGTCCGGGTTGGCGGTGACGAAGTCGCCGCCAACCTGGCCGGCCTTGGCCGGGTCGCTGAAGGCGGTTTCTTTGACCTTGATGTCGGGCCTGTTCTTGGCGAGCCATTCCTTGGCGCCCTTGGTGCGTTCATTGGTGGCAAAGATGTCGTTGCCGAAGTTCACCAGGCCCATGGTGCCGCCGTCGGGAATGCGGGAGGCGAGCATTTCGGCTGCGACCTGTCCGTTGCCTTTACCGTCAGCCTGGACGGATGACTGGTAGTCGGTGGGGTATTTCAGTCCCTTGGGAACCTGGTCGATCATGACCAGCTTCATTCCGGACTTGCCCACCTTGGAGAACGCGGCCGCCGTGGCGACGTCGTCGACGGGCACACCGAGGATGCCGTCCGGCTTCTGCTGGATCAGGTTCTCGAGGTCGCCGATCTGCTTCTCGGCCTTCCACTGTGCATCGGTGATGCCGATGACCTGGACGCCGTTTTCCTCGAACGTTTTCTTCAGGACTGTGGTCTGTACTTTGGCGAAATCTATGTCCATGGTCTGCATCGAGATGCCGACCTTGAAGTTGCCTGCCCGCACCTTGGCGGCCTGTTCGGCGGTGAGGCTCACATCCGAGGGCAGGGCAGGCTTTTCGCCGTTGGGGCCAAGGCCGACGAGGCCTTTGGGTTCAACGGAGGCGGGGTCGATGGTCGGCGCACTCTCGGTGCTGCTGGCGGTTCCCGAGGAACATCCGGCGAGGAGGATTGCGCTGAGGATGGCGGCCGTTGCAGCGGCGCTTTTGGATGTCTTCCACGTCTTCATGGAGTGCTCCTGTTTGTTGGTGGTTTGGTGCGAACGTTTGAAAGGGGGAGGCGGATCGATCATTTGCGGCGGCTGAAGGCCACGGCGGCGATGATAATCGCGCCCTTGACCACCAACTGAGCCTGGGAGCTGACACCCATGAGTGTCAGACCGTTATTGAGGACACCGATCATCAGGCTGCCCAGGACCGTGCCGAGGATCGCGCCCCGGCCACCGAAGAGGCTGGTTCCGCCGAGGATTACGGCGGCGATGACATCCAGTTCCAGACCGGCGGCGATGTCGGGGCGCGCGGCGTGGGCGCGGGCGGTCAGGATCAGGCCGGCGAGTCCGGCCAGGGCGCCGGTGATGACGAAGGCCAGGGTCTTGGTGCGGCGGGTATTGATCCCGGAGTAGCGGGCGGCGGTGGCGTTGCCGCCGGTCGCGAACACCCGCCGGCCGAATGTGGAGAAATGCAGCACGTACGCGCCCAAAGCGATGACCACGATAGTGATGACGATGGGTGCCGGGACGCCCAGGATCGCGCCCTCACCGAATGAGTCCCAGAAGGTCAGGCTGTTGACCACGACGGGCGTTGTGCCGGTTAGCATGAGGGCAATTCCCCTGGCGATACCCAGCATGCCCAAGGTCACCAGGAATGACGGGATCGCCAGCAAGGTGGTCAGCAGGCCGTTCACCAGTCCCACCAGGGCGCCGGTCGCGAGGCCGGCGGCGGCGCCGAGGGCCCAGTTGCCGCCTGATTGCTGGATGGCCAGCGCTGCACTCATTCCCGACAACGCCAGGGTCGATGCCACGGAGAGGTCGATTTCTCCGGCGATGATGACGAAGGTCATGCCCACGGCGATGATCGTGACCAGGGCGGTCTGTCGGCCGATATTTAGGAAGTTCGAGGAGGAAAAGAACACCGGGGAGGCGAAGCTGAAGGCCACTATCAGCACGGCGAAGGCAGCGTAGAGAACGTAGGGGCGGTCGCCGCGCACGAGGTTCTTCAGTGTTTTCACGCTTGGCGCAGTGCCTCCGGCTTTGGCGGCACTTTGGGCTGTCAGGCTCATGACGGGACTCCTGGAGTAACGGGACTTGATGTGTGGACGAGGTGGTGAAGGGCTTCTTCGGAATCCACTTCATCCCTGTGGATGGTGCGGATCGTGCGTCCGTCCCGGACGATGGTGATCCGTTGACACAGCAGCAGCAATTCGGAGAGATCGGAGGAGACCACCAGGACCGCTGTCCCTGAGGCTGCTGCCTGCCGGATGACGCCGTAGATTTCTTCCCGCGCGCCGACGTCGACGCCGACGGTTGGCTCGTCCAGGAGCAGTAGCTCGCACCGCGGTTCCCGCCACTTACCGAACACGACCTTCTGCTGGTTTCCCCCCGACAGGGTGCCAACGACCGTCTTGCGGTTCTGGGCCTTGATCGAAAGCTCTTTCATGGCAGCGTGGGAGCGCTCGGCCGCTCCCTTGCGGCTAAAAAAGCCCAGGCGTGTCAGGGGTTTGAGCCGGGGAAGCGCGATGTTGCGCTCGATCGAGTCGTCCATGACAAGGCCTTGGCCGTGGCGGTCTTCGGGCACCAGGCCAACGCCGGCCCGTATGGCGTCAACGGGCCCGGCCGGCTTAAACGGCTGCCCGTGGATCTGCAGCTGGCCCTGGCGGGGACGGCGAAGACCAAAGACGGTCTCCAAGATTTCCGTCCGCCCGCTGCCAATGACGCCGGCAAGGCCCATGATCTCTCCGCTTTGGACCTCGAGGTCCACCCCCCGCAGCCGCTGGTCGCCGACTCCACTCATGGCCAGTGCGGGCACGGACCCGGTCGCGCGTTGGACGTGGTCCTGCTTCGGTCCATGGCCCTGGACGGCGTCGGCTACTTCGGCGGCCATAGTCCGTGGCCCGATGATGGCGCTCACCAGTGACTTCATGTCCATGTCGGACGTGGGATAGGTGCCGACCCGCAGGCCGTCACGGAAGACCGTGACGCGCTGGGACAACTTGAAGACCTCCCCGAGCCGGTGGGTGACGTATATCACACCCACCCCGCGGGCGGTGACCTTGCGCACGGCGTCGAAGAGGACCTCCTCCTCCCCCTCACTGAGCGCCGAGGTCGGTTCGTCGAGAACGAGTACACGCACGTTGCTCATGAGCGCCTTGGCAATCTCGGTCATCTGGCGGTAGGCGAAGGGAAGGTCGCCCACGACAGCCCTGGGGTCGAGTGGAAACCCATACTCGGCGAGGAACGCTTTCGTCCGGCTCATGATTTCTGACTGCTTCACTGCCCCGAAGGCGGTGCGGGGTTCGCGGCCCAGAAAGATATTTGCCGCGACGGTCAGGGAAGGGACCTGGCTCAGCTCCTGGTAGACGACCGCAAGTCCTGCCGCCCTGGACTCAGCAGGGGACCGAAAGGATTTTTCTTCACCGAAGATCTTCAGGGTCCCGGCGTCGCTGCTTTCCACACCCGCGAGAACTTTGATCAGGGTGGATTTGCCTGCGCCGTTTTCACCCAGAAGGGCGTGGACTTCGCCGGGAGCGAGTTCGAACTCGACCCCCCTCAACGCCTGCACGGTCCCGTAAGTCTTTCGAAGGCCGGAAACCTCCACAAGTCGCTCCGCCGGTGCAGGGGGCGTGGGAGCCTGGGACGGCTGATCACCGGACAAGGGGGCGACCGTTCGCCTAATGCTGTGTTTCACGGTGGTGCTCCTCAAGGGGCGTCGTCGTTGTCGCACACCGGGGTGCTCTGGATCCGAGCGTAGTGACAGGGATCACTGCGCGTCAATACTTTGTCTAACAAATATTTGCCTAACATTTTTTGTTGACAAAAATTTGTCTTACAAAGTAGTGTGTGAGGTAAGCAACACTTCAGTGAAGGACCCCCCAATGCAACGTCGCACAAGCACCTCGCCCCTCCGATACACAGACTTCTACGGGATGCTCTCGTACAAGGACTTTCTCGTAGCGGAGGCCGCCGGGACCCTTGCCGATTACGCCATCAGCGCGCGCACCGACCTCGAAGATGCGGCCTGAGCGCCGTTGAGGCTGCAGAAGCACGTGTGATCAAGACCAAAACCTGCCCCCGTGGAGGCCCGCGGACGATTCGCGGCCGGGCGCGAGCGACAGCAATGACGCAGGCGAACATCAGCAAACACACACAAGGAAGTGAGCGATAGCCGTGACTACAGCTACCGGAGCCATAAGGCCTGCCAGCCTTGCATGCTCCACCATCTGTTTCCGCAATGAGGAACTCCCCCAGGCCCTCCGGCAGATCCGGCAGCAGGGATTTGATGCGATCGATCTCGGAGCCCTGCAGGGTTTATGCGAGCATGTCCCGCTGTTCGGCTCAGCCGAGGACATGAAGAATGCCGGCCGGATCGTGCATGAATCCGGCTTGGAGGTTCTGAGCGTTAATGCCGACCCTGGCTCCTTCAACGACGATGTCCCCTCACTGGAGATTCTGGACCGCATAGAGGCACTGACCGTCTTCTGCGCTGAGGTCCGGGCCCCTCTTCTCTTGTTGCCCTGCGGCTCCCGGGAACGCGACGACGTCCCCTACCGCCAGCAGCTCGAAGCTGTGGCGTCAGGCATTAATGCTGCTGCCGCCACCTCTGCCCGCTACGGAGTTCAGGTCGCCGTCGAGGCGCCCCACCATTACCGGCTCGTCAACACGCTGGAGCGTGTGCGGGACCTGATTCCGCTTCTCGACCCCGCCGTGGGTCTGGTGTACGACGTTTCCCATATCCGCGCCGCCGGTGAAGACCCAGCAGCTGCGTATGCCGAGTTCGCTTCCCGCGTCGTGCATATCCATCTCCGCGACGCTGAAACCGGCGACATCCGCAAAGTATTGGGATCGGGCGACGTGGACTTCGCGGAGTTCCATGAGGCCTCGCAGCGGGCGGGCTATTCCGGACGCTACGTGCTGGAACTCGAAACCCACGACAGCCCTTTCGCCACCAAAAAGGACGAAGTCGCCGACGCCCTCCAGCGACTCGACCACGTTTTCCGCTCCCCAGCAAAGGCAGTGAAATGAGCCGATTCCTCAATGATCCCGACAACGCCGTCACAGAAACTCTCGAAGGTTTTCTTCTGGCACACCCGGAACTGGAACGCCGCGGCACCAGCCGCGTTGTGACATCCTCCACTCCCCCGACGGGCCGCGTGGCTGTCGTGACCGGCGGGGGTTCCGGACACAAACCGGCGTTCATCGGCTACATCGGAGATGGAATGTTCGATGCCGTGGTCTGCGGCGATGTGTTCGCCTCTCCGCCGGTAGGCAGCGTCCTGGAAGCAATCCGCACCGTCAACACCGGGCACGGCGTCATGCTCTTGTTGGGCAATTACTCCGGGGATGTCATGAACTTCGAAATGGCAGCAGACATGGCCCGCGATGAAGGCATCGACGTCGAGATGGCAGTGGCCACCGACGACCTCGGAGCCGGCAGCAACGTCCGTCCGGACCAGCGGCGCGGGGTCAGCGGTCAGTTCCTGATCTGGAAGACCGTCGGCGCGGCCGCCCGCCAAGGTGCATCCCTCGCCGAGCTCAAGCAGCTCGCACTGGATGTGAACTCAGCGACCCGCACCATGGGAGTCTCCCTTAACGGATGCACCCTGCCAGGGAGCACCAAACCCACCTTCAGTCTCGATGAAGGGCAGATGGAGGTAGGCGTCGGGCACCACGGCGAACGCGGCCGCTCCACCGAACCCCTCGTCCAGATGGACGAAATTGTTGATCGGCTGGTCGATGAGATTGACCAGGATCTCCAACTGCGCGAGGGCGACCGCGCCGCGGTCGTCATCAACGGTCTGGGCGGCACACCGATGCTGGAGCTTTACATCGCCTACCGCCGCGTTGCCAAGGTCCTGCAGGAGAAGGGCGTCAGCATCGAAGTGAACTTCGTGGGCGAGTACTTCACCGCCCTGGGCATGCACGGTTTCTCCGTTACCCTCATGCGACTCAACGACCGCACCCTTGGCCTGCTCAAGGATCCCGCCCGCACCCCGCATTTCACTCAAACCTCCACCCCAAACTAGGAGACATCATGTCCTGGGATCTCAAAGAAGCCCTGCTCCACGCCAGCAAGAACGTCCAAAGCGCCCGCGACCAGCTCTGCGACCTCGACGCCGCCCTCGGTGACGGCGACCACGGCACCTCCATGGCACGCAGCTTCGCCGCTGTCGAACGCGAACTTAGCTCCACCGAGTCGAACGAACCTGCGGACCTGCTCGAGCTGGTGGGCAACACCGTCCTGAACGCAGTGGGCGGGGCCATGGGCCCGCTGTTCGGCTCAGCGTTCCTCTCCTCCAGCACTGCGCTGCGCAACGCCGATCCGTCCCTCAGCAGCCCCGAGCGTACCGCCGCGGCCATCGCCGCCGCCGCAAACGCCATTCAGCGACGGGGCAAGGCCTCCGTCGGAGACAAGACCATGGTCGATGCCATCGTCCCCGCTGCCGAGGCTGCAGCCACTGCTGCCGGTCAACCCGATGCCACCTCGGCCACCGTCCTGCGGGCCGCCGCCGAAGCCGCTGCTGCCGGCACCGAGCACACTAAGGAACTGATCGCCCGCATCGGCAGGGCCAGCCGCCTTGGTGAGCGAACGCTCGGTCACCAGGACCCTGGCGCAACCTCCATCACCCTGGTCCTGGAAAGCCTTGCCGCATCGGCCGGCGCACCCGTCGGGCACCCCGTCCTCACCCTCAACTGAATCTGCCAAGGAAAACAAACATGAGCATCAAGCCCCGCAGACAGCATGGACTGGAGGCAGTCAAATGAACGTCTCTTTCATCGGCACCGGCGCGATCGGCCTGCCCATGGCCAAGCGCCTGATCCCGCACCACAATGTGACAGTCTTCGATCTCGCACCCGACCGTGTCAATGAGCTTGTCCAGCTTGGAGCCTCCGCTGCGGAGTCCGCAGCGAAGGCGGCTGCTGCATCCGAGATCGTCATTCTCATGGTCGCCACACCGGACCAGCTCGAACAGGCCGTCTTTGGGCCTGACGGGGCAGCCGAAGGTTTCAAGATCGGCGCCACAGCGGTCATCATGAGTTCCGTGGGGGTGGAATCGGCAACTTCGGTCGCTGACAGGCTCACCAAACAGAACGTCCGGGTTGTGGACGCCCCGGTCACGGGCGGCGTCGTGCGCGCAGTCACAGGCGAGCTCACCCTCCTCACGTCCGGTACCGATGAGGACATCGAAAGGGTAAGGCCTGTCCTGCGGCACCTGGGGACAAAGCTCGCCCGCTGCGGTGGCAGGGTCGGCGACGGCCAAGCTGTCAAGCTGGTCAACCAGCTCCTGTGCTCGGTGCACCTTGCTGTCGCGGGAGAAGCCCTCAATTTCGCCAAGCGGCTGGGACTCGATCCCGAAGAGGTCCTCAAGACAGTCGGGGCCGGGGCCGCAGCATCCTTCATGCTCAACGACCGCGGCCCGCGCATGCTCAGCGTCGATGAACCCCCGGTGCTCAGCGCAGTGGACATCTTTGTCAAGGACTCGACGCTGGTCAAAGATGCAGCGGCGCGGGTTGGCGCCGATGTTCCCCTCCTGGAGGAGGCCAACGCAAAGTTCAAGGACGCCTCCGCCGCGGGTTTTGGACGCCTCGATGACTCCTCCGTCATCAGGGCTTTCGAGGGCTAGGCTCACGGCAACTCATCGCCACCGCCCGGAGCAGCATCTCGACAACGAGCCGAAATCCATTCAGCATCTAGATAAAGATTAGGACGAAGATGTCTACAACCACTCCATCGGCGCCAGGCCGCCGACCAGCGCATGTGCCCAACGCCCGGTGGTGGCGCGTGGGCGGACTGCTGCTGATCTCCTACCTCGTCGCTTACATTGACCGGACCAACATGTCCATCGCGGCCCCTGCGATGTCCAAGGAACTTGGACTCGATGCCTCCCAGATGGGGGTCCTGCTCTCGGCCTTCTTCTGGGGCTACGTCGTCAGTCTGGCCTTCGCCGGACTCGTCGTCACACGGTTGGGCGCCAAACGTTCCATGGTAATCGCTCTGATCGTCTTTGGGCTCGCATCCGCCGCCACTGGCATGACCCATGACTTCACCCAGCTCATCATTGTTCGTGTGCTGCTGGGACTCGGCGAAGGGCTGGTCTTCCCCGCGATCACTATCTTCCTCGTCAAGTGGTTCCCCTCGTGGGAACGCGGCCGCGCCTCAGGCCTGTCGCTGCTGGCCATCCCGATCTCGGCAATCATCATGGCCCCTCTGGGCGGCTGGCTGATCGGTAACTGGGACTACCGGGCCATGTTCATCGTCCAGGGCCTGCCGCCGGTCATCATCGCTGTTATCGTGTTCTTCCTCATCAAGGATGATCCAACGAAGGACAAACGCCTCTCGGATGCCGAGCGTACCTTCATCCTTGAGAACCGCGCCTCGGGCGAGAAAGAACAGGGCGGGGCGTGGCGTGATGTTTACCTGAACCCGCGGATCTGGCTGATCAGCATCACCTACCTGCTGTGGCTTACCGGTCTCTACGGTTTCAACCAGTGGCTGCCCACGATCCTTACCGAGGCGTCGAAGGAAGGCATCCAGGCCGTTGGCTGGCTTACCACCATTCCGTTCGTGTTCGCGGCCGCCGGCATGTACTTTGCCTCCCGGCAGTCCGACAAGCACGACGGCCGGCGCACACCGTTCATCGCGATCCCCATTGCCCTCGCTGGCGTGGCCCTGCTGGCCCAGCACTTCGTCCCCGGCAACCTGTTCCTCGACATCGTCTTCCTGAGTATTGCCTGCATCGGCTTGCACTCCGCCTTTGGCCCGTGGTGGCCGTGGGCACTGGAAGGCGTACCACGCAACCAGACCGGATTCGCCTCCAGCTTCATCCTGTCCGTTGGAAACTTCGGCGGAATCATCGGCCCCATCCTCGTTGGTCTGCTCACCGGTGGCGGCGCCGTCTCCCAGGGCTTTTACACCCTCGGCTACGTTCTGCTCGCCTCGGCAGCACTCTCCGCCGTCGTGGTCCGCGCCCGCAGGAAGCACCTCGCACGAACCGCCGCCGCCGAGAAAACCCCTGAGTCGCCAGCCACGGCCGCCAACTAGTCGAACTTTCCTTCATCCGAATCATCAGGAGCACCGACCATGCCCAACGTCGAACACCATTACGCTCAGCTCAACGACCTGAAGATGCACTACGTCACCGCCGGCCATGGGAAACCACTGGTCCTGCTTCACGGCTACCCGCAGAGCTGGTACTGCTGGCGCGAAGTCATCGAGCTGCTTGAGGACGACTACTACATCATCGCCCCCGACCTCCGTGGCCTCGGTGACACCACGCGGCCATGGTCCGGCTACGACAAGAAGACCATCGCCGCCGATGTTTGGGAACTACTCACCGAACATCTCGGCATCGAACGCTTCGCCGTAGCCGGCCATGACTGGGGAGGCACGGTAGCGTTTTCACTGGCCGCCGACCACCAGGACGCCGTAACCCACCTTGCCGTCGTAGACGTCGCCATTCCCGGGGACGGCCAGGCGAACATTGGCCAGGCCGGACGCCGCTGGCACCACACTTTCCTGCAGACTCCCGACCTGCCCGAAGCCCTCATTGAAGGCAGAGAGCACCACTATTTCGGATGGTTCTTCACGAACTACGGGTACCGGCCGGACTGCATCACCCCCGATGCGGTCGAGGAATACCTGCGGACGAACACCACCCCCGGCGCCCTCCGGGCAGGCTTCGCCTACTACCGGATGGTCGGTCAGGACGTTAAGGACAACGAATCCCGCGGCGCGAAGATCACAGTGCCCTCCCTCGCCGTCGGCGGAGCCAACGGGTGGGTCCGCGGGCCCGAAGTCGGCAAGTCCCTGCGCCTGATGGCCGAAACAGTCGATGAACTGATCATCGATGAATGCGGCCACTGGGTACCCGAAGAACAGCCCGAAGCCCTTGCCAAGGCATTCAAGGACTTCTTCGGCTAGCCCGACACACGGTGCCGGGAAGTTGCAGCAGAAGGAGGGCAGGTTGTGAAGCTCGTTCTATGCGTAGCCGATCACAAGGAATGGGACGTGGAAGAATTCAATTCCCTGGGCTGGCCGGGCATTAACCTGCGACGCCGTCACCTCATCTGCCTGGCGTGTGGAGGAAAAGCCTTCTTCAGAAGGTCAGGCCGAAACGCTCTCCCCACCTTCGGCGCCCGTCACCTCGAAGGCTGCAAGCTACTCCGCCCGGGCTGGACCGCCTTCCGGTACCTACAGTGATCGCACGCCTGTGAGCTCTTTTGAAGCGGACGTGCCCACATAGCGTCAGGTGACGGTGGCCCTGTCAAGAACCGACTTGGTCGGATTTGTCCCAGACGCCGCGGGGCTGGAGGGAGTCACGAAGGCGCCGTGCTGTTTGAAGATCGTCTCAAGCAACACACGTCTCATTTTCACGAGTCCAAGGCCGATGCCCGTGAGCCGGGTGAACGGCAACGGCAGCTCTGCGGTCCCATGCCGGGAGTCAGTTCCATCACGAACGTAAGGAGAAAACATGAGCAACAAACTGCGCCTGGTCGTCGGGTCCGACGACGCCGGATTAGAGTACAAGGAAGCCCTGAAGGCGGACCTGGAAGCCAGTGACCTGGTCGAGTCCGTGACCGACGTCGGAGTGGACGCCACCAGCCACACCCCGTACCCGTCCGTGGCCATCGCCGCCGCCGAACTCATCGCCGCCGGCAAGGCAGACCGTGCCCTGCTGGTCTGCGGCACTGGCCTGGGCGTCGCGATCGCCGCGAACAAGGTCCCCGGCGTCCGCGCCGTAACCGCGCACGACTCCTTCTCCGTTGAGCGCTCCATCCTGTCCAACAACGCCCAGGTCCTCACCTTCGGCCAGCGCGTCGTCGGCCTGGAACTCGCCCGCCGCCTCGCCAAGGAATGGCTGACCTACACCTTTGACGAGTCCTCGGCCTCCGCCGAGAAAGTCACCCTGATTAAGGACTACGAAGGCATCGCTTCCTGCTAGGCCGCTCTGTTGGCCCACCAACAGAGCAAGCCGATTCTCTCCCGAAAGTGCACCGGCAAAATAGGAATGCAGGTCCCGGTGTGGCTGCATAGCGGCAAGGCGTGCTGTTCCAGGTCGGCCCGGAACAGCACGCCTGTTGCTTCTTCCCCGGAAGGCGGAGCACAGCACTCATGGAGTGCGAAATTCAGACCTGCACGCGCATGCCGGTGCGGGGTCGCCCGATCTACTTGTCGGTTTCGTCGGCCCAGAGGCCAGCACGCCATCCAGGTGGTCAGCCATCGCGTGCCTCGCCGCGGCGGCATCCCGGTTCACGACTGCCGATCGGATCCTTTCGTGGGAGGAGTTCTTTTACATTTAGAAGCTCTGGCCGGCGGAGCCGAGCTGCTGGGTTGCTTCCACAATCCGTGCGGCGAGGCCGGCCTCGGCGGAGGCGCCCCAGACGCGGGGG
>NZ_BAEG01000078.1 GCF_000238915.1 Arthrobacter globiformis NBRC 12137 | reverse complement strand
GATCAGGGCTGGCAGCCACAGCCTAATTCCAAGCTTCCGTTCCTAGGCTCGGCAGCATCACCGGCCGAGGTGCACACCCCGGCCGCAGAATGGTGCCCGTGGGGGGAACACAGTGGAGTGGTTTGGTGAAGGCGGCCTGGAGCGCCGTGCGGTTCTGAATCTGGGACGGATCGCGGCGGCCGGCGGAGGTCTGCTTGCCCTGGCCACCGTCACCGCAGGGCCGGCATCGGCAACAACCGTTCCAACGGTGCCGTCGCCGGAGGCGGCTCCAACCCCGTCCGGGCCAGCCACCGATCAGCCGGTCAGCCCAGAGCAGCCTGCCCCTGAGACCGTCCCTGCCCTGAGCAAGGCCGACGTGGGACTCTCGGAGGTGGACAACACGGCCGACGCCGACAAACCGGTTTCCGCCGCGCAGCAGGCCGCCCTGGACCTCAAGGCAGATGAAACGGGCATCGTCCGCGGCACGGACGGCCGGCGCTACCGGATGGTGGCCTGTGCAGTCCGCAACAGCGGCCTGGGGTTCTCCCTGATCGACGACGACCGGCACACGCCCGTGGGGGTGGTATCGACGGAAAGTGCACTGGACGACATGTCGGTCACCATCAGGATGGGGTTCGACGGCCTGAAGGTGAGCTCGGTGGTGGTGGTTGCCGACGAGACGCTGTCTGCCGCCGGCTACCAGCTGGGCGCGTCCGTCGGCCTGAACAGCATCACCATCCAGGCCTCGCAGCCCGCAGGGTTGGGGGACTACGTCTCGTGGAACGGTTCGGCCTGGGTGTCCCTCAACGGGCTGGTCACGTCCACAACCATGCACAAGAGCACAGGCCTCATCACCTGCACGCACGCAGCCATGTCCGAGCCCTACGGCGGCTCCGTCACGTCGAGGAGCCTGACCAAGCGGGCCTCCATGGAAGGTATCTCCGCCACGTCCACGAGCCTTTACCTCGTGGACAACGCCGGCATTCCGGTCAAGACCCCCACCAAGGACAACAGGTTCTGGCTGACCCGCACGGGCGCCCGGAGGGTGCCCATGTCCGAGCTCGCCCTGCCGTCCGCGAACATCTGGGTCTACGGGATGTTCGAGGTCTGACGAAACAGCCCCGCACTGCCATTGCGGCGGTGCGGGGCTGTTCGGGTGCGCGGCTGTTTGGCTGCGGGACGCGCAGCCTAGGCCCGGGTGACGCTGATGCGCACGTTCGGGCAGGAGTCTGCATAGCGGATCAGGGCTGCCTTCTCGGCGCTGTCAACCCGCAGGCCCCACCGGATCTTCACCGCGATCCAGTTGCCGATGTACTCGCAGCGGTTCACCGGCGGCATCCATGCCTCCGGACCCTTGGCTTGCTTGCTGGAGTTCAGTGCCGCCGTCTGCGCGTTCAGGGACCGGCCATCGCCGAGGTCGTTGTAGAAGGCTACCCGGCGCGCCTGCGACCAGTAGCGGGCGCCGGAGCCCCACGCCTCATGGACGGGAACCGTATGGTCGATCTCCACGGCCGACGCCAGGGTGTGCGTGCGGTTGTCCCACCTCGTGACCCAACGGCCCGTGCGCACGGTGCACCGCCGCGCGGTGGTGTACGTCGCGGTGGCCTTCGCCTCCTGCAGCAGGACCTCGGCCCGGGTGTTCTGGCAGTCACGGTTGGTGTCCAGCCAGCTGCCGAAGTAGCGGGTCCGGTCGTAGCCGGCGTTGTTCTCCGCAGCCACCGTGAGGGCACGGGCAGCGGTGCGCAGCGGTGCGGAATAGTACGTGGCAGCCTCGGCCGGGACTGCCAGCCCGGTGAGCAGCAGTCCGGCGGCCACGGCGGTGGCGGACAGCGACCGGACCCAAAGGCCGGACCTAACGGACGCCGTGGCGGCCACCACCCGGCGTCGGGCGTGTTTGAACGGACCTGAGTGCCCGGTCGGGCCTGCGTGATTGAACGTGCCTAGCGGCATGATTCCCCCATGATGATTCCTGGAAACGGTACAAGTTGCTTGATGCGTCAACCAGCATGTCAGCCGGAACAGGGGAGAAGCGGGTCCTTGATCGGGTCTTGATGCAATCCTGTGGCAACGCTGCGGATGACTCCGGAACCAGCGGAACCGTTGTCATCCCGGCGACATGAGCCTAGGGTCGGACTGCACACCGCCGAGGGCGACAGGAGCCGGCATGGCCAGACTGATCTACTCGGGACTCATGTCCCTCGACGGCTACATCGCGGACCGCGACGGTAAATTCGACTGGGCCGAGCCGGACGCCGAGGTGCATTCTTTCGTCAACGAGCTGCAGCGGCCGGCGGGAACCTACCTGCTCGGGCGCCGGATGTATGAGGTGATGGCCGTCTGGGAGCATCCGGAAGACTTCGGCGATATTCCCGACTACATCCGGGACTTTGCCGACCTCTGGAAAGCAGCGGACAAGGTGGTCTTTTCCCGCACCCTGCAGGACGTGACCACCGCCCGGACCCGGATCGAGCGGGAGTTCAGCGCCGACGCCGTCGGACGGCTCAAGGCCGACGCCGGCCGGGACGTGGCGGTGGCCGGCGCGGACCTTGCCGCGTCAGCCATCCGGGCCGGGCTGGTGGACGAGTTCCAGATGTTCCTCTCGCCCGTGGCAGTGGGCGGCGGCAAGCGCTTCCTCCCGGAGGACGTCCGCCTCCGGCTTGAGCTGCTGGAGGAGCGGCGGTTCGGGAACGGCACGGTCTTCCTCCGCTACGCCAACCGGTCCGGATGAAACGGTCCGGATATAGCGGCGCGTGCCGCGCCTGTGACACAATCCTGCGACACAATGGGGGCATGACCCGTATCGCAATCATTGGCGGCCACGGCAAGGTAGCCCTGCATCTGTCCGCCCTCCTCACGGAACAGGGGCACAGTGTCACGTCCTTCATCCGCAACCCGGACCATGCGGCGGAGGTCGCCGCCACCGGTGCGTCGCCGTCGGTCCTTGACGTTGAAAAGTCGACGACGGCGGACATCGCCGCCGCGCTCGGGAACCACGACGCCGTGGTCTGGTCAGCCGGTGCCGGGGGAGGGAACCCGGCCCGCACGTATGCGGTGGACCGCGACGCCGCCATCCGTTCCATGGACGCGGCCGCGGAGGCCGGCGTCGGGCGCTACGTGATGGTGTCCTACTTCGGCGCGGGCCCCGACCACGGGGTTCCCGAGGGGCACAGTTTCCACGCGTACGCCGAGGCCAAGGCGGCCGCAGATGAGTACCTCCGCGGCACCGATCTGGCCTGGACCATCCTGGGGCCGGGCTCCCTGACCGAGGGGCCGGGGAACGGGCTGATCGAGGCGAACCCGGACGACGCCAGTTCCGGCACGCAGACATCGCGCGCCAACGTGGCCATCGTTGCCGCCGCCGTGCTGGACTTGCCGGCAACCGCCGGCCGGACCATCGAATTCCGCGACGGCACCCAGCCGGTCGCTGCCGCGCTGGACGCCCTGCAGCAGTAGCGCAGGGCAGGAGAAGGGCCGCAGCGTTCCCGGTAGGGTTGAAAGGCACGGCCGCCCTCCGTCCGAGGCGTGGCGCACTCCGGGGAAAGTGGTCACATGGACCAGTTGGCACTCATCATCGGGCTCCTGCTCGCCACCGTGGTGGCCGTGGGCCTCGGGGACCGGCTGCGGCTGCCCTACCCGGTCCTGATGCTGCTCCTGGCCGTGGCGCTGACGTTCATCCCGGGCTTCCCGGACATCGAGATCCCGCCGGAGCTGATCCTGCCGATCTTCCTGCCGCCGCTGCTCTTCGCCACGGCCCAGCGGAGCTCCTGGGCCGTCTTCCGGGTCCGGTGGCGGACGCTGATCATGCTCGCCGTGGCCCTCGTCGTCCTCTCGACGGCCGTGGTTGCCGGCGCCGCCTGGCTCATGATTCCGGGGATTGGCATCCCGGCCGCCATTGCACTCGGAGCCATGGTGGCGCCCCCGGACCCCGTTGCGGTGGAGTCTGTGGCCGGCCGGGTGCACATGCCCCGGCGCCTGATCACGGTGCTGCAGAGCGAAGGGCTCTTCAATGACGCCGCCGCCATTGTCATCTTCCAGGCGGCTGTTGCCGCCGCGGTCGGCGGCACCAGGATAGGGCCCGACGTCGTCCTCAAGTTCGTCGTGGGAGCGGCACTTGCCGTCGTGGTCGGCATTGCCATGGGCTGGCTGACATCACTGGTCACCCGGCTGGTGGCGTCCATGGTGGCCCGCAGCGCCGTGACCCTGGTGGTGCCCTTTGCCGCGTACATCCTCGCGGAGGAATTCCACGCTTCCGGCGTGATCGCCGTCGTGGTCACAGCCCTGGAGATGCAGCGGCACACCCGCCCGCAGGACGCCGCCGAGCGCGAAACCCGGACCGCCTTCTGGGACGTGGTGGAGCTGCTGGTGACGGGGCTTGCCTTTGGTCTCGTGGGCCTCGAGATCCAGGATGTTGTCCGCACGGAGGGTTCCGCGGTCTTCGGGATGGCGGGCGCCGCCGTCGTGGTCTGCGTCCTGGTGTTCGCAGTGCGGTTCGGCTGGCTGGGACTGCTGGCCGTGTCCGCCCGGAAACAGAAGAACCTGCTGCAGCCGACCTCCGCCAAAGAGGTCCTGATCCTGACCTGGTGCGGCATGCGCGGGCTGGCCACCCTGGCCCTGGCGCTGGCCCTCCCGGTTGCGCTCGCCGACGGCACGCCGTTCCCGGCGCGTGACCAGGTGCTGGTCACGGCCTGTGCGGTGCTGCTGGCCACGCTGGTGCTGCCGGGGCTGACCCTGCCGTGGCTGATGAAGGTGCTGAACGCGTCCCAGGACGGCACGGAGGAGCGCGACGCGGCCCGGCTTCTGGCCCGCCGTGCCCAGGCAGCCGCCGTGGCCGCGCTGAAGGACCACGAGCTCGTGAAGGAGCTGCCGCCGGAGAAGGTGGCGCTGGTGAAGGAAAAGATGACCCGGCTGCACGCCGAACTGCTGGACGGCAGCCTCCGCAACGAGAGCCTCGCCGAGAAGCGTGAGCGGGGCAGGGAACTGGCCATCACGGTCCAGACCATCGCCCTGGACGCGGCGCGGCAGGAGGTCGTCGCTGCCCGGAGCGAGCCGGACATGGATCCCGAGGTGGCGGACAGGGTGCTGCGCCAGCTCGACCTGCGGACCATGATCATGCCGGAGTAGGGATCACGCCGGAATAGAACAGCGCGAACGTACACTTGGGCCCCAAAAGCGTGTGGTTTTGCGGGCCCCAAGTGTACGTTCACGCCGGTCTTGGATCACGCCGGGATGTTCAGCTCCAGGTCCAGGGTGTTCGTCTCCACGTAGTCCAGGGCGCGCCGGACGGCGCCCACGGTGACGATCGAATCGCCCAGCGGTGAGACCGCCACCCGCGGCGGGGTGGCGGTGAACTCCGGCAGCCGGGCCGCAATCGGCTCGAGCAGAACCCCCGCAGAGTTGGCCACGGCCCCGCCGATCACCACGAGCTCGGGGTTGACCATGGTGGCCACAGAGCCGATCACCCGGGCCATCCTGTCGGCCAACCGGTCAAGGATCTTCAGTGCCTCTGCGTCGCCGGCAGCTGCCGCGGCAAAGACGTGCTCCGCCTCGGCCCCCGATGCGGCGTGTTCGCGGAGGGACGTCTCGGCGGTGCCCTCCAGCGCGTCCGCAGCCCAGACCCGGGCCAGCGTCGCGATACCGAAGGTGTCGCCCACGCCCTCCACCAGGTCGAGATAGGCGAGTTCACCCGCGCCGCCGCCACTGCCGTGCAGCAGGCGGCCGTCTTCGATGACGCCGGAACCGAAGCGTTCACTGGCCAGGATCACGACGACGTCGTCCACGCCCGTCGCCGCGCCACGCCACCGGTCGCCGAGGGCGGCGAGGTTGGCGTCGTTCTCCAGCAGCACCGTCCATCCGTGCAGCTTGTCCAGCGCGGACTTGAGCCCGACGTCGAAGAGCCCCCAGAAATGCTGGGCTGCCAGGACGTTGCCTTTCCGGTCCACCGGGGCGGCGATGCCGGCGCATACGGCCAGCACGGCGTCGGGGGAGGCCCCCACACTGTACAGCGCCATCAAGGCGGCCCGGTCAATGACAGCCACGCGTTCCTCGGCGGAGATGTCCTCAATCTCAAACGGCTGGCTGGCCCGTCCCAGCGCCTTGCCACGCAGATCGGACACCACCACCGTCGCCTTCGAGAAGCCCACGTCCATACCCAGGACATAGCCTGCCCGCTCGTTGAGTTCGAACCTGCGGGCGGGGCGGCCCTTCTGGTAGCCGCCAAAGGCGCGCTGGTTCTCCAGCTCGGTTATCCACCCGCGCTGCATGAGGTCCTCGCACACGGAGATGGCGGTGGCCCGGGTCAGGCCAGTGGCCTGGATGACGTCGGTAACCGTCACCGCGCCCGAGGCGCGCATGAAATCCAGGACTGCTCCGGCGCTCACGCGGCGAAGCAGCTGCGGCGTGGCCGCCGTCATTTCGGACATGGTGTTGACCTCCTTGTGCTCTGCCCCACATAATACTTGAGGAACTAAATTTAGATTCCATATAAAATGACCACGTGGGCCGGACGGCCGCCGGCCACGGGATTCCCCTTCCAGCTTTTTCCTCAGCCTTTTGCAAAGGAGCAACTGTGAACTGCCCTTCGAAGCACCGCCCATTCAGGAACCCGCAACGCCGCGCCACCTGCCAGTACGCCGCCCGGACCTCCGCACTGTGAGCGCAATCCCGCCCAGCCGCGAGTCCCCGCTCAGCCGCCGCGCGCTGTTCAAGGCGGCCGGCCTCGCCGGCGCCGCAGCTGTCCTTCCGCTGGCGGGCTGCGGCTCCGCGCCCAGCAGCCAGAACGGCGTCACCACGCTGCGTTTCATGCAGAACAAGCCCGAGGTGGTGGCCTACTTCAACCGGGTGATCAAGGACTTCGAGGCGCTCAACCCGGACATCCGCGTCATCCAGGACTTCAATGAAGGCAACTTCGTTCCGGGCCTGGTCCGCAACGACCCGCCCGACGTCGTGACCCGAGGCTTCGCCCAGGCCACCGCCGACTTCGTCCGCAAGGGCGTTTTCGCAGACCTTTCGGACCATCCGGCCGCAGCCACGATCGACCCCAAGGTCCAGGACCTGGTCAGTTCCTGGGGACGGTACAACGGGCACGAAACCAGTGCCCTCCCGTTCTCCCTGGCAGCCGCCGGGGTCATCTACAACCGGGACGTCTTCGAGGCCCAGGGCGTGGCGGTCCCCACCACGTGGGACGAATTCGTCGCGGCCTGTGAGAAATTCAAGGCCGCCGGCATCACCCCGATCTACGGCACCTTCAAGGACAGCTGGACCCTCGGCCAGGGCATGTTCGACTACCTCGCGGGCGGCTCACTGGATGTCGCCGGCTTTTTCGCGAAGCTCACCGCCAAGGGTGCCGCCATCAGTGAAGACGCCAAAGAGTCATTCACCAGCAACTTCGGCCCGGTCCTGCCCAAGATGCTCGAGCTGGCAGCCTTCTCGCAGAAGGGTGCCACGAGCAAGAACTACGCGGACGGCAATGCCGCGTTCGCCAAGGGCCAGGCGGCCATGTACCTGCAGGGCCCGTGGGCGCTGTCCCAGCTGGTGGCCGCCAACAAGGACGTCAGACTCGGCAGCTTCCCGCTCCCCGTCACCAACAACCCCGCGGACACCAAGGCCCGGGTCAACGTGGACATGGCACTGTCCATCACCCGGAACACGCCGAACATGGCCGCGGCACGGCGCTTCGTCAGCTACCTGCTGGACCCCTCCGTCGTGAACGCCTACAACGAGAAGAACGCGGCGTTCTCGCCGCTCAAGGAAGCACCCGCCGTCGAAAATCCCCAGATCACCGGCCTCGCCGCCTCCGTGCGGGCTGGGCGGTACTACCAGGGAGCCACCACCTACTTCCCGCCGTCGGTACCGCTGTACAACTACATCCAGTCCTTCGTGTACGGCAAGAACGGCGAGCAGTTCCTTTCCGCCCTCGACGACGAATGGCGCCGGGTCGCCGAGCGCACCGCGGTCTGACCCGCCCGAATCCAGGAGCCCCCATGACTACAACCTCCGAGACGGCGCAGGCAGCCCCGCCCGCCGCGTCGACCGTTCCCCCGAAGACCCCGCGGCGGTCCGTCCGTGCCAAGGGCCGCATCGACCCCGCCTACTACTGGATGGTGGTGCCGGTCCTGGCACTGTTCGCCTTCTTCATCACCCTGCCGGCCCTCGTCGGCGTGTTCTTCAGCCTGACGAACTACGCCGGCTACGGCGACTGGAAGTTCATCGGACTGTCCAACTACGTCAACATCTTCAAAGACCCGGCCATCCTGCAGTCCTACATCTTCACGTTCGTCTTCGCCCTGACCACCACCGTGGTGGTCAACATCGTGGCCCTCGCGATCGCCCTCGGCCTGAACGCCAAAATCAAGTGGCGCACCGGCATCCGCACCGTATTCTTCATCCCCATGGTGCTCTCGGCCCTGGTGGTGTCCTTCGTGTTCAACTACCTGTTCTCCAACACCCTGCCGGTGCTGGCGGACCGCTTCGGTGTGACGCCCCTGGCCACGAGCATCCTGGCCAACGAGAACTACGCCTGGCTGGCCATCGTGCTGGTCACGGTCTGGCAGGCGGCTCCCGGCGCCACCATCATCTACCTGGCCGGGCTGCAGAGCGTCCCCGCCGAGGTATATGAAGCCGCGGACCTCGACGGCGCCGGCAGCTTCCGGCAGTTCCGGAGCCTGACGCTGCCGCTCATCCTCGGCTACCTGGTCATCAACGTGATCCTCGGCTTCAAGGGCTTCCTGGGAACCTACGAAATCATCGTGGGCCTCACCGGCGGCGGACCGGGCATGGCCACCCAGTCCGTGGCCATGCGCATCTTCTCCGGCTTCACCGGCGGCGACTACTCCTACCAGATGGCGAATGCGGTCATCTACTTCCTGATCACCCTGCTGATCTCCGTCATCCAGCTGCGCCTCATCCAGCGCCGGGGGGTTTCACTCTAATGACAGCTTTTCCGCTTACCGCCCGCCGCACCCCGCACGATCCGGACCGCCCCGCACTCCGCCGGAACAACCGCTCCGGCCGCGAGGGCTACAAGGTCAACTGGTGGCTCACCGCGCTGATGCTGGTGGCCTCCCTGACCGTGCTCCTTCCGCTCTACTTCACCGTGGCCATGGCCCTGAAGTCCCCGGACCAGATCGGAACGGGCACGGGCCTCGCCTGGCCCAGCCCGGTGAACTGGGAGAACTTCGGCGCCGCCTACGTGGCAACGGATTTCCCGCGGGCATTCATGTCGACGGCGTTCGTCACCGTGCTCAGTGTCCTTGGTTCCCTGGCATGCAGCTCGCTGGTGGCGTATGCCATCGCCAGGAACTGGAATCGGAGGTTCTTCCGGGGCTCCTTCGTGTACCTGCTCTCGGCCATGTTCATCCCGTTCCCGGTGATCATCCTGCCGCTGATCAAGCAGACGGCCCTCCTCGGCCTGGATAACCCGGGCGGCGTGGTGTTCCTGCACGTGCTGGGCGGCATCTCGTTCAACACGCTGCTGTACATTGCCTTCGTCCGCTCCATCCCGGTGGAGCTGGAGGAATCGGCCCGGCTCGACGGCGCCACCACGTGGCAGGTGTTCCGCCGGATCATCTTCCCGCTGCTGGCCCCCATGAACGCCACCGTGGGCATCTTCGCCTTCCTCGGCTCATGGAACGACTTCCTGCTCCCGCAGATGATGATCGCCGATCCCGCCCTGCAGACCCTCCCCGTGGTGCAGATGCTCTTCCAGGGAGAGTTCAACACCAACTACAGCCTCGCATTCGCGTCCTACCTGATGGCCATGGCACCGACTTTGGTGGTTTACATCCTGGCCCAGCGTTGGGTACTCTCCGGAGTCATGCGCGGGGCCGTCAAGTAGACCCATCAAACCAGTCCAGCAACAATCCCAACCACAAGAAAAGGATCATCCCTTGTCCACCACCGCCACGCTGGCAACCCTTTCCGATTCCGACCGCCTGGCCGATCCGAACTGGTGGCGCCAGGCGTCCGTCTACCAGATCTACCCCCGCAGCTTTTCCGATTCGAACGGCGACGGCCTGGGCGACATCAAGGGCATCACGGCCAAGGTCCCGTACCTGAAGGCGCTGGGAATCGACGCGGTCTGGCTCAGCCCGTTCTACCCCTCGGCGCTCGCCGACGGCGGCTACGACGTGGATGACTACCGCAACGTGGACCCTAAGCTTGGCACGCTGGAGGACTTCGATGAGATGGCCAACGCCCTCCACGCCGCCGGCATCAAGCTGATCGCCGACATCGTCCCGAACCACTCCTCGGACCGGCACGAATGGTTCAAGGAAGCCCTGGCCTCCCCGAAGGGCTCCCCGGCCCGGGACCGCTACATCTTCCGGGACGGCAAAGGCCCCAACGGCGAGTTCCCGCCGTCGGACTGGGACTCGGTCTTCGGCGGCCCCGCCTGGGAGCGCATCACCGAACCCGACGGCACCCCTGGCCAGTGGTACATGCATATCTTCGCCAAGGAGCAGCCGGACCTGAACTGGGCCAACCGGGAAATCCGCGACGACTTCCTCAAGACTCTGCGCTTCTGGTCAGACCGCGGCGTGGACGGTTTCCGCGTCGACGTGGCGCACGCGCTCACCAAGGACCTCACCGAACCGCTGCTGTCCAAGCTGGAGCTGACCGAGGCCAACACCGGCACTGACGGATTCCCGGACGGCTCGCACCCGTTCTGGGACCGCGACGAGGTGCACGAGGTCTACGCCGAATGGCGCGAGGTCTTCAACGAGTACAACCCGCCGCGCACCGCCGTCGCCGAGGCCTGGGTGCACGCCACCCGCCGGGCCCGCTACGCCAGCCCCGAAGGCCTGGGCCAGGCGTTCAACTTCGACCTCCTGCAGGCGGACTTCGACGCCGAGGAGTTCCACGAGATCATCACCCGCAACCTGGCAGAGGCCGCAGCCACCGGAGCCTCCTCCACCTGGGTGTTCTCCAACCACGACGTCGTCCGCCACGCCACCCGATACGGCCTGCCCAAGGGCTCCAAGGGCAAGCACGCCAAGGGCCAGGACGGCAAGGACTGGCTGCTGGCCGGCGGCCCGGAAAAGGACCTCGACATCGAGCTCGGCAAGCGCCGCGCCCGCGCCGCCACGCTCCTCATGCTCGCACTGCCCGGCTCCGCCTACCTCTACCAGGGCGAGGAACTGGGACTGCACGAGGTGGCGGACATCCCGGAATCCGAACGGCAGGACCCGTCGTTCTTCCGCAACAGGGGAGTGGAAGTGGGCCGCGACGGCTGCCGCGTGCCGTTGCCGTGGTCCGTGGAGGGCACGTCCTTCGGGTTCGGCGACGGCGGCGCCCACCTGCCCCAGCCCGACTGGTTCAGCAGCTACGCCGTTGAGGCGCAGGACGGCACCCGGGACTCCACGCTCGAGCTCTACCGCACGGCCCTGAGGCTCCGCCGCGAACTGCAGACCGCCGAAGAGCTGGAATGGATCGAAACCGGAAACCCGGACGTCCTGCACTTCAGCCGCCCTGGCGGCTGGCGGGCAGTGACCAACTTCGGGGACACCGCCGTCGACCTTCCCGCGGGCACGGTGCTGGTGAGCAGCGCACCGCTGGAAGACGGCAAGCTGCCGGCCAACACCACCGCCTGGCTGCGCTGACCCGCAGCGGGCTGACACGCCGCTGGCGCACCCCGGTTCTGACCGGGGTGCGCCAGCGGGTCCGTTTAACCGGGTACCCGGCCGGGCCTCTGTGCGGGGCCCGGAACAAATGAAAGAGTGATGCCATGACTGAACAGACTGCAGCACCCTACGGCCGGCTGCTCTACGGCTGCATGGGCCTGGGCGGGGACTGGTCGACGGAACCCCACGAAATCTCTGACGTCGAGGCCGCGGCTGAGGCCATTGATGCGGCGCTGGACATCGGCGTCACGCTCTTTGACCACGCCGACATCTACCGGCACGGAAAAGCCGAAGCCGTCTTCGGCGAGGTCCTGGCCGGCACCAGCGGGCTGCGCGAGCGCATCCAGCTGCAGACCAAATGCGGGATCCGGCTGAACGAGCGGGGACTGGAAACCCACTACGACCTGAGCGCGGACGCCATCATCGAGCGCGTGAACGGCAGCCTCGAGCGCCTGCGCACCGACTACGTGGACATCCTCCTGCTGCACCGCCCCGATCCCCTGATGGACCCCGCGGAGGTGGCGGCCGCCGTCGGGAAGCTGATGGCAGAAGGTAAGGTGCGGGCTCTGGGGGTGTCCAACATGTCCGCCGCCCAGATCGAGTTCCTGCAGGACAGCCTCGAGACCCCGGTGGTGGCCAACCAGCTGGAGCTCAGCCTGCTCAAGCGCGACTGGCTGGAAAGCACCGTGCTGGTGAACCACCCCGATGCCCGGGGCTACAGCTTTCCGCACGGGACGCTGGAGTACTGTGCCCGGCAGGGGATCACGCTGCAGGCCTACGGCGCCCTGGCCCGTGGCCACTACACCGGCAACCCGCCCGAGCGGCCCACGCAGTCCGAGAGTGCCACAGCCGTGCTGCTGGCAGAGATGGCGCGGGGGTACGGCACCACCGTGGAGGCGGTGCTGTTGGGCTGGCTCATGAAGCACCCGGCCGGGATCGCGCCGGTCATCGGCACCGCCAACCCGGACCGGATCCGTGCGTGCGCCGGGGCCGCCCGCGCTGCCGAGACCATGACCCGCGCCGAGTGGTACAGGCTCTGGGTCACGGCCCGGGGAAGCAACATCCCTTAAACCCAACTAGGTCGCAGCTGAGGGCGTTCTGAGTGCTCAGAACACCATCTGCTGCGACCTAGTTGGGCGGAAGCCCTAGAGCGGGCCCGTCAGACCAACAGCCCTAGAGCGGGCCCGTCAGACCAACAGCCCTAGAGCGGGGCGATCTCCGAGTACGTGGAGGCATCACCCTTCAGGGCCTGGCTCTGCTTGCCGTCCACGCCCACCGGGATGTCCCCGGCGATAGTGACGCGGTTGAGCTTGCGCGGCTGGCCGTCGTAGTTGTCGGGTGCGTAGTGCTGGGTGATCCGGTTGTCGAAGAGCACCAGCTGGTTGGGCTCCCAGTTCACGCGGACCACGTTTTCGGGACGGGTTACGTAGGCCTGGAGCAGCCGGATGATGTCCCTGGACTCGGTGTTGGACAGGCCAACGATCCGCAGGCGCTGCGCGAAGCCCCCAATGAACAATCCGCGCTCGCCGGTCAGCGGGTGGACCCGTACCACGGGGTGGGCCGTCTCGAACTTGAGCCGGGTGAACTCCTTGCGGCGCTCCTCGGCGTTGGCGTGCTCCAGGTTCTTGGGCACCGAGTAGTCGTAGTCGTTGGTGTGGATGGCCCAGAGAGTGTCGGCGAAGTTCCGCAGCTCGTCCGGCAGGTCGCTGTACGCGCCGGCGGAGGATGCGATCAGCGTCTCGCCGCCGTACGCGGGCAGGTCGATGCTGCGCAGCGTGGACGCCTGCGGCGGGTTGACCACGAACGTGACATCCGTGTGCCAGTTGTTGGCCGAACCGTTCTCGCTGTCCACCGGCAGGACGTTCTCTTCGCCTTCCACGGACGCCACGGTGGGGTGCGCCTTGGTAAGTGGGCCGAAGTGGCTGGCGAACTTCACCTGCGCCTCGTCGGAGAGGATGTTGGCTTCACGGAACACCAGGGCCTTGTGCTCGTTGAGGGCCGCACGGATCTCTGCAACAGTCTCTGCCGGCAGGTCGCCGCTTAGGTCCAGACCCCGGATCTCGGCGCCGATGCGGGAGCCCAGCTTGGAGAATTCGAGCTTTGTTTCGGTAATGACAGTCATCGTTCTTTCCTCACTTTGTGCTGCGGTACTTTGTGCTGCGGTTATTTGAATCGGCGGTTACTTGAATCGGGCGTTACTTTGCGTCGGTCAGGAGCCCGTTGAACTCATTGGTGTACAGCTTCTTGGCATCCAAGTCGGCCTTGATGATGCCCGCGGACTTCAGGTACTCCTCCCAGCGGGTGAAGTCCTCATCCTTGATCTCGCCCTTGGCCGGGACGCCGACGCTCTTCCAGTACTGCAGGGCGGCGGGGTTCTCATTGCGGCCGCGTTCCTTCAGGATCTTGGTGAGCCGGGCGATGACTTCCTTGCGGGGAGTGGACCGCTCCCACTCGATGGCCTTCGCCACACCCGTGGTGAAGGTCCGGACCGTGTTGGGGTTCTGGGCGAGGAAGTCCTCCCGGAAGACGTAGGGTCCGCCGGCAAACGTGCCGAACAGGTCAAAGTCGCTGAAGACGGACCGCAGCCCGCCGTTGGCGACGGCCTTGTCCTGCAGGATGCTGCCCAGCGAGCCGGCGTCCACCTGGCCGCGGCGGATGGCTTCCTCCGTGTCGTTCGGCGGAACCACCACGAGCTGGACCTGCTTGATCTCGTCCGCGCTCAGGCCGTTCTTGCGGAGGTAGGTGTTGATGACCGCCTCGGAATGTGCGCCGAGGGTGTTCACCGCGATCTTCTTGCCGATGAAGTCCCGGGCCGTCCTGATCGGGCTGTCTTCCTTCACGTAGAAGCCGTTGAAGGTCTTGCTGTCCTCGCCGTAGTAGTTGATGACGGCCTTCACCGGTGCGCCGGCCTCCACGAGCTTCACCACTGCGCCGGCGAACGCGCCGCCGAAGTCGGTCTGGCCGGTTGCTGCGGACTGGATGTCCTGCGGCCCGCTGATGGTGTTGCCCACCCAGTTCAGCTTGACGTCGCCCAGGTAGCCGAGGTCCTGCGCCAGCTCGGGAAGGGTGACGTTGTTGGCCCAGCCCTGGTAGCGGAGCTCCTTGACTTCATTGGCGCCGGGGGCTCCGCTGGCGCTTCTGTCATCGCCGGCGGCGCTCCCGCCGCAGCCGGACACCGTCAGGGCGATGACGACGGCGGCCGCAGCACTCAGGATGGTCAGGTGTCGTTTCATTGGGGGGTTCCTTCAGGGGGTTGGTTGGCTGGTGAGCCAGGTTCTTGGCGGCCGCTGCAACGGCCGATGGATCGATGTAAGCGCACTCGGCGGACGCGGAAAAGTGCCACGGTCACGGTGGGCAACCCTTGGAAATCCGCGGAAACACGGCGCAACAGCGGGTCATGAGGCGCCGCGTTGCGGCCGGTGAATGCCCGTGACGGGCGGTGCCGGGGCGCCGTTCCGATGGCGGTACACTGTGGCTTTTGTTCGTATTGGTCTGCCCCGTGGGGCCGATCTGCGTCGCGCACACGGGCGCGCGCCCGATACGGTAGAACCATGACGTCTACTTCCACAGCCGAGATCACCCGGCACGAACGCAATATCCCCGCCGAGATCGCCCGGTCGTGGCTGCTTGTCAACGCAATGAAAACCGAGCTTTTCGATCAGTCCGCCGTGTCCCGCGCGGACTCGGTCATCCTGGACATCGAAGACGCTGTTGACCCCTCGCAGAAGGACGTTGCCCGCGAGAACGTGGTGAACTGGCTCTCCGGCGGCGGCCAGGCCTGGGTGCGGATCAACGACGCCACCAGCAAGTTCTGGGCCGACGACCTCGCCGGCCTGCGCGGCACGCCGGGGCTGCTCGGCGTCATGCTGGCCAAGACGGAATCGGCCGACCAGGTCACCGAGTCCTTCCACCGCATGGACGGCAAGACGCCGGTGATCCCGCTCGTGGAATCGGCGCTTGGCATCGAGGAAGCCAACCACATCGCCAAGGCGCAGGGTGCGTTCCGTCTGGCCTTCGGCTCCGGCGACTTCCGCCGCGACACCGGCATGGCGAACACCCAGGAGGCCATGGCCTACCCGCGCGCCAAGCTCGTCGTTGCCAGCCGCGTCGGCAACCTGCCGGGCCCCATCGACGGACCCACGGTGGGCACCAACCACCCCATCCTGCGCGAGCAGACCGGCGTCACGGTGATGATGGGCATGACCGGGAAGCTCTGCCTGGCCATCGACCAGACCAGCGTCATCAACGAGGTCATCAGCCCCACGCCGTCGGACGTCGCCTGGGCCACCGACTTCATGGCCGACTTCGAGGCCAACGGCCGCGTCATCCGCGACGGTTCCGACCTGCCGCGCCTCGGCCGCGCCGAGAAGATCATGAAGCTCGCGGTAGCGTTTGGCGTACAGCCCGCGCTCTAGTCTGCATCAGCATTACCAGGAGACCCCGTGACCGATACCCGTTATCTGGTGCACGGGGTCTTTTGGGATGGGCCGCCGGCCGTTTCCGCAGCGTCCGACGGCGGCAGGCCGGTTCTGCGCCTCCAGCACCGTTCCGGCGGGTTCACTGAGATGGCTCTCGACGCCGGCACCCGCCTAGGATTCCGGGTAGCCGGCGGGGTCAGGCACTGCCTCGGCCACACCAGGGTTTTCTCCGCAACCGGGCGCCGGCACGTGACGTGTCCGGACAGTGCTGATGCGCTCCGGGGCAGCCAGTGCGAGCCTTGCCAGCTGGCAGACGATACCAGGCTGATCCACGACTTCCACCGGGGCGGGCGGGTCCCGGCCGGCTTGCGGGACTACCTCATGCAGCCGCACTGGCTCTACGTCGCCACGTTCGCCAACGGTGCCAGCAAGATCGGCACTGCCTCACGGCCGCGCAAATGGAACCGGCTGGCTGAGCAGGGTGCGGTGGTCGCCCGGTACGTTGCCCTGGCAGAGGACGGGCGGGTGGTGCGCGTCCTGGAGGACCTGGCCACGAGCGAAGCTGGCCTGGCCCAGCAGGTGCGCGGCGCGGCGAAGGCCGCCGCCCTGACGGACCCCCTCCCGGGCGATGAGCTTGACCTCCTCAACCGGAGCCGGGCGGAGGACGTGCGGACGCTCCTGGCGGGCACCGCCGTCGGGGGTTTTGCCATTGTTGATGAGCAGTGGGTCCGTCCGGCGCAGGCCGCGGACCTCTGCGCGGCGGCTGCCCGGCACGCGTACCCGCACGCGATGCACAGCGGAAACCACGGCTTCACCCTCAGAGCCCTGTGCGGCAGCCACGGCCTGGCCGGCCTGGACGGCTCGGAACTGGACTTTGTGGTGAACCTCGGACTGCTGAAGGGCCGCCTGGTGGAACCGGGGGAGTACAGCTCGGAGGTGCCGGCGGTGCAGGAAGCCCTTTTCTGAGCCCACACAGCCTGACTGGGTAAACTGGCACGGTGCTGCACGAATTCTGGGCCACCGCGCCCAAATCCTACAAAATCCTGGTCTTCACCGCGATGGGCCTCATCGCCGTCGGTCTCATCCTCAACATCGCAGGCAACGTCACCGCCAACCAGGGGCTCATGATCGCGTCCCTGCCGGTGATCGGCCTGGGCCTGGTGCTGCACATGGCCGGTCTGGTGGTCCGCGGCCAGCGTGTGCGGAAGAACATCCCCAAGTAGGAAACCCGCGCGCCCGCCCCGATAGGCTTGAACCCATGACTATCAATCCGGACCTGCAGGGCCGAAGCTACCCTGCCGCAGAGGTGTATGACGTCGGCCGCGAGAAAATCCGCGAGTTCGCCCGCGCCGTCAAGGCCACCCACCCCGCCCACTTCGACGTTGACGCCGCACAGGGCCTGGGCCACCCCGACCTCGTGGCACCGCCCACGTTTGCGATCATCATCGCCCAGCGCGCCGACGCCCAGCTGATCGAGGACCCCGAGGCCGGCATCGACTTCTCCCGCGTGGTCCACGCGGACCAGCGGTTCACCCACCACCGCCCGATCTTCGCCGGCGACCGGCTCGTCGCCGAACTGCACGTCGACGGCGTGCGCGCCATGGGCGGCGGCGCCATGATCACCACGCGCAGCGAGATCTTCGCGCTCACGGACGGGGACGGGCGCGAGCCGGTATCCACCACCAAGTCATCCATCCTGGTCCGCGGAGAGGGACAGTAGCCATGAGCCCCACATTCGAAGAACTCAGCGTCGGCCAGGACATCGGCAGCCGCAGCATCGAGGTGACCCGGCAGGACCTGGTCAAGTACGCCGGCGCATCGGGCGACTTCAACCCCATCCACTGGAACGAGGCCTTCGCCACGGGCGTAGAGCTTCCCGGCGTCATCGCCCACGGCATGTTCACGATGGGTGCCGCCGTGCAGCTGGTCAGCGACTGGGCCGGTGACCCGGCCGCCGTCGTCGACTACCAGACCCGCTTCACCAAGCCGGTGCTGGTTACCGACACCACGGGAACCGGCGACGCCGGTGCCGTGATCGACGTCAGCGGTGCCGTCGGCGCCCTGGATGCCGACGCGCGCACCGCTCGCGTGGACCTGACCGTGGTGTTCGACGGCCAAAAAGTCCTCGTGAAGGCCCAGGCCCTGGTTCGGTTGGCGTGACGTGATGCTGTCTTGAGTTCCACCGCCGTCCAGGCGCGGGAAGTCACCCTCTGGCGCAACGCCGTCGTGGTGGCCTACGCCGCCAGCGGGCTCGCGTTCGCGTCGTGGGTTTCCCGCCTTCCCGCGATCCGCGACGGCCTGAATCTCACGCCCGGCACGGTGGGACTGCTGCTGCTGTGCATGACGGCCGGGTCCTTCCTCTCGGTCTCCGCGTCGGGGCTGATCGTGCTGCGGCTCGGGTCCCGGCGGACCATCCGTTCCGGTTGCCTCATGGTGGGCTGCGGCCTGGTCCTGGCCGGTTTCGGCACGTCCGTCCTGTCCAGCCCGGTTGCGGTTGCCGCCGGCCTGGCCGTCGTCGGACTGGGCACCGCCAGCTGGAACACGGCATCCAACGTGGAGGGGGCCGCCGTCGAACGGGCCATGGGCTGGCACATCATGCCCAGGCTGCACGGCTCGTTCAGCCTCGGCACGGTTGCCGGAGCCGGGCTGGGCGCCTGGGCCGCCGGCGCGGGCGTGCCGGTCCTCTGGCACCTCGCCGCCGCCGGGCTCGTCGTCGCCGGTTCGGTGACGACGGCGGCACGCTGGTTCCGTGCGGACGTCACCCCCGCCGAACGCACGGCACCGTACCGGCCGGACAACTTCGAGGACCCCTCCACCGGGCCGCTTCCCGTCATCCGGGCGGGGAACGGCGGCGGCGGGGCCCCGCTGGACAACAAGCGCAAAATCGCCCAGGCCTGGCGGGACCGGCGAACCCTGCTCCTGGGCGTCATGGTGCTGGGCCTGGCGCTGGCCGAAGGCGCGGCGGGGGACTGGGTGGCCCTGGCGCTGGCCGACGGGCACCACCAGTCGGACGCGGCCGGCGCCGCCGGGTACGGGCTGTTCGTCACCTTCATGACCATCGGCCGGTTCGCCGGAACGGTGGTGCTCGACCGGTTCGGCCGGGTCCCCGTGATGCGCTGGTGCTCCGCCATGGCCGTCGTCGGGCTTGCGCTGTTCGTGTTCGCTCCGGCGCCGTGGCTGGCCTACGCTGCCCTGGCCGTCTGGGGGCTCGGCGCCTCGCTTGGTTTCCCGGTGGGCATGTCCGCGGCGGCCGACGACCCCGCCAAAGCCGCCGCACGGGTGTCCGTGGTGTCCACCATCGGGTACGGGGCGTTCCTGTGCGGCCCGCCGCTGCTGGGGCTGCTCGCCGAGCACGTGGGCATCCTGCACTCCCTGCTGGCCGTCATGGCCGTGCTGGTGGTGAGCTTCCTGCTGTCCCCGGTGGCCCGCAAGCTGCCCTGATTTTCCCTGCTTCTGTTCCCTATAGGCTGGACTGGTGACCTCCCCAATGCTTTCCGATCTGACCACGGCCGCCGTCGGCGGTCCCGCCGGCACTTATGTCGAGGCCCGCACCGAGGCCGAGATCATCGAGGCGGTGCGCGCGGCGGACGCCGCCGGTGAGCAGCTGCTGATCATCGGCGGCGGTTCCAACCTCCTGATTTCCGACGACGGGTTCCCCGGAACCGTCCTCAAGATCGCCTCCGAGGGGTTCACCGTCAACGCCGAGGACTCCTGCGGCGGCGTATCCGTGGTGGTCCAGGCAGGCCACAACTGGGACGCGCTGGTGGAGCACGCCGTGCTCCACGCCTGGTCCGGCCTCGAGGCGCTGTCGGGGATCCCCGGCGCCACCGGAGCCACACCCGTCCAGAACGTCGGCGCCTACGGCTCGGACGTCTCGCAGACCATCGCCGCGGTCCGCACCTGGGACCGGGAGCGCAACGCTGTGAAGACCTTCACAGCCTCGGAGCTGAAGTTCGGGTACCGGGACTCCATCCTCAAGCAGACCACCGTCAACGGCTCCCCGCGCTACGTTGTGCTGACCGTCGAGTTCCAGCTGCCGCTGGGCCGCATGAGCGCACCCATCCGCTACGCCGAACTGGCGCGGGTCCTGGGCGTCGAGCAGGGCCAGCGAGCCTACTCGAACGACGTGCGCCGCGAGGTCCTGCGGCTGCGCGCCTCCAAGGGCATGGTGCTGGACCCGGCGGACCGGGACACCTACTCCACGGGTTCGTTCTTCACCAACCCGATCGTCCCCGCTTCCGTTGCCGACGGCCTCCCGGAATCCGCACCCAGATACCCGGGTGGCGCCGACGGGCAGGTCAAGCTGTCCGCGGCATGGCTGATCGACCATGCCGGCTTCGGCAAGGGCTTCGGGCTGGAACCCGGGAGCGTGTCCGGCGGCCGCGCCTCCCTGTCCACCAAGCACACACTGGCCATCACCAACCGCGGCTCAGCCCGGGCCGCCGACATGGTGGCGATCGCACGCGAGGTGCGGGCCGGCGTCGTCGGGCGTTTCGGCATTGAACTGCACCCCGAGCCGCTCCTGATCGGCCTCACGCTCTAGCGCTGCGGCCCTAGGATGGGGTCATGGCAGCTGCGGTGAAGATCCGGGTTCCGCCCAGGGTGATGGGCCGTCTGAGGCTGGCGTCGCAGGGGCTCCTGGGACCCGGGTTCGACGGCGTGCCGGAGGCCGTCCGTGCGATGACCGCGATGCAGGCCCAGGATCTCCAGGCAGCGCTGTGGGCCGTGGGCGTCCGTGTTCCTGGCGCAGGCCTGGGCGACGTCCGCCGGGCCCTGCAGGACGGCTCGGTGGTCCGGTCATGGCCCATGCGGGGCACGCTGCACCTGCTGGCGCCCGAGGATCTGCGCTGGATCCTGAACATCACCACGGCCCGGATGATCCAGGGCACGGCCGGCCGGCACCGGCAACTGGAAATCACCGGCCGCGACGTCGAGGCCTGCCGGGAGACAGCCCTGGGCCTGGTTGACGGCGGACGGGCCGCGACCCGGGAGGAACTGTTCGCGGCGTTCGAGGCTGCCGGACAGGCCACCAAGGCCCAGCGCGGGGTCCACCTGCTCTGGATGCTGTGCCAGGGCGCCTCGCTGGTGCACGGGCCGCTGAACGGCAACCAGCAGAAGTTCGTTGCGTTCGACCGTTGGATCACGTCCTCACGGGAGTTGGGCCGTGAGGAGGGGATTGCGGAGCTGCTGCTGAGGTACCTTCGCAGCCATGGACCGGCCACCCTGCGCGACTTCGCCTGGTGGTCCAGCATTCCTTTGACCGAGGTGCGGCGTGCCCTGCCAGCGGTGAGCGGCGAGTTGGTGGAGCTTGACCACGATGGAACCCAGTACTGGCTGTCGCCCGAGGTCGCCGCACTGCTGGACGACGGTGTTCCGGGCCAGCGTACGGTCCTCGCCCTGCCGGGATTCGACGAGTTCGTGCTTGGCTACACGGACCGGAGCATCGTGCTGCCGCCCGAGCACGCGCAAAAGATCGTCCCCGGCGGCAACGGGGTGTTCAAGAAGACCATCGTGGCCGGCGGCGAGGTGACCGGCACCTGGGCGAGGCAGGGGAGCGGGCGCACGGCCGCCGTCGTCCCCGTTCCCTTCGACGACACGAAGCCCCTCGGTCCGGCGTCCCTGGCGGGTTTCCGCCGCGCAGCCGAAAGGTACGAGCGGTTCCTGGCGTCCTGACGGGCCGTGACGACGCTCCCTCACCTTTCGTCGCCTTTTTTGGCACGCTTCCTCACCTTCCGTGGCGGGGAAACGCTTCCGGCAACTTTGCGGAAGCGTCCGGAACACGCAAAACCGGCCCCGCCCCGCATGGACGGCCCTGGGGGCTGGTCGTGCGGGGGAGGGCCGGTTAAGGGCGAAGCGGCGTTACAGCGTGCCGGTGGCGATGTTGAGCATGCGGCGCAGCGGCTCGGCGGCGCCCCAGAGGAGCTGGTCGCCGACGGTAAAGGCGCTGATGTACTGCGGGCCCATCTCGAGCTTGCGGATACGTCCCACGGGGATGGTCAGCGTGCCGGAGGCTGCCACGGGCGTCAGGTCGGCCATTGAGGCTTCCTTGGAGTTGGGCACCACCTTGGCCCATTCGTTGTCCTCGTCGAGCAGCTTCTCGATCTCGGCAACGGAGAGGTCCTCGCGCAGCTTCAGTGTGAGCGCCTGCGAGTGGGAGCGCATGGCCCCGATCCGCACGCAGAGCCCATCCATGATCACGTGGTTCTCATCCGAGGTGCCCAGGATCTTGTTGGTCTCGACTCCCGCCTTCCACTCTTCCTTGGACTGGCCGTTGCCCAGGTCCGCGTCGATCCAGGGGATCAGCGAGCCGGCCAGCGGGACGCCGAACTGCGTTGCGTCGATGTCGGTGCGCTGGTGCGCCAGCACCTTGCGGTCGATCTCCAGGATGGCCGACGCAGGGTCGTCCAGTTCCGAGCTGACCTCGGCGTTGAGGGTGCCGAACTGGCTGAGCAGCTCGCGCATGTGGCGCGCGCCGCCGCCGGAGGCGGCCTGGTAGGTCATGGATGTGCCCCACTCGACGAGGCCGTTCTTGAAGAGGCCGCCGAGACCCATCAGCATGCAGGACACGGTGCAGTTGCCGCCGATGAAGTCCTTGGTGCCGTTGACCAGGCCCTTGTCGATGACGTCGCGGTTGATGGGGTCCAGCACGATGATCGAGTCGTCGTTCATGCGCAGGGTGGAGGCGGCGTCGATCCAGAGGCCGTCCCAGCCGCGGCTGCGCAGCTCGCCGTGGACCCGCTTGGTGTAGTCGCCGCCCTGGGCGGTGACGATAATCGGCAGCTTGGCCAGCGTTTCGACGTCAAACGCGTCCTCGAGCTTGCCGGCCCCTTCAGCAAAGGACGGGGCGGCACCTCCGGCGTTGGAGGTGGAGAAGAACACCGGGTTGATGTTGGCGAAGTCGCCTTCGTCCTGCATGCGCTGCATCAGGACGGAGCCGACCATGCCGCGCCATCCGACCAGGCCGACGGAGGGGGTAGCTGCTGTAGTCATTGAGCCAGTTTATCTTTGGATTTGGCAGGCCGCAGTCGGTTACGTCACGGCCGCAACGGCACCGGGTGCAAAGACCTCAGTCGACGGGCCGGGGAAGGTTGCGGGCACTGCGCAGCTTCTCGGCCCTGCGCTCCTTGAAATAGCCCGCCCACGCCGCCAGGAAAGGAAAGAGGCAGGCCGGGAAAACCCACCATACTTCGCCAAGAATGTGCCACTGATCAGTGAGCGCCGCTTGGACCACGCCGTAAACAAGGCCTCCCAGGCAGGCGGTGAGAAGGATGGAAAGGAACAGCAACCCGCCGGAGCTGTTGACGGGCTTGACCAGGCCGCGGCCGTCGTCCTTGCGCACGCCGTATTCGGCCGGCGTGTAGCCCACCATTTCGCCGTTGCCGGCCCGGCGGTAGATCAGCTTGTCCTCAGGGGTCCGGGACGGAACGTAGCCGGGCTCCTGCGGGACACCCTCGCTACGCCTCGCCACGGGCATCCTCGATCGCGGCGAGCAGTCCGGCGTCATCCAGGCCAGCCGTTTCATCCACCTCGTCTTTATCGAAATCCGGAACACCGGTGGTCCAGGAAGACTCCTCACGGCGGATCAGCAGGTGCTGTTCGGAACCCAGGGTCTTGAAGACGAGGTACGCGGACCCGCCCTGGTTCTGCTCGGCATGCTGGCGGACCACCCGGAGCGTCGCTTCAGCCGAGGAGATGGCCGGATCCTGGGCAAAAACGAACCAGGTGCCCAGGAGCCTGGGCTGGAGCATCAAGGAAACGCCCGGTGCTTCCAGCATTGCCACGTTGTCCATCGATTCGCCGGTCAAGAGCGAGATCTCCGTCCACCGGGTCGCCTGACCCAGGGCAGTGGCGACAGCAGCAGCCACGCCCTTCACGCCCAGGTCACCGTCATCGTCAACCGCAGCCAGGTCACGTGCCAGCAGTGAGGACGCTCCCGCGGTGGACAGGGTGACGTCGTCGATCATCTCTTCGGCACGGAAGACGCTGACTGAACGGTCGCGGGCCGGGCCCTCGAAAACGTTCAGCAGGTAGGCGAACTCGCCCACGCCGAAACCGATGACGTCGATGCCAAGGCGCGGTTCCTGCTGGGTTGGCTCCTGAACAGTCATGCTTGTCTCCTAATCGCCGAATCCGAGGAAGTTGCCCACGGACTTGCCTGCATCAACCAACGTATCCTTCGTGTCGCTGACGAACTTTCCGGGGTCCTTCACGGCGTTGACGACTCCCTCGCCGATGTCCTTGCCAACGCTGCTGATGGTGTCCCAGTTCTCGTACACAGCAATGCCGACGCTGGCGACCTGGCAGACAGTTCCGGCGGGAGGCGGCAGGAAGCAGCCAACGCCGAGGGCCGTCTTGCCGGCACCCATGAGGCCGCCCTTGATGTCGCCGTCGGAAAAGCTCTTCACGGAGTCGTAGGCGCTGAAGCCGACGCCGGCCCAGCCGAGTCCCCGCGCGAGGCCCGACTTGCCCAGCCATTCGAGCTTGGTGCCGGCCCCGATCCACGGTTTCTCCTCCAGGAGGGGACCGAACTTGGAAAGGACGCCAATGTGCTTGTTCAGATTCTTCAGCGACGCAATGTCAGTCGCCTTGTCGATCAGCCCCAGCCCGCGGTGGGCGGACGCCGATCCCTTCAGCAGGTCATCCAGGGCCGGGTTGCCGAGGAGCCGGTGTGCCGCAAAACCGGGGCCGCCGATGCGGTGGCTGCCCTGCAGGAAAGACTTGATGAAATCTGCGCGCTGGTTCTTCAGGACCCAGCCGTACTGCCCGAGGTGCTTGGCAAGGGTGAACGGGGCCTTGATGAACTTGTGCAGGGTCATGCCCGCCCTGAGCGCTCCGATGCCCCCAAGCAGCACGCCGCCCAGTGTTCCTGCCCACGAGCCTCCCGGATCGCCAAGGGTCACAGGACCGCCGCCGGAACCAGGGGCGGCGTCGCTGGCCTTCTCCTGCTCGTTGGCGTTATCCAGCAGCTTCCTGGACTCGTCCTTGAGGGCCCGTGCAGTCCGCTGGATGAGCGCCCGGTGGTTGCCGTTCCAGTCCGAGCGGAACTGGGTGGCGTCGTTGCCTTTCCACGAAGGGTTGTTGTTGATTTGGTTGGTCAGCTGCGATGACGTCTGCAGCAGGGTGTCCGAGACCTTTCCGAACTGCTGCGCGAGGGTGCGAAGCTGCGCGACGTCGGCGCCCCACAAATTACCTGTCACTCCGGCATCATCCCCCAAATCCTGACCGTTCCGCGTTGGCACGGTTGCTGCTAAGTCCAGCCATCACTTTAGTTCGGGCCCCTGGCCACCGCGATGGGCAGCGCTCCCCATCCGGACGCTACGGGCGGTCGGGCTCCTCCAGCAGCGCGTTCTTGCGGGCGCGCAGGGCAATGAAGGAGCCGAAGGCGAATACCTGCGTCACCACCACCAGCACGATGATGCCGGCGATCTTGTTGCCGCCCAGGATCATGGTCAAGCCCACGATCGCGGACAGCAGTGCCAGAAGCGGCAGCAGCATGTAGCCGAGCACAAAGAGGGTTTCGGGTTTGCGCAGCATGTTCTAACCTTCCGAACGGTTCCACTTGGTGAACCGGTAGCGTGTGCCGTTGGCCGCCGTCAGCCAGCCGTCGGCGGGCACGGACGTGTCCGCCACCCAACCGTCGCCGAGCTCCGGGGCATACGTGTCGCCGTCGGCATCCACGTCGATGGTGGTGACCACCGCGACGTTGGCCAGGCCCGTGGACTCCTTGAAAATTTCGCCGCCGCCGAGGATCCAGACTGCTTCGCAGCCTGGGGCGAACTGGGATTCCAGCAGGGCATCATCGAGGGATTTAACGACGACGGCGCCCTCCGCCTCGGGCGAGTTGCCCCAGTTCTCCTGCCGGGTGATGACGATGTTGGTCCGGTTGGGCAGCGGACGGTACTTCGCCGGGAAGGACAGCCAGGTCTTGCGTCCCATGATGACGGGATGGCCTGTGGTGACCCTGGTGAAGTGCTTTAGGTCCTCGGGAAGGTTCCACGGCATGTCGCCGTTCTTGCCGATGACGCCGGCAGGCGTCTGGGCCCACACGAGTCCGATTCCGGACATCCCCGCGGCGATGTCCTCGCTGAAAGCCTGCCCGTCCATGGTGTCCTCCGTGCTCATACGGCGATCGGCGCCTTGATCGTTGGGTGGTGCCGGTAGCCCACCACTTCGAAGTCGTCCAGGGTGTAGTCGAAGATCGACTCCGGCTTGCGGGTGATCTTCAGCTGCGGGTACTCGTACGGTTCGCGCTCCAGCTGCTTCAGGACCTGGTCCATGTGGTTGTCGTAGATGTGCACGTCGCCGCCGGTCCAGACGAATTCGCCGGGCTCGAGTCCGGTCTGCTGCGCCAGCATGCAGGTCAGCAGCGAGTAGGACGCGATGTTGAACGGAACACCCAGGAACATGTCCGCGGAGCGCTGGTACAGCTGGCAGGACAGTTTGCCGTCCGCGACGTAGAACTGGAAGAACGCATGGCAGGGCGGCAGTGCCATGTCCTTGAGTTCGCTCACGTTCCAGGCCGAGACGATGTGCCGGCGTGAGTCCGGGTTCGACTTCAGGCTCTCCACGAGCTCGGCGATCTGGTCGATGTGCCCGCCGTCCGGCGTGGGCCAGCTCCGCCACTGGACGCCGTAGACCGGCCCGAGTTCACCGTCGGCGTCAGCCCATTCGTTCCAGATGGTGACGCCCTGGTCCTGCATCCACTTGACGTTGGTGTCGCCCCGCAGGAACCACAGGAGCTCGACGGCCACGGACTTGAAGTGCACCCGCTTGGTGGTGATCAGCGGGAAGCTTTCGCCCAGATCAAAGCGGATCTGTCGGCCGAAAACACTGCTGGTTCCGGTGCCGGTGCGGTCTGATTTGTGCGTGCCGTTGGCCATGACGTCGCGCAGAAGGTCTTCATAGGGCGTTGGGATGCTCACGCGTCCAGTCTATGGGATCCACAAAATCACTCGGTTACCCTTTGTGGCCTTGCGTTGCCCGGAAGGACTCAGTCGTCGAAGGGTTTGAACTGCTCCACGGACACAATCCTGCTCTTGCTGCCGTGCGCTACGTGGCAGATGATCATTTCCCCCGGAGCGAGGTATGGGTCCGCGACCGGCAGCAGGCCCTTGAGCCGCGGGGTCATGTACCCGGCAAGCTGGCCCAGGACGGTGGGGAGCGCAGGCCGGTGGGTGCACAGCACCACTGCACGCTGCTTGTCGAACAGCGCGTCGACAGCGGCTGCCGTCTTCTTGGGGTTCCGGGCATGCCGGTGCTCCGTGAGCGCATTCACCAGTTTTATCTTGGCATCCGAGGACTTCGCATACGGGGCGATGGTCGCCACGCAGCGCAGCCAGGGGCTGGTGACCACGCGCAGGGGCTTCCACGCCTTCAGCAGCCGGTGCACCGCCTGCGCCTGGCGGATGCCGGTGGCGGCCAAGGGCCGTTCGCCCTCGGCCTTGGTCCATGAGGAGCGCGGTTTGGCCTTGGCATGGCGCACGACAACGAGCGGCCAGGTCTGCAGTTCCTTGCGGGCATGCGCCGCTGCGAGGTACTCCAGCGGCGCCCGGTCCGAGGGGTTGGACAGCAGTCCGGCGGCCCGTTCCGGGGTGCACCACATGACGCTGTCCACTTCCTTGCCGTCCGGGCGCAGGGAATTGCCCGTGACCTGGACGGCCCAGTAGTGAACAACCTTCAGTCCGGCGGAGACGTGGTAGTGGATGGGCGGGAGCGGGATGCCCAGCGGTGCCACGAGCCCGATCTCCTCCTCCACCTCACGGACGGCACACTCGGGGACCGTTTCGCCTGGGTCGAGCTTGCCCTTGGGCCAGGACCAGTCGTCGTACCGCGGCCGGTGGATCAGGAGGACTTCCAGCTGGTCCTTCTTGACGCGCCAAGGAAGGGCGCCGGCAGCCGTGACGGCTACCGGCTCGCCCGGGTGATCGGTCTGATCCGCTATGGGTGAGTCGCTGCTCTTCAAAGGCCGGGTTCCTACCGCCGGGCGACGGCGCGCTGCCGGGAGCGTGATGCCAGGAGCCAGGACTGGACATCATCCAGCTTGCGGCCGTCCTCGCCGATGTGGTGGCGGGTCCACTCGCCGTCGTTGTCCAGGTGCCAGCTGGAGGTCTCGGGGTCCATGTACCGGCGCATCAGGTCCAGGACGTAGGCGGTGTCTTCGCCGCCGGACAGCTGCACCAGCGCTTCCACCCGGCGGTCCAGGTTGCGGTGCATCATGTCCGCGGAGCCGATGTACACCACAGGGTCGCCGCCGTTGCCGAAGGCGAAGACGCGTGAGTGCTCAAGGAAACGGCCCAGGATGGAGCGGACCGTGATGTTTTCGCTCAGACCGGGGATGCCGGGGCGCAACGAGCAGATGCCGCGGACAATGACGTCCACCTTCACTCCGGCCTGCGAGGCACGGTAGAGGGAGTCGATGATGGACTCGTCCACCATGGAGTTGACCTTGATCTGCACGCGGGCGGGAATGCCTGCGCGGGCGTTGCGGATTTCGGTTTCGATCCTGTCGATCAGTCCCGAACGTACCGACCGGGGCGCCACCAGTAGACGCTTGAAGGTTGACTTCGGAGCGTACCCGGACAGCTGGTTGAACAGCTTGGAGAGGTCCTCGCCCACCTGTTCGTTGGCGGTCAGGAGTCCGAGGTCCTCGTAGTAGCGCGCGGTCCGCGGGTGGTAGTTGCCGGTGCCGATGTGGCAGTAGCGGCGCAGCCCGTCCACCTCCTGGCGGACCACGAGGGAGAGCTTGCAGTGGGTCTTCAGGCCCACGATGCCGTAGACCACGTGGACGCCGGCCTGCTCCAGCTTGCGGGCCCAGGAAATGTTGGCCTGCTCGTCGAAGCGGGCCTTGATCTCCACGAGGGCCAGCACCTGCTTGCCCGCCTCGGCGGCGTCGATGAGGGCATCGACGATGGGGGAGTCGCCCGAGGTGCGGTACAGGGTCTGCTTGATGGCCTGCACCTTGGGGTCCGCTGCCGCCTGTTCCAGGAACGCCTGGACGGACGTGGAGAACGAATCGTACGGGTGGTGCAGGAGGATGTCCCGGCGGCGCATGGCGGCGAAGACGTTGGCGGCTTTGGACGTCTCGGACTCATTCAGGTACCGCGAGGTGTGGGGCACGTGCTTGGGGTAGTGCAGGTCCGCGCGGTCAATGCCGCCGATCACGGACAGGCCGCGCAGGTCCAGGGGTGCCGGAACGGAGTAGACCTCCGACTCGTCCACGCCGAGCTCGCGGATCAGGAGGGCGCGGATGTTCGGGTTGATGTCGTTGGTGACCTCAAGCCGGACGGGCGGGCCGAACCGGCGGCGCAGCAGTTCCTTCTCGAGCGCCTGCAGGAGGTTCTCGGCGTCGTCCTCTTCCACCTCGACGTCCTCGTTGCGGGTCACACGGAAGGTGTGGTGCTCCAGGACCTCCATGCCGGCGAAGAGCTGGTGCAGGTGCACGGCGATGACTTCCTCGAGGGCGATGAACCGTGCCACACGGCCGGGCACCGAGCCGGCCCGGGGGCCGTCGATGGAGATCAGCCGGGGCAGCTGGTCCGGCACCTTGACGCGGGCGAAGAGCTCCTTGTCGCTGACCGGGTTCCGGACCACCACGGCCAGGTTCAGGGAGAGGCCCGAGATGTAAGGGAACGGATGGGCGGGGTCCACGGCCAGCGGGGTGAGGATCGGGAAGACCTTCTCCGCGAACATGGCGCTGAGCCGGTGCCGGGCTTCGTCGTCGAGCTCGTCCCAGTGCATGAGGTGGATGTGCTCATAGGCCAGTGCCGGCCGGATCTGCTCGGCGTAGACCTGGGCGTGCCGCTGCTGCAGGCGGTGGGCTGCCTCGCCGATTTGTTCCAGGACCTGGACGGGGCTTAGCCCGGCGGGGGAGGGGACAGCGAGTCCGGTGGCGATGCGGCGCTTCAGGCCGGCCACCCGGACCATGAAGAACTCGTCGAGGTTGGAGGCGAAGATCGACAGGAAGTTGACGCGTTCGAGCAGGTACAGGTCAGGATCTTCGGCGAGTTCGAGGACCCTGGCATTGAACGCGAGCCAGCTCAGTTCGCGGTCCAGGAACCGGTCCGGGCTGATCTCACCCTCGGGTTCCAGGATGGCCGCGAACTCGGGGATATCGATCCGGTCCTGCGTGGCGCGGGACGCCGGCACTTCGGAGGAGCCGAACCGGGCGCGCACAGGGGCCGCCTTGATTTCGGTGGTGGCTGTTCCGGCGGATTCCGGTTGCATGCGCTCTCCTTGAGTACTGGCGGGTTTATTTTCAACCTTACAAGCAATCACCCATCCGGGACCCGATGATTTCGAGGCCGGCGGCGCGCGTGCAGGAGGGGGTGATCAGCGTCCCTCAAGCGGCCCGTACATGACATCCATATCCCAGCGCGTGAAGCCCAGCCGCCGGTACAGCGAGACTGCCGGGGCGTTGTCCGCGTCCGTGTACAGCATGACGGCATGCAGGCCCTGCTGCTGGAGGTGCCGGATCCCGGCAATGGTCAGCGCCTTGCCCAGGCCCATGCCCTGGGCGGAGGGCGTGACGCCCACGACGTATACCTCGCCGATGGCCGCATGGGTCCCGTGCTGCGGGTGCACCTTGGTCCAGTGGTAGCCGAGGAGCCGCCCGTCCCGGTCCTCGGCCAGCAGGAAGCCGGCGGGGTCGAACCAGGGTTCGTCCATCCGGGCCTGCAGGTCGGCCCTGGTCAGCGAGCCCTGCTCCGGGTGGTGCGCGAAGGCTTCACGGTTGGCGGCGAGCCAGGCCTCTTCGTCCTTGCCTGGCACAAAGGCGCGAATCGAGACCCCGTCCGGAAGACCGGCGTCGGGCAGGTCGGCGGTGGCGGTGGTGAGCCGCATCTTCCACAGCTCCCGCACCGGTCCGTAGCCATACCGGGCAGCGAGATCCGCTGCCGCCTCATGGTTGCCGTGCGACCAGGCCTTGAGCCCGTCCAGGCCGCGGGAGGACTTGAGCGTGCCAACGAGCCGGTCCGCCACGCCCTGGTTCCGGTAGCTGGGGTGGACCGCGATTTCCACCACGCCTGTCCCGTCCGGCTCCTCGACGACGACGGCGAAGCCTGCCAGGTCCTGTGCCGTGGCGGGGTCCGACTGCTCGTCGGGGGCGTAGAGGGCAAGGGTCAGCAGTGTGTGCGGGCCGGTATCCGCTGCCCGCATGGTCACGAGGGTCTGTTCGGAAACGGGAGGATTGCCGTCTGACTCCTCGGCGGCGGCCAGCAGGACGCGGACGTCCCGCAGCAGGTCTTGATCCACGCCGCCCTTGATGACAAGGACGGGCCATTTCTCCGGGTGCGCAGAACTCATGCTGTAAGGCTATACGGACGCCACCCCCGCACGCCCGATTTGGAACAGGCCGCGGTGCCCCCGTATAGTCGTTACCTCAACCGGCATTCATGGCAGGTTGTGAGGGGGATCCACCACTGGGGTGGCCTCGATACGTTCGACCCGTATGTCCTCCACTTATAGTTCAAAATGCAGAACGGCCCGGCTCTGGTGAGCCGGGCCGTTCTGCATTTCTGCTGCGGGCGGTGCCGGGAAGCCGGCAACCTGGGGCGGGCCATATCGGCGCCCTGAGGCCTACGCCTCGGTGAGTTCGTCCTCCTGCTGGCGGATCAGCGTGAGCCGGTAGCCTACGTTGCGCACCGTGCTGATGAGGTTTTCGTGGTCGGCGCCCAGCTTGGCGCGCAGCCGCCGGACGTGGACGTCCACGGTCCTGGTGCCGCCGTAGTAGTCGTAGCCCCACACCTCGGTGAGGAGCTGCTGCCGGGTGAATACGCGGCCAGGGTGCTGCGCGAGGTACTTCAGGAGTTCGAATTCCTTGAAGGTCAGGTTCAGTGCCGCGCCGTTGACTCGGGCCGTGTAGCTCGCCTCGTCAATAACGACGCCGGCAGCCCGGATTTCGGAGGGGGCCTCATCCTGCTCCGGTACAGCCCGGGCGACAGAGAGGCGGATCCGTGCCTCCACCTCGGCCGGGCCGGCGGAGTCGAGGACGATGTCATCGACGGCCCAGGCGGAGGAAACGGCCGCCATGCCGCCTTCGGTGAGAATTAGCACCAGAGGTGCGCTGAGGCCGGTGGCCTTCAGGAGCTGGGTCAGTGAGCGGGCGCCCACGAGGTCTTTGCGCGCGTCCAGGAGGACGATGTCGCAGGGGTCTGTCTCCAGCAGCGCGGTGGGCTCGGCCGGGAGGATGTGCACCCGGTGGTTCAGGAGCTCCAAGGCAGGCAAAATGTCCACCGATGACCCGGTGCTGTTGGTCAGTAACAGGATGTGCGACATTGTTCCTCCAAGGGGCTGTCCGCGCATCGTCGGGCGACTGAGCTGATGTTTGAGTATACCCAATGGCCCCCGGACCGATACTGATCGGCCGCACCCGCGCGCCTTGTTTACGACATATGGCGGTCATATAGGGCAGGATTGAAACCGTCAGGGGGCCGAGCCCTGCCCGTCAACGGCACAGCCAGGATGAGGTCGCAGCAGATTTGAGTGCAGAGTCCGAGATGAGTACGCCGCGGCCTGCTCCCGAGCTGGGCGCCCCGGCCGCTGCAGGCCGGACGCTCCAGTCGTGGAGCATTGGAGTCGTTGGCCTGGTGGGTCTGGCGACGCTGGTGGCCAGCGTCTTCCGGACCCCGGATGTCCTCCTGGCGGTTGCTGCGCTGTTTGCCCTGGCGATCGGCGTTGGCTGGCCGCACTACCTGGAAATCCCCGCCAAGAAAACCCTGGCCGCAGTGATCGGGCTGTCAGGGGCCGGCTCTGCCGTTGCAGCCTCTTTCGCCGCCGCCCCCGGCTACCTCAACTGGACGCCCGGCTTCATTGCCCTGGGTGTCGGCGCGGTCTTCCTCGTCCAGCTGGTGCGCGGCACCGGCCAGGCGCAGCGCCTCGAGTCGACGCTCGGCTGCAGCGTGGGGGTCCTCCTGTCCTGCCTGGGCTCCGGATGGATCGCCAGCGCCAGGTTCAACGGCGTCAAGGAGATGGTGCTGGTGGCGGGCATCAGCGCCGCCGTCGCACTGCTCGCCGGCCTCATTCGCTGGCCCGACCGGATCATTGCGCCGCTGGGCATCACCCTGGCCGGACTGGCCGGGCCGCTGGCCGGGCTGGTGTTCTCCGACATCGCCGTTTTGCCCGCCGCAGTGTTCGGTGTTGTGGTGGGAGCGGTCCTGGTCAGTTTCCGCAGGCTGGTGACACTCCGGGGCGCTCCGCTGAACTTTCCCGCTGCCCTGGGCATGGGTCTGGCGCCGATTGCGGCGGTCGGTTCGCTCGCCTACTTCATAGACAAACTACTCATCTCCTGACGGGTTAGGATGGCATCATGTCCGTACTTGCATTTGAAATCTTCTTCCTTGTCCTGCTCGGCGTTGCCAGCCTGTCCATGGCCTGGTTTGCCGGTTTTGTTGTCTACCGACTGTTCAAAGGACAGCGGTAACCCCTGCTTAGCGGTTTCGAGAGGTAGCGGCTGTGCCTATTGAAATTCCTACAGACCTGACCCCCGAACTGGTTCCCCTCTCCTGGCTCATCGGCGAGTGGGAGGGCCGTGGCCGGCTCGGGGCCGGAGATGAAGGTTCAGAGCACTTCCTGCAGCATGTTTCCTTCACCCACAACGGTCTGCCGTACCTGCAGTACCGTGCGGAAAGCTGGCTGACCGACGAGGACGGCACCAAGCTCCGGCCGCTCACTGTTGAGACCGGATTTTGGGCCCTGGAGCGCAAACAGCTGGAGGCCGACAGCGGCCCCGGCCTGGTTCCCGGGGACATCGTGCCCGTGCTGAAAAGCGCCGATGAGGTGGAAGCCCTCCGCAACAAGGATGGCGGCTTCGACATCTCGGTCTCCATCAGCCACCCGGGTGGCATTTCGGAGCTGTACTACGGGCAGATCAAGGGTCCGCAGATCCAGCTAAGCACCGACATGGTGATGCGCGGCAGCCACTCCAAGGACTACAGTGCGGCCACCCGGATCTTCGGGCTGGTGGATGGCAACCTGCTCTGGCGGTGGGACGTGGCCACCGGCCGCCCGTCGGCGTCCGGCGCGGCTGCACAACCGGCTGCCGAACCGGTTGTTGAGGCTGGCAACGGCCTCGAGGCGCACGCCTCGGCGTTCCTTAAAAAGGTCAGCTGACCGCAGCCGCCCCGCTGCTTCAGAACCGCTGCCTCCGCACCGTCGCTTCCGTGGCGCTGGCACTGTTCGCCGGCGCTCCCTTCGGCTACTTTGGCCTCAGGTCTTCAATCCTGAGTCCGCAGCAATCCGATGGAGTGTCCGATGGATGAGTCCCAGCCCCCGGCTGACTACAGCGACCTCAAAGCCGTGTACTTCAATGGCACGCTCAAGCGTTCGCCGGAGAAGAGCAACACCGAGGGTCTGATCACGGTAAGTCGGCTGATCATGGAGAAGCAGGGCGTGGCCACGCAGGTCATCCGTACCGTTGACCACGACATCGCTAGCGGCGTGTACCCGGACATGCGGGATCACGGCTGGGCCACGGATGCATGGCCCGAGCTGTACCCGGCCGTCAAGGAAGCGGACATCGTGGTGGTGGCCGGACCCATCTGGCTGGGCGACAACTCCTCGCAAACCAAGAAGCTCATCGAGCGGCTCTACGCCCATTCGGGCGAGCTCAACGGGAAGGGCCAGTGGGCCTTTTACCCGAAGGTGGGCGGCTGCCTGATCACCGGCAACGAGGACGGCATCAAGCACTGTTCCATGAACGTCCTTTACAGCCTGCAGCACATCGGCTTCACCATCCCGCCGCAGGCCGACGCCGGCTGGATCGGCCCCGTCGGGCCGGGGCCCAGCTACCTCGATGAGGGATCGGGCGGCCCGGAGAGTGACTTCACGAACCGGAACACCACATTCATGACGTGGAACCTCCTGCACCTGGCCCGGACGCTCAAGGACGCCGGCGGAATTCCCGCCTACGGCAACCTTCCGGAAGAATGGAAGGCCGGAACCAAATTCGGTTTCGAAAACCCGGAGTACCGCTAGGTGGCCGGAATACCCTCCCAGCCAAGGACGTTCCCCTTCATATGACTACCAAGAGCCCTCTGCTGTCGCGCCCTGGCGCCGTTGAAGCGGCCGGCGCCGACGCCGGCGTCGCATCCCACTACGGCGAACCCCTGCGGGAGCAGCGCGCACTGGCGGCCGGAACCGCCGTCGTCGATCTTTCCCACCGCGGAGTGGTGACGGTCACCGGACCGGACCGGCTGAGCTGGCTCAACACGCTGTCCTCCCAGCAAGTCGCCAATCTCCAGCCCGCTGAGTCCACCGAGCTGCTGCTCCTGAGTGTCCAGGGCCGCATTGAGTTCGATGCGCGCGTGGTGGACGATGGCGGGACCACCTGGCTGATCGTCGAGGCGGCCGAAGCTGGTCCCCTGGCCGAGTGGCTGACCAGGATGAAGTTCATGCTCCGCGTCGAGGTGGCGGACGTGTCGGCCGAGTGGGCGGTGGTGGGATCCACCAAGGCTGTGCCCGAATGGTCCGGCCTGCTGGTGTGGCAGGACCCCTGGCCCCACGTCGCCGCGGGCGGCTACTCATACGCCGTGGTCCCGGAGGACACCCACCCCGGCGCCGAACGTCCGTGGTTCGAATACCTCGTGCCGGCGGCGGAGCTCGAAGAGACGGTGGGGGACCGGAAGCTCGCAGGTGTCCTTTCCGCCGAAGCCCTGCGCGTCGCCGCCTGGCGTCCGAGGCTCGGCGCTGAAACGGACGACAAGACCATTCCGCATGAACTGGACCTGCTCCGCACCGCCGTGCACCTGGCCAAGGGCTGCTACAAGGGCCAGGAGACGATTGCCCGCGTGCACAACCTTGGCCACCCGCCGCGGCGCCTCGTGTTCCTGCAGCTCGACGGTTCCCAGCACACCCTGCCGGCTGCCGGCAGCGAGGTCCGGGTGGGGGAGCGCAAGGTGGGCACCGTGACGTCCGTGGCGCAGCACTACGAGATGGGCCCCATCGCGCTGGCAGTCATCAAGCGTTCGGTCGCCCCGGATGAAATACTGACGGTAATGGACGGGGATGAACCGTACACAGCCGCGCAGGAAGTGATCGTGGCGCCCGACGCCGGACAGGTCGTCGGAAGGCAGACAGGATTCCTGAGGGGGACCCACAAATGACAGACTCCACCGCACCCGGGGCCGGGGCTTCAGAGCAGCCCGCTTCCCAGCAGCCGGACGAGGAAACCCTCGAATTGGCACGCACCCTCCTGGACGCTGCCCGCAAGGGTGACACCGAGTTGCTGCGCAGCTACCTCAACGCGGGCGCCCCGGCCACGCTGACCAACCACGCCGGCGACTCGCTGGTCATGCTCGCCGCCTACCACGGCCACGCCGAAACCGTCCAGCTCATCCTGCACCACGGCGCCGACGCCAATGCCGCCAACGACAAGGGACAGACCCCGCTGGCAGGCGCCGTGTTCAAGGGCTACCCGGACGTCGTCCGGGCGCTGGTTGACGCGGGAGCAGATCCCGACGCCGGTTCCCCCTCAGCACGTGACGCCGCCCGGATGTTCGCCCGCGACGACATCCTGGAATTGCTGGGCTAGGCATTTTGGAGAATGTCAGCAGGCCCTGGCCTGCACTCTGGTCCCTCGTCATAGGGTTCTTCATGATCCTGATCGACACCACAATCGTTTCGGTGGCCAACCCGCGGATCATGGAGGGGCTGGATACGGACATCAACGCCGTCATCTGGGTCACCAGCGCCTATCTGCTGGCGTATGCGGTGCCGCTGCTGATCACCGGCAGGCTCGGCGACAGGTTCGGACCCAAGCGGCTGTACCTTGCGGGCCTCGTGGTGTTCACCCTCGCATCGCTGTGGTGCGGGCTGTCCGGCACCGTGGGCATGCTCATCGCCGCCCGCGTCCTGCAGGGCCTCGGCGCAGCGCTGATGGCCCCGCAGACCATGGCCGTGATCACCAGGATCTTCCCGCCGGACGGGCGCGGCGCCGCCATGGGTCTGTGGGGTGCCACCGCCGGTGTGGCGACGCTCGTCGGCCCCATTCTGGGCGGTGTGCTCGTGGACGGCCTTGGCTGGGAGTGGATCTTCTTCATCAACGTGCCCGTCGGGATCGTGGGCTTCATCCTTGCCTGGCGCTTCGTTCCGTCCCTCACCACCCACCCGCACCGGTTCGACATCCCCGGCGTGGTGCTCAGCGCCGTCGGACTTTTCCTTTTGGTCTTTGGCATCCAGGAAGGCGAGACGTACGACTGGGGAACCATCACCGGGCCGGTGACAGTGTGGGGGCTGATCATCAGCGGCATCGTGGTGCTGGCGCTTTTTGTCGGCTGGCAGGCGGCCAACAAGGGTGAGCCGCTGCTTCCGCTGGCGCTCTTCCGGGACCGCAACTTCTCGCTGGCGAACGTCGGGATCACCACCGTGGGATTCACTGTCACGGCTTTTGGCCTGCCGCTCATCTTCTACTACCAGATCGTGCGGGACATGACTCCTACGCAGTCTGCCCTGATGATGGCGCCCATGGCGCTGATTTCCGGCGGGCTGGCGCCCTTGGTGGGGAAGATCATTGACCGGGTGAACCCCAAATACATCACGTCCACCGGCCTGCTCCTCATGGCGGTGGCGCTGTTCTGGAATTCAGCACTCATGCATCCGGACACCCCGGTGTGGCTGTTCCTGCTGCCCAGCGCGGTGCTCGGCTTCGCGAATGCGGGCATCTGGGCACCGTTGAGCTCCACCGCAACCCGCAACCTGCCGATGCGGCAGGCGGGGGCCGGCGCGGGCGTCTACAACACCACGCGGCAGATCGGTGCTGTCCTCGGCAGTGCCGCCATCGCCGTCCTCATGCAGGCCAGGCTCGCGGCGGAACTTCCGGCGGCCCCCGGCGGGACGCCAGGGGGTTCGGGTGAGGCCGGCGGCTTCGGCGGCCAGTTGCCTCCCGCCCTGCATGACGGCTTCGCGACGGCGATGGGCCAATCAATCATGCTGCCTGCGGCTGTGATTGTGCTCGGCGCCGCGGTGGCACTGTTCTTCGCCCGGCCCAAGGCGGTCCAGGGATGGGGCGGGCAGCGGCCCGCTGCCGGCCACGACGCGGAGGCGGCGACGCGCTAACGCACTTGGCCGAGCAGCACGCTGGTATGGATGCCGCCGGTGGAAAAGCCCAGGCTGCGTGCCGTCGCCAGTGAACCCTTGTTGCTGACGTCGGTGCGCCACTGCAGCGTCAGCCCGGAGGCCAGGGCCTCGTGGGCTGCCACCGAGGCCGCGAGCGATCCCAGTCCGCGGCGCCGCCACTCGGGGGCCACGAGAACCCCCATGTGGGCCAGAATGCCTTCCCATTCGGAGTAGGCGCCGCAGGCCACGGGCATCCGCTGCCCCTCGTCGTCGTGAATGATGGTGTAGCGGTTCTCGAGGTCGGACAGGCCCACCTCGTTCACGTCATCGGGCGGACACAGACCCTCAAGCTCGATGGCCTCCGGATTGCCGTGCGACACCGTCAGCTCCTCCGCGGTCTGCAGCAGCGGCAGGTCGTCGGCGAAGAAGAGCGCCGCGGAGCCCTGGCCGTGGCCCCCGTGCGTCCGGGTGATGGTCAGCAGGGTGACGTGCTGGGCCATCTCCTCATCGGAAATGCCTGCCGCGGCATCCAGGGCCCACTGCGGACCCACCAGGGCCGAGCTGCCGAACAGGCGCACGAACTCGACCGAGTGCGCGGAATCATCAACCCTGGTGATCCGCTCGCCGGTTTCCAGGGCGCGGGCGAAAGCGCCGTCGTCGAGCCCCAGGCGGCGCGCCCAGGCAAGCTGGATGATGGCGGCGGATCCGGGGTCAAGGCTCATGATCCCAGCCTACCGATCCCGGCCGCCCATCAGGCGCGAACGTACAGTTGTGGCCCCTGACTCCGGAGAATCAGGGGCCACAACTGTACATTCGCGCTGCGGGAAGCCAGCCGGGGGAACGGGCTTAGCCGAAGAGGACCGCGGCTTCGTCGTAGCGGTGCTGCGGGACGACCTTCAGCTTGCCCAGCGCGGCTTCGAAGCCAACATGGTCAATGTCGGTGCCGTTCAGCGACACCATGGTGCCCCAGCGGCCCTCCACCACGGAGTCGACGGCGGCCATGCCCAGGCGGGTGGCCAGGACACGGTCGAAAGCGGAGGGGACGCCGCCGCGCTGGATGTGGCCCAGGATGGTGGCCCGGGTCTCGATGCCGGTCCGGGCTTCGATCTCCGGTGCCAGCTGGTCGGCGATGCCGCCCAGCCGGGGACGGCCGAAGGTGTCCAGACCGCGTTCGGAGTGGGGGCTCTCCATGTGCTCCGGCACGAACCCTTCGGCCACAACGATGAGCGGGGCGCGGCCACGGTCATGGGCCTCGGTCACCCATTTGGTGATCTGCTCGATGCTGACTTTCTGCTCCGGGATGAGGATGGCGTGCGCGCCGGAGGCCATGCCGGCATGCAGGGCGATCCAGCCGACGTGGCGGCCCATGACCTCAGCGATCATGCAGCGGTGGTGGGACTCGCCGGTGGTCCGCAGCCTGTCGATGGCCTCCGTGGCGATCTGCACGGCCGTGTCGAAGCCGAAGGTGTAATCGGTGGCGTCGAGGTCGTTGTCCACGGTCTTGGGAACGCCGACGATCTTCAGGCCGGCGTCGGTGAGGCGCTTGGCGGCCGCGAGGGTTCCTTCACCGCCAATGGCGATGATGGCGTCGATGCCCAGCCGGTCCATGTGGGCTTTGATGACGTCGGGTCCGCCGCCGTTCTCGAACGGGTTGGTCCGGGACGTGCCCAGGATGGTGCCGCCCTGCTTGGCAATACCGCGGACAAGCGTACGGGGAATGGGGATGATGTCACCCTCCACGACTCCGCGCCAACCATCGAGGAACCCCACGAATTCGTGGCCGTGGATGGCAATGCCTTTGAGGACGGCGCCGCGGATAACCGCGTTCAGTCCGGGGCAGTCGCCGCCGCTGGTGAGGATTCCGATTTTCATTTTCTTGGCTCAAATCCTGGTTCGAAGGTTTTACGGGCAGAGCGCCACGCTGAGCTCAATTAGAGATTCTAGTGGGGAGTGTGGGGTAGGACACAAACGGTTACATCCGCGGGAGCCGCGGGAGCCCCGGACGCCAGGGGCCGGCACGGTTCGGGACAGCGGAGTGCCCCCGTTCCGGAGGGAACGGGGGCACTGCATAACGGACGACGGCGGCTGCCAGCTTTGGGCGGTTACTACCGGCCCGTGCCGCGCTTTTCGAGGAAGGATTCAAGCGCAATCGAGTTGTTCTGGTCCGGCAGGATCAGCCACGCCGCGAGGTAGAACACGATGGCCGGTCCGGGCAGCAGGCACAAGAGGAGGAAACCGATCCGGACGAATGCCACATCCACGTTCAGCTTCTCGGCGATCCCGCCGCACACGCCGCCCAGCCAGCGCTGCGGTCCGCGCTTCAGGCCAAGGCCCCTGACAATGCTGTAGAACTTTTCCATGGCTTAAGACTTCCCGTTTGTTGCGCTGTTGTCACGTTTCCGTGCTGAGAGCAGCCCGCCGATCACCAGGGCGGCCCCGGCCCCGATCATCAGGCCGATCAGCACATATGTCCCGTTCAGGACCACGATTCCCAGCTGGGAGATGACGATCAGCACGGCCAGTGCGAGGATCACCAGCCCCCAGACGATGGTGCCTACGCGGGCCGGTGCTTCGGCGGGTTCGTCCGTGGCCCCGGTGGACGGCTTGGGCGCAGGGTTGGTGTCCGGTGACGGATCAAAACTGCTCATGTCAGTTTCCTTCCTGGATGGCGATGTTGCTCACGGTGCCGTCGATCTGGAGGATCAGCCTGGCGCCGGGCTTGTCCGAGTTGTAGCTGCTTTGCCGGGAGGTGATCCCGCCCCGGCTGCCCGTGCCCTCGTTGAGGTTGCCCAGGGTCATGTCGGCGCGGACATCCACCGGCACGGTACGTGGAATGATGACCGTCACGTTGCTGGCCGTGGCGTCCAGGGGGATTACGACGTCGCTGCCCAGTGGCGGGTTCAGGTTCAGGCCGGTCAGGTCGACAGTTCCGCGGCCTCCGGTGATCTGGAAGCCCTGGCGGGCCTGCTCGATGGTGACGGGATTCCAGTCCGCATTCTGGAAGCGGAACCGGTCACCGTTGGGCACGGCGCTGAAGATGCCGCCCACGATGAGCGCAACGACGGCGAAGAACCCGAGGGCGCCCGAGGTCCTGCCGCGCATTCCGGCCAGCAGGATGCCAAGCCCAAGGACCGCTGCACCGGCTGCCCAGACCACGGCGTTGACCGACTCGCCCAGATCAATTAGGTTGCCGGCGTCGAGCGCTTTGAGCGTGCCGCCCGCCAGCAGCGCCAGTCCGGCGGTGATGGCGACGGCCGGCGCGCCCGGGCCGCTCGGCCTCGGCTTGGGCGCCGGAACCGGGGCAGGGACCGGAGCGGGCCGGCGCGGCGGAAGGCCGCCGCCGTAGGGGGCTGTGGGGCCGTACGGTTCATTGACGCCGTACGACGGGATGGCGTCCGGAGTCGGCGGCACAGTGTAGGGCTGGGCAGGCGCATGGCCGCCGGCAGCGAAGGATGACGCCGGGAACGGTGACGTGGCGGATCCCGTGGCGGCATTCGCTGGTGCGTTGCCGGCCGGTGCGTAGCCGTACGCCGACCGGCCCCCGGTGGTGCCGTTCACCGTTGCACCGGTGCGGTTTTTGTTGCGCTGCGTCAGGAAGTAGATGAGGTAGATGACGCCGCCGATCCAGAACAGGGCCCAGAAGAAGCCGAAGCCGTCGTGGCCCCATCCCCAGAAGCCGCCGCCCATGCCGGTTAGGCCGACGATCGAGGTGATGAGCGCGCCCGTCATGCCCGTGCTCCAGCGGCCAGCGCCCGCCTCCTGGGTGTGGATCCGGCCGTCGGGCTCAGGCAGCAGGGCCCAGCCCAGGCCGTACAGGAGGACGCCGATTCCCGCGAACAGCGTCAGCACGATGAAAATGCCGCGCACGATCAGCGGATCGATGCCCATCCTTTCGGCGATGCCGCTCGAGACGCCGCCGATCCAGCGGTCGCGTCCCCGGTGTACGCCGTGGCTGCGGATCCAGTCGAAGAAGTCCAGCGGCTGGGCGGCCCGCCCGTAACCGGGAGCGCCGTATGCGGGAGCGCCGGACGCGGGCGGCGGGAACAGTGGCTCAGTGGGGTTTTCCGGCCCGGCGCCGTTTGCCGGTTCTGTGTTTTCCGGTTCCGTGTTTTCCGGTCCGGCGGGGTGCTCCGGATCCTGGCCGGTGCTGCCCCCGGACGGGGTGACCGGCTGCCGGCCTTCATTGGGGTTGGGGTTCTGCGAGTTCATACTTCGATACTGCCGTTTGTGCTGGTCAGTCCTCTATTGGGGAACACCCTGAGTCGTCCCTGACTTACCCCGGGTTCACCCTCACAACGGGACCCGGGAACCCTGATCCGTGTTTGGATTGATGCATGACCACTGCCCCTGTCCGCCCACCCCTGGTCCGCAGCAGCGACCGCCTGATCGCCGGCGTCTGCTCAGGCCTGGCGGTTCATCTTGGCTGGCCGGTGCGCATGGTCCGGATCGGCATGGTGGTGGCTGCTTTCGCCGGGGGCGCAGGGCTCGCGTTCTACGCGTGGCTGTGGATCATGGTTCCCACCGCGGACGAAAACGCCAAACGCAATGCCCGCCGTCCGGCGTCGCCCATTGCCCCCGCCGTGAGCCTGCCGCCGGTGAGCCTCCAGTCCGGCCCGCCGCCCGGCCCTGTTCCTTTCTCGGGCGCGGATCCTTCATTTTCCGCCGTCCCCCCGCCCTCGGGGGAGTACGACGCCGGCACCGTTTCCCAGCCCCCCGCGCCTGCCGCCGCTCCCGGCAGCACATGGTTCCGGATCCGGAGCATGCGCTACGGCAAGGAGATCCTGCTGGGCGCCGGGCTCCTGCTCGTCGCCGCGATCCTGATCGCCAGGCTGCTGGGCGTGGAGGTGCCCCTTGGCACGTTGATCCCGGCGGCGGCAATACTCGGCGGCGCGGCCATTGCCTGGATGCAGCTGGATGAAACCCGCCGGGCCGGGCTCGTCGACAAAACCAAGGCGGACCAGGCCGGTGGATGGGCGCGGCTGGCAGCGGGCCTCGCGCTCGTGGTGGCCGGGGTGCTGGTCATGGTCTCCGGGTCGGGCTCATGGCAGCAGACCTGGCTCGCGCTGCTCGCGTCCGTGGCCGTGCTGGGCGGCGTGGCGCTGGTGCTGCTGCCCTGGGGCCTGAAGTTCTGGCGCGACCTCGAGACAGAACGGGCCGGCCGCGTGCGGGCGACCGAGCGGGCCGAGATCGCGGCCCACCTGCACGACTCCGTACTCCAGACCCTTGCCTTGATCCAGCGCCGTGCCGGCAACGAGCACGACGTCGTCCGCCTGGCGAGAGCGCAGGAGCGCGAGCTGCGGGGCTGGCTCTTCAAGGACCCCGCCCGCGATGCCGGCCAGCTCTCGGACCGGATCAAGGCCGCCGCTGCGGAGGTTGAGGACGGGCTCGGAAACGCCGTCGACGTCGTGACCGTGGGCGACACGGACATGACCGAGCGCCATGAGGCGCTGGTCCAGGCCAGCCGCGAGGCCATGCTGAACGCTGCCCGCCACGGCGGCGGTCCCGTCTCTGTCTATCTGGAGGTGTCCGACGGCGGCGCGGAAGTCTTCGTCAAGGACCGCGGCCCGGGCTTTGAACTGAGCGCAGTCCCGCAGGACAGGTTGGGTGTGCGGGAATCAATCATTGGCCGGATGAAACGGCACGGCGGCAACGCCGCCATCAACAGCGGACCTGACGGCACAGAGGTGCGCCTCAGGCTGCCTGCGGACGTCGCGGACAACGGGGAAGGAAAGTCATGACTACACCAGCAGGGGCAAGCGCGGCGGGACGAACGGTGCGGGTTGTGATCGTGGATGACCACGCGATTTTCCGGTCCGGCCTCAAGGCTGACCTCGACCCGAGCGTGGTGGTGGTGGGCGAGGCCGGCACCGTGGAACAGGCCATCGAGGTTATTGCCGCTGCGCGGCCCGATGTCGTGCTGCTGGACGTGCACCTGCCCGGCGGCCGCGGCGGGGGAGGACGGGAAGTCATCACCGGTTCCGCGGCGCTCCTGGGAACCACGCGTTTCCTTGCACTGAGCGTCTCCGATGCGGCCGAAGACGTCGTGGCGGTCATCCGGGCCGGTGCCCGCGGCTATGTTACGAAGACCATTTCCGGCGCGGAGATCACCGACGCCGTGTTCCGGGTCGCCGGTGGCGACGCCGTGTTCTCACCACGCCTGGCAGGCTTTGTCCTGGACGCCTTCGGCACCGCCCCGGCAGACATCGCCGACGATGAACTGGACAAACTCTCAGCCAGGGAACTCGAGGTGATGCGGCTGATCGCCCGCGGTTACAGCTACAAGGAGGTAGCCAAGGAGCTCTTCATCTCGATCAAGACCGTGGAAACCCATGTCTCGGCCGTGCTCCGGAAGCTGCAGCTGTCCAGCCGCCACGAACTGACCAAGTGGGCCGCCGAGCGCCGCCTCCTCTAGCGCGGGCATTCCTCAAGCTTCCGATCAGGCCGTCACGTCCTCGAATAAAGCCCAAACGCTCCCGCACCTTTTTCGGTGCGGAAGCGTTTGGGCTTATTTCTGCAGGATCTGAGGGAGAATCCGTGGTTTTCCTGCAGGACGTGAGGGAGCGTCTGGGTTACTGCGCCTTGCCGAGGAAGTCCTGGAGGCGGCCGACGCCGGTGGCGAGGTCTTCATCGCCCAGGGCGTAGGACAGGCGCAGGAAGCCGGACGGGCCGAAAGCCTCACCGGGCACCACGGCGACCTCCACCTCGTCCAGGATCAGCGCCGCAAGCGCGGCCGAGGTCTCCGGGCGGACCGTGCCGTTCGCCGTCGGGAATTCCTTACCCAGCAGCGCGCGGACGTCCGCGTACACGTAGAAGGCGCCCTTCGGCGTCGGGCATTCAACGCCCTCAATCGCGTTGAGCCCATCCACGATGGCCTTCCGGCGGCGGTCGAAGGCGACCTTCATCTCATCCACCGCGGTGAGCGGGCCGGAGACTGCTGCCAGGGCGGCGATCTGCGGGATGTTGGACACGTTGGACGTGGCGTGCGACTGCAGGTTGGTGGCGGCCTTGATGACATCGGCGGGTCCGATCATCCAGCCCACGCGCCAGCCGGTCATCGCATAGGTCTTGGCAACACCGTTCAGGATCACTACCTTGTCACCCAGCTCGGGGGCGGCGGTGGCGATGGAGGTGAAGGGCACGCCGTCGTACGTCAGGTGCTCGTAGATCTCGTCGGTGACCACCCACAGGCCCTTGGCGGCGGCCCACTTGCCGATTTCGGCAACCTGCTCGGGCGAGTAGACGGAGCCGGTGGGGTTCGACGGCGACACGAACAGCAGGATCTTTGTGCGGTCCGTGACGGCTGCTTCGAGCTGCTCCACAGTCACCAGGTAGTCCTGCTCCGGGCCGGCAAAGACCTCCACCGGAACGCCGCCGGCGAGACGGATGGCCTCGGGGTAGGTGGTCCAGAACGGCGTGGGCACGATCACTTCGTCGCCCGGATCCACGAGGGTGGCGAACGTGTTGTAGACGGCCTGCTTACCGCCGTTGGTGACCAGCACCTGGGACGGGTCAGCCTTGTAGCCGGAGTCCCGGAACGTCTTCTCGGCAATAGCCTTCTTCAGCTCGGGCAGACCGCCGGCGGGGGAGTAGCGGTGGTACTTCGGCTGGCTGGCGGCGTCGATGGCGGCCTGGACGATGTAGTCCGGGGTGGGGAAGTCGGGCTCGCCCGCACCGAAGCCAATCACCGGCCGGCCGGCCGCCTTCAGCGCCTTGGCCTTGGCGTCGACAGCCAGGGTGGCGGATTCGGCAATGGCAGAAATGCGTTGGGAAACGCGGGCGGAAGACATGGCAGGTCCGTTCTTCGCTTGCAGCTGGTGAGCTGAATGGTGGATTTCGACGAAATCTACTCTATGCTGTTCACCGGATCGTTCGAGGTGGAACACGGCTTTGTGACTGCGGTGCAGCGCGGATCCAGAAGCTGAAAACGGTCCGAAATGAGGCTGGTTCGACGTAAGCGCAGTTGTTGCGTAGACTGGTTCTCCGGTGTTGAAAACACGGATGATGACGTGCGCCCCAGATGGCCTTGGGGAAAAGTGCGGCCTCATCGGTTTTTGATCCATAGGGTAGTGGCGCAATTGGTAGCGCAGCGGTCTCCAAAACCGCAGGTTGCAGGTTCGAGTCCTGTCTGCCCTGCGCAGGCTGTTCCGGCGAAAGCCGGAGCAAGCGCAGCAATCAAAGGTTCAGTTCAGAGCCGGGTAATCCGACTTGCGAGGATGAGTGAGGAACAGGTGACCGAAACAGCTGCAAGCAGCTCCAAGGGCCGCCCCGCTAAGAACGCCGCCAAGGCTGGCTTCTTCGCTCGCATTGCACTCTTCATCCGCCAGGTCATTGGCGAACTGAAGAAGGTCGTTGCCCCTACCCGCAAGGAACTGATCAACTACACGCTTGTGGTGCTCGTATTCGTAGTCATCATGATGGTGATCGTCACTCTGCTGGACCTGGCGTTCGGCTCCGCGGTGAGCTGGGTCTTCAGCGGTACAGGCGCCACGGACAACTAAGGCGATCGGTCCGCAGACTGCGTGGGCTCCCCGGCCGGATTCCGGCAAGGAGCTGCGGGGTGTGCGGAATTGAGCCATTTAAATAGGCAATTAGGCAATGAGGAAGCAGGAGACCAAGTGTCTGAGCAGGAGCTCGAGGTAACTGAGACTGAGCTGGATGAAACCCAGAACCCCGCGGCTGAGTCCGCTGAGGGCTCCGAGGTTGAGTCTGCTGCGCCCGATTCCGAAGGCGACGCCGATTTTGAAGACGACGCCGAGACCGACGCTGACGACGCTGACGACGACGTGACCGGAGACGACGCCGACGACGTGACTGACGCCGACGCCGACGACGTGACCGGAGAGGACGCCGAGGAAGGCGCCGAAGGGACCGACGTCCTGGCCGCTGCTGCCGCCCAGGCCACCGACCCGGCCGAAGAGTTCAAGTCCAAGCTGCGCCGCCAGGAGGGTGACTGGTACGTCATCCACTCCTACGCAGGTTACGAAAACCGCGTCAAGGCCAACCTTGAGACCCGCATCCAGACCCTGGACATGGAAGATTACATCTTCGAAATCCAGGTTCCGATGGAAGAAGTCGTTGAGATCAAGAACGCTCAGCGCAAGGTCATCAACCGCGTCCGCATCCCCGGCTACGTGCTGGTCCGCATGGACCTGACCGACGCCTCGTGGGGCGCCGTCCGCCACACCCCGGGTGTCACCGGCTTCGTGGGCAACGCCCACAACCCCGTGCCGCTGCGCCTCGATGAGGTCTTCTCCATGCTGGCCCCGGTCTTCGAAGAGGAGCAGGCCGAGAAGGGCAAGCCCACCAAGCAGGCTGCCGCTCCGGTGAACGTCGACTTCGAGGTCGGCGAATCGGTCATCGTTAAGGAGGGCCCGTTCGAGACCCTGCCCGCCACGATCTCCGAGATCAAGGTGGATTCCCAGACCCTCGTCGTTCTGGTGTCCATCTTCGAACGCGAGACCCCGGTCACGCTGGCCTTCAACCAGGTCACCAAGATCTAGCTGATCACCACAGATTTCGTTCCGAAGCGGCCCGCTTTAGCAGTTCCGGAACGGCCGACCGCCTCGCCATGGCGGTCAACCACCTGAGGCACGCTCCTGTGTCCCAGGACGCATTTGAGAGAAGGACCCTACATTGGCTCCCAAGAAGAAGGTCACCGGCCTCATCAAGCTGCAGATCCAGGCAGGTGCCGCTAACCCGGCCCCGCCGATCGGTCCTGCGCTTGGCCAGCACGGCGTCAACATCATGGAATTCTGCAAGGCGTACAACGCTGCGACGGAAGCCCAGCGCGGCAACGTTATTCCTGTTGAAATCACCGTCTACGAAGACCGTTCGTTCACGTTCATCACCAAGACCCCGCCGGCTGCAGAGCTCATCAAGAAGGCTGCAGGCGTCGCCAAGGGTTCGGCTACCCCGCACACCGTCAAGGTTGCCAAGCTGACCCAGGCCCAGGTCAACGAGATCGCCTCCACCAAGATGGAAGACCTCAACGCCACCAGCCTCGAAGGCGCAGCGAAGATCATCGCCGGCACCGCCCGCTCCATGGGCATCACCGTCGAGGGTTAATTCCCCGCTGATGCGGCGCCGGGTCCGGGAAACCGGAAACGACGCCGGGCAGCACCGCCGGGAAACCGGCACCACTGAAACATTGAAATGCCGCTAGTCCGCACGGATAAGAACAGTCGGACTCGCGGCTGTGGCAGGGCCCAGCGCGGTCCGCAGACCACAACTGCACAAGGAGAAATAAGCAGCATGGCAAAGCGCAGCAAAGCATACGAGGCAGCCGCAGCCAAGATCGACGCGGAGAAGTTCTACGCGCCGTTCGAGGCAGTGACGCTCGCCAAGGACACCAACCCGTCCAAGTTCGACGCCACCGTTGAGGTCGCCTTCCGTCTGGGCGTTGACCCCCGCAAGGCCGACCAGATGGTCCGCGGCACCGTCAACCTGCCGCACGGCACCGGTAAGACCGCCCGCGTCCTCGTGTTCGCCACGGGCGAGAAGGCCGAAGCAGCAATCGCTGCCGGCGCCGACTTCGTTGGTTCCGACGACCTGATCGAAAAGATCGCCGGCGGCTGGACCGACTTCGACGCAGCCGTTGCCACCCCTGACCTCATGGGCAAGGTTGGCCGCCTCGGTAAGGTCCTGGGTCCGCGTAACCTGATGCCGAACCCGAAGACCGGCACCGTCACCCCCGATGTCACCAAGGCTGTCAACGACATCAAGGGCGGCAAGATCGACTTCCGCGTCGACAAGCACTCCAACCTGCACTTCATCATCGGCAAGGTTTCGTTTGACGCCACCAAGCTGGCCGAGAACTACGCCGCTGCCCTCGAAGAGGTGCTCCGCCTGAAGCCGTCCGCTTCCAAGGGCCGCTACATCCAGAAGGCAACGGTTGCCACCACGTTCGGTCCCGGCATCTCCGTTGACCCCAACGTCACCAAGGTTCTCATCGAGGCGTAACCCTCGCGAACCTGCGGCCGAGTATCCGGCCAGCACCAAAGGACCGTCCGGCATGTGCCGGGCGGTCCTTTTGCATTCCGTGGCCCTTATCGCACTAAAGTACGACGGCGGGACTCCCGTTCGGCGCGTCGGCTCGCCCTGTTGGACTCAGGGCGTTGCGGCTAGGCTGATCCGGTGACGACGCCCTCCTACCGGATCGAGCCGCTGTTCCTGCCTGCGTCACTTGACGCGCCCGACGCCACGGACTTCCTCGAATTCAGCGACCTCAGCGACGCCCTGGCGCTGGAGACCTGGGGCAATCTGGACCGGGCAACGCCCCGCAAGGCCAGGCTGGAGGCGTGGCGCGACGACGACTACGAGAAGCTGCGGCTCTTCTTCGTACGGCTGGACGGCCGCATGGTGGCAAGGTCCTGGGTGCGGTTTACCCAAAAGGAGAACCTCCAGGATGCGTTCCTCAGGGTGGACGTCCTCGACGGGTACAGCGGCCGCGGCATCGGCCAGGCCCTCCTGCGGCATGCGGAGGCACTGGCGGCGGAGAACGGACGCAGCACCCTGCAGTCCTTCACCGAGCACGCGCCCGGGTTCGATCCGGACGGGCCGGGAATCCTCCGGCCCGGAACGGGGACGGGCGGGGTCCCGGCCGCGGCCCGCGGCGTACTGTTCGCCGCGGCTGCCGGTTACACCCTCGAGCAGGTGACGCGTTTCAGCGCTCTGGACATGCCGCCGTCGGACGGTGTCCTTGACACGCTGGAAGGCGAGGCAGCCGGCATCGCGGGGGACCAGTACGAAATTCTCGGCTGGACCGACCGCTGTCCTGATGAGTACGTCGAAGAGATGGCAGTGCTCATGTCCAAAATGAGCACGGACACCCCGGCAGGGGCGCTGCACTACGACGCCGAGGTGTGGGATGCCCAGCGCGTCCGGCACGTCGAGGACGAGTGGAGGCGGGCGGGCCTGGAATCGCTGGTGGCAGTGGCCCGGCACGCGTCGAGCGGCGAGCTGGCCGCCTACTCGGTGCTGCAGCACTCGGACGAGAAGCCGTGGCTGGCCGAGCAGGACGACACTCTCGTGGCCCAGACACACCGCGGGCACCGGCTGGGGATGCTCGTCAAGGTGCTCAACCTGCGGCGCCTGCAGAAGGACCATCCCGAGGTGGAGCGGGTCCTGACATTCAACGCGGCGGAGAATGACCACATGCTGGCCATCAATATAGCCCTGGGCTTCCATGCGGCAGGGTACGACGGCGAGTGGCAGCGCCGGCGTTAACCGGCATATGCTGGCGACGGATACACCGCGTGGACTCAAGCCCGCAGCCTTCAGGGCAAGCGGCGGAAACGGCTGGGGATGATGGCAATAGAGGTGCGGATCGAGCGGCTGTGGATTCCTGACTCCGTGGACGCTGCCGACGCAGCGGACTTCCTCGCTGCAGTGGAGGTGGGGCGCAAGGTCCGGATGGATACCTGGGGCAGTGACGACCTCGCCTACACGCCGCTGGAAAAGCTTCTCGAACTGGACGACCCGTACGAGCGCCAGGTGATCCTCGTGGCGAAAATCGGCGACGAGATCGTGGGCACCGTGGACATTGCCCTTCCCCTCGCCGACAACCTGGACCTTGCCGAGTTCACGCTGGACATCCTCCCCGAATACCAGCGCCAGGGCGTGGGCCGGCAGCTGCTGGAAGCTGCCGAGCACTTCGCCCGGGAGGAGGGCCGCACCATGATCCTGGTGGACACCAACCACCCGGGCGCCTCCCTGCACGAATTCGCGCCCGAGCAGCTGGTGCCCGGATCTGGCCAGGGCTATGTGCCGCTGGGCAGCCGCGAGGTGGATTTCGCCCAGCGCACCGGGTACACGCTGCAGCATATTGAACAGTTCAGCTCGTGCACGCTGCCGCTGGACAGCAAGCTGGTGGCCGAGCTCGAGGCGGAGGCGCAGGAGGCCAACAACGGCCGCTACCGCTTGCACCACTGGACCGACCGCTGCCCGGAGCGCTGGCTGGAAGCGGTGGCTGCCCTCGAAAACCAGGCCGGCGGCGACGCCGGGCCGGACGACGACAGTATGGTTTTCGACGCCAGGATCCTGCGTGAAGCTGAGGAAGTCACCATCGCCCAGGGACGGCGCACGGTGGTGACCGCCGTCGAGCATATCGCCACGGAGACGCTTGTGGGGCTGACCACCATCAGCGTCCTGGCGCAGCGGCAGGACGTCGTCTTCCAGGACGACACGGTGGTGCTGCAGGCTCACCGCGGCAACAAGCTCGGCCTGCTCATCAAGGTGGCCAACATGGAGCGACTCACGGAGCAGTTCCCCGACGCGCGGGTGATCTACACGTGGAACGCCCCGGAAAACCGGTACCTGCTCACGGTCAACCGCCAGCTCGGGTTCACGACGGCGGGAGTCACCGGGATCTGGCAGAAGGAACTGCCGGACCTGGGACCGAGCAGGAGCTAGGCCGATTTGGTTATCCGCAGAACCCTCCCGTAAGCTTGAACTACCAAAGACCGTCGGTTGTTGGAATCCCACTCTTTCGAGCTCAGCTCAACTCTGCAGTTGTGTGCGGAAGGGCCAGTGGGTTTCCGGACGAAGGACCCTGAACATAGGGCGGCCGGCGCAGGTGAACGAAGCAAAGCTCCGCTGTCATGAACAGCGTTGAGCCAAGCCCCGTGCATCTGCGCGGGGCGTTTTTAGTTTTAGCTCACCTGAGCGGGGACCCGGAATACCGGCACTATCCCCGGAAGGAGGGTTATGGCAACGCCTACCAAGGTTTCAGCAGTAGCTGAGATCACTAACGATTTCAAGGAATCGAACGCCGCTGTCCTGACCGAATACCGTGGGCTCACCGTTGCACAGCTCAAGCAGCTGCGTGTTTCTCTCGGCCAGGACACCAAGTTCGCGGTCGTCAAGAACACCCTGACCGCTATTGCAGCCAAGGAAGCTGGTGTCGAAGCATTCGACGGCCAGCTCGCCGGCCCCACTGCAATCGCGTTCATCAAGGGTGACGCAGTTGCAGCTGCCAAGAGCCTGACGGATTTTGCCAAGGCCAACAAGCAGCTGGTCATCAAGACCGGTTACTTCGAGGGCAAGGCACTGAACGCCAGCGAAGTTGCTGCCCTGGCAGCACTCGAGTCCCGCGAGCTGCAGCTCGCCAAGGTTGCAGGCATCCTCAAGGCCCCTGCTGCCGCTGCTGCACGCATCATCGACGCACTGCGCCTCAAGCTTGAAGAAGAGAACGGTGCTCCGGCTGAAGCCGAAGCCCCCGCCGCTGAAGAAGCCCCGGCCGCAGAAGCAGCAGTGACCGAAGCTCCGGCCGAAGCCGCAGCCACCGAAGAGAACTAATTCTCTTTCAAACCAGACTCGGTGTGAAGGCAACGGCCCAGGCCGCCAAGCACCACCTATAGGAAGGACGCCACACCATGGCGAAGCTCAGCAACGAAGAGCTCATTGAAGCTTTCAAGGAACTGACCATCATCGAGCTCTCCGAGTTCGTCAAGCTCTTCGAAGAGACCTTCGAAGTTACCGCTGCTGCTGTTGCGGTTGCCGGCCCCGCCGGTGGCGCTGCCGCTGAGGAAGCCGAAGAGAAGACCGACTTCGACGTGATCCTCGAAGCTGCTGGCGACAAGAAGATCGCAGTGATCAAGGAAGTTCGCGCCATCACCTCCCTCGGCCTCAAGGAAGCCAAGGACCTGGTTGACAGCGCTCCCAAGGCTGTTCTCGAAGGCGCCACCAAGGAAGCTGCCGAGAAGGCAAAGGCTCAGCTCGAAGAAGCTGGCGCCACCGTTACCCTCAAGTAACACTGCTTGTACAGGAATCCCCGTCCACTCCGGTGGGCGGGGATTCCTGCGTTTAACCCAATCTAGGTAGCAGTTGAGGGCGTTCCCAGGGCTGAGAACGCCCTCATGTGCTACCTAGTTGGGTTCACTGATGTCCGCGAGCACCGCGCCGAGGGCCGAGACCAGGGCATCGGCGTCCACGAATGCGCTGTAGCCGTGCTGGCCCGCGCCCATGGATATCCGCTTGCCGGCGATGGTCCGGTCCGCGTAGACAGGCCATGCCGTGGTGCTGCCGAGCGGCGTGATGGTGCCGCGCTCATAGCCGGTGGCCTCCAGTGCCACGTCCGCGGCAGGGAGCGAGAGCTTGTTGACGCCCACCAGGCTGCGCAGCTTGGGCCAGGAGATCTGGCGGTCGCCCGGGATGAGGGCGAAGAGGAAGCTGCCGTCCTTGTGCTTCACCACGAGGGATTTCACGATGTCCGCCGGGCTGATCCCTAGGATCGCGGCCGCCTCCTCGAGGCTGCGGGCCGCCAGCCGTTCGACGAGCTGGACGTCCAGGCCGCGCGCCGCGGCGTCGGCAAGGAACCGCTCCCTGCCGTTCCTGCCGCCGTCGGTCCCGTTAGCTCCCGACGGCGGAACGTTAGGTCCCGACGGCGGAACGCCGTTCATCAGTCGCGGAACAGCAGGAGGGCCTCACCCTGGCCGCCGCCTCCGCAGAGCGAAACCGCCGCCTTGCCCTGGCCGCGTCGCTTCAGTTCATGCGCCGCATGGAGTGCCAGCCGTGCACCGGAGGCACCGATCGGGTGGCCCAGTGCGATGGCACCGCCGTGAATGTTGCACTGCTCCAGCGGGTAGTCCAGGTCCTTGAGGGACTGCACGGCCACCGAACCGAACGCCTCGTTGATCTCGATGAAGTCCAGGTCCGCGGCACTCCAGCCGGCCCGGTCCAGCGCGTTCCGGATAGCGTTGGAAGGCTGGGAGTGGAGGGAGTTGTCCGGCCCGGCCACCTGCCCGGGCTTGCCCACCACAGCCAGGTACTCCAGCCCGTTTTCCTCCGCGAACTTGCGCGAGGTCAGGACCAGGGCGGAGGCGCCGTCGGACAGGGGAGAGGAGTTGCCGGCCGTGATGGTGCCGTCGGTGACGAAGGCTGCCCGCAGTCCGGCCAGGGACTCGACGGTGGTTTCCGGCCGGACGCCCTCGTCGGTGGAAACCACCACTGGATCCCCCTTGCGCTGCTTGACGCTGATCGGAGAGATCTCGTCGTCGAAAACGCCGTTCTTCGAGGCAATGGCGGCGCGCTGGTGTGAATTGGCGGCCACAGTGTCCTGCGCGGTCCGGTCAATGCCCAGCGTCAGGTTCTTGGATTCGGTGGACAGTCCCATCGACTGGCCATCGAACGCGTCGGTCAGGCCGTCGTGTGCGGCAACGTCCAGCGCCTGGACGGTCCCGTAGTTCCACCCCTGGCGGGAGCCGGGGAGGACGTGGGGTGCCCGTGTCATCGACTCCTGGCCGCCGGCGACGACGACGGTGGCGTCGCCGGCGCGGATCATCCGCGCCGCGTCGATCACCGCGGTAAGCCCGGAAAGGCAGACCTTATTAATGGTCACGGTGGGGACGTTCCAGCCGATGCCGGCGCCGATGGCGCTCTGGCGGGCCGGGTTCTGCCCGGCCCCGGCCTGAAGGACCTGGCCCATGATGACGGCGTCCACCTGGCCGGAGTCCACTCCGCTCGCAGCAATGGCAGCCTTGATCGCGTGCGCCCCGAGCTCGACGGCGGTGAAGCTCGCCAGTTGCCCGTTCAGCCGGCCCTGCGGGGTACGTGCGCCGGACAGGATGACAACGTCGCTGTTGTCCACGGAATTGCTCATGGATGTTCTCTTCCGATCTTTGGTCGTTGGTTGGCCTAAGGGTATCGTGAGCCCGGTCACCTATCCATTCAACGCTGGGAAGGCGGGGTCCATTCCGGTTAGGTGCCCGTGGCAACGGTGCTTGCATTCTGCTGGCAAGTGGGGTAGACACGCGTGGGGTTTTGCCGTATCGTAGATATTTGCGTCTTCCCTGTTTACCTTCAGCCTTCATATAGCGGTGGGCTTAGCCTGTTAGCTGTTCCATCAATGTGCCGTGAACAACGTCACCAGCATGGGCAGAACCAGGTTCCGGGTCATATAGCGGAACCGGATGGTAGCACTGCGGAGTCACTCCGCAGGGTGAAAAGCGGGGGAGATCTGAAAACGCCTGAAGGTCTGTGGAAGGATCCCTCTTGGTCGCCTCGAGCACCTCTAATAACGAAACCGCTAATACGGCAAGCACCGATGGTGCGACTCGCCGGCTCTCATTCGCAAAGATTCACGAACCTCTTGACGTTCCGAATCTGCTTGCCCTGCAGACGGACAGCTTCGACTGGCTGGTCGGAAATGAACGCTGGCAGGCCCGCGTTGCGAAGGCCGTCGAAGAAGGCGACCTGAGCGTCGCCACCACCTCCGGTCTTTCCGACATCTTCGAAGAGATCTCCCCGATTGAGGACTTCCAGGGCACCATGTCCCTGAGCTTCTCCGATCCGGAGTTCGCTGATCCGAAGTACACCATGGCTGAATGCAAGGACCGGGACGCTACGTACTCGGCACCGCTGTACGTCAAGGCCGAATTCATGAACAACAACACGGGCGAAATCAAGCAGCAGACCGTGTTCATGGGTGACTTCCCGCTGATGACCGAGAAGGGCACCTTCGTCGTCAACGGCACCGAGCGTGTCGTCGTTTCCCAGCTGGTCCGTTCCCCGGGCGCCTACTTTGAGCGCGCCGCCGACAAGACCAGCGACAAGGACATCTTTACCGCAAAGATCATTCCGTCCCGCGGCGCCTGGTTCGAGCTCGAGATCGACAAGCGCGACCAGGTCGGCGTGCGCCTCGACCGCAAGCGCAAGCAGTCGGTCACGGTGCTGTTGAAGGCCCTCGGCTGGACCGAAGGCCAGATCCTCGAGGAGTTCGGCCAGTACGACTCCATGCGTGCAACGCTGGAGAAGGACGCCACCGAAACCCGCGAAGACGCCCTGCTGGACATCTACCGCAAGCTGCGTCCGGGCGAGCCGCCCACAGTCGAGGCTGCCCAGTCCCTGCTGGACAACCTGTACTTCAACTCCAAGCGCTACGATCTGGCCAAGGTTGGCCGCTACAAGATCAACCGCAAGCTTGGCATCGACCGTTCCCTTGGCGACAAGGAAGCCTCGGTCCTGCACGTTGAAGACATCGTGGCCATGATCAAGTTCCTCGTCGCGCTGCACGCCGGCGAGAAGACCCTCATGGGCAAGCGCGACGGTGAAGACCACGAGCTGCGCGTCGAGATCGATGACATCGACCACTTCGGCAACCGCCGCATCCGCGCCGTAGGCGAGCTCATCGAGAACCAGGTCCGCACCGGCCTGTCCCGCATGGAGCGCGTCGTCCGCGAACGCATGACCACGCAGGACGTCGAGGCCATCACGCCGCAGACCCTGATCAACATCCGTCCCGTTGTGGCAGCCATCAAGGAGTTCTTCGGAACCTCCCAGCTGTCCCAGTTCATGGACCAGAACAACCCGCTCTCGGGCCTTACCCACAAGCGCCGCCTCTCTGCGCTTGGCCCCGGCGGTCTGTCCCGTGACCGTGCCGGCATGGAAGTCCGAGACGTCCACCCGTCCCACTACGGACGTATGTGCCCCATCGAAACCCCTGAAGGCCCGAACATTGGTCTGATCGGCTCGCTGGCATCCTACGGCCGCATTAACCCGTTCGGTTTCATCGAGACGCCGTACCGCCTGGTCAAGGATGGGGTCGTCTCCGACGACGTCCAGTACCTGACGGCCGACGACGAGGCAGAGGTCCTGATCGCACAGGCCAACGCTCCGCTCGACGAGAACAAGCGCTTCGCTGAAGAGACCGTCCTGGTCCGTGCCCGCGGTGGTGGAGGCGAGCCCGTGCTCGTTCCCGCTGCTGACGTTCAGTTCATGGATGTTTCCCCGCGCCAGATGGTGTCTGTGGCAACCGCCCTGATCCCGTTCCTTGAGCACGACGACGCCAACCGTGCACTCATGGGTGCCAACATGCAGCGCCAGGCTGTGCCGCTGGTCCGTTCCGAGGCCCCGTTCGTGGGTACCGGCATGGAGCGTGCTGCCGCCGTCGACGCAGGCGACGTCACCATCGCGAAGAAGGCCGGTGTGGTTACCGAGGTCTCCGCTGAGCTGGTCATCATGCTCAACGACGACGGTACGGAAACCAACTACCGCATCAACAAGTTCGCCCGCTCCAACCAGGGCAACTGCTACAACAACCGTGTCCTGGTGAACGAAGGCCAGCGCCTGGAAGTTGGCGGCATCATCGCTGACGGCCCGGCAACGGACCAGGGCGAGCTCGCCCTCGGTAAGAACCTGCTCGTGGCATTCATGTCATGGGAAGGCCACAACTTCGAGGATGCCATCATCCTGTCCCAGCGCATCGTGGCAGAGGACGTCCTTTCCTCCATCCACATCGAGGAGCACGAGATCGATGCCCGCGACACCAAGCTCGGTGCTGAGGAAATCACCCGTGACATCCCCAACGTGTCCGAGGAAGTCCTGGCTGGCCTGGACGAGCGCGGCATCATTCACATCGGTGCCGAGGTTGAAGCCGGCGACATCCTGGTCGGAAAGGTCACCCCGAAGGGTGAAACCGAACTGACCCCGGAAGAGCGCCTGCTCCGCGCCATCTTCGGTGAGAAGTCCCGCGAAGTCCGCGACACCTCCCTGAAGGTTCCGCACGGCGAGTCCGGCACCGTCATCGGCGTGCGCGTCTTCGACCGCGACAACGACGACGAACTGCCCCCGGGCGTCAACCAGCTGGTCCGCGTCTACGTGGCTGCCAAGCGCAAGATCACCGACGGCGACAAGCTCGCCGGCCGCCACGGCAACAAGGGTGTTATCTCCAAGATCCTCCCGATCGAGGACATGCCCTTCCTTGCCGACGGTACCCCCGTTGACATCGTCCTGAACCCGCTGGGTGTTCCGGGCCGTATGAACGTCGGCCAGGTGCTGGAAACGCACCTCGGCTGGGTTGCCAAGACGGGCTGGAAGATCGAAGGCGAGCCGGAGTGGGCCAAGCAGCTGCCGAACCTGCCGCGCGAGAGTGGCCAGACCACTGTTGCAACGCCGGTCTTCGACGGCGCCCGCGAAGAGGAAATCACCGGGCTGCTGGACTCCACCAACCCGACCCGTGACGGCGAACGCCTGATCAACTCCTCGGGCAAGACGCGCCTGTTCGACGGCCGCTCCGGCGAGCCGTTCCCGGATCCGATCTCGGTCGGCTACATGTACATCCTGAAACTCCACCACCTGGTGGACGACAAGATCCACGCCCGCTCCACCGGCCCGTACTCCATGATCACGCAGCAGCCGCTGGGTGGTAAGGCACAGTTCGGTGGCCAGCGATTCGGTGAAATGGAAGTGTGGGCGCTCGAAGCTTACGGCGCCGCCTACACGCTCCAGGAACTGCTCACGATCAAGTCCGATGACATCCACGGCCGTGTGAAGGTCTACGAGGCGATCGTCAAGGGCGAGAACATCCCTGAGCCGGGTGTTCCCGAATCCTTCAAGGTGTTGATCAAGGAAATGCAGTCGCTGTGCCTGAACGTGGAAGTGCTTTCCACGGACGGAACCACAATTGAAATGCGTGACTCTGATGACGCAGTCTTCACGGCTGCGGAAGAACTGGGCATCGATCTGTCTCGTGCAGAGCCCAGCTCCGTAGAAGAGGTCTAAGGAGTCCGACGACGGCGGGCGGGCCGTCCGCCGTCGTCCTCCTCCCTCTCCCGCAAGCAAGACTTCAGAATTTAGAGAACAAGAGAGAACAGGGACCATATGTCCAGCGAATCCTCCTTCGGCCTCATGCAGATCGGCCTCGCCACCGCGGAAGACATCCGCGGCTGGTCGTACGGCGAGGTTAAGAAGCCGGAAACCATCAACTACCGCACGCTCAAGCCCGAGAAGGACGGCCTCTTCTGCGAGAAGATCTTCGGCCCGTCCCGTGACTGGGAATGCTACTGCGGCAAGTACAAGCGCGTGCGCTTCAAGGGCATCATCTGTGAGCGGTGTGGCGTTGAGGTCACCCGCGCCAAGGTGCGCCGTGAGCGCATGGGCCACATCGAACTGGCTGCTCCCGTCACCCACATCTGGTACTTCAAGGGTGTTCCGTCCCGTCTGGGCTACCTCCTTGACCTGGCTCCGAAGGACCTCGAAAAGGTCATCTACTTCGCTGCCTACATGATCACCAGCGTCGACGAAGAAAACCGCCACGCGGAACTGCCCAACCTGCAGGTTGAGCACGACGTCGAGAAGAAGCAGCTGATCGACAACCGCGACTCCGACATCGCCGCGATCGCCCGCGACCTTGAGAACGAGCTTGCCCGTCTCGAGGGCGAGGGTGCCAAGGCTGCCGACAAGAAGAAGGCACGCGACTCCGCTGACCGCCAGATGGCGAACGTCCGCAAGCGTGCCGACGCCGAGATCGAGCGCCTCGAACAGGTCTGGGACCGCTTCAAGAACCTGAAGGTCGCCGACCTCGAAGGTGACGAGGGCCTGTACCGCGAACTGCGTGACCGCTACGGCATGTACTTCGAAGGCTCCATGGGTGCCGAGGCCATCAAGAAGCGTCTTGAGAACTTCGACATGCAGGCCGAGTCCGACAACCTGCGCGACATCATCGCCAACGGCAAGGGCCAGCGCAAGACCCGCGCCCTGAAGCGCCTGAAGGTGGTCAACGCGTTCCTGACCACCAACAACAGCCCGCTCGGCATGGTGCTGGACGCCGTCCCGGTGATCCCGCCGGAACTGCGCCCGATGGTCCAGCTGGACGGTGGCCGCTTCGCGACCTCCGACCTCAACGACCTCTACCGCCGCGTGATCAACCGCAACAACCGACTCAAGCGACTGCTTGACCTCGGTGCTCCGGAGATCATCGTCAACAACGAGAAGCGCATGCTTCAGGAAGCTGTTGACAGCCTCTTTGACAACGGCCGCCGCGGCCGTCCGGTCACCGGACCGGGCAACCGTCCGCTGAAGTCCCTGAGCGACATGCTCAAGGGCAAGCAGGGCCGTTTCCGCCAGAACCTCCTCGGCAAGCGCGTCGACTACTCCGGCCGTTCGGTCATCGTCGTCGGCCCGCAGCTGAAGCTGCACCAGTGTGGTCTGCCCAAGCAGATGGCTCTGGAGCTCTTCAAGCCGTTCGTGATGAAGCGCCTGGTTGACCTCAACCACGCCCAGAACATCAAGTCGGCCAAGCGCATGGTCGAGCGTTACCGTCCGCAGGTCTGGGACGTGCTCGAAGAGATCATCACCGAACACCCGGTGCTGCTCAACCGTGCACCTACCCTGCACCGCCTCGGCATCCAGGCATTCGAGCCGCAGCTTGTTGAAGGCAAGGCCATCCAGCTTCACCCGCTGGTTTGTGGCGCGTTCAACGCTGACTTCGACGGCGACCAGATGGCAGTCCACCTGCCGCTGAGCCCCGAAGCCCAGGCTGAGGCACGCATCCTGATGCTGTCGTCGAACAACATCCTGAAGCCGTCCGACGGCCGCCCGGTGACCCTGCCTTCGCAGGATATGATCATCGGCCTCTACCACCTGACCACCAAGCGCGTGGGTTCAGCCGGTGAAGGCCGGATCTTCGGCTCCGTGTCCGAGGCCATCATGGCCTTCGACGCACACGAGCTGCACCTGAACTCCCAGGTCAAGATCCGCCTTGAGGGCTTTGTTCCTTACGCCGGCTGGGAAGCTCCGGAAGGCTGGGAGCAGGGTCAGCCCGCACTGGTGGACACCTCCCTGGGCCAGGTTCTCTTCAACGAGACCCTGCCCGAGGACTACCCGTGGGTTGAGGCTGTTGCCGACAAGGGCGAGCTGTCCCGCATCGTCAACGACCTCGCGGAGCGCTACCCGAAGGTTGTCACGGCCGCAACGCTGGACAACCTGAAGGATGCCGGTTTCTACTGGGCCACCCGCTCGGGCGTCACCGTCGCCATCTCCGACATCGAGGTTCCGGAGGCCAAGCCGGCCATCCTGGCCGGATACGAGGAGCGCGCCGCCAAGATCCAGGGACAGTACGACAAGGGCCTGATCGACGACGACGAGCGTCGCCAGGAACTGATCGAGATCTGGAACAAGGCAACCAACGAGATCGCCCAGGCCATGCGCGACAGCCTGTCGCCGATGAACACCATCAACCGCATGGTGTCCTCCGGTGCACGTGGTAACTGGATGCAGGTCCGTCAGATCGCGGGTATCCGTGGCCTGGTGGCCAACCCGAAGGGTGAAATCATCCCGCGTCCGATCAAGTCCTCCTACCGTGAGGGCCTGTCGGTGCTGGAATACTTCATCGCCACGCACGGTGCACGTAAGGGTCTTGCCGACACCGCGCTGCGTACCGCCAACTCGGGTTACCTGACCCGTCGTCTGGTGGACGTTTCGCAGGACGTCATCGTCCGTGAAGAGGACTGCGGCACCGAACGCGGCCTCGTCACGCCGATCGCCGTGGCTGACGCCAACGGTGAGCTGACCCTGGACGAGAACGTCGAGAACAGCGCCTACGCCCGTACGCTGGCCGTGGACGTCGTCGACTCCAAGGGCAACGTCCTGGCTCCGGCCGGCACCGACTGCGGTGACGTCGTGATCGCTGAGCTGTTCGCAGCCGGCATCACCGAGGTCAAGGTCCGCTCCGTGCTCACCTGTGAGTCCAGCGTCGGAACCTGTGCCCTGTGCTACGGCCGTTCGCTGGCCACCGGCAAGACCGTGGATATCGGTGAAGCCGTGGGCATCATCGCCGCACAGTCCATCGGTGAACCCGGTACCCAGCTGACCATGCGTACGTTCCACACCGGTGGTGCTGTTTCCGCCAGCGGTGGCGACGACATCACCCAGGGTCTGCCCCGTATCCAGGAGCTCTTCGAAGCCCGTACCCCGAAGGGTGTGGCGCCGATTGCGGAAGCAGCCGGACGCATCACCATCGAGGAATCCGAGCGTCAGATGCGCCTGGTGATCACTCCGGACGACGGTTCCGAAGAGATCGCCTACCCGGTCCTGCGCCGGTCGCGTCTCCTGATCGAGGACGGCCAGCACGTGTCGGTGGGCCAGAAGCTCATCAACGGTCCGGTCGACCCGAAGCAGGTCCTGCGCATCATGGGTCCGCGTGCCGCACAGAAGTTCCTCGTGGACGAAGTGCAGGGCGTGTACCGCAGCCAGGGCATTGGCATCCACGACAAGCACGTGGAAGTCATCGTCCGCCAGATGCTGCGCCGCGTCACGGTCATCGAATCCGGCGACTCCGACCTGCTCCCGGGTGAGCTGGCCGAGCGCAGCCGGTTCGAGGACGCCAACCGCCGCGTTGTATCCGAGGGCAAGACTCCGGCTTCCGGACGTCCCGAGCTCATGGGTATCACCAAGGCGTCGCTGGCCACCGAGTCCTGGCTGTCCGCAGCATCCTTCCAGGAGACCACCCGCGTCCTGACGCAGGCGGCCATGGAAGGCAAGAGCGATCCGCTGCTCGGCCTCAAGGAGAACGTCATCATCGGTAAGCTGATCCCGGCCGGCACGGGTCTCCCGCGCTACACCGAGATCACGGTGGAACCGACTGAGGAAGCAAAGGCCAACCTGTTCACCGGCCCGAGCGCATTCAGCGATTTCTCCTACGACACGCTGGGCGGCGACGGAGCTCCTGAGTTCCACGCCATCCCGCTGGATGACTACGACCTCGGCAACGACTTCCGGTAGCCACCGGTAATCACAGCCTGACGACGGATGGCCCCCCACCGCAAGGTGTGGGGCCATCCCCGTTTAACCCATCGATTGCTCCTGTAACGTCCTTTTTGGGGATCCTAAACGGCGTTACCGGAGCAATCGATGGGGGACTAGGGGCCGATTAAGGACTCAGGGCAGTCCGTGCTAGACTTGAGACCAATTGTTATTGTGGCAGTGGATGAGTGCGCCCGGTGATAGCTAGAAGGCTGTATCAGCTGAAAGGCAGAACCGAGAGCGACGTTTCCGGTTTGCAGGGTTCTTGTGCAACGTATGCCACATTTTCGCATGCCTAGGGACAATTGCGGCCGCGAGCTGCAGCGTCCTCCTTATGCGAATCCGACATCAAGGCTTCGCCTCAGCTGCTCTGGAGACTTCTTCAAAGCTCGGGCGGCGAGGCAAAGAAACAGGAGAGCGGCTGTCAGAGGCCGCTCCGGATAAAACGGAGAACACGAAAGTGCCTACGATTAACCAGCTGGTCCGCAAGGGCCGCACGCCGAAGGTCTCAAAGACCAAGGCCCCCGCGCTTAAGGGCAGCCCGATGCGCCGCGGTGTTTGCACCCGCGTCTACACCACCACCCCGAAGAAGCCGAACTCGGCTCTGCGTAAGGTTGCACGTGTGCGCCTCAACGGTGGCATCGAAGTTACCGCCTACATCCCCGGTGTTGGCCACAACCTCCAGGAGCACTCCATTGTGCTCGTCCGTGGTGGTCGTGTGAAGGACCTCCCCGGCGTCCGCTACAAGATCGTCCGCGGTGCCCTCGATACCCAGGGTGTCAAGAACCGTAAGCAGGCACGCAGCCGCTACGGCGCAAAGATGGAGAAGAAGTAATATGCCTCGCAAGGGTCCGGCCCCCAAGCGGCCGCTCGTATCAGATCCCGTCTACGGCTCCCCGCTGGTCACCCAGCTGATCAACAAGGTGCTGGTTGACGGCAAGAAGTCCACCGCAGAGCGCATCGTTTACGGTGCCCTCGAAGGTGCACGCGCGAAGTCCGGCGGCGACCCCGTCGCAGCCCTGAAGAAGGCCATGGACAACGTCAAGCCTTCCCTCGAGGTCCGCTCCCGCCGTGTCGGTGGCGCCACCTACCAGGTTCCGGTTGAGGTCAAGCCGGGCCGCTCCACCGCCCTCGCCCTGCGTTGGCTGGTCGGCTACTCCAAGGCCCGCCGCGAAAAGACGATGACCGAGCGTCTCCAGAACGAAATCCTGGATGCCTCGAACGGTCTCGGTGCCGCTGTGAAGCGTCGCGAAGACACCCACAAGATGGCCGAGTCCAACAAGGCCTTCGCCCACTACCGCTGGTAAAACTTCCCGTACGCCGCCGGCTCAGACGAGCCGGCGGCGAACGCGTAGTCCATCCGAAAGGGAGACACCGTGGCACAGGACGTGCTTACAGACCTTAGTAAGGTCCGCAACATCGGCATCATGGCCCACATCGATGCCGGCAAGACCACCACCACCGAGCGCATTCTGTTCTACACAGGTGTGAACCACAAGATTGGCGAAACGCACGACGGCGCTTCGACCACCGACTGGATGGAACAGGAAAAGGAACGCGGCATCACCATCACGTCTGCCGCCGTGACCTGCTTCTGGGAAAACAACCAGATCAACATCATCGACACCCCGGGCCACGTGGACTTCACGGTTGAGGTTGAGCGCTCCCTGCGCGTCCTCGACGGTGCCGTTGCCGTCTTCGATGGCAAGGAAGGCGTTGAGCCGCAGTCTGAGACCGTATGGCGCCAGGCTGACAAGTACAACGTTCCGCGTATCTGCTTCGTCAACAAGATGGACAAGCTGGGCGCTGACTTCTACTTCACCGTAGACACCATCATCAGCCGCCTCGGTGCCAAGCCGCTGGTCATGCAGCTGCCCATCGGTGCCGAGAACGACTTCATCGGCGTCGTGGACCTGCTCTACATGCGCGCACTGGTGTGGCCCGGCGATGCCAAGGGTGACGTCACCATGGGCGCCAAGTACGAAATCCGCGAGATCCCGGAAGACCTCAAGGCCAAGGCCGAGGAATACCGTTCAACCCTCGTGGAGACCGTTGCAGAGGCCTCCGAAGAACTCATGGAGAAGTACCTCGAAGGTGAAGAACTCACCATCGACGAACTCAAGGCCGGCATCCGCAAGATGACGATCAACTCCGAGCTCTACCCGGTGTTCTGTGGTTCCGCGTTCAAGAACCGTGGCGTTCAGCCGATGCTCGATGCAGTCGTCGACTACCTGCCGAACCCGCTCGACGTGCCGCCGATGATCGGTCACGATCCCCGCGACGAAGAGAAGGAACTGACCCGCAAGCCGTCCGCCGAAGAGCCGTTCTCCGCTCTGGCGTTCAAGATTGCGGCGCACCCGTTCTTCGGCCAGCTCACCTTCATCCGCGTGTACTCCGGTCACGTGGAAGCAGGCGCGCAGGTGGTCAACTCCACCAAGGGCAAGAAGGAGCGCATCGGCAAGCTGTTCCAGATGCACGCCAACAAGGAAATGCCCGTTGAGGGCGCTACCGCCGGCCACATCTACGCAGCGATCGGTCTGAAGGACACCACCACGGGCGACACCCTGTGCGACTCCAGCAACCAGATCGTCCTCGAGTCCATGAGCTTCCCGGAGCCCGTGATCTCGGTTGCCATCGAACCCAACACCAAGGGTGACCAGGAGAAGCTCTCCACGGCCATCCAGAAGCTCTCCGCTGAGGACCCGACCTTCCAGGTCTCCCTCAACGAAGACACCGGCCAGACCATCATCGCCGGCATGGGCGAGCTCCACCTGGACATCCTGGTGGACCGCATGCGCCGCGAATTCAAGGTCGAGGCCAACGTTGGCAAGCCGCAGGTCGCTTACCGCGAAACCATCAAGCGTGCCGTTGAGCGTCACGACTACACGCACAAGAAGCAGACCGGTGGTTCCGGCCAGTTCGCAAAGATCCAGATCGCGATCGAGCCGCTGGACACTGCGGAAGGCGAGCTGTACGAGTTCGAGAACAAGGTCACTGGTGGCCGTGTTCCGCGCGAGTACATCCCGTCGGTGGACGCCGGTATCCAGGACGCACTGAACGACGGTGTCCTGGCCGGTTACCCGGTTGTTGGCATCAAGGCAACGCTGGTTGACGGCGCCTACCACGATGTTGACTCCTCGGAAATGGCGTTCAAGATCGCCGGCCGTATGGCTTTCAAGGAAGCCGCACGCAAGGCGAACCCTGTTCTGCTCGAACCGCTGATGGATGTTGAGGTCCGCACCCCTGAGGAATACATGGGTGAAGTTATCGGTGACCTCAACTCCCGCCGTGGCCAGATGCAGTCCATGGAGGATGCCCAGGGCGTCAAGGTTGTCCGCGCACACGTACCGCTGTCCGGCATGTTCGGCTACATCGGTGACCTGCGTTCGAAGACCCAGGGCCGCGCTGTGTACTCCATGACGTTCAACAGCTACGCCGAGGTCCCGAAGGCAGTTGCCGACGAGATCATCCAGAAGTCCCGCGGCGAATAGTCCACGCGACAAGCTGCGAAAAACCAGGTGCGTTTCCCCTGCGGAACACACTTAGTGCAGATGGCCGGAACGCTGGTTCCGGCCCGGTTCCGGCCATCAGCACGAACAGGCTCTAGGCACTAGTATTAGTTCCTGAATCTGCAATTTCATCAATCCAAAGCCCCCAAGTAGACTTACTGGAGTTTCTGCCGCGATAAGCGCGGTCGAAGGTAAGCCATTTGAAAAACGTTCTAGGAGGAACCTGTGGCAAAGGCAAAGTTCGAGCGGACTAAGCCGCACGTTAACATCGGTACCATCGGTCACGTTGACCACGGTAAGACGACGTTGACGGCCGCCATTTCCAAGGTGCTGTACGACAAGTACCCGACTCTCAACGAGAAGCGTGACTTCGCGTCGATTGACTCTGCTCCCGAAGAGCGTCAGCGCGGCATTACCATCAACATCTCCCACGTTGAGTACCAGACCGAGAAGCGCCACTACGCACACGTAGACGCTCCGGGTCACGCTGACTACATCAAGAACATGATCACCGGTGCTGCTCAGATGGACGGCGCGATCCTCGTGGTTGCCGCTACTGACGGTCCGATGGCTCAGACCCGCGAGCACGTTCTGCTCGCCCGCCAGGTTGGTGTTCCCTACCTGCTGGTCGCGCTGAACAAGGCAGACATGGTTGACGACGAGGAACTCCTCGACCTCGTTGAAATGGAAGTTCGTGAGCTCCTGAGCTCGCAGGGCTTCGACGGCGACGAAGCACCGGTTGTCCGCGTTTCCGGCCTGAAGGCCCTGGAAGGCGACCCGGAGTGGGTCAAGTCCGTTGAGGACCTGATGGCTGCTGTCGACGAGTCCGTTCCGGACCCCGTACGTGACCGCGACAAGCCGTTCCTGATGCCGATCGAAGACGTCTTCACGATCACCGGTCGTGGCACCGTTGTGACGGGTCGCGCCGAGCGCGGTACGCTCGCCATCAACTCTGAGGTCGAGATCGTCGGTATCCGCCCGGTCCAGAAGACCACGGTTACCGGTATCGAGATGTTCCACAAGCAGCTCGACGAAGCATGGGCCGGCGAGAACTGTGGCCTCCTGCTCCGCGGTCTGAAGCGCGACGACGTCGAGCGTGGCCAGGTTGTCGTCAAGCCGGGTTCCATCACCCCGCACACCGACTTCGAGGCCAACGTCTACATCCTCTCCAAGGACGAAGGCGGACGTCACAACCCGTTCTACTCGAACTACCGCCCGCAGTTCTACTTCCGTACCACGGACGTAACCGGCGTTATCACCCTGCCGGAAGGCACGGAAATGGTTATGCCCGGCGACAACACCGAGATGACCGTTGCGCTCATCCAGCCGATCGCTATGGAAGAGGGCCTCGGCTTCGCTATCCGTGAAGGCGGCCGCACCGTTGGTTCGGGACGTGTCACCAAGATCATCAAGTAACTCTTGCTGATTGCGGGCCGTCTATCGGCCTGATCTTCGAAAACAGCCCCGCTGCTCCTGGCAGCGGGGCTGTTTTTGTATCTGCAGTTCCTGCCTGCGGGGCGTGCCCTGCCCCCTGATATGGTTGGTGCTCGCGACAGATGACAAAGAGGGAGCATCATGGGTTGGCTAATTTTCCTGCTGGTGGTTGCCGCCGTGGTGGTGGGCGTGGTTTGGGCGAGGAAGCACTTCCGCCACGAGATTGAACGCGCCAAGCGGATCAACCGGGCGAACAAGAACCAGTAGCTCCGGCGCCCGCACGCGGCAGCACGGCCTCAGGCCGTGCGAGCCCGCGCCCGGCTGAGTGCCTGCAGCCAATAGAAGGACTTCTTGGGCGTCCGTTTTAAGGTCTCGAAGTCAACATGCACCAGGCCGAACCGCTGTGAATACCCGGCCGCCCATTCGAAGTTGTCCATGAACGTCCAGACGAAGTAGCCGAGGAGTTGCACGTCGTCCGCGATGCCGCCGGGCGCGGTGGCGTTCATCGCCTGGTCCAGATGATGCGCCAGATAGTCGATCCGCCCCGAGTCCGCGATGGGGCCGGTGACATGCTCGGGCTCCGGAAAGCTTGCACCGCTCTCGGTGATGTAGACCGGCGGCAAGGCCGCCCCGTACCTGTCCTTGAGCTCCCGCAGCAGGATACCCAGATGCTCCGGCGCCACCGGCCAGCCGAACCCGGTGGTGGCGTATTCGGGGAAGGCCGCGAGATGGAACGGTACCCTTGCCATGGCCTGCGCATTGCCTGCCGGGGTGTCCGTCGGTCCCTGGCCTGCGGCGACGCGCACGGGGTAGTAATAGTTCACCCCGTAGAAGTCGAGCGGCTGGCTGATCAGGCGGAGGTCGTCGTCGGACGTCCGGGACAAAAACCTGAACCATGGGCGGGCGGCAAGCGGCGGGGCGGGGTAGCGCCCCAGGAGGATGGGATCGGCGTATATACGGTTGAGGACAAGGTCGCAGACCTTGGCCAGCAGCCGGTCCGCCAGCCGCCGGGTGGCAGGGCGGACAGGGGAGTGCAGGTTGGTAACGCCGATGGTTCCGGCCACGCCGGCCGCGCGCAGGGCCTGGACCGCGAGCCCGTGGCCGAGCAGCTGGTGGTGGACCGACGGGAGGGCCTTGAACAACAGGTCGCGGCCCGGTGCGTGCACGCCGAGTGCGTAGCCGTTCAGCGTAACGGACACGGGCTCGTTGAGCGTGACCCATTGCGCCACCCGGTCGCCGAGCCGCTTGCCGGCGGCCGCCGCGTACTCGGCGAAGCGCTCGGCCGTTGCGCGGTTCATCCACCCGCCATGGCGCTCAAGGGGGAGGGGAGTGTCCCAGTGGTAGAGCGTGGCCATGGGGGAGATACCGGCCGCCAGCAGCAGGTCAACCAGCCGGTCGTAAAAGTCCAGGCCCCGCGGGTTGGCTGCGCCGTGGCCCTCCGGATGGATCCTGGGCCATGAGATCGAGAAGCGGTAGGAGTCAATGCCGAGTTCATGCATCAGGGCAACGTCTTCCGGCACACGGTTATAGTGGTCGCAGGCCACCTCCGGCGAATGACCATTGAGGATGTTGCCCGGTGTGGCCGCAAAGGCGTCCCAGCCCGACGGCCCGCGGCCGTCCGCCGCCAGGGCGCCTTCGATCTGGAAGGCGGCGGCAGCAACGCCCAGCGTGAAATCCGGGCGCAGGCGTCCGGCGAGGTTTTGCACTGACGCGGCAAGGCCGGCGTCGGCGTTGTGCGCGGCCATTTACCCATCATCCAACCGATGATTGCCGGAGGCAATGACGCTTGAGGCGGCGGAAACGGGACTGCAGGGGCCCCGATTCGCTTCCGCGGATAAATTCCGGCATACTAGTTGAGTTGTTCAAGCGCTTCTTCGCGTCCCGATCCGGATAATGCCGGGTGCCAGGGTCCAGGCTGAAGCCCAAACATAACCCAATTCCCCAAGGAACTGCGGGCTCGCGCGCTTTGCAAAGCGCGACACGCCCGACCGCGGGGGTCGGGTGCGCCGGCAGGTTGAGGAACCCGGATTCATCCGGATTCAGCTTGTGCGGCGGATGGTAGTTACGACTTCAAATGCTTCGGCAGCCATACAACACGCAAGTAAACAGAGCAGCACTTACTGAAAGAGAGTCAGGCGACATGGCGGGACAAAAAATCCGCATCCGGCTGAAGTCATACGACCACGAGGTCATTGACGTTTCAGCACGGAAGATCGTTGAGACGGTCACGCGCGCAGGCGCAACGGTAGTCGGCCCCGTGCCGCTGCCCACGGAGAAGAACGTGTACTGCGTTATCCGCTCTCCGCACAAGTACAAGGACAGCCGCGAGCACTTTGAAATGCGCACGCACAAGCGTCTGATCGACATCATCGACCCCACGCCCAAGGCTGTTGACTCGCTCATGCGTCTCGACCTGCCGGCCGACGTGAACATCGAAATCAAGCTGTAGGGAGGTGCTGAGAGACTATGACCGCAACCCGTAACGTAAAGGGCCTGCTGGGCACGAAGCTCGGCATGACCCAGGTCTGGGACGAGAACAACAAGCTCATCCCCGTCACTGTTGTCCAGGCTGACTCGAACGTCATCACCCAGCTGCGCAACGCAGAGACTGATGGCTACGTCGCCGTTCAGATCGGCTACGGCCAGATCGATCCCCGCAAGGTCACCAAGCCGCTGGCTGGTCACTTTGAAAAGGCAGGCGTCACGCCTCGCCGCCACGTCGTAGAACTGCGCACTGCAGATGCTGACTCTTACGAGCTGGGCCAGGAGCTTTCTGTTGAGCTCTTCGAAGCCGGCCAGAAGATCGACGTCGTTGGCACCACCAAGGGTAAGGGCTTCGCCGGTGTTATGAAGCGTCACGGCTTCCACGGCGTTGGAGCTTCCCACGGTGCCCACAAGAACCACCGTAAGCCCGGTTCTATCGGTGGAGCATCCACCCCGAGCCGCGTCTTCAAGGGCATGAAAATGGCCGGCCGCATGGGCGCCGTTCGTCACACCACGCTGAACCTCACGGTCCACGCGGTTGACGTCGAGAAGTCGCTGCTCCTGATCAAGGGCGCCGTTCCCGGTGCCCGCGGCCAGGTCGTACTCGTACGCACCGCCGTGAAGGGAGCCTAGTTCAATGGCTAACACTGTCAAGGTTGACCTGCCTGCAGAGATCTTCGACGTTCAGACCAACGTGCCGCTGCTGCACCAGGTCGTCGTTGCCCAGCTCGCTGCTGCTCGCCAGGGTACCCACAAGACCAAGACCCGCGCCGAAGTTTCCGGTGCAGGCCGCAAGCCGTTCAAGCAGAAGGGTACCGGCCGCGCCCGTCAGGGTTCGATCCGTGCTCCGCACATGACCGGCGGTGGCGTTGTCCACGGGCCCACCCCGCGTGACTACAGCCAGCGGACCCCCAAGAAGATGATTGCTGCTGCACTGCGCGGCGCTCTCTCTGACCGCGCCCGCAACGGCCGCGTCCACGTCGTTTCTGAACTGGTTGCCGGCGACAAGCCGTCCTCCAAGGCAGCACTGGCAGTCCTGCGCGGAGTCTCCGAGCGCAAGAACCTGCTGGTCGTCATCGAGCGCGCGAACGACGTTGCTGCACTCTCCGTGCGCAACCTCGCCGAAGTCCACGTCCTGTACGTGGACCAGCTGAACACCTACGACGTGCTCGTTTCCGACGACGTAGTCTTCACCAAGGCTGCCTACGAAGCATTCGTTGCTGACAAGGCTGCAAAGAACGAGGAGGATGCCAAGTGAGCGCAGCCACCATCAAAGACCCGCGCGATGTTGTGCTTGCACCCGTCGTCTCGGAAAAGAGCTACGGCCTGATCGACGAGGGCAAGTACACCTTCCTGGTGGACCCCCGCTCGAACAAGACCGAGATCAAGCTGGCCGTGGAGAAGATCTTCTCCGTCAAGGTCGAATCGATCAACACCATCAACCGTGCCGGTAAGCGCAAGCGCACCAAATTCGGATGGGGTACCCGCAAGAGCACCAAGCGTGCCATTGTGACCCTCAAAGAAGGCACTATCGACATCTTCGGCGGTCCGCTCGCGTAGCGGAGACCACTTTAACGAGGAAATAAATTATGGGAATCCGTAAATACAAGCCGACTACGCCGGGCCGTCGTGGCTCGAGCGTAGCTGACTTCACCGAAATCACGCGGTCGACGCCGGAAAAGTCGTTGGTACGTCCGCTGCCCAAAAAGGGCGGCCGTAACAACACCGGTAAGATCACCACCCGTCACAAGGGTGGTGGACACAAGCGCCAGTACCGTCTGATCGACTTCCGTCGCCACGACAAGGACGGCGTCAACGCCCGCGTTGCCGAAATCGAGTACGATCCGAACCGCACGGCTCGCATCGCCCTCCTGCACTACGTTGATGGCACCAAGCGCTACATCATCGCCCCGAACAAGCTCTCCCAGGGCGACTTCGTGGAAGCCGGCGCCAACGCTGACATCAAGCCTGGCAACAACCTGCCCCTGCGCAACATCCCCGTGGGTACCGTTATCCACGCGGTTGAGCTGCGCCCGGGCGGCGGTGCCAAGATGGCACGTTCCGCCGGTGCTTCTGTTCAGCTCGTCGCCAAGGAAGGCCGCTTCGCCCAGCTGCGTCTGCCCTCCGGCGAAATCCGCAACGTTGACGTGCGCTGCCGCGCCACGATCGGCGAGGTCGGCAACGCCGAGCAGTCGAACATCAACTGGGGCAAGGCCGGCCGTATGCGGTGGAAGGGCGTTCGCCCGACCGTCCGTGGTGTCGCCATGAACCCGGTTGACCACCCGCACGGTGGTGGTGAAGGTAAGACCTCCGGTGGTCGTCACCCGGTCAACCCGAACGGTAAGCCTGAAGGCCGTACCCGCCGCCCCAACAAAGAGAGCGACAAGCTTATTGTTCGTCGCCGTCGTACTGGCAAGAACAAGCGATAGGAGCCTGGACACATGCCACGCAGCCTGAAAAAAGGTCCTTTCGTTGACCAGCACCTCTTTGTGAAGGTCGCAAGGGAAAACGAAAAGGGCACCAAGAACGTCATCAAGACCTGGTCCCGCCGCTCGATGATCATCCCCGACATGCTCGGGCACACGATCGCCGTGCACGACGGACGCAAGCACATCCCGGTGTTTGTCACCGAGTCGATGGTCGGGCACAAGCTCGGCGAATTCGCTCCCACGCGGACATTCCGCGGCCATGTCAAGGACGACCGTAAGGGCAAGCGCCGCTAGGCGCCTGCACTTACGTCAAAGACGAGAGAAGGAAAGCAATGGAAGCCAAGGCAATTGCGCGCCACATCCGCGTAACGCCTATGAAGGCCCGGCGCGTCGTCAACCTTGTTCGTGGTAAGCAAGCGAACGAGGCTCTGGCAATTCTGAAGTTTGCCCCCCAGGCAGCTTCGGAGCCGGTATTCAAGGTAGTTCAGTCGGCAATCTCCAACGCACGGGTCCTCGCGGACCGCGACGGTGTTGCGTTCGACGAAGGTGACCTCATCATCAGCGAAGCGTTTGTTGATGAAGGCCCGACCATGAAGCGGTTCCAGCCGCGTGCTCAGGGTCGTGCATTTCAGATCAAGAAGCGCACCAGCCACATCACCGTGGTAGTCGCTACCCCGGAGAAAGAGGAGGCTCGCTAAGTGGGACAGAAAGTAAACCCGCACGGGTTCCGACTCGGCATCACCACCGATCACGTATCGCACTGGTTCGCTGACAGCACCAAGTCCGGCCAGCGGTACAAGGACTTCGTTCGCGAAGACATCCGTATCCGCCAGCTCATGTCCACGGGCATGGAGCGCGCCGGCATCGCCAAGGTCGAGATCGAGCGCACCCGTGACCGTGTCCGCGTGGACATCCACACGGCACGTCCGGGCATCGTCATCGGCCGCCGCGGCGCCGAGGCAGACCGCATCCGTGGCGAGCTCGAAAAGCTCACCGGCAAGCAGGTCCAGCTGAACATCCTCGAGGTCAAGAACCCCGAGATGGAAGCCCAGCTTGTTGCCCAGGGTGTTGCAGAGCAGCTGACTTCCCGCGTGGCATTCCGCCGTGCGATGAAGAAGGCCATGCAGTCCGCTCAGCGTGCCGGTGCCAAGGGTATCCGTATCGCTTGCTCGGGCCGTCTGGGTGGCGCAGAAATGTCCCGCTCGGAGTTCTACCGCGAAGGCCGTGTGCCCCTGCACACCCTCCGCGCGAACATCGACTACGGCTTCTACGAAGCCAAGACCACCTTCGGCCGCATCGGCGTGAAGGTCTGGATCTACAAGGGTGACGTCACCTCCAAGGAACTGGCTCAGCAGGCAGCTGCTGCTCCGTCCCGTGGCCGCTCCGGCGACCGTCCGGGCCGCCCGGGTGGCGCTGACCGTGGTGACCGCCGCCGTCGTAACGACCGTCCGGCAGCTGACGCAGCACCTGCTGCTGCAGCTCCGGCAGCCGAGGCAGCAGCACCGGCACAGGCAGCAGAAGGAGGACAGGCTTAAATGCTTATCCCACGTCGAGTCAAGCACCGTAAGCAGCACCACCCGGGTCGTTCCGGCGCTGCTACGGGCGGTACCAAGGTCTCCTTCGGTGAGTACGGCATCCAGGCACTGAGCCCGGCATACGTCACGAACCGTCAGATCGAATCTGCCCGTATCGCGATGACCCGCCACATCAAGCGTGGCGGTAAGGTCTGGATCAACATCTACCCGGACCGTCCGCTGACCAAGAAGCCTGCCGAAACCCGCATGGGTTCCGGTAAGGGTTCGCCGGAGTGGTGGGTCGCCAACGTCAAGCCGGGCCGGGTTCTCTTCGAACTCTCCGGTGTCAATGAAGAGGTAGCTCGCGAGGCCCTGCGCCTGGCAATCCACAAGCTGCCGTTGAAGGCACGCATTGTGCGTCGCGAAGGTGGTGAGTAGAAATGGCAGTAGGGTCGAAGGATCTCGCACCCGCACAGCTGGACGGTTTCGACAACGAGCGTCTCGTTGAAGAACTCCGCAAGTCCAAGGAAGAGCTGTTCAACCTGCGTTTCCAGTCCGCCACCGGACAGCTGGAGAACCACGGTCGTCTGCGTGCGGTAAAGAAGGACATCGCTCGCATCTACACCGTTCTCCGTGAGCGCGAACTGGGCATTCGTGCCGAGGTTGCCGCACCGGTTGTGGAAGCCAAGGAAGAAAAGAAGTCCAAGAAGTCTGCAGCTAAGAAGGCTGAAAAGCCGGCCGAGGCTGAGACCGAGGAGGACGCCAAGTGAGTGAAAAGGACGAGAACGTGACGGAAACTGCTACGGCAGCTACGGCTGAGCAGCGCGGTTACCGTAAGACGCGTCGCGGCTACGTGGTCTCTGACAAGATGGACAAGACCATCGTTGTTCAGGTTGAAGACCGCGTGAAGCACGCCCTGTACGGCAAGGTCATCCGCCGCACCTCCAAGGTCAAGGCACACGACGAGCAGAACACCGCCGGCATCGGCGACCTGGTTGTCATCGCCGAGACCCGGCCCCTGTCCGCCACCAAGAACTGGCGGCTCGTGGAAATCCTCGAAAAAGGCCAAGTAACACCCGCAGCACCGCCTTTGGCGGCTGCACCGGAGACCCCCGTTCCCTTTGGGAGCGGGGGTTTCCGCATTCCTGCAGGAAATTGCTGCAGGAATGCGTCACGCCAGGCATTCTTTTGGGGACCGTACGACGGCGGCGGGCCGGGATTGCGGGGGAGCGGCACCGGCGGTGCGCCAAAAGGCTGCCGTGCGTGACGCCGTCGTGGTTTAGCAGAGCACCGGCGGCTGTGATATGGGGCTGGCCCCCAACTGTGCTAGGATATTGAGTTTGTATGGCGCCTGTTGCGCGCCGACAGCAAACCTCGTAAACAATCGTGCCACGGCATAGTGCCCCCTTGCGCCTCCACGGGCTTGGGAAGCAACTGTTTGTGGCACGGGCGTTTAGGCCTGGTCTGGCAAAATCCAGTCAGGTCAAGAGACACCCCGATCAACCGTTCCGCAAGGCTCATTCCGTAGGAAGATTTTCGGTCTGAGAACCGGCGCGACGCAAGGAGTAAATAGTGATTCAGCAGGAGTCGCGACTCAAGGTCGCCGACAACACGGGTGCTAAGGAAATCCTTACCATTCGCGTTCTCGGTGGATCTGGCCGTCGCTACGCAGGCATTGGCGACGTGATCGTCGCAACCGTCAAGGATGCAATTCCGGGCGGCAACGTAAAGAAGGGCGACGTCGTCAAGGCTGTCATCGTCCGTACCAAGAAGGAACGCCGCCGTGCGGATGGTTCCTACATCAAGTTTGACGAGAACGCAGCCGTCATCCTGAAGAACGACGGTGACCCCCGCGGTACCCGTATCTTCGGACCGGTTGGTCGTGAACTCCGTGACAAGAAGTTCATGAAGATCGTTTCTCTGGCTCCGGAGGTGCTCTAGTCCATGGCTAAGATCAAGAAGGGTGACCTGGTACAGGTCATCACTGGCGCCAAGGCTGAGCGCGGCGGCGACCGTGGCAAGCAGGGCAAGGTTCTGCGCGTGTTCCCGGACACCAACCGCGTGCTGGTTGAGGGTATCAACCGCGTAACCAAGCACACCAAGGTCGGCCAGTCGCAGCGCGGCACCAAGACCGGCGGCATCGAGGTTGTCGAGGCTCCGATCCACGTTTCCAACGTGGCTCTCGTTGACCCGTCCACCAAGAAGCCGACCCGCGTTGGTTTCCGCCTCGACACCGTAGAGAAGGACGGCGTCAAGAAGACCGTCCGCATCCGCGTGGCCAAGAGCTCCGGGAAGGACATCTAATGACTGAGACTCTCGAGACTCCGGCAACGAAGATCGTTCCTCGTCTGAAGACCAAGTACGCCGATTCCATCAAGAGCGCGCTTCTTGAGGAATTCAAGTACGAGAACGTGAACCAGGTTCCCCGTCTGGTCAAGGTTGTAGTGAACATGGGTGTTGGAGATGCCGCCAAGGACTCCAAGCTGATCGACGGCGCTGTCCGCGACCTCACCCTGATCACCGGCCAGAAGCCGCAGGTCACCAAGGCCCGCAAGTCGATCGCCCAGTTCAAGCTGCGCGAAGGCATGCCCATTGGTGCACACGCAACCCTGCGTGGCGACCGCATGTGGGAATTCGTGGACCGTCTGGTCACGCTGGCTCTGCCCCGTATCCGCGACTTCCGCGGCCTGAGCGGCAAGCAGTTTGATGGCAACGGCAACTACACCTTCGGTCTGACCGAGCAGGTTATGTTCCACGAGATCGACCAGGACTCCATCGACCGCACCCGCGGTATGGACATCACGGTTGTGACCACCGCCAAGACCGACGACGAAGGCCGCGCGCTGCTCAAGGCGCTTGGTTTCCCGTTCAAAACCGAAGCTTAATTAACTACGTAAAAGGTCCGGCCGCTCTGGTCCCCCGGGGACAGAACGGCGGAAACCGTTACGAGGAAGGGCAAGTGCCCAAATGACAATGACAGATCCTGTCGCAGATATGCTTACGCGCCTGCGTAACGCAAACTCGGCATACCACGACTCCGTGTCTATGCCTTACAGCAAGCTCAAGGCCCGCGTTGCGGACATCCTCAAGGCCGAAGGTTTCATCGCCGGCTGGAAGGAAGAGGACGCCGAGGTCGGCAAGAAGCTGACCATCGACCTCAAGTTCGGTCCGAACCGCGAGCGTTCAATCGCTGGTGTCCGTCGCATCTCCAAGCCGGGTCTCCGCGTTTACGCGAAGTCCACCAACCTGCCGCACGTGCTGGGTGGCCTGGGTATCGCAATTCTGTCCACCTCTTCCGGCCTCCTGACTGACAAGCAGGCCGGCAAGAAGGGCGTGGGCGGCGAAGTCCTCGCTTACGTCTGGTAACGGGAAAGGAAGAGAATAATGTCACGTATTGGACGTCTCCCCATCACCGTTCCTGCCGGCGTTGAGGTCAAGGTTGACGGCTCTGTCGTCAGCGTCAAGGGTTCCAAGGGCGAGCTGAGCCACACTGTGGCCAGCCCGATCGAGGTTGCGCTGGAAGACAGCACCCTGACCGTCACCCGCCCGAACGACGAGCGCGCCTCCCGTTCGCTCCACGGCCTGACCCGCACCCTGATCGCCAACATGATCCAGGGCGTCACCGCAGGCTACGAGAAGAAGCTTGAAATCGTCGGTACCGGTTACCGCGTTCAGGCCAAGGGATCTGACCTTGAGTTCGCTCTCGGCTACAGCCACCCGGTCAGCGTTTCCGCTCCGGCCGGCATCACCTTTGCAGTAGAGGGGCCGACCAAGCTCTCTGTCTCAGGCATCAACAAGCAGCAGGTCGGCGAGGTTGCTGCCAACATTCGCAAGCTGCGCAAGCCTGACCCGTACAAGGGCAAGGGCATCCGCTACGCGGGCGAAGTCATCCGCCGCAAGGTCGGAAAGGCTGGTAAGTAACCATGGCCATCGCCATTAACAAGAAGCGTACGAACAAGAGCAAGTCTGCTTCGCGCAGCCGCCGCCAGCTTCGTATCCGCAAGCGCATCTCCGGAACGGCTGTACGTCCTCGCCTGGTCGTCAACCGCTCCGCACGCCACGTATTTGTCCAGGTTGTCGATGACACCATTGGCCAGACCGTAGCGAGCGCGTCCACTCTGGAAGCTGACCTTCGTGCATTCGACGGTGACAAGACCGCCAAGGCCAAGCGCGTTGGCGAGCTCGTTGCCGAGCGTGCCAAGGCTGCCGGCGTCGAAGCTGTTGTGTTCGACCGTGGTGGTAACAAGTACCACGGCCGGATCGCGGCCGTTGCTGACGGTGCACGCGAAGGTGGGCTGTCACTGTGACCGAAGCAAACAAGGAAAAGGACACTGTGTCTGCAGAAGAGAAGGCGACCGAAGCCGCAGCTGCTGAGACCACTGCCCCCGCCACCGAGGACCGCCGTGGTGGCGCCCGTCGCGGCGAGCGTGGAGACCGTGGCCAGGGCCGCGGCGACCGCGGTGGCCGTGGCGGCCGCGATGGCGGACGTGAAGCCGAGAAGAACCAGTACATCGAGCGCGTAGTTACCATCAACCGCGTTTCCAAGGTCGTCAAGGGTGGTCGTCGCTTCAGCTTCACCGCACTCGTCGTCGTTGGTGACGGCAACGGTCTGGTCGGCGTCGGTTACGGCAAGGCCAAGGAAGTTCCCGCTGCTATCGCCAAGGGCGTTGAAGAGGCCAAGAAGTCCTTCTTCCGCGTTCCCCGCGTTGGCAACTCCATCCCTCACCGCGTTCAGGGTGAAGCCGCTGCAGGCGTCGTTATGCTGCGTCCGGCTTCCGCCGGTACCGGTGTTATCGCCGGCGGTCCGGTCCGTGCAGTACTGGAGTGCGTGGGTATCCACGACATCCTCTCCAAGTCGCTCGGTTCCTCCAACGCCATCAACATCGTTCACGCGACCGTTGATGCCCTGAAGCGCCTCGAAGAGCCGGCAGCCGTGGCAGCACGCCGTGGCCTGCCGCTGGACGAGGTCGCCCCGGCGGCACTGGTGAAGGCTCTGATGAGCCAGAAGGCAGGTGTCTAAGTCATGGCGAAGAACCTGACTCCCTCCGACGCCAAGTTGGAGATCACCCAGATCAAGGGCGTCATTGGCGCCAAGCAGAACCAGCGCGACACCCTGCGGTCCCTCGGCCTGAAGCGGATCGGACACACCGTTGTCCGCACCGCCGACGCCGTGACCGTTGGAATGCTCAACACGGTTCCGCACCTCGTGAATGTTGAGGAGGCGAAGTAATGGCAGAGAAGAAAGCCGAGACCGCAGCTGCTGAGAAGCAGAGCGCTCTGAAGGTTCACCACCTGCGTCCCGCCCCGGGTGCCAAGACCGCCAAGACCCGTGTTGGTCGTGGTGAAGGCTCCAAGGGTAAGACCGCCGGTCGCGGTACCAAGGGTACGAAGGCCCGCTACCAGGTGAAGGCTGGCTTTGCCGGCGGCCAGCTGCCGCTGCACATGCGCCTGCCGAAGCTGCGCGGCTTCAAGAACCCGTTCCGGGTTGAGTTCCAGGTTGTGAACCTGGATAAGCTCAACGAGCTGTTCCCGGAAGGTGGCGCTGTCACCGTGGAGGACCTGGTTGCAAAGGGTGCTGTTCGCAAGAACCAGCCCGTGAAGGTGCTTGGCACCGGCGACATCACCGTCAAGGTTGACGTCACCGCCCACGCCTTCTCAGCCAGTGCCGCTGAAAAGATCGCTGCAGCCGGCGGCAGCACCACCGCGCTCTAAGGGATTCTTCCCGGAGCCGGTGGGCGCTAGCCCGCTGCACAAACTCCCGGCACGGGGGCCGAGGCCCCTGTGCCGGGAGTTTTTTCATACCCATTGGGTCTTCCGGATTGTTCGCATGCCGCAAACACCGGTTAGACTCGGTTGTTGGGTTTATAGACCTGCATCTCGAGACTTATTAACTACTGAGGAGGACGCTTGCTAAGCGCATTCGGCCGGGCGTTTCGAACGCCTGATCTGCGACGCAAGTTGTTGTTCACGCTGGGAATCATCACAATCTTCCGCTTGGGAGCCTTTATCCCCTCGCCCGGTGTGAGCTACCAGAATGTCCAGCAATGCTTGTCGAACGGGCAGACCCAGGGCGGGATCTACCAGCTCGTCAATCTTTTCAGCGGCGGTGCATTGCTGCAGGTCTCCATCTTCGCCCTGGGCATCATGCCGTACATCACGGCGAGCATCATTGTGCAGCTGCTGCGCGTGGTCATCCCGCGCTTCCAGCAGCTGTATGAAGAGGGCGCCTCCGGGCAGTCCAAGCTGACGCAGTACACGCGGTACCTGACGATCGCCCTTGGGCTGCTGAACGCCACGACGCTGGTGTCGCTGGCGCGCTCCGGCCAGTTGCTGCCCGGCTGCAACCTGCCCATCATCCCGGACCAGGGCGTCATCACCACGATCCTCATCATCATCACGCTGACGGCCGGCACCGGCCTCATCATGTGGATGGGTGAGCTCGTGACCGAGAAGGGCGTCGGCAACGGCATGTCGTTGCTGATCTTCACGGCCATCGCTGCCGGCTTCCCCACCTCGCTGGGCGCCATCTGGTCCGCGCAGGGTCCGGGCACGTTCTTCATTGTGCTGGCCATCGGCCTGCTGACGGTTGCCCTGGTGGTCTTTGTGGAGCAGTCCCAGCGCCGGATCCCGGTGCAGTACGCCAAGCGGATGATCGGCCGCCGCACCGTGGGCGGCACCAGCACCTACATTCCCATCAAGGTGAACATGGCCGGCGTCATTCCCGTCATCTTCGCCTCCTCGATGCTCTACCTTCCGGCGCTGATCTCGCAGTTCAACCAGCCGAAGGCCGGGGAACCGATCCAGCCGTGGGTTGAGTGGATCAACAACAACCTCACCCGCGGGGACCACCCCATCTACATGGCGCTGTACTTCGCCATGATCGTTTTCTTTACCTACTTCTATGTCGCGATCACCTTCAACCCTGAAGAGGTCAGCGACAACATGAAGAAATACGGCGGCTTCATTCCGGGTATCCGTGCCGGCAAGCCGACCGCGGATTACCTGCAGTACGTCCTGTCGCGCATCACGCTGCCCGGAGCCATCTACCTCGGCTTCGTGGCACTGATACCGCTGGTGGCGCTCGTGCTGATCAACGCAAACCAGAACTTCCCGTTCGGTGGCACCTCGATCCTGATCATGGTGGGCGTTGGCCTGGAAACCGTCAAGCAAATTGACGCGCAGCTACAGCAGCGTCACTACGAAGGGCTATTGCGATGACCAGAATGTTGATTATCGGACCACCGGGTTCGGGCAAGGGCACGCAGGCGGAACGCATTTCAGAACGCCTCGGCGTCGTTGCGATCTCCACCGGCGACATCTTCCGCGCCAATGTGAAGGGCGAGACGCCGCTCGGCGTTGAGGCCAAGAAGTACATGGACAACGGGGACTTCGTCCCGGACAGCGTGACCAACAAGATGGTCCGCGACCGTCTCAGCGAAGGCGACGTCGAGGACGGCTTCCTGCTGGATGGCTACCCCCGTACCACCGCGCAGGTTGACTACCTGGACCAGATCCTGGCCGACGGCGACCAGAAGCTCGACGTGGTCCTGCAGCTCACGGCTGACGACGAGGAGCTCGTGTCCCGCCTGCTGGGCCGCGCGAAGGAAACCGGACGCAGCGACGACAACGAAGCCGTCATCCGCCACCGGCTGGACCTCTACCACGAGCAGACCGAGGCTGTTGTGGCCAAGTATGCCGAACGCGGCATCCTGACCCAGGTGGACGGCATCGGCCAGATCGACGAGGTTACCGACCGCGTCATGCAGGCCATCAAAGAGGCGCAGGCCGCCTGATACCAGTTCCAACGCTGCGAGGCTCCTCCCGGACCATGGGGAGGGGCCTCCGGCTTTTAGCCCTGGGGCCGCTACCAGTCGGGCCGAGGCACATTGAGAGGAAACACCGCTGATGGCATTCGGCCAGCCACGGATTGAATACAAGACCAATGCCCAGATGCGCACCATGCACGAGGCCGGGCTCGTCCTGAGCCGCGCCCTCGACGCAGCCGTTGCCGCAGCAGCGCCGGGTGTCACCACCCGGCAACTGGACGAGGTCTTCGCTGCGGTGCTGCTCGAGGCTGGCGCCAAGTCCAACTTCCTGGGCTACCACGGGTTCCCGGCCACGATCTGCACGTCGGTCAATGAGGAAGTGGTCCACGGCATCCCGGGCGACAAGGTCCTGCAGGACGGGGACATCATCTCGATCGACGGCGGCGCAATCGTCAACGGGTGGCACTCCGACTCCGCGCGGACAGTCATCGTGGGAACACCGGACCCGGAAGACCAGCGCCTCTCCGACGTCACCGAGACGGCCCTGTGGCATGGCATCGCCGCCCTGGCGAAGGGCAAGTTCGTAGGCGATGTCGGCGCGGCCATTGATGACTATGTTTCCTCGGTGCCGGGCAAGCCCCTGGGCATCCTCGAGGACTACGTGGGCCACGGCATCGGCTCCGAGATGCACATGGCCCCCGACGTGCTGAACTACCGCACCAGCCACCGCGGCCCGAAGATCCGGCCCGGCCTGTGCCTGGCCATCGAACCGATGCTGGTGCGTGGCGGCATCGAGACGGCTGTGCTGGAGGATGACTGGACCGTGGTCACCACCGACGGTCAGCGTTCGTGCCAGTGGGAGCACTCCGTGGCAGTCCACGAGAAGGGCATCTGGGTGCTCTCGGCGCCCGACGGCGGCGCGGCCAGGCTCGTGCCCCTTGGCGTGGTGCCGGTCCCGATTCCCTGAGGACACACATTTAGCTGGGCGACGCGCAAAATCCCTGGCGACACCGGAATCCCAGTGTCGCCAGGGATTTTGCGCGTCACGGGCAACTATCTGCGTCGCCATGTCAGCTCCCGGGGCAGAATGGGAGCCATGGGAGCGAGTGATGGAGCCGGCGCACAGGGAAAGATCACCGATGTGCCTGGCGTGCGTGTGGGGCACCAGCAAAAGTCCGACGGCGGGTGGTTGAGCGGGGTGACAGTGGTCCTGCCCCCTGTGGGGACAGTAGGTTCGGTGGACGTCCGCGGGGGAGGACCCGGCACCCACGAGACGGATGCGCTGGACCCCACCACCCTGGTCCGCACCGTGGACGCCGTGGTGCTCACCGGCGGCAGCGCCTACGGCCTGGTTGCTGCACATGGCGCCCAGCGGTGGTGCGAGGAGCAGGGCCGCGGCTTCGCCGTAACGGGAGGGGTGGTGCCGATCGTTCCGGCGGCAGCCATCTTCGACCTCGGCCGCGGCGGCAACTTCAGTGCCCGCCCGGATGAGGCCATGGGCTACGCGGCGACTGCAGTTGCGGGAGCGCAGACGGACGGGCACGACGTCGAACGCGGCAACGTGGGGGCCGGCACCGGCGCGGTCATCGGACGCGGGACATACAAAGGGGGAGTGGGCACAGCGTCGCTCACCCTGGAGAACGGCGTGGTGGTCGGTGCCCTGGCTGTGGTGAACGCGCTGGGCCTGCCGTTCACTCCGGTGGTTGAGCCTGTCGAAACCGAGCCTGTCGAAACCAAGCCTGTCGAAACCGCGCCTGTCGAAACCGCGCACGGTGATTACGCTCCCCACCCGCCCCCTAACCTCGCAAGCTCGGTTAGGGAACCCGGCGGTCGTGGCCCCAAGCTCAATCAGCGGTCGCTCAACACCACCCTCGTGGTCGTCGCCACGAATGCGGTGCTGGATGTGGCCGAGTGCAAACGGACCGCATCCGCCGCCCACGCGGGGCTGGCGCGGGCGCTGAATCCGAGCCACACCCTGGCCGACGGGGACACCGTGTTCTGCCTCGCCACCGGCAGCCAGGAGCTGGACAGGAGTACGGAAACTGCCCGGCAGATAAGTCTCATGAGGCTCCAGAGCGCGGCAGCCGACGTCGTACGTTTGGCCATCCTGGACGGGGTCAGCAGCGCCCAGGCGGTGACAACTCCTGCGGGCGAATTTGGTGCATACCCGGGCAATGTGCGCTAACATAGCTGGATTTAACTTTCCGGTCCTAATGCCGTAGAGTTGCATGTTGGTTGTCTGCCCTGCCACGCCCATTTGCGGCCGGAGGGTGACGATCAATCAAATCAAAAACGTCCGCAGTCATGCCCGGCGCCAGCCGGAGGTCTGTGGCAAACAACAGTTAGCGGAGGATATGGCCAAGAAGGACGGGGTCATTGAGATCGAGGGCGTAGTGACTGAGGCGCTGCCCAACGCGATGTTTCGTGTTGAGCTCACCAATAAGCACGTCGTCCTGGCACACATCTCTGGAAAGATGCGCCAGCACTACATCAGGATTCTCCCTGAGGACCGCGTAGTGGTGGAGCTGAGCCCTTACGACCTGACACGTGGTCGTATCGTCTACCGCTACAAGTAAACGTTGGGCGGCCAAGGCATTTGCCTAAGGCCGCTCCATCGGCCCAACTGCTATCACGCAAAGGAACGCCATGAAGGTCAAGCCGAGCGTCAAGCAGATCTGCGAAAAGTGCAAAGTGATCCGCCGTAACGGCCGGGTCATGGTGATCTGCGAGAACCCGCGCCACAAGCAGCGCCAGGGCTAATTCCCGTCAGGGAATCCCTGGGTTGCTAACCCACGCAAGTAAATAAAGGCAGCACAAGCTGAACTGGGACGTATGGGCCCGGACAGCTAACCCCCGGTCGGAGGCTGGGGCCGCACTGAAAGTGCGGGTGTACTGCCTACGACCTCCGGTTTATTCAAGGAGTACCGCCACTATGGCTCGTCTCGCTGGCGTAGACATTCCCCGCGAAAAGCGGCTGGAAATTGCGCTTACTTACATCTACGGCGTGGGCAAGACCCGTGCACACGAAACCCTGGCTGCCACCGGCATCAGCGCTGACGTTCGGGTCAAGGACCTGACGGATGCGCAGCTGGTAGAGCTGCGTGACTACATTGAAGGCAACTACAAGGTTGAGGGTGACCTTCGCCGCGAAGTGGCAGCAGATATCCGCCGCAAGGTTGAAATCGGCAGCTACGAAGGCCTGCGTCACCGCAAGGGCCTGCCCGTACGCGGTCAGCGTACGAAGACCAACGCTCGTACCCGCAAGGGCCCGAAGCGTACCGTCGCCGGCAAGAAGAAGGCCCGCTAAACCGCATTTGCCTGACGGCAAATGCGGGATCAGCACGGCCTTCCCCCAAATAACTTTCTGTAGGAGAAGAAATGCCCCCGAAGACTCGTGGCGCGGTTCGCAAGCCGCGTAAGAAGGACAAGAAGAATATCGCGCTTGGCCAGGCGCACATCAAGAGCACGTTCAACAACACCATCGTGTCCATCACGGACCCGACCGGTGCTGTAATCTCCTGGGCTTCCGCCGGTGAGGTTGGATTCAAGGGCTCGCGTAAGTCCACCCCGTTCGCTGCGCAGATGGCTGCCGAAGCCGCCGCCAAGCGTGCACAGGAGCACGGCCTGAAGAAGGTTGACGTGTTCGTCAAGGGACCGGGTTCCGGACGCGAAACCGCCATCCGTTCGCTGCAGGCTGCTGGCCTTGAGGTTGGCTCCATCCAGGACGTCACCCCCGCCGCGCACAACGGCTGCCGTCCGCCGAAGCGCCGCCGCGTCTAAGTACTTTCCGCAGCCGGAGCTTGCCCGGACCCGTTTCGGGTCCGGGCAAGCCCGCCGCGTTAAGTCCTCAGACCGATTTTCCACCACCTGTGTTGCGTCATATAGCGGATGCTCGCCGAAAGGAAACCTAAGTGCTCATTGCACAGCGCCCCACCCTCTCCGAAGAGGTCGTCTCCGAAAACCGCTCCCGGTTCATCATTGAACCGCTGGAGCCGGGCTTCGGTTACACCCTCGGAAACTCCCTCCGCCGTACCTTGCTCTCCTCCATCCCCGGTGCCGCTGTAACCAGCATCCGGATCGATGGTGTGCTGCACGAGTTCACGACGGTTCCGGGTGTCAAGGAAGATGTCACCGAGATCATCCTCAACATCAAGAACCTGTCCGTGTCTTCCGAGCACGACGAGCCGGTTGTTGCTTACCTGCGCAAGCAGGGCCCCGGAGTCGTCACCGCCGCGGACATCGCTCCGCCGGCCGGCGTCGAGTTCCACAACCCGGATCTGCACATTGCCACGCTGAACTCGAAGGGCAAGTTCGAACTCGAGCTGACCATCGAGCGCGGCCGCGGCTACGTTTCGGCAGCTCAGAACAAGTCCGGCGACGCAGAGATCGGCCGCATTCCGGTTGACTCCATCTACTCGCCGGTGCTGAAGGTTACTTTCCGCGTGGAAGCTACCCGTGTTGAGCAGCGCACCGACTTCGACAAGCTCATTGTCGACGTCGAGACCAAGCAGGCCATCGCCCCGCGCGATGCCGTTGCTTCCGCCGGCACAACCCTGGTGGAACTGTTCGGTCTGGCCCGCGAGCTGAACACCGCAGCTGAGGGTATCGAGATTGGCCCGTCGCCGACGGATGCTGCCCTGGCAGCAGACATGGCTCTGCCGATCGAGGATCTGGACCTCACCGTCCGTTCCTACAACTGCCTCAAGCGTGAGGGCATCCACACCGTGGGTGAACTCGTTGCCCGCTCCGAGGCTGACCTGATGGACATCCGCAACTTCGGCGCGAAGTCCATCGATGAGGTCAAGGCAAAGCTGGTTGAACTGGGTCTGTCCCTGAAGGACTCGCCTCCCGGTTTCGACCTTGCTGCCCGCGCCGCAGCCATCGAAGAGGACGACGCCGCGTTCAGCGACGACGAGCTCTAACAAGCAGATCTTGGCCGAGGGGCTGGCCAGCACCGCGTTGTGCGCAGCCTCCCGGCTTCCATATGAGGAGAAACAATTATGCCTACCCCCACTAAGGGTCCGCGCCTCGGAGGCGGCCCGGCTCACGAGCGTCTGATGCTCGCGAACCTGGCTTCCGCACTGTTCGAGCACAAGCGGATCACCACCACGGTCACCAAGGCCAAGCGCCTGAAGCCGTACGCAGAACGCCTGGTCACCTTCGCCAAGCGCGGCGACCTCGCTTCCCGCCGCCGCGTTCTCGGCCTGATCAGCAACAAGGGCGTCGTCCACGAGCTGTTCACCGACATCGCGCAGGCTGTGGAGAACCGCAACGGCGGCTACACCCGCATCACCAAGATCGGCAACCGCAAGGGCGACAACGCTCCCATGGCTGTCATCGAGCTGGTTCTTGAGCCGGTTTCCGCCAAGCAGGCTGTTGTAGCCGAGGCTACCCAGGCCGCTGCCGCTGCTGCTCCGGCCGCAGAGGAAGCACCCGAGGCAGAGGTCGTTGAGACCGAGGCTGCAACCGAAGAGGCCCCGGCCGCTGAGGAAGCTCCGGCTGAAGAAGCTGCTGCTGAAGAGGCTCCGGCCGAGGAAGCTGCCGCTGACGAGGCTGCTGCCGACGAGGCCAAGGACGCGAAGTAATTCGCTAAATCCTTCGCATAGACTTGAGTCTATGAACCACCAAAAACCCGCGGCCCCCGTTTTGGGGGGCGGCGGGTTTTTGCGTATCCGGCTCGATTTGGCCTACGACGGCGGTCCGTTCAGCGGGTGGGCAGTGCAGCCAGGTCTGCGGACCGTTCAGGGTGTCTTGGAAGGTGCCTTGGAGCTGCTGATCCGCCGCCCGGTGCGCGTCACGGTCGCCGGGCGCACCGACGCCGGTGTGCATGCCCGCGGCCAAGTGGTCCACCTCGACCTGACGGAAGCCGAGTGGCTGGGACTGAGCCGAGGTGCCGCCGTCGATCCCGCCGTCGCCCTTCTGCGCCGCCTGCGGGGCACGCTCAGCCGCGGGCTGGGGGACCAGACCGGCTCCATTGTGGTGCACCACGCGGCGATTGCCCCTGAAGGCTTCGATGCCCGTTTCTCCGCGCTCTGGCGCCGCTACAGCTACCGGATCGGGGACGGTCCTGAGAAGTGGGATCCGCTCGGCCGGTACGACACACTGTGGCATAAGACGACCCTGGACGTGGACCTGCTGAACGAAGGCGCCGCGAAGCTGCTTGGCCTGCACAACTTCCTGTCCTTCTGCAAGCCACGGGAAGGTTCCACTACCGTCCGCGAGCTGCAGCGGTTCGAGTTTTCCCGCGGGCCGGACGGCGTCATTGTTGCCACCGTCCAGGCCGACGCCTTCTGCCACAACATGGTGCGCGCCCTGGTGGGCTCGGCGCTGTACGTGGGGGAGGGGCAGGAGCCTCCGGAGTGGCTGCACGAGCGCCTGCTGGCACGGAAGCGGGACGCGCGTTCTGTGCTGGCCGCGCCGCATCCCCTGGTGTTCGAAGAAGTGGCGTACCCCTCCGATGAGGAACTGCTCGCCCGGGCAGAGCTCACGCGCGCGCTGCGGGAGTAACCATGCCCCGCGACCCTGTGTTGCAGGGGCTCGTGCCTCGTTTCCGGGCGCGCGGCTAGTAGGCTGAGACGCAGTCTTTAGTCATGCGGTCCTTACAGGGGGTAAGGGATGAATGATCGTCGCATCGTTGTCGTCATCGACAGGGATGAGGAAGTCCGGTCCTTGTTGCGGGCTACGCTCCAAGAGGCCGGATTCGAGGTGCACTGCGCTGCCACCGGCGAATCCGGGGTGGCGCTGGTGCGTGCCAAGCAGCCTGACACCGTCACGCTGGACCTGGTGCTTCCGGACACCGACGGCTACGACGTGCTGCGGCGCATCCGCGAGTTCAGCCACACGTACATCCTGATTATCACTGCGCGGAGTGACCTGCGGACCACCCTGAAGGGGTTCGACGCCGGGGCTGATGACTACATGGTCAAGCCCATCCGGCCTCGGGAGCTCCGGGCCCGCGTTGACGGCATGCTGCGAAGGCCCCGGCAGCTGACGGTACCGCCGATCGTGACCCCGCGGGAACCACCGCTGGTGTCGCCTCGGCTGCGGACCTCCGCCACGGCAACGGCGACGGCGAAGACTGTGCAGGCCCCGGACCCGGCCGGGGGACCTACGGCAGTCCGGGACCTTGCGGCAACTGGCTGTGCACCCGCCCGCGGCTACGAGCGCAGTTACGAGCACAAGGGGCTGGAGCTCGACTGCGCAACGCGGGCGGCCACCCTCGGAGGGCGCGCGCTGCAGCTGACGCGGACCGAGTTCGACCTGCTGCACATCCTGCTGCAGCGCGGCAGCGGCGTGGTCACCAAGGCGGAACTCGTCGGACTTCTGGGCCTCGTGAAGCGAGAAGCTGGCAACCCGGAAGTCGCGCCGGCCGGGGTACGGGACCCCGGCCGGATCATCGAGACCCACATCGGCAACCTGCGCCGCAAGCTGGGGGACGACGCGAGGAAACCGCGCTGGCTCAAGACCGTTCGCGGGGCCGGCTACACACTCGCGTAGCGGAATGCGTTGCGCATTGCGTAGCGCAAAGCCGCACGCCTCCGGTGCGCCCCTCTAAACGGGGGACACGCCGGGAATCAAACGGGGGACACGCCGGAAAGTTACAAGAAAATAACAAGGCGCCAGGCGCACAGTTGGAACATGAAATCACTAACAAGCGACGACGTCGTCGCAGTCCGTGGCGTTCTCACCGATACGCATCCGGTTGATTTCTATGCGCTAGGCGTCGCGGGGGCGATTGACCGTTTGGCCCTCCCGCTGCGCGAGCGCGGGATCACCGTGCACCTCGAGGCGCCCCATCATGGAATGGAAGTGGACAGGAAGTCCGCCACGCTGCTTTACCGGGCGGCGCAGGAGCTCCTGAGCAACATCCATAAATACGCCCACGCGTCCTCCGTGACAGTCCGGCTGTGCTGCGTCTGCCGCTCCGGCGACAACCACGCTGTCCAGCTCCGCGTGACCGACGACGGGAGCGGCTTCGACGTTGAGGCCGCCACGCACGGCAGGCACTCGGGCATGGGGCTGCGGCTCATGCGTCTGGCCGTCAGTTCAGCCGGCGGCCGGATGACAATCGAGTCGTCTCCTTCGGCGGGAACCTGCGTCACCGTGAACCTGCCGCTGGATTAGCGCGTCACAAGGTTGGCGGGCCTTTCTACGCTGCAGTGGATGATGATGCCCAATCGGGCCGAGGATCCATGGGCAGTGGTGGTTCCGGGTCCTTGAGGGCGTCGGGGCCGACGAAACTGCCAGGGCCGATGACGCCCTCGGGATTGGCGGAGCCCACGAAGCCGGCGGCGGCGTCGCGCCAGTCTGGTGGTTCTGGGATGTCGGGCGGTTCAGGCCAGGCCGGAGGCCCAGTGATCTCGGGCTCGGGGAAGCCGTTGGGAAGATCCTGCCATTCCGGTCGGTCTGGCGTGGCCGGCGGCTCCGGCCAGTCGTGACCGGGTGCCGGATCGGGCCAGGTGGGTGGTTCCCAGTCTTGTTGTTCCGCTGGGTAGGACCGTCCCGTGGGTGAGATCCAGCCGGGCGGGCTCTCGCGGGTGGCGCCGACCGGTCTCCACGCCGACGTGTGTTTCAGGCGGTGGTGCTTGGGGCAGGGCTGGCCAAGGTTGATGATCCCGGTGGTCCCGCCGTTGGCCCAGGCCAGGATGTGGTCGGCGTCGTTGTCCAGGGAGTGGTTGTTGCAGTTGGGGAACGTGCAATGTGCGTCTCGGAGCCGGAGCCAGTGGCGCATCGGCTTCGTCAATCGGTAGCTGGTGCGTCCGATCTCCAGCGGTGCCCCGTCCCGAGGGTCGGTCAGGACCCGCAGGAAGGACGTGCCGCCGTCGGCGACGAGGCGTCGGGCCATGGACGGCGGGATCGGCCCGTACCCGTCAAGGACCGCCGGCTCCTCCGTCTGTCCGAGCAGCGAGAACACCGGAACCGTGACCAGGACCTGCGCCCGCGGAGACGGCACATCACCGGGAGGCGCTGAACCAGCGGATAGGGCGTCTGCGGGCAGAGAACCTGTGGCCGGGCCGTCAATCCCCTGGGCTGGCGCGAGCAGCCATCCGGCGGCCACATCAGCCCGCAGCTGGGTCAGGGTCCGTGTTTCGGCAGGTCCCTGCAGGGCGCGGGCGGCGGCGGTGGTGCGGTCCCAGATCCCGGCGGCCTGGTCCGCGGGCAGGTACGCCGAGAGCCAGGCCATGCCGTCCCGGTCCGGGGCATACTCCAGCCGACGGTCCTTCGCACACTTGCGGTGGCGGGCCTCGATACTCACCGGATGATGCCGCTCCCGCCAGGCACGTGCCCTGGCCCGGAACCTTGATGGAGTCAGCTCCCCGGCGGGGCAGCCGCGCGCCGGGCTGGGGGCATCGGGGTCCAGGAAGTGGGCTTCCAAGGCCGCCGCAGCCGCCGTATCCAGCCCGTCCGTTTCGTCGCACACCACCCGCGCATGCTGCCAGGAAAGCGTTCCTGACCCCATCCCGGCCAGCGTCAACGGCAGGTCCGTGGTCAGCGTGGCGGATTCGGACAGAAGCCGTGCCGCCGACCCTTCGCTCACGGTCAGCGCACACGCCACCGACGCAGTCACGGACATCCGCAGGACCGATCGCTCCTGCGGCGACGCGTCCGGCGGCGTCATCGCCTCCTCCGCCTCAGCGAAACCGGCAGCGAGGTGCACCTTCACGGCCGCCAGCCGGGCCTCCATCCCAGCCACACCTGCCAGCCCGTCCAGGCACGCATCCGCCTGGTCCCGCAGCGGATCTGCGCCCGTCGGGTCCGTGTCCGCGTCACCCGGCAGCGGGTCCGCGTCCGCCGTGCCCGGATCAGCCGCCCGGCGAAGCGCAGCAGCCAGCGAAAGAGCGGAGGCGCCGATGGCGTCCAACGTCTTCACAACTGCCGCCTGATCCATACCCACAGCATGCCACCGGCCTGTGACAGAAACGACTCTGCCCCGGGTCGTTGTGGAAAACCGGTCGTTGTGGAAATCCAAGTCGATGTGGAAAACCGGATCTGCCTTAAATTCGCGTCAGGACCCGGGGGTTCCTTCGGCTGGCAGTGTGAGAGTAAAGGTGGTGCCGGCACCGGGCTTGCTGTCACAGGAGATGGCACCGCCGTGCCGCTCCACGATGGTCTTGGTGATGGACAGCCCGAGCCCAACACCGGGAATGGCCGCCTGACGTGCGGCCTGGCTGCGGAAGAAACGGGTGAAGACGCGCGATGTCTCCTCCTCGCTGATGCCCATGCCGGTGTCCTGGACCTTCAGCTGAACCCAGGACTCGCTGCGCCGGGCACTCACGGTGACTTTGCCGCCGTCGGGAGAGTATTTGATGGCATTGGACACCAGGTTGTCCAGAGCCTGGCCGATACGGAGCGGGTCGGCGTGCGCCCAGAGGGGCGCCGGTACGTCGGTGGTGAGGGAGACGTTGCTGGCGTCCGCCTGGGCCTGGACGGAGCCGATGCTGTTCTCGATCAAGCCGGCCAGATCCGTCCGGCGGGGATGCACAGCCAGGACAGCGGACGCCGACACCAGAAGCTCGGATACGAGGGAGAGCAGCCGCTCGGCATTGCGCTGCACCACTTCCAGCCGGTGCACGGAATCAGGGGACAGGCGGTCCGCTGCATCCAGCACCAGGTCCACATTGCCCAGCACTGACATCAGCGGACTACGGAATTCGTGCGAAACGTTGGATATCAGCTCTTCCTTGGCGGAGAGGGCTTCCACCAGACCCGTGACGTCACTGTAGACGATGACCGCCCCGCTGAACCCGCCGTCGTCGTTCTTGATGATCCGCGCAGCCGTGGAGACGGCCCTCTGCGTTGATCCCTCGCCCAGCCACACCAGGTAGTCCGCGAAAGTCTCGCCGGCAACGGCCCGGCGGATCGGGCGCTTATCCAGCGGCAGCGGGGTCACCCGGTCCTGGCCGAACATGAGCTGCTCGGCTTCCAGCGGCTGCTCCATTCCGACGGGTGCCGCCGCCTGTCGGAACGTTTTTTGCTGGTCGTTAACCAGCACCTTCTGGCCCTGGGCATCCACGGCCACGATGCCCACATCCGTGGTGTCGAGAATGGTCTTGAGCAGCCGTTCGCGGTTCCTGCTTTCAAGTAGCAGTTCGCGGAGCTCGGCATCCTTCTTCTCCAGCCTCTGGCGCTGCAGCCGCACATTGGCGCCGGCGAACCTGATTGCCACCGAGACCGCCACCATCATTAGCGGAAGCAGAATTGCCGTGGCAATGTCCGAAGGTGAAATTCTGGGAAACTTTAGGACCAGTGACGGAATGCCGATGAGGAGCGGGCCGAAAAAGCTCAGGAATACGGTGGTTCGCGGGTAGGCTTCGGAGCTGGAAAGCCAGATCACCGGAAATATTGCCAGGACGCCCAGCCCGGCCACCGCAGGAACTGCACCGTTGCGGGCCAGTCCGATCAACACCAGGTCGAGTATCGGAATTACCAGATATGCGTTGGGCGGTAGCCGTTCCCAAGGCACCAGAAAGCAGGCGAGAAACATCGCCACCATCAGGACGATGGACGCGATAAAAACACCGCTCTGGATCAGCGTTGGCCATACTGCAGGGGCGGCGATCGCCAGGGCTGCAAGAATGACCGTCACCGGAAGCTGGCAGAGGGCCACCTGGATGCGGGGCTGCAGCCGGCGGAAGAATCGGTCCGTGTCGTGGACCAGCACCTGCTCACCCAATGCTGCTGCGTCCGGTACTCGCCTGCGCTGCCGAATTCCCGGGCCACTCGTGGTTAAACGAAGACATGAAGCCCATTATGCACATCTATTCTTCGGTAATTGGAGGGGACGGCGCTGCTGTCCGTTGTGCGTCTAAAAGATATCGGCAATTTTCGGTCTTTCGGCCGCTCTACGTTGTAGCGTAGGTAATCTGGTAGCGCTTACCGCATTGCGCTGGGCTGTGCGGTGGTTTTACCTGGATAGAGGTAGTGGTGGGCGATCTTGGTGTTGCCGTGGTTATCGAGGACGATGTCGACGTCCGGAATCTCCTCGACGCGGTTTTGCAGCAGGCTGGTTTTGAGGTGCACTCGGCAGGGACCGGCCGTGACGGGGTTGATGTGGCCAGGCAGCGCCAGGCAAACGTAATAACCCTCGACGTCGGTCTTCCGGACATTGACGGGTTCGAAGTCCTTCGCCGCATTCGGCAGTTCAGCGATGCTTACGTGGTGATGCTCACCGGCCGCAACGAGGAGCTGGACACCATCACCGCGCTGCAGGGCGGCGCTGACGACTACATCGTCAAGCCCTTCCGGCCACGCGAACTGCGGGCCCGCATCTCGGCCATGCTGCGCCGGCCCAGGGTTGCTTCCGGTGAGGTCGCATCCTCTTCTGTTGCGGAGTCCGGGTCGCTTGGCCCATCCGGTTCCTCCGGTTCACGCCGGGGCCGCGTGCTGCTCCACAACGGACTGGCTCTCGACACCGAAACCCGGACCGTGGCCCTGCGCGGCACGCCCCTGGGGCTGACACGGAGCGAATTCGACCTGCTGCATGAGCTCTTGAAAGGAACGGGCGCCGTGCGCACCCGGGCTGACCTGGTGCGTGTGGTTCGGGGCGAGTACTACGGCGAGGACACCTACATCAGCGAAGCGGACGAGCGGGCCGTTGAGGTGCACATCGGCAACCTGCGCCGCAAGCTCCGGGAGGACCCGCAGGATCCCCGGTGGCTGGTGACGGTGCGCGGCGTTGGCTACCGGCTGGCACCGAAACGGGCCGAGTAGGTTTTGGGCCTTTGAGTGCCGAGGATGGCTCAGGCCTCCGGCGGGAGGTAACCCACCTTCAGGCCGCTGACAGTTTGTTCGCCGGTTAGCGCCACGAATGGCAGCAGCCGGCGTACAGCGGGCAGGTCGCCGCACTTGACGAGGCGTTCCAACTGCACCGCCAGTTGGGCCAGCCGTGCGGCGCCCACCATCAGCGCTGAGTTCTTCAGGCTGAGGACGGCGTCCATGGCGGCCTCGGCGTCGTCGTCTGCGATTGACGCTTCAAGGTAAGTCCGTCGCTTGTCCCAGATCCTGATGTAGTCCCGGGCGAAGTTGTGCGCCACCCCGGTACTGCCCATGTCTTCTTCAAGTTCGTGAAGTACATCGAGGTCGAGGACGGGCAAGGTGGCACTCTCCGATTCGTTGTGAGCCCTGCCATCAGGGGTGCCAGACGCCGGGAAGCAGACGCCGTGGGCGCTGCTGTCGGCTGTTCCGGAACCTGAAATGGACATGACTTAAGGCTACTTTCTGAGGTTGGGAAAACCCTGATTGAGCTTGGATCCTGTGGAAACCCTGCGGGTACCTTGTGGTGGGGAAATCCTGCGGAACTCTCCACCTTACTGGTTGGCGAAGGTCTCGATGGTGTTGATGACGGCAGGGCCCAGGATGGCAATGAAGAGGACCGGAAAGATGAAGAACAGCAGCGGAAACAGGATCATCACGGGCAGCTTCATCGCCTTTTCCTCAGCACGCTGGCGGCGCTTCACCCGCATCACCTTGGCCTGGACCCGCAGCACCCGGCTGATGGCAATGCCGTACGTGTCCGCCTGCACCACCGCCTGCACAAAGCTCCGCAGTTCCGGGATGTTGGTCCGTTCGGCCAGGGCGAGGTATGACTCGCGGCGGCTCCGGCCCACCTGCATGTCCTGCAGGGTGCGGACCAGCTCCTCAGCGAGGGGTCCCTTCCCGTTCTCGCCGGCGCGGGACATGGCACCTTCGAAGCCGAGTCCCGCCTCGACGGAAATCAGCATCTGGTCGAGGGTGTTGGCGAGCTCCAGCTGCATGGCCTTCTGGCGTTCCTGGCCCTTGCTGTAGAGCATCAGGTCCGGGATGAAGTACCCCAGGAACAGTACGAAGATGCCCACGAGCTTCATGATCGGCGTCGTCCCGATGGAGCTGATGTACAGCCCAAGGAGGCCGCCGATCAGCCCCAGCGCCGGTTTCGCCGCCAGCAGCCTGCCGAGCGGCATGGACGCCGGGCGGCCGGCCAGAGCGAGCAGCCTGTCGAGTTTGTGTACGTAGCCGGCAGGGGTGAGACGGTAGCCGATCTTTTCGACCAGGCCGCTGTTGGGCTTCTTCTCCACTTCGGCCCGTTGGATGCCCCTGGACAGGAGTGCGCGGGCGTTCGCCACCCCTTTCCGGTCAACGGAGAGCAAGGCCCACGCCAGGTAGGCGAGCGGAAGGCAGATGAGGAGCAACGCAAGGATGATGAGGGGACTCATGGCGGCCTTAGAATTTCAGGTTGATGATCTTGCGCATCCACAGACCGCCGACGGTCATGAGGATGATGGAGGCGACAATCATGATCCAGCCCAACGGATTGGTGAACATCTTGTTCATATACCCGGGATTGACCAGCGAGAGCATCACCACAATGCCTACGGGCAAGGCCATCAGGATATAGGCGGAGAACTTGCCCTCGGCCGCCAGTGCTTTGATATGGCCCTTGATCTCGCTGCGCTCGCGGATGGTCTCGTTCACCTGGTCGAGCACTTCTGCCAGGTTTCCGCCTACCTCGCGGTTGATCTGGATGGCCTGGGATATCCAGACGAAGTCCTCGCTCTTCATGCGGTCGGCAGTGTCGTTGAGCGACACCAGCAGGTCGCGCCCCAGGCTGGTCTCGGAGACGATACGGCGCATTTCTTCCGACGTCGGAGCCTGGGATTCGTTGGCAGCTGCGTCTATGGCCCGCAGGATGCTGTGGCCCGCCCGGAGGCTGCCAGACAGCAACTGCAGGGTATCGCCCAGCTGCTCATCGAACTTGCCTCGCCGCTTGCCCGCCAGGAAGCCCAGCACCAGATGCCCTACGAAGGGGGCTGCGATGACCATCAGGATCGCCAGCAGCGGCCCGGCGACGACGAGTCCAATGAGGGCTCCGACGAAAGCGCCCACGAGGATCAGCAGGATAAATTCGGCCTGGCTGAGCCGGAGGCCGGCGTTCTCCAGAGTTTCGCGGTTGAAGTAGCGGAGGTTCCGCTTGGCAAGTACGCGGTCAACGGACTGAACTGCACTGCCGGCGAACCGGGTCAGTTGAGAGTCCGCTTCCGTGCGGAAAGGACGACGCCGGTCCAGCGGCACCGTGGGCGTGCGCGGAATCAGCACCGCAACTCCGCCCAGCACCACCGAGGCAATCACGAGGACAACACCCAGTGTGACGATCATGAGTCAGTGCCTTCCTGAAGTCATTGCGGGCGCTCCGAAGACACCGGCCGAGACGTGAATGCCGAGGTCTTCAAAGCGGTCGATAAATCGCGGTCGGATGCCGGTCGGGACAGGCTTGCCGAGGAACTTTCCATGCTGGTCGACTCCGGCGGAGTAGTCGAAGACGAAGGCATCCTGAAGGGTGACGATATCGCCCTCCATGCCCTGTACCTCCGTCACATGAGTGATGCGCCGGGTGCCATCCCGGAGACGCGAGATCTGGACGATGAGGTTCACGGCAGAGGCGATCTGCTCGCGGATGGCGCGCAGCGGCAGGTCCATGCCCGCCATGAGGACCAGAGTCTCCAGACGGGCGATGGCGTCGCGCGGTGAGTTGGAGTGCACGGTGGACAGGGAGCCGTCGTGGCCGGTGTTCATCGCTTGGAGCATGTCCAGGGATTCCCCGCCGCGGACCTCACCCACCACAATCCGGTCCGGACGCATACGCAGGGAGTTGCGGAGCAGTTCGCGGATGGTGACTTCACCTTTGCCCTCCGTGTTCGGCGGACGGCTCTCCAGCCGGACCACGTGTTCCTGCTGGATCTGGAGCTCCACAGCGTCCTCGATGGTCACGATGCGCTCGTCAGACGGAAGGAAGGAGGACAGGACGTTGAGCAGGGTTGTCTTGCCGGTACCCGTACCGCCGGAAACGATGATGTTGAGCTTGGCCTTGACGCAGGCGTTGAGCAGCTCAGCCATTTCCGGGGTGAGCGTCCCGAAATCGATGAGGTTCTGGACCGTAAGGGGTACCTTGCTGAATTTACGGATGGTCAGCGAGGAACCGCCGACGGCAAGCGGCGGGATGACGGCGTTGACACGGGAGCCGTCCTCCAGGCGCGCGTCGACCAGCGGTGAGGACTCATCAATGCGCCGGCCCACCTTCGACACGATGCGCTCGATCACCTTACGGAGGTGTTCTTCCGAGCTGAACCGCGAATCCGTCAGCGTCAGTGTTCCCTTGCGCTCCACATAGATCTGGTCCATCCGGTTCACCATGATTTCAGTGACGGCGGGGTCATCAAGGAGCCGCTGGAGCGGACCGTAACCGAGCACGTCATCGGCAACGTCTGCCACCAGGCGCGTCCGCTCGTCCGCGGTCAATGGCACCTGCTCCGCGTCGATGATGCGGATGAGCTCTTCGCGGGCGGTCCTGCGGAGCTCCTGTTCCGTGAGGGTTGAATCGTTGAACCGCGCGCCCATGCGTTCAAACAGCGCCGTTGCGGCACGCTGCTTCAGGGCAGCAAAAACGTCAACAGGCTGCTGGCCCTTGGTTTTGAACGGCTCCGTTTGCGCTGTTCCGGCACCCTGGACTGCTGCGGCTTGCGCAGCCAGTCGGCGGACCGGAGCTGGCGTGCTTGGAGCACTGGCAACCGGCTTAGCGCGCTCCTCCACGGCGCCCGGAGCTGGTGCAGTCACTGCAGCGGACGTCGTGTCAGCGGGCGACGTTGTTTGATCCTGAGCGGCCGCCGCTTTGGCAGCGGCCTCAGCTGCACGCCGTGCCGCACGTGTCTGGTAGGCGGCCACACCAGAGATAGGCCGCGAAGCAGTGCTGCTGATCGACGGCGCAGCTGCGGCCTGAACCAGGGCTGGGGCAGCCCGCATGAGGGCGGGTTCGACCTGTGCCGGCGCATGCGTCGGCACAGGCGCAACATGCAATGGGGCACCGGGAACTTCGGACCGAAGCTGTGCGGCCTGGATGCGTTCGGAGAGCTTCACCTAGACCACCACCCGCCGGTGGCTGTTCCGCTGCTCTTTCATGCGGGCGGCCGGACCCAAACGGTCCACGAGTTGGCTGAGGCTTTTAGCGGCCGGATCCTTCTTGGCATCGAGCAATACGGGCATGCCGCGGTTGGTGGACAGGGCCACTGCCCGGGAACGGGGGACGCTGACATCCACGGGAGCTCCGATGGTGGACTCGATGTCCTGCACGGTGAGGCCGCATTTTGAGTCGGCCATGTTCAGGACCACGTGCCGGCCTTCCGGGAGGATCTCCAGCTGGCGCAGGATGTCCATGCCCGAACGGAGGCCGCGGACGCTGGGGATGTCCATGGCGCTGACCCAGACGATGTCCGTGCAGGCCTCCATGGCGGCCAGCCCGATTTCGGGCAGGCCGGGCGCCGTGTCCACCACGACGTACTGGAACTCCTCGGCCAACTGTTCGAGCAGACGCGTGACCTGCTCCGGCGTGATGTAGTCGGCCTCGACGGGGCTGACCGGCGCGCACAATGCATAGATGCTGGCAGGGTGAACGGTGAGGAACGCTTTCAGTACCAGAGTGTCCTGGCTGGCGGCAGGAGAGACGGCGTCGGTGACCGTGTGCTCCGGATTCAGGTACAGGCCGGATGCCACGTCGCCGAACTGCAGATCGAGGTCCACAAGCACCACACTCATGGGGGCCAGCTTCCCCAAACCAACGGCCAGGTTGGTGGCAATGGTGGTCTTGCCTACGCCGCCCTTGGGTGAGAATACCCCGACAACCGCGCCCTTGTGGTTTTCCACGTGGCCTTGCTGGTCGGGCCGGTGGCGGCTGGCAAAGGACTGGCATGCGCGTTCCAGCAGCACCCGCAGCTGATTGGGATCGGCAGAGGGGCTGAGGACGTCCCGGACGCCTGCCCGCATGGCCTGCAGGATCAGTGTGGGGTCCGGTTCGCTGACCAGGAGCACCATCAAACCGGGAACCTGTACATCGAGCACCGTAGCTAGGCGAAGTGCCTCTTCGATGGGCAGGTCCGGGCCCAGAATAAGGACCTCAGGCTGTTCTTGGTTCAGCTGGGCGAACAGATCGTAGGGGCCCGCGGGCAGAATGTTGGTAAGGAAGGTCTGAACCCCGCCCTGGAGCCCGCCGGCCACGGCCTGCCGCAGCCGGCCGTCAAAGTCCGCGTTCGGAGTGATGAGGACGAAGCGGCTCACTTGTACACCTCGCTCCGCTGGATGATCCTGGGACCGCTGTCCTTGGCGTTGGTAGGCTCCTTGCTGAGCCACATCTTGGCGTATTCGGCAGCGAAGACAATTTTTGCCGCGTCCACATCGCTGACAGCGACAGTCAGCATGAGGGAACCGGTTGGGAGGGTGGTGTCCTGCGGATCGGCAGCGTTGGGATCTGCGCTCGCCGTCGGCGCCGGCTGCGCCGTGGCAGCCGGCTCCGGTGCGCGCTGCACAGCCGTGACCAATGCCTTGCGGACGGTCAGCTTCGTTGTCTCGGCGTCGGGCTTGTCATCCTGTCCACCCTTATTGAGGTTGACGAAGACGCCCACGTGGTCTCCAGGAGCCAACCGTCCACCGACCACCCGGTCAGGTTCGAGCTGGAAAGAAACTTCCTGCAGGCCAGCAGGGATCTTTATGGAGCCGCCAACTTTTACGTCTTCCGGCGCGACCAGGCGTTCGGAAACGAGCTGCTCGCCGGGAACCAGGTCCACGGCAGCGACTTTGCCTTTGGAAGCATCCAGCGATTTCAGCGACGACCCCGTCACAGCCGAAGCAGGAACCTGCTCGGTGGTGAGGGAAGCAGCCATGGATTCAACCGGGGTGCCGGCTGGAATCGCCGAATTGACTACCAAGACGTCAACAGGCTCGAGGTCTTTAACGGCACGCTGGTCTGCCCCCTGAGCGTAAGAGATAACCAGCATGGCGCCCACGAGGGCGAGCACTACCGCTGCCGCGCCCGCCAACAACCGAGACTTCACGAACTGCTCCTGAGGATCATTAATTCAATGGACTGCAGCACTGCAGAGGATTAGCTGGTCAGTTCGACGACAGTGGCGCCGTTGGGGCTGACCGGCCCCAGCTTGTAGCCGTCGGCCAGGGAAACGTACTTGACGAACTTGCCGATGATGCCGCGGCAGTTGCCTTTGCACTCCAGGCTCTTGGTCGCGGAAAGGTTGTTGTAGACCATCGGTAGCTTGTCCGCTCCACTGAAGGCCCAGCCCTGAACGCTGAAGGCGACAAAGCTCGTCAGGTGATAGGAACCTCCGGACCCCGTTCCTGTCGCGTCGTCGTAGACCGGGAGCAGGACTATGACTGGCCGGCCGGCTGCAAGGTCGCTGGCCCACTTGTTCAGGATGGCGTCGCAGTTCGACGGGCCATCGTTACCTGTATCGCTGCCACTTTGGTTGATGGCCAGATTCACTAGACCGCCGCACTGTCCGGTGGCTTGGAGTGTCCAGGCAAAGCCGCCCGGCACAGTCTTGCCGGCCGGCCCCAGTGGACAGTCAGGGTTGGCGTCAGCAGAGTGGTTCTGCAGCAGTTGTGCGGCACCGTCCACCATGCCCGAGACCTGGCAGATGGAAAACGCCAGCGGAAAGATGGTCGTTCCCTCCACCGGACTACCCCATCTCACGCTGGAACTAGCGTTCACTTCTGCGCTCGAAATACCCAAAACGCCCGCGAAAAACAGGGATACCGAATTTGCGGACGCACTGGATTCATTGGCGCCAGCAGTTACTGTGACGGTGCGATTTGTTTTGTCCAAGGTGATGGACTTGACATTGCTCAAGCCGTCGACGGCGTTCTTGTTCGCCAGATCAGCAGCCAAGGGAGAAGTGGCGGAACACTCGGCGTCCGCATCATTCTTGGCACATTTCTGCGCAATCATGAGAGCGGCGGCGTCGGACCCGTTCTGCAGCTGCGCCCGTTCTGCATAAAGTTTGGCAACGTCGACGGCAAGAGCGGCAAAGCCGAGTAGCACTACGATGAGAAAGGCAACGATAACTGCGATTCCGCCGCGCTCACCGTCATAGGAGACCCTTAGCCGCCGCACAGCATAGTTCCTTTCCCGGTCATAGCAAGCGGGCCTGCGATCCCGGTCAATGTGCTGAGGTTATAGCTCACGGTGACTGTCATCTGCGTACCGGCCGTACAATCGGTGGCACTGAATGTGATGTTGCCGTCCGAAAGGGCGGGGCTCAATTGCGTTGCAGCGGTTTTCGCCGCCGTCCGTGCAGTGGCCTGGCTATTGTTTATCGCCATGGACCGCACGCTTTCGCGGGCAGAGTTGGTAAGTGTGCTCTGCACGTTATAGGCTCGCCCGAATTCCATGATTCCGAGCAGGATCATGACCAGAACAGGGGCCAGGATGGCGAACTCGACGGCCACGGCCCCGCGTTCGGATTTCCTGGACAATTCTGATTACCTTTCAGTTGGCATGATTCTAGGGCGGCAAGGACGAGTCGGGCGGCGACGCAGATAGCGACCGCCGCCCATACCTCGTTTTAGGCCTACTTGCTGCAGGCCTCTGAAACAGCTGCCGTATAGCCCGCTTCACCCACGGTGCCGACGGCTGCCTTCGCGGCAGTGTAAGTGCCGCCTTTGACGTTACAAGCGACACTGCTGAACGTAGTCGTGAGGTTGCCGCCCAGGAGGGTCACAGCAACGATGATTACAACTGCGATAAGCGCGACCATGATGCCGTATTCAACGGCAGTGGCTCCCTTTTCTTCCCGACGAACCCGGGCCGCAGCGTTTGAAACAAGAGCTAGCATCGAATACTCCTTAGCTTATTAAGGGCGTGTAGGCGGTTAGCGCTCTGTTACTTGGAGCAGGTGCCGGCTGTTCCTGCTGCTGCGCCTGCAGCAGCGGCCGTGTAGGTTCCGCCCTTGACCTGGCATGCGACGCTGTCGAACGTCTTGTACATGTTGCCGCCCAAGAGAGTGACAGCGACGATGATGACAACTGCGATGAGCGCGACCATGATGCCGTATTCGACGGCGGTGGCGCCCTTTTCGTCGCGACGGACACGGGCAGCAGCGTTAGAGAAGAAAGCAAGCATTTTTACTCCTGAGCGAGTGTTGGAAAGCTGGTCCATCACCAGCTCTGAAAAAAAGTTAGCAACGGATTTCCGCCTCAAGGCCGGTCTTTGCAACATCCTGAGTCAACCCTGACCAACCTGCGCGTTTCCTGCGCGAGCATTGAGCCAACCTTGCATTTTGGTGCGGGCTGCACAGCAGAAAGCGCACATGAGAAGGACCCCTCGGGCAGGGGGGAAGCCCGAGGGGTCCAGTCTCAATAGGCGGTTCCGGCACTTATCGTCGGGAGCCGCCGTCGTCCATTCAATGGACGGATTCAATAAAGCTGGCCAGTAAACCCCTCCTAACCCGTGAATAGCGAAACAATGCTCATCACTGTCGGCCCGAGGACCACGATGAACAGCGTGGGCAGGATGAAGAAGATCAGCGGGAACAGCATCTTCACCGGCATCTTCATGGCGTGCTCCTCGGCGCGCTGCTTCCGCTTGATGCGCATATCCTCCGCCTGCGTTTTCAGAACGCCGGCAATGGCAACGCCGTACGCATCCGCCTGGACCACGGCCCGGATGAAGCTGCGGACGTCCGGCACATCAACCCGCTCTGCCATGGCGAGGTAGGCGTCTTTCCGTGACCGGCCCACTTGGATGTCCTGGAGGGTGCGGATCAGCTCCTCTGCCATTGGGCCTTTGCCGCTGGTGCCGGCGCGTCCCATCGCCGCTTCGAACCCGAGGCCGGCCTGGACAGAGATGAGCATGTGGTCCAGGGCGACCGGCAGCTCCAGCCGGATGGCTTCCCGCCGCTTCTGTGCACGATTGCGTACCAGCAGGTCAGGAGTGAAGTAGCAGAGCGCCGTCAGCCCGACCATGATGAGGAACCGTTGGGCCGACGGGCCGCCGGCAAAGAACAGGTAGCCGCCCACGGCGCCCGCAAGGGCGAGCAGCGGCTTGACCATGATGAGCCGGGCCAACGGCCAGTCCTTGGGCCGGCCGGCACCCGCGAGTTGCCTATCCAGCCACGCGACGTAGCCCTTCGGCATGATGCGCTGGCTGGCCAGGGTCAGCTTCTCGTTGATGCTGAGCGCCGGGCCCTTGGCCTTGGAGACCCGGCCGAGGTTTGCCTGGATGTTGCGGAGCCCCGCCCGGTCGCCGGTGAAGACGAACCATGTCATGACTGTCACGGGTGCGACCACTGCCAGGATCGCCGCATAAGCCACAGGCTGCATGATGACCACCTTCTTTCTAGAACTTGGGTTTGATGATCCGGCTGAGCCAGAAGCCGCCTGCGGTGAGCAGCACGACTGCCGCGGCAATCATGAGATAGCCAGGAAGCGTGGCGGTGAAGACCCGGGAGTAGAGGTCGTTGAACGTTGTGAGGCCAACGAACATCACGACCGGAAGAGCCATGAGCACGATCGCCGATATCCGGCCTTCAGCGCTCAGGGCCCGGATCTGGCCGCGGACCTGGTTGCGGTCGCGGACGGTGGCGCCAAGATGGTCCAGCACCTCCGCGAGGTCACCGCCCACCTCGCGGTGGATTTCGATGGCCTGCGAGATGGACAGGAAGTCTTCGCTCCGGGTGCGCCTGGCCACGTCCGCAAGTGACTCGCCGAGATCCCGGCCGATCCTGGTCTCGTTGACTATCCGGCCCAATTCCTCGGACATGGGCGGCTGACTTTCCTGCCCAGCCGCATCCACGGCGCGGAGCAGGCTGTGGCCGGCCCGCAGGCCGCCGGAGAACATTTGCAGAGTGTCCGGAACCTGCTGGTCAAACTGCCGACGGCGGCGTCCAGCCAGAGCGTTCAGCAACAGGTGCAGTCCCAAGGGGGTTAGCAGAGTCAGGAGCGCAGAGGCGAAGACGCCACCGAGGAAGAAGCCGACGACGGCGGCCGTCAGGGTGGTCACCCCCGCCATGATCAGGTAATCGCCCGGTTCCTTCTTGAGCCCGCATTCATCCAAACGGTCCTGGGTAAGCAAGCCCGTTCCGCGACTCTTGAGACCCTTGTTGAGCGCACCCACGGCCTGGTCGGTCAGTCTGGTCAGGTGCGAGGTCTGCGTTGGGACATCAGGCCGGCGACGGGACATTGGAAGGCTCGAGTTCGGCCTGAGGGCCACGCCGAAGATCAGGAAGATGGCGAGGTAGAGCAGCACCAGCGCCAGCACGAAAATGCCGGAGTCGCCTGGCACTGTCACCGCCCCCTTGCCGGCGCAACGCCGATGAGGGATGCACCGAACACGGCCGGCGAGATCTCGATGCCGAGTTCGGCGAAGCGCTCGGTGAACCTTGGCCGGACGCCCGTCGGCACCGGCTTCCCCAGGAAGCGGCCGTTGGCGTCCATGCCGGCGGAGTAGTCAAACACGAAGGCATCCTGCAGTGTAACGATGTCGCCTTCCATGCCTTGCACCTCGGTGATGTGCGTGACCCGTCGCGAGCCGTCGCGCATCCTGGTGATATGTACCACCAGGTTGACGGCGGAGGCCAACTGTTCGCGGATCGCACGGAGCGGAATGTCCATTCCTGCCATCAGCACCAGCGTCTCGAGCCTGGCAATGGCGTCCCGTGGTGAGTTGGCGTGCACGGTAGAGATGGAACCGTCGTGGCCGGTGTTCATGGCCTGCAGCATGTCGAGGCATTCGCCGCCGCGGACCT
>NZ_BAEG01000079.1 GCF_000238915.1 Arthrobacter globiformis NBRC 12137 | reverse complement strand
CTAGCTCCGCTTCATACAGCGAAGTCCTCACCTAGGCCACAATTCAAGCGCGCCAGGCCCGTGTTTCGAGCATTGGAAACCGGCTAACCGCACTTTGACGGGCTGACGCTGGGGGCATCCAAAGTATCGCCATAAAACCTTGCACTTACGCACAGAACTTTGCCTCTCGTGGGCCCCGATGAATAATCGGCTTCAAGGACAGCCGCCCCGTGTACCGTTAAGCAATGACGATCAACTTCGAGGTGCGTCGCGCGGTGCCTGCGGATGCTCAGCATGGCGAGGGGTCGGCCCTGCGCTCCTCAATGCAGTGATCGACCCTGGCGCGCCTGCAACGCTGTGGGTCGCCGATCCTAATCCGCGAGCACAAGCCTTCTACCGAAAGAATGGCTTTGTCGCCGATGGGACTGTCAAGACCGAGGACGACGTGAGGGAAGTCCGAATGGTCCGCAGCATCCAAGCGGGAACGCCGGCCAAGCGGACGGCGTTTCAACGGACTTATGAGCCAGCGACGTCGAGCAGGACACTCAAGGGAAAATCGGCCCTGAAGGCAACAACGGCTTAAACCCCGGCGACACCACGGTTCCCTCAAGGCCGGAAATTTTCCCCAGATGGGCCATCCGCCGGCAGCGTTCGTTCTCCAGGCGTAACCGTTCCAGCTGGGATCCGTCCGACCGGCGGGGGCGCGGCCTTGGGCTTCCGGCGTCTGTCTTGGGTTTCCGGCGCAAGGCACCCCCGCCTTCTGAAGGTAGGATTAAACGCACTTTCGCAACAGCTCAGGCGAGGCTGAAGGGGCTTCCACGGTCCCCCTGATAGCACTCACCACAGGGGAAAGTTGCAGTCTCACCTGTGGCCCGGCCTCGGAGAGTCTTAGAACAGCTTTTCCACGACCGCATGGGTGAGTTCGTGAATGACCCTGGTTTGTGCCGGTATGTCCGCGATGCTCTTGCCCAGCGTGTAGACCACGAAGGCGTAGGCCCGCGGGCCGCCGGCCAAAATACTGGCGTCGTGCAGGTACCCGTTCAGCAGCCCGTACTTGTGGAACACGGCGACGGCGGGTGGAACGGCGGCGGGGATGAGGGTTTCGTAGTTCGTGTGTTGCATGTAGGAGAGCAGCTGGTTCGCGTGAGCGGTGCTGATCAGCTGTCCGGTGCGCAGCAGGTACAGCAGTGTGGCCGTCTCCGCGGGCGAAAGCTCATTGAGTGGCCTGTTGCAGGGAATCCCTAGTGCGGCAGCATAATCATGGATTCGTTGGTTGCGGATGGCGTTCAGCATCAGTGCCCAGGAACGTTGTTGCTCTGCTGGATCATCTGCCGGAGCTGAAAGGCTGCGGTATAGCGCCCCATGGGTGCCGTGAGGGACAGCAGGCCGCGTTCGGCGTAGTGGTAGTACGCGACCGCTGCCAGGATCTTCCCTGTGCTGGCCGCCACAAACTTCCCCTGAACGCCGTAGGTGTGGAGGAGACCGTCGGACATGTCGATCACAGCAACGCCTAGCTGGTACCGGGGGTATTTGGCGATGATGGCGCTGAGCCGTTTTCGGAGAGCGGCGAAGCGAGGTGCAACTGAAGTTTGTGCAGCCGGTGCGTATCCGGCCGGGACGCGCGCCGGCTTGGGAACGGCAGGCTTAGGAGCCGCCGTCGGGAGTGTGGCTTTGGCCTGACGGTGGAGGGCTGGCTGCTGGCGATGTGACTATGGCTATTGACGGCCGGCTGCCTGAGGGCTTCGGTAGGGAGACATCCATTGTCACAAGTGACAGGCCTAAGGGCTTTGATGTCTGAGCTTGAGCCGGGAGGGCCACTGTGTGGCTGACTTGGGCGGGGCGGCTAGCGGGTGTTGAATCCTCAGGGTCAGCCACCGCGAACCCGCTGAGGTTCAGTGATATGGCCAGCGCTGCCGTACATGCGAACAGGCCGCGGGCAGGGCCCGTTGCTGGGTGGAACCTCTCCTTTCGGCTCGGGGCGGCGACACCGTAAGACGATTCGGAATCATCCCGCCGGCCGGGTTAGGCGCCGGAGTGGCGTGAACAGCGTGGCACGGGGATTCGGTGAACACTGCAGCTTTGAGCCCGACAGCCTGCGGCTCGTATTCGAAAGCCGAGAGAGCGCCTTGAG
>NZ_BAEG01000080.1 GCF_000238915.1 Arthrobacter globiformis NBRC 12137 | reverse complement strand
CGCACAAACTGTGGGTCACGGAGCGAGCCCAAGATGGGGCACTTCGACACGGGACACGCCGGCCGTCGTCGTTAATTACGACGCCGGATCCCCCAAAGTGCCCCACGACGGCTTGGGCCGGGTGCCCCTGACCCAAAAACAGGGTCAGCGGCCAAAAACAAAAGCAGGCCAGGGGCTGAATGCCTCTGGCCTGCAGATTCGGTAGCGGTGGGGAGGCTCGATCTCCCGACCTCACGATTATGAGTCGTGCGCTCTAACCAACTGAGCTACACCGCCACGAATGAGAAAAACCTGTGTCAAGCCGGTCAAGACCGCCTTGACACAGGCCCTCATTCCGAGCCCCCCACCGGAATCGATCCGGTGACCTCGTTCTTACCAAGAACGCGCTCTACCACTGAGCTAGGGGGGCAACGAGTAAATACTCTACCGGAAGATTTGGCACTCAACAAATCGGCGGCTGAACGGGGCCACCAAGGTCTGAAAACCCCGGAAATACAGGCCTGGAGCGGGCCGCGGGCCCCATGTGGAGGCCCCTCCAGGAGCTTTGAGGCCGCAGATGTGACGAAGCGTACACACGGGCCAGGCGGGACGGGGTTAAACAGAAACAGGCCGGCTGATCAGCCGGCCTGTTTCTATTCGGATGCTTGGTTCATCACCAGGCGGTGATCACCACTTGCCCTTGCGGTTGAAGTCGCGGTGGCCGCCCTCGTTGCCGTGGCGCGGCTTGCGTGCGCCGTTGCCGTGACCGCCGAAGCGGGAGTCGCTCGACTGGCCGCGGTCGTCCGTGCCGATGCCGCGCTCGGAACGCTCGCTGTACGAACGGCCGCCGCGGTCGGCGGAGGAACGCTCGCCGTCGCTCTTGCGGAACTCCTTCTTGAAGCCGCCGCTGCCCTTGAAGTTGCCGCCGCGGCCGCCCTGGTAGCCGCCCCGGTCTCCGCGGTCGCCACGGTCACCGGAAGGCTTACGGCCGTTGTCCAGCTCGAGGTGGATCAGCTCGCCGCCGATCCGGGTGCGGGACAGGGCGCGCAGCTGCTCCTGGCTGAGGTCCGCCGGGAGCTCCACGAGGGAGTGGTCCGAGCGGATGTCGATTCCGCCGATCTGGGACGAGGAAATGCCGCCCTCGTTGGCGATGGCGCCCACGATGGAACCCGGCATGACACGCTGGCGGCGTCCCACGGCGATCCGGTAGGTGGCGTTGCCTTCGGTCAGGGCACGGGTCGGGCCGCGGGAGCCGAAGCCGTCCTTGGAGCGTTCGCGCTTCTGGAACTCGGGAGCTGCGGGGAGTTCCTTGACGAGGAGCGGCTGCCCGCCCTGCGCCATGACCGCCAGTGCCGCGGCGATTTCTGCCGCCGGCACCTTGTGCTCTTCCTCGTAGGAGGCGATGAGGTCGCGGAACATCGAAACGTCCTCGGACTCCAGGGTCTCCGTGATGCGCTCGGCGAACTTGCCCAGGCGCAGCGAGTTGACCGTCTCGGCGGTGGGCAGGTGCATCTGCTCCACCGTCTGGCGGGTTGCCTTCTCGATGGCGCGCAGCAGGTACTTCTCCCGCGGCGTCATGAACAGGATGGCGTCGCCGGCGCGGCCTGCACGGCCGGTGCGGCCGATGCGGTGCACGTAGGACTCGGTGTCGTGCGGGATGTCGTAGTTGACCACGTGGCTGATCCGCTCGACGTCGAGGCCGCGGGCGGCCACGTCGGTGGCGACCAGGATGTCGATCCGGCCTTCCTTCAGCGCGTCAACAGTGCGTTCGCGCTGCTGCTGCGGGATGTCGCCGTTGATGGCGGCAGCCTGGAAGCCCCGGGACTTCAGCTTGTCGGCGAGGTCCTCGGTGGCCATCTTGGTGCGCACGAAGGCGATGACGCCGTCGAACTCTTCCACCTCGAGGATGCGGGTCATCGCGTCGAGCTTGTGCGGGCCCATGACCTGCAGGTACCGCTGCTTGATGTTGGTGCCCGTGGAGGTCTTGGACTTCACGGAGATCTCGGCAGGGTTGTTCAGGTACTGCTTGGACATCCGGCGGATCTGGCTCGGCATGGTGGCCGAGAAGAGCGCTACCTGGCGGGATTCCGGGGTCTGCTGGAAGATCTGCTCGACGTCTTCCGCGAAGCCCATGCGCAGCATTTCGTCGGCCTCGTCCAGCACCAGGTACTGCAGTTCGGAGAGATCCAGGGAGCCCTTGGCGATGTGGTCGATGACGCGGCCGGGTGTGCCGACAACAACCTGGGCGCCGCGGCGCAGGCCGGCGAGCTGGGGGCCGTAGGCGGAGCCGCCGTAAACGGGGAGGACGGTGAAGTCATCGATGTGCTTGGCGTAGGAGGTGAAGGCCTCGGCAACCTGGAGCGCCAGCTCGCGGGTCGGGGCCAGAACCAGTGCCTGGGTCTTGCGGGACGGGCCGTTGAGGTCGTGGAGCTCGGCCAGGCGGGACAGTGCCGGTACTGCGAATGCTGCAGTCTTACCGGTGCCGGTCTGGGCGAGGCCCACGACGTCGCGGCCTTCAAGCAGCAGCGGGATGGTCGCTGCCTGGATGGGGGAAGGCTTTTCGTAGCCGACATCCTGCAGGGCTGCGAGGACACGGCCGTCGATGCCAAGGTCGGTGAAGCGGACGCCTTCTTCTTCCGGCTCTTCAGCCTTGGCGGGAGCGTCGGCCTTGGCGGAAGCGTCGGCAGCAGGCTCGGCTGCGGGGACAGCAGCCTCGGTGAATTCAAGGTTGGCGGTCTCAGCCGTCACCGTCTGGGTGGCGTCGTCGTGGTTTTCGGGCATAGGGAGATATTCCTCATCCATAGGGGGCCAGGCGGCACAACCCGAGGTGAGCGGAGCCGCAGTACATGTGCCGTGGTCGCCGGGCAAACATTGACCGGCCGGTCACTAGAAGTCCGGCGCTTTCGCAATCCCGTGGCAGGACTTCACACTGCATCTCTTGGCTGCTATCCCAGCAGTCTGTACAGCGTTTTCTTCAGCCGGCTCTCCCTATGAAACTGCCCGCATCACATTTGCGGGCCCCAACACTTGCCAGTCCTGCCTCAAAAATTGGGCAGGAATAAGGGATTTCCGGAGTGGGGGATATTTCAAGTGTAAAGCATGACGCGGCGCGCTAGCGAACCGAGGGGCCAGCAGGGGCGGTGAGCTTGCGCACACGCGGCATTTTCGCAGTAACCCGGCAGCGCCGCCGGGCCATCTCGGCCGTGCTAGCTCCCCACCCGCCGGAGCATCTTCTCGAACCGTTCGTGGTACTCGGGCTGCAGCCGGATTTCGCCGTCAGCCTCGGCGTCGCGCAGGGCTTCGATGGCGTCGACGTCGGGCTCGCTGAACCAGCGGCCGATGGTCACGCCGTGCTTGGGCACGAAGAGGCGGTGGATGTGGTCCCCTGCCTGCACGGAGCCGGTCTTGATGACGCGCAGGTAGGCACCCACCCGGCCTGCCGCCGTGAAACGCTTGACCCACTGGGCCTCGTCCATGCGCCGCTGGAAGGTCGCACACGGAACACGGGGCGAGGTGACCTCAACCTCGACATCCAGCCCGATACGCCAGCGCTCACCGATGACAGCACCCGTGGTTTCGATCCCTGCCACGCGCAGGTTCTCACCGAAGATCCCCGGCGGCAGTTCGCGCTGCAGCTCACCGATCCAGTAATCGGCGTCGGCCTGGGAATAGGCGTAGAGCGCCTGGTCCTCTCCCCCGTGGTGGATGCGGCTGGCCTGGATATCGCCGTGCAAACCGAGCTTGTGAACCTTCACCGGCCCGTCCACGGGCCGCTTGTCGATGGCAGTGACGCCCACGCTTCCCTCGTCCGGAAGGAGCTGGTGGACCCGGCAAACGGCTAGAAGAGTGGCTGTGTGCATGGCACCAGTCTAGGTTCTCGGCCTGACCAGCGCCTTTGGTGATTCAAGCGGGACTGCCGGGAGCGGAAAATATTCACCGCAGCACCTTCAAGCCACTAGGCTTGCTGCAGTATTTACCGGCGGGACGGACAGCCGGTTTCCGCCGGCCGCGGCCTAGAGTTCCGGCCACCAACAGCATGGAGCAGCAGGGGGAACCATGGACCCGGAGAAGGACCCGAGCAAGGACGCTGACAGGGGCCAAAACAACGACAGGTCCGGCCGGAACGACGACAGGTCCGGCGGGGACGCCCTTCCCGGCGGTCCGGCCAAGCCGCCGCCCTGGCAGGTTCCCAAGCCTGAGCTCCACCCCGAGCTGCTGACCCCCGGTCCACCGGGAGGGAAAGGCCCGGGAAAACCAGGCAAGGGAAAGGCCCGTACGGACACCCCGGGCAAAGCAACCCCGGGAGAAGGAACCCCGAATCAAACCGGCTTCCCCCAGCCCAGCCCCGTCTTCGACCCGTTCGCGCGTGACCGCGAGCGCGATGCGGCGGCCCGCAAGAAGCGGTCGCAGCGCCGCACGGTGGTGGTGGGCCTCGGTGTCACCGCGCTCCTGGCAGGCACCATCACGGCGATCGTGGCGAGCAACGAGCAGGACCCTGACTACGCCCAGGTCTGCTTCAACGATGAGACAGGCGAGCGCGTCGAGGACACCCAATGCAACAGCTCGGCCGGGCGCGGGGGCGCCCTCTATGCCTGGTACTTCTATGCGCGCGGGGCCAGCGTTCCGGGCATCGGCCAGAACAGGACGGCCTATCCGAACTTCACCAGGACGGTGCCGCAGGGGGCCAAGACGGCCACGGGCTACAGCAGCAAGGGCGGCACGGTCAGCAGGGGCGGCTTCGGCAGCAGCTCCAAGGGCGGAAGCACGGGAGGCTAGACGTGAAGCGGTTACTCTCGGAGCCCCGCCCGGACTGGAAGCAGAAAATCGAGGAACAGGGCCTGGTCTTTTCCACCACCAGCCTTCCCGGCGGCAAGAAGATCGAGTACTGGAACGAGGCCGCCTACTACGAGTTCACCATGGACGAGGTGGAGGCGCTGGAAATCACGGCCGAGGACATGCACAGGATGTGCCTGGAGGCCGCCAAATTCCTGGCCACGGGCGCCATGGGCCCCATCGGCATCGGCCCCCAGGCGCTGGAGCTGGCCGCCGAGTCGCTGCAGGCCGGGGACCAGGACATCTATGGCCGCTTCGATTTCATCTATGACGGCCAGGGCGGCGCCGCCAAGATGCTTGAGTACAACGCGGACACGCCCACCGGCCTCATCGAGGCGGCAGTGGCCCAGTGGTTCTGGCTGCAGGACGTCTTCCCGGAGAAGGACCAGTGGAACGGCATCCACGAGGCACTGATCCGGCAGTGGAAGAAGCTGCAGTACCGCACGGGGATGAGCACCCTGCATGTGGCCCACTCCGAGGCCGAGGAGTCAGGCGAGGACTGGATGACAGCCGCGTACATGCGGGACGTGGCCAGCCAGGCGGGGTGGACCACCATCGGCATCAACATGTCGGACATCGGCTGGGACCCGAACCTGAAGCGGTTCGTGGACATGGACAACTTCATGATCAGCACCATCTTCAAGCTCTACCCCTGGGAGCTGATGATGAAGGAGCCATTCGGCCACCGTCTGCTGCAGCGCTCGCAGAATCCCCGCTGGGTGGAGCCGGCCTGGAAAATGCTGCTCTCCAACAAGGCGCTTCTGGCGGCCCTGTGGCATCTTTACCCGGACCATCCCAACCTGCTGCCCGCCTACCTCAATGATCCGGGGCCGCTGCGGGAGTGGGTTGCCAAGCCGCTGCACGGGCGCGAAGGCGACAACATCCGGATCCACGCCGAGGGCATCAGCCTGGAGAAGCCCGGCGGGTACGGCCGGGAAGGCTGGTGCTACCAGCAGTACCACTCCCTCCCGGACTTCGACGGCAGCCATCCGGTCCTGGGCCTGTGGGTGGTGGACGGCGAATCGGTGGGCTGCGGCATCCGCGAGTCCGACGGGCCGGTCACCGACTATTTTTGCCGCTTCGTCCCGAACACCATTGACGCGCCGGCGCCGCTGAGCGTCCAGGCGGCACAGGCCAACGCGAACAAGACAGGTATCACCTTATGAGAACAGGTGCTCCATGAGAACCCGAACGACGGCGGCCGGCGGCGCCGGGGGCCGGTCCGGCGGCGCCGTTCCCGGCAAGGGACTCCGCGCCGGGATCCTGGACCTTGGCGACTCTGTGATGCTGGGCCTGGCCTCCACCGCCCCGGTGTACTCGCTGGCCGCGACGCTGGGACTGATTGTGGCCGTCAACGGGAACTACACGCCGCTGATCCTGCTCCTCGGTTTCATCCCGGTGCTGTTCATCGCCTACGCCTTCCGCGAGCTCAACAGCGCCATGCCGGACTGCGGCACCACGTTCATCTGGGCCCGCCGGGCTTTTGGCCCGTGGGCGGGATGGCTGGGCGGCTGGGGCGTGGCCCTGGCCGGCGTCGTGGTCCTGGCCAATCTGGCGCAGGTGGCGGGCCAGTACCTCTGGCTCCTCATCGGCGACGGCTCCCTGGCGGGGAACAAGGCAGTGGTGACGGCCACCGGCGTCGTTTTCATCGCCTTCATGACCCTCGTGAACTACCGCGGCATCAGGCTGGGTGAGCACGTCCAGCGGACTCTGACGTACGTGCAGTACATCTCGCTGGGCGTTTTCGCCGTGGCGATCATCCTGCGCATCGCGGGCCTGACCGGCGGGGCGCCGGCGGGCCAGCCGTTCGACGTCGAATGGTTCAACCCGGCCGGAGCGTTCGCCGACCCCGGCGCGGTGGTCCACGGCATCCTGCTGGCCCTGTTCATCTACTGGGGCTGGGACACCTGCCTGGCGGTTAATGAGGAAACCGAAAACCCTGCCACCACTCCCGGCCGTGGAGCGGTCATCTCGGCATTCGTGCTGGTGGCCATTTACGTCTCCGTGGCGCTGCTGGTGATGATGTACGCTTCCGTGGGAACTGAGGGCATCGGACTGGCCAACGCCGACAACCAGGACGACGTGTTCCTGGCGATGAAGGACGTGGTGCTGGGTCCCTGGGGATGGCTGATGGTGGTGGCGGTGCTGGCATCCGTGCTCTCCTCCACCCAGACCACCATCCTGCCCACGGCCCGCGGCACCCTGTCCATGGGCGTCCACGGGGCCCTGCCGCCGAAGTTCGGCGAGGTCCATGAGCGCAACCAGACCCCCGGCTTCTCCACCCAGGTCATGGGCGCCGCGGCCATCGTGTATTACGTTGCCATGAGCTTCCTCAGCGAGAACCTGCTGTCCGATTCCATCAGCTCCATCAGCCTGTTCATCGCCTTCTACTACGCCCTCACCGGCTTTGCCTGCGCCTGGTACTTCCGGGACACCCTGCGCGCGTCTGCACGCAACCTGTGGTTCCGCGGAATTCTTCCGCTGCTCGGGGCGCTGCTGCTGACCGCGGCTTTCTTTATCTCTGCGGCGCAGATGTGGGACCCGGCCTACGGGAACACGCAGATCTTCGGCGTCGGCGGGGCCTTTGTCAGCGGCGTGGTGCTGCTGGCCCTGGGCGTGGTGCTGGCCGTAGTCTGCCGGTTCCTGCCGTCAACCCGCGGCTACTTCCTGGGCGGGACACGGGTTCCCTCGGGCCGGTAGCTCGGGTCGGTAGAAGGCGGCACGCAGACCGGGGCACACCTTAGCCTGCAACCCGCGGCACGGAATCACCGGCACGTAAGATGCTGCAATGAGCAATGACGCCCTTGATCCTGCGGAAGCTTCGGCCGAGTACGGTCTCCCGGACCCTTCGGATGTCCTGGCCCTGGATTCGCTGCTGGCCCCGGACGAGCTGGCCCTGCGCCAACGGATACGGGACTTCACCGACCAGCAGATCCGTCCCGACATCGCGGACTGGTACGAGCAGGGCGTCTTCCCCATGCACCTGCCCGCGCAGCTGGGCGAGCTGGGCGTCCTGGGCATGCATCTGGAGGGCTACGGCTGCCCCGGCCGGTCCGCCGTGGAGTATGGCCTGGCCGCCATGGAGCTGGAGGCCGGTGATTCCGGAATCCGCACGTTCGTCTCGGTCCAGGGTTCACTGGCGATGAGCGCCATCCACAAATGGGGCTCGGAGGACCAGAAACAGGAGTGGCTCCCCCGGATGGCCGCCGGGGAGGTGATCGGCTGTTTCGCGCTGACGGAGCCGACGGCGGGCTCGGACCCGTCGTCGATGACCACGGCCGCGCGGCGGGACGGGACCGGCGAGGACGCCGGCTGGGTCCTGGACGGCGCCAAACGCTGGATCGGTCTCGCCTCCGTGGCCGACGTCATGGTGGTCTGGGCAAGGACCGACGACGGCGTCCGCGGTTTTCTCGTACCTGCCGGCACGGAGGGCGTCACCGCCACGCCGATCGGGCGGAAACTGTCCATGCGCGCCTCGATCCAGTGCGATGTGACGTTCGACGGCGTCCGGCTGGGTCCGGAAGCGCTGCTGCCGGGTGCGCGGGGACTGAGCGGCCCGTTCAGCTGCCTCAACGAGGCCCGGTACGGCATTGCCTGGGGTGCCATGGGGGCGGCCCGCGACTCCTATGAGGCGGCGCTGCGGTACTCGATGGAACGGCTGCAGTTCGGCAAGCCGCTGTCCGGGTACCAGCTGACGCAGGAGAAGCTCGTCAACATGCTGGTCGAGGTTCAGAAGGGCACCATGCTCGCGTTGCATCTGGGTCGGCTCAAGGACTCAGGGCGGCTCCGCCCGGAGCAGATCTCCCTGGCCAAGCTGAACAACGTCCGCGAGGCCATCACGGTGGCGCGGGAGGCCCGGACCATCCTGGGAGGCAACGGCATCACGCTCGACTATTCTCCCCTGCGGCACGCGGCCAACCTCGAGTCGGTGCGCACCTATGAAGGAACGGACGAGGTGCACACCCTGATCCTCGGCCAGCACATCACGGGCCTCCCGGCGTTCCGGTGACCCGCTGGTTGAGCTTGCCGAAACCGAGGTGGACACCCCTGATCTCAACAATCTCGATCAGGGCGGCCGAACCCGTTGATCTCGACAAGCTCGATCTCCGGGCACCCCGGGAAGGTTTGGCTCTCGCCCCGGCCGCATGGCCGGGGGCATACTGGGCACATGGCTGACGCTGACGATTTCCCGGCCTTGGGAAGGACCGAGGAACATCGGGTGGACAGTAGTGCTGGTGCCTGGTTCTTGAGTGGTGCTGAGCGGGGAAATTCAGCCACCGTCGTGCACGCGGGCGGTGCCGGATCGCCGTCCTGGTCGGAGGGCAACCGCGTGCGGCCCCTGATTCATGGGGCCACATACTTCGCGCGGCTGCATGAGGAGCTGTCGGCTCTGCAAGCGGGAGACCGTGTGTGGTTCACCGACTGGCGAGGCGATTCCGACGAGCGGCTGACGGCGGACGGACCGACGATCGGTGAGTTGCTGGCGCGGTTAGCCAAAGCGGGCGTGGAAGTGCGCGGCCTGATCTGGCGATCCCACGGGGAGCGCGTGTCTGCCCCGATGAGTTGGCGGTCCAACGAGCTCCTCAGCCGCCAGATCAACGACGCCGGCGGGGAGGTGCTGTTGGATCAGCGTGTGCGCCTCTTCGGCTGCCATCACCAAAAACTGGTCGTCATCCGCCGGCGTGACGACCCGTCGCGGGACGTCGCCTTTGTGGGCGGAATCGACCTTTCCCACAGCCGCCGGGACGATGCCGACCACAGAGGCGACCCGCAGGCGGTGGCCATGGATTCCAGGTACGGGAAACGACCCCCGTGGCACGATGCCGCCGTCGAACTGCGTGGCCCGGTGGTGGCAGACGTGCTGGAATTGTTCGCCGAACGGTGGAATGACCCCCATCCCCTGGACCATCGCACTCCTTACCGGATGCTGCTGCAACGTCTGGCCGACATGCCCCGGCACCCCGAACCGCTCCCGGGCACTGCGCCGCCACCGCCACCTGCGGGACCGCATGCCGTGCAGCTGCTGCGCACCTACGGCATGAAGCACCCGCCGTTCCCGTTCGCGCCCAACGGTGAGCGGAGCATCGCCCGGGCCTACACGAAAGCCTTCTCCCGTGCCCGCTCGCTGATCTACATCGAGGACCAGTACCTGTGGTCGGAAGAGGTCGCGGCCGGAATCGCAGCGGCCCTCGAACGTAACCCCGAGTTGAATGTGATCGCCGTCGTGCCCCGCTACCCGGACTCTGACGGTGTTCTCGGGGGGCCGCCCAAGCGGGTCGGGCAGATGCGTGCCATCAGCAGGATGCGCCAAGTTGCGCCCGACAGGGTGGGGGTCTTTGATCTGGAGAACAACGCCGGAACACCGATCTATGTCCATGCCAAGATCTGCATCATCGACGACATCTGGTTCACCTGCGGATCGGACAACTTCAACCGTCGGTCCTGGACCACCGACAGCGAGCTCACCTGCGCCGTGATCGACACTTCTGCCGGTCATGGGGAACCGCCCGCCGCAGACACGGGCCCCGGCGGTTCCCGGCCGCTGGCCTACGGGCTGCGGCTCCAACTCTGGGCCGAACACCTTGGCCTGGACCAGAATGACCCTCAGCTCCAAGACCCCGCGGCCGGGCTCAAAGTCTGGAACGCCGCCGCCGACGCCCTGGACCAGTGGCACAAAACCGGCCGCCGCTCGCCCCGTCCCAAGGGGCATGCGCGGCACCACATTACAGAACCCGTGCCGCCCCTTCAGCGTCTCTGGGCGGACGCGGTAAACCGCCTTGTAGTGGACCCGGACGGCCGCCCACGCCGGATGCGCGGCTCCACCCCGTTCTAAGCGAGCCCGTGCAGGGGTGTGCCGGCATGTCAGGCGGAGAACCCGCCGTCGGCCTTGATGAGCTGACCGGACACCCAGCGGCCGGCCGGGGACAGCAGGAAAGCCACCGTTCCTGCCACGTCCGAGGGGGTGCCCAGCCTGCCGCCGGGCTGGTGCCGGGCCAGCCCTTCGCGGGTTTCGTCATCCATCCAGCCGGTGTCCACGGGCCCGGGATTCAGCACATTGGCGCTGACGCCCCGCGGCCCGAGTTCCCGGGCTGCGGCGATCACGATCCGGTCCAGCGCCCCTTTGGACGCCCCGTACGGCAGGTTGAACGCGGTGTGGTCACTGGTCAGCGCAACGATCGCGCCGCCGTCGTCCGTTGCCTGCTGCGCGAAGGCGCGGATCAGCTGCCAGCTGGCCCGGGTGTTCACGGCGAAATGCCGCTCGAAGCTTTCGAGGGTGGTGTCCAGGACGCCCGAGTCGACGGATTCGGCGTGGCTGAGCACCATCCCGTGCAGCGTTCCTGCCTGCGCGGCCACCTCTGCCATGAGCCGGTCCACGGCAGCCGGGTCCTGAAAGTCGGCGGGCAGCGCCACCACCTTGGAGCCGATGGCCTCCAGTTCTGCGCTGAGCCGGCCGACGTCGTCCGGCTGGATTCCCCAGGGCATGCGGGCGTCGTAGTCCTGCCAGTAGGTCAGGACCAGGTCCCAGCCGTCGGCGGCCAGCTGGCGGGCGATCCCCGCGCCGATTCCGGCGAGCCGACCGACGCCGGTGACCAGTGCGGTGCTCATTCCGCCAGCTCCGCCACGGCGTCGCGGCGGAGGACCACGAGCCAGCACACCATGATGGCGAGCGCGCAGAACACGCCGGCGCTGGACGCCATGATCCACGGCACCGGCGTCTGAAGGTCAAGGTTGCCGGCGCCAAGGGCCGTGCCGATGGTCTTCGGCGAGAACAGGAACACCACCGTGGACACGCCCAGGACGGTTCCCATCACCCAGCGCGACAGCCGGTGCCGCTGCGGAGTTTCGCGCAGCGTCCAGGCGAAGGCCGGAAGCACTGCCGCCATCCAGACCCAGTGGTGCGACCACGAGACGGGGCTGACCAGGAGCATGGTGAGTGCCGTGGCGGATATGGCCACCACCCTGGCGCCCTGCCGGCTGGCGGCCCTGATGAGGGCCGCGCCCAGACCCACAACGAGCAGGCCCAGGAGCAGCCAGGGCACCGTCACGGCGTCCGCTGGAACCCCGAAGTGGAGCAGGGCGCCCTTGATGGAGAGGTTGTCAACGTAGCCGGCGCCGCCAATCCGGGACGTGTCGGGAAGGATCTCCAGCCAGAATCTGAGGGACTCGGCGGGGCGGAGCACCCAGCCGAGCAGCACGGTGAAGGCAAAGCCGGCGCCGATGTTCAGCAGTCCTCGCCAGTCCTTCCGCACGAGGAAATACAGGCCGAATACCAGCGGCGTGAGCTTGATGCCGGCTGTCACGCCCACTAGGAAGCCGCTGCCGGGCAGACCGTTCCGCCAATGCGGGCTGCGGGACAGCAGGTCCGCCGTCATCAGTCCCAGCAGCAGGATGTTGATCTGGCCGAAGACCAAGGTCTCGCGCCACGGGCCCAGATTCAGGACAGCCAGGAAAACCACGACGGCGCCCAGCCGGTTCAGCGCAGACCGGAAGGTCGGGGAGCCGAAGGTGCTGCGCCAGCTGGGCTTGCTGTTCCAGTAGCGGACACCGAGCGCCGCCACCCAGGCGGCCACCGCCACTCCGGCGGCGTTGAACAGCAGCAGCGCAGTGGCCTGCGGCAGGTTGGCGAGCAGGCTGAACAGGAGTGCCGCAAACGGCGGGTAGGTGAAGGGCAGTTCCGGCCCGCCAGCCCAGTTCACCGTCGGCTGGTAGAGGCCCGACGGCGAGAGGCCGGCGTCGTTGAGGATCTTGCCGCCGTACCAGTAGACGCTGAAGTCCAGGCCTTTGTCGCCCCAGGCATCCAGCCGGGACGCAACGAAGACGGCGGCGCCCACTACGGCCAGAAGGAACACCAGCTCGACGGCGGCCACCGCGGGCCAGCGGCCGCGGAGCCTGAGCGCCGAAGGCAGCCGTGGCCCGGAAGCCGGCCCAGGCTCCGCCGTCTGATCGGGCCCTCCGGGACTCCCGGCGGGTCTGTCGGTCTTTGTTCGGGCAGTAGGCAGTGCCATGCAGTGTCCCCCAGCTGTAGTCCGGCAGTGAGCGCCTCCGGGACGCGTAGCGCGTTCTGCCGCAAGAGCCGCGCCCGAGGGCGTCCCGCTCAGTCTACTGAAGCAACTGCCACTGCTGCGGGCTTTCGTCCTCCGGCGTCCTTGCGGATGGTCGCGCTGATGACTGCTGCGATGGTGCACATCGCGGCGGCGCCCAGCCAGGCATACGTGTAGTGGCCGGTGGCGTCCCGGATGGCCCCGGCGGCCAGCGCGGCTGCGGCGGCACCGAGCTGGTGCGCCGCGAAGACCCAGCCGAACACCACGCTGCCGTCGGCGCCGAACACCTGGCGGCAGATCGCGGCGGTGGGCGGAACCGTGGCTACCCAGTCCAGCCCGTAGATCACGACGAACACGATCATGCTGGGCTGGACCGAGGAGCCCAGCAGCAGCGGCAGCACCAGGAGCCCGATTCCGCGGAACTGGTAGTACACGGCAAGCAGGATCCGAGGGTTGAACCGGTCGGTCAGCCAGCCCGAGGCGATGGTGCCCAGGATGTCGAAGATCCCGACGACGGCGAGCAGGCCTGCGGCGGTGGTTTCCGGCATGCCGTGGTCGTGGGCGGACGGGATGAAGTGGGTGCCGATGAGTCCGTTCGTCGTAGCGCCGCAGATGGCGAACCCGGCAGCCAGCGCCCAGAATGTGCGCACCCTGCTGGCACGCCTGAGGACCTGCAGTGCCCGGACGGCGGCGTTGCGGCGCGGTTCGGCAGCCTCCCCGGAACCGGCGCTGCTGTTCCCGGCCCCGGCAGGGTCCGCCTCCGTCCTCGCGTCGGCGGCCGGTTCGTCGGCCCCGTAAGGCAACGCCCCGACGTCGGCCGGTGAGTTTTTCAGGAATTTCAGCACCAGCGGAACCACGGCCAGCGCCCCGGCGGCGATGAGCAGCGACGCCTGCCGCCATCCCGGGTCCTGGGCGAGCATCGCGATGAAGGGCAGGAAGACCAGCTGGCCGGCGGCGCTGCCTGCGGTCAGGATGCCGATCACCAGGCCCCGGCTCTTGGTGAACCAGGTGTTGGCGATGGTCGCCGCGAACACCAGCGCCATGGAGCCCGTGCCCAGTCCGATCAGCAGGCCCCAGGTGAGGAGGATCTGCCAGGACTGGTTGACCAGCACGGTCAGGGCGCTGCCGGCGCCGATCAGCCCGAGGGCGACGGCGGTGACGGCCCGGATGCCGAACCGTTCCATGAGGGCCGCGGCGAACGGAGCCGTGAGGCCGAACAGCACCAGGTTGATGCTTACCGCGGACGACAGCACCGTGGTGGACCAGCCGAACTCCTGCTGCAGCGGCACCATGAGCACGCCGGGCGCGGCACGGAACCCGGCGGCACCGACGAGCGCCAGGAACGCCACCGCCGCCACGGCCCACGCCGGGTGAAGGCGCCGCCGTTTCTTCGGCCGCTCCTCGGGATTCTTCGACCCCGCTTCTGGAGTTTTTGTACAGATACCGTCCTCTACGGCCCCTTCAGGGCGCGATACCTGTACGAAAACTCCGGGGTCCTCGGGGGTGGTCATGCGGCTGTTCCTTCTTCTCCGCCGCCTTTTACGCGGGTGGCCGGTTTGTCGGTTGGCTGGGGCGCAGTTGCCAGCGGGAGCGGCGCGCTGCTGCGGGACAGGCTGTGCCAGCTGGTGTTCTCCGCGGTGAGGCGTTCCCCGCATTCGGTGCAGGTGTCAGCCGAGCCCGTGCGCTGCCCGCAGGTGGCGTGGACAACGTACATGTGGGCCTGCTCCGACGGCGCCTGCAAATGCTTTTCGGACCAGATCACGACGGCGTTGAGCACCGGCAGGGCGTCTTCACCTTTGCTGGTGAGGACGTATTCCTGGCGGGTGCGTCCGCCGTCGTCGTAGGGCTGCTTGGCCAGCAGTCCAGACTCCACCAGGGAGGCAAGCCGCCGGGTGAGGACAGAGTCAGCCACCTGGAGGCGCGTTTTCATCGCGTCGAAGCGGCCGTTGCCAAAGAAGACCTCGCGGAGAACCAGCATGCCCCAGGGGTCACCGAAGATGTCCAGGCCGCGGGCCATGCTGCATTTGCGCTGGGACCAGTCGGAGCGGAGAGCCATGCTGCGACCATAGCTGACTTTCTTGAAGAAAGCTAGTCTCTAGCGGTGCTGCCGGATCCCCGTCCGCGAGGGCCGGTACGCGGCGGCCCAGTATACGAGGAGCGCCACACCGCACACCACGCCCAGGCTGGAGACCATCAGCGGCCACTGCGTCTGTGGGTTCACGCCCCACACCTCGGCCCCGGCCGCCATGGCGAGGTCCTTGGGCGCGAGGTAGAAGGCCACGGCCGAGGCCGCCACCACCATCCAGCCGCCCAGCCGCATCAGGCCGGTCCGGGAGGGAACGCGGTGCATGGCGAAGGCCATGGACGGCAGTGCCACCGCGATCCATACCCAGTGATGGGACCACGAGACCGGACTGACCAGGAGCATGAGCACTGCAGTCGCGGACACCGCCACGAAGTTTTCCTCCACGGCCACGGCCCACCTGATCACCAGCGCAGTGAGTCCGGCCAGGGCCAGCGCGAGCACCAGCCAGAGCAGGCTGGTGGATCCCGAGTCCGGCAGTCCGGCGTGGAGCAGCAGCCCCTTCAGCGACAGGTTGTCCACGTACCCCGGATCGCCGATGCGCCCGGTGTTGGGCAGGATTTTGGTCCAGAACGTCACGGACGCCAGCGGCAGGGCGGCCCATGCCACGGCGATGGAGCCGAGGAACCCGGCCGCCATCCAGCACAGGGCCTTGAAGTCACGGCGCACCAGAAAGTACAGACCGAATGCGAGCGGTGTCAGCTTGATCCCGGCAGCGACGCCGATCAGCAGGCCGGCCGGCCAGCGGATCTCACCTGCCCGGGCTTTTCCGTGCAGGGCGAAGTCGGCCAGGATCAGGCCCATCAGGATGATGTTGATCTGCCCGAAGACGAAGGTGTCACGCCACGGTCCCAGCAGCACAATGGCCCCGGTCCCGGCCAGCGCCACGGTCCGGAACCGCCAGTCCGCGAAGGCGTCCCGCCAGCGGGTCATTCCGAAGTAGTGCCGCGCGAGCCAGGCCGAAACCACCGCGGCTCCGCCGAGCGCGGCCCAGATGAAGAGCTGCCCGCTTTGGCCCAGGCTCATGGTGGCCAGGCCGGCGAACAGCAGCGCGGCAAACGGCGGATAGGTGAACGGCAGGCCGTCGCGGGGCGCGTACAGTTCGCTGATGCCGGCCTCGCCGCTCTGCAGCACCTTGGTGCCGCCGTAGTAGTAGACCTCGAAGTCGTTCATGGCCGGGGCGTACCCTGCGTACAGCCACACCAGGGCGAGGACGGCGGCGGCAGCACCGCCCGCCGTCGCGAGCCAGCCAAGGACTTGCCTACGTGCGTTGCCCTTGCCGCCGGTCTCCTGCCGGGTGCCGGCCCCTTCCTGCGTCTGCGGGGAGGCCGTCACTGGATGTGCGTGAAGGCTTGCTCAAGGTCGGCGATGAGGTCCTCGACGTCCTCGATGCCGCAGGAGAGCCGGATCAGGTTCACGGGGACTGCCAGTTCGGTGCCCTTGACCGAGGCGTGGGTCATCTCCGAGGGGTAGTTCATCAGCGATTCGATGCCGCCCAGCGATTCAGCCAGGGTGAAGACCGACGTCGATTCGGCCACCTTGCGCGCGGCGGCCTCGCCGCCCTTGAACTGTACGGAGATCATGCCGCCGAACTTCTTCATCTGCTTCCTGGCCAGCTCGTGGCCGGGGTGTGAGGGCAGGCCCGGGTACAGGACCGCTTCCACCTCGGGCCGCTCGAGGAGCCATTCGGCCACGGCCTGGGCGTTGTCGCTGTGCCGGTCCATGCGCACGCCCAGGGTCTTGAGCCCGCGCGTGGTGAGGAAGGCGTCCATCGGGCCGGAGACGGCACCCACGGCGAACTGCACGAAGCCGATCTTCTCGGCCAGGCCGTCGTCCTTGACCACGATTGCACCGCCCACTACGTCGGAGTGGCCGCCGATGTACTTGGTGGTGGAGTGGACCACGACGTCGGCACCCAGGTCGAGCGGGGTCTGCAGGTAGGGCGACGCGAAGGTGTTGTCGACGATCAGGAGGGCGCCGGCGTCGTGCGCCACCTTGGCGAGTGCCTCGATGTCGGTGATCTTCATCATCGGGTTGGACGGTGTTTCCACCCAGACGAAGCGTGTCTTGTTGGCGGCAACCGCAGCCTGAACGGCGTCGAGGTCGGGCATGTCGACGGGGGTGTTGCCGATCCCCCACTCGCCCAGCACGCGGCTGATCAGCCGGTAGGTTCCGCCGTAGGCGTCGTTGCCGAGCACGATGTGGTCGCCGGGCCGCATCAGGGCGCGGATGAGCGAATCCTCGGCCGCGAGTCCCGAGCTGAAGGAGTAGGCGTGGGTGCCGCCCTCGAGCGCCGCGAGCTGTTCCTGCAGGGCGTCGCGGGTGGGGTTCCCGCCGCGGCCGTATTCATAGCCGTCGCGCAGTCCGCCGATGCCATCCTGGGCGTAGGTGGAGCTGAAGTGCAGCGGCGGAACCACGGCGCCGGTGCGCGGCTCGAAGGCCTGGCCGGCGTGCACGGCACGGGTGTTGAATCCTTGGTTCTCAGAGACAGGCATGGGGATTTCCTTTCGGCGTGAAACCGCTGATCGAGCGTGAAAACCGCTGATCGAGCCAGTCGAGGTCCAGGTTCGACAGGCTCAACCACCGGGTCAGTTGCTGAGGTAGGCGAGGAGGTCGTGGCGGGTCAGGATGCCGATGGGGGCGCCGACGAAGGTCACCATCACGGTGTCGACGTCGGAGAGGAGCTCGCGGGCGGCGGAGATGGTTTCGAGCGAGCCGATCACGGGCAGCCGCTCCCCCATGTGTTCGGAGATCTTGTCCGTCAGCTTTGCCTCGCCACGGAACAGCTTGGACGTGAGGCTCCGCTCGTCCACGGCGCCCAGCACTTCGCCCATGACCACCGGCGGTTCCTGCGACAGGACCGGGATATGGGAGACGCCGAACTCGTTCATGATGTTGATGACGTCGCGGACCGTTTCGTTCGGGTGGATGTGCACCAGCTCCGGGAGTTCCCCGGTCTTGGACTTGAGCACCTCGCCCACTGAGGATTCCTCGCCGCCGGAGAGGAAGCCGTAGGAACGCATCCACTGGTCGTTGAAGATCTTGGCCAGGTAGCCGCGGCCTGAATCCGGCAGGATAACCACCACTACGGCGTCTTCGGGCAGGTCCCTGGCAACCCGCAAGGCAGCCACCACGGCCATGCCGGAGGAGCCGCCCACCAGCAGACCCTCCTCGCGGGCAAGCCGCCGGGTCATCTCAAAGGAGTCGGCGTCGCTGACGGCGAGGACCTGGTCCGGGACCGCCTTGTCGTAGTTGGCGGGCCACATGTCCTCGCCCACGCCCTCAACGAAGTACGGGCGCCCGGTGCCGCCCGAGTAGACAGAGCCTTCGGGATCGGCCCCGATAATCCTGACCCGGCCGCCGTCGGACTCCGGACGGTCCGCCGAGACCTCCTTGAGGTAGCGGCCCGTGCCGGTGATCGTGCCGCCGGTGCCGGCGCCGATGACGCAGTGCGTCACCTTCCCGTCGGTGTCCCGCCAGATCTCGGGGCCGGTGGTCTCGTAGTGGCTGCGCGGCGCCGCGGGGTTGGAGAACTGGTCCGGCTTGTACGCGCCGGGGATCTCGGTGACCAGGCGGTCGGACACGCCGTAGTAGCTCTGCGGGCTGTCAGGTTCGACGGCGGTGGGCGTCACCACCACTTCGGCGCCGTAGGCCTCCAGGACAGCGCGCTTGTCCTCGCCCACCTTGTCCGGGACCACGAAGATGCACTTGTAGCCCTTTTGCTGCGCCACCAGGGCAAGGCCCACGCCGGTGTTCCCGGACGTGGGCTCGATGATGGTGCCGCCGGGCTTGAGCTTGCCGTCGCGCTCGGCTTCCTCGACCATTTTCGCTGCGATCCGGTCCTTGATGGATCCGCCGGGGTTCACGTATTCCAGCTTCACCAGGACGGTGGCCTTGATGCCCTCGGTGACGTGATTGAGCTTGATCAGCGGGGTGTTGCCGATGAGGTCCAGGACAGACTGGGCGTACTTCATGGGTACCAACTTACCGTCTTGGACCGCGCGGTTGTCCCGGCTGCGTCCGGCGCGAAGATTGCGCGGTGAGGCCCCGCGAATACCGAAGAATATGCGGAGCGATCTTCTGCCGGGCGCCCCTGCGGCTGTTTCTGCCATGCTCGCGGCCGGGTTCCCGGTCAGCCGGTAGCACCGCCGGCATCAGCGGGAAGGTTCTCCCACAGCCCCAGGATATTGCCCTCGGTGTCCTTGAAGTACGCGTAGTGGCCCATGCCCGGGATGGTCTCCTTCGGCTTCACCACCGAACCGCCCAGCTGCTCAACCGTGCGCAGCGTCGCGTCGATGTCCTCAACGTCCACGGTGATGACGGGCGAGGTCAGCTCGCCGTCCCTGGCCATCATGCCGCCATTGATGGCGCCCGGCTCGGTGGGCCTGCCGCTCTTTTCGTCCATCGGCGTGGTGATCACCACGTTGTAGTCCATCTCCGGCATGGGGTCGATCCGCCAGCCGAGGGCCTGATTGTAGAAGTTTCTCGCCCGGTCCTGGTCGTCCGCGGGGATTTCGAAATGCACTACTCCACCCATTGCGATCACCTACAACTCGAAGAAAGTAGCGCGGCCGACCCGCGCCACACAGGGGATTGTAGTCCTGCCGAAGGCGCGGGATAAGGGCCCCGGACAAGCTTGCCGGCAGCCCGGCGGCAGGTTTGTCAGCACGGCGTGGGACGATGTTTGCATGACCATTGCTGACGCCCCTGCCCGGCTGGCAGCCGCGGCGGACGCGTCCCTCAGGTGGCATCCGGGCGGCCCGTATGACCTGCACCGGACCCTGGGCATTCTGATGCGCGGCAACGGCGACCCCTCCTTCTCCTCGCGGCCGGACGGGCTGTGGATGGCGTTCACGACGCCTGAGGGCCCGGTGACGCTGCGGCTCACCCTGACGGATGAACGCGCCGGCGGCAGGCCCGGAGACCGGGCCGCTGTTGGCCCATGTGTCGATGCCCAGGCCTGGGGTCCCGGGTCAGGCGCCGCCGTCGCAGTCGTTCCGCGGCTCCTCGGCGGGGCAGACGACTGGTCCGCGTTTGACGAGCCTTCCTTCGCAGCGACACTCCCGCACATGGTCCGTGAAGCCCGGCGCCGGAACCCAGACGTCCGTCTTCCTTCCACCGGGCGGATGGTTGACTCGCTCGTGCCCACCATTCTGGAGCAGAAGGTCACCGTTATTGAGGCGCGGCGGGGTTTCCGCTACCTGATGTACCGACACGGAACGGCCGCCCCGGGCTCCGGCACCATCGCGCCTCCCGGACTGCTGGTCCGGCCCACCGCCGAGGGGTGGCTCCGCATTCCGTCCTGGGAGTGGCACAAGGCGGGGGTCGGCCCGCAGCGCTCGGCGACCGTGATGCGCGCCCTGCGCTCCGCCGTCGCGCTTGAACGGCTGGCCTGCCTCCCCGCGGCGGAAGCAGCCGCCAAGATGCAGACCATCCCGGGAATCGGGGTGTGGACGGCCGCCGAGGTGGTGCAGCGGACGCACGGCTGCCCCGACTCCATCGCGGTGGGCGATTACCACCTGGCTGCATACGTTGGCGCGGCCCTGACCGGACGGCGGACGGACGACGCCGGCATGCTGGCTCTGCTGGAACCGTGGACAGGGCACCGGCAGCGGGTGGTTCGTATGCTCGGCCTGAGCGGCTTCCGTAAGCCCACCTTCGGTCCGCGGATGACCATCCAGGACCACCGCGGCCACTGAATCCGCTCCCCAGACTGAGCGCGAACGGACAGTTAAGCCCCGGCTGCCGGGCCACAGGTGTACGTTCGCGCCCAACAGCCGGGGACCCAAGTGTGCGTTCGCGCTAGAGGCCCAGCCGGGCGACGGCTTCCTCGCGCATCTCCACCTTGCGGACCTTCCCGGACACCGTCATGGGGAAGCTGTCGCGCACGTCGACGTAGCGGGGCACCTTGTAGTGCGCCAGCTTGCCGCGGCAGAACTCGGCCACCGCCGCCGCGTCCAGCGGTTCGGCCCCGGGCTTGAGGATGATGCAGGCCATGAGCTCCTCGCCGTACCTGGCATCGGGCACCCCGATCACCTGCACATCCTGGATCGACGGATGCGTGTAGAGGAACTCCTCGATCTCGCGCGGGTAAATGTTCTCGCCGCCGCGGATCACCATGTCCTTCATCCGGCCCTCGATCACCACGTACCCGTCGTCGTCCATGCGCGCCAGGTCGCCGGTGTGCATCCAGCCGTCGGCGTCGATGGCCTCGGCCGTCTTGTCCGGCTGGTTCCAGTACCCCTGCATGACGGCGTAGCCGCGGGTGCACAGTTCACCGATCACGCCGCGCTCCACCACTTCCCCGGCCAGGTCCACGATCTTGCTTTCCAGCCGCGGCATGGTGCGCCCCACGGTTTCCGTCCGATGCTGCAGCGTGTCCCCGCCGCGGGTCATGGTGGACACCGGCGACGTCTCCGTCATGCCGTAGCAGATGGCCACGTCCTTCATGTTCATCTCGGAAATCACCCGGTTCATCACCTCAATGGGGCACAGCGAGCCGGCCATCACCCCGGTGCGGAGCGTGGAGAGGTCGTACGAGGCGAAGTCGGGCAGTGCGAGCTCGGCGATGAACATGGTGGGAACCCCGTACAGGGCGGTGCCGCCGAAATCCTGCACCGCCTCCAGTGCGGCGGCCGGCGTGAACCCGCGTCCCGGGATAATCGTCGCCGCACCATGGCTCAGCGCGTTCAGGTTGCCGATCACCATCCCGAAGCAGTGGTAGAACGGCACCGGAATCACCACCCGGTCGTGCTCGGTGTAGTTGAGCAGCTCGCCGATGGAGTACCCGTTGTTGAGAATGTTGTGGTGCGTCAGCGTGGCGCCCTTGGGGAAGCCCGTGGTTCCGGACGTGTACTGCAGGTTGATGGGATCGTGCGGGTCGAGGCCCGCCATGCGGGCCTTCAGTTCGGAATGCCCGACGGCGTCCGCCTGCTTGAGCAGCTCGGCGTACGTCAGCTCCTGCTCACCGACCGGGACTCCGGCGTCGAGCCCTTCCATATCGAAGTCCGGCAGGAACACCAGCTCACGGAGGTCGGGGCAGCCGGCGAGCGCCTGGCGTGCCATTCCCACGTAGTCGCTGTTCCGGTCCGACGGCGCCGTGACCAGCATCCGCATGCCGTTCTGCTTCACTACGAACTCCAGCTCGTGGCTGCGGTAGGACGGATTCACGTTGACCAGGACCGCCCCGATCTTCGCCGTGGCGTACTGCAGGATGGTCCATTCCGCGCAGTTCGGGCTCCAGATGCCGACCCGCTCCCCCTTCACGACGCCCAGGGCGAGGAGTGCACGGGCCAGGCGGTCGACGTCGTCGTTCAGCTTGGTGTAACTCCACCGGCGGGCGTCCGCCCCCGGCACGGCGGCCGCCTCGATCAGTGCGTCATGCAGGGGGAACTGCGCCACCACGCGCTCAAAGTTCTCGCCGATGGTTTCCTCGAGCAGGGGGACGTCCGCGTCCCCGGCGGTGTAAGCGCGCATGATGGCACGCTATCAAGCAGCCCGGTGCTAGAGAAGCAAGACGGCCGACCGGTTCGGTGTAACAGGTCCGGGCACGCCGTTGAGGGCCGGTATTGTGAAATCCATGAGTGCACCCATCGACCTGCAGGCCACGTTCATCCCCAACGACGGCGAGTTCTTCCGCGTGAAGCTCGCTCTGGAAATCGCCATTGACGAGGTAGTCAACGAGCCCGGCTGCATCCGCTACGAGCTCACCGAGGCGACGGAGGAGAAGCTGGTTCTGACCGAGCGGTGGGAATCCGAAGAGGCCCTCGACGCGCACTCCAAGGGCATCGCCCTGCAGGACCTGAATGAATCCCTCAGCGCCCTCCTGGCCGAACCGGTCCAGGTGGAACGCCTCTAGTCCCCCACACCAAAACGACGTGGACCCACGCCCGCAGGTTTTCCTGGCGGCGTGGGCCCACGTTGCTGTTTAAGGAACGCTTGGATTAACGAGCGCCTGGAAGTCAGCCGTCTTTAGAAGTCGGGGATCTGCGAGCCGTCCTGGGGCCCGGCAGTCTTCGCGCTGTTGCCGGCCGCTGCGGCGGCCTCGGCCTGGGAGCGGGCCACGTGCGCGTGGACTTCCTCCATGTCGAGCGCCTTCACGGCGTCGATGACCTGCTCGAGCTGCGGGGCGGCCAGCGCACCCGGCTGCGAGAAGACGAGCACCTTCTCGCGGAATGCCATCAGCGTGGGGATCGAGGAGATGCCCGCCTCCGCTGCCAGCTGCTGCTCGGCCTCGGTGTCCACTTTCGCGAAGACGACGTCCGGGTGCTTCTCAGACACCGCGGAGTACGTGGGAGCAAACTGGCGGCACGGGCCACACCATTCAGCCCAGAAGTCCACCAGGACAATGTCGTTGCCCTCGATGGTCGATGCGAACTGTTCACCTGTGATGTCAACGGTAGCCATGGTTCAACCGTACGCGAGGCGTGTCCGTAAGTCCCGCGCGCGGGAGCCTTGTTCGCTCCCCGCGTCACCGGGAATATTCTGCGCCCGCCACTCGGGCTCAGGCACCCTGGGCAGTCTGCACTCCACGGCGCTCCACGCGAAACCTGCGGCTAATGCGGCAAAACAAGTGCCCTCTCCCGGAAAAACAGGTATTCCCTACTCGTGCGGGGCCCTGCCGTGCTTCCTACACTCGAATCAGGGCTGGGGCCGGCACGTTAGCGAGCAGCGTGCACCACTCATGAATAGCGGTCATGCGCCCCATATGCCCCGCTTCCGCCCTTGGGCCCGAGCGCCTCCTGTGTCTGCGCGTCACCGTCCGCCGCGCACCCGGAAACCCGCCTGCGCACGAAGCAAAGGTCGGCCATGAACCAACAGGAGACGCCAGATCCCCAGAAGGCGTCTGGCCTCGACAACGATCAGCGGCGCCTTCCCCCGGCGCTGAGCACACCGGAGCCGGAAAGCTACGTCAGCCCTGTCCGGGGCCGGCATGCACCGCTGGCCGGCAGGCCCGCTGCCCGGCTGCTGCTCATTTCTGCTGCCGTGTCCGCCGCTCTGTTGGCGGCGTCGGCGGGCGTCAGTGCGCTGGTGGCGTCCGACGGCGGGAACCCGGCTGCCGCCGTCGGCCAACCGGCCGCCGTCGAACAGCCCGCACCCGCGACGTCGTCCGCGGCAGCCGCCGCACCGGCAGCCGCCGCACCGGCCGCCAGCGTGCCGGCCGCCAGCGTGCCGGCTGCCAGTGTGCCGGCCAAGGCTGTGGCCGCGGCACCCGCCACCACGGCGCAGGCCAAAGCTCCGTCGAAGCCAACTGCCAAGCCGCCAACCAAGGCGACAGTAAAGGCGCCCCTGAAAACCGCAACTGTCCGCAAGGTTGCGCCGGCCCCTGCGCCCAAGCCCACCACCTACCGGGTGGCTGCCGGCGACACGGTCAGTTCCATCGCGGCACGCTTCAACGTCAGCACCGGCGGTGTGCTGGCAGCCAATGGCCTTGGCCCCAGCTCCGTCATTGTTCCGGGCCAGGTGCTCAAGCTCAGCGGCCCCGCGTTGTCCGCACCGGCTCCCGCTCCGGCCCCAGCGCCCGCACCGGTTCCTGCACCGGCACCCGCTCCTGCGGTGCGGACCATCTATGTGGCTGGCGCCGGCGGCCAGGCGATGGTGGACAGCTGCATCGGGCCCATCCACTTCACGCCCACCGACGGATACTCGCTCTTCATCACCGAGCACGACTTCTGTGGCGGCTGGGCCCGGTTCTCAGGAATCAGCGTCGGTGAGCGCGTCGACCTCCCGGGCTACGGCTCGTACCGGGTCTCGGCCCGGGGCCAGGTGCCGAACCCCGGCACCACCAACGACGTCGCCGCGGTGTTCGGCGGGTTCCCCCGGGCAGTCCTGCAGACCTGCATTCCGGGCACCACCCAGATGCTAGTCATCGCGCTCAACTGACGGCGCCGATGAATCCTTCCGTAGCCTGGCCGGGCTTTGCTCTACACTCGAAGTCAGTCCTACCGGGCGTAACCGCAGCAGCACACATCGCACCCCAATGACGGGAGGCACACCATGCGCCGCAGTCGTCTTATCGCTGGAACGTCCGCTTTCCTCCTGGGCGTTGCTGGTCTCTGGGCCGTGTCCCTCGCTTTCGGCAGTGGTGACAACGGTGAGGGGGTGCCACAACCAACTGCGACTCAGGCTGCGCCACGCCCACCGTTACCCACCGAGACCGCCGTACGTTCTGGTGACGTGAGGATCGCTGCTGTCGGTGACATGAACGGCGAGAACTCGTTTGCCCGCGATAGCCCGTCCGGGCGGAACGGAGCGGCGATCACTGCGCTCGTGCAGAACAAGCAGATTGACGCGTTCCTGGGGCTCGGGGACTTCCAGTACGACACCCCGTACTGCGCTGACTACGTGAAGTACTGGACGCCGCTTTGGGGTGGCACAAAACCCAAGCTGTACTGGGTGTCCGCACCTAACCATGACTGGCAACCCGGACGGAACGAAGACCTCGACAACTTTATGAACGGCCAATGCCCCGGTGCCTCCGCGAAGGCTGCAATCAACCAGGAGCGTGGGTTCATCAGGAACGGGCAACCGTACTCGAAGGACTTCGGAAACTGGCACTTCGCGTTCCTTTCGTCCGCGCACTGGCGGTACAGCCCGACACAGGCGCAGACGTTGACGGCGTGGCTGGACAAAGACCTCGCCGCCGCGCGGGCCGCGGGTAAGCACCTGGCGGTCGTGCACCACGACCCGTACTTCACGTCGGACACCGCCGGACATCGCCGGTCCACTGACCTCAAACCGTGGATCGACGTCATGTGGAAGCACCGGGTGCGGCTCACCCTGTCAGGCTCACAACACAACTACGAACGCTCATGTCCGGTCAACAACGCCGACCAGTGCGTCGGTGACGGGATGACTGCGTTCCAGGTTTCCACGGGAGGTATCGGTCTCCGATCCTTCACTAGCAGTCCGCCGTACATCGTGAAGCGGTTCAGCGACACTCACGGTTTCCTCAGGATGACACTCCGCGCCAACGGGTCTTTCGACTGGAACTTTGTTCCAACGTCCGGGTCTGGCACGGACGCAGGCACCCGTCCCGCACCGTAGTAAGAGCCAGCGCAAAGAGGGAGAGCCACCGCTTCTTCCTGCCGGCCGCATTCTTCCTCCGATTGAGGGCATGAAAAAACCCGCCCTTCCTACCTATTGGTAGGTCAGACGGGTCTTCCCGTGGGTGGCAGATGAGGGATTCGAACCCCCGTAGGCGTTGCCAGCTGATTTACAGTCAGCCCCCTTTGGCCGCTCGGGTAATCTGCCGAACTTCAAAAGAAGATCACCACGGCTTTGTTTCCATCACCGCGGCAAGACAACCTTACAGAACTTCTGCCGAAGAATAAAATCGGGGATCCGCAGTCCCGAAATCCGCGGAAAATCAGGCTTCGCCAAGGATCCGGCCGGCAAGCTTGGCCTCAAACCGCAGCGCCTGCTCCTCGGTGATTTGGTTGAGCTGCACTGCCCGCTGGAGATCCGCCTGCACTCCCTCCAGCCGGGTCGACGCGTCAGCTACGGGGCTGAGAATGATGGATGCCGCCACGGCAGCGGCGGCCACGGAGGAGGCGGCGGTGGCGATGGTCCCGGCGGCTGCGGCGGTGGACCTGGTGACGTAGCGGACGGCCTTATGGGTCATTGCTTTCCTTCCGAGCGGCTTCCAACTGCTACAACTGTGGGCGCCGAAACTTCGTTCCCGCCATGACTCGGCTATGAGTGAACTGTGAATGGCGCCCACCTTCACATCCTTGCCATCCGTACTACGCTGGAATCCAGATATCACACCCTGCCCGGAGCCTCACCGCCCGGGCGACGCATGCACCAGCAAAGGAGAGTCATGGCAGGCGAGTCCACATTCGACGTCGTAAGCAAGGTAGACAAGCAGGAGGTGGCCAACGCGCTGAACCAGGCGCAGAAGGAACTCGCCCAGCGGTACGACTTCAAGGGCGTCGGTGCCGAGGTCGACTTCAGCGGCGAAAAGATCCTGATGAAGGCGAACTCAGAGGAGCGCGTCCTGGCTGTCCTTGACGTGCTGCAGTCCAAGCTCATCCGCCGCGGCATCTCACTCAAGTCCCTGGACACCGGCGAGCCCTACGCATCCGGCAAGGAATACCGGCTGGAGGCCTCCATCAAGGAAGGCATCGCACAGGACCTCGCCAAGAAGATCAACAAGCTCATCCGCGACGAGGCCCCGAAGTCCGTCAAGTCCCAGATCCAGGGCGATGAACTCCGCGTCACGTCCAAGTCCCGCGACGATCTGCAGGCCACCATGGCACTGCTGAAGGACTTCGACGAGGCAGACCTGCAGTTCGTCAACTTCCGCAGCTAGGAAACTTCCGCAGCTCCCGCCGACCGCACACCGCACACGCGTCGACCCGGAAACGGTCTCGCGACGCGCCAACGGGCTGCCGACACTGGAATTCGGGTGTCGGCAGCCCGTTAGCGCGTCATGGGCAACGTTCCGTGTCGCGACGAAAGGACAGAGCATGAAGTTCGCGGTCACCCCTGAACCGTGGGACGCCGAGGACGGGGCGAGGCTCCGCAGCATGCAGCGGAGTGAACTGGACGCCCGCTACGGCAGCGACGACCACGAGCCGGGTTCCGCGCCCAGCGCCGAGGACATCACCGTGTTCCTGGTGGCCCGGAACCACGAGGGGACAGCCATCGCCTGCGGCGCCCTGCGCCGGCTGGACGCCGCATCGGCTGAGATCAAGAGGATGTTCGTGCTGCCCCACCACCGCGGAAGCGGAGCCGCCACGGCGGTTTTGCGAAGCCTGGAAGCCGAGGCCGCCCGCCTGGGCCTGAGCGAGCTCAAGCTGGAAACCGGCACAGCCCAGCCCGACGCCATCCGCTTCTACGAGCGCGAGGGCTACCGCCTGATCGACAACTTCGGGCCCTACGAGGGCGAGCCGCTGTCCGTCTGCTACGCCCGCTCGCTGGTCTGATGACGCGCAACTGATCAGGCGACGCGCAACTTTCCGCTCGCTAAGGGTATTCCAGCCGCGCCGGGCATTATGCGCGTCGCATGGTGCGGTGCGCGTCGCAGGGTACGACGGCGGCCGTCAGCCGAGCGGCCGGCCCGCCATCCGCTCAAGGCGGCTGATGCGGTCCTGCATCGGCGGGTGCGTCGCGAACAGCTTGCTGAGCCCGCCGCCGCGGAAGGGGTTGGCGATCATCAGGTGCGAGGCGTTGACCAGCCGCTGGTCCGGCGGGAGCGGTGCGGCCTGGACGCCCTGGTGGATCTTGCGCAGGGCGGAGGCGAGTGCCAGCGGATCGCCGGTGAGCTGCGAACCGTCCTCGTCGGCGTCGTACTCCCGGGTACGGGAGATGGCCACCTGGATCAGTGAGGCTGCCAGCGGTGCCAGCAGCGCCATGGCGATGAGGGCCAGCGGGTTCGAATTACGCCTGTCCCCGCCGCCAAAGAACAGCAGCATCTGCCCCACCGAGGTGATGACGCCGGCAACCGCCGCGGCCACGGACGAGGTCAGGATGTCACGGTTGTAGACGTGCATGAGCTCGTGGCCGAGGACACCTCGAAGTTCCCGTGGGGTGAGAAGCTGCAGGATCCCCTCCGTGCAGCAGACCGCCGCGTTCTGCGGGTTCCGCCCGGTGGCGAAGGCGTTGGGCGCCATGGTGGGCGAGACGTAAATCCGCGGCATCGGCTGGTTCGCACGGACGGAGAGCTCCCGGACCATCTGGTACAGCTGCGGTGCCTGGGCTTCGGTGACGGGGTAGGCCTGCATGGAGCGTAGTGCGATCTTGTCGCTGTTCCAGTAGCCGTAGGCCGTGGTCCCCACGCCGATCAGCGCCATGATCAGGATCGGGGCCGAGCTGCGGGTATTGGCGGCGATGAGGGCGCCCAGGCCCAGCAGGATCGCCCACAGCACGCCGAACAGCGCCGCCGTTTTCAGTCCGTTGTGGTGATTGTGCAATTTTTCCTCCACAGCTCAGAAGTCGGAACCGGCACCTCCGCTACGGAACGGGATTCCGCGCGTCGTACTTCAGGAAGCCGGATTGCCACCGCGCCACCATCCAGGCCCCCACGATGCACAGGAGGCCGCCGAGCAGCAGGACCCAGCCCTCACTAAGAATTTTAGTGCCGCCGCCTGCCAGCATGTCGCCCAGCCTCGGCCCGCCGGCGACCACCACAATGAAGACTCCCTGAAGCCGGCCGCGCAGGTGGTCGGGGGTCGCGGCCTGCAGGATAGTGGTGCGGAAGACTGCACTCACCGAGTCCGCAATGCCCGCCAGGCCGCAGCATATCGCCGCCGGAACCAGCCAGAAGGTCACGCCGCCGGAGCCGGACCGCCCGGCCAGCACCACCACGAGGCCGAACGCAGCAAAAGAAGCGCCCCAGCCCATGACCGACCACACCACCGCGGTCCCCTGCCGCCGCACCGCGCCGAGCGGCCCGGAAAAGAGGCCGGCGAGGAAGGCGCCCACCGCGACGGACGCCAGCAGGACGCCCACCGTGGTTTCCCCGCCGCCGATCATGAGGGCGCCGATGGCGGGTAGCAGCGCCCGCGGCTGGGCGAGGATCATGGCGATGAGGTCGAGGATAAACGTCATCCGCAGGTTGGGCCGCGTACCCAGGAACCGGAATCCCTCCACCACGGACCGCATACCGGCCCGGCCCGCCGCCTCGCCAGGCGGCATGGGAGGGAGTTTCAGCAGGGCCCAGAAGGCAAAGACGAAGCTGACGACGTCCAGCGTGTAGGTCCACCCGAAGCCGACGCTGGCCACCAGGACACCGGCGAGCAGCGGCCCCGCCGTCATGGACAGCCCGAACGTCACCATGTTCAGTGCGTTGGCGGCCGGCAGGAGCTCTTTCCGCAACAGCGCGGGAATGATGGCGCTGCGGGCAGGCTGGTTGATCGCCTGGGCACCGCTCTGCACGGCCACGAGGGCGTACAGCAGCCACACATTGCCCACCTGCAGCCACGCCTGGAGGGCGAGCCCGCCGGTGGTCAGCCACAGCACTGCGGACGACAGAAGAGCCACCGTCCGGCGGTCGTGGGAGTCGGCGATTGATCCGCCCAGCAGTCCGCCCAGCACCAGTGGCACCAGGGCAAAGATGCTGAGCAGCCCGACGTACAGGCTGTCCTGGGTGAGCCGGTATACCTCCAGGCCGACCGCCACGAGGGTGAGCTGGCTGCCCACATTGGAGACCGCCGACCCCAGCCACAGCCGCCGGAAGTCAGGGCTCTCGCGCAGCGGAGTGATGTCAGCCAGAAGTTTTCCCACCCGGCAACTCTAGTCTCAGCAGGAACTTAGCCTCGCCTTATTGTGATCTAGTCAAAATAAGTGTTTCAATGGAGTCATGACCGATCACCCGGAAAGCCACGAAGCATGGGCCGCGGCTCTGCGCGCCCACGGCCGCCGGGTGACCAAGCAGCGGCTGGCGGTCCTGGCCGCCGTCGAGCATCACCCGCACTCCCCGGCGGAAAACATCCTTGCGGCTGCCCGCGAGGAACTGCCGGAACTGACGGCGCAGTCCGTGTACGTGGTGCTGGGTGATCTCACTGACCTGCAGATGCTGCGCAGATTCGAACCTCCGCATTCCCCGGCGCTGTATGAGACGCGGGTGGGAGACAACCACCACCACGCGATCTGCATCAGCTGCGGGCGGGTGGAGGACGTTGACTGCGCTGTCGGCCATGCCCCGTGCCTGACCCCGCACTGGAGCGAGAATTCCCACCCCATGACCATCCAGATCGCGGATGTCATGTACCAGGGGATCTGCGGAGAGTGCCAGCGGGCCCAAAAACTTCCTGCAAACGTAAATGACAAGTAATTAAGAAATAGGAGAACAATGACTGCCATTTCGACGACCCAGTCAGGTGCCCCGGTTACGTCCGACGCGCACTCCAAGGCTGTCGGCGCCGACGGTGCCATCATCCTGACCGACCACTACCTGGTCGAGAAGCTGGCCCAGTTCAACCGCGAGCGGGTTCCGGAGCGTGTGGTGCACGCCAAGGGCGGCGGCGCCTTCGGCACGTTCAAGGCCACCGAGGACGTTTCCAAGTACACTAAAGCCGCGTTCCTGCAGCCCGGTGTTGAGACCGAGATGCTGATCCGTTTCTCCTCCGTCGCAGGCGAGAACGGTTCCCCCGACACCTGGCGTGACCCTCGCGGTTTCGCGGTGAAGTTCTACACCTCCGAGGGCAACTACGACCTCGTGGGCAACAACACCCCGGTGTTCTTCATCCGCGACGGCATCAAGTTCCCGGACTTCATCCACTCCCAGAAGCGCCTGCCGGGCACGCACCTGCGTGACGCCGACATGCAGTGGGACTTCTGGACCCTGTCCCCCGAGTCCGCCCACCAGGTCACCTGGCTGATGGGTGACCGCGGCCTGCCCGCCTCCTGGCGCGAAATGCAGGGCTACGGCTCGCACACCTACCAGTGGATCAACGCCGAAGGCGAGCGGTTCTGGGTTAAGTACCACTTCCACTCCAACCAGGGCGTGAAGAACATCACCGGTGAAGAAGCCGAGGCCCTCGCCGGATCGGACGCGGACTTCTACATCCGCGACCTGCACGAGAACATCGAAGCCGGCAACCTGCCCTCCTGGGACCTGCACGTGCAGGTCATGCCCTACGAGGACGCCAAGACCTACCGCTTCAACCCGTTCGACCTGACCAAGGTCTGGCCGCACGCGGACTACCCGCTGATCAAGGTCGGCACCATGGAACTGAACCGGAACCCGGAGAACTACTTCGCGCAGATCGAACAGGCCACCTTCGCGCCGTCGAACTTCGTGCCCGGCATTGCCGCGTCCCCGGACAAGATGCTCCAGGCCCGGATCTTCTCCTACGCCGACGCACACCGTTACCGCGTGGGCACCAACCACGCCCAGATCCCGGTGAACCAGCCGAAGAACCAGGTCAACAACTACAGCCAGGACGGCGCGGGACGCTTCCTGTTCAACGCTCCCTCCGTGCCGGTCTACGCACCGAACACGTTCGGTGGCCCCGCTGCGGTTGAACCGGCTGCTGTTGGCGGCGGCTGGGAGAACGACGGCGAGCTGACGCACGCCGCTCACTCCCTGCACGCCGAGGACGGCGACTTCGTCCAGGCCGGCGCGCTGTACCGCGAGGTTTACAACGACGCCGAAAAGGCCCGCTTCCTTGACACCATCACCGGTGCCGTGGGCGGCGTGAAGCGCTCCGACATCAAGGAACGCGCCATCCAGTACTGGACCAACGTTGACGCCGAACTCGGCGCCAAGCTCCGCGCGAACCTCGGCGCAGCACCGCTCTCCGACGCCGAAGCCGCCAACAAGATCGGCTAACAGCACCAGATAGCAATACAGGAACCCCGCCACGGCACAGTGACCCGCTCACGGCCGCGGCGGGGTTCCCTGCGTCTGGGCAGCGCAGGCTGAGCCTGCTCCGGCGCCGACACCGGTTTCCCGGCTGCAGGACGATATAGTCGTCAGCATGCAGTCGGGTCCCATTTATCTGATCGGCCCTTCGGGCAACCCCAATTTCGGCGACGAATTCATCGCCGCCGCGTGGCTGAAATACCTTGCCGAAGTGCGGCCCGACGCCGACGTCTGGCTCGACTGCCCGCAGCCGGGCCTGGCGCAGGTCCTTTTCGATGGACTGCACCCGCGCCTGCGCGTCACGAACACCGTGTGGCGGCTGGTGCACGAGACCGCTGAACTTCCGCTGGAGGACGCAGCCGAGACCATCAGGGCCCGCGTCACCGGCCTGGGCTCCCCCTCCTACGACCTCGGCCTGCTCAAGCTGCGGGAAGCCGAGTCCCTGCACCTCATCGGCGGCGGCTTCATCAATGAGAACTGGTCCCACCACGCCGGACTCGTACTGGCGATGCGTGCCGTGCACGGGATGACGGGCGCCCGCCTCATCGCCACCGGCCAGGGACTCATGCCCGCATTGACCTCCGCCCCGGCCGAACTGCCCCTGTTCCAGGACTTTGCGCACGCGGCGGCCCGGGACGACGCCGGCGCGGTGGCCTGCGGAATCACCCAGGACCTGGACGACGCCTTCCTGGGGGTCACCGCTGAGTTGGCGCGTTCCACCGCCGAACCCGGCCTCTATGTCTGCATCCAGAGCGACACGGCCGATCCGGAGCGGTTCGAAACTGCCGTGAGTCTGGCGAGGGCCGCCGTCGAAAAGGCCGTGGCCGACGGAGCCAAGGCCTTTTACGTCGAAGCCATCCCTGGCGCCGACCGCGTCGCCTACGAACAGCTGGCGGACCTCATTCCGGAAGAACGGTTCCTGCCGTTCCTGCACATCTGGGCCCACGGCCTTCCGCTGTCCGCCCACCAGACCTGGGTGACAAGCCGCTTCCACTTCCACCTGCTGGCAGCGTCGGCGGGGGCCCGCGGCCTCGCCGTCGGAATGAAGAAGGGGTACTACGACGTCAAGCACGAGTCGCTGGCTTCGCTGGGCAGCGGCTGGTCACTCGCGCTGGATAGTGAGGACCCCGGCATCCCTGAGAGCCGGGGTTCGCTGCGCGACGAGCTGCCGGCCTTGGTGGCACGCAAGCGTGCCGAGGCGGATAAGATCTATCCGCCGCTGCCGGGCCAGTCGGCGTCCGGGACGCCGGGATCCCCGGCGGCCGGGTCACTGACGGCCAGGCTGTTCAACAAGGCACTCGCGGCACCGCGGCGTAGCAGGATCCGGCCCGGAGCGCTCTGAACCGACCATGCTTGATTGGCTTTTCGGGCTGGCCCCCTCGGCCCCGACCGTCCTGTTCCTGACCGCCGCATTTTTCCTGCCGGGACTGCTGGTTCTGCTGCCGCTAAAGCCGGGCTGGCCGGCGGCCATCGCCCTCAGTCCGGCCGTCACCCTGTTGATGTATCTGGCCGGCAGTTTCCTGGCGGCCGCCGTTGGCCTGCCGTGGAACATTGCCACGGCCGCGCTGGCTGCCCTGCCGCTTGTCGTCGCTGCCTGGCTGGCCGGCAGGTGGTTCGCCTTTGGAAAGCCTCTGTGGCCTGAGGGCCTGGACCGGCCGGCGACACTGGCGGTGGCCGCGGGGGTTGCCGTCGGAGCCGGGGTGACCTGCCTGGCCATCCTCCGCGGAATCGGGGACCCTGCCACTGCCTCGCAGGGCTGGGACCCGATCTTCCACCTGAACGCGTTGCGGTGGATCCAGGAAAGCGGCGAGGCCACCCCGTGGAGCATCGCCCCCATTTTCGGTGCAGGCACCGCCACCTATTACCCCGCAGGCTGGCATGGCGCTGTGGCCCTCGTTCCAGGCAGCGTGTCGGAAGCGGCCAATCTGTCCTCCATCGTCATCGGCGGGCTGATCTGGCCGGCCGGCCTGGCCTTCCTGGCCACAGCCGTGCTGCCGCGGCACCCTGCGGCCTGGGCTCTGACGCCGCTGATCGCGGCCTCCTTCGTCAGCTTTCCCTTCTCGCAGCTCCTCCGCAGCGGCCAGTGGCCCAACGGCCTGGCCACCGCCCTTGTGCCGGCAACCCTTGCCGTGGCCGTCCTGCTGCTGCGCCGGCTGACATCCGCCGGGCGGGCGGAAACGCCGGCCCGGGAAAAGATCCTGCTGGCAGCCGTCCTTCTCGCCCTCCTCGGCGGCTGTGCAGCGGCGCACCCCAGTGCCCTGTTTGCCACGGCCGTCGCGCTTCTGCCTTTTTGTGGCCGCCCGCTTCCTGCCGCTGCTGGTGCGGGGCGTGCGGCACCGTCCTCTGCCGACGCTCGGGGCTGCGGTGGCGGCGGCAGTGCTTGCCACGGCGGCATGGTCGGTGCTGGCCAACTCACGGCTGCTGGCGGGTGTCATGGCCTACCGCCGGGCCGTGCGGGCCGTGGTCCCGGATTCCCTGTCCCTTGCCTTCTTCGACCTTCCCCGATTCCCGGCCCTCTCCCCGCCCGCCCCGGACGATTTCAACGTAGCCGTGGGGCTGCTGGTGATTCTTGGCGCGGTGGTGGCCGTTTTTGTCCGGGAAGCGAGGCCGCTCGCCGTCGCCTGGCTGGCCTTCGTGGGACTTTACGTGCTCGCCGCGGGACCGGAAAACGGGCTGCGCTGGCTGACAGGCGTTTGGTACAAGGACACCCAGCGGATCGCGCCGTTCATCGCCATGACGGGGAGCCTGCTGGCGGCCCTGGCCATTGCTGTGGTGACCGGCGCCGTGGTACGGGCCCTGTCCGCCCGGCTGCCGCGGGCAAACACATCAGGAAGGTGGCCCGTTCCCGCCATCCTGTTCACCGTGGCCGTGGTCGCGGTTACGGGGGCGCTTTACGTCGGTTCCGGGAGCTACCGGTCGGTGGAACGCGTGGCGGTGGCCGCACAGAACTATTCTGTCTCGAACAAGCCGGGAACCGGCGTGCTGTCCAGCGGGGAACAGGCCTTCATCGAGAGGTCGGGTGCCATGCTGCCTGCAGATGCGGTGGTGATCGGGGATCCGTTCAACGGCGAAACGTACTTCTATGCGCTGACGGGACGGCACGTCGTCTACACCCAGCTGGGTGCGCCCACCGCCGGCAGCGCGGCCAAGGAACTGCTCCGCACCGGCTTCAACCGGCTGGGAACCGACCCGGCGATCTGTGACGCGGTGAGCAAGGTCGGCGCCACCCACTTCTACGAGGACGCCCCCGGCGCGTCGCACGGCAGTGTCAGCCTGAGCCGGTGGCCGGGCTTCTACAACGTTCCCACGGACCGGGGCTTTGAAAAAGTGGCTTCTGCAGCGGGCCGCACGCTGTACCGCATCACGGGCTGCCGCTGATTTCCACATAGGCCGGTGTTCCACATAGGCGGGTGCGGCCGTGGCCGGAGGCGCCGGCTAACCCTAGGCTTCATCCATGAGCACATTCGAGGGCATCCCCGCCGCGGCAACCAAGTTCTACGCTGAGCTGGAGGAAAACAACAACCGCGACTGGTGGCAGTCCCACGCCGCGGTGTACCAGGAATCTGTCAAGGGCCCGTTCCAGGCACTCCTCGCCGATCTTGAGCCACGCTTTGGCCCGGGCAAGATTTTCCGCCCCAACCGTGACGTCCGCTTCTCCCCGGACAACTCCCCCTACAAGACCGCCCAGGGCGCCTTCGCCTCCTACCAGGAAGGCGTGGGCTACTACATCCAGATCAGCGCTGACGGCCTGCTTGTTGGCGGCGGCTACCACTCGCATTCACCCGCGCAGCTGGTCCGTTACCGCAATTCCGTGGATGCGGGAAACACCGGCGAACAGCTGCAGCACATCGTGGATGCCATCGCAGCGGCCGGATTCGCCATCGAAGGCGAGAAACTGAAAACCGTGCCGCGGGGCTTCCCGAAGGACCATCCCCGCGCCGAGCTGCTGAAGCACAAGTCGCTCTCCGCCGGTGTCACCCTCGGGGAACCCGAATGGCTCGGCTCAGCGGAGGCGGAACGCGAGATTGCCGCCCGCTGGGAACAGCTCCGCCCGCTGGTGGACTGGGTGGGGCGGCATGCCGCCCCGTAACAGAACCACCAGCGGGCGGGCGCCCACATGGATCGGGTCCGGCTAGACCTTGGTCAGCGCGTCTTCGTCGTCGTCCCGGTCGTCGAGGTCCCCTGCAGTGCCGTTCACCGCGGCTTTGGCGCCGGCGAACTTCTCGTTGAGGCGGGAGTGCCGCTGTCCGTAGGCGAAGTAGATGGCAATGCCCACCACCAGCCAGATGCCGAAGAAGATCCAGGTTTCCACGGCGAGGTTGGTCATCAGGTACAGGCACAGCACCGCGGACAGGACGGGAATTACCTTGCCGAACGGTACGCGGAAGGCAGGCTTCAGGTCGGGGCGCTTCCTGCGCAGCACGATGATGCCCAGGCTGACCATCACGAAGGCGGACAGGGTGCCGATGTTGATCATTTCCTCGAGCAGGTCCACGTTGGTGAGTCCGGCAACGAGGGCAACCGCGGCGCCGCAGATGATCTGCAGGCGGGCCGGCGTCGAACGCTTTTCGCTGGTCCTGGACAGCGAGCGCGGCAGGAGGCCGTCGCGGCTCATGGCCAGCACCACGCGGGCCAGGCCCATGAGCAGCACCATGATCACGGTGGTCAGGCCCACGAGGGAACCGAAGGCGATCACCTTCGCGGCATCGGTGTTGCCGACAGCCTCGAAGGCTGTGGTGAGCGTGGGGCTCTCAGCCTCGGCAAGCTGCGTGTACGGGACCATGCCGGTCAGTGCGAGGGACACCAGGATGTACAGCAGCGTCACCAGCGCCAGCCCGCCGAAGATGCCGCGGGGCAGGGTCTTCTGCGGGTTCTTGACCTCTTCCGCGGAGGTGGCCACGACGTCGAAGCCGATGAAGGCGAAGAAGACCAGCGCGGCGCCGGCGAAGATCCCCAGGGTGCCGTACTGCGCGGGCGCGGCGCCGGTGAGGAAGCCGAAGAACGACTGCTTCATGACGTCGGCCGCCCCCGCATTGGCCGTCGGTTCGGAGGCCGGGACGAAGGGGCTGTAGTTGGAGAGCTTCACATAGCTGAAACCGACGATGATCACGAACACCACCACGCCGATCTTGATCAGCGTGAAGATGTTGCCGACGCGGGCGGAGAGCTTGGTTCCGAGGACCAGCAGCACGGTGAAGACGGCGACGATGAGGAAGGCGCCCCAGTACAGGTCAACCCCGCCGAGCGAGATGGCTGGCGGCATGTCCACGCCCATCAGGGCGAAGACTTTGCTGAGGTAGATGCCCCAGTACTTCGCGATCACCGCTGCCGCGGTGAAGAGCTCCAGGATGAGGTTCCAGCCGATGATCCAGGCAAGAATCTCGCCCATGGTGGCGTAGGTGAAAACGTACGCGGAGCCGGCCACCGGGATGGCGGTGGCGAACTCGGCGTAGCACATGATCGCCAGGGCGCAGGTGACGGCGGCGACCACGAAGGAGATGGTGACGGCGGGGCCCGCGAAGTTTGCAGCGGCCTTGGCGCCCACGGAGAAGATGCCGGCACCGACGGCAACGGCGACGCCCATGATCATCAGGTCCCAGGTGCTTAGGGAGCGCTTCAGCTTGCGTCCGGGCTCATCGGCGTCGGCAATTGACTGCTCGATGGATTTGGTCCGGAAAAGGTTCATTGGAGGTCCACAGTCCTGATAGGGGATGGAAACAGACCTATCAAGGATAGTGTCCATCCAGTGGACGGCCACATTTGTCCCGAATACTGAGACGGACGGGACGCAAAACCACGCCCGGCCCTCCTCCGCGCTGCGGCTGCGCGGTGTGGTGGAGGGCCGGGCGTGGTGTCCCGGGGGACGGTTGGCGGCCCCTTGTCAGGAGCCGCCAACCGGCCAACTGAATTACCCGGCGCCAGTCCGGAAGGTCCAGGACCGGAAGGCAAGCGGGTTGCCGGCCAGGTCCCGTACCGAGGACGTTGCCAAGGTGTAGGTGGTGTTGGCTGCGAGGGTCGCCGACGGGTTGAGCGTCGCCGTCCTCGTGGCCGCGTTGTACGTCACCGTCGCTGTCACTACAGGCCCTGCGAGGGTGCCTCGCCGCAGGACCACGGTTGCCGTGTTGACGTTCGTCACGGGCTCGCTGTAGCGGACGAGGACGTTCGCCGTCCTGCTCACATTGTTGGCGCCGATACCTGGGGTAACGGAGAGAACGGTCGGAGCGGGACCGGTGGTGAACTGCCATGAGGTGAACGCGATGGTGTTGCCTGCAGTGTCGCGGACCGAGGAGACAGCCAGCGAGTACGTGCGGTCAGCCACGAGGGTGGCGTTCGGGTTCACCGTCGCCGTCCGGGTCGCGTTGTTGTACGTGACCGTGGCGGGGATGACGGTGGCGCCGAGCCGCAGTACCACGGTGCCTGTGGTGACGTTCGCCACCGGCTCACTGAAGGTCACGCTCAGGTTGTTCGTCTGGCTGACGGACGTGGCGCCCGCGGCGGGCGTCCTGGCAGTGATCGTCGGTGCCACGAACTCGGTCCGCGGTGTGATCAGCGGTGTACGGGCCGAAGCTGCTCCCGTGCCTGCCGCGTTGATCGCCGAGACATCGAACGTGTAACCGGTGCCGTTGATCAGTCCGGTCACCACCGTGCTCGTGACGTTCCCGACGATGTCTTCGCGGGTCGGAGTGGCACTCGCTCCTACGAAGACGCGGACCCGGTACTGGGTGACCGGTGCGCCTGGTACCGCCGCGGGGGCGGTCCAACGTACCGTGGCCTCGGCAGTGCCGGCGGTGGCCGTGCCGATCGCCGGAGCGCTGGCAAGAACGGGAGCCGACGGAGTGACCGGGTTGGACAGTGCCGAGAAGGCGCTGGTGCCGATTGCGTTTACTGCCCGGACCTGGAACCGTACAGGGGTTCCGTTGGTCAGACCCGTCACCACCAGGCTGGTGGCATCGGCGTCTGCCGTCTGGAGTGCGCCAACCTGCGTTCCGGCTGCATTGACCACCCGCACCTCGAAGCTGGTGGCGATACCGCCTGCTGCCGGGGTGAAGTTGACCGTTGCCTGGCCGTTGCCGGCCGTTGCTGCGCCGATGACGGGCGCCGACGGTGCAACGGTGTCGGCGAACACGAGCCGTTCGACGTTCCGTACGGTATCGGTACCGTCAGTGCCCACGTTGTCGGTCACCGTGGTGGTGGAACCCGGGGAGCCGAGGGTGCCGTCGCCGCCGGTGGTGGTGACCGTGTAGTCGGCTTCCGGACCGGTGAACACTGCCGAGTCGATGCCGCCGGAGCCCGTGAGGATCTCGCGGACGGCCACGATGTTGCCGGGGTTCACGGTTCCCGCGAAGACGGCTTCCTGGAGCGTCGGTCCCGTGAGGTTGCCGTTGGCATCCTTCAGGTACCGGCTGGTCATGGCGCTCTGCCCCAGCGCTTCAATGCTGGCGCTGCCGATCTCGGTCGCCGGGTTGTTCGGGTCGGTGCGGACACTAAGCCGGACACCGAGGTACCGGTCGCCGTCGATGATGTCGTCAGCGCCGCGTCCCTCGAGGAGGTCTGAGCCGCCGCCGCCAAGGAGGATGTTGCCATCGCCCCAGACGTTCGAACCGGCCGTGAGCAGCGGGCAGTCCTTGCCTGCCGATGCCGCAATAACCGTATCCGCCGGGGTGTTCAGCGCCGGCACCAGGTCGTCGAGACCGGCAATGCGGTCAAGACCCTCCTGGTTCAGCACGTTGCACCCGATGAATCCGCCGCCTCCAACGGCGCTGGGGACAACGTCGTCGCCGCGCACCTTGTCATCGAACTTCCAGCCGGATGCGGCCTCGAGTTCGTTGAACTTGTCACGGACATCGACCTGCAGGATGTCAAGCGGAACAAGCGGCAGGGCAAGGTCCAGGTCCTGCGGCTGCGGGTCGCCCTGGCCGGTCTCCCAGTCGTAGCCGGAGGCTCCGGCGACTTTCTCAATGCCAGGACCGCCGACGCCGATGTCGTCGCCGCCCTCCATGTCGTAGTCGTCGTCGCCGCCCTGGCCGACGAGGATGTCGTGTCCGGGCTTCTGCGAATCATCCAGGAAGAACAGGTTGCCGCTGTCGCCCTGCATCAGGTCGGGCTGGTCTCCACCCTCTTCCCAGTCGTCGCCGCTGTCGCCGAAGGCGGCGTCAAGGCTCTGACCGAGCATGATGAAGTCGTCACCGGTTCCACCGAAGGTCTCGTTGGCATTGGCTCCGCCGTTGGTGAAGTCCTTGCCATCGCCACCCATGAGGATGTCCAGGCCCGGGCCGGCGTCGAGCGCGTCATTGCCCGGTCCGCCCTTCGGAACGTCGTCACCGGCGAGGTCGGTGATAATGTCATCGCCGTCGCCACCGAGCGCGACGTCGGCTCCGTCACCACCCTCGATGATGTCGTTGCCTTCACCGCCCCAGAACGTGTCGCTGTCGTTTCCGCCGTAGACGCGGTCCACGCCGGCGGTGCCGTTGTAGACGCTCTGCCCGTTGATGCCGGAGGGATCGACGGTGTTCCTTGCACGGTACTTGATCGTGCCGTCGGACATGCGGATCAGCAGGTCCGCCTCACTGCACTCCGAGTCCGGGTCGTCGGCTACGGTGTTGCCGGATGCTGCAAAGCCGTCGGTGGTGCCTGCGAGCTTCTTCAGTTCAAACTTGCAGTCCGACGTGGCGAACGCGTCGGCCTTCAGGCTGTGCACGTTCGTGTTGCGCATCATCAACTCGGCGAATGAGTTGCCCTCCAGCTGTGCCCTCAGGTTCATGCCCGGGGTGCGCGCCAGGTAGTACAGCCGGTCGCCGTTCTGCAGGTCGGTCAGCTGGTTCTCGAAGACGTAGTTGAACGTGCTGCCCAGAAGACCGCCGAACACTACCGTCTGTTCCGCGAGGCCGCCGACCCAGAGGTCGACGTTGTCGAGGCCGGTGATTGAGCTCGTGCCGTTGTTGACCCAGGCGTCCGTGCTGTTCATGAACGCTGCGGCGTCGGCCGGAGGAACATCCCCGGCAGCAGGGCTGACAATGAGCCGTGCAGCCTCCCGCTTGCCCGCCAGCGTCGTTGCGCCGGTGATCGACGGGTGCAGACCGTAGGCCGCCACGAAGTTGACGAGCGACTCCGGGTGCTTGAGGTTCTCGCCGAAGTCGACCCAGTTGGTGTAGGGCTTCAGCTGGCCGTCATTCGTGGAGTTGAAGAGCTCCCGGCGAAGGACGTTCAACCGCGGAATTCCTTCGGACCGGGCGCGCGTCATGTTGATGGTGGGAAGGTCCAGGGGCAGGCCCAGGAGGTTGTTGCGGAGCGTGTCGGTCACGAACTCATCCAGTTCGTTGCCGGCCTGGTCCGACATCCCCATGATGATGCTTCCGGCGGCCTCTTCCGAGGTCAGCGGCCCGGCGGGCCCGCCATTGGTGTACTCGGGCGGGTTGAGGAAGCCGTCAAGCAACGAGATGTCGTTCTGGCTGCCCTTGGTGTCATCGGACGTGCCGAACACGGTGTCGGGGCCGGCCCCGTCCTCGTTCCGGCGGGAGATCGTTTCGGTCAGCATGGAGTGGCCGAAGCGGTAAACGGCGTGGGCGAATTCAGCCTTGACCGCGGGGTTGAGCTCCGTCTGGGTGAATGCAAACGGCTCGAAGGGGTTGATCGCAGGCTGAACCTTGCGGGCGAACTCCTCGAAGACCAGGTGCTGGTACTCCATTTCCGTGATGAACCGTGCCGCCTGGAAGAGGCGCTCGCCGTTCCAGCCGCTGGCGCCGGACGCCAGCTTCCATTCGGCCAGTGCTGCCGTGCCGCTCGCGGACGTGTCGTTGGTCAGCACGCTCTCGATGTCGTCGACGAGCCGGTCGTGCTCGGAGTGGAAGATCTGGTGGATGGCGGTCAGGCCGATGTTTTCGTTGACGCGGCCGTCGCCGGCGATGAAGTGCGCGTTCAGCATCTCGTCGTCGTAGGTGCCGGGGGCCTGGCTGGCGAAATCGGCTGAGGGCGTCGTGTCCGGATCCGGCGCGGGAGTCACCTTTGCTGTCGCCGGGTTGTGGTCGGTGTCCTGCGGGGACGGGTCCGCGTTGTGCGCGATGTCCGTCAGGAACGGGGTGTCGAAGTACTTGACGTTGGCCGGCACGAGCGTGCCGAGGCCGCCGTTGTCAGCGCGGTTGGCTTCCACGAGTCCGGTGGCGGTCACGAACTGCGGCAGGCCGCGCGCCGGGCCGGGGATGAACTTGCCGTAAGGGTCCGCCGCCATCATCGGAACGTTCAGGACGTCCTTGTCCAGCAGCTGGATGCCGAGAAGCGCCGAGGCCTGGGCCTTGGTGGTGGCCCAGGTGGCCATGCCCCCAGCGGTGGGGCCGGCAGGTCCGCCGAGCAGCTTGCCCGTTGCGACCGGCTTGGCGTCCGTGTTGTTCACGTATTCACGCAGGAAGACCTGGTGGGATGCGTGCGAGGTGTAGGTCTGGCTCTGGTCGACCCAGGGCGAGTCCGTGTTGTTTGCATCCTGGACGTCGTCAGCGCTTTCATCGGCGGCAGTCGCGGGGTTGTCCCCCAGGACACCGTCCGCACCGGGCTGGTTCTGGCCCCGGGTCAGCACCATGAAACGCAGGTTCGGATCGAGGTCGTCCCCGTTGCCGAAGATGTGGTCCGGGCCCGCGATCAGGGGATCGTCATCCTTGAGCGGAACAAAGACGGTTCCGCCGCTCTTGACGGTCTGGTCCACGCCATGGTCAAAGAACTGCCCGAACAGGGTGAACATCGAGTTGTAGGGCGGGGAGAGGCCGACGTCGGTGGTCACGTTCTCGATGAACAGCGTGCTGTGGGACGGGACGCAGTCTGCGGGAACGCCAACAACGGGCGGGGTGGCCAGGGGATCCGGGTCCGTGGTGCAGGGAACGACGCCCGTGTTGCCCTGGGTCCGGACCGGGTTGCCGGCCGCGGCGACCGCCGCCGGGTTGGTCGAGGTCTGGTCCACGATCAGGTTGCTGATCACGCGGGGTTCGGAGTCGAAGACGTTGCCCTTCTTCTGCGCGTACGACGTCGGCTGGGAAGGCCCGAACGCGGGAGGCGAGTTCTCGGCACTCTTAAAAACGGGGGTGGTCAGGCGGGGGAACTTCTGGTCGGCTGCACCGAACGTTTCCTGGCCCGGCTGGAGGTTGTTGCATGACCCGTCCACCGTCCGGAGCCCCTGGGAGACCAGGGGGCTCGGGATCTGGTTGGGGCCCGTGCCAATCAGCGCGCCGCAGGGGCCGGTGGCCGAGGTCGTGTTGGCCACATGTGCTTCAGCGATCTTGATCTGCTTCAGGATGAAGGAAAGATCGGAGGGGGTGATGGTGAAACCCTCTCCCACCGGCGCCTGCACCGCGTTGGCCGCCACCAGAGGCAACCCCATGGCGATTGGCATCATCAATGTGGTTACTGCCGCCACCGTCCGAATGGACATGGCCTGTTTGCGGTGCTTCTTGCGTCGATGACGCCGGTTCGTGGGTGGATCGGTGGGTGATGCAGATCGACTCTGATCCGCGCCCCCGTCTGACTTCCAGGCTGAGAGTTTCATGGCACACCTGCCGCTAGGAGGGATGTAACCGTGCCATCGTGCGGTGGCCTGCCCGTGAAAACCTTGTGGATACAACCGAACCGGAGCTCTTTGCGCTGTTGGTCCACCCAAATTGGGGGTTTTCAACCAGTCAACTAACCGGCAGCGCTCAGGCGGGGCCACTACCTCGCGGCCCCACCTGAGCGTCTTCTTCTGCAAAGGAGTATTGCAATCGGTCTGAGTTTGCTCAGACCGGCCAGTCCATGAGTGTGGAGCGGATCAGGAAGCGCTTGCCTTCCGGCGCCTCGACGGAAAATCCGCTCCCCCGGCCCTGCACCACGTCCACCGTCAGGTGGGTGTGGCTCCAGTAGCCGAACTGTTCCCTGGACATCCAGAACTCCAGCGGCTGGGTGCCGTCGTCCACGGAACCGGGCCGGCCGCCGTCGTCCGCCGAGAGGTCAAACCGCCCCAGGAGCACATCCGACTCCCCTGTGATGAAATCACCGGCCGGGTAGCACATGGGCGCCGAGCCGTCGCAGCAGCCGCCGGACTGGTGGAACATGAGCGGGCCGTGCTGCGCCCAGAGCTTCCGGAGCAGCGACACCGACTCGGCGGTGAGCGCCACCCGGGAGAAGTCCTCCCCGGGCAGCGTCACCGCAGCGTCCAGCCTGGTGTCGGGCATCAGAACCTCAGCACCACACGACCGTCGATCTTCGCATGCTTCATCTCGTCGAAGACCGCATTGACTTCCGAGAGTTCCCTGGTGGAGACAGTGGGGTGGATCTTGCCCTGTGCGTAGAAATCCAGTGCCTCCTCGAGGTCCTGCCGTGTCCCCACGATGGAGCCGCGGACGGTGAGGCCCTTGAGGACGATCTCGAAGATCGGTGCCGGGAAGTCGCCCGGGGGCAGGCCGTTGAACACGATCGTGCCGCCGCGGCGGGCCATGCCGATGGCCTGCCCGAACGCTGACGGGTGCACGGCTGTGACCAGGACTCCATGGCAGCCTCCGGTTTCACGCTGGATGACTTCCGCCGGATCCTCGTGGAGCGCGTTGACGGTGAGCTCGGCGCCGTGCTTCCTGGCGAGGGCGAGTTTGTCGTCCGCAATGTCCACCGCGGCGACGCGCAGACCCATGGCCACGGCGTACTGGACGGCGATGTGCCCCAGGCCGCCGATACCGGAGATGGTGACCCACTCCCCCGGCTTCGCTTCGGTCATTTTCAGTCCCTTGTAGACGGTGACGCCGGCACACAGCACCGGAGCGACCTCCACCGGATCCGAGCCGGCCGGAATCCGCGCAGCAAACCGGCTGTCCACCAGCATGTACTCGCCGAAGGAGCCGTCCACGCTGTAGCCGGCGTTCTTCTGCGCCTCGCACAGCGTTTCCCAGCCGGTGCGGCAGTACTGGCAGTCGCCGCAGGCGGACCAGAGCCAGGCGTTGCCCACCAGGTCCCCGACCGCGAGATCGGTGACGCCCTCGCCGAGGGCCACCACCTCGCCCACCCCTTCATGGCCGGGCACAAACGGAGGGGACGGTTTGACCGGCCAGTCCCCTTCCGCGGCGTGGAGGTCGGTGTGGCAGACCCCGCTGGTGATCACCTTGATGAGGGCCTGTCCGCGGCCTGGCGTTGGGACGGGAATGGCCTGGATCTGGAGGTCCTTGCCGAATTCGGATACTACGGCTGCTTGCATTGTCGTCGTCATTGGCGAAATCCTTGCGTCGTTTGAGCGTTGATTGGGTGGTGCGGAAAAGGTGGTGCTGGCCTCCTGAGGGGTGGCCAGGGGTAGTTCTTCTGCCGCGGTAGGGGCGGGAAGCATGGTGCGGGCGGGGACGGATGGAGCTGATCCGTCCCCGCCCGGGTAGGGACTGGAGTGGGGCGCGAGGGCCGGGCCCCACTCCTTAGAAGAAGCCGAGCTTGTTTTCGTTGTAGCTGACCAGGAGGTTCTTGGTCTGCTGGTAGTGGTCCAGCATCATGGCGTGGTTCTCGCGGCCGATGCCGGAGGACTTGTAGCCGCCGAACGCGGCGCCGGCCGGGTATGCGTGGTAGTTGTTGACCCAGACACGGCCCGCCTGGATCTCGCGGCCTGCCCGGTACGCGACGTTGCCGTTGCGGGACCAGACGCCTGCGCCGAGGCCGTAGAGGGTGTCGTTGGCGAGGCCCATGGCGTCGTTGTAGTCGCTGAAGCGGGTCACGGAGACCACCGGGCCGAAGATCTCCTCCTGGAAGATGCGCATCCGGTTGTGGCCCTCGAAGATCGTGGGCTGGACGTAGTAGCCGCCGGCCAGGTCACCGGACAGTTCAGCGCGGGCGCCGCCGGTGAGCGCCTTGGCGCCCTCCTGCTTTCCGATGTCGATGTAGGAGAGGATCTTCTCCAGCTGGTCGTTGGAGGCCTGCGCACCGATCTGGGTTTCTGTGTCCAGCGGGTTGCCCTGGATGATCTTCTCGGTCCGGGCCAGGGCGTCGGCCATGAAGGAGTCGTAGATCCCTTCCTGGACCAGGGCGCGGGACGGGCAGGTGCAGACTTCACCCTGGTTGAAGGCGAACAGCGCGAACCCTTCCAGAGCCTTGTCATAGAACGCATCGTTGGAGTCGGCGACGTCGTTGAAGAAGATGTTCGGGCTCTTGCCGCCGAGTTCCAGCGTCACGGGGATCAGGTTGTTGGAGGCGTACTGGCTGATCAGCCGTCCGGTCGTGGTCTCGCCGGTGAAGGCGATCTTTCGGATCCGCGGGCTGGAGGCCAGCGGCTTGCCCGCCTCGACGCCGAAGCCGTTGACAACGTTGACCACGCCGGCCGGCAGCAGGTCGCCGATCAGTTCCATCAGGACCAGAATGGACGTTGGTGTCTGTTCCGCGGGCTTGAGGACGACGGCGTTGCCCGCCGCGAGCGCGGGGGCCAGCTTCCAGACGGCCATCAGGATGGGGAAGTTCCACGGGATGATCTGGCCCACGACGCCGAGCGGCTCGTGGAAATGGTAGGCCGTGGTGTCGTCGTCGAGCTGCGACAGCCTGCCCTCCTGGGCGCGGACGGCGGAGGCGAAGTAACGGAAGTGGTCTGCCGCGAGCGGGATGTCCGCGTTGAGGGTCTCGCGGACCGGCTTGCCGTTGTCCCAGGTCTCGGCGACGGCGAGCAGTTCGACGTTCTCATCGATGCGGTCGGCGATCTTGTTCAGGATCGCGGCGCGTTCGGCCACCGAGGTCCGGCCCCAGGACGGAGCTACCTTGTGCGCGGCGTCGAGGGCGAGTTCGATGTCCTCGGCGGTGCCGCGGGCCACCTCACAGAACGGTTTGCCGGTGACGGGCGTGATGTTCTCGAAGTACTGGCCCTTCACGGGTGCAACCCACTCGCCGCCGATCCAGTTCTCGTAGCGGTCCTTGAACGTGACCTTCGAACCCTCGGTGCCGGGCTGTGCGTAAACGGTCATTGCTAGCTCCTTTGCTCTGCAACACGGTGGCGATGTGTCATGGTGATCGCCGATGCATCGAGCCTAGGAGCGGGCAGGTTGCAGCCAGGTTGCAACCGTGTGACCCGGGTCACCGCCGATTGAGCTTCCCCACCTGCCCCCTAACCTCGCAAGCTCGGCCACGGGCAGCTGGGGTTAGGCGCTCAGTTCCGTTTCCAGCCGCTCCAGATCGGCGACGACGGCGGCCCGCTTGGGAGAGCGCGGCGGCAGAAGCTTCAGGGCGGCACGCCGGACGTCGACGTCGTCCGCCGCCTCCGGCAGTTCCGCGTACTTGAGAAGCGACTCGGCGCTGCCGTCCGTCAGCACGGCCTCGCGCAGCAGCGCGGACACGCGGTTCCGGAGCTCGACGACGCCGGGCGCCTCCGAGCGCGGCAGGACGGCGCCGCGGTAGATTTCCAGGGCGATCCGGTGGGCGCCGCGCTGCAGGCAGGTGAGCACCTGGCTGCTGTCCGGCAGGAGCTCCAGCGCCAGCCTGTACGGCCGCGACTCCGGTACCGCGGCGGGGTTCAGCTGCTGCAGGACCTTCCGGAGCCGCACCATCTCGGCGCGCAGGGTGATTGTGGAGCCGTCCCCCGGGTACAACAGGACGCTCAGTTCGTCGGCGCTGAGGCCGTCCGGGTGGGTGCTGAGCAGGGCCAGGATCTCACTGTGCCGGGCGGAGAGCACCACGCTGCGGCCCTCGATGCTGAGCAGTGCCTGGTCACGGCCCAGCAGCTGCAGGCTGTTGCGGTACAGGCTGCCTTCCCGCGCCGCACCGCTGGCCGCCCCGGAACCCGGGTGCCGCCGTCGTGCTTTAACGCGTTCCTGGGCAGCCGCGAGCTGCAGGCGTTCCACGCGCAACTGGGCCTGGGCCGCCGCCACGGTGGCCTCCACGAGGGAAAGCGTATGCGGCGCCACGGCCGCCTCAGTGCCCGTGATGTCCACGACCCCCAGCAGCGCACCGGAATCGGGGTCCTGGAACGGCACCGCTGTGCAGCTCCAGGGGTGGACTGAACGTTTGTAGTGCTCGGCGCCGGAAATCTGGATGCCGCGGCCCAGGGCGAGGGCGGTCCCGGGGGCGCTGGTCCCCACAGCGGCCTCCGACCAGTCGGCACCGGGAACGAACATCATGCCTTCGGCGCGACTGCGCACGCCGGTATCGCCTTCCACCCAGAGCAGCCTGCCCACCTCGTCGCCCACGGCAACGAGCAGTCCGCAGTCGTGGCTGGGGCGGATGAGGAGCTTCTGGATCACGGGCATGATGGCGGCCAAGGGGTGCTGGCGGCGGTATTCTTCCAGCTCGTCCGCGGCGATGGCCAGCGGCGCCTCGGGGTTGTCGGGGTTGGCCCGCAGCTTGGCGGACCGCTGCCAGGATTCGCGGATCAGGCGGCGCAGGCCGGGGATTTCATCGGTGTCGGGGAACGCTTCGCTCTGCGCGTGGCCGTCCAGGAATTCGTGGCTCGCCAGGGCGCGCCGCTGCACCAGCACCGAATCTACGGATCCGGGTGCCGCCGGCTGGATCAGGTTCTTCATCGAACTCCCACTCGCCCAAACGCTTGCCCGCGACAGTCTAGTCCACCCAACTAGGTAGCAGTAGAGGGCGTTCCCGGTGCTGGGAACACCCTGTGCTGCTACCTAGTTGGGTTTAGCCGCGAGAGATTTGGATCATCTCCTCGCGCGGCACCACCTTGATGCGTTCGCGCACGACGCCGTCGTTCCCGGCGGCGGATTCCGTCCACGATGCGCCGAGGGCGGCCTCGTGGGCGTTCAGCTTGTTCCAGCCTTCCCACGTCGTGTACTCGATGCCGCGCTCCTCGAGCAGGTCGATGATCGCCTGCGGGTCGGGGTTCTGGGCCGGCGGCAGGGTGAGCCGGTCCTCGAGGAGGAAGCCGATGGTTTCCAGGGCGTCGCCCTTCGTATGCCCGATCAGGCCGACCGGCCCGCGCTTGATCCAGCCGGTGGTGTAAATGCCGGGGACAGGATTCCCGTCGGCGTCGAGGACACGGCCGCCTTCGTTGGGGATGACCCCGCGCTTGGCGTCGTATTCCAGTTCGTCCAGCGCAGAGCCGTGGTAGCCGATGGCGCGGTAGACGGCCTGCACCGGGTAGTCGATGAACTCCCCCGTGCCCTTGACGTTGCCGGTGCCGTCAAGCTGCATGCGCTCGAACTTGATGCCGGCAACCTTGCCGGACCCGCCGTCGTCGTAAATCTCCACCGGGCTGTGCAGGAAGTGCAGGTGCAGGCGGCGCGACGACGGCTGTTCAGCCTCGGCGTGCTCCTCGACCAGCCAGTTGGTCATGGTGTTCACCATGGTCTTGGTCTGGTTGTTGCTCCGGATCGCGTCGTCGGAGGCCTCGTCGAATTCGAAGTCCTCGGGGTAGAGCACGATGTCGACGTCGCGGGCATGACTGAGTTCGCGCAGCTCCAGCGGGGTGAACTTAACCTGGGCGGGGCCGCGGCGGCCGAAGACGTGGACGTCGGTGACCGGCGAATTCTTCAGGCCCTGGTAGACGTTGTCCGGGATCTCCGTAACGAGCAGCTCGTCGGCGTGCTTCACCAGCATCCGCGCCACGTCCAGGGCCACGTTGCCGTTGCCGATGACCGCGATTTCCTTGGCGTCCAACGGCCAGTCGCGGGGAACGTCCGGGTGCCCGTCGTACCAGGACACGAAGTCGGCGGCACCGAAGGAGCCGTCGAGGTCGATCCCGGGGATGTCCATATCGGCGTCCTTGATGGCGCCCGTGGAGAAGATGACGGCGTCGTAGAAGGCGCGGAAGTCGTGAAGGGTGAGGTCCCGGCCGTAGGTGACGTTGCCCAGGAACCGGATGTCGCCGCGGTCCAGGACCTTGTGCAGGGCGTTGACGATGCCCTTGATGCGCGGGTGGTCCGGGGCCACACCGTAGCGGATCAGGCCGTACGGTGCCGGGTAGGCCTCGAAAAGGTCGATGCTGACCTCGAAGTCGCCGTCCTTGACCCCGTTGGACTTGGTCAGGATGTCCGCGGCATAGACGCCTGCGGGTCCCGCGCCGACGATCGCGACGCGGAGCGGGCGCTTGGCCGTGGATTCAGCTGTGTTGGACACCGTAAGCCCTTCCGGAACGGGAGACCGCGCCCCACCGGCGCGCAATTTTCAATTCTAATTGTCCGCCCGGCCGGGCGTCCCACCCGTGACGGCGCACGGCGGTCCGTGACGGTCCGCGGCCTGGCCGGCCCGGCCCGGCCGGCGTCAGCCGCTCTTGCGCAGCGCCACCACATCACCCTCGCGGTACAGCAGCGCCCGGAGTTCCGATTCCGCCGAGTCCAGCCGCTTGGGGTCGATGGTCTCGCCAGCCGCGAAGTGGTCCAGCAGCCGGGGGTCCACATAGCTCTTGCGGGCGATCGCCGGCGTGTTTCCCAGCACCGCCGCCGCCTCCATCATGGCGACGCTGATGGCCCGCTTCCTCTTTGCCTCGGTTGTCTGCGGCCCGCTCCGGGCCAGGCTGACGGCGGCCGCAGCGGTGCCGCGCAGGGTCCGGAAGTCCTTCGCGGTGAAGTCGTCGCCCGTGCGTTCCTTGACGTAGCCGTTGATGTCGGCGCTGGTCACCGGGTGCCACGTGCGGCCGTTCTTGTAGGCCAGCAGCCGCGCGTTGCCGCCGCGCCGCTTCAGGGCCTGGGCCAGCGGTGCCAGGTCCGGGTCATCGATGCGGGACTCCCAGGTTTTGCCGCTCTTGGCCGGGAAACTGAGGAACAGGCATTCCTTGCGGACCCGGACGTGGGCGCAGAGCAGGGTGGCGAGTCCGTGGCTGCCGTTTTCGTTCGTGTACCTTTCCGAGCCCACCCGCAGGGAGCCGCTGTCCAGCATTCTGAAAGCCGCGGCCAAAACGCGCTGGCGGGTGACGCCGTCGGACCTCAGATCAATGGTGACCAGCCGCCTGGCGGTGGGCAGCGATTCGGCGAGCTGGAGCGCGCGGTCGAATTTCACGCGGTCTTTCCGTTCGCGCCACTCCGGATGGTAGATGTACTGCCGGCGGCCCACGGCGTCCAGCCCCGTGGCCTGGATGTGCCCGTTCTCGAACGGCGCTATCCACACGTCTGTCCAGGCGGGCGGAATGCCGATGCTTTCCAGCCGGTCCCGGACCGGTCCCGGCGGCAGCGTGGACCCGTCCAGGTCCCTGTAACTGAACCCGGAGCCGGCCCGCACCCGGCGGTAGCCTCGGCCGGAAGCGTTGCTGTGGCGGAGCCTCATCGGGCCGTCGCCCGGCGGTGAGTCGTACTCATAATGGCAAGCCTACTGACTAAATTGCTTCGGCAGGCAACCACTGGTCCGTGGGCACGGAATACCGCTCCCTAAGATGGTGTTATGGCTCTTGTGCCTAACCCCGACGGATCCGTCTCCTCCGCTCTTCCGACTGTCCCTTCACCCGGCGCCGCGCCCTCGGGCATGACCACTCCCGGGGCATCCGGCAAGCCTGGCGCCGGCAGTTTGCCTGGCGCACCCAAAGCCGTGGACAAGGAGACGACGGCGGGAATCCTCTTCGGCATCGGCGCCTACGGGCTGTGGGGGCTGCTTCCGCTGTACTTCTTCGTTCTGCAGCCGGCCGGTGCGGTGGAAATCGTGGCCAACCGGGTGGTGTGGTCCCTGATCTTCTGTGCCCTCCTGATCACGGTGACCCGGGCGTGGCGCGTCCTGGGCGCTGCCCTGCGGAACCGCTCCGTGCTGTGGACCCTGGCGGCCGCCGCCGGCCTCATCGCGGTGAACTGGCTGACGTATACCTACGGCGTCACCACCGGGCAGGCAGTCGAGGCCTCGCTTGGGTACTTCATCAACCCGCTCGTATCGGTCCTCCTCGGCGTGTTCGTCCTGAAGGAGACGCTCCGGCCGCTGCAGTGGGCCGCGGTCGGAATCGGTTTCATCGCCGTGGGGGTGCTCACCGTGTCTTACGGCAAGCTGCCCTGGATAGCCCTGACTTTGGCCGTCAGCTTCGGCCTGTACGGCTTCGTGAAGAAGCGGGTGGGGCCGCGTGCCGACGCCATCACCAGCCTCACCGTGGAGACGATCGTCCTCGCTCCCCTGGCCGCGGCCACCATGATTTTCCTCGCGGTGAGCGGCACGGCGTCGCTGACCACCCACGGCCCCGGGCACTTCTGGCTGCTTTTGGCGTCGGGCGTCATCACGGCCGTGCCGCTGCTGTTCTTCGGCGCTTCGGCCCGCCGGCTGCCGATGACCACCATCGGGCTGCTGCAGTACTTCGCCCCCGTGTTGCAGTTCATCGTTGCCCTGGTGGTGTTCCGCGAGGCCATGACGCTGGACCGGTGGATCGGCTTCGGCGTCGTGTGGCTTGCCCTGCTGGTGCTCACCGTGGACATGCTGGCCGCGACGCGCAAGAGTTCAGCGGCCAAACGGCTCGCCCGCAGGGAAGCGCGAACGAACACTTAAGCCCCGCGGTCAGGGTGCCGAGTCAGAGCGGTCGTAGTCGCGCGGCACAACCACCATGGGCACCGGCAGCGCGCGCAGGACCTTGTTGGCCGTGCTGCCCAGGAACATGCGGTTCTTCTCGGCCAGGCGCGAGGACCCGACGATGAGGATCTCGCCGTCGTCCCATTCGAGTCCGTCGATGGCTTCCTCGATCGTGCGGCCATGGGCTACAGCCACGCCGACCTCGTGCCCGGCCGGCACCTTCCCCGACGCCGCCGTCAGGACGGTGTTGGCGTGGATGTGTGCCGCGTTGATCGCCTCACCGGCGTCACCGGCGGCGTCGAGCTCCACCAGCGACACCAGCCGCAGCGGCACACCCCGCCGCTTGGCTGCCCTGATGGCGGTCTCGATCGCAGCCTCGGCGCCGGCCCGCTGCCCCACGGCCAGGGTAAGGCGGGTAACGGGTGCTGTCCGCTGGTAGCCGCGCGGCGCGAGTGCCACCGGTACGGGCGAGGCGTGCAGCAGCGCGTTGGCCACTGACCCCACCGAGTAGCGCTTGAACAGGCCGGTGCTGGCGGCGCCCACAGCGATGAGCCCGGCTTCGAACTCCACCGCCGCGTCGATGAGACCACCGGCGAAGGAATCGGCCTCACGCACATGGAATTTCGCGGGCAATCCTTCCGGAACCAGTGCCAGGCCCTCCCGCTCCGCCGTCAGCACCTCCTGCTCCGCGGCGCTGACCCGGCTGCCCTCCGGGTTCAGTGCCACGTAGGGAGTGCCCGGCTTCACCACATAGACCAGATCCAGTTCGGCGCCCTGGGCCAAGGCCAGTGACGTGCCCAAGGCAACGGCGTCTGCGCCGCGCTCGGTGGGTGTGTAGCCGACTACGTATCGCATGCGAAACCCCTCTTTGGGTAGTGCAGACCGATGCCCGGCTCCCGGCGGCGCTCCCCGGCCTGCGGCGTGAAGTGCAGTGGTGAGATGACTCTACCGCGGCTCTCCGGCCGGAGGATGGGAAGCATGGGCCGGGACACAAAGCAGAGTACGACGGCGGCGAAAACGACGGCGGGCCGGGCACCTTTCGGTACCCGGCCCGCCGTCGTCGTGCGTTTATCAAAGCGCGAACTACGCGTTGGCCCTGATGGCCGTGGCGAGGACCTCCAGCCCGTCCAGCAGCAGCTCGTCGCTGATCACCAGCGGGGGCAGCAGGCGGATGACGTTGCCGTAGGTTCCGCAGGTGAGGATGATGACGCCTTCCTTGAGGCAGGCGGCGGCAACGGCCTTGGTGAGCTCCGGGTTGGGTTCCTTCGAACCGGCCTGGACCAGCTCGATGGCCAGCATGGCGCCGCGTCCGCGGATGTCGCCGATCACGGAACCTTCGGCGCCACCGGGAAGCGCAGCGGCAAGTTCGCGCAGCTTGCCGAAGGACAGCTCCTCGATGTGCTTGGCGCGGGCGCTGAGGTCGTACTCCTGCATGGAACCGATGGAGGCCAGGGCGGCGGCGCATGCCACCGGGTTGCCGCCGTAGGTGCCGCCGAGGCCGCCGGGGTGGACGGCGTCGAGCAGGTCTGCGCGCCCGGTGATGGCGGACAGCGGCATGCCGCCGGCGATGCCCTTGGCCATGGTGATGATGTCCGGAACGATGCCCTCGTGGTCCACGGCAAACCATTCACCGGTGCGGCAGAAGCCGGACTGGACCTCGTCGGCGATGAAGACGATGCCCTTTTCCTTGGCCCAGGCGGACAGCGCCGGCAGGAAGCCTTCGGCCGGGACGATGAAGCCGCCCTCGCCCTGGATCGGTTCGATGATGATGGCGGCCACCTGGTCGCCGCCGATCTGCTTCTCGATCGCGGTAATGGCCCGCTTGGCGGCCTCGGCACCGGTGATCTGCGGGTTTTCTTCGCGGAACGGGTAGCTCATCGGCATGCGGTAGACCTCGGGCGCGAACGGGCCGAAGTTGGTCTTGTACGGCATGGCCTTGGCGGTCAGCGCCATGGTCAGGTTGGTGCGGCCGTGGTACGCGTGGTCGAAAGCGACGACGGCGTCCCGGCCGGTGGCCAGGCGGGCCACCTTGATGGCGTTTTCCACGGCTTCGGCGCCCGAGTTGAAGAGGACGGTGCGCTTCTCGTGGGTGCCGGGGGTGAGCTTGTTCAGCTGCTCGGCGACGGCGACGTAGCCCTCGTAGGGGGTGACCATGAAGCAGGTGTGGGTGAAGTGCTCCACGGCCTCCTTCACGGCACCGACGACGGCGGGGTCGGACGCGCCGACGCTCGTCACCGCGATGCCCGAGCCGAGGTCGATGAAGGAGTTGCCGTCGACGTCGTGGATGATGCCGCCGTCGGCGTCCGCGACGTAGACCGGAACGCTGGAGGCGACACCGGCGGCGACGACTGCCTTGCGGCGTTCGGTGAGGGCCACCGACTTGGGGCCCGGGAAGTCGGCCTGGACGCGGCGCTTCTGCTCGAGGCGGTAGGTGATTTCGTTGGCGGTGGTGGTCATGGGGTTTCTTTTCTTTCTACGATTCCGGGGGTTTTCGACTAGCTCAACCAACGGGCCCGGTTAGGCATCCAGTGCGGACATGACGTGCTTGATGCGCGTGTAGTCCTCGACGCCGTACATGGAGAGGTCCTTGCCGTAGCCGGACTGTTTGAAGCCGCCGTGGGGCATCTCGGCGGTGAGGAGAATGTGCGTGTTGATCCAGACCGCACCGAAGTCAAGGTCGCGGCTCAGCCGCATGGCCGTGCCGTGGTCGGACGTCCAGACGCTGGAGGCCAGGGCATACTCGACGTCGTTGGCCAGCTCCACCGCTTCCTGTTCCGTGCTGAACTTCTGCACGGTGATGACCGGGCCGAACGTTTCCTTCTGCACGATGTCGTCCGTCTGCTTGGCGCCGGTGATGATGGTGGGCTCGAAGAAGAACCCCTTCTCCCCCGCGCGGTGGCCGCCGGTTTCGATCCGGCAGTTCGCCGGCAGCGAATCGACGACGGCGCTGACCGCCTTGAAGTGGTTGACGTTGTTCAGCGGGCCGAAGTAGTTGTCTTCGTCGTTCTGGGAGCCGGTGTGCAGGGTCTTGGTGTGTTCCACCATGGCGGCGACGACGTCGTCGTGCACCGAGTCCTCCACCAGGACACGGGTGATGGCCGTGCAGTCCTGGCCGGCGTTGAAGAACGCGAACTCGGCGATGGCCGCGGCGCTCTTCTTGATGTCGGCGTCCTTGAAGACGATGGCCGGGGCCTTGCCGCCCAGTTCCAGGTGCGCGCGCTTGAGGCCCTTCGCGGCGCCCGAAGCGACGGCGATGCCGGCGCGCACGGAGCCGGTGATGGACACGAGGCCCGGGACCTTGTGCTCCACCATCAGCGCACCGGTTTCGCCGGTGCCGAGGATGACGTTCAGGACGCCGGCCGGCAGGATGTCCGCGGCCAGGCGGGCCAGGACCAGGGTGGATTCGGGCGTGGTGTCAGAGGGCTTCAGGACCACCGTGTTGCCGGCTGCGAGCGCAGGGCCGATCTTCCAGATGGCCATCAGGAACGGGTAGTTCCACGGTGCCACCTGGGCCACGACGCCGATCGGCTCGCGGCGGACGAAGGAGGTGTGGCCCTCAAAGTACTCGCCGGCGGACTTGCCTTCGAGAATGCGGGCGGCACCGGCGAAGAAACGCAGCTGGTCGGCGCCTGCCGCCACTTCCTCGGACGCGATCAGGGAACGGACCTGGCCGGTGTTGCGGTGCTGGGCATCGACGAGTTCGTCGCTGTTGGCCTCGATGGCGTCGGCGAGCTTGAGCAGCATGAGCTGCCGCTGCCCGGGGGTCACGTGCTTCCAGGTCTTGAAGGCGTCCTTGGCGGCGGCCATGGCGGCGTCGACGTCAGCCTCCACGGAAACGGGCGACTTGGCCACCACGTCGCCGGTCACGGGGTTCACGATGTCGAGCAGGCCCGTGCCTGCAGGCGTGACGAACTCTCCGTTGATGAAGTTTTGCAAGGTCTGAACCACGGTGTACAACCTCTTTCGTCCTGAATGGTGTGATGCGGCTGACTCGAGCCTATTCCAGCCCGACACCGCGGGGAATAGCCACCTGCACACCCTTGAACCGGTGCTTTAGTGCGATCGGCCAGCATCCCGCTACCCTTGATCCATGGCAATTTCCCTCGCGGCGCTGCTGGCCGTGCAGTCTCTGGGACTCAAGAAATCCAGCCTTGCGGAGACCACTTCCCACCAGGACATCCGCTGGGTCGCGGTCACGGAACTGGAGGACCCGCAGCGCTTCCTCAACGGCGGCGAACTGGTGCTGACCACCGGGCTGCGGATGAAAACTGCGCCCGAACAGCGCCGCTTCGTGCGCCAGGTCCAGCGCGCCGGCGCCGTCGGGATCGGCTTCGGCGTGGGGCTCTCGCACGAAGCCGTCCCCCCGGCTTTGATCGCGGAGGCGAACCGCTGGGGGCTGCCCGTAGTCGAAGTGCCGTACGGCACCCCGTTCATCGCCATCAGCAAACTCGTGGCCGACGCGCAGTCCGCGGACCACTATTCGAAGCTTGAGCGTCTCATCGCCGGGCACCAGATCCTGGCCCGTGCGCTGCTGACCGGCGGCGGCCTCGCCGAGCTCCTGCGGCACCTGGGCGGCATGCTCCGCACCGAGATCGCGCTCACCCAGTTCACCGCCCAGCTGTACAACAGCGGCAGCGAGCCGCCGACTGCCGACTCCTGGACCACCTACCCCATTCCCACCGGGCGCCGCGACGCGTGCACGCTCTGGGTGAAGCAGCCCTTCGAGGATTCCGGCATCATCGGCTACGCGCAGAACCTCATCAGCGTGGAACTAAACAACATGGTCAAGCAGCGCCAGGCGGAGCGGGCGCTCTGCGGGCAGGTGCTCGAGGACGTGATCCACGGAACCCTGGACCCCAGCGAGGCCCAGCGCCGCCTCGCCGGGACGGGCATCAACAGCACGCGCAAAAACGTGGTGATTCTGGCCGGATCCGAGGCGCACCACAAGCAGCTGGTCAGCTCCTCGCTGCCGCAGTCGCTGGAGAACGCGGTGACCGCCGTCGTCGGAAAGGACCTGGTCACGGTGGTGCCCGACGACGGCCGCGGCGCCACGGCGATGGCCAGGAGCCTCAGCGACCACCTCGCCGAGGCCGGCATCCACGCCACCATCGGCATCGGCGGCGCATACACCAAGCCGAACGGCCTGCGCTGGAGCTACTTCGAGGCGCGTGACGCCGCCAGCCACGGGCTGCCGGTGAACGAGCCCGAACGGCTCAGCCTGACCTCCCTGCTCCTGGCCAGCGAGGACGTGCCGCTGGCGGACATGGCCAACGAATCGCTGGACCCGCTCCGGAGCTTCGACGCCGCCCACGGCGCCGAGCTGATGGCCACGCTGGAGAGCTACCTGAACAACAACGGCTCCGTTGCCGCGGTCGCCGAGGCGCTCACCCTGCACCGGAACACGGTCCGCTACCGGCTGGCCCAGATCACCGAACTCACCGGGTACGACCCCTCCGTCACCGCCGACCGGGTGCAGCTGTGGCTTGCCCTTGCGGTTGCCCGGCTTGGCGCCCGGCACGCCGGCTGAGCCGGTTCACCGCTCCGTCACAGGGATCCGCGGGCAAAGCCATCCAGCCGGCCTGCGAGTTCAGCCGGGTTGCTCAGGGCGACCAGGTGCCCGCCCGGGATTTCGTCAATCTCCAGGCCGAGCCGGGTCCGGACCACGCGGCGTTGAAAGTCCACGGGGAAAAAGCGGTCATCGCGTCCCACCAGCACCCTTGTGGGCACGTCGGGCCAGCAGTCGATCCCGCAGGGCTGGCCGAACGGTGTGTCGGATGGAGCGCGCTGCTCGCCGGCGCCCGCGGCGATCACCTCCGGGGGAACGTCGTGCAGGAAGTGCACGCGCTCATCGAAGTCGCCGGTGCGCCCGTTCAGCCTGTCATTGAGCTCGCGGGCCTGGGGCTGGCCGGTGGCCTCCCACCACTCGCCGGGCGTCTCACCCGGAAGAGGCACCATCGGATTGAGCAGGACGATTAGCTCCACCGGCACCCGCGCCGCGACAACGGGGACGGTGAAGGCGCCCAGGGATTGGCCCACGAGCACCACAGGGCGGCGATCCCCGATGGCCGCGAGGACGGTGTCGGCGTAGTCCTGCAGTCCCAGGCGGGGATCGTCCTCGCGGATGTCCACCGCTATGGCCTGGTGCCCCAGCCGTTCCAGCTCGGGAACCAGCCGGTGCCAGTACCACCCGACTCCCCCGGCGCCCGGGACAAGAACGAAAGTGCTCACGGGTTCTCCTGCCTCTCCGCGTCCACCACAATCGTCCCCGCGGCTCCGTCCACTGTCACGGTGTCCCCGGTTTGAATCCGCGTGGTTGCGTCCGGGACGCCGACGACGGCGGGAATTCCGTATTCGCGCGCCACCACGGCACCGTGGGAAATGGGTCCGCCCATTTCCATGACCAGCGCCCCGGCAGTCATGAACAGCGGCGTCCACCCCGGGTCCGTCGACGGCGCCACGAGGATTTCGCCCGGCTCCAGGTGCGCGCCGGCCGGGTCCAGGATCACCCTGGCTTTGCCTGTGACGCTGCCGGCCGAGGCCGCCGTCCCCGCCAGGGTTCCCGGCGGCAGCTGCCCGTCCGCGGAGGACACCGCACGGGCCTGCGCGCCCATGGCCGCCTCGACGTCGGTGCCATCGGAAAGCAGCAGGCGGGGGACGCGCCGGCGCCGCATTTCGCGGTCGTAGCGCCGGCGGCGTTCGGCGACGGGTCCGCGAAGGTCCGCGCCTCGCAGTGCCACGCGGGCTTCGGCGAGGTCAAGGAAGAAGACGTCCTCCGGTACGGCGATCCGGCCCGCCTCGGCGAGTTCCTCGCCTACCAGTTGAAGCTGTCTACGGAGGACGGCGAAGGCCGTTATCAGCCGGAATTTGGGGTACTCGCGCATGCCGGCGGTTTCCCGGGCCCGCCGCAGGCTGTGGGCAACGATTCTGCCGAACGGCCTTCCCCTGGACCGGGCGGACCGTTCTGCCAGCTCGGCAACCTTGGCTTCGGCCTGCTCTGCGGCCCGCCGGAACCGCCGGTCAGGGGCGAGCTCCGGGTCCGCCAGCCTCAGGTAATTGGCCAGGACGTTAATGATGTGGGCCGGATCCTCGCCCCAGCGGGGAACTCCGAGGTCAATTTCCGCCACCGCGCGATGTCCATATGTGGCGAGAAAGCCGCGCAGGGCGCCCTGGCAGACGGCGGGCAGTGATCCTTCGGTGTAGCGGCCGGCGAGCATCCGGGGGTCTTCCCCGGTGAGCGCACGGACAGACTCCGGGTCCTCCCGGATCGAGGCGGCCGTCCGCCAGAGCTCCAGATCCATTTCGGTGGTCACATTGTGCGGCAGGCCGCGGAGTACGGCCTGCAGCTCACCGGCCCGCACAAGCCGGCCCAGCAGCAGCCGCGCCAGACCCAGCCAGATATACCCTGCGGCCGCCGGGGGCAGGACCCGCATCACGGCGGGGGTGATGTCTTTGCTGAGGAGGCGTTCCACGAAATCGAGCCGCAGGACACCGGAGGCCGGCTCCGGCAACATCAGTATCCGGTCCAGCTCATGGTCCGATTCCCTGACCCGGTCCAGGGCGGCGGCGGGATTGGCCATCGCGGCGAGAACGTGCCCAAGCAGGCCAAAGGGCGGCGTGCCCCGGAGCCCCGCTTTCAGCGCCGCACCGGAGGCCTTGGTGAGGCTGAAGCGGGGGTCTGCAGCCAGATAGGCCAGCACATCCACGGACCTGGCGTCGGCCACTTTCATGGCTCTTTGAAGACTGCACCTCCCGCCCTTGCTGCGCAGCATGGGGGTGACATCGACAAACATGCGCATGCCGACCTGGGCGGACCGGTAGGCCCCCGGTCCGTCCCCAGCGGCTGTCGGCCGGGCTCTGTCGCTCATCAGCGTGAAGGATGCCAGGCCCATGGGTGTCAGCGGCCGGGTAAGCCCCTGCAGCAGGCTGGCGCACAGGTAAGCCCGGACGCCGTCGTCGTGGGAGTGGGGCTCTGGCAGGGGAAACAGCGTGGTGATCGGACGGGACTGCACCACCCGGATCCCGCCGCGCGGTTCGATGGCCCACTCCAGATCCTGAGGTTCCCCGTAGAGCACTTCCACCCGGGTCCCGAGGCTGGCCAGCGAGCGGACCTGCTCATCCGTCAGGCACGGCTGCGCTCCGCCATCCTGCCGGCGAAGCACCCGGGTTCCGCCTCCCGGTGCCGGCCGGCTTTCGATGAGTTTGTCACCCAGGCTGCGCTGGAGGATCTCCCCGGTGGCAGCATCGACCGTGAAGTGATCCGGGTTCACAGCCCCGCTGACCAGCGCCTCGCCGAGTCCGCGCGCGGCGTCGATGACTGTTTCCTGGCGCCGGCCGGTCAGCGGATTCGCCGTGAACATCACCCCGGCCACACCGGCGTCCACCATTTCCTGAACAACGACGGCGATGCCGACGGAGCGCTGGGCAATCCCGTGATCGGCGCGGTAGGCAACGGCCCGGTCCGTCCACAGGGAGGCCCAGCAGCGGCGGACCGCATCCAACAGCGCGTCGGCGCCGACAACATTGAGGTACGAGTCCAACTGGCCTGCGAAGCTGGCTTCAGGGAGATCCTCGGCCGTGGCGGAGGAACGCACGGCCACCGGAGTGTCCTCGCCCAGACCAGCGTACGCGGCGAGGATGGCTTCGACGATGTCCGCGGGCAGGGCAGCCGACGCCAGCCTGCTGCGCGTCTGCTCTGCCGGCTCGGATGGTTCCACTCCTGCTGCGGCCGCCACCCGCCGGTAGGCAGCGGTGGTGACGCAGAAGCCGCTTGGGACCGGCAATCCGGCGGCCAGGAGCACACCGAGGTTGGCAGCCTTGCCGCCCACCTCAGGCACCATGTCCGCGTCCACGTGGGCCAGGCTGATGACCGTGTTCCCCGGGCGCGATGCAGGCCGGTCTGCGTGCCCTTCCACCGGCTGCCCCCTATCCCACTCCGCCCCGGATTGCCTTTCGGGACTTCCGGTGCGCCTTGCGGTACTTGGCTTCGGCCTTGGCGGCGCTCTTCTGTTCCCGCTTAATGAGCGATCCGTAGGCGGAGGCCACCGGTTCCGGCAGGTCCGGGCCGCCGGCGAGCTTCCCAAGGAAAATCCGCGCCATCACGCTGTCGTGGTGGTCGCCGAGAATTTTCTGCTGCTTGTGAGCGGCCTTGGCGAGCTTCGCAGCGCGCTTGCCGAATAGGGGATCGACGGTCTCTGCCGCGTGCCGCAGCCGCTTGGCGTCCTTCCGGACCTGGTGCAGTGCGGTTTCGTGCGCTGTGGCCTCTTTGAGCTCCATGCCGGGCCTGTCGCCGGCGCCGTCCTTGGCCTGGGCAGCCGCCTTGTGGGCGCGGCGCAGCCGCTTGGCGGACTTGCGCACCAGCTTGCGCGCGGTCTTGCGCGCGGGCGCCCCGGCCGCCGGCAGGACGGGCGGGTGGTCACGGAAGTCCTCGAGGTCGTCGAGGAGCCGGAAGTAGCGGTCCGTGAGGAGCACTTCCTGCGTCTTGCGGTAGCCGGCGTCCAGCCTGGTGCCCAGCTCGCGCTCGATCCGCCGCCGGACGTCGTCCGCCCCCTCCCCCGCCGGCAGCTCGCCGGTGTTCGTCCGCAGCCGGTCCAGCATGACTTCGGCGTCACGGGGCGTGCCGAGGATCCGGCCCAGCCACTTGAGCTCGTCGCGCAGCCGGCCAACCGCGCCCCGGCCGTAGAGCTTCCGGTAGACCGCGAGGGCCGACCGGACGCGCCGGGTGGCCGAGCGCATCGCGTGCACCGCATCGGGTTCCTCCAGCCGCACCCGGGCGTCGTTGGCCAGGATTTCGCTGATCTGCCCGGCCAGGTACGCGCTCACGACGGCGGACGCCGGCCACTGCTTGCCCGGTTTCCTGCCGCCGGGCTGCTTTCCCCCGCCGTCAGGTGCGACAGTGCCGTCAGTTACGCCAGCGCCTTCCGTTTCCTTGGCTTGAGCTGTCGGCGCCGCCCCCAGGGCGCGCCGCAGCTTGGACTCGTTCGCGGACGGCCGGGCCCCGGCCGCGGCCAGGACCGCTGCTGCCGACTTGAACACCTCCGGCTCGCCGTGAACCAGCTCGAGTTCCCATTCGCGCCACTGCTGCTTCTGGCCTGCGGGTATCCCGCCCGCCCCCTGAAGAAGCTCGGCGTCCACGGTGTCATCGGCAAAGTCGGCGAGGTGCACACCGTCGTCCCCGTAGAGTGCGTGGGTGGTTCGCCGGGTATTCAGGCGGGCCAGGGGCACGGGATCCGCTCCCCGGAGGTAGGCGTGCAGGTAGGCCAGCAATTTCCCGGGAACGACGTCGGCCTGGCCCAGCGGGGCGTGGATCTCCCGGCGTTGTCCCGGCCCCTCCTCCGACGCGGACCCGGATCCGGCCGCAGCCCCGGCATCTGGCGGCAGCTTTACATGCCAGCCGGCATCGGCGCCGCCGCTGCGTCGCCGCAGCGTGATCCGGCGGGAGGCGAGAACCAGGTCCCCGGTGTCGAAGTAGACGGCTTCCAGTTCAGCCTGGTGGGGATCACCCACGCCGGCCACACCGGGAATGGCGGCGAGGTCGGGCAGCGACGTGCCGTCGTCGACGTCGTACTTCTTCTCCGTTTCAAGGCCTTCGGCAGTCATGGCTGGGCGGCATCCTTTTCCGTTGCCGGGTTCCTGCGCGTAATGCGCCTGCTGGCCCGAGTCTATGCCCGGGCCGGAAGCCCCGCGAGAGTTTCCCCACAAAGTTCTAGACATCAAACGTCAAACGTCTAACGTTAAGGGATGGCGACCACTTCCTCAGCACCCCCGACCGCAGCCACGTACCCGACCAAGCCGCGCACCGCCGTCGTCGCCGGTGTCATTGCCCTGGTGCTCATCGGCCTGAACCTGAGGGCCGGCATCACCGGCGCATCGGCCCTGCTGCACGATTTGCAGCAGGTTCTGGGCTACGGGCCGCTGGTTGCCTCGCTCATCCCCTCCATTCCCACGCTGTGCTTCGCCGTGGCCGGAGCCGCCACCTCCTGGCTGACCGGGAAGCTCGGCGTCGAGAAAGCCATCCTGCTCTCCCTCGGCATGCTGGCAGCCGGGCTGCTGGTCCGGGGCATCCCCACCACGGGCATGCTGGTGGTGGGCACGGTGGTGGGGATGTCGGGCCTGGCTGTCTGCAACGTGTCCATGCCGTCCTTCATCCGGGAGCACTTCGCCGCGCGCACATCGCTCATGACAGCCGTCTACACGGTGACCATGACCAGCGGAGCGACCGTCATGGCCGTGCTGGTGGTTCCGCTCTCGCAGGTGCTGGGGTCGCCGTCGGCCGGGCTGGGCACCATCGGGATCCTGGCCCTGTCCGCGTTCCTGGGCTTCCTGCCCGTGACGCTGCACGCCCACCGGGACACGGCCCGGAAAGCCGCCGGACACATCTCCCCCTGGCCGCTGCTGCGCACCAAGAAGGGCCTCCTGCTCACCGGCATCTTCACCCTGCAGGCACTACTCGCCTATGCGCTGCTCAGCTGGTTCCCGTACATGCTCACCACCATGGGCCTCAGCCCGGCGGACAGCGCCGTCATGTTCGGGATCATGCAGCTGGTCTCGGTTCCGGCCGGCATGGTGCTGATCGCCATCGGTTCCCGGCCGCGGATGCTGCGTCCCGCCGTCTATCTGGCCACCCTCACCATGACGGCCGGCATTGCCGCGCTCCTCTTGCTTCCCGTTTCGCTGGCCGTCATTCCGGCGGTGCTGCTGGGCTTCGGCCTGGGCATCTTCCCGCTGGTGATGGTGATCATCAGCCGCAGCGGCCGGAACACCGCCGAGACCACGGCACTGTCCACGCTGGCGCAGTCCACCGGTTACCTCCTGGCCACTGTCGGTCCGTTCGGGATGGGCCTGCTGCACAGCGCGACGGGAAGCTGGACGCTGCCGCTTGCACTGCTCCTGGTCATCGCCCTGGTTCAGATCGTTGTGGCGCACCTGCTCAGCAGCGGCCGGGCCGGCGGAGTGAGCGCCAGTGGCCCCAGCGGCGCGAGCACAGCGGGAACCAGCTCCGCCGGAACCGGCGCCGCGGAATGAAAGAATAGGACGCCATGACCCTGAGCACCTCGCACCGCCCGCCGCTGGCGGACGAAGTCACCGCCAAACTCCGCGAAATGATCCAGACGGGCGAATGGCCGCTGCAGCAGCGCATACCCTCCGAAACCGAGCTCATGTCCGGGCTCGGCGTGTCCCGCGGGACACTCCGGGAAGCCGTCAAGGCCCTGGCCCACAGCGGGATGCTCGAGGTTCGCCGCGGCGACGGAACCTACGTCCGCGCCACCAGCGAAATCTCCGGAGCCGCCCGCCGGCTCTACAAGGAACACACGGACGAACACGTCCTCGAGGTCCGCGTGGGGCTGGACACACAGGCCGCGCGCCTCGCCGCCAGGCACGCAACGGCCGACGACGTCTCCGCCATGCGCGCGCTGCTCGCCGAGCGTGAGGAGGCCTGGAACGTCGAGGACTTTGCGCGCTGGGCCGCCGCCGATTGGGGCTTCCACGAGCGGGTGGCGCAGGCCTCCGGCAACCCCCTCCTCCTCGAGCTCTATGTCAGCTTTGGCGACGTGTTCCACGCGGACCTGCTCAAGCAGCACCGACGCCCCGGCTTCAACGGCCTGCCGCAGGCCGGCCACGGGGACCTCGTGGACGCCATCGAAGCCCACGATGGCGATGCCGCCGTGGCCAGCGTGCACCGGAACCTCAACTCCTGCGCGGAGTGGCTGCGGGAGTAGCTGCACCCCCATACAGGGGGACTCTTTTGGGGGACGCGAGCCGCTTTTACAGGGTTTTCCCAAGGTTTTTCCAAGGTTTCGGTCTGATGCTCAGGGAAGCGGTCTACCTCGCGGCGGCACTCCGCCCCCTTCGCACATCCTTCAGGCAGTTGGAGGCATACCGTGACATACAGTGCAGCCGCGGGACGTAGGATTCCGCGCAAATCCCACAAATCATCCCGGCGGCTGGTCGGGATTCTCTGCGTCGGGGCCGGGGTGGCCTGGGTGCTGTCCGTCATGCTGGGGCTGTCCGTCACGGTCAGCGGCCCGCCGCGCGCTTTGGCCCTCTCGGTCCATATCCTGGCGATGGTGCTGGCGTTTGGTGCCATCCTTTTGGTGGACTGGCACGGCTTCCTGTGGCTGATCGGGAAGCGCGAACTGGCGGAGACCATCCGGCTCGACGGCGCCGCCAGTCCGCTGATCTGGTCCGGGACCGCAGCAATGCTGCTCACCGGCGCCTTCCTTGCCCCAAACGTCAGCAACCCGTGGACGATCGTAAAGCTGGGAGCGGTGCTCGTGCTGATGCTCAACGGCATCATGCTGATTCCGCTCATGCGCCGCCTTGTGGTCATGCCGCCAACCACCACTTTTGCCGGCCTGCCCATCGGCCAGCGCGTCCACATGCTCCTGTGCCTGGCAATATCACAGGTGTGCTGGTGGACCGCCATTGTGGTCGGTTTCGTCAATGCGGAGCTGTGACGCCCACGGCTCCGGCGGATGAACGGGTTTCGCCGCCATCTGTTACATCAGTAGGCTTACTATCTGACTGGGACGCCAGGTAGTGTCCGTTGCCCGCTGATAACGAGGAGTTCCGATGGCCCGAACAGCCCCACTGTCCGAGCAAGATCCGCTTCAAGAACAAACGGCCGGCCCGCGCACGCCACGGCCGGCAGCCCGGCGGCCGGACCACAAACCGCCCCGGGAGCTCTGGTCCGACAGCCTGGGAAGGGTGGGAATCCGGTGCGCCCAGGCCCTGCTGGTCCTCGCCGTGGCGGCCGTGTCCGTGTACGGCCTCCTGCAGATCCGGCTGCTGGTCATTCCGGTCCTGATTGCGCTGATCCTCGCAGCCGCCATCGGGCCATTCGTCAACCTGCTGCGGCGCCGCGGACTTCCCGGCGGGGCCGCCACCGCCGTGGCCTTCGTGGCCCTGCTGCTGCTCCTGGCCGGCATCGGCACCCTGATCTACTTCTCCGTCCGCAGCCAGTGGGGCGACCTGGTGCAGCAGGCGTCCAAGGGGCTCGACGAACTTGAGAACTTCCTCCTCTCCGGCCCGATCCCCATCGACCGCGAGCAGCTGAACCAGGCCAGGGAAGGCGCCGTCCAGTTCGCCACAAGCAGCCAGGTCCGGTCAGGCGCCATCACCGGCCTGTCTGCGGTGACGGAGTTCCTGGCCGGCGCGAGCCTCATGGTGGTGATCCTGTTCTTCTTCCTCAAGGACGGCGCGAAGATCTGGAACTTCCTCCTGCGGCCCTTCTCCGGGGAGCGGGAAGCCAGGCTGCGGCGGGTGGGCAAGCGGACGCTGGAGGTCCTTGGCGGTTACGTTCGCGGCACGGCCATCGTGGCGCTGGTGGATACCGTGGCCATCGGCGCCGCGCTGCTGATCATGCAGGTGCCGCTGGCCATCCCGCTGGCCATCATCGTGTTCATCGGGGCCTTTGTTCCCTTGGTCGGGGCAACCGTGGCCGGGATCCTCGCCGCCCTGGTGGCGCTCGTCGCCAACGGGCCCGTGGTGGCGCTGATTGTGGTGGCAGTGGTGATCGCGGTCAACCAGCTCGAGGGCGACCTGCTGCAGCCCATCGTCATGGGTAAATCGCTGCAGCTCCACGCCCTGGTCATTCTCATGGCCCTGACGGCGGGCACCATCCTGGCGGGCATCATCGGCGCCGTCCTGTCCGTGCCGCTGGCGGCCGTGACGTGGGCGATCATCCAGGTGTGGACCGCCGAGGACCCCCACCTGCAGGACATGAACCCGGACCTGCCGCCGGCTGACAGCCAGCCAACCTAGAACCCCGCCTCAACTGGGCTGAACCAAGCACGACGGCGGCCGGGCACTTTGCTGCCCTGCCGCCGTCGTCCGCTATTGGGTTTTGGGGACAGGGTCAGCGCAGACCCTTGAACACATTCTTGGGCCGCTGCATTTCGCCGTGCTTGGCGCCCAGGACGATAACCGAGGCGGCAAAGGCGGGGATGGTCCACTGCAGGGCCTTCAGCTGATTCTGCGCCGACTGAAGCTTCTCCGAAGCGCCAGCCCGGGGTTCAGTGGCCCCCTCGCCGCCCTCCCCGGACAGCTTCTCAACCTTCTTTCCCAGCACGCCGGCATACAGGGTGACCGCTGCCCCCGCCAGCGTGACTGCCGTCTTGTAGATGGTGTCCCGGGCCACGCCCTCCTGCTGGGCGATCCGGTCCTTGTTTTCCAGTGCGATGAACAGATCCGCCAACAAGTGGGTTGCGAAGGCAGCCGTCTGCACCGGCGCCCACTTCATCCAGCCGCGGCTCGAAAGGCGAGTCCGCTCGGCCGGGTCCTTCGCCTCTGCGGCGGCTCCGTTGAGGCCGACCGCGCCCATCAGCGAGCCGCCAAACCAGGCTGCTGCCGTGAGGTCATGAACAGACCGCGCAATAAGATTTCCCGCCATGATGTCCTTCCTAATACGAGAGGTTCAATCCGGAACACAAGCTGGCGCAGACCCTGCGATCAGGAGTGCGCCAGCCGTACCAAAGACATGGTCCCCACATGGTAAGCACACTTACTAACGTTACGATAGCCCGTAATATCAATGGTTCTGTGCGTAAAATCAACGCCATGGGATCAACAGGAACACTGTTCGGCTGGGCATTCGGCGACTCCGAACGCGAGGACGACCAGGCATACGTAGACGGGCTGAAGCGCGAGGCGCTGGCCAACGCCACGCAGGCTGCCAAGAGCAAGGGCTTCGACGTCGAGGCTGGCTCGGAAGTATTCACCGTCCTCAGCGCGGGCGAAGCCCTCGTCGACATCGACACGGCACCCGACGACCTCGTGGTGCGATGCACGGTGAAACTCGTGGGAGAGGGCTCGGAGCGCATCCACGCTGAAGGGCCAATGAACGGCTAAGCGCCGTTAGGCTGAATTAGGAACGGCCAACCGGAGGGCACGACGGACAACGACTCGACGATCAGCGAGGCGGCCGACGCCGCGGAGGCTGCATCGAACACCAAGGCGCTCGACATCGTCGCGCGTTCCGGTTTCGCTGTCATGGCCCTGCTGCACATCATCGTGGGCGCCATTGCGATTGCCCTGGCCTTCGGGCATCCCGGGCAGGCCGAGGCCACCGGCGCCATCGAACAACTGGCAGCCAATCCCTGGGGCCCGGCGCTCATGTGGGCCTGCCTGATCGGCTGCGCGGGGCTCTCCCTCTGGCAGCTGAGCGAGGCCACCCTCCGGGCCCGCCACCTGCCCCGCAAGGAACGGATCGGGAAGCTGATTTCCTCGGGCTTCCTCGCGGTCGCTTACGGCAGCGTCGGGCTCAGTTTCGGCGGATTTGCGGTGGGGCTCCGCGGTGACTCCGGCGATTCCACGAGGGACGTGAGCGCAGCCCTCCTCACCAATCCTTTTGGCGGCGTGATCCTTAGTGCCCTCGGCCTGACCGTCATCGGCGTGGGCATCTACTTCGTGGTGAAGGGCCTCCGGCGGGGCTTCAAAGAGGAGCTCTTCCACTTCGACGGCACCCGCCGCGGCAAACTCATTGACTCCCTGGGTGTGACCGGACATGTGGCCAAAGGCATCGCACTGTTCCTGGCCGGACTGCTGTTCACCATCGCGGCCGCCAAGCACACGCCCGAGGAATCCACCGGCCTCGACGGCAGCCTGAAGGCCCTCCGCGACCACGAGTACGGGCCCTACCTGCTGTTTGCCATCGGGGCAGGCTTCATTTGCTACGGAATCTTCGCACTGGTCCGGTCAAAGTTCGGAAGGATGTAGCCATGGAAAGGCGGCGCATGAGGGGACAATCGAGCAGTGGCACGGTGACGCAGGCAGGAGGGGCGACGGAGCGGGCAGCCGAGGTCGCCGGTCGCGGTTTTGCCGCGGTGTTCCGCGCCGTCAAGGGAGTGCGCCCCTTCCGCCCCATTCATCCGCGGGGTATCAGCCTGGTTGGGGAACTGACCCTCACCGGTGCTGCAGGCCGCACCGCAGCAGGTCTCCCGGGGCCCAGCGGAATCTCCTGGCTCGACGACGCCGGGACGCGCCAGGTGCGCGGGCGGTTCTCCCGCTCGGTCGGATTCCCTGAGTCGCTGCCGGATATTCTGGGTCTGGCGCTTCGGGTGGGTACTGGTGTTGGCGACTCCGACGACGTCGCCGATGTCCTGTTCGCCTCGACCGGCTGGGGTGTGCCGGCCCGGTTCATGCTGCTGCCCAAGCTGGATGCCGGCACAGCCAGGTTCACCACGCTGATGCCGTACAAGGGTGCCAACGGCCCCGTCCTCCTGGGGCTGCGCACATTGTCCCTGCCGGGGCTCGCCACAGGCAGGGCGGACACGGACGGAAACTTCAAGGAGTCGCTGGCCACCGGTGACTGGAGCCTGGCGCTGTCGTACGCCAGCCCGACAGGCCGGTGGGTGCAGGCCGGCGTGCTGCACCTGAGGGCCGCTCCCACCGGCGGAGGAACAGCCATTGGAGACACGGCTGGCGGAGGCACGGCCCACGGAGACACGGCCATCCGCTTCGATCCCCTAAAGCATCCCCTGCCCGGCGCCGGGACCTATCCCTGGGCACGCCGGCTCCGGGAGCGCTCCTACCGTGCCGCTCGGCGCCTCGCTCCGCGCGTTTCCGGCGACCCGCACCCCGCCGGGCTGAAAGCCGCAGACCGGAGCTCCGCCACCCGGCGTCAAGGTTCGGCCGATGAAAGGAACACCATGTCAACCGTCACGCAGGTCTTCAATTCACCGGCCTCGGCAGTCTGGACCGTGATCGCGGACGGCTGGCTCTATTCCGGCTGGGTGGTGGGCGCCTCGAGAATCCGTTCCGTGGACGCGCGCTGGCCGCAGGTCGGCGCCCTGCTCCATCACTCGGTGGGCGCCTGGCCGCTGCTCATCAACGATTCAACCAAGGTGACGGCGGTTGAACCGGGACAGCGGCTGGAGCTGATTGCCCGAGGCTGGCCGATCGGCGAGGCCAAGGTGGTCATCACGCTCGAGGACCTGGGCGAGCGGTGCAGGGTCACGATGGCCGAGGACGCGGTCAGGGGCCCGGGCTTGGCTGTTCCCAAGGCGCTTCGCGACCCGATCATCACGGTGCGCAACCGGGAAACCCTGCAGCGTCTCGAGCTCATGGCCGCCGGCGGCGCGGGCGCTTAAACCAATGGGGCCCGCACCCTGTCGGTGCGGGCCCCATCGCTGTCAGGCGTTAGACGCTGGCGGCGATCCCGTCGCGGGAGATCGAGACCATGTCCTCGCGCGGCACCACCTTGATGCGCTCACGCACAACCTCAACGCCGTGCGAGCCGCCGGCAGCGGTGGCCTCGGCACCCAGGGCGAGCTCGTGGGCGTCGAGTGCCAGCCAGCCTTCCCAGGTGGTGTATTCCACGCCGCGGCTTTCGAGCAGGTCGACGACGGCGCTGGCAGCGGGTGCTTCGGCAACCGGCAGGTTCTCGCGGTCTTCCAGCAGGAAGGTCACGGTTTCGAGGGCATCACCCTTGGTGTGGCCGATCAGGCCCACCGGTCCGCGCTTGATCCAGCCGGTCGCGTAGATGCCCGGGACGTGCTCGCCGGAGGCGTCCAGGACGCGGCCGCCGGCGTTCGGGACGACGCCCTTCTTGTGGTCGAACTCGATCTCCGGCAGCGCGGAACCGAAGTAACCGATGGCGCGGTAGACGGCCTGGACCGGGTAGTCGATGTACTCGCCGGTGCCACGAGCGTTGCCCGTGCCGTCCAGTTCGGTGCGCTCAAACTTGATGCCGCTGACGCGCCCGGGGTTCTCGGCGTCGTCGTAAATTTCCACCGGGCTGTGCAGGAAGTGCAGGTGCAGGCGGCGGGAGGCCTTGAGCTCGGAGACATCCTCGGGCTGCTCGGCGATCCAGTTGGTGAGCGTTCCGACCATGGTCTTGGTCTGGTTGTTGCTCTGGATCTGGCGGTCGGATTCCTCGTCGAACTCGAAGTCCTCCGGGTACAGGATGATGTCCACGTCCTTGGAGTGGGACAGCTCGCGCAGCTCCAGCGGGGTGAACTTCACCTGGGCGGGGCCGCGGCGGCCGAAGACGTGGACGTCGGTGACAGGCGATGCCTTCAGGCCGGCGTAGACGTTGTCCGGGATCTCGGAGACCAGGAGGTCGTCGGCGTGCTTGGAGAGGACGCGGGCCACGTCGAGGGCCACGTTTCCGTTGCCGATCACGGCGATTTCCTTGGCGTCCAGCGGCCATTCGCGGGAAACGTCCGGGTGTCCGTCGTACCAGGAGACGAAGTCGGCGCCGCCGAAGGAGCCCTCGAGTTCGATGCCCGGGATGTTCAGGTCAGCGTCCTTGATGGCGCCGGTGGCGAAGATGACGGCGTCGTAGTGCGTGCGCAGGTCCTCGATGGAGAGGTCGGTGCCGTAGTCGACGTTGCCGAAGAAGCGGATGTCGCCGCGGTCCAGGACCTTGTGCAGGGCGTTGACGATGCCCTTGATGCGCGGGTGGTCCGGGGCCACACCGTAGCGGATCAGGCCGTAGGGTGCCGGGTAGCGGTCAAAGAGGTCGATGCTCACGGTCAGCTCGCCGCTCTTGACGGCCTCGCTCTTGGTGAGGATGTCCGCTGCGTAGACGCCGGCCGGGCCGGATCCGATGACGGCCACGCGCAACGGGCGGGCGGCGGTTCCTACGGTGGTGCTGGTTGACACGGCTGTGTTCCTTTTCTTCTGCATCGGTTGCTCCGTAGACGCCCTTTTGAACCTTCATAAGGGCAGTTATGGAGCAATCGATGGGTTTCAGGGGGTGAGAACGCGGGTGGTGCTGGTGCGGGGCTTGTTGGGGCTGGTGGTGCTGTAGTCGGCGGTTTTGAAGTGCGACGGCGCAAAGGGGCTGACGCGGACAACGTCACCGATGACGATCACTGCAGGATTGGCGACGCCCGCGGCCTCGGCCTGGTCGGCGATGGTGCCGAGGGTGCCGATCGTGACGCGCTGGTCCGGCAGGTAGCCGTTTTCCACAATACCAACTGGCGTGTCACGGGGCAGCCCGGCCCTGCCGAGGGCGGACGCGGATTCGCGCAGCTGGCCGACGCCCATGAGGAGCACCACAGTGTGGTCGGCGCGGGCCGGGACCTCGGAGAGTTCCTCGTGGCCGGTGACCACGCTGAAGCCCTTCGCCAGGCCGCGGTGCGTGACCGGGATGCCGGCGGCCGCGGGGACGGAGATGGCGGATGTCACTCCGGAAACCACTTCCACCTCGACGCCGTGCTGGCGGCAGAATTCTGCTTCCTCGCCGCCGCGGCCCAGGACGTACGGGTCGCCGCCCTTGAGGCGCACCACGCGGTGGCCCTGGAGCGCCTCTTCGACGAGGATCCGGTTGATGTCGGCCTGCGGCACGGGGTGGTGGCCGGGGGTCTTGCCGACCTCGATGACGCGCACGTCCGGCGCAAGTTCGTTGAGCAGCTCACGCGGGCCGAGACGGTCAGCGACGACGACGTCGGCCTGGCCGAGCAGCCGGCGGCCGCGGACGGTGATGAGGCCGGTGTCTCCGGGGCCGCCGCCGACAAGGGCAACCGATCCCCGGTGGGCACTGTCCTTCGATATGCGGCGGCGGCGCAGCGGCAGGTCACCGGATTCCAGGGCGGTGGCGACGGCGTCGCGCAGGGCCATGGCACGGCGCGGGTCTCCCCCGGCATTGACGGCGATCTTGACGTCGTCCACCACGGCGACGGCGGGCGTCCAGGCTGCGGAGGATTCGTGGTCGGAGGCGTTGACGCACCAGACGCGCTGCGCTTCGGCGTCGGAAGCTACCGCGGTGTCAACGGCGGGATCGCCGGTGGCAGTCTGAACGAACCAGACGCCGTCGACGTCGTCGGACCGGTAGGTGCGGGGCTCCCAGGTGAGAAGGCCGGCATCGGCGAGTTCGCGGAGCGCGGCGGTGGCCTCGGGGGCAACCACGGTGACGCGGGCACCGGCGTCGAGCAGGCCCTTCGCGCGGCGCGCAGCCACGCGTCCGCCGCCCACCACCAGCACGGGGCGGCCGAGGAGGCGCAGCGCCGTGGGGTAAATGTCCTGAATTGCCATGAATCAACGGTAGGGCTGTGTTACGGGCCCAACCAACGGCACGGAAACACCAGTTCACGCAAGGTAACGCTGCGTCACATTCCGACAAGTGTCCTGTGGCTGACTGGCACGCGGCTGACAGACCGGAATTGTCCGTGCTGAGCCCTACAATATCTCCGATCGGGATCACCGATCGGTCTCAACATGGGGGAAGGACACTAGTTGTCTCTGCACGAAAACGTCCGTACGCGGACGCGCCCTGGTCTGCCGACCAGGAGCATAGCCATAGCCGGCAGCATGGCGTTGCTTGCCGGACTTCTGATGGCTCCGGCAGCACAGGCGCTGCCGATGGAAACCGGCAGTGTTACGGAGCCCGCACCGGCTCCCGTAGACCCGGCACCGGCTGACCCGGCACCGGCCGGTCCGGCTGCCGAAGTACAGCCGTCGGCCGAGGCCACGCCGACGGAAACAGCGCCCGCCGAGGTTACACCCGAGGAAACAGTGCCCGCGGAAGTGGCACCGGCCGCTCCCGAAAACATCAGCCTTCCGGCCATTGAGGGGGACCCCGTCGTCGGCGGCACCCTCACATCCACGGGCGGCCAGTGGAACGGCGCCGGCTGGATCCAGTACAGCTGGATCATCGACGGCGTTCCGGTCCAGACCGCAGGTCACGGGGTCGGCGAAGCTGATGCTCTGGCCATTGTCCCGTCCATGGCGGGCAAGAGCATCCTGCTCACTGTGGTGGCGTCGACGGAGGCCCAGGCTCCCGGAACCGAAGTGTCAGCGGCGGCCGTCACTGTACGCCCGGCCGCCTTCACAGGGGTCGTTTGGAGCAACGCCGTGACCGGCAGGCCTGCCGTCGGCCAGGAGCTGTCGGTGGGCACACCGCAGTGGGATACTTCCGCCAGCCAGGGAGCCCTGGCCTACCAGTGGTTCCGCGGTAGCTTGGCCATCGGATCGGCCACCACCTCCCGCTACACCGTCACAGCCTCCGATGTCGGACAGAAGCTGTGGGCCAAAGTGACGCTGTCCGCGCCCGGCTTCACCTCGGTGGAACTGTCCTCCGTTCAGGTCACCGGAGTCAGCGCAACCTTCGTGACCGCGCCCGTACCCACCGTCAGCGGAACCGCCCGCGTGGGCCAGGTGCAGACGGCGAATGCAGGAACGTGGGCTCCCGGAGGTGCCGCGCTGTCCTACCAGTGGTACCGCGGAACGGCGGCCATCGCTGGAGCGGTTGGGCGTACGTACACAACGTCCGCTGCCGACTACGGCAAAGCACTCAAGGTGCGGGTCCGGGCAACCAAGGCCGGCTTCGTCACCGTTGACCGCTTCTCCGCGGCACGCACCATTGCGGCCGGGACGATTGTTGCCACCAAACCCTTGAGCGTGGTGGGAACCCACCGTTACGGCAACACCGTGAAGGTGTCCCAGGGCTGGCCCTCCGGCACGACGTTCCGGTACCAGTGGTACCGGAACGGCGTAGCAATCAGGGGCGGCACCGGGTACGCGCTGTACTTCAACCCCAGCTACATCGGGTCCAGGGTGAACGTGAAGGTCACAGTTTCCAAGCCAGGCTATGCAACACGATCGGTAACCACCGGCGCAGTCACCGTTGGCAGGGCGCTCATCACCCTGAAGACGGCGCCGCGCATCACCGGCGCAACATCGCTGGGCTCGGTCCTCACAGCCAATCCCGGCACCTACTCCCCCGCGCCGTCCGCCTACGCATACCAGTGGTACCGCAACGGTGCCGCCATCTCCGGCGCGCGGTACCGCACCTACCGCCTCACTGCCGCGGACAACGGCCGCTCCATCACGGTCCGCGTCTCCGCCAGCCTCATCTACTCGGACACGCGGGTCACGATGAGCCCGGCGCTGAAGCTGCCGGTCTGGGCTGTGACGGTCCTTCGCGGAGACGGCACGTACCGGGTGGGGACGCAGATCAAGCCGGGCCTGTACAAGGCGACGGGAACGGGCAGCGGCTGCTACTGGGAACGGCTCAATGGCTTTGGCAGCAGTCTGGACTACGTCAACGCGAACTACTACGGGTCCGCCCGGACGTACGTCCAGATCCTTCCCGGCGACGTAGGGTTCAGGTCCAGTGGCTGCGGCGCTTGGACCACTGTCCCGTCCACGGGTGCAAAGGCAACAAGCATCACTAAAGACGGAACCTACCGGGTTGGTATCGACATCCTGCCCGGCGACTATTACGGCTACGGCTCCGGCAGTTCCTGTTACATGGCGATGCTGAGCGGCTTCGGCGGAACCCTTGACGAGATCTACGACAACTACTTGGGTTCAGCCTGGGTTATCGTGACGATTCCGTCCTGGGTAAAGGGCTTCGAGGTCCAAGGCTGCGGGACACTGGTCCGCGGCTGACCTTGGTTAGCTGAAAGCCCGACGGCGATTACCGCCGTCGGGCTTTCTTGTGCCTGGGGGCCGGAAGGCCCATGCCGTCGTGGGGCACTTTGGCCGGGATGTCGGCCTGTATCCGGCCAATCCTCGGCGTGTCCCGGGTCAATGTGCCCCAGTTTGTCGCGGGCGCCCTGTTTGGTCGCGGGTGCAGGCGGCAGGGCAGCAGAAAGCCCGACGGCGGGAGTCGCCGTCGGGCTTTCACGTTCAGTCTGGGGGTGCTTAGCGGGTGCTGCCTGCCAGGAGGCCGCGGCGCTGGAGCAGGCGCTTCTCGATCGGTGCGAACACCAGCAGCTCGATCAGGATGCCCACGGCCAGGATCAGGAGGATGGCGGACATCACGATGGTCATGTCGGCGAGGTCGCGGCCCTGGTTCAGCATGGAACCGAGGCCGAAGCCGATGGTGCCGCCCACGGCAATGATTTCCGCGGCCATCAGTGAACGCCAGGAGAAGGCCCAGCCCTGCTTGAGGCCGCTGAGGTAGCCCGGCAGTGCTGCGGGAAGGATGATCTGCACCGCCATCTGCAGCCGCGACGCACCGAGGACGGTGCCCACGCTGCGGTACTGCGGCGGGATCTGGTCGACACCGGAGATCAGGCCGTTGATGATCGACGGGATGGCGCCCATGAACACCACGAAGTACACGGTGGCGTCGGTGAGGCCGAACCAGATGATGGCGGCCGGCACCCACGCGACTGACGGCAGAACCTGCAGGCCCGAAATCAGCGGACCGAACGCCCTGCGCAGCGGCGCCACCTGGGCCAGGAGCAGACCGACCGGCGTCGCAATCGCCACGCTGATCAGGAACCCCAGGAGCCCGCGCTGCAGCGACGTCCAGACAGCCTCCTGCAGCGAGCCCTCAGCCCACAGCGTGCCGAACTGCTCCAGCACATCCATGGGGCCGGGAACCTGGTCGCGGCGCTTGAGGCCCAGCGAGACGTAGAACTGCCAGATGATGATGAGCACCACGACGGCGGCGACCGGCAGCAGAACGCGGCTCCAGTCGACCCGGGCCTTGCGCACCGCGTCCGACTGCAGCGAGTCCAGCCCGGACTCCAGTTCCCGCAGGTCCGCCGAGCCGGTGGAGGACCGGGTCAGCGCGGCATGGACCTTCTCAGCAGCACTGGTCGGATCCTTGGTCTCGACAGGCTCGACCGGCGGGGACTCAGGCTCGACCGGCGGGGACACAGGCTCGGCCACGGGAGATGAATTATTTGGCATGGCGGCGGATCTCCTCTCGCAGCCGGGCGGTGATGACCCCGGTCAGCTGTCCGGCAAGACCGGCGTCGGTACGGTGTTCTTCGGTGACTTCCCATTCCTGCACCACACGGCCGGGCCGGGAGGACAACAGCAGGACGCGCTGGCCCAGCCGGACCGCCTCGCGGACGTTGTGGGTCACAAAGACGATAGTGCGTCCGGTTTCCTTCCAGATGCGCTCAAGTTCGTCGTGCAGCAGGTCGCGGGTGATGGCGTCCAGGGCCGCGAACGGCTCATCCATGAGGAGCAGCTGGCGGTCCTGCGCGAGCGACCGGGCCAGGGCCACGCGCTGGCGCATCCCGCCGGAGAGCTCGTGCGGACGCCGGTCCGCCGCCTCGGCCAGGTGGACCAGTTCCAGCAGCTCCGCGGCTTTGACCCGCCGCTCCGCCTTGCCGACGCCGCGCAGCTTCAGCGCGAGCTCAACGTTTTCGCGGGCAGTGAGCCACGGGAACAGGGCTGAGTCCTGGAACATGAAGGCGGCGCCGTCGCTGGGCACCTCCAGGGCGCCCGACGTCGGGAGCTCCAGTCCCGCCATGATGTTCAGCAGGGTGGACTTGCCGCAGCCGGACGCACCGAGGAGGGCGACGAACTCGCCCTTGCCGATGGTGGCGTTGACGTCGTCCAGCACCGGGGCGCCCTCGCCGAAGCGCTTGCCCAGGTTTTCCAGTACGACTGGCATGGTCCCGTCCTTTGTTCGTGGTGCGTTTTATGCGGCGGTGCAGATGCGGGCCGGGCTAGTCCTGGCCCAGCCCTGCAGCTGTGGTTTTTTCCGTGGCCACTGAATTCAGTGCCCGGAGGTCGAAGAGGCCGTTGAGGTCGGCCTGCTTGGTGGTGCCGGCGTCCACGCCGTCCTGCAGCAGCTTCTTGTACGTTCCCGCCAGCGGGTCCACCGTGAACACGATGTTCTTCAGCGAACGGTCAATGACATTTTGGGCCAGTGCCTTGCCGGCGTCCTGTTTGAGGGCGGCGTTGACGACGGCGGCCTTCTCGGCGGCCGGGGTGTCGTTGAGCCACTTCACGGCCCCGACGTGGCCCTTGAGCAGGGCCTCCACCGTCTGCGGGTGCTCCGCGGCGAACTTCTTGTTCACGATCAGGATGGTGGTGGGGAACTCGCCGGGCTTGCCCGTCAGCGACCCGTCCCACAGGTCCTTCTCATCCACCAGGACCTTCGCTCCGGCCTGGAGCACCAGACGGGAGGCCCACGGCTCAGGCAACCACGCGCCGTCGAGCTTGCCGTCCTGGAACAGCTTCAGGGTCTGGGCGTTCTCGGTGGGGTTGATCGCAACCTCCCCGCCGCCGTCGGTGTTGGTCTTGTAGCCCTGCTTGCCCAGCCAGGCGCGCAGTGCCACGTCCTGAGTGCCGCCCAGCTGCGGGGAGGCCAGGGTCTTGCCCTTGAGGTCGGCCGCGGTCTTGATCTCCGGCTTGACCACCAGCTGCGCCCCGCCGGAGGCCGTCCCGGCGATGATGCTGACGGACTCGCCCTTGCTCTTGACGAACGAGTTGATGGCCGGGTTCGGGCCGATGTACGTGGCGTCGATCGCGCCGGCGTTCAGCGCCTCGATCGCCGCCGGGCCGGCGTTGAACACCTGCGTGCTCAGCTTGGTGCCGCCCAGCTCCTTCGCAATAAAGCCCTTCTGGACGCCAACCAGCGCCGGGGCGTGCGTGATGTTCCCGAAGTAGCCCAGCTTCAGCTCGGCCGCTGGGGTGGTGGCGGCGTCAGGGGCCGCCGTGGCATTGGAATCCCGGGCCACCGCCGATGCAACAACCGCGCCCACGCTGATCAGCAGGACGAGGCCAACGGCCAGCGCCACTTCCAGGGCGCGGCGGCGCTTGGGCGTCTGGCTTTCGCCGGCCACAATGCGGGTCATGCCCGGCCTGGAAGTACTCATGGATTCACCATAGGGACTGGCATAAACGGGGTTCAACGGAGCGGAAACCCGGGGTCACGCAGGTTCATGCAACGTCACATTCGGCCACAAAAATCCGCCTGCCTGCGGGCCCTTGGGATTACGGGGCTAATCCCCCTTGACATTCACCAGCTGGCGCAGCCGGTGCCGCACCTTCACCAGATCCGCGGCGTCACGCATGACCTGGTCGATGGGCTTGTAGGCTGCCGGGATCTCGTCGATGAACGCCTCGGTGGCCCGGAATTCGATGCCGTGCATGGCTTCTTTGAGCTGCGCCAGCGAGAAGGCCTTGCGCGCAGCATTACGCGAATACTCCCGGCCGGCACCGTGCGGCGAAGAATTCAGGGACGTGGTGTTGCCCAGTCCCTCCACGACGTAGGACGCCGTTCCCATGGACCCCGGAATCAGGCCAGGGTCTCCGGCTTCGGCCTTGATGGCGCCCTTGCGCGACACCCAGACCGACTTGCCGTAATGCGTCTCCTGCTGGGTGAAGTTGTGGTGGCAGTTGATCCGTTCCGTCTCCCTGACTGATCCGCCGACCCAATCGCCGAACTGCCGGATCACGCGGTCCATCATCTCCTCGCGGTTCAGCAGGGCGAAGTGCTGGGCCCAGCGCAGTTCCTTGATGTACCGGGTGAACTCCGGCGTGCCCTCCTCCAGGTACGCGAGGTCCGGGTCTTCGAGCGTGATGCGCCTGTCGCGGGCCACTCCCTGGGCCACCCTGATGTGGTGCTGGGCGATCTTGTTGCCGATGCCGCGCGAGCCGGAATGCAGGAACAGCCAGACGGCGTCGGTCTCGTCGATGCAGACCTCGATGAAGTGGTTGCCGGAGCCGAGCGATCCCAGCTGCAGATCCCATTTCGCCACGTACTGCGCGGGGTTGAACCCAGCCTTGTCGGCCCGCCGGTGCAGCTCGGCGATGCGTGGCTCCGCGGTGTGCGCCACCCTGCGGTTGTTGTGACCGGCGGACAGCGGGATGGCGCGCTCGATGCTTTCACGCAGCGGCTTCCGGTCCCGCGGCAGCTGTTTGAGGGTGTACTGGGTCCGCACCGCGATCATGCCGCAGCCGATGTCCACCCCGACGGCGGCCGGAATGATCGCGCCGAGCGTCGGGATGACGGATCCCACCGTTGCGCCCTTGCCCAGGTGCGCGTCCGGCATCAGGGCCAGATGCGGGTAGATGAAGGGCAGCCGGGAGGTGGTCAGGGCCTGTTCACGGGTCTTCTCGTCCAGGATCGATGCCCAGTTGATGAGCTTGCTGTTGATGGTCTCCACCAGCGGCCTCCCATTGGATGAACGGGGACTAACGTAGGTTCAAGGCTAAACCCCGGTCCTACCGAAGGAGACGCAAGCATGGTGAATGTTCAGACCGAGATCCTGATCCGGCGTCGGCGGGACGACGTGGCCGACTACGCCGCGAACCCGGACAACGCCCCTGGAGCCGTCAGGATTCTCGCAGCTGGCGGGGCTGTTCATGGCGCCAATGATTAGCAGGGCAACCCGCAAGGACCTGCACAAGCTCAAGTCGATCCTCGAAGCCGGCGCGGCGACCGGAAGCGATCCCGCCTAGCAGACCGGTCCTGCGGGAACAGGTCCTGCGGAAACAGGTCTTGCAGGAACAGAAGGGCCCCGGGACGGAAATGACTTCCGGACCGGGGCCTCTGCTTGGTACACGCGATCAGATCGAGTAGCGCTCGTCCTCGTGGTCGCCCGGGTGGTCCTTGACCAGGCCGGCGGCGAGGGTGTTGCCGTCGAGCGGGTCGATCACCAGGAACGCACCGGTGCGGCGGTGGTGCAGGTAGTTCTCAAGCGGCAGCGGCGCGGCGAGCCGGAGCTGCGCGTGCCCGATGTCGTTGAGCTCCAGGCTGGAGGCGCCTTCGAGCTTGAAGGTGGCCAGGTCCAGCTTGCCGTTGACGCTGCGGACCAGGGCCTGCACGGTGCGGGTGCCGTGCTTGACCAGGACCTTGGCGCCCTCGCGGAGCGGCTTCGGCGACAGCCAGCACAGCTGCGCGTACAGGTCGGCCGAGCTTTCGCGGACGGTACCGGCGGCGGCGATGGTGTCACCGCGGGCGACGTCGAACTCGTCGGCAAGGCGGATCGCCACGGACTGCGGGGCGGAGGCCTCCTCCAGTGAGGAACCGGCGAAGTCGATGCCGGTGACCGTGGTGGTGCGCGGGTCCTGGCCAGGCGTGAGCACAGAAACCTTGTCCCCCACCTTCACGGAACCCTCGGTGATCTGCCCGGCGTAGGCGCGGTAGTCGCGGTATTCCTCGACGTCGAGCCCGCCGGCAACGGCATCCGGCGCCAGCGCACCCTGCGGCCGGATCACCAGCTGCACGGGGAAGCGGAAGCTCTCCAGGTGGCTTTCGAGTTCATCGGCTGCGGGCAGCGTCTCGAGCACCTCGAGCAGAGCCGGGCCCGTGTACCAGGGGGTGCGCTCCGAGCGCTCCACCACGTTGTCGCCGTCGAGCGCGGACACCGGAACCACCAGCAGGTCGGTGATCCCGTCCGAACCCAGGCCCAGTTCGCGGCCCACCTGCTGCACGTCGGCTTCAATCTCGCGGAACACGCTCTCGCTGAAGTCCACGAGGTCGATCTTGTTCACGGCGACGATCACGTGGGCCACGCGCAGCAGCTGCAGCACGGACAGGTGGCGGCGGGTCTGCTCCAGGACACCCTTGCGGGCGTCAATAAGTACGACGACGGCATCCGCGGTGGACGCGCCGGTCACCGTGTTCTTGGTGTACTGCACGTGCCCGGGGCAGTCCGCCAGGATGAAGCTGCGGCGGTCCGTGGCGAAGTAGCGGTAGGCGACGTCGATGGTGATGCCCTGCTCGCGCTCGGCACGCAGGCCGTCGGTCAGGAGGGCCAGGTCGATGCCGCCGGCCGCCCCGCCGAAGCCGCGGTCTGCGGAGGTGCGGGCAACGGCGTCGAGCTGGTCGGCGAGGATGGCCTTGGAGTCGTGCAGGAGCCGGCCCACCAGAGTGGACTTCCCGTCGTCGACCGATCCTGCCGTGGCGAAGCGGAACAGCGAGGCGGAAGCGAGCGGGGCTTCGTCCAGGAGCGCCGCGGCGCGGGCGGTGTCAATGTCGGTAGTCATTAGAAGTAGCCGTCCTTCTTGCGGTCTTCCATGGCGGCCTCGGAGATGCGGTCATCCGCACGGGTGGCGCCACGTTCGGTGATGGTGGAGGCGGCAACTTCGATCACGACGTCGCGCACTGTGGCGGCGGCCGACTCGACGGCGCCGGTGCAGGACATGTCACCGACGGTCCGGTAGCGGACAGTCTTGGTGATGACGTCCTCGTGCGGCAGCGGCTGGGAGACCTCGCCCACGGCGCGCCACATGCCGTCGCGGGCGAAGACCTCGCGCTCGTGGGCGTAGTACAGGCCCGGCAGCTCGATGTTTTCGCGCTCGATGTAACGCCACACGTCCAGCTCGGTCCAGTTGCTGATGGGGAACGCACGCACGTGCTGGCCCACCGTGTGGCGGCCGTTGTACAGGTTCCACAGCTCGGGGCGCTGGTTGCGCGGATCCCACTGGCCGAACTCGTCGCGCAGGCTCAGGATTCGCTCCTTGGCGCGGGCCTTGTCCTCGTCGCGGCGGCCGCCGCCGAAGACGGCGTCGAACTTGTTGGACTGGATGGCGTCCAGCAGCGGAACCGTCTGCAGCGGGTTGCGGGTGCCGTCGGCACGCTCGGCCAGCTCGCCGCGGTCGATGAATTCCTGCACGGAGCCGACGACGAGCTTCAGTCCCAGCCGTTCAACGGTCCGGTCGCGGAAGTCGATGACCTCGGGGAAGTTGTGGCCGGTGTCCACGTGCAGTACCGGGAACGGGACCTTGCCCGGCCAGAATGCCTTGGTGGCAAGGTGCAGCATGACCACGGAGTCCTTGCCGCCGGAGAACAGCAACGCCGGCTTCTCGAACTCGGCGACAACCTCGCGGATGATGTGGATCGCTTCGGATTCGAGGGTGTCCAGGCTGGAGAGGCGCGTTGTGGCAGCTGCGTCGGTCACCAGGGTGGTCTCCTCAGTTAGGAAAGTGCTCATACGTGTAGTCCGCATTCTGTCTTGTTGGTTCCTGCCCAGCGGCCGGCGCGGGGGTCCTCGCCGGCAGCCACCTTACGGGTGCAGGGCTGGCAACCGATGGACGGGTAGCCCTGGGACAGGAGCGGGTTGACGGGCAGGAGGTTGTCGTCGGAGTACTGCACCAGCTGGTCGAACGTCCAGGCGGCCATCGGGTTGACCTTGACCAGGCCGTTGGCCTCGTCCCACGTCACCAGCGGCGTGTTGGTGCGGGTGGGGGCCTCGTCGCGGCGGACGCCGGTGAACCACAGTTCATAGCCGGACAGCGTGCGGCGCAGCGGCGCCACCTTGCGGAGGGCGCAGCACTGGGCGGCGTCGCGGGCGAACAGGTCCTTGCCCAGGAGCCGGTCCTGCTGCTCGACGGTGTTCTCGGGGAGCACGTCCACCACGTTGACGCGAAGGTTCGCGGCCACCTCGTCGCGCGTGGCGTAGGTTTCCGGGAAGTGGTAGCCGGTCTCCAGGAACAGGACGTCGACGCCGGGCAGCTGGTCAGCGACCAGTGCCGGCAGGACGGCGTCGGCCATGGAGCACGCGACGGCGACGGCGGGCATGTCGAAGTTGCGCTCGACCCAGGCGATGACGTCGCGGGCGGGGGCGTCCCAGCCGAGCTCGGCAGCGCCGGCCTCGGCCAGGGCCTTGAGCTCGTCGTGGCTGCGGAGCTTGGGCGCCGCGGCAGGCGATGCCGTCCCCTCGGCCGAGGCGACGGCAGGCTCAACTACGGGGTCAATCCCCGCTGCGTGCTTGCTCACTGGAGTGCCTCCTCGTCTGCTGCGTGGGCCCACTCGGCGAAGGTCTGGCCCTCGGCGCGGTCGGCGACGAACTTGCGGACAACCCGCTCGACGTAGTCGGGCAGGTCAGCGACGTAGACCTTCAGGCCGCGGACGGTACGTCCCAGGCCGGCCTCCTCGCGGTCGGCGGAAGCCAGCCCGCCGCCCAGGTGCACCTGGAAACCCGGGGTGGGGTCGCCGTCGGGCGTGGGAAGCATCATGCCCTTGAGTCCGATGTCCGCGGTCTGGATGCGGGCGCAGGAGTTGGGGCAGCCGTTGATGTGCAGCGACAGTGCCTGCGGGAGCTGGCCGCTGTCGGCGAGGTCGGCGAGGCGGCGTTCCAGCTCGGCTACGGCGGTTGCGGCGGTCATCTTGGTTTCCACGATGGCCAGCTTGCAGTATTCGATGCCGGTGCAGGCGATCGTGCCGCGGCGGAACACGGACGGACGGGCGGAGAGGCCCAGGGCGTCGAGTTCGGCCACGAGCGGCTCCACCTCGTTCTTCTCCACGTCCAGCACCACGATCTTCTGGTGCGGGGTGGTGCGCAGGCGGTAGGAGCCGCGGGCCTCGAGGGTGTCCGCGAGCTTCACCAGCTGCGTGCCGGAGAGCCGGCCGGCGATGGGGGTGGCGCCGATGAAGAACTTGCCGTCCTTCTGCTCGTGCACGCCCACGTGGTCGCCCGGGGTGGACGGCTTGGGTGCAGCGGGGCCGTCGGCGAGCTTGTAGCCGAGGTATTCGTCCTCGAGGATCTGGCGGAACTTCTCCGGGCCCCAGTCGGCCATGAGGAACTTCAGGCGCGCCTTGGTGCGCATGCGGCGGTAGCCGTAGTCACGGAAGATGCTGGTGACGCCGAGCCACACATCCGCGGCCTGCTCCGGCTTCACAAAGGCGCCGAGGCGCTTGCCGAGCATCGGGTTGGTGGACAGTGCGCCGCCGGCCCAGAGATCGTAGCCGATGCCGAGTTCGGGGTGCTTGACGCCCACCAAGGCGAAGTCATTGATCTCGTGCACCACGTCCTGGCTGGGGTGGCCGGTGATGGCGGTCTTGTACTTGCGCGGCAGGTTGGAGAGCAGCGGGTTGCCGATGAACCGCTCGCCCAGCTCTTCGATGAGCGGGGTGGGGTCAATGATCTCGTCCTTGGCGATGCCGGCCACCGGGGAGCCGAGGATGACACGCGGAACGTCGCCGCAGGCTTCGGTGGTGGACAGGCCGTTGCTCTCGAGGCGGCGCCAGATCTCGGGGATGTCCTCCACGCGGATCCAGTGCAGCTGGATGTTCTGGCGGTCCGTGAGGTCCGCGGAATCGCGTGCGAAGTCCACGGAGATCTGGCCGATGACGCGCAACTGCTCGGTGGTCAGCGCACCGCCGTCGATGCGGACGCGGAGCATGAAGTACTTATCCTCAAGCTCGTGCGGCTCCAGCGTTGCGGTCTTGCCGCCGTCGATCCCGGGCTTGCGCTGCGTGTAGAGGCCCCACCAGCGGAAGCGGCCGTGCAGGTCCTGGCCGGGGATGGCGTCGAAGCCTTCCTTGGCATAGATGGACTCGATACGCTCGCGGACGTTGAGGCCATCGTCTTCCTGCTTCCAGGTTTCGTTGGCGTTAAGCGGGGTGGTTCCGTCCACCTTCCACTGGCCGTGAGGCTTGGCGGCGGGTCGGGAGGCACGGGCGGGGCGCGCGGGCTTGTCCGTGGACGCTCCGGCTAGAGCTGTATCAGTCATGCATCGACTGTAGAGCCGCGCCGAAATACGTCACAAAGGACCGGAAATGCTAAGTCACCTAAGGAAACATTTCGTCATGACTCGCCGGGAGGCCTTGAACGGCGCCGCCGGCTGTGCTTCCCGGCGGCCTGCTTCCCGGCGCTTTCAGGACTTAACTGGTTGGGCGGCCAAGGCGGCGTCGTACCGTTCCAGCGCGATCTCCGCGAGCACCGGCGAGGGCAGCAGCGGCTCGGTCACGAGGTCCGCCCCGGCCTTGGCGAGCTGGTCGTGGAAGAAGCCCGGCGCCAGGAGATACGAGGCCACCACCACGCGCCCGCCAACACTCACGCCCCCGGCCGACTCCCCCGCGCCAGCGCCACCCGCGGCTTCCTCGCGGAGCATGGCGACGGCTTCAGGCACCGACGGTTTGGCCGAGGCGCCATACGCGGGCACAATCCGGTTGGAGCGGAGATCCCTCAGCTGCCCGGCCAGTTCCTCGACACTAAGGGCGGCGTTCGCGTTGGATGAACCCGCCGCGGCGAGGACGATCGCGTCGTTGTCCGTAACACCTGCTTCCCGCAGTCGCTGGTCCAACAGGGCGGCGAGGCGGGGGTCGGGCCCCAGCGGCGCCGCAGCCACCGTGCCTGGCCGGCTCTTAACGGCCTTCGCAATGTCCACCTTCACGTGGTAGCCCACGCTGAGCAATAAGGGAACGACGACGGCGGAGGCACCGGCGGCGCCCGGCTCGCCGCCGGTCTGGGGTCCTGCTGCGGCGGGGTCCGCGGGGAGCCCGGCCACCACGTCCACCAGATCCGGCTGCTGGACGTCCACATACGCTTCGCGGACGTCGAGCCCCGGACGCAGCGCGGCGATGGCGTCACGGAGGGCGTTGACCTCGGCGGCTCCCTGCGCGTTGGAGGTCCCATGGGCACAGGCGATCAGGATCGGGCTATTCATAGGGGCTAGCGTAACGTTGGAGCTGCACTGTCCGCCCCTTGAAATATGCCGGGACGCTCCATGACATTCTCTTTTGACATCGCCCTGGCATGGCTGGACCTGGCCGGCATCTTCTTTTTCGCGGTGTCCGGATCGCTGCTCGCCGCACGGAAGCAGTTCGACCTCCTCGGGTCCCTTCTGCTCGCCTCTTTGGTCTCGCTGGGCGGCGGCGTGATCCGCGACATCATCCTCAATTCCGGCCCACCCGCTGCCTTCAGCAACCCTGCCTATGTGGTCCCGCCGCTGCTGGCCACCGGGCTGGTGTACTACCTGTTCTCCAGCGTCCAGCGCTTCACGTCACTCCTCATCCTGTTCGATGCCGCCGGCCTGGCACTCTTCTGCATCACGGGGACGCTCAAGGCGTTGTCCCTCGGAATGAATCCCGTCGCCGCCGTGCTGCTCGGCGTCACGACGGCGGTGGGCGGCGGGCTGCTGCGCGACATCACCGCCAACGAAGTGCCGCAGCTGTTCGATGCCCGGGACCTCTACGCGCTGCCTGCCTTCACGGGCGCCGCGCTCACCACCATCCTGTGGGTCATGGGCGTCTTTAATCCCCTCTCGGCGTGCGCCGTCGCGGCCCTGGTCTTCGCGTTCCGGGTGGTGGCCTGGCGCCGCTCGTGGCGCATTCCGCTGGCGGTCCGCGGGTGGCACCGGCTGGGTCTGGAACCGGGGAATTCGAGGGGCCGGGATTAGCTAGGATAAGAGCCATGACTGACATGTTCCTCGAGAAGTTCCGCGCGCTTGTTCCGAAGTATCTCGAAGACGAATGGCAGGAAGAGGACGGGCTGTCCGCCGAGGAACTGGACGCAGAGCTCTCCGATCACCAGTTCACCATCCCCCTGGTGCTGCGCGAGTTCTACCTGGCGCTCGGCGGGTGCGAAGACCTCATGGAGGCCTACCACTACTTCTGGGACCCCGAGGAACTCGAAGTGGACGACGAAGGCTTCCTGATGTTCCTCGAAGACGAGGAAGAAAATTTCACCTGGGGCTTCCGCATCGGCGACCTGAGCGTCCCGGACCCCATCGTGTACCGCCGGAACAACGCCCGCGGCCAGTGGAAGAGCGAGGAAGGCACCTTCTCGGAGTTCGTCTTCGACATGTTCGACTGGGCCTTCAACGACGAGGACTAGTTTTCGTCCCCGCAGCGGCCTGAGTCCCGCGGCCGGAACGGGGCACTTTGACGCGGGACACGCCGAGGATTGGGCCTGAACAGGCCATAACCTGCCGCAAAGTGCCCCGCGACGGCAGCGGCTGGCACGCGGCGTCCGCTGAGGAAAGTACGACGGCGGGGGTCACCGTGCGTCGAAGGCTCCCCGCCGGCGCAACTCCAGTACCGCCAGCACTTCGGCCACCATCCGCGCAGGGTGATTGACGACGTCGTTATAGCCGTACCGCAGCCCGAGGCGGCCGCCGATGACCGTGGCGTTGTTGCGCTTCCGGTCCTTCTTCACCTGCCGGGGCTCCAGGTGCGTGCCGCCGTCGGTTTCCACCACGAGGCAGTCCTCGATCAGGAAGTCGACCTCGCCCACGCCCGGAAGCTCCACGTGCCGGCGGACATGGAGCCCCGCCCGCCGGAAATGGAAGTTGGCCAGGACCTCAAGAACTGAGTCAGCACGCGGGATCACGTAGTCCAGGACGGCCCGGGCGCGGGCATTGCGGTTTCCGGGAAGCTTGCGCCGCAGGAACTCCACGGTTATGTCGCCCCGCTGGGCCGCACACTGCACCATGACCAGCGACTCCAGTTCGGGCAGGCAGCGCAGTGCGTGGATGAGGACGTCCGCCAGGCCAGCCACCGGCAGCCAGGGATGGTGCGCGTGAAGGCACCGGCCGTGGGACAGCGCTCCCGGAGGGGCGGCCTTGTGGCCCGGACTCAGGTGCAACGGACCCGTCCCGTCCAGCGTCCATAGCCGGTAGGTGGGAGCAGCCGACAGGCACGTCAGCAGCGCATTGTGGTGCAACGCCAGACTGAAGACGCCTGCTTCCCGGGGCAGGCTGTAGACGCCCCGCCTGATCCGCACGATGCGCCCCGCGGCCACCGCCTTGCCCAATGCGGTGCGCGTAAACCCGGCACCCTGCAGCGCGGACGCTCTGGCCACTCCGGCCCGGGTACTGAGGAAAGCCTCAATCTCCATGCCTCCAAGGTGCCGTGCGGCCCCGAAGACCGGCAGGTCCGGGCTGCGCCATGTGGACAACCCCGCCGTCGTGGGACACTTCGGCACGCGACACGCCGAGGTTTGGGCCTAAGCCGGCCTTCAGCCGCCGCAATGTGCCCCACCATGGCGCGGCGGCCGGCAGAGGGATGACCAGGATTTGTGTGACACGCCAATTAACAGAGATTTGGCATATGTGACAGATCTGTCATAGGGTGTTTCTCGGATCCACTGAATGCCTCCGGTGGATTTGATGCGAACGGAGAGGCGGCCCCGGTTCCGGGCAGCGTATGACTCGTGACGCTGCTTGAAACCGGGGCCGTTCCGGTTAAAGAGCCGTTCCGGTTAAACAGGGAAGGCCCGCACCTTGGGGGGCGGGCCTTCCCTGGCTGGTCTGCTGCCAGCCGGTACAGCTGCTAGCTGGCGCGGTCCACCACAGCGTGCGCGAAGCTGGACAGCGATGCCTTCACAACACCCTCCGGCAGCGGGGCAAGCGCCGCGATGGCGTCGGCTGCCCAGGCGCGGGCCACCACCCAGGACTCCGCCGTGACCGGGTGCTGGCGCAGTCCGGCAACGGCTTCAGCGAGGGCCTCATCCGAGGAGAGGTCACCGTCGATCAGCTTGAGAAGTTCGACGGCGGACTGGTCACCGTCCGCTGCGGCCTTGCGGAGCAGCAGCACCGGAAGGGTGGGGACGCCTTCGCGCAGGTCGGTGCCCGGGGACTTGCCGGACTTGACCTTGACGCCCGTGACATCGATGACGTCGTCGGCGAGCTGGAACGCGACGCCCACCTTCTCGCCGTACTCCACCAGGACGTTCTCGTAGGCCTCATCGGCACCGGAAAAGATGGCGCCGAACTGGCCGGAGGCCGCCACCAGCGAACCGGTCTTGTCCGCGATCACGGACAGGTAGTGCTCCACCGGGTCCTCGTCCGGGCGGGGGCCGACGGTTTCGTGCAGCTGGCCGAGGCACAGCCGTTCGAAGGTCCGGGCCTGGATTCCGAGCGCACGGGAGCCGAGCTCGGACACGAGGATGGAGGCGCGGGCAAAAATGAGGTCGCCGGTGAGGACGGCCACGGAGTTGCCCCAGACCTCGTGGGCCGTGGGCGCCCCGCGGCGGAAGGGCGCGGAGTCCATGACGTCATCGTGGTACAGCGTGGCCAGATGCGTCAGCTCAACCACGACGGCGGCCTGCACCACGGCCGGCAGCGACGCGTCACCCAGGTGGGCGCAGAGCAGGGTCAGCAGGGGGCGGATGCGCTTGCCGCCGGCCTCCACGAGGTGGCGCGACGTTGCGTCAGCCAGGGGATCGGAGTTGGCGATCGCTTCGCGGAGTTTCTTCTCCACCCGGGCCAGGTTGGTGGTGATGGCAGGACCCAGGTCAGGGTCTTCCGCGATGGCCGCGAAACCTGCCGGCAGCTGCAGTCCGGTGGCGATGGCGGTGGTGTTGAGGCTGGGTTCGGAGTCCGGCAGGCCGTGCCCGGCGTGCGTCCAGCTGTGGTTCGCGGAGTTGGTCACGGGTTAACCCTAACTTTTTGTTGCGGAAACCGCTGATTTGAGGCCGGAAGGGGCAAGGGCGGAGGTGTTGGAGGTGGCCGGAACCAGCAGTTCGAGCACGCGGATGACCCGGTCCTCGAAGCCCTTGGCCGACGGGTCGGTCAGGTTGGCCAGCAACCGGACCACAAAGCGCATCAGCACAGGAATGGGCATCCCCGTCCGCAGGGCGAGCTTCATGACGGCGGGCTTCCCGATCAGCGCTGCGAAGGCACGCCCCAGCGTGAAGTGGGATCCCCACTGTTCCCGCACGTAGTCCGCGTACCCCGCGAGCCGGGAGTCGGCGTCGGACGCGTTCCAGCCGCCCGAGGCTGAGCGCGAGGCGGCGTCAATGATGAACTCGGCCGCGAAGCGGGCGGACTCCATGGCGTAGGAGATGCCCTCGCCGTTGAACGGGGACACCATGCCGCCGGCGTCGCCGAGCAGCAGCAGGCCCGGCGAGTAGTGCGGGGTGCGGTTGAAGCCCATGGGCAGGGCGGCTCCGCGGATCTCCCCCACCTGGTTTTCCGGAGTGAAGCCCCACTCAGCGGGCATGCCGGCGGTCCACTCGCGGAGGACCTGCTTGTAGTCGAGCTTGCCGAACTCCTTGGAGGAGTTGAGGATGCCGAGGCCCACGTTGGACGTGCCGTCGCCAACGCCGAACACCCATCCGTAGCCGGGCAGCAGCTTGCCGTCGCGGCCGGGAAGTTCCAGCCAGCCTTCCATCCAGTCGTCGTCGTGCCGCGGGCTCTGGAAATACGTCCGCACGGCGACGCCCAGGGGCCGGTCGTCGCGCTTCTGGATGCCGAGCGAGACGGCGGTGCGGGTCGAGTTGCCGTCGGCGGCCAGCACGACGTCGGCGGTGAAGTCGAACGTCTCCCCCGTTTTCCGTCCGGACTCGTCCAGGATCGCTGCGCGCACGCCGGTGACCCGGCCGTCACTGTTTCGAAGCGCCTCGGTGACGCTGTGGCGTTCCAGGACGATGGCACCGGCGGCCTGCGCGTGGCGGGCGAGTTCCTCGTCGAAACCGAGGCGGGTGCGGATCAGGCCGTACTGCGGAAAATCGGACACCTCGGGCCAGGGCAGTTCGAGGCTGCGGCCGCCGGCAAGCAGGCGCAGCCCTTTGTTCCGGCGCCAGCCGTCCGCCTCCGGGTGCGGAAGGCCGAGCTTCTGGATCTCGCGGACGGCCCGCGGGGTGAGTCCGTCGCCGCACACTTTTTCGCGCGGGAAGCTGGTCTTTTCCAGGACCGTAACGTCGATGCCGGCTTTGGCGAGGTAATACGCGGCGGTGGATCCGGCGGGACCCGCGCCAACAATCAGTACTTTCACAGTGTCAGCGGGCGGTCCGCGGAAGGTTGCGGCGCAGCTTGGCCACCGGGCCGGTGTGGGCGGCGATGGCCTCCGCCGATCCGTTGCCGGTGAGGGGCTTGTGGGCGCGGTGGACGGCCACGATGCCGCCGCTCAGGTTTCGGTAGGTGACATCCTGCCAGCCGGAGTCCTGCAGCCACGCGGCCAGGTGGTCCTGGTCCGGCCAGGCACGGATGGACTCGGCGAGGTAGACGTAGGCATCCGGGTTGGAGGAGACCTTGGTGGCGATGGCCGGGAGGGCGCGCATGAGGTATTCGGTGTACATAGTGCGCCACAGCGGAACCACGGGCTGGGAGAACTCGGCGATGACCAGCTTGCCGCCCGGCTTGGTCACCCGGAGCATCTCGGCCAGGGCCTTCTTAGGCTCATTGACGTTGCGCAGGCCGAAGGAGATGGTGCTGGCGTCGAAGGTGTTGTCGGCGAAGGGCAGGTTGGTGGCGTCCCCGGCGATGAAGTCAATGTCGGGACGGCGGCGCTTGCCCACCTTGAGCATGCCAAGGGAGAAATCGCAGGCCACAACATTTATGCCGGCGTCGGCATATGGCTCGCTGGAGGTTCCCGTTCCCGCGGCCAGATCCAGCACGCGCTGGCCGGCCCGGACGTCCATGGCTTCGACCACAACCTTGCGCCACCGGCGCGTCTGCCCCATCGAGAGGACATCATTGACGACGTCGTATTTGGGTGCGACGTCGTCAAACATCGTGGCTACTTCGTCCGGACGCTTATCCAAGGATGCTCGGTTCACCATGTCATTGTCTCAAAAGTTCCGCAGGCTCCGTGACACGGGCATCCCCGGGCGTGGTGGGCGTGCTGGACCACCCGGAATCACTTGAAATTACTGCGCCGGAGTACTGTTGACCCATCATGACCAGAACGCTCCGCACCCTGACAGTCCCTTTGGATGGAGAATCGGCCCCCGAGGGGCTGCCGTCGTATCTGGTCCGCGACGACGTTCTCTGCTGGACGCGGCGCGAGGCCGGTCTGGTGGGCTTCGGGGAGGCGGCGCGCTTCACTGCCACGGGCCCCGAGCGGTTCCTCGAGGCGGACATCTGGTGGCGACACCTGGTCATCGAGGCTGACATCACCGACCATGTGGAGTGCCCCGGCACAGGCCCTGTGGCGTTCGGGTCCTTCGCCTTCTCCAAGGCTTCGGACCATGAATCCCGCCTGATCGTGCCGGAGATCGTGGTGGGCGTCCGGGACGGACGTGCTTGGCTTACCCAGATAACGGCCGACGACGGCGAGCTCACCGAAGCAGGCGCCGTCGCCGCCCTGAAGGGGTGGCTGGAGTCGGACCCGGCTGCCGCCGTCGTGCATCCGGAGGTCTTTCACTCAACCCCGGCCACACTGAAGACCGGATCCCTCAGCGAAGAGGACTGGATGGACGCCGTGACCGCCGGCGTCGCCGAGATCCGCACCGGAAAACTGGAGAAGCTGGTCCTGGCCCGGGACATCGTGGCCACGGTTCCCGAGGGCGTGAACGCGGCGGAAGTGCTGCGGCAACTGGCCGGCCGGTACCGGGAGTGCTGGACCTATGGCGTGGACGGCCTGGTGGGCGCGACGCCGGAGATGCTCATTCAGGTGGAGGGCCGCACCGCCCAGGCCAGGGTGCTCGCCGGGACGCTGGACCGCCGGGACGCCGTGGGCGAGGCAGGGCTGCCGCTGGACTACGCCGAGCGGGTCCTGGCCGGGTCTGAGAAGCAGCGGCACGAGCACGAGATCGCCATCCAGTCACTGACCACCCAGCTCGCGCCCTTCTCCGAAGCCATGAATGCCCACGACGAGCCGTTCATCCTGGAACTGCCCAACGTGTGGCACCTCGCGTCCGACGTCAAGGCCGAACTCGCCGAGGTGGAGGGCCACGTCCCCACATGCCTTGCCCTGATCAACGCGCTGCACCCCACCGCCGCCGTGTGCGGGACGCCGACGCAGGTGGCAGGGGCGCTGATCCGGCAACTCGAGCACCTGGACCGGGGGCCGTATGCCGGCCCGGTCGGGTGGCTGGACGCCGCGGGCAACGGCGAGTGGGGCATCGCGCTGCGTGGCGCCGTGATCGAGTCCCCCACTACGGTCCGGCTATATGCCGGCTGTGGAATCGTTGAGGGCTCACAGCCCGAGGCAGAGCTCGCGGAGACGTGGGCCAAGTTCCGGCCAATGCTTGAGTCGCTGGGGATCAGCAACTGATTCCGCGCGGCTAGGCAGAAGCTGCGCTGCCGCGGTCGTCCGGCATGCCAGACACTCGCGGGATTAAACCCCTTGAAAAGTGCTGTGGTTTAGTTATCAAATAGTGAAACTTAGTTTTCTGGGATGCATATCTCTTCATCGGCGCTACACTATGAACCGATTTAGTTCCGCATACCCCTGCAACAAAAGGTAACGAAATGCAGCTCAAGTCCCTTGCCACCGCCAAACTCAGCGCCAAGGCAGCCGCAATCCTCGCCGTCGGGGCCATCAGCCTTACCGCTTGCGGCGGCGGCGGCGCAACCCCGGCTGCCACCAGCAGCGGCGGCGTGCAGCTCATCAATTCCGGAAAGCTCACCGTCTGCTCGGACGTCCCCTACGAACCCTTCGAGTTCCAGAAGGACGGCAAGATCGTCGGCTTCGACATGGACATCGCCAACGAACTGGCCAAGGACACGAACGCCGAGCTGAACGTGGTGGACAGCTCCTTCGAGGCCATCGAGACCGGCACCGCACTCACCGGCTGCGACGTCTCCATCTCCTCCGTGTCCATCACGGATACCCGCAAGGCCGTCATGGACTTCTCCGATCCGTACCTGAACGACGACCTGACCCTCGTGGCAAGCGATGCATCCGGCATCACGAACCTCGACGGCGCCAAGGGCAAGAAGGTGGGCGTCCAGCAGGCCACCACGGGTGCCAAGTACGCCAAGGATAAGGGCCTCGACGCACAGCAGTTCGAGGACACCGGACTCCTGGTCCAGGCACTCAAGGCCGGCACCATCGATGCCGCCCTGGGCAACCAGTCGGTCCTCGGCTACGCGATCAAGGATGACGCCAAGTACAAGCGCGTCGAGAACTACGCCACCGGGGAAAAGCTCGGCATCGCGGTTAAGAAGGGCAACACCGCCATGCTCGACCAGGTCAACACCACGCTGAAGCGCCTGACCGACGACGGCAGCCTCAAGAAGTTCGAGACCAGCTGGTTCGGCGAAGCCACCAAGTAACCGGCGCGCCTGACACTTATGCGGCAGGGGCCCCGTCCGGGATCTGTTCAGCAGTCCGTGCGGGGCCTCAACTGCGCAAAAACGAATGTGAGTACACCATGGCAATGACCGCACGTCAGCGGGCCAGAGTAAGCCTGTACGTCCAGGCCGGGATTTTCGTTGTGGCTGTGGCCGCGCTGATTCTGGCCACCGACTGGAAGACCGTCACCACCAACGTCTTCAACTTCGGCAAGATCGGCCCGATGTTCCCGGACATCTTCTTCTCGGGCCTGAAGAACACCCTGATCTACACCTTCCTCGGATTTATCGTCGGCCTGTCTGGGGGCCTGCTGCTGGCCCTCATGAAGCTCTCCAGCTTCCCGCTGTACCGCTGGATCGCCACCGGCTACATTGAATTCTTCCGCGGCATCCCGGCGCTGCTGGTCTTCATCGCCTTCGGCTACGGCGTTCCCCTGGCCTTCGGTGTCCAGTGGAACGTGGCCGTCGTCGTGATGGTGTCCCTGGGCATGGTGGCGGCCGCCTACATCGCCGAGACGCTCCGCGCCGGCCTGCAGGCCGTACCCAAGGGCCAGACGGAAGCAGCGCGGTCGCTGGGCATGCCGCAGTGGCGGGCCATGGTCACGATCGTCATTCCGCAGGCCTTCCGGATTGTCCTGCCGCCGCTGACCAACGAGGTTATCCTGCTGACCAAGGACTCATCGCTGATCTATGTGCTGGGCCTGACGGCGTCGCAGTACGAGCTCACCAAGTTCGGCCGCGACGGCATCTCCAGCCTCGGCGCAGGGCTCACTCCGCTCCTGGTGGCGGGTGCGTTCTACCTCGTGGTCACCATCCCGCTGAGCCTCCTGGCCCGGAAGTTCGAAAGCCGCTCCGCGCGGACCAAGCGTTAGGCAGAGAAGTCATGAACGACGTCGAAATCCACTCCCGCGCCCAGAGCGGGCGCGTCCACGCCGCCGGTGTGGCCATCAAGGACCTGCGCAAATCGTACGGCTCCAACGAGGTCCTCAAGGGCATCAGCCTGGACGTCGCAGCGGGCGAAGTGGTGTGCCTGATCGGTCCGTCCGGCTCCGGCAAGTCCACCCTGCTGCGGTGCGTCAACCTGCTGGAGCAGCCCAATGAGGGCAGCATCCATGTAGGCGGCTTCGATGCCACCGACCCTGACGTGGACATCGACAAGATGCGCCGCAAAGTTGGCATGGTGTTCCAGCAGTTCAACCTGTTTCCGCACCTGAACGCGCTGCGCAACTGCACGATCGCGCAGACCAAGGTGCTCAAGCGCCCTCAGGCCGAAGCGGACAAGATCGCCCGCGCCAACCTTGAGCGCGTCGGCCTGGGTCACCTCGCGGACCGGTTCCCGGACCAGCTCTCCGGCGGCCAGCAGCAGCGTGTGGCCATCGCCCGCGCACTCAGCATGGACCCTGAACTGATGCTCTTCGACGAGCCCACCTCGGCCCTCGACCCGGAGACAGTCGGCGACGTGCTCTCGGTCATGCGGAACCTGGCCAAGGAAGGCATGACCATGCTGGTGGTCACGCACGAGATGGGCTTCGCGCGGGAAGTTGCGGACCGCGTGGTGTTCATGGACGGTGGCGTGGTGGTCGAGGAAGGGGTGGCCGAACACGTCATTTCCTCCCCCACACAGGGACGCACCAAGGAATTCCTCCGCCGCGTGCTGGACCCGACCCACATCGAGATCGCCGAGTAGACACTCCTGCAGCCCCGTCACTGGGGAACCCCCGCAGGACAACGAAACCCCCGCAGGACGCGGAAACGGTCCGGGGACGCTCATATTCGAGTGTCCCCGGACCGATTCCGCGTTCCGGCACCATTTGCGTGTCCCAGGGAGGAACGACGGCGGCGCGGCACCCCCACCGCCGACAGCTTCCGCTCCAGTTCGCCCGGCGACCACAGGTCCGCCCACACCCACCTGACGACGTTGCGGCCCGTTGCCCGGATGCGGTCCTCGCGCAACTTCTCGTCGACCACCACCTGCCCCGGTGTGCGCCCCTTCAGGTATTCGGGCTTCTGGTACTTCACGATGCCGTCGAATTCCCCCACGGTACGGTTCCCTTCCCAGTAGAAGTCAGAGTAGCCAACCCGTCCCGTTGAATCCCGCACCTCATACTGCAGGGCCGGCAAGGCAAAACCGGCCGCATGTATCAGTCCGCGGCTGTAGGACTCCCCGGCCGACCCTGCCTGCGGATCGGCGAATTCGATGGCAATACGCACCCGCCTTTCAACAGCCGGTACGTACCGGCCCGGCAGGGCCTCGAGCAACTGCTCCTTACTGAGGGCCGGGAGGCGCCGCGTACTGTCCGGCCTGAGCACGTGGTCCAGTGGCACGAGTGCCTCAGCGAAGGGAACGTAGGCCGCGAGATCCAGCACGGTGGTGACGCGCGACGTAACCAGGAGCCCATCCAGTTCCTCGGCATCGATTCTTCCGGGGTCAACCAGGTGTCGACGCACGCCGGCCCGGGATCGGCCGCCGCCCTGGAAAGTTGTCAGCGCGTGGACCGGTTGGCCCCGCTGAATGGTTGGCAAACCCCACGGCGACGCTGCAGAGTGATGCGAAAAGATCGTGGGAGCCACACAGGTTTCGGCCACGGCCTCAATCCGCAGCCTGTAGCGCTCTGATCCCTGCAGCCCGTTCCATTCCGCCGCATCAACGTAGACGCCCTGCCTGATGCGCACTAGCCTTCCCGTCTTGGCATCAGCGGACAGCGGGCGCGGGTTGGCGCCGATCCGGGTCAGGTTCTTCGTCAGGATCAGCCGTGGAAGCGTCGTCATGCTGTGACAATTACACAGCACTCAAGACGACTGAAGTGCCGGTCACGCCCATGTGCAAAAGTGGCGGCTATGTGGACAATGCACTGACGGCCGAAGAAACATAGCCTGTCCCACGACACATTTTCGGCTCAGTGCAGGACAGCTAAGGATCAGGTGAGGACACCGATGCGGTCTGGAGACACCCGTGCGGCCTGGGGACACCCGAATGTGCGCATCCTAGGGCCGGATCCGCGTCGCAGGAGAGGATCCGGGTCGCAGGAGAGGATCCGCGTCGCCGGGTCAGGCGGATCGTCGCGAGGCCGCTACTCCGCGAGCACCCCTGCCACGGCCGCGCCCACCGCGGCCTTGATCCTGCCGTGCAGGTCCCGGAGTCCGTGGCGGTCTGTGCGCACCTCAATGATGGTGCGCCCGGTGAACGGTGCGGCAAGCGCCTCGGCGAGTCCCGCCGTCGTACTCACCGAACAGTGCCCGACGCCGTACGCCGCCGCGAGTGCCGCAATGTCCACTGAGTGCGGGGTTCCGAAGAGGCGTTCGACGGCGTCTCCGTAGCCTCCGGCCTCGGCGACTGCGCCGTGTTCCAGGAGGCTGAAGATGGCGCCGCCGGAGTCGTTGAGGACGACGATTCGCAGCTGCGGCTGTTCCTCGCCGGCGCCGAGGAAAAGGCCGCCGGCGTCGTGGAGGAAGGTGACGTCACCGAGCAGCAGGGTGGTTTCCTGGTGGCCGCCGAGTGCGATGCCGGTGGCGGTGGAAATGGTGCCGTCGATGCCGGCAAGGCCCCGGCTGGCGAATACCGTGGCGGCCGGCTCGGATGCGGGCAGGCCGGCAAGGTCCACGTCGCGGATGCCGTTGGACGAGCCGAGAACCAGCTGGCCGCGGGTGTGCTGCCAGACGAGTGAGCCCACGGCGGGACCGGTTGCGGGCTCTCCCGCGGCGAGTATGCCATCGACGGCATGTTGGGCCGCGGCGCCTGCGAGGAGCCAGGCGTCGAGCCAGGCGGACGGGCCCCGGCCGGCGAACTCCGCGAGCTCGGCCAGGCTGGCGATGGGCGTTTCCCGGCGCCGTCCCGGCTCGTACCAGGCGACCGGCACAGGTTCGTAGAGGGCTGCCGGGATGTCCGTCCGAGCGAGCAATGCCGAAACTGGCCGGGAAAGCGTGGGGCGCCCGAAAACCACGGCACGCTCGATCGGCAGCGCCGAGTCCGGGCCGAAGTGCTCCAGCAGCAGGCGGTACGGTCCCACGGCATTGGGGCCGAAACGGGAGTTGGACGACGGCTCGGCCAGCAGCGGCAGTCCATGGGCACGGGCGAAGGCCTCGGCGACCGGACCGGCGTCGTGCCCGGCGAGGACCACGGTGCGCCGTTCGGGAAGCTCTGCCGCGGCGGGGTCGAGGGTCATGGTGAGCGGTTCGGTGCCGATCCGGAAGGTCCCGTGGCCGCGCTGCTCCGGCAGTCTTTCCCCCTTTTCGGGAACGAGGGGGTCGCGGAAGGCGAGGTTGAGCTGCACGGGTCCCGGCGGCGTGTCCTCGAAGGCCCCGGTGGCGGCGGCGAGCGACGTTTCCACCGCCCGCTGCGGACTCTCGCCGGCGGAAACGTCGACGGCGAAACGGACGTGCTCGCCGAACAGGTCAAGCTGGATGGTCGTCTGGTTCGCGCCCGTCCCGCGCAGTTCCTCGGGCCGGTCTGCCGAAACCACCACCAGCGGGACGGCGGCGTGGTTGGCCTCCATCACCGCCGGCAGAAGATTCCCGACGGCGGTCCCCGACGTCGTCAGCACGGCTACAGGCGCGCCCGTGGCCAGGGCGAGGCCGAGTGCGGTGAACCCGGCCGAGCGCTCGTCGATCCGGACCAGCAGCTCCACTTTCCCGGCCGCGGAGGCTTCAGCCAGGGCGTAGGCCATGGGGGCCGACCGCGAACCCGGCGCCACAACGACATACCGGACGCCGCCGTCGAGCAGCGACGCGACGGCAATCCGCGCGGACGCCACGGACGTCAGGTTGGCCTCGGGATCAGCGTGGTCCGGGGTGCCGACAGTGGAGGCGGAAGGCTCGCTAGGTTCGTGGGAAGTCACCGAACCAGTCTGCCATCAACCCTTCCTCACATCCCGCCGCCCAACGCCAAACGCTCCCGCACTTCGCAACCGGAGAAGTGCCGGAGCGCCGGCGTCGGGGCGCTGCGGAGGCTAGGCGTCGGTGGGGAACACCTGGACCACGGCCGGACGGGGAGCCCGGACCTGGCCCGGGCGGGGCGTGGCGCCGGCGGCAACGTAGTCCGGGAAGTACGAGTTTGGCGCCTCGAAGGTGCCCTCCTCGCCCGGGTGCTGCACGGAGACGAAGACGCTGCGTTCGGTGTCGTGGATGATCGGTCCGCACGTTTCGGCGTCGCGGGGCACTGCGAGGAACTGCTCCACGCGGCCGCGCTCGGGGCCATCCAGGGTGACCTTGAACAGACCGTCGGCCTTGCCGATGCCTGACGGGGCGCCGTCGGTGGAGATCCAGAGGTTGCCCACAGAGTCGAAGGCCAGGTTGTCCGGGCAGGAGATCGGCGAGACCCGGTCGGCCGGGAAGCCGGAGAAGTAGGTGACGTCGCCGGTGGAGGGATCGCCGCAGACCATCAGCAGGTTCCAGGTGAACTTGGTGGAGGTCTGGTCGCCGGTCTCCGTGATTTCGACGATGTGGCCGTCGCGATTCTCGTTGCGCGGGTTGGCCTCGGTGGCGCCTTCCTTGCCGGGCTTGCCGCGGTCCGAGTTGTTGGTGCAGGCGACGTAGACCTTGCCGGTGTGCAGGCTGGGCTGGACGTCCTCGCAGCGGTCCATCTTGGTGGGACCCACCTTGTCCGCAGCCAGTCGCGTGTACACGAGGACTTCCTCGAGGGACATGCCGGCAACCATGGACTTGCCGCCGACCACCAGGGGCAGCCATTCGCCGGTGCCGTCGAAGGATCCGTCCGACGGTACGGTGCCCTTGCCGTCGATTTCCGCGGCCGGGGCGTTGCCGGTGAACTTGGCGACGTACAGGTCGCCTTCGGAGAGGAGCGTCATGTTGTGCTTGCGGTCGCCCTCACGGTACTTGGCCTTGGAGACGAACTTGTAGAGGTAGTCGAAGCGTTCGTCGTCGCCGGAGTAGGCAACCACGTGGCCTGACTTGGCCACGATCACGTTGGCGCCTTCGTGCTTGAAGCGGCCCAGCGATGAGTGCTTCTTCGGCGTGGACGTCGGGTCGAAGGGGTCCACCTCCACAATCCAGCCGAAGCGGTTGGTCTCGTTTTCGTAGCCGGCGTTGTTGGCGTTGAAGCGGGGGTCGTCGAGTTCCCACTGCCGCGCCGTGGCCTTGTTGGTCAGGCCGTAGCGCTTGTCCGCGGCGGACGTGCCCGGAGCAACGAAGTAGCCGTTGAAGTTTTCCTCGCCCGAGAGGATGGTGCCCCACGGGGTGGTGCCGCCGGAGCAGTTGCCCAGCGTGCCGTTGATCCAGCGCCCCTCGGGGTCGGCCACGGTCTTGACCAGGTCCGCGCCGGCGACGGGGCCGGTCAGCTCGTAGCGGGTGCTGTTCAGGTAGCGGCGGTTCAGCGGGGCGCCCTGGACGTAGCTCCACGGCTTGTTTTTGTTCTTGCGCTCCAGCTCGACGACGCTCAGGCCGTGGGCGGCCGCCCCCACCGCGCGCATCTGCCCGGCCGGCATGCTGGCCGGGAACATGATGTTCTCGTTCGTGTATTCGTGGTTGGCGAACAGCAGCGCGCGCCGGCCCTTGCTGCCGGGGATCTCGAGGATGTCCGAGTAATCGTTGTTGTAGCCGAACTGGCGCTCCTGTGCTGCTGCGGTCTGGTTGCCCAGCTCGAACGCCGGGGCGTCATTGAAGATCGGGTCACCCCAGCGGATCACGGGCTGCCATGTGAAGCCTGCCGGAACCGTCAGGGCGTCGACGTCGGACGCAACGGCGGGGATGGCGGTGAACTGCAGCTTGGACGCACCCTGGCCAAAGCCGTTCTTCGCGGCGGCAGACAGTCCCGTTCCGCCGTCGGCAACGGCCGTCTCACCGGAGGTTACGGCGCCGCCAAGCACGACGGCGAGGGCACCGGCGGCGCCGAAGCCCAGGGCGGCGCGGCGGGACAGCGTGGTGGAGGCAATGTCGCGGAAGTAGCTGTTCGCGCTCGTGTTGCAGACATCGCCCGCACAGGCGTTGTCGCACTTGAGCGCGCAGGTGACAGGGCTGCGCTTGCCTTTGGTGTGGCCGAGCATGGGCAGCAGAGCGAACTTGCGTCCGGAGATTTCAGACATGGGAGAGAGACCTTCCAAGGGTTTAGATGCGGCACCGCCACCCTTGCAGCGAAAGCCAACCGGAAGCCGACACTCAGATGAAGATCCGGTGAACTCGGCACCCTAATGAGGAAGGGTCCCGGGAAAACCCGCAGGAAATGAGGAAGGGTCCGCGGAAAACCCGCAGGACCTGAGGAAGGGTCCCCGGGAATCCCGCAAAACCTGAGGAAGGGTCAGTGGGGTGAGTCGGGGAAGAGGGCTACGCCGGGGCCTGCAGGACGGCGTAGGCGCGGCGGAGCCGGGCGAGCCACCAGTCGCGGCGCTCGGGAGGGGCGGCGTACTGCTCAAGCAGCCCCTCGTCGGCGACGGCATCGCGCAGGGTGATGGCGCCGTCGTCGGCCACGAGCGGCTGGGTGGTGACGTCCGCCCCGAGCAGCGAGACTGTTCCAAGCCCGCAGGCATAAGGCAGTTCCGGCAGTGCGGCGGCGAGCGCGAGCCCGGCCCGGATCCCCACTGACGTGTCCAGTGCGGAGCTCACGACGGCGGGCATGCCCGCCTGCGCAACCAGCTCCAGTGCGCGCCGGACTCCCCCGAGCGGCGCCACCTTCACCACGAGGAGATCGGCCGCGCCGGCCCGCGCCACTTTGAGGGGGTCCTCCTCCTTGCGGACACTTTCGTCGGCCGCGATCAGCACCGGCACCCCCGCGGCACGCAGCCGGCGCCGCACCTCCGCCAGGCCATCGATGTCCGGCACGGGCTGCTCCGCGTATTCGAGCCCGACGTCGGCCAGCCGGGTCAGCGCCGCCACTGCAGTCGGAACGTCCCAGCCGCCGTTGGCATCCACGCGGATGGATGCGTCGGGAAGCGCTGCGCGGACAGCGGCAACCCGGGCGGCGTCGTCGTCGAGCGTCTGGGCGCGTTCGGCCACCTTGACCTTCACAGCGTCCACGCGGCCGAACCGGGCCAGTATTTCCGGGACCCGGCGGGCCTCGATGGCGGGCACGGTGGCGTTGACGGGGATGCTGGTCCGCAGGGGTTCCGGGAAGCCGTGCCAGCCGGCTTCGATGGCGGAGGCAAGCCAGCGGGAGGCCTCGTCGTCTCCGTACTCGGGGAACGCGCCGAACTCGCCCCACCCCAGCGGGCCCCGGAGAAGCAGCGTTTCGCGTTCCAGGATTCCGCGGAACTTCACGCGCATGGGCAGAACCACGACGCGGGCGCTGGTCAGCAGGTCCTCGAGGGGCGGGTACTGGAGGGGCATGAATTCACTGTACCGGCGCAGAACTACGCCGGCCCCCACGTCGTTGGAGGGACCGGCGGCCTTTGGGAGGCGCCCAGGGCGGTCGTTACGCCGAGGGCACCGGTTCCGGCTCGTGGTCGAAGGAGGACGGGACTTTGTTGCCCCCGGCTCCGAAGCGCGCGACCACAGTGGTCCCCCGGCCGGGAGCGGACATCACCTGGAGCGTGCCGCCGGCCTCGCCGATGGTGTCCTTCATGATGCGCAGGCCAAAGTGCCCTTCCGGCGACCCCTCGCTCTGGTCGAAGCCGCAGCCGTCGTCCTGGATGCGGATCTCTGAACGGTCGCCGTCCTGGTGGAGGTGGAGTTCGGCCTTGGCCGCCCGGGAATGCTTGGCAGTGTTGGCCAGGGCCTCGCGGGCCACCCGGTAGAACAGGGCCGCGCGGTCCCGGTCCAGTTCACACTGGTCCGGCAGGTCGAGTTCCAGGCTGATCCCGCGTTCCTCGAGCGGATCACCGAGCCGGGCAAGCGCCCCGGAGAGGCCGAGCCGGTTGAGGTCCGGCGGGTACAGCTCACTGGTCATGGCCCGCAGGCTGCGGACGTTGTCCTGCAGGATCCGCCGGGCGTCGGAGAACAGCGCCCGCTGGCCCGGCGGGCTGTGCAGTTCCTCGGACTCCATCACGTAGGACAGCCCCGAGAGTTCCTGGATCACTTCGTCGTGCAGGTCCCGGGCAATCCGCTGCCGCTCCAGCTCGGAGGCCTCGATGGCCCGGCGGAGCAGCCGGCTCCGGCCGGCTTCATAGGCCTGGATCCTGCGGGCCAGCTGGACTGCCGGGAACAGCTGCGCCAGCTGCAGGACGGCAAGGGACAGGAGAAACGGCGGGGCCATGCCGAACAGAACGGCAGCCTGCTCCTGGCGGACGCCGTCGTCGTCGTAATACGTCTCAAACACCAGCTTCTGCCCGTCGGGGGCAGTGACGGGCACGTAGACCTCCACGAGCTCGCCGTTTTCGACGTTGGGCGTGTTGACCTCGTCCTTCTGCATCTCCAGGTTGGCGGGGACGTCCCCGCCGTCCAGGACTTCCTGCGCCTCGTGCGGCAGGCCGAAGGTGTGGCCGATGAGCTTGGGGTCGTCCGAGTAGACGATGCGCCCGTCTTTGTCCCAGAGCCGGATCTCGAACACCGACGTCTCGCCCATCCAGGGGCGGAGGCGCTCGTCGAGCCGCTCAACGGCCGTGGGCGCACCGGACAGGACCTCCGCGTCCAGCAGCGGTCCCACCACGTTGTTGGCCAGGTGGTCGGTGGCCTCCTTGGAGTTCTCCAGTGCGTGGCGTTCAGCCTCGGACCAGATCCAGAAGGCCACCGGGGTGGTGACCACCACCAGGGCAACCAGCCCCATTAGCAGGAACCGCCGGACGGCCTTGAAAACCTCGGAGTTGTGGTTGGCCGGCGATTCGAACGGGCGAAACAGGGCAGGTTTGCGGAGCGATGGCCTAGCCATGGGACGGCTGCTCGAGCATGCCGCGCCGTGAGGCTTCCATGACCGATTCGAGCTGCGAGTGGGTTCCGAGCTTGGCGAAGATTGCCTTCACGTAGCCGCGGCAGGTGTTGAGGGAGATGTCCAGCTTGCTGGCCACTTCCTTCGAGCCGTGGCCGCCGGCCATCAGTCGGAGGACGTCCAGTTCACGGGGCGTCAGGACGGGTCCGCCGGGTTCCACTTCGCGGACCGCGGGGGCCGGAGCGGGAGTGGACATGCCCAGCTGGGCCACCAGCGAGGGGTGGACCACCATGTTGCCGGCCCGTGCGTAGCGGAGTGTGTCCAGGAGGGTGGACAGCGATCCACCCTTCGGCAGGAAGGCGCAGATGCCCATCGAGGCGGCGGTCCGCAGCGCTTCCGGTGTCGGGTCGCCGGTGAGCATGACGATCCGGGTGTTCGGGGCGTCGGCGAGGATCCGGGCAGCGGCGGTGAGGCCGTCGCCGTCGGGCAGGTGGAAGTCCATGATCACGACGTCGGGCTTGAGGGCGATGCTCTGCTCCACGCCGCTCTTGGCGGTGGTGGCCGAGGCGACGCTCCGCAGGTCCGGTTCGCGGTCCAGGGCTGCCGTCAGCAGTTCCGTGAACGTGCTGTGGTCGTCGATGGTCAGGATGCTGATTTCCCGGGTGATCTGCGATGTTGCCGGGGTGGGAGCATCAGAATCTGAGAGGTCCATTTCGTCCTCGCTGGCGGCCGTTGCCTGCAGCAGCCGGGCGTGTGCTTCCCGCAGCGGGCGTCCGGGGAGGCAGCCGATCTCCTGGTCCATGACCCGGCGGCAGCGCCCGTAGGCCCGCAGCGCTTCCATGTACTGCCCGGACTCTTCGAGGCCCAGGACCAGGGCGGTCCAGGCGCGCTCGTTGATGGGATCGTCCACGAGCAGTTCGCTGGCCAGGGCCACCGCACGCTCCGGGTGTCCGACGGCGACAGCGGCTTCCGCTGCCCGTGCCTTGATGCTGGCGACGCGGGCGGAGTGGAGCGCACGCTCCTCCTCGGCCCAGCCGGCCAGCAGCTCATCGCCGAGCAGCGGCACCGAAGCGATGTCGAGGGCCTTCTCGAGCAGCCGGAACGACTCCTCCGGAGAGGCATGTCCGGCCTGCTTGAGCAGGTCATCGAAACGGTCGAGGTCAAGGTCAACCATGCTGCGGTCGATCATGTAGCCGCCGGTGACCGTGCGGAGGGCGCCGCCCTTGCCGCTTCCCGGCTGGAGGTGGCGGCGCAGCACACTGACGTAGCTTTCCAGCGTGGAGAGGGCCTCAGCCGGCGGCTGGCCGTTCCACAAGACGTCGATCAGGTGGTTTTTGGAGACCGGGGTCCCCAGCTTGAGCAACAGGATTTCAAGGACCTGGCGGGGCTTGGGACCGCCAAGTTCGTGGGATCCGATGACCACGCCGCCGCGGCGGACCCGGAGCGGACCCAGGATGTTGATGGACAACTTCGTCGTTGTGCCACCGGCTTCTTCCATCGAGTTAGGAAGGTACTCGTCGTCGTTGACCCTCCGGGACCAACGAGTATCTTCTGCAACAGTCTGAACCATTTTCCTGCACCTACTATCCCCATGTGAACTGCATTCCCCATGAATGGCTTGGATTCATACTTGTCACTCGGGCAAGTAGGGGCACGAGTAGCGAGTACTCGAATTTCGGTCAGGGCACTACTTGGTTGCTTTTGCATCGAGCCGGCCACCACTCGGTGGGGGTGGCCCGGGGCTCCCCTGAAACCCGCCGGGAGGATGGCAGCGGGGTCAAGAAACACCAAGTTTTTCCCAAGAACCCGGGGCTACATTCGTATTACCGCAGTTAGAGCGGTACTACCGCGATCCTCGTCCCCGGAGGACCGCCGAATCAGCATGAAATGGGTGATCCAATGAGGCGGACCATGGCCGGCCCGGGTACAACCAAGTACTCCGAGTACTCGGCGATGAGCGTCTTTGCCGGCCGCTCAGGATTTCAAAAATATTTTGCGCGGGCGGCCCGGCTGTGCATCGCGTTACGCAGGTCACACGTAAATAGAGGTCGGGTAGTCCCATGAATGCGGCCAGCGCACTGCGCACGGAACTCCATTCCGTCCGCTTCCGGCTGCTGGCCACGCTGCTCGTCTTCATGGCGGTGGGTCTCTTTGTGGCCGGCGCTGCCACCCACGCCGCCCAGCTGAAGAGCCTCAATGACCGTGTCAACGCCGAGCTGCAGCTGCCGCGCGAGAACCTGGACGAGCTTGCCAGACAGGGCCGGCCGAATTTCGGCGGCGCCCCCTACACCACCGTGCATGACCTTTTTAGGACCTATCTGCGCAATGGCGCCCCGGGCGGCTTCGAGTCCGTGATGACCGTGCTCCGCGGGGGCAACGTCATCCTGCCCGCTGCGGAGCAGCCAACCAACCTGAACACGGCCGCCGTCACGGACCATGTCTGGGGGTGGAGCGCCCCCGGCCAGACCGTGATGCGCGACATTGACCTGGACGGCCGGAAGGTGCGCCTGGCGATCACGTCCGTTTCGCTGACTGCCGGCGGCCGCCAGGACCAGGGCCTGCTGATTGCCTCAAGCGAGATCGGGGCCCAGCGCGCCGAGGTTTTCGGTTCCATGTGGACCTTCGCCCTGGCGTCCCTGGCGACGCTCGCGCTGACCGGCCTGGTGGGCTACCTGGTCACCGGGCGGCTGCTGAGTCCGGTCCGGCGGCTTCGTGAGGCCACGGAAGCCACCACCTTTGAGGACCTGACCAAGCGGGTTGAGGTGCCGGACAGCACGGACGATATTGCCCAGCTGGCCATGAACTTCAACCGCATGCTCGAGCGGCTGGAGTCCGGTTTCGACAACCAGCGCCGGTTCGTCCACGACGCCAGCCACGAACTGCGCACCCCCATGACCATCATCCGCGGCTACCTGGAGCTGCTCCGGGCCGGGGATCCCGACGACGTCGACCAGACCCGCATGCTGCTCCTGGACGAGCTGGACCGGATGCAGGTACTGGTGGATGACCTGCTGATCCTGGCCCGCAGCGGCCGGCCGGACTTCGTGACTCCCGCCTGGGTGGAGGCCGACGACCTCCTGGAGGACGTCCTGAACCGGGTCCGGGTCCTCGGCGAGCGCCAGTGGCGCCTGGACGCCAAGCCCGGCGGCCTGATCCGCGTTGACCGCCGCCGGCTCACCCAGGCACTGGAGCAGCTCGCCGCGAACGCGGTCAAACACACCTCCGAGTCGGACCGGATATCGGTCGGGGGCGCCTGGGTGGAGAACGACGACGGCACCCCCCAAAGCGGTCGGGCGTCAGTGGTGCGGGAGCTGGCAGACTCCGCATCCAGAGAGCTGGAGATCTGGGTGTCGGACACCGGCACCGGCATCCCCGCAGAGGATCATGAGCGCATCTTCGAGCGCTTCGGCAAAGGAAGCAATTCGGCAACCTCGGAAGGCTCGGGCCTGGGACTGTCCATCGTGAAGGCCATCGCCGAGGCGCATGGCGGCACGGTGCAGCTGGAATCGGAGGAGGGCAAGGGCAGCCGCTTCGTGCTCCGGATCCCCTCCGGCGGCAAGGACGCGGACCGTAAAACGGATGATTCCGCCGCCGCGGACAGCGCCGGCCGGAGCGGCAGCGAAGCCCCGTCCGTCAAGGGCCCGCCTGCCAAGGGACCGCGACATAAAGGAACGGGCACCGCAGGGGGCAAACCGAAGCCGGCCGGACCGGCGTCGGGCATTGAATTGGCAACCCCGGCGGGAGGCGCGCCTTGACCCGGATCCTGATCGCCGACGATGAGCCGCGCATCGCGGCCTTCCTCGCCAAGGGCCTCACGGCGGCCGGCTACACCACCACCCAGGTCTCCGACGGGGTGAAAGCACTGGATTACGCCACGTCCGGGGAGTTCGATCTCCTCATCCTGGACATCGGCATGCCCAGGATGGATGGCCTCACCGTCCTCAAAAACCTCCGCGACATGCACTCGACGATTCCGGTGATCATTCTGACGGCGGCGGACAGCCTAGAAAGTACGGTAGCGGCGCTCGACGGCGGCGCGGACGACTACATGACCAAACCCTTCCGCTTCGAGGAACTGCTCTCCCGCATCAAGCTCCGGCTCCGGGGCGCGCAGGCGGTGACCTCCGCCCCGACATTCGTCTGCGGTGACCTCTCGCTTGACGTGAACCTGCGCACTGCCGAGATCGGCGGCCGCGTGATCGACCTGTCCGCGCGGGAGTTCGTCATGGCCCGGACGTTCATGGAGAATGCCGGCAAGGTGCTCAGCCGCGAGCAGCTCCTGAGCCGCGTGTGGGGCTACCACTTCGAGGGGTCCTCCAATGTGGTTGACGTATACGTGCGGTACCTGCGGCACAAGCTTGGCCAGGACCGCATCCAGACCATCCGCGGCGTGGGCTACCGGCTCGTGTGCCTGACCGGCCCTTCCGCCGCGGCTCCCGATGAGGCAGCCGGCACTGATGATGCGGAAGGCCACTCGATTTAGGCCTTCTGCCCACCTGACGCGTGCCCGCCGGGTACATGAGAAGACTCTCATCCGCGTCTCATCCCTGCCTCACCTTCACGCCTCAAAGTTGTTTCACGAAGGAGGTGTGGCAGGCCGATGAAGAGGTGGTCCTTGCTGAGCATTCCGCTGGTGGGTCTCGCCAGCATCACCGTCTGGGCGCAGGCCGTCACAGGGGCGCCGACAGGTCAGGAACCCGGGGTGATTGTTCGTGAACCGGCCCCCCGCGACTCGGTCCTGACCCCGCGACTGTCGCCGCTCACCAACCCCACGGCAACGCCCAAGGCCTCGTCACCGGCGCTCAAATCGGCGCCGCTGAATCCTGCCACCTCCTCGCCTCTCTCCACGAAGCCAGCAGAACCGGCCCAGACCGGGCTGGCACCCGACGACCCAGCCAATTCCGGCGAAGACCCCGCCGTATCCTCTGATGATCCCGGCGTCGAGATTGTGGAACCGGCCCAGGTCACTTCCCCGGCAGTGGCACCCACTGACGATACAACGTCCTCGAGCGAGCTTGACGGCACAAACGGTCTCTCCGGCATTAACGGTCTCGCTGGCACTGACGGTCTCGCTGGCACTGACGGTCTCTCCTCCACCAGCGGCAGGAGTGGCAGCAGCAATGAATAAGCGCACGCGGCGGCAATCCGAAGAAGCAGTTTCCCCCCGCAATAAGGAGCCAGTGATGCACACGGAATTCCGCGATCTGTATGAACCCATTCCGCCGGAGCGATGGGGCTCCACGGTTGACTCCCCTTACGGCCAGCCCACCACGGTGATGGTGGACGACTCGGAACTCCACCAACAGGTCCTGGACATCATCCACAACGTGCTCGCCACGGCGGATCCGCGGTCCGAGGTCAGGCGCCGGCTCCTGCGCCACCTGGCAGAGAACCCCGGGCATCCTGAACAGGCGTTGCTGGACCACCTGCGCGACAGGAATCGGCGCGGCGGTCGTTCCGCGAGCGCCGGCCGGGCTTCAACAGTCGATCCCCACGTCTAGCAGACGGAAAACGCAGCTTCAGCTGCCCCACAGACCGGGTACCCGCCGCGGCACGGGTATCCGACGCATGTCCGGCCCGGGTTGGTTTGCGCGGTTGGGTTGGTCTGTCCGGTTGGGCTGACCCGGCCCCTTTGTCCGGGCCCTTTGTTCGCGGCCGTCAGAAGAGCAGCAGCACGAAGCCCCCGACGGTGCTCAGAATGCCCACTCCGGTCAGGATCCAGCCGAGGATCAGGATGGTGTTGTCGTGTTTGGGGGGTCTCAGGCCCCAGCGCGACGGGTGGCAGAGGTCGTAATGCAGTTCCACCGTGGTGCCGGCCACGAGGCCGCGCGCGACGTCGGAGTCCACCAGGGTCTGGCGCGGGACGTTTTCCTGGTCGGTCCAGCGGAAGCCGGTAAAGCCGCCGGCGGTGTACACCTCACCCGTGGTTTTGGTCCAGGCGCAGCGGCGCCGTTCGATAATCAGTCCCCATACGAGCAACGGCACGCCGGGGAGGAAGCCCACCCACGTCATGATTTCCAGGATGGGGCCAAGTACATCCGCGATACCGCCCATGCACCAACTTTAGCCGCCAGCCGGCGGCGTTCCGTACGTTGCCGGCGGCGTTCCGGAACGTCAGCTGCCGGTTTCCTCGGGGTGCTCACGGGCCCGCTTGGCGTCGGGGGCTTCGCCCTGCTGCGGGATGAAATCCGGGTCCAGTTTGGTGCTGAGGTCGGTTTCGTCGCTGGCAGGTTCTTCGCGGCCGGCTTCGTCACGTACCGGTTCTGCGCGGACCGGTTCTTCGGACACAGCGGGGCTTTCCTCTGGATGTTCGGTCATGCCCCAAACGTAATGCCCTCTGGCCTGCAGAGTCGAGCATCCATGGGTGCCGGGAAAGCCGGGCCACAACAGGGCGCACCCACCGGGCGGACAGGCGACTCCCAGCAAACTGTGACACCCTTGTTACGATGACTTTCCAGCTCAGGGACCCCCGCCGTAAGAAGCAAGGCCGCCAGAAGCAGGGCCGTCAGAAGCAGGGCCGTCAGCCGGCGGCTCGACGGATGCGCCTGGCAGCGGGCACCGGCTTCCTGTTCGCCGTGGCCACCCTGGTCTGCGCTACAGGGCTCGCCGCCACCTACTACTACTTCGTCCGGACCACCACGGGCCAGTTCATCGACGAGTCCGCCCTCGTGGAGGCCGTGGAAATCCACGGGCCCGCGGGCAAGGTGACCACCCGGTTCCTGGACTGGCTGCCCACCATCTCCCTGGTGATGGCCGCCGTCGTCGTTCTGCTGGTGACGGTGATTCACCGCCGCTGGCGGGCCGCGGGCATTGCCGTGGCGGCGTGCGTGGCGGCGAACATCGCCACGCAGGTGCTCAAGGACCTGCTGCCGTTGCGGCCGTACCGGGGCGTGGAGACGCTGGAGCTGAATTCGCTGCCCTCCGGACACACCACGCTGGCGGCGTCCGCGGCGGCGGCCGTGTTCCTGATGGCGTCGCCGCGGTGGCGGCCGCTGGCCGGCTTTGTCGGCGGGACGTTTGCGATCGCCTCGGGCATGTCCACGCTGGTGAACCAGTGGCACCGGCCGGCGGATGTGGTGGCAGCGTTCCTGGTGGTGGGCTGTTTCATGATTCCCGCGGGTTGGCTGATTCTCCGCAATGACGGCCACGAGTGGAACGTCTGGGACGGCTTCGGCGGGCACTGGGGTTCGGCGCGGCTCTGGATCGGGCTGCCCATGGTGCTGGGGCTGGCCTCGACTGCGGTATCGGTGTATTCGCTGGTCATGATCGTTCCCGGCATCGGCCAGGAGGCCAGCACCACCAACTACTTCTGGGCTGGCATCTCGCTGATCGTCATCGCCGGGTACCTGGCCACCGTGGCCACGACGTGTCTGTTCGCGTACGCCGTCCGACGCCGGGACTAACCAGGGCGCTGACCCCACCGTCCCCAATTCCCCAACTGGGTCGCATTTAAAGGGGTTCTCAGCCCTCAGAACCCCCTCTGCTGCGACCCAGTTGGGTTGCTTCTTGCTGCCTGTATTGCCAAGGCGTCCGGCTTGCTACCATTGGCGCAATCTGGCCTGGTCTCATGGGGGAATTTCTTTGCGCTACCGCGATATCTCACGCTCTCTTACGGCTTTGATCGCGGCCGCCGCGATGCTCCTGGCCGCTGCCGTCACGTCCCAGGCGGCGCCGCCCGTGCAGCTCACCTACGCCAACGCGAACTACACCATCAACACCGCCGGCGGTTCCCCTTACATCGGCACGGCTGTGGTTCCCCTGACCGCAACAACGTGGGGGACGGTGAACAGTAAGGGCGTGGTGCAGATCAAGATCAACAATGTGGTTGTCTACCACCCGGTGAACAGCGCGTGGTTCGTGAACCAGATGCTCTCCTCGTATCGCGTCACCAAGAACCCGGAGTACCTGCGCCGCGCCGACGCCACCACACGCTACATCCTGTCCGGCTCGTTCTCGGACGCCAGCGGGGCCATGTGGTTCCCGTACAAGTTCAGGCACACGCCGGGCAACAGGATCGACATGGGCATTCCCTGGTACTCCGGCATGGCGCAGGGGATGATGCTCTCCACGCTGGTGAACCTGTACGAAACCACCGGCAACACCTACTGGAAGACCCATGCCGACCGCGTCTTCCGCTCGTACCAGGTGCCCAAGAAGAACGGCAAGCCGTGGTTCCAGGACCTGGTGCTGAGCGGCAGCAAGGTCTCTATGTGGTTTGAGGAATACGTGGGCACGAACATCCCCTCCAGCCATGTGGTCAACGGGCACATCTATGCGGCCTGGGGCGCCTACGACTACTACCGGCTCACCAAGAACGCCACCGCGCAGTGGATGTTCAACACCGCTGCCACCACCATCCGCGACTACTTCACCAGCTACCGGCGCCCGGGGACCATTTCCTGGTATGCCGCCAGCCCCTTTGGCCAGTACGTGTGGCGGGCCCCGGCGGGCTACCACAAGGGCGTCACCAGCCAGCTCGCAATCCTCGGCCGGCAGACCGGGGACCCGGCCTTCGCCACGCAGTCGGCGCTGCTGAAGGCGGACTACTCCTGACACATCCGCGCATCTGGGTTGCACGTCAGGGCGTTCTCAGCGCTGACAACGCCCTCTGCTGCTACCCAGTCGGGGATGCGCAACCTTTACAAGCCCAGCCGGGAAGCCCACAATAAGTCGCACCACAGCCTCCACTGACTCAGCTGGGGCGCTGCTCCTGGACCCGCGAAAGCAGAGGTGCGCGGACATGAACGATCAAGCCGGGGCGGACAAGGCCCTGAAGGAAAAACACCGGGCCATGTGGGCGCAGGGCGACTACCCTGCCCTGGCCAGCGAGCTCGTTGCGGACCTGGGCGCCATCCTGGTGGAGGCCTGCAACATCAAACCGCGCCAGCGCGTCCTGGATGTCGGCGCGGGCGCCGGCAATGCTGCCATCCCCGCGGCCATGATGGGTGCCCGGGTGATAGCCAGCGATCTCACCCCGGAGATGTTCGACGCCGGCCGGCGGCAGGCTGCCGACCGCGGCGTTGAGCTCGAGTGGGTGGAGGCGGACGTCGAGAATCTCCCCTTTGCGGACGGCGAGTTCGACGTCGTCATGTCCTGCCTCGGTGCCATGTTCGCCCCGCACCACCAGGCGAGCGCCGACGAATTGGTGCGCGTCTGCAAGCCGGGCGGGACCGTCGGCATGCTGCACTGGACCCCGGAGGGCTTCATCGGGCAGATGTTCGCCGCCATGAAACCCTTCGCTCCCCCGCCCCCGCCCGGCGCGCAGCCAGCGCCGCTGTGGGGCAGCGAAGACCATGTCCGTGAGCTGTTCGGCGACCGGCTGAGCGAGATCCGGGCGCAAAAGCGGACAGTCGCGATCACCAGCTTCCGCCAGCCCGAAGATTTCCTGCACTACTTCAAGTCGCATTACGGCCCCACCATCTCCGTGTACAAGTCCCTGTCCGGTGACGAGGAGAAGGCCAAGGCCCTGGACAACGCACTCACGGAACTTGCCGGCAACTACATCGAAGCCCACGGCGATACGACCGCGCAGATGGAATGGGAGTATCTCCTGCTCACGGCGAAGGCCAATGCCAAGCCGCAGGAAACCGGGCTGTGACGGACTCCCCCGCCTCGCGGCGCGCCCTTGAGGTGGCTTCCATCCCGTCCTTCCGGCGGATCTCCGAGCACCTGAACCATTCCACCTATGCCCACCGCAAGCACCTCCCCGGCATCTGCGATTTCACCCTGGGCAACCCGCACCAGATGCCGCAGGAGGCCTACGTTGACGCCCTCCGGGACGCGCTCCACCCGCACGACGACCAGTGGTTCGCGTATAAGACCAACGAGATGGATGCGCGGGAGGCGGCGGCGGATTCCCTGAGCAGGCTGCTCGACGTCCGGTTCGAACCCGAGGACCTGTACCTCACCACCGGAGGCTTCACCGCGATCGCCCTTGCGCTGAAGGCGGTTACCGATCCCGGCGACGAGGTCATCTACAGCCTGCCGCCCTGGTTCCTCTACGAGCCGCTGGCCGTCGAGGCCGGACTGGTCCCTGTCAAAGTCCGGATCGACCTCGAAACCTTCGACCTCGACCTGGCGGCCATCGAAGCGGCCATCACGGAGCGGACCCGTGTGGTGATCATCAACTCGCCGAACAACCCGACCGGAAGGATCTACCCGCCGGAGCTCCTCCGCAGGCTGGCCACGCTCCTCGACGACGCGTCGGAGCGGATAGGCCGGCGGATTTACCTGGTGTCGGATGAGCCCTATAACAGGATCGTCTTCGACGGCACCCGTTTCCACAGCCCCGCGGAGTTCTATCCCTACACGCTCCTGGCCTACTCCTACGGCAAGACGCATTTGTCGCCGGGCGAGCGGATCGGATACCTGGCGCTGCCGCCGAGCATGCCGGACCGCAAGGAGCTCGGCACCGCCATCGAGGCCATGCAGCTGGCCATGGGCTGGATCTACCCCAACGCCGTCCTGCAGTATGCGCTGCCGCGGCTGGAGACGTTCACCATCGACGTCGGCCAGCTGCAGCAGAAGCGGGACCGTCTGGTCCAGGAGCTGGGCGGCATGGGATACCGGCTCCGGCCGTCCGAGGGCACCTTTTACCTGTTCATCCAGTGCCCCATTCATGACGACGAGGCCTTCACCGAGGCGCTGGGCCAGGAGGATGTCTTTGTGCTTCCGGGCGCCCTGTTCGAGACGCCGGGGTTTTTCCGGATTTCCCTCACGGCCAGCGAGGACATGGTGGAGCGCAGCCTGCCCCACTTCCGGGCGGCGATCGAACGGGCGGGACAGGACCGGCCCGAGGACGCCGAAATCAAGCTGCCCACGGGCCTGATCCCCATCATCCCCGCGAACCCCCGGCTGTTGCCCTGACCGCGCCATCCCCCATATTGGTGTCCTGAGTCAACTTTTCCCGACCAGGGCCCCACCTTTTCCCAACCTCCGGGTGCCAGCGTGGCCGTGTGCCGCCCCTGACGACGGCGGCAGGCGAATTGGGGTGAGGCGAGTGGCAGGCGCTACACATTTCCGGTCCAAGGCCAAGAGGTCCGGGCAATGAGGTCCGGGCAATGAGGTCTGGGCGATGAGCAGGGTCCCCGGCCGGCATCGCGCCCGCCGCCGGCACCGGCGTGGCACAGAGTCCACCCAGGCAGTCCCCTGGCCGGCGGAGCCCCGCGGCCGGCTCCTGATCATCTGCGCTGCGATGGTGCTGACCGCAACCACTGCCTACGGGTCAGCCCTGGCCCCGCCTCCGGTACCTTCACGGGCTGCGCCGGGCGCCGCGCCGGCGGCTGCGCCTTTGCCGGGCAAGACTGCGTCGCCGCCAACAACCAAGCCCGCCCCGCAGGCGTCGGCCCCGGCGCCAACTCCCAGCCGTGCAAAACAGCCCAGCCCCAAGACGACGGCCAAACGGACGGCACCTACCCCACCCGCCGCCGTCGTGCGTCCCTCCCCGGCACCCGCCGCACCGGCACCACCAACAGCCCCTGCACCGCCACCCCAACCGGTGCCGCCGGCGGCACCGGCCGACGCAACTCTCGAGGAACAGCTCAACGCCATCATCGCAGCCAACAGCCGGTACCAGCTGGGCGTCGCCCTCGTTGACATGTCCGACGGCGTTGTCCGCCAGTTCGGCGTCCGGGAGAAGTTCGTGGCGGCCAGCACGGGCAAAATCCTTGCCGCGGCCGCGTACTACCACCTTGCCGAGGCGGGTGTCCTGTCCCTCACGGCGCCGATGGGCGGCCAGACCGCCGCCTCCCAGATCCGGCAGATGATCCAGCAGAGCAACAACACATCATGGGCGCTGATCCTGGGTGCCGTCGGCTACCAGGGCATCCATGATTACGCGGCGTCGCTCGGCATTCCGTACGACAGAACCTTCAACACGCTGTCCCCTGCTGAGACAGCCAGGATTCTGGTCCTGCTCTACAACGGCCGCCTGCTCAGTCCGGCCCACACCGCCGAGCTGCTGTCCTACATGCAGAACACCAATTACGAGACACTGATCCCCGCCGCAGTTCCTCCCGGGATCACTGTTTTCCATAAGTACGGGCTGCTCAACGGGAACCTGCACGACGCGAGCATCCTGGTCCAGGGTCAGCGCGCCTACGCCTTCGTGGTGTATTCGCTGGGCGCCAGCGTCGCGGAAATCCCCGTACAGACCGCCATCATCCGCCAACTCACCCAGGCGGTTGTGGAACAGGTGTTCTGACGGACGACGGCGGGTCCCCGGCGGAGGCGTTCGGGTGCAGTGGGGGTCCCGGCAGAGTTGAGGGTTTGCGGACCGGCGGCCCCCTCGAGGACGGGCACCTTCAGGGCGGCCAGCTAAAGGTAGGGCGGTCCAGCGAAAGGCCTGGGGGTTGCCGGCCCGGCATGTCAGGGGGGGTGCAATGCCGGGCCGGCCAGCTGGCTAAACGACCACTCGCGGCTGTGGCGTCGGACCAGATGGAAAGATCGTGCCAGCGGCACCTAGGAAAATCCCGTTTAACCTTGGGGAACCCGAACCCCCAACCCAGCGGCGGCCGCACGCCGCCGCGCGTGCTTTTGACGCACCTTCCGGTTGGGGGGACCCTGCCTCCTCTGGACTCCAAGGTTCACCAGCAAATCCACCATGGAGAGCCGAAACAATACCGGCAGACGGCATTCCCCTTCGCACCGGGATTTGCCGGCAACGCCGCCGGTCTCATCGCATGCCGGAAGGGCCCGCGGGGCGGCGCAGGTGGAAGGTAAATAAGATGATGAGCCCGGACCCGTATTCACCCGGTGACAACCATTGGCAGTCCCCCACGCCGGAGAGGCTGCCTGCCCGGCACGCCGCCGGAGGCCCTGCAGCAGTCCCCGACACGGCACGGGCAGGCCAGCGGGCAGGTCAACGGCCAGCCCAGCGCACCCCGCAGGGCGGAATACTGCAGCGCCAGCTGATGCGGCTCATCGGCGAAATCCTTGGCGACGAGGGCCTGAACTCGGAGATCCGGCTGTCGCTGCTCAGGCACATCTCCGAACACCCCGGACACCCCGAACAGGCAATGCTGGCGCATTTGCACGAGATCCAGGAGCGAGGCTGAAGCCAGCCGGTTCCCGGGCTTCCGCCTACACGAAAACTCTTTCCGATGCCCCTGGAGTGGACCATGAAAACCAGAGCAGCCGTCGCGCTATGCGTGGCCGGGATCCTCGTGACCGGATCCGCCGCCCTGGCCGTCAATTCGCAGGTATTGAACACCACGCCCACGGGCACCGGCAACGCGAACAATGTCCTCCTGCCGAATAGCGCGAGCAGGACTCGGGTTCCGGCCGCCGTCGTCAGCGTGAAAGCGACGCCGGGCGTGACGTCTGTGGACGGCGGCGGCCAGCGCCCGACGCCGTCGCTCAAACCACGTGACGACGGCGACGATAAGGGCGGCCTGCGCACCACCGCGGAACCGGGCGATGACCAGGGCGGACATCGCAAGGCGCCCGAACCGGGAGACGACAGCGGCGGACACGGTTCGGACGGCTAAGACGCAATCCGCACCGCGGCGACCCCCCTCACAGCAGGCCATCTGCACACCAGCGGGAGGCCGATTCGAAGATGCCGCAATACATGATCGTCAGACCGAATTTGGGGGCGACGCGCCGATCAATAGAACACGCTTTCTTTGCTTAATCCATAAATCAACCTGTATCGTATTCATTTAGGTAGCCCGAAACTCCTCCAGAGCCACAAGCTCCAGGAGCCCCCGCCCTGCATCGCAGCGCGCCAGCCACGCCAGGCACCATAAGAAAATCCCCAACCCAGCCCAGCAGTTCCCTGCTGTCCGGAACTCCCGGTCAGCCCAGCTCCCGGCACCACTCTCAGGGGAGCACAACAGTGATGAAAGGCCGGCATTTATGATCGCCGACACCCGCACCACCTTGACCCGCCCTGAAACCCGTACCGCGGCAATCTCCGCAGCCTGGTCCCAATCCCAGCGCCAGTTCGTTCCCCGCCGCAACCGCGCCGCGCTAAGGACCCCCACCTCCCGCAGGCAGACCATCCGGCTGTTCCTGCTGGGTGTCCTCTGCACCGCAGGCTGGCTCGCCTCCCTGCTCGTGGGGCACTTCGTGGACTGCGGCCCGGAACTCCACCGCATTGGACTCGCCGCCCACATCCTCGCCCTGGTGCTGTCCTTCGGCACCATCCTCGTTGTCGACTGGCTGGGCCTGCTGTGGCTCATGGGCAAAGTGCACATGCACGAATCACCCAAGCTTGAGAAGGCAGCGAAGCCGCTGATCTGGGGCGGCCTGGCACTCCTGCTGGCCTCCGGAGCCCTCATCCAGCCCGACCTCACCAACCCGGTAACCGCGGTGAAGCTTGGCTGCGTGCTCATCCTGATGCTGAACGGCCTGAGCATCGCCCCGGCCATGCACAAGATGTTCGCGCTTCCGCGGGAAACACGCTTCAGCGAACTGGGCCGCCGTCTGCGCACGCGGCTGCTGATCGCACTCAGCATCTCGCAGGCGTGCTGGTGGACGGCCGTGCTGATCGGCCTCGTGAACAGCACCCTCCGCCGCTGGACGGGGACGTAACCACCGCCCGCGCCGCCAGTTGGCTTTGGCGGCGGGGCCGTTATGCCACCCGCTCCTGTGAATTCGCGGCTGCCGTGGGTGCGAGCCCGTTGCCGCGGTGGATTCCGTGCAGCAGCCGCGGCATCGTCAGCGCGGCAAGGACCGCGAGACCCACCATCGGCAGCCAGGGTGTGCCCGGCCACCAGTGGTGCCGGTCCGTCAGGTCCAGCAGCCAGCCCAGCAGTGCATTCCCAACCAGAACGGCGATGCCGCCGCAGGTAGCGGACAGTCCGTAATATGCGCCGCGGCCTGACGCGGCCCCCTCCGCCGGGATGAACCGCGGAATCAGCGACAGGATTGTGGGTGTCAGGAGCATGTGTCCCAGGATCAGCGCGCCGACTATGCCTGCCATCAGGGCCACCGCACCGGCCTCCGCCGAGCCAGAGGCCACGGAACCGGATGCCACGGGACCGGCGGATTCCGCGTCGCCGGACGTCACGGCGGCCGCGCCCAACGCGGCGCCCAGCAGCAGAAAGCCTGCAGACATAGCCCGGCCCGGCCCCAGCCGCTGGCCGGCCGCGGCCACTGGCAGCTGCAGAAGCAACGTCAGCACGGAGGCGAGCAGGAAAAGCATGGCCAGCCACGAACCGTCCAGGCCCCGCCGGTCCAGCTCCAGCGGGAACGCGAAGTAGAGCTGGTTGTAGGCCACCATGTTGGTGCTGGCGAGCAGGCAGAACCCCACAAAGCGCCGGTTCTTCAGGCATCCAAGGGCGCCCAGGGACTTGCCCGGTGACGCTCCCGGCTCCCCCGCGCCAGCTACCGCCTTCTCCGGTGAACCGGCGGGCAGGCGGAACCACAGCACCACCGTCACCGCAACAAAGATGGCAATGCCGGCCGCCAGCGCCGCTCGGAAGCCCCACCCCAGCAGGGCAGCTCCCAGGAGCGGGCCAACCAGGGCACCCATCTCCCCCGTGATGGCCAGCCAGACGAACACCGAGCGCCGCGCCTTACCCGGGGCCCGTTCCTTGGTCTGGCCTGTATTGTCCGCAGGGGACGGGTCTGAATGGGACGGGTCTGCATGGGAGCGGTCCGCCCGGGACAGCTGCGACTCCAGGGCAGGCGAGAACAGCGCCCCTCCCGCACCGGTCAGCACGGCGCCGAGCAGGAACAGCGTGAAATCCGAAGCGGCCGCCAGCGTGGCGTACCCGGCGATGCGGACCAGGCAGCCGGTCAGGATCGCGCGGCGGGCGCCCCACCGGTCGGCGATCAGCCCGCCGAACAGGAACATCCCCTGCTGGCTGAAGGTCCGGGCGCCAAGAACAAGCCCGACGGCGGCGGCGTCCAGTCCGTAATCCCCGCCCATGGCGCCGGCCAGGAAGGGAATCACCGCGTAGAAGCCCAGATTGAACACCAGCTGGGTGCCGAGCAGAATGCGGGTTTCAGGCAGGTACGCCATGGGTCAGGTGGTCCTTATGAGTCCGGGCTGGTGACGAGTTCGAGGAGACGGGTAGTCCCCAGCCTGCCGGACCCCCGGTGGGCACAGGCCGCCAGGTCACTGCAGGCCACCGGGGCGGCGCACGCCGTCGGGTGGGCGCGGGCGGCCGCCACCAGTTCCTTGCTGTGCCGGTGCTGGGGGTTGGCGAAGAAGTCGGCAGTGCCGGCCAGCTCCACCAGGGCACCCTGGTACAGCACGGCCACCCTGTGGCTCATGTACCGGATGACGTTCATGTCGTGGGAGATCATGATCAGCGAAAGCCGGCGGTCCCGGTGCAGGCGCAGCAGCAGGTCCAGGACCTTCCGCTGCGTCACGGCGTCCAGCGCGGACGTTGCCTCGTCGCAGATCAGCACCGCCGGGTCCAGCAGCAGCGCCCGGGCGATCGTCAGCCGCTGCAGCTGGCCCCCTGAACACTGGCTCGGGTACCTGTCCAGCATGCCGGGTTCCAGCTCAACGTCCCGGACGGCCTGGTGGATGCGGTCCCGGCGTTCGTCAGCCGTGCACGCCCGCTGCCGTCGCAGCGGGGCTTCCAGGCTGGCGAACAGTTTCATCCGGGGATCGAAGGCGTCGTGCGGTTCCTGGAAGACCAGCTGCACCTCGGTGCCGGGGACGCCGGAACCGGCGCCGCCGTCGTCGTTCCTGCCGTCCGCCCTGGACAGTGTCCGGGCGATGCTGCCCCGGTCCGGGGCCTCGACGTCCACCAGCAGCCGGGCAAGCGTGCTCTTCCCGGAGCCGGACTGGCCGAGGACGCCGAGGATCTCGCCTTCCCGGAGGCTCAGCGAGACGTTGTCCAAGGCCGGGCGGGCGCCGCGCCCTTTGGCGAACCGCTTGGTGACGCCGTGCAGGGCCAGGATGTCGCGGGACGGTCCGGGCTCCCCCGCCGCGGCAATACGGCGGCGGGTGAGGGCGCACGCCTCCAGAAGCTCCCTGGCGCATGCGGTCCGGGGCGCGCCGAGGACGGTCCTGGCCGGGCCTTCCTCCTGGACGCAACCGGCATCCATCACCACCACCCGGTCGGCGAACGCGGAGACGGTGGCGAGGTCGTGGGTGATGTAGAGGACACCGAGCCCGTGCCGGCGCCGCTGGTTGTCGATCAGTTCCAGGATCTGCCGCTCCAGTACCTTGTCCAGTGCGGAGGTCGGCTCGTCGGCGAGCAGCAGCTCCGGCTGTCCCGCCATTGCCACGGCCAGCATGGCCCGCTGCGCCATCCCGCCGGACAGCTGGTGCGGATAGGCCCTGGCAATCCGCGCGGGATCGTCGAATCCTGCGTCGGCCAGCAGCCCCAGCGCCTGCTCCCTGGCCTGGCGGCCGCGCAGCCCCCGGTGCAGCTTCAGCGGTTCGGCCAGGTGGCTGCCAATGGTCATGCGGGGGTTGAACATCCGCTTGGGCTGCTGGTACAGCATCCCGATCCGGCCGCCGCGCAGGCGGTTGAGCTCCGCGCCGCTGGCGCGCAGCAGGTCCGTCCCGCCCAGGCTGATGGACCCCGACCCGGCCTGGATCTGCGGCGGCAGCAGTCCCAGGACGGCCAGCGCGGTCATCGTCTTGCCGCTTCCGGAGGCCCCCACCAGGGCAACGAACTCGCCCGGAGCCACGGACAGGCCGACGCCGGAAAGCACCGGGCGGGAAGCCGGCGCCCGGACGCTGAGGTGCAGGTCCTCGATGAGCAGGCCCTCAGGCATGGGTGGCCTCCGGTGCAGGGGCAGTGGCCAGCAGCAGCCGGCTGCTGGACATGCGCGCCAGATGCTGGCCTATGAGGGTGACGCACAGTGCCACGGTGAAGATCACCAGGCCGGGCGCGAGGATGGTCATCGGCGACCTCACGGCGTAGGGCTGGGCGGCGGCGAGCATGGAGCCCCAGTCGGACTGCGGGGGCTGCACCCCCAGGCCCAGGTAGGACAGGGCTCCGACGCTGATCAGGAACTGCCCGAACCGGAGCGTGGCCTGCCCCAGCAGCGGCCCTGCCAGGTGCGGCAGGATGTGCCGCCGCACAGTGAACCACGGCGAGCAGCCCAGCACACGGGCCGCCTCGATGAAGCCGCGGGCGGAGACGTCGTAGGCCAGCGCCCGTGCAAGCCGCGCGAAGGGTGTCCAGCCCGTGACGGTCAGGGCCAGCAGCAGGGCGGGATACCCCGCCCCCAGCGCGGCCACCAGGAACAGCGCCACCACCATTTCCGGCATGGCCAGGAGGATGTCGTTGGTGCGGGTGAAGAACTCGTCCAGCCAGCCCCGCCGCCGGGCGCTGAGCACGCCGATCGCCGTGCCAATGACCGCAGTGAGCACCGTGGCGAGGGCGGCGATGGTCAGGGAGAAGCGGCCGCCGTCGAGCAGCCGGCTCAGGGTGTCGCGGCCCAGGTGGTCGGTGCCCAGCCAGTGGGTTGCGGTGGGCGCGGACAGCCGGGAGGCAAGGTCCTGCTCCGCCGGCGGATAGGGCGCGATCCAGCCGGCCAGGGCCACGGACAGCACCACAACGGCCAGGATGCAGGCGGCAAGCCTGATGTGAAGGGGAAGTTTACGCATGGCGCAGCCTGACCTGGGGGTTGAGGAGTCCGTGGACCAAATCCGCCGCCGTAGTCAGCAGGACAGCCAGCCCCACAACCACCACCACGGCCCCCTGCGCCAGCGGAATGTCGCTGTTCAGGACGCCGTCGAACAGCAGGCGCCCCATGCCTGGGATCGCGAAGATGACCTCGATGATGACGGATCCGCCCAGCAGGCCTGCGAACCACACGGCCGCCAGCGTGGTGAGGGGCAGCAGGCCGTTGGGGATCACGTGCTTCCGGACCGTATGGAAGTAGCTCAGTCCCCTGCCCCGTGCAGCGGTGACATGCTCGGCGCCCAGCGCATCCAGCATTCCTTCGCGCACGGCGGACGTGAAATGGCTCGCCGGACGCAGGGCGAGGACCGCCACGGGCAGCACCGCCGACGTCGGGCCTTCCCACCCGGCCGACGGCAGAACGGACAGTTCGAGCGCGAAGACCAGCACGAGCATCGGCGCCAGCCAGTATTCCGGCATGGCGATGAACGCCTGGGAGACGGCGGTGATGGCCTTGTCGGCCGCGCGGCCCTCGTTCAGGGCAGCGGCGATGCCGAGGATCACCGCTATCAGCGCGGCCACCGCGAGCGTCATGACCACCAGGCTGAGCGTGACCCAGAGGGCGGGCAGCACCTGGTCCGCCACGGGCGTGCGGCTGGTGTAGGACAGGCCCATGTCGCCGCTGGCGAAGCGCCCGAGCCAGCGCAGGTACTGCGTCCACAGGGGATCCTGGAGTCCCAGCTGGGCGCTTAGTGCCTGGACGGCGGAGTCGTCGATCGCGTCGCCGGCCACCCGCGAGCGGATGATCTTGCGCACCGGGTCGCCCGGAGTGACGTAGGGGATGAGGAACACCACGAAAGATGCCAGAAGAACGGCGACCACCAGGGCCGCCGTTCTCCTGGCGAGGAACAGCATCATGCGGAACCCAGCACTTTGGGTCCTGTACAGCGGAGCGTCACGATCCGGACTTGGCCGTTTCGGCCCGGAGCACGTAGCGCGCCAGCGGGTCCTGGACGTGCGCCTGCAGGTCGGTGCGGACGGCGTCGATGGCCTGCTCATTGACCAGCCACACGTTCACGGCCTGGTCCTGGAGGATCTGGCCGGCTTCGGCATACAGCTTGTAGCGAGCCTCGGCGTCGGCCGTCGTGGCTGCCTGGGCGATCTTCTTGTCGTACTCGGCGTTGCAGAAGTGGCTGAGGTTGTAGGTGCCGTCGCAGGTGTAGTCAGCGGTGAGGAAGCCGATGGGGTCGGCGATGTCGATCAGGCGGTTGCGCTGGCTCAGCACCATGTCGTAGTTGCCGGACAGCAGGTCCGGTTCGACGGCGGCGTATTCCTTGGTCTGGATCTTCACCGGGACGCCCACGGCCTTCAGGTTCTCCTGGATGACGGTGGCAACGTCTGCGAACTCGGCGCGCTCCACGATGGCGATGATCTCCAGCGGCCGGCTGGCAGTGTAGCCGGCGGAGGCCAGCAGCTTCTTGGCGGCGTCAACGTCCTGCTTCGGCGTCTGCGCACCCTCGATGGCCCACGGCTCCGACGGCGCGAAGGGCCCGCTGGCCGGGATCGCCGCGCCCTCGTAGACGCTGGCGGCGAGCGCATCCAGATCAAGGGCCGAGCGGACCGCCTTGCGGAACTCGACGTCATCGAACGGGGCCTTGCCGTTGTTCATGTACAGCGTGGCGGTCCGCGGCGAATCCGCCTTCAGGACCTTCACCTTGGAGTCCGACTCCAGCGCGGCCAGGCCGGAGACCGGGATGGACAGGGACACGTCCGCCTCGCCGGTCTGGACCTGGGCGGTGCGGGTGGCGCCGTCGGTGATGAACCGGATCTCGGCGCCGGCGAGCTTCACCTGGCCGCCCCAGTAGTCCTCGTTGCGGTCCAGGGTCAGGGACTGCTTCGGCTTCTCGGACACGGGCGTGAACGGGCCGGTGCAGTGGCCGAAGGGATCGACGGTGTCGCCCTTGAACGCGGCCGGCGACAGCACGCCGGTGTTCACGCTCGCGAGCCGGTAGGGCACCAGCGGGCTCTCGGTCGGGGTGGTCACGCGGACCGTGTGGTCGTCGATGGCCTTGACCGCCTTGACCACCTTCGGGCTGAAGGCGCGGGCGGGCACCTCGGCGTCGAGGACGTTCTGCAGCGAGGTCACCACCGCCTTGGCGTCGAGCGCGGCACCGTCCTGGAACTTGACGCCCTCGCGGAGGGTGAAGTCCCATTCGAGATCGGAAACCTGCTTCCACTCCGTGGCGAGCGACGGCACGATCTTTCCCTGGGTCTCGTCGTAGCGTGTCAGGGTCTCGAGGCACCCGGACAGGGACAGAATGTAGGCGGCGTCGCTCTCCAGAGCCCAGTCCGCCACGGGTGCCCGGAAGTTGTCCACGACGATCCGCTGGTCAAGGTCGGCCGCTTGGCTGGATTTGCCGGCTTCGCCGCTGAAGCCGCAGGCGGACAGGGAGAGAAGCGCCACGAGTCCCACGGACACGGACAGCGGGAATGAGGAGCGCACCGGTAAACCACCTAGATATGAATGCCTGCACACGGGGCAGGCGGAAAGCGAAAGGCCGACAAGAGCCATGCTGAGTGTAGGCTAACCTAACTTCACCGTCCAAAGCGGCGGTGAAAGGCGCGCGTCATATCGGGACTTCCGTTACGCCTCGACCCGCCCAGCTGACTCGCAGGTGGGCAAGCGCGTCAGTAGTTGCGGCGGTGCCTGAGTCTGGGGAGTACGACGGCGAACACGCCCGCGGCTGCGAACCCCAGTACCCCGGTGGCCGTCACGCCGGCGCCGAGGGAGGCCGCGGCCGTCACCGCGGAGAGAAGCACGGGGCCGCCGGTGGTGCCGGCGTCGGCCATGAACCGCCAGAGGCCCAGGAACTGCCCGCGGCCGCGGTCGGGTGAGAAGTCGGCGCCCAGCGTCATCACCAGGCCGGAGCTGATCCCGTTGCCGAAGCCAATCAGCAGGGCAACGAGCAGCAGGCTGGTGAACCCGCCGGTCAGCGGGATCAGCACCAGCGCCACACCCATGATCAGCGTGGACGGGATGGCCACCCACTGCCGCCCGCGCCGGTCCATCACCTTGCCCGCCGGATAGAAGACCAGCATGTCGATCGCCCCGGAGAGCCCGTAGACCAGTGAGGCATGTGTCGGGTCGAGGCCCAGGTGGTCGGCCCACAGCGGGATCACCACCTGGCGGGAGGCGCGGAGGGCACTCAGCAGCAGAATGCCGATTCCGGCAGTCAGGAAAACTCCCGCGTGCGAGACGGCCACGCCCCGCAGGGTGGGCTCCGGACCGGTCCTGGCGGAGGACCCGTCCACGGCCACCAGATCAGGGACGGTGACGGCGAGCACGGCTGCAGCGGCCATGCCGGCCACGCCCACCCAGTACGCGCCGCTGATACCGACGAAAGCGATGGCGGCGGCGCCGATGAACGGACCGATGAACGTGCCGATGCGGCTCACGCCGCCCAGCGTGGACAGGGCACGGGCGCGGAATTCAACCGGCACGGCCTCGGTGAGGTACTTCTGCCGGGCCAGGCTGAAGACGGCCGCGGACATCCCGACGACGGCCATCGCCACCGCGAGCAGCCAGAGTCCGTTGCCAATCACCAGGGACACTCCGGCGGCGAGCAGCGCCAGCGCCCCGCCGGCGGCCGCGCCCACGATGGACCAGCGTTCGCCGAACTTCAGGGTGATCATGGAGGCCGGCAGGTTGAAGAACCACGAGCCCAGGCCGATGAGCGTGACGATCAATGCGGCCACGGCAACGGACGCGCCCAGTTCACGGGCGGACAGCGCCACCACCGGCAGGATGGCCCCCTGGCCGATGCTGAACAGGAGCGCAGGTCCGAAGGCCGGAACAGCGATGCCGCGGAGGCTGAACGGCGGCGGGCTGTCGGGCGGAGTCATCCCCATCATCGTAGGCGCGGCCCCGGCCTGCACCCGGGAAACGGGGGCTTCACGAGGCCAGAATCACAAACAATTTGATCTACAGCGTCACGGGTTTCCGCCAGACCTTGGCGAAATTACTAAGTGTGCTTAGCCTTGAGTCAGGGCGAGGCGCGCGGACCCCAACTGGACATCGAGTATGGTTCGGAAAACTGAACAGCCGCAGGAGTGATCATGGAAGTCTGGCCGGGCAGCGCGTATCCACTGGGTGCGACCTTTGACGGGATGGGGACAAACTTCGCCCTCTTCAGCGAGGCGGCCACCGCCGTCGAGCTGTGTTTGATAGCCGGTGACGGCACCGAAACACGCGTGGAGCTCCTCGAGGCGGACGGGTATGTGTGGCACTGCTACCTGCCCCAGATCCAGCCCGGGCAGAAGTACGGGTACCGGATTCACGGCCCATACGACCCAGCCAAGGGGCAGCGCTGCAACCCGAACAAGCTCCTTTTGGACCCCTATGCCAAGGCCGTCGCCGGGCAGGTGCACTGGCACCCGGCGATGTTCTCCTACAATTTCGGCGACCCCTCTTCCCGCAACAACCAGGATTCGGCGCCGCACACCATGCTGGGCGTGGTGATCAACCCGTTCTTCGACTGGGCCGGGGACCGGCCACCCCGGATCCCCTACCACCGTTCCGTCATCTACGAGGCGCACGTCAAGGGGCTCACGGAGCTGCACCCCGAGGTGCCCAAGGAGCAGCGCGGCACCTTTGCGGGTGTCGCCCATCCAGCCGTCATTGCGCACCTGCAGCGGCTGGGCATCACGGCCATCGAGCTGATGCCGGTGCACCAGTTCGTCAACGACGGCATCCTGCAGGAGAAGGGCCTGAGCAACTACTGGGGCTATAACACCATCGGCTTCTTTGCTCCGCAGAACACCTACAGCTCGATCGGCCAGATGGGCCAGCAGGTCCAGGATTTCAAGGCGATGGTCCGCTCTCTGCACCGTGCGGGGATCGAGGTGATTCTCGACGTCGTCTATAACCACACGGCGGAAGGGAACCATCTGGGCCCCACCATGAGCTTCAAGGGGATCGACAACGCCGCGTATTACCGGCTCCTGGAGGGCGACAAGCAGTACTACGTCGACTACACGGGTACTGGAAATACCTTGAACGTGCGGCACCCGCACTCCCTGCAGCTGCTGATGGATTCGCTGCGGTATTGGGTCACCGAGATGCACGTGGACGGGTTCCGCTTTGATCTCGCCGCCGCGTTGGCCAGGGAATTTTACGACGTCGACCGGCTCTCCACGTTCTTCGAACTGGTGCAGCAGGACCCGATCGTGTCGCAGGTGAAGCTGATTGCCGAGCCGTGGGACGTCGGGCCGGGCGGGTACCAGGTGGGCAATTTCCCGCCGCAGTGGACGGAGTGGAACGGCAAGTACCGTGACACGGTGCGCGATTTCTGGCGCGGCGAGCCGGCCACGCTGGGTGAGTTCGCGTCGCGGCTGACCGGGTCCGCTGACCTGTACGAGCGGTCGGGGCGTCGCCCGGTGGCGTCGATCAACTTCGTGACCGCACACGACGGCTTCACACTGCGGGACCTGGTCTCCTACAACGAGAAGCACAACGACGCCAACGGAGAGGGCAACCGCGACGGCGAATCGCACAACCGCTCGTGGAACTGCGGTGTGGAGGGACCGACGACGGACCCCCAGGTGCTGGCGCTCAGGGCCCGGCAGCAACGGAACTTCATCGCCACCATGCTGCTGTCGCAGGGCGTGCCGATGATCCTGCACGGCGACGAGCTCGGCCGCACGCAGCAGGGCAACAACAACGTGTACTGCCAGGATTCCAGGCTCAGCTGGGTCAACTGGGACGCCGTCGACATGCCGCTCATGGATTTCACGGCCGCGGTGAACCGGCTGCGCGCCAAGCACCCCACGTTCCGCCGCAGCACCTTCTTCGACGGCAGGCCGGTGCGGCGCGGCAAGGGCGAGAAGCTGCCGGATATCGTGTGGCTGAACGAGGACGGCATGGAGATGCTCCCCGAGGACTGGGGCCGGGGCTTCGGCCGGACCATCGGCGTGTTTCTCAACGGTGACGGCATCCAGGGCCGGGACGACCGCGGCCGCCGCATCACGGACGTGAACTTCCTGCTGTACTTCAACGCGCACGACGACGACATCAAATTCGCGCTCCCGGCCAGTGAGTTTGCCGAGGCCTGGGACATGGTGATCAACACCGCCGGGACCGGAGTGGAACACGGACCCATCGACGCCGGCTCGGTGCTGAAGGTGGCCGCGAAGTCCATGGCGGTGCTCCGCGCCCGGGACCTGACACAGCCCGAACCCAACCTCTCCGTAGCCCCCGGACTCCAATCCCCCGGCCCCGCCTGACCCCTCCTCACCTCCCGCCGCCTCACCCCCAACCCCTCCTCACCTCCCGCCGCCTCACCCCAACCCTTCCTCACCTCCCGCCGCCTCACCCCCAACCCTTCCTCACCTCCCGCCGCCTCACCCCCAACCCTTCCTCACCTCCCGCCGCCCGACCGGCCCGCGTCAAAGCAGGTCACGCGGAAATCACCCGGCCGAAACCAGCCGGCAATGTGGCAGACCCATCCTGAAAGAGCGCCAATGGCGCATCACGATCGAAGCACCAACGGCGTCAGGATGGAGCCCTCATGCACGATTCAGCCGCGACCGACGGCGCGGCCCGTCGCATCATCGACTGCCGCAACCTCTCCCCCGGCGACAAAATTGAAGCTCACTACAACGGCCAGCTTTTCTAGGTGGGAACGGTGACGGAAACCGTGCCGGTCCTTGGCATGTTCTGGATTCTCGAGGCCGGGACCGGGACCCGGAAGCTCCTTGATCCACTGGCCCTGCTCGTGGTGCGGCGGACGGCCGCCGACACCGCCGCGGGCACCGCCGGCGGTCCAAATGCCATAGCAGGTCAGTGACGTTTGCCACGGCCGGCATCGGTAGGTATTTTTACTGTCACAGCAATCTTCCGGGCGGCATTCAGGTAAAACTGAGGTCTCGCCGTCGTACTCCGGATGATTTGCGGTACGAGCGTCTCTCCTGCCTTGCCCGCCGGAAACTTCGGAGCAACATCGATGAGCCGCCGCCGACCGCCGGGGCTGTCCCGGCGGCCACTTCATATTTGGGGGACGCACACACCATGACCGTATCCAAATGGGTCGCCGCCGGTTCGTCAGCAGCCGTGTTCGCCGGCGGGCTCTTCCTCGCGGCCCCCACTGCTTCCGCGGCACCGGGAGACCCCGCGTGTGTGCAGGCGTCCACCCAGTTTGAGGCTGCCCTCTCTGCGGCCGGCATCACCGAAACCACAATTGCCGATCTCGAGTCCAAGGCCGCAATCGCGGCGGACGCCGAGGCGAGCTATCTCGCGATGGTCGAAGCAGCCGGGGCAGTCCCCGCCGCCGAACTCGCTACTGCCCAGGCAGCGCTGGACGACGCCATCGCAGCGACCGCTGCCGCCGAAGCTGCAGAGGAAGAGGCCGAAGAATCGGGCGATCCGGCCGCAATAACTGCCGCCCAGGACGACACGGCAGCGGCCGAGGATGCCGAGGACGCAGCCCGGCAGGCCGTGACGGACCTGACAGCGGCGTACGACGCAGCCATCAACACGCCGGAGATCATCGCAGCCCAGGACGCCTTCAACTCAGCGGCGGCCGACTTCGATGCCGCGCTGGCCGCGGTCTCGCTCGATGAAGCTTCCGCCGCCGGCCTCGCGGGCCTCTTCGAGGCGTTCCTCGCAGCCTGCAATCCGGACTCCACCGAGATTGATCCGGTGACGCCGCCGGTGTCGGCACCGGTCACTGCGCCGGGAAGCCCGACGCCGGCCCTCCCCAATGCGGTCAACGAGGCTCCCGCCGGAGGTGGCAGCGCGTTAGCCGTCACGAACAAGGGCCTCAACGTGCAGACCGCGGCAGAAGCCGAGCCGGGCGTCCACCCCGGGCTGGCACTCCTCGCAGGGCTTCTGGCGGCGGGCATCGGCGTGCCCGCAGCCGTCGCTTTGAGGATGCGCCGCCTGGAGCGCAGCCGCAACTAGGCAGTTCACCTTGGAACCGCAGACGACGGCCAGCCGGCGCCAGCCCATCCGGCGGCGCTGGCTTGCCGTGCCCGCCAGTGCTGCCGCGGGCCTGGCAGCCGCTCTCTTCCTGGCGCCGTCGAACGCTGTTCCCCCAAGTGGCGGCAGCACCGTCGTCGTTCCTTCAGCGGTTTCTTCAGCGGTGGGTTCCCCGAGTGCCGCGCCCGTTGCCCGCAAGGCAACGCGGCCGCTGGCGTCGGCGCCGACGGCGGTGTCGGTCGACGCCGTCGACCTGGACGTGCGGGTCCTGCCGCTGACGCCGAGTGCAGACGAGCTGGCTTCGGAGTCGCTCGTTCCGCCGCTGACTCTCGACGCGTACTGGCTGACCAGCTACGGCGTGCCGGGTGCCGGATCGACCAATACGACATACATCGTGGGGCACAGCTGGGACGGCCGGGACGCCCCGTTTAACCGGCTCAGTGACAAGTCGCTCGTGGGCAAGGCGGTCACGGTCACCACTGCGAAGGGCACGCTGAGGTACCTGGTGGATTCGGTGACGACGCACGACAAGAACACGCTCAAGGACAGCGACATCTGGAACGTCGTTCCCAACCGCGTGGTGCTGATCAGCTGCTACACGGAGGACCCCTGGGGCAAGAACGTGGTGGTCACGGCTTCCCCCGCTCCGTAGCAACGCTTCCTCAGCTTTCGTCGCTTCACGCCCGACGCTTCCTCAGCTTTCGTCGCTTCACGCCCGACGCTCCCTCACCTGACGTGGGCTTTCTGGCCGAGGGAGGAGCCCCGCCGTCGTCGAAATGAAAGCGAGCAGCAGGAAGTGGCGCCGTGAAGCGGAAACACCTCGCCGTCGTCGGGCTGTTCACTCTTGCTGCTGCCCTGATGGTCGCTCCGCCGGAGCCGACGACGGCGGCCTGGACGCTGCCGCAGGGTGCTCAAGGGACGTTCACGGCCGGAACAGTCCTGCCGCCGACGTCACTCATGTGCACCGCGGGTGGTCTCCTTACAAAGGCTGCTTTTTCTTGGACAGCTCCGGTTAGCGGCGGCCTCACAAGGACCGAGTACCAGTGGACGCTCACTCCCCAGGGGGGAACAGCCTCATTGCCCAACCGCTTACCCGCATCGGCCACGGAGCTCACTGTCGACGCCGGCGTTCTCGACCTGGGCATCAGCACTGTTTCCTTGGTGGCTATAGGTCCGGGTGGCTGGAGATCAGTCGCAGTTGAGGGGACCGTCTCCCGAGTCTCGTTGATTGGCATTCCCGTGGCATCAGGTTGCAGCACTTGAGCAGCAAATCTTCCTTCGTCGAGGAGACGACGAGGGCCGGGCGCACTAAGCCCCGGCCCTCGAAAAGAAATTACTCGGGGCGCGCGCTCAGGAACCTGTCCAGCGCAGGAAGGTCGTCTGTGTTGATGTGGTCGACGCCGGCATCGAGCAGTTCGGTCCACATCGCATCGCGCGCCGCGCCTGGCTGGTCGGGCGTCGCCCAGAACCGTACCCGGTGCCCGTTGGCGTGGGCCGTTTCCACGTACGCGCGCAGCCTGGCGCGCTCTGCCTCCGGCATCGGCCCGACACCCTGCCACGTGAACAGCTTGGTCCAGTTGTCGCTGACCAGCGGCATCAGCCCGGCCGGCATCCCCGAAGCCAGGTCTGCCGACCGGCCGTCGTAGAAGCCAAACCGCTTGTCCGCTGCCTGCATCGTGGCGAGCGGGCGGTTGCCGCTGACGACTGCCGTGACCGGCCCGGCCGAAACTCTGCCGTTGGCGTAGCTGGTCATGAACGCAGGGTGCTCAGCCAGTTCCTTCTCGACAGCCGCATAGGTCGTTTCGCCGTCGCTCTTGATGTCGATCAGCAGCTGCAGGCTGCCGTCCCAACCTGGGTAAACGCTGTGGCCCTGCTGGCGCACGAGCTTGTCCAGCGGGTCCAGGTAGAGGCTTTCGAGGGTAACACCGGCCCGCGCATCCGCGAGGTCGTGCGCCACCCGGAGCTCGCCGTCCACCAGCCAGACGTCAGCCTCCACACTGGTGAAACCGTGCTCCAGCGCGTCCAGCAGCGGCCGGTCGTGCTCGTAGTCGTTATGCGCGTGCGCTGCGGAATGCGGCTCCCCTAGCACGACGGCGGCATCCGGCGCCGCGGTGGATGGCGCCGCGATTCCGGCGAGTGCCGTTAGGGCGACGAGGGCGGTGACGGTGCTCTTGAGCAGCACAGGGTTCTCCTTCAGTGCGGTTGGGGACGCGGCCGCACTTCCCGGATGGGGAACGTCCGACGGCGTGCCCACCACCCTGCCTGCCGGCAGCTAACGCTTGCCCACCGTCGCCTGACGCCCCGGTGAACAGGACATGTCGTGCGCCGAAAACCATCGTCCCGTGACCCTTGATCTCGACAGGCTCGATCAAAAGTGAGGAAGGGTCCGGAAAGACCCGACGAGAGGTGAGGAAGGGTCCGGAAAGACACGACGAGAGGTGAGGAAGGGTCCGGGAAAACCCGACGAAAGGTGAGGAAGCGTCTCGGGTTAGCCGACGTGGATGCCGGGGCGACGGGCGGGGTCGGGCTCGTTTTCGCGGATGATCTCGCGGACCACGGGGGCGGTGTCGCCGCGGCCCAGGAGCAGGTAGCGCATCAGGTGGGCCAGGGGGTTGCCTTCGGCCCACTCGAAGTACGCGTGCGGCCGGACACCGGTGGCGTCGCGCAGGGCAAGCAAAATGGCCGCGATCGCGTTGGGCGCAGCGGGGCTGTCGGTGCGGAGGACGCGGTGCCCGTCCACCTCCACGCCCCTCACCGTGAGCACGTCACTGAATCCGGAGGGGTCCGTGACGTCGACCTCCAGGAACATCACGTCGGCTGTGCCGGGAACGGGGTTGTTCTCCCGCTGCGCCGCTTCCTTCTCTGCGTACTCGGCGGCGTCCCGGGCCTGCGGGCGGTTGGCGATCAGGTTGATCCGCCCGTCGTACTCAATCGTGTCCGTGATGAAGCGGCGCGCGGTCTCGTCGAACTCGATCCGGTCCACCCGCAGCTCGGTGGTCCGCGAGACACGGGACACCAGTGAGACCACCACGATGCCCAGGATGAACAACCCGGAGATAGCCAGGCCGTCCGGCTTCTCGATCACGTTCTCCGCCAGGGCGTAGAGCATCACGAGCGTCAGGACGGTGAAGCCGACGGCGGCACCGCGATTCTTCTTGCGCGCGGCGGAGATGCTCACGGCCACCGCTCCGGAGACCATCATGAACAGGATCCCGGTGGCGTACGCGCCGGCCTGGGCGTTGACGTCGGCCTTGAAACCGATGGTGATGAGGATGCTGATGGCGGTGTAGACCAGGACCACGGGCCGCACCGCGCGGGACCAGTCCGGAGCCATGCCGTAGGACGGCAGGTACCGGGGCACGATGTTGATCAGCCCGGCCATCGCGGACGCGCCGGCGAACCACAGGATGAGGATGCTGCTGATGTCGTAGACGGACCCGAAGCCGTTGCCGAGCCGCTCGTGCGCCAGGTAGGCCAAAGCACGGCCATTCGCCGGCCCTCCCTCCTGGAATGCCTCGGCCGGGATCAGCACGGTGGTCACGAAGCTGCTGCCGATCAGGTACACGCTCATCACCACGGCCGCCGTCGTGAGGAGCTTGCGCGTGTTGCGGATCCGGTTCCGCAGCATCTCCTCCGGCGTGGACCCTGAGGCGGAAACCAACGGCATCATGCTGACGCCGGTTTCAAAGCCTGAGAGTCCCAGCACCAGCAGCGGAAACGCGAGGATCGCAGGCCCGGCGATATTGCCAAAGCCGCCGCCAAAGGACCCCAGTGAAGACATCCACGCGGCGACGGCACCCGGCTGGGTGACGGCGTCGTAAATTCCGGTGCCGATGATGACGGCGTTCAGCAGCAGGAAGACGCCCACCAGCGGAATGGCCACGGCCACCGCCTCGGAGAAGCCCAGCAGGAACACCCCGCCCAGGATCAGCAGCATCACCACGGTGATGGGAACCGCCTGGCCCTCGAGGAACGGCGGGAGATACGGGTTCTCCAGCATGTGCACGGTGGCGTCGGCGGCGGACAGGGTGATGGTGATGATCCACGACGTCGCCACGAACCCCAGCAGCACCAGCACGAACACCTTCCCGCGCCAGAACGGCAGCAGGTTCTCGAGCATGGCCACGGACCCCTGCCCGTGCGGGCTCTCGTGCGCCACCCGCCGGTACATCGGCAGCATGCCCAGCAGCGTCAGGGCCACGATCAGCAGCGTGGCCAGCGGCGACAGGGCCCCGGCGGCGAGCGCGGCGATGCCGGGAAGGTAGGACAGCGTGGAGAAGTAATCCACGCCGGTCAGGCACATGACCTTCCACCAGCTCTGCTGGTGCCCGGTGCCTTCCTCGGACTCCGGCCCCACCGGCTGGTGCACCTTGTGCTCGAGCAGCCACCGCGTGAGCGCACCGCCGGGGCCGTTTTCCCGCTCTGGGTTGGGCACGCTGGCCGGAACGGAGTATTGGGCTGGTGCGGTCATGAAGTGTCTTTCTGGTCTGAGTAAGGTCCGCCGTCGGGCCGCGGGAGGGGCGTCCGACGGCGGGGGCTACTTCGTTGCTCTGATGAGCCGGTAGATCATGTAGCCGGTTGCGCCGATCCCGAGGATCAGCCACAGCAACGGGGCGCTTTGGGTCAGCATGGCAGGACACGGCCTTGCGTGCTTGAGGTGGCCACGGGGTCCTTCGATTCACATGGGCAGTTTGCTGATGACCACGGGAGCCTAGCATCGGCCGGATTACGAAAAGCGCCAAAGCCGGGGATCTTAACGCTTTCTTAACGCCTCGTCCTTCACACCGGCCACAGGGATTTCCCCGGTGGTAGCGTGACGCGTATGCGCGACATTCCTGCCCCGAAGGCCCGGCCTGCGGGCAGGAACGCCCGGCCTCCAGGCAAGAGACTCCGGCCGGCAGCGAAAACTGCCAGGCTCGCAGCCAAATCGGCAGCGAAGACAGCCAAAGCGTCTGCCAGGACAGACCGGAAAGCGGCCGGAACGGACCGCGGGTTCGGCGGGCTGTGGCCCGGGGGTTCCAAAGTCTTCCCGCGCATCCTCAACGTCTTCGCACCACAGCACCCCGCCCAGGTGATCGTGCTCGGGTTCGCCGGTGCGGTCGCCCTCGGCACAATCCTGCTCATGCTGCCCATCGCGCGGAACGGCCCCGACGGCGCCCCGTTCCTCGATGCCCTGTTCACCTCCACGTCGTCCGTGTGCGTCACCGGGCTGATCACCGTCGATACTCCGGTGTACTGGAGCGGGTTCGGCAAGGTGGTGATCATGGCCCTGATCCAGATCGGCGGGTTCGGCGTCATGTCCTTCGGCACGCTGCTGGGGGTGCTCATGGCCCGCCGGCTGGGCCTGCGCTCACGGCTCTCGGCGGCCGCGGAGACCAAGAGCAACGGATTCGGCGACGTGCGCCGGGTGCTGCTCGGGGTGCTGGCCATCAGCCTCACCGTGGAGACTGTGCTCGCGGGGATGCTGGCCGCCAGGCTGGTCGCGGGCTACGGCTATGAGCCCGGGCGTGCGCTGTGGCACGGCGTCTTCCACGCGGTGTCCTCATTCAACAACGCAGGATTCGCCCTGCACACGGACAACCTCATCGGCTTCGCCGGGGACCCGTGGATCTGCCTGCCCATCGCGGCCGCGGTGATCATCGGCGGCCTCGGCTTCCCGGTGCTCTTCGAGCTGCGCCGGCAGTACCAGCGGCCCATCCACTGGAGCATGAACACCAAGCTGGTCCTCGTTGGAACGGCAGCGCTCCTCACGGCAGGCACCGTCTTCCTCACCGCCGTCGAATGGTCCAACCCTGCCACCCTCGGCGCCCTCAAGCCGGGCGAACGCGTCCTGGCCGGCTTCTTCCAGTCCGTCATCACCCGCACCGCCGGATTCAACAGCGTCGACATCGGGCAGATGCACGAGGTGTCCTGGCTCGGCATGGACATCCTGATGTTCATCGGCGGCGGCCCGGCCGGCACCGCGGGCGGCCTGAAGATCACCACGTTCAGCGTGCTGTTCTTCATCCTCCTGACGGAACTGCAGGGCGGCACGGCCGTGAACATCTTCGGCAAGCGGCTCTCCCGCGCCGTGCACCGGCAGGCCATCGCCGTGGTGCTGCTGGCCATCGCGCTGGTGGTGGGCTCCACGATGTTCCTGATGATCATCACCGATTTCGGCCAGGAGCGGATCCTGTTCGAGGTGATCTCCGCGTTCGCCACGGTGGGCCTGTCCACCGGCATCACGGCCGCCATGCCGCCGGCCGGCCAGGTGGTGCTGATCCTGCTCATGTTCATCGGCCGCTTGGGCCCGGTGACTCTGGGCGCCGCACTGGCCCTCCGCGAACGCCCGCTTCTATACGAATACCCGAAGGAAAGGCCCCTCATTGGCTAAGAACTTCTTCTCCCGTTCCCCCGAATCCGCGGCACAGGCGGATTCGGTGGTGGTCATCGGACTTGGCCGCTTCGGCGGCTCGCTGGCGCTGGAGCTCGAGGCCCAGGGCACCGAGGTGCTGGGCATCGACTCCAGCGAGGACACCGTGCAGTCCTACAACGGCCGGCTCACCCACGTGGTCCGGGCGGACTCCACCAAGGAGGAGGTGCTCCGCCAGCTCTCCGTCCACGAGTTCGACCGCGCCGTGGTGGGCATCGGCAGCGACATCGAGGCGAGCATCCTGACGACGTCGCGCCTGCTGACGTTCAAGAAGCCGCAGATCTGGGCCAAGGCCATCAGCGAACCGCACGCCGAGATCCTCAACCAGCTCGGCGTGGACCACGTGATCCGCCCCGAGCACGACATGGGCAAGCGCGTGGCCCACCTGGTCCGGGGCTCACTGCTGGACTACGTCGAGTTCGAGGACGACTTCGTGATGATCCGCACCAGCCCGCCCACCGAGGCCCGCGACCGTCCACTGGGCGTGCTGGGGCTGCGCGACAAGTACGGCATCACCATCGTGGCGGTCAAGCGCCCCGGCGGCATCTGGGGCCACACCACCGCGCAGACCGTCCTGTACGACGACGACCAGATCATCGTGCAGGGCAGCAAGACGCAGGCGGAGCGGTTCAGCAACATGCCGTAGGTTTTGCCGGCTACCGCGTGGCCGGCGCCTCAATGAAGACCACCTGGCTCAGGTTTCTGACCGGGCGCCGCCTCCGGGCGGCAGGCTTGCCGACGGCGTTGGCCGGGTTCCCGGCGTCGGACTTCACTTTCGCGGCACCTGTGGAATGCCCGACGGCGTTCGCCGCCTTTCCGGCGGGGACGCGGCGCACGCTGAGCTGCTCAAGATCCAGCAGCCGGCGGGCGCCGGTCCGGGCGTCGATGATCCAGAACAGGTCGATGTCCCGGAGTGTGCTGCTCACGGTCCCCCGGTGCGCCAGCCGTCCACGGTGCCAGGCCTCGACCTCGTCGCCCACCGCCAGCTCCGCGCTGGACTGCACTTCAGGCGTCAAATGTTCGTTCACGGCCGGTCCACCTCCCTTGGAATGTTGATGGAACCAGCCTGCACCACGATGTTTTCCAAAACGTTTCATGTGAGGTCGCGTTGTGTGTCTGCGCTGTTACCGGCTCTGCCAGCGAGCGCACCTCGTAAACTGATGCCCCGCTGACGGGGAATAAGACCGCCGGAAAATATGTGGGTCAATAACACGCAGGAAATGGACTTAAGCCCGAAATCGAGAAAACTGCGCCAATCTTGATCGTTTCCTGCGGCATTCTTAGCTTGAGTGTCTTCAGTTAAGGAAATATTCGTTAATCGCCACCAAGAGCCCTCCCCTTTTATGGACGCGAACCCTATGCATGGACAGTAACGGCCTAATTCCCCACTAGGGAATCTGCCCGCTGACTGGCAGCTAAAGCCTCCTGTGCGTGGCCGAGCCGCTGGTGGATATTCGCCAAAATACGCCATGGCGTCTCCAGGGTGGGGTCCAGCGAGGCCGCGTGCTCCAAGTCGGCGATGGCTTCGGCGGGACGGCCCAGGCCGAACTGCGCCACACCGCGGTGGACGTAGAGGGCCGTCGAATACGGGGCGTCGGCGACCAGCGCATCCAGCAGGTCTTTGGCCGCAGGAACGTCGCCGCTGTAAAGGTAGCCGAGCGCCAAGGCGGTGCCCGCCTCCTGGGAACCGGGCGTCCGTTCCCGGGCGAGCCTTCCCCATTCCACGGCGTACCGGGCCGCCTCCCGGTCGCCCGCCGTTGCCGGGCCGGCGAACGCCTGGGCTGCGAGCAGCGCGGTGTCGCTGTCCCATGGCCGAAACTGCCGGGCCTGCACAAATGCCTGCTGCGCACCGGCGTTGTTCCCCGCAGCTGCCGCCCGGACTCCGGCACCCATGGGCCATTCAGCGAGGGCAGCGGGAACGGCAACGGCCAGCGCCGCGAGGACCAGCACCACGCCCGCCAGTCGCGGAACCGCACGCATTTTCCAGGCAGCATAGGCCGGGATGAACCGGTTGCCGGCTCCGGCGGGGGTCCCGACGTCGGACCCCACCAGGCCCCCGCAGAGGAAGGCAACAAGGCCCGTGGTCCCGATCGAGGTGAAGTGGGTGAGGAGGGCCAGCGCGTAGGCTGCGAGAGTCACCAGCACCACCGTGAGGTACCGGCGGTCCGCCGCCACCGGGGTCTCCTGCAACCGCCGGATCACAGCAATCACCGACACGGCGATCAAAGCCAGAACGAGCACCAGCAGCGGAAATCCGCCTGCGGCCAGCGCCTGCAGCGGCCAACTGTGCGGCGAGTCAGCAGGAAAGCTGTCGCCCACAGTCCGTGCCCATTCCCCGTTCACGTACGCGGGAAACGCGTCCACGAAACCGCTCGGACCTACGCCCGAGACAGAATGGTCGGCGATCAGCCCGAGGGTCCGGTCCCACAGCAGCCACCGGCCATCCACCGTTCCGGCCGACAGTAGCCGATCCCTGGCGGCGGGAACCAGAAGCACGACGACGGCGATGCCCGCCGCGGCGGCCGCGGCTCCGGCGGCGATCTTCAGCGGGGACCAGGACCTGCCCGCCATCCACGTGAAGGCGGCGAACAGCGCCACGACCAGGAGGGCCGCCAGCGCAGCACGGGACCCGGAAAGCACAGCAACTCCGGCGCCGGCCAGCAGGCCCGCACGGCACAGCCAACCCTGCCAGGTGTTGCCCGGCCCGCCTTGCGCAGCCAGGACACCGGCAATCACGCAACCGGCCAGGCCTTGGTCGGTTGCGTTGCCCAGCGTCGCTCCCGGCCTGACGTCCTCAGCGCCGCCTAGAGGGCGCAGACCGGCGCCTTCCAGCGCGGCAATGACGAACAAGGCGATGCCCGCAACGGCCAGGGACAGGCTGAGCAGCGTGCGCCGGGGAGCGCCTGCGGAACCTCCCAGAACCTTGGCACCGGTAGCGAAAACCGCCACGTACACAGCCAGTGTCAGCAGGCCTTCATAACGGGGCCAGCGTCCCGAGATACTCGCAAGAGGCGTGTCGGAGAGCAGCATCGCGACGGCGATCCACAGCACGCAAGCTGCCGTTACTGCCTTCACTGCCAGCGGGAGGCGCGCACCCACGGGCGACAGCAGGCCGGCGAGGACCGCGAGAATGACCACCACGAGCTTGACCCATACAAAGCGGAACAGTCCGCCGGGCTGGAAGGCCAGGAGAGAGGCGGCCATCAGGATGATGCAGGCCCCGGGAAGACGGGAGATGGCTCGTTCCATGCGCAGCCTGCAGCCTTTCCCCCGAAATTGTTCGTAACCAACAATAGCCGCTCCTGGGTACTGACTTTCCACGGTCACTTTCTACGGACCGGTGACCGCAATATATAAATTCAGGATGTTACACAATCGTTGGACAAACCCTATTCCACAGTTAGACTGAGGCGTTCTTTGACAATTTAAAGTGACGGCCGCGCCGTTTGCTGACCCATGGGGGGATAAAAATGCTCGCTAAGAGCGGGCGATTCCGTTTGCGAATCGCATTGTTATTATCGGTACTCTCGGCGCTCATAGTCACGGGGTTGGCACCAGCCAACGCGGTGGACCTGTCCGACGCCTCGATCAGCGGAAAGGTAACGGCGCCGGCGGGCGTTGACCTCGCTTCGACGCAGGTCTACGCACACACCGCCAGCGGCTATTCGTACACCGGCTACAGCCAGGTCAATGAGGACGGCACCTACGCGATCAACGGACTGCCGGCAGGAACCTACAAAATTCAGTTCAGTGGTTCCAACTACTCCGGTGCCCTTGAACAGTGGCATGCCGGAGCTTCCTCGTTCGAGACTGCCACCACTGTTACCCTTGCGGCCGGACAGACGCTCACAGGAATTAATGCCAGCCTGGTCAAGGGTGCCACCATCAGCGGCCGGATCACCGGGCCCAGCGGCGTGGATATCGGTTCTGTCGGGGTATCTGTCCAAAGCACCGGCGACGACTGGTTCTCCGCGTATGGGTCGGTCAACCAGGATGGAAGCTACTCGGTGCGCGGCCTGCCTTCAGGCAGCTTCAAGATCCAGTTTGCCGGCGGAAACTCCGGCGCTGTTACCCAGTGGCATGCGGCGGCGACGTCCTTCGACACAGCCACCCCCGTCACGTTGACGGCTGGCCAGGATCTGACCGGTATCAATGCGGCCCTTGTGCGGGGCGCGTCCATTAGCGGCACCGTTACGGTTCCTGCCGGCGCCGACGCGAGCCAGGTGCATGTGGAGGCCCGGGACATCAACGGCAACACCGCAGGCTATTCCAGCATCAGTTCCGAGGGAACCTACAGCCTCCGCGGCCTGCGGGCGGGCAGCTACAAGGTTCTGTTTTCCTCTTATGGCACCGGCCTGCTGCAGCAGTGGTACCCTGGCGCCTCATCTTTCGACACCGCCACTGCGGTCACCGTCGCGGCAGGCCAGGACAAGACGGGAATCGGCGCATCCCTCGTCACGGGCGGTTCAGTCAGCGGAAAGGTCACCGCCCCCGCCGGAATCGACCTTTCGCTGGTTCACGCCACGGTGTACGAGGCCGCCGGACCAAACCCCAACTACGTCGGATCCTCGTCAGTGAACGCCGACGGCACCTACAAGGTGGACGGACTCAACACTGGAAATTACAAGGTGCAGTTCCTCGGCACCAACAGCGGCCTGCTGGAGCACTGGTACAACGGGGCGGCATCGTTTGGAACGGCCACTGCCGTTGCCGTCACGGCGGGACAAAACCACGCCGGGGTCGATGCTGCACTGGTGAAAGGCGCGTCCATCACCGGAAAGGTTTCTTCAGCCCCAGGCGTCAACCTTTCTGGAGTATGGATCTACCTCTATGATTCGGAAACTATGTCCTGGGCCGGGGGGATGCAGCCCAGCCCTGACGGTTCCTACCAGTTCGCAGGCCTCGCGGCAGGCTCGTACAAGATCCAGTTCAGCACGGGCAGCTCCGGAGCACTCGGGCAGTGGTACGGCGGTGCAGTTGCGGCATCTGCCGCCACACCCGTCGCAGTCAGCAGCAGCCAGGATCTGACACTGCCCGACACTGTGCTCATCAAGGGTGCAACCATCTCCGGCAAAGTCACTGCGCCCGCAGGCGTTGACCTTTCCGCCGTCTCCGTCTACGCGTACAACTCCAAGGGCAGCTTGTCCTACCCCGGCTACACCAACGTGCAGCCCGACGGCAGCTACAAGCTCGCCGGTCTCCCCCAAGGCGATTACGCCATTTCGTTCTCGGGCTACAATTCCGGGGCCCTGGACCAGTGGCACGCGAATGCCACCTCCCGGGAATCGGCCACCGTACTGCCTGTCGCCTCGGGTCAGGACGTCACCGGCATCAACGCGACCCTGGTAAAGGGTGCAAGCATCAGCGGCAAAGTCACCGTCCCGGTAGGGGTCACCCTGTCCGGGGTGTCCGTGTCCGCCAGCGGAGAGGGCAGCCCCTACGGCACGTACGCGAGCGTGAACGCCGACGGCACCTACAAAGTGAAGGGCCTCCCGGCTGGCAGCTACAAGGTCAAGTTCTCCAACTACAACTCCGGGGCACTGGACGAGTGGTACAACAACGTGCAGACCGAGGCCGCTGCCACGCCCGTTGTCCTGGCAGCAGGCCAGGACAAGACGGCGGTTGATGCGACGCTTGCGAAGGGAGCGACCATCGGCGGCAAGGTCACCCTGCCCGCGGGCGTGAACGGCTTTGCCGTCAGCGTCGGCCTCTTCAAGGCAGCCGATGGCGAATCGGTTAGTTCTGTCCAGCTCAACAGCGACGGCACCTATGCGCTGCGCGGAGTCCCGGCAGGCAGCTACAAACTCCGGTTCGCCGGATACAGCAACGCTGGTGTGCTGGCCAGGTGGTACACCAATGCCACTTCGCTGGCCACCGCCACTCCGGTGACAGTCACCGACGGCCAGACCCTCACGGCCATCAACGCCGCCCTCGTCAAGGGCGGTGCCATCAGCGGCCAGATCACGGCTCCGGCGGGGACGCGACTGACGGCGTCGGAAATCGTCGCCACGAAGACCGGAACCATCGATGATTCTTCCGTTCACGGTTGGGTCAATACAGACGGAACCTACAGCATCGTCGGACTCGAAACGGGCACCTACAAGCTGCGCTTCCTCGGCGGCCAGAGCGGCGCCGAGGACCTCTGGTACGGAGGAACAACAGCCGCCACCGCCAATTCCGTCGCGGTGACCGCGGGCCAGACTGTCGCCGGCGCGAACATGACGGTTGTTAAGGGGGCGACCATCAGCGGCAACGTCTCCGGGGCAAGTGGCCAGCCCGGCTACCTGCTCAGCGTCCTGGATTCAGCCGGCAAGCTGGTCAAAAACGGCTACTCGGATGAGGCCGGCAACTACAGCGTGGTCGGCCTCGCTGCGGGTTCCTACAAGGTGGCGTTCAACCGCTCCAGCGGGTTCACCCAGGACGAGGCGCAGTACTACCAGAACCAGCCGGAATCCGCCGGCGCGGGGCAGGCACAGTCCATCCCGGTCACCTCCGGGCAGACAGTGCCCAACATCAACGCCAGCCTCACAGCCGGCGGCTCCGTGACCGGCACCGTGCTGGACAAGGCTGGCAAGCCGGTGGGCAATGCCCAGATTCAGGCCTACACGCCGGACGGCTCGCTGGTTACCCGCAGCGCGGGCACCAGTGCCACCGGCAAGTACACCCTGAACGGTCTTACCTCCGGCAGCTACATCATCAAGGTGCACGGAGCCTTGTCCGGACGCGGTGACCTCTACTCCGGCAACAAGACCGCGGAGGCCACGGCAACCAAGGTCAGCGTGGTCAGGGGCAGCGCCACAACGCACGACCTGTCCTACGCGGCAGTAGTGGAGACCCTCACCGCCCCCACCCCCACCGTCAAGGGAACGGCCAAGGTGGGCTACACGCTGACGGGGGCTCCCGGAACCTGGGGACCCGCAGGTGTCACATTGAAGTACCAGTGGAAGGCCAACGGCGTCGACATCACCGGCGCCACCACCACCGCCTTCAAGCTGACGGCGGCACAGGTCGGCAAGACACTGACCTTCAGCGTGACGGGCACCAAGGCCGGCTACACCACGGCAACCAAGACCTCCGCCGCCACCGGCACGGTCATGGCACTCAACCCCGTCCTCACTGCGCCGACTCCCAAGATCACCGGAACGGCCAAGGTGGGCTACGCGCTGACCGCAGTTCCGGGAGCCTGGGGACCGGCACCCATCACCCTGAAGTACCAGTGGAAGGCCAACGGGATCGTCATCGCCGGCGCCACGGCCAGCACCTACAAGCCGTCCGCGGCGGTGGTCGGCAAGACCATCAGCGTCACGGTCACCGGCAGCAAGGCCGGCTACAACACCGCGGCCAAGACGTCGGCACTCACCGCACGGGTCGCCGTCGGAACCCTTGCCGCACCGGTTCCCAAAGTCACGGGAACCGCAAAGGTGGGCTACACGCTGACCGCAGTTCCCGGAGCCTGGGGACCTGCTCCGGTCACCCTGAAGTATCAGTGGAAAGCGAACGGGGTCGCTGTCACCGGTGCCACCGCCAGCACCTATAAGCCGGCTGCGGCCGTGATCGGCAAGACCATCAGCGTGACCGTCACCGGCTCCAAGGCGGGCTTCACGACGGCGGCCAGGACGTCGGCACTCACCGCGAGGGTCGCCGTCGGGACCCTGACGGCACCGGTTCCGGTGATCAGCGGCGCTGTCAGGGTGGGGGCCGCCCTCACTGCGGCAGGTGCTTGGGGGCCGGCTCCGGTCACCCTGAAGTACCACTGGAAGGCGAACGGCCTTGCCATCACGGGCGCCACGGCAGCCACGTACACGCCGACAACAGCGGTGCTCGGCAAGACCCTGACGGTCACTGTGACGGGTTCCAAGGCCGGCTTCACCACGGTCACCAAAACCAGCGCGGTATCGGTCAAGGTGGCGGTTGGCGTGCTGACGGCGCCCGTGCCCACCATCTCGGGTTCGCCAACAGCGGGATCGGTCCTCACGGTTGTTCCCGGGGCGTGGGGGCCGGCGCCGGTCACGCTGAAGTACCAGTGGTACCTCAACGGCATGCCTCTTTCCGGGGCCACCGGAACCACCTATACGCCGATGCTTCCCGGAGACGCGATAAGCGTCAGAGTCACGGGCTCCAAGCCCGGCTTCACGACGGCGGAGATACCCTCCGCCCCGACGCCGACAATCACGGTGCGCTAGCCGGCTCCGGTGGGCTAACCGCCGTCGAACGGCACGAACGCGGCAGGGCCGCTGCAACTCCACACGGGGTTGCAGCGGCCCTGCCGTTTTGCGGCATGCCCCTCCCGGGGGAACGGGCCCAGCAAAGATCCGTCATAAACGACCTGCAGTGTGATCCGCGTCATACTATGGCGGGGAATGTATTCTGCTGCTGAAGCCAATGTCGTCGCCCAGGAGAAAGGACAGCCCGTGAAGCCTCATGCTTCGTTCCGCTTGTTCCGCTCCGGGCTGATCGGGTCCATCGTCCTGGGCCTGGCCGCCGGCGGACACCTCGCCGGTGGTGGCCAGCTGCCCACGCCGGCAATCCTCGCCGCCCTGTGCGCCGTGACCATGGTCCCGGTCGCGGCCATCACGCGTTTCAAACTGTCGATGCCGGTTCTCACCGCGCTGATAGGCGGCGGACAGGCCTGGCTCCACTGGGCATTCGACGCCATGTCCGCGGAAACTCCGACGGCGATTTCCCCGGCGCTGCTTTCGGGACACGCCGGACACACGCCGTCGTCCCTGAACCACGAGGCGCTGATGATGGCCGGCCCGGCGCACGGGTCCGCACCCGACGGACTCATGTTCGCCGCCCACGCCGTCGCCACCCTGGCCACAGCGCTGCTCCTTGCCCATGGCGAGCGCGCCCTCGGGGTACTGGCTGACTGGCTGGGCCCGCTGTTTTGGGACGCCGAACCGTCCGTCGTCGTTCCCGCCGGTGCCCCATTCCCATGCGCCGCTGCTGCGGTCCTTCCGCCTAAGCACCACTCGGTCCGCCTGCCTTCCCGGCGCGGGCCCCCGCTGCTCGCGGCCGCCGCGTAGAGACAGTTCCTTTCACAACTGGCAGGAACTTCCGACGGCGGTTCTTCCGCTTTCCGGACAGGCCCAAGGCCTGATTTTCCTGACCCCTAAAACCTGTGAAAGGCACTCCTGCCATGAATACCTCCCTTCGCCGTACCCTCAAGAGCACCGCAGCCGCCACGCTGGCGGCCGGATTCCTGGCCGCCGGCGCGGCCGCCGCTTCCGCTCACGTCACCGTTGACCCCTCCGCTACCTCGGAGGGCGGCTTCACCAAGCTGACGTTCAGCGTCCCCAACGAATCCGAGACCGCCAAGACCAACAGGCTCGAAGTGAAGCTGCCCACGGACACGCCGCTGACCTCCGTCTCGGTCCTGCCCATCGACGGATGGAAGGCCGAAGTCATTACCACCACCCTGCCCAAGCCGGTCGAGGTGGCCGGGGCAACCGTGACCAAGGCGCCCACCAGCGTGGTCTGGACTGCTGACGCCGCGCACCAGATCGGGCAGAACCAGTTCCAGATGTTCACCCTGTCCGTCGGCCGCCTGCCCGCAGCCGGCACCACGGTGATCCTGCCCGCTGCGCAGGGCTACACGGACGGGACCACCGTCAACTGGGCCGACGCCGCAGCCGAGCACCACCACGCCGCCGCAGCATCGTCCGAGCCCGCCGCGGAAGCTAAAAAGTCCCGCCCGGCACCGACCTTCGTCACCACGGCAGCCGAGAGCGACGGCGCCCACGCAGCGGCCAGCCCGGCAGCCACGCAGGCGTCGGCAGTGGTGCCGGCCGCCTCGGCGTCCTCCTCCGGTGGCGACACTGCCGGGTGGGCCGGGCTGGCTGCAGGACTGATCGGCCTCGCCGCGGGCGTGACAGCGCTGGCCCGTACCCGCGCCAGCCGCGGCAACTAGGCACCGGGGGAACCACTGACCGCGGCAGCTGGCACCCGGGCAGCTAGAAACCGCCGTCACCACTGACCGCGGGCCCTTCCCCCGCGGTCGCTAGTCCGAGCGGTAACCGGCTCTCCAACGCTTATGTGCTGAGCGCCTCACGCCCCACTAACCGGGCGTGAGGCTGCTTCGCGCTACCCACAAACACTTAGCGCTGCCAGGACGCATTCCACTGCCCAAACGCATTCCGCCGTGCTCCGGGATGTTGCGGCTTCGGGATGTTACGGCTTCGGGATGTCACGGCTTCGGGGCGTCACGCGCCTCGGGATGTGATGCGCCACGGCCATGTGCCGTGCTGCCACCCCACCGGGCATCCCACCGCGGATCCCAGCGGGCTATTCCACCGGGGCATCCCACCGGGGCATCCCAGCGAGCGCTCCCAGCGCCCCCAGCCGGCCCGACACGCACTTCGGCAACGCCACCAAGACCTCGAAAGACAAAACCATGACTGTATTAGCCAACCCCCAAAGGACCACCCAACAAACCCCGCCGGCCACCGCTCCCGCCGGCAACGCACCGGAGGGCCGCGGATGGTTCCGTGCGTTCCTGCTCCGGCTCCACTTCTACGCCGGAATCCTGGCCGGGCCGTTCCTGCTCATCGCCGCGCTCAGCGGCGGCCTCTACGCCCTCACGCCCCAACTGGAACAGGCCGTCTACGCCGAGGAACTTCACGTCTCCGCGGTCGCGCAGCCGATGCCGCTTTCGGCCCAGGTGAAGGCAGCCATCGACTCCGCAGGCGGCGCCACGCCCGTCGCCGTGCGCCCGGCACCCGGCCCCGAGGACACCACCAGGGTGCTCTTCGCGGACCCTTCACTGGGTGAGTCCGAGTACAGGACCGTCTTCGTGAATCCCGGCACCGGCGAAATCCGCGGCGACCTCACCACCTACGGCAGCAGCGGCGCGCTGCCGATGCGCACCTGGATCTCCACCCTCCACCGCTCCCTGAATCTCGGCGAGCCCGGCCGGATCTACAGCGAGCTTGCCGCCTCCTGGCTATGGGTGGTTGCCCTCGGCGGGCTGGGGTTGTGGATCGACAGGATCCGCCGACGCCGGACCTCACCCCAGAAAGCCCGTCCGGCGTCCGGCCGGGCCAGGACGGTCTGGCTCCACGGCACCACAGGCACCGTCATGCTCGCGGCCTTCCTGTTCCTCTCCGCCTCCGGCCTGACCTGGTCGGCGCATGCCGGCGACAACATCACGGCCCTGCGGACCAGCCTCGGCTGGCTGACCCCAACCGTTTCCACCTCCTTGAACGGACAGGCCTCCGCACCGGCCGGTGACCACTCCAGCCACGGCTCGGGGTCGGCACCGGTCAGTGCTGCGGCGGACCCGGCGGCCTACGACACCGTCCAACGGATCGCCAGGGCGGACATCATCACCGCACCGATGGTCGACATCAAGCCGCCTGCCGCTGAGGGGAAGGCCTGGACCGTAACCGAGGCAGGCAGGGAATGGCCCGCCACGGCGAGCGCTGTGGCCATCGACCCGGAAACCGAAAAGGTCACCAGCCGCGCCGATTTCAAGGACTTCGGCCTGGCGGCGAAGCTGACCCGCTGGGCCATCGCGGCGCACATGGGCCTGCTCTTCGGGCTGCCGAACCAGCTCGTCCTGCTCGCTGTGGCCGCAGCCCTGGCCGCGATGGTGGTCTGGGGATACGTGATGTGGTGGAAGCGCCGCCCCACCCGCGGCAGTGCCTGGGCCATGGGCCGGCCGGCTCCGCGGGGAGCTTTCGTCCGCGGACACTGGGCCGGGATCCTGACGGCGATCACGGCGATGGTCCTTGTGGGTATGTTCCTGCCGCTCCTTGGCTGGAGCCTGCTCGGTTTCATCCTCCTCGACGCGGCGATAGCGGAAGCCAAGCACCGCCGTCGTCGTCCATTGGAACCGGAACCGGCAGTGGACCCGGAGCAGGTCCCTTCCCGGTAGCGCCCTGGCGCGCAAAGTGGGCATGGCCGCCCCGGCCCGCCGTCGATAGACTGAGAATGGCCGCCGCGGCAGCAGGCCGCCCCGGCTTTCCCGAACAGGAGGTCACGATGGGTTTGGGTGACAAAATCCACAATGCCGCCGAAAAACTCCACGGCAGAAGCAAGGAAGCGGCCGGCCGCGCCACCGGAGACGAACGGCTCCGGTCCGAAGGCAGGGCCCGCCATATCAGGGCCGACCTCAAGCAGGCCGGCGAAAAGATCAAGGACGCCTTCAGGAGGCACTAAGGTCCCGCATTAGAGCTCGAGGCCCTGTCCGGTAAGAGCGGACAGGGCCTCGCCGCGCCTGCGGACTGGCCCCGGACGTTCTGAGGCCTAGAGGCGTTAAAAAAACGTTAAGATTGGCGCCGCCAGCGGAGGAACTGCTGTTGCGGCGAAGGGCGGCACAGTACCGTTGATCCATGCCGTCCTGCGATGGCCCCCAACACCGCAGGGCGGCATTTCCATGCCCTCCGGCGGGTGCTTCCCGATCGGCGGACTCCCAAAAGCGGGTCGGCGGATTACCAAAAGTGGCCGCCCAACCGGTCCCGAGGCGGCGTCTTTCGGTAAATAGACGCGCCACCAGGACGTGGCCCCGTGCGAACAACGCTTGGCACCCTTGTCGGACGGGCCCTTGTCGGAAGGGCCTCAAATATCCGTTCGCGCTCACATAAACCGGCCCAGTGAGGGGGACGTCGCAGCCCGGTCCGCGGTTTCGCCAAAAGGGCCGCTCGAAGTGGCTACGAAGCGGCCCTTTTTGGTAACTCGTCACGGCAGGGGCTTCCAAGCGGCCCTTTTTGGTAACTCGACGAGGCAACGAGGTTCGAAGCGGCCACATTGGGCGAACCGGCCCTTTCTGGCAAGACTTCGCGGCGATGACCCTTCAGTGGACCAGGCCGGAGACCAGGTTGATGACCGTTGCCAGCACGATCGCGCCCAGCAGGTAGGACAGCAACGCCTGGCGGAGCACCGTACTGCGAATTGCATCCGTTTTGAGGTTGGTATCCGAGACCTGGTAGGCCATGCCCACGGTGAAGGCCAGGTACGCGAAGTCCATGTAGCGCGGCGGCTTGTCCTCATTGAAGTCGACGCCGCTCTTGTCGCGGTAGTAGATGGAGGCGTAGCGCAATGTATAGAGCGTGTGCACGAGGAACCAGGACAACGCCACGCTCCCCAGCGCCAATGCGATGATGCCCGATTTGGCTGGGCCTTCGCTGTTGGAGGCATCCCCGAGGATCAGGGCAACGCCTCCGAAACTTGCCACCGTCGCGGCCAAGACCAGGGCGTCGGAGGCGGCCCGGCCAGGATCGTCGCGCCGGGCGTGGGCAGCCGTGGCCGCCGCGGGCAGGCGCCCGATGATGGCCCACACCCAGACGAGATAGGTGGCGGAGGCGGCCGCCCACCCCAGGGCCGGCGCATAAGTCCACGTCTGCAAGAGCCCCACCGCAACAGCCACAGCCAGGCCGACGACAACCATCACCAGCAGCCTGAGCCGTGAATGATGCGCCGGCCGGTCGAAGTTCGATGCCTGGTGTCCTGCCCCGCCCGCGCTGCTCATCGTCTGATCATTGCAGTTTCCAGGCTCGTTCCGGCTCCGCGCCGCCGCAGGTCCGGAAGCCCCGGGGCCGGGTGAGGGGTGGTCGCGGCCCCTAGTTCGCCGGTTCGCCAGCCGTTTCGCCAAAAAGGGCCGCTTGAAGTGGATTCGAGCGGCCCTTTTTGGCGAAACGCCGCGCGTGCAGAAACCCCGGAAGCGCGAACGGACACTTAGGCCCCGGCTGGGGGGCCTCAAGTGTCCGTTCGCGCTCCGTTGAAGGGCCTCAAGTGTCCGTTCGCGCTCCGTTGAAGGGCCTCAAGTGTCCGTTCGCGCTCCGTTGAGGGGCCCCAAGTGTCCGTTCGCGCTCGACGAAGCCGCGCTAGCTGAGCGCGGGCACCTGCACCCGGCCCGGCTTGAAGCGGGCGCCGAAACCGGGAGCAACAGGCACGTCGATCCGGGCGTGGGTGTGGACTTCGGTGACGGTCGCTTTGGTGTGCTCCGCGATCTTCTCCAGGGTGGTCACCCACATGCCGTCCATGCCCTTGACCCGCTCGATCAGCTGTTCCAGGGCCACCGCCTTGGACGGCCGGCCCGAGATGAACGGGTGGTTCGTGAGCACGAAGCAGCTTCCCTGCGAGTGGTGCGCCTGCGCCTCGAGCGTCCACATCTCCAGCACCTTGGCCGGGCTTTCGATCACGCCGCTGCCCGTCACACCGGGATAGAACGCGTACTGCTCCCAGTCATCCAGCGTCCAGTCGACGGGGATCTCCACGATGTCGCGGGTGTCGCCGGCACCGGCGGGAGAACCCGAGGAGACCGACATCCGGTACGGCGCATCGCCGTCGAGGAGGCTGGAGTCGTAGAGGAAGCCACGGTCCGCGAGCAGCGCCGGCGAGTGCCAGTTCAGCTCCCACCACGGGGCGCGGTATCCCACCGGCCGGATCCCGGCGACCTTCTCCAGCGCCTCGAGTCCCCGGTCGATGTAGCTCGCCTCGGTGGCTGCGTCGATCCCCTGCATGGGCTCGTGCAGGTACCCGTGGTGCGCTACCTCGTGGCCGCCGTCGACGATCTGCCGCACCACGTCGGGGTAGCTTTCGGCGGTGAAGCCGGGGATGAAGAACGTCGCCCGGACGTCCTGCCGCGCGAGGATCTGCAGCAACCGCGGCACCGCGACCTTGGGCCCGTACGACTGGTGGCTCATGAGCGACATGCGCCGGGTGCTGGTGGGGTCGTGCGCGATGACGCAGGATTCGGCGTCGACATCGAAGGTGAAGGATGCGGCGGCAGTGAAGCCGGCGGGCCAGGTGATGGGGTGCTGGGAATCCGCGAAGGCGCTGGTGCTCATGCCGGGGTTCCTTTCGTCAGAGGGCGAACTGGAGAGGTGCAGAAGGATTTAGAGTTCGACGGCGGAAACCGGCTGGGGTGCCTGCGCAGCGTCAGGTGCGCTGACCGCGGCGGAGGTGCCGGCGTCGTCCGTCACCGTTACGTACGGCCGGTGCAGCCGGGGGCCGAGAACCGCGTACACCGCGGCGCTGGTAAGTCCGCCCGCGAGCCAGGAGAGGTCCCAGCCGCCCAGGGCAACCGCGATGGGGCCCTGCATGATCGGGATGAGCCCGTACATGAACAGCCAGGTGGCCGCGATCCCGGCGAGCAGCGCGGTCACGCCGGCCCAGTTGACCACGGGCAGCCGGCGGGTGCCGACGCCGTCGAACAGCCGTTCCACCTTGCCCGGCCAGCGCTTCTCCAGCCAAAAGTAGTGCACCAGCATCACACCGCCCCAGGCGGCCACCCAGGCCACGAGGCCGATCAGCCAGGCGTCCAGCACCGAGGCGAAGTCCTCCTGGAAGATGAAGAAGACGACGGCGATGAGCGAGAAGACGCCGACGAACAGGTTGAGTTTGCGGCGGCTGATGGTGATGTCCAGGGCCTGCGTGGCCACCGAGAAGGTGTAGATGTTCAGGATGTTGGTGGCGATGGGTCCGTGGAGCACCATCAGGAGCACGGGCAGCGCCATGGCGCCGAAGTTCTGCACGATCAGTTTGCCGGGGTCGACTTCGCCGCTGTTGGTGGCCAGGCTCGCGCCGAGAACGCCGAGCCAGACGACGGGGATGAACTGGCCCAGGACGGAGGCCAGGTAGACCTTTTTCTTGGGGACGGTGGTGCTGACGAAGCGGGAGTAGTCGGCCGCGTAGGTGAACCAGGTGATGCCCCAGCCAATGCCGATGGCCGTCATCACGGCGCTCATGGCCGCGATGCGTTCGGAGCCTTCCAGGATGTTGCCCGCGGGGCCGGCGTAGGTCCAGTCGATCTTCAGGCCGAACCAGGCCACGGCGGACATGACCACCAGGATGATGATGGTGGGCGGCACGGTCCATTTTTCGAAGGCGGCGATCGCCTTGTACCCGAACCAGGCGATGGCAACCTGCGCGGCCATGATGAACGTGGCGACGCCGATCTTCCAGGCGTAGTTGTGGGCGTCGGGATCCACCCAGCCGAGGGTGCCGAAGAGCGCCATGACCAGGTCGAGGATGATCCAGGTGTTGACGGCGCACCAGCCCACCACGAGCAGGGCCTGGATCGCGGCCGGGAGGTAGTTGCCGCGGCGGCCGAAAGCGGCTCGGGCCAGGACCATGCCGGTGGCGCCGGTCTTCTGGCCCAGCAAAACGAAGCAGCCGAAGAGCAGCATGCCGATCAGGTTGCCGAGGACCAGGACGGTGACCGTGTCAGCAAAGCCCAGGCCCAGGTTGATGCCCAGGGCGCCGAGGACCCAGTTGATCGGGGCAAGGTTTGCGCCCGCCCAGATCCAGAACTGGCCCGACACCTTGCGGGTGCGCGCGGATTCCGGAATGGGCTGGAGCCAGGCTTCGAAGTCCTCGGCCTGCTCCATTGCGGGCCCGGACTGCGGTGTTGAGGAGTTGTGCATCGGAAAAGCCTCCGTATGAGGAAGAAGAGCCTCCGGGAAGAAGGGATGCATTAAGCGTATGTGCGCTACATCACAGCAACAAGGTACGATCTGTCTAACATAATTACCTTGCCTATGACGGAGTGTAAAATCAGTGTTGCTCGAAGACGTCCTGAAGCACCGGACCGTACAGGCGGCTGATCCGCTGCTGCGCGCCGCCCCGGACAGCGTGCCCGGCCGGCAGGTGCGGTGGGTCCACTCGAGCGAGGTCCTGGACATCGCTCCCCTGCTGCGCGGCGGCGAGCTCCTCCTCAGCGGCGGCCAGGCCTTGGCCACCGCAAGCGATAAGCGGCAGGTGGACTACGTCCGCGAACTGGCGGGACGCGGCGTCGCCGCCCTGGCCATCGAGACCGGGCCGACGCTGCCCGACATTCCCGAGTCCATGCTCATCGCAGCGGAGTCCAACGGCCTGCCGCTGTTCGAGCTGCGCAAGGTGGCGCCCTTCGTGGGCATCATGCAGGAGATCAACTCCATCCTGGTGGGCCAGTCCGTGGAGCTGCTGCAGCGCGGCGACGAGATCAGCCACGCCATGGCGGCCGAACTCGCCCACGGCGGCGGGCTGGATGAGGTGCTCGCCGTGCTCGCCGGGCAGACCGGGACCAGCGTCCGCCTGGTTTCGCCGGCGGGGCTGACGCTGGGGAGTGCGGGTGCCGACGGCGGCGGTTCTGCCGGCGGTACTGGAACCGGCGGTTTGGCGACAGCGAGTACGACGGCGGTCGACGTTCCGGTCCGCGGTGTGCTGGCCGCGCGGCTGGAACTGGAGGCGCCCGAGGGGATCGACCCGGCGTTTGTCCGGGTAGCCGGTGAACGCTCCGTCGACATTCTTGGTCTGGCGCTGCTGCAGCGGATGCCGCCGGGCCTGAAGGAACTGGCGGGAGCGGAACTGATGCGCGCCGTCCATTCCGGTGCCCAGCCGTGGCGGCTGGAGCAGCTGGGGGCCGCGGCAGGGTTCGCCGTCGACGGTCCGGTGGCCGCCGTCATGATCCGTTCCGCCGCTTCCGGCCGGCTGCGCCCGGCGCTGGACAGGATTCTGGCGGACTCGGTCCCGCATGCTGCCAGCTATGCCGACAAGCTGGAGCTCATCGCGTTGGCCGGCCTCCCGCCCGAGGGAACCCGTGCCGCGCGGGCGTCGCTAATCGAGGTGCTGGGGAACCTCGACGTCCCGGAAGGTTCCGCGATCGCCGTCGGACCTCTGGGGCAGGGCGTCGGCGAGGCCGCCTGGTCCATGGCGGAGGCTCGCCGGACGCTGGACCTGGCGCCGCGGACTGGCCGTGCCGCCAGCGGACCCCGGCAGGTGCGGGATGCGGACGCGTTCAGTGCCGAGCGGCTGGCTGCCGAGAGCATCGACGGCGGTGCCCGCCGCGACTTCGTCCGCCGGACGCTGGGACCCGTTCTCGAGCACGACGAACAGCGGAACTCGCAGCTGCTGCACACCCTGACGGTGTGGCTGGATTCCGGCTGCAACACGGCGCAGGCAGCACGCGAGCTGCACCTGGAGCGGCAGTCGATGTACCACCGGCTGCAGCGCATCTTCGACCTCTGCGGCGGCGACCCCCGGGGAACGGGCAGGCTCGCGGGCCTGCACCTGGCAACCCGCCTAGCCCCACTCCCCTAGGCCCCTTCCTCACATCCGGTCGCCTAGATCCCGACGCTTCCTCACAGGACAGCGTCCGGATCCCGACGCAACCTCGCTCACGACGGCGCCTGCCCAAACACGCAGGCAAGCGAACGACGGCGGGAGGTCCCGCCGTCGTCCACTAACCCATCACGCCGCTGGGCGCCGGGGATCCCAGCACCGGCGGTGAATTCAACCAAGATCAGGAACCTATGCGGGCGAATGCGCAGTCACGGATGCGCGCTCAACTGCCGGGCACGCGATTTTCACGGCGGCGTCGTTGGAGGCTTCGTCCAGGCCCAGAAGCATGCGGACTCCTGCCGCCCCGAGTTCGTAGTGGGGCAGCGACACTGTGGACAGCGGAGGCCTGAGGTGGGCCGCGATCACTTCCTGGTTGTCAAAGCCCACAACCGCTATGTCATCTGGAACGGAGAGCCCGTTTTCCCGCAGCCCGTCGTAGAGGCCCATGGCCATCCGGTCGTTGTAGCAGTACACGGCGGTGACGTTGCGTTTGAGTAGTTCTGCCGTTGCACCGTATCCGCCTTCCTGATCCGGATAGGCTTCCAAGACCAACTCGGGATCGAACGGAATTCCGGCAGCCTCCAGTGCGTCCTGGTAGCCCTGAAGCCGTCCGTCCTTGGCTGGGGCGGGGATCGTGGCGTTAATGAAAGCGATGCGCCGGTGGCCGCCGCGGAGCAGGATTTCCGTCGCCGACTGCCCACCCTGCTCTTCGTCGGGTACGACAGCACGGGCCGCGCCCGGCTCCGGGGAGAAGCAGTTGACCAGGACGAAGTCCGCCTCACGCAGTGTTTCCGGGATGGCAGTAGGACGGTGGAACCACGTCGAATACAGGATGCCGCGTACCTTGTATTCCAGCATCATGGCGATCGCGTCCTTTTCGAGATCGCGGTTGCCCTCGGTGTTGGCTATCAGCAGCGCGTATCCGTGTTTCCAGGCCTCGTCCTGCGCTCCGTGGATGATCTGACCCGCGAACGGGGTGGTCGCGACGCCGTCCGCAACGAGTCCGATGAACTTTGAGGTGCCGCTGACCAGGGTTTTGGCCAGCGCATTGGGGCGGTAGCCGAGCTGCCGGATCGCGTCCTTGACGCGCTGACGCGTCTCATCGGCAATGCGCGCGTTCTTCTTCTGGTTGATCACAAGCGACACCGTGGCAGTGGATACACCGGCTGCTTCGGCAACTTCGCGGAGGGTCACGGGGTGGGCGCGTTCAGGTGTCCTCGGGGCACGAGCCGCAGGCGCCGGCTTGCCCGTACTTTTCTCCTTTGAAACCATCTGCCCTCCTTCAGGAGTATATCCGTCAACCGCAGCCGTCATCCTTTGGTCGCACCGCTTTCCAGGCCTTGGATCATGGCTTTGTTCAGGACCAGGAAGACCAGCAGCAGCGGGGTGATGGTGACGCACACGGCGGCGAAGGTTGCGGTCCAGTCGACCTTGCCCATGGCGCCGATGTAGTTCTGCATGCCCAGCGGGATGGTTTTCAGGTCCTCGGACAGGACGAAGGTGTTGGCGAAGATGAAGTCGTTCCAGATGAAGATGCTGTTGACAAGCACGACGGTCACAACGGTGTTCAGGGACAGCGGCAGGGTGATCAGGCCGAAGATCCGGTATGGTCCGGCGCCGTCCAGGGACGCCGCCTCGTACGTTTCACGGGGGATGTATTCGAAGAACGAGGAGAACAAGTAGACGGACATGGGCAGGGAGAACCCGGCCAAGGGAATGATCATCGACTGGTATGTATCGAGGAGGTTCACCGTGGAGTAGTCGATGAACAGCGGGACCAGTGCGATCTGGACGGGGACGATGATGCCGATGAGGAACAGCCCCCGGACCAGGCGGCTGAGGCGGAATCCGAGGACCTGGATGGCGTAGGCGGCCATCATGCCCAGCAGCACGATCAGGATGTTGGCGCCCATCGTGACGATGAAGCTGTTCAGGATGTTTTTTCCGAGGTCCCCGGTTTCAAAGGCCCGCGCGTAATTCTCCAGGGTGAGCGCTTTGGGAAGGCCGAACGGGTCTCCAGTGGCGAAGTCGTGTTCGCTGCGCAGGCTTGTCAGGAAAAGCCAGGCGAGCGGGTAGACCTGGACGATGACGATGAGTGCGATGAGTACGCGGGACAGCGTACGGAAGGCGCTGGGGCGGCGGCGCCGGCGTGCGGCCGGCGGGGCCGGCGATGGCGGGGCGGCCGGTGTTGCGGGGGCTGTCTGGGTGATCATGACTCTGCCTTCCGCTTGAGCATGAAGAGGATGAGGCCGACGGCGACGAGGCACTCGATCACGATGAACACGGAGATGGTGCTGGCGTACCCGAAGTCGGTACTGGTGAATGCTGTCTTGTACATGTAGGTGGTGAGAAGTTCCGAGGACTGGCCGGGGCCGCCGTTGGTCATGAGGTAGGGGATGTCGAAGCCGCGCAGCCCGTAAGTGGTGGCCATGATCGTGGTGGTGATCCATACCGGACGGATGTGCGGAAAACGGATCTTCGTGAACAGCGTCCACCGGGAAGCGCCGTCGAGGACGGCTGCCTCTTCCAGCTCCTTCGGGACGGAGATCAGCGCTGCGTAAATGATCAGCATGTACAGGCCGGTGAACCGCCATCCTTCGGGGGCAGAGACGGCGGCAAGAACCGTGTTGACGTCGGAGAGCCAGGCGCGTTCCAGGCTGCCGAGGCCCATCCAGTCCAGGAGCTGGTTGAGCAGACCCACGGGGTCGATGGAGTAGATGCGCACGAACAGGAACGCGATCGCAACCGTGGAGATGACGGCCGGCAGGAGGTAGAGGGTTTTAATGAGTTCGCGGCCGCGCCGCAGCGACGTCAGCAGACTGGCCACCAGCAGGGCGCCACCCAATTGCAGGACCAGGCAGATGGCCAGGTATCCGAGGGCGTTGAAGAACGAGCGCCAAAAGACGTCATCGGCGGTGAACATCCGGACGTAGTTGGCCAGTCCCACGAACTCCATGTCACTGATGCCGTTCCAGGAGAAGAAGCTCAGGAACAGGGACTGGAGGATTGGGAACAGCACGGCGGCACCGTAGAGGAGCAGCGGCGGGAGCAGGAAGACCAGGACTGAGAGCCGGGACCGGTTGGGGAGCATGGCGGGCCTTTCGGGCGGGGGACGCAGAGTCCCCCGCCGCTGGGAGTTACTTGAAGAACTTGGGGGCGTTCTGCGCGACGGCGCTGTCCATCGTGCTGGTGAACTGCTCGGGCGTGATGTCGCCCTGGACCAGGAGCACGAGCTCCTGCTGCAGCCTGCCGTTGGTGGTCGGATCGAGCTGGGTGTCCCATGGCATGGCCTGCTCATCCCCAAGATCGTTCGCCTTCTCGACGGCCTTCTTGTACAGCGGGGTGGCGTTGGCGGGGATGGCCGTCTTGACGTTCGTCGTCGGGGAGAGAGCACCGGTTGCCGCGTATTCGGAGGGGTATTTCTCCAGGGCAAACTTAAGGAAGTCACTGACGAGCGGGTCGTACGTCTTGGAGTTCACGGCCATGCCGATGCCCGACGGGGAGACGAATTCGTTGGCCGCGGTGGCCGTTCCTTCCGTCGTCGGTAGGGTGATGAAGTCGATGTCACCGCGGACTGCCGGGTTCAGCTTGTCCGTGGCCAGGCTGGGCAGTTCCCAGGTGCCGATGTTGTACATGGCTGCCTTGCCGGAGGTGAACTGGTTTTGCGCATCGGAGTAGCCCTGCGACGAGAAGCCGTCCTGGAAGCATTTGGCCTTGCCCAGGGCAGCCAGCCATTCGACGGTCTTCTGCCCTGCCGGGTCGGAGAACTTGGCCTCGCCCTTCTTCAGTTTTTGGATAAAGTCCGGGCCGGTTTCTCGGAAGGGCTGATAAGCGGCGTAGCGTTCCAGCGGCCACTGGTCCTGTCCGTCGATTGCGATTGGGGTGATGCCGGCCTTGCGCAGGGACGTGCACAGGGCGGGGATGTCGTCCAGGGACTTCGGGGCGGAAACTCCCGCCTTCTGCAGCAGTGACTTGTTGTACCAGATGAATTCGAGCTCGAACTGGAACGGGATCATGTAGAGCGAGCGGTCATCGAAGCGCTGGTAGTCCAACGCCGCAGGCCGGTAGTCGTCGTAGACGTTGAGTGTCTTGAGCAGTTTCTCGGCGTCGACCATCTTGCCCTGTTTGGCCAGCTGCTGGGCGAAGGGGGTGGCATCGGTGTCAAAGAGCTCTGGAAGCTTGTTCGCGGCGGCAAGGGTTTCGAGCTTCTGGATGTAGGAGGGCCGGTCCGGCGTGGTGATCAGGTTCAGGGAGAAGCCCGGGTGGTTCTTGGCGTAATCGTCGGCGAGCTTTTTCATTATGTTGATGACGGCGCCGTCTGCCGGACGGGACAACAGCCATGATATTTCGCGGGGCTTGATTTCGCCGGTGGGAGTGACGTTGGAGGAGTTGCTGGCCCCTCCGCCGCCGCAGCCGGCCAGTGCAAGGGCGGTGACAGCTGCCACGGCAGCGGTTCGGAACAGTTTTTTCATTGCGGCAATCTTCCTTGATTGGAACGGACGATGAGGGTGGCTGGCCTGTTCAGCTGTTGGAGCGCTGACGTAGCTCAAGTTCGGTGACGGTGGCGGAACCTTCGCCGGCGAACACGCCGAGCCGGCCTTCCGGCAGGTCGTAAATTCTGGTGCTGAGGGACACCTGCCGGTCCAGGACCGCGACGCAGAGGTCCCCGTCCACCACAACCTCCAGCGTGTGTGCCCCGGGGCTGAGGTTGCAGGGGCGCTCCAGCTCTATGTCGAAGGGAACTTCCCCGGAGACGTGCCACTGTGCGTCGCCGGTGATGTTGCGGGGCCACCGGTCAAACACCATACGGCCGCGTTTCGGTTCCAGGCGGATGATGTAGGACCGGTCTCCGTCCGCGCTGGAGCGCAGCAACAGCCCGCATTCGCTCGTATGGGCACCAATGTCCAACACCGCCTTCGCGTAGAACTGGCTGGGCAGGTCTTCGTCGGAAACGACGGCGGCATACCCGTCAGGTGCATTGAGCCGCGTGGGCAGATTGTTTGTCAGCGCTACCGGGATCTCGTCCCAGAAGCTGTCCACGAGTTCATCCGCGAAGGAGAATCCCAGTGTCCCGTCCGGGTTCTGGCGGGCTTCCAGCACGGACATGGTGCCGGCCCACTGCCAGGGTCCTTGATCGGTGTTGCCTTCCTTGCTGGCGATCCATCCGAAGAAAAAACGGCGTCCATCGCGCTCCGCGGTCTTTGAGGCGTAGAAGGCGCGGCCGTCGATGCTGTCCAGATTCGGCACCATCCACGGACCGTCGGGGCTTTTTGCCATCCGGTAGCGGGTGGTGAAGGACTCGGAGAACTCGGAATAGACCATGTACCACCAGTCACCCCAGGAGAAGACGTCCGGGCATTCGTGGGTGATGTAGCGCCGGGGGTCCCAGAACGGCTCGGCGTACTGCCAGGTCTTCAGGTCGCCGGACACGCACTGGGCGATGACGCCGCGGCGGCGTTCCGGCCCGGCGGCATGCCGTGCGGCCAGAAGCATCCTCCACTGCCCGGCTTCCTCGTCCCGGAAGACGAAGGGATCCCGCCAGTCACCGGATTCGTAGCCTTCGGGGGCGCCGAAGGTGAGTTCAGGGTGCTTCGTCCACGTTTGCATGCCATCTGTGCTCGTTGCGTGCATGACGAGCTGGAGAGGCGCGCCGTCGGCTCCGAGGTTGCGTGGGTTCTGGCCTGTGTAGAAGAGGTGGTGGGTGCCGGCGCCGTCGACGACGATGCTGCCCGTGTAGGCGTTGAAGTCCAAATCGGTTTCGCTGCCGTGGTGCAGTGCGACGCCATGGTTCTCGAACTGCGTGAGGTCTTTGGTGGTGACGAGGTTCCATGAAGTGCCGGGCTTCGGGTCCGAGCGGACTTCGTGAAGGTAGAAGAGCCAGAACTCTCCATCCTTCTCGAAGGGAATAAGGTCCCCAACCCATCCATCGGTGGGCTGGAAGAAGACTGAGCGTTTCATCTGCGCTGATGTCCATTCTGCTAAAGCGTTTGATCACGAGTAAGTTAGCGTTAATGCGGTTCCGTGATCAAGCGTTTTAGCAAAGTTTATTTTTCGGCGTCCGCTGGTCCCGCCCCGGAAATGCCTGGGGTGAGGCACGCCGTTCCGGGCAGCGACATGCATTTTGATAAAACGCTTGACCATGGCGTGCGAACCCCACTATCGTCCTGCGTAGCCGGTGAGTCCCCACCGAACCGACCCAAGGTGAGGACCCTCCCAACCCTTCCTCACCTCCTGCCGCCCAAACCCCAACCCTCCCGCGTTTGAAAACCCGCAGGTGACCACCTCAGGCCCCGGGCAACCCCGGTCTGGATATGCTCGACAGATGTTGCCCGAACGCTACCTCGCCGAACTCGCGCAAACCTTAAGTTCGCTCGAAAGGCTCGCGCGCCAGCCGGAGAGCACGCTGGCCCGTTCAGTTCCGGCCTGTCCGGGATGGACTCTCGATGCACTGTTCGGGCACATCGGTTCTATAGAACGGTGGGCTGCCGCTATTGTCCGCGCCGGAGAGTACGTCGAGGAACCGGCCCCGCCGCGGGCCAAAGCAGCAACCTGGTTCCTCGAGGGTGCGGCCGGCTTCCTTGCCACCATGACCGCCCTGGACCCTGCGGCACCGTGCTGGAACTTCGGCCCTCCCCCGCGCACGGCCAGCTTCTGGCTGCGCCGGCAGGCACACGAGCACGCCATTCACCTCGTCGACGCCCACCAGGCATCCGGCCTGGCTGACCCGGAGTTCGCCGAGGACTTCCTGATCGACGGCATCGATGAAGCCCTGGCAATGTTCGCCCCGCGCCAGCTCCGGCTGCAGCGGATGCCCGACCCTGGTGAGGCAGTGACCTTTCACGTTCCCGGCGGCACAACATGGACTGTCGGCAACGGGGACGTCGCGGCATCAGTGACCGCACCACCAAGCGAAATGTATCTGGGCCTCTGGGGCCGCTCCAGCCTGTCAGGAACGGCCGTCATCGACGGCGGCGCGGACCTTGCGCTGCGCGTCATCCGAGGTCCCCTGACGCCATGAACGGTCCCCTGCCGCCGTAAACGGATCGCCATCACAGCAAAGGTGACGGCCGGATGAGAAACGCCCCTAGGAGATCTTGCGCCGGTACGCTGCCATGGCGAAGACGTAAGCCAGAACGAGGATCCCAAGGCACCAGGCTAGGGCGATCCAAATGTCGACGCCGACCGGGCGCTGCGCAAACAGGTCCTGGATGGTGTTGACGATCGAGGTGACCGGCTGGTTTTCGGCGAACGCCCGCACGGGACCCGGCATGGTGGCCGTGGGGACGAATGCCGAACTGATGAACGGCAGGAAGATCAGCGGGTAGGAGAAACCGCCGGCGCCGTCCACGGACTTCGCTGAGAGGCCGGCGATGACCGCGATCCAGGTGAGTGCCAGGGTGAACAGCGCGAGGATCCCGACGACGGCCAGCCATTCCACCGGGCCCGCCGAGGTGCGGAAGCCCATGAACAGGGCAACCAGCACAATGATCACCAGCGAGAGCGCGTTGGCAACCATCGAGGTAAGCACGTGCGCCCACAGCACGGACGATCGAGCGATCGGCATGGACTGGAACCGCTCGAAAATGCCGCTTTTCATGTCGGTGAACAGCCTGACGGCGGTGTACGCGATGCCGGAAGCGATCGCGATCAGCATGATGCCGGGAAGAAGGTAATTGATGTAGTTGTCGGAAGTTGTCTTGATAGCGCCGCCGAACACGTAGACGAACAGCAACATGAGCGCGACCGGCGTGATCGCCGTCGTGATGATCGTGTCTGGACTTCGGCTGATATGGCGGAGGGAGCGGCCCAGCAGGACGGCCGTGTCTCCGAAGAGATGCTTGCTCATGGCTGGTCCTTACTTGACCCGACTTTGTCGTCCTTCCCCACCAGTGCGAGGAAGATGTCCTCCAGGGTTGGCTGCTTTTCGACGTACTCGACTTCCGCCGGCGGGAGCAGCCGCTTCAGCTCGGCGAGGGTGCCGTTCGCGATGATCCGCCCTTCATGAAGAATGGCGATTCGGTCTGCCAGTTGCTCGGCCTCGTCGAGATACTGCGTGGTGAGCAGAACGGTGGTCCCCTGCCGGGCCAACTCCTTGACCACCTGCCACACCTCGATGCGCGCTTCGGGGTCGAGTCCCGTCGTCGGCTCATCGAGGAAGATCACCTTCGGCTGCCCGACCAGGCTCATGGCGATGTCCAGACGACGGCGCATGCCTCCCGAATAGGCGGACACCTTTCGCGATCCGGCTTCGGCGAGGTTGAAGCGTGCGAGGAGTTCATCCGCTACCGCGCCGGGGTCTTTCAGCTGCCGCAACCTGGCTACCAGCACCAGGTTCTCCCGGCCCGAGAGGATCTCGTCGACCGCAGCGAACTGTCCGGTCAGGCTGATAGATTCCCGGACTCTGACTGGTTCCGTCGTGACGCCGAATCCGTTCACGGTGGCTGTGCCGGCGTCGGGCCTTAATAGGGTGGACAGGATCCTCACCATGGTGGTCTTTCCTGCCCCGTTCGAGCCGAGAAGAGCGAAAATGCTGCCCGGCGCCACGTCGAAGTCCACGCCGCTCAGTACATGCAATTCCTTGTAGGACTTCTCCAGGCCCTGCACACGGATGGCAGGTCCGCGGTCCCGCGGCGCACTGATGGTCATGGGACTTGCTCCTCCTTCGTGACGCTCGCGATTGCCTCTATGAGCCGTTTCCGTTCCTTGTTGATCCACTGCCCCTCCGAGTAGTTCTGGAGGAACGTCTCCGCGAACTCCACGGGGTCTTCCCCGACAACTTCCGGAATCGGGGTTCCGCTCGCCGCGCTCTGCTCGAAGAGATCTGCCAGATCCTCGAGCATCTTCACCAGGGTTTCCCCCTTCGTGATCGCCCCGAAGTACGTCAGGTAACGCTCCAACGCCTCGAGCGTCGTGCGATAGTTTGCGGGAAGCTGCTTCACGCGCGCTTTGTACTGCCGGTACTGCTTCTTCTGTTCGAGCGATCCGGTGACCTGTTCTATCCATCCCATGGCCATGTCTAATTCCCTCCTTCTCGGAGCTGTTCGAGCCGCTCGGCCAGAAAGCTCCATGTTCTCCAGAACTCGTCCAGGTACTCATTGCCCTGGATGTTGAGCGTGTACACCTTGCGTGGGGGACCCTTCTCTGAGGGACGCTTCTCGACGTCGACGAGACCCTTTTGCTCGATTCTCACCAGCAGCGCGTAGACCGTGCCCTCGGCAATGTCGGCGAAGCCCTTCTCCCTGAGCAGCGTGGTGATCTCATACCCATACGCCGGCTTACCGGTCAGGAGGGCAAGAACGATGCCCTCCAGCGTCCCCTTGAGCATCTCCGTCATTTGTTTGCCCACCGGACACCTCCTCCAGCTACTTAGTACTACTAGCTACCAGTACATAGTAACGCTAAGTAGAGGAGTTGCAAGGGGTCGGTGAGTGCATTGGAATAACTCAAGGCACTCGACCGCCCTCTCACATCCCGACAAACCTTCCCACTGAGTCCGCTGCGGAATACGGTAATGCCTGACGACCCGATTTGGAGGACCCGATGCGCAAAGTGACTGCCGGACTGTTCCACTCCGTAGACGGCGTGGTGCAGGACCCGTTCAAGTTCCAGTTCGACAGCTTCGATGAAGAGCTTGGCGCGGGACTGACCAAGATGATCAACACTGTGGACACTGTAATCCTCGGGCGGGTCAGCTATCAGGAGTGGGCGGGGTACTGGCCCAACGCTTCACAGGATGAGGACTTCGCCACTTTCATCAACCCGGTGGAAAAGTTCGTGGCATCGCGCACCCTCACGGAGCCCCTCGAGTGGCAAAACTCGTACCTGGTTGAGGGACCGCTGGAAGATTTCGTCACCGATCTTAAAAAGCACGACGGCGGCGAGATCGCCGTTTGCGGCAGCATCTCAGTGACGCGGCAACTGCTGTTCGCGGGCATCCTGGATGAATTGACGCTTATGACGCATCCCGTAGTGGCGGGCAGCGGACGGCGGCTGTTCGAGGACGGCGACCCGCTGACCAGGCTGGAACTGAAGGACCAGTACAGGACCAGCAAGGGCAACGTCGTCAGCACCTACAGCCTGCGCAACGACTGAGGTTCGACCAGACCCTTCCTCACATCCCGCCGCGTCCAAGCGGACGCTTCCTCACATCCCGCCGCGTCCAAGCGGACGCTTCCTCACATCCCGCCGCGTCCAAGCGGACGCTTCCTCACATCCCGCCGCGTCCAAGCGGACGCTTCCTCACGTCCTGCACAGCTATGCGCCCCGCGAACGGGCGGGTGAGGACGCGTCGGGAAAAAACCGACCAAACGTGAGGACGCGTCAGGAGAAAGCCGACCAAACGTGAGAGAGCGTCGGGGAATACCCGCCCAAACGTGAAAGAGCGTTTCATCTTGGCGTGTCGGGGTCGCACGCGTTCATAGCAACATCGTTGCGATTGAGGCAACACTTAGGATTCTCGCACGACCTCCTTGCCATGCAAAGACACTCGACTCCTGATTGAGCCCTCCTGCGCGCCCAGAAAGCTGATAGCAATAAACAACATCAAAATATCCATTGACGGGTGAGCCGCATCACGCTTACTCTGGTGCAACAGTGTTGCAACAGAAGCAACCCCAAGGATTCATTGGTGGACACATGGAACACCCCCCAACTCACATTTCCCAAGCGGCTGACCCGGAGCTCAAAGTCGAGCAGGTCAGCAAGGACACCCGGCGCCGGGTCATCACCGCGAGCTTCATCGGCAACTTCGTCGAATGGTTCGACTACGCGGTCTACGGCTACCTGGCCGGCATCATCTCCACGGTCTTCTTTCCCGAGGCCGACCGCCAGACAGCACTCCTGGCAACCTTCGGCGTCTTCGCCATCTCCTTCTTCGTCCGACCGCTGGGCGGCTTCTTCTGGGGCCACATCGGCGACCGGCTCGGACGGCGGAAAGCACTGTCGCTTTCCATCGTCATCATGTCCGTGGCCACGTTCTGCATCGCCCTGATCCCCGGCTACGGCACCATCGGCATCCTGGCACCTGTCCTGCTCCTGCTGGTCCGCGTCGTCCAGGGCTTCTCCGCCTCCGGCGAGTACGCCGGCGCCTCCGCCTTCCTGGTGGAGTACGCCCCGGCACATCGCCGCGGACTCTATGCCGCCGTCGTACCCGCAAGCACCGCGGCGGGACTGTTGCTGGGCAGCCTCCTGGCAGCACTGCTGACGTCGGTCCTCAGCGAAAGCCAGCTGCACGACTGGGGATGGCGCCTGCCGTTCCTGCTCGCCGCCCCCATGGGCCTGATCGGCCGGTACATCCGCACCAAGCTCGAGGACACCCCCGCGTTCCGTGCCCTCTCGCAGGAAGAGCACGGCAAGGCCCCCGCGAGGGACATGTTCCGGAACAACAGGAAGCAGCTCATCATCGCCACCGGCGCGGTGCTGCTGAACGCGGTCGGCTTCTACGTCATCCTCAGCTACATGCCCACCTACCTCGCCGAGGAACTGGGCTTCGGGGCCGGGGAGTCGTTCCTGGCCACCACCATCGCGCTGGCCAGCTACATCGGTTTCATCTTCCTCACCGGCATCGCCTCGGACAGGTTCGGCCGCAAACGGATGCTGATCACCGCGTCCGTGCTGTTCATGCTGCTGACGGTGCCGGCGTTCATGCTCCTGGATACCGGCAACTTCCTGGTGATCGTCCTGGTCCAGATTCTCCTGGGCGGCATGCTCACCCTCAACGACGGCACCCTGCCCAGCTTCCTGGCCGAACTCTTCCCCACGAAGACCCGGTACAGCGGCTTCGCCGTCAGCTTCAACCTCTCCAACGCCCTGTTCGGCGGCACCGCCCCGTTCATGGCCACCCTCCTCATCGGCCTCACGCACAACAAGCTGGCCCCCGGCTGGTACCTCGTGGCCGCCTCACTGGTTTCCCTCATCGCAGTCCTGTTCGCCGTGGAGACTTCCAAGAAGCCCCTGCAGCAGCACTGACACACACCCACCCAAGAAAGAAAAGGAACAAGCATGACTATCACCGAAAATGAAGCTGTCAACGACGTCGCCAAGCTCGAGCGCCTCAAGGTCCTCAATAACGGCGAGAAGGTTTCGCTGACCTTCTCCGACGCCGAGTTCGAGCGCCGCCTCGCCGGCCTCCGCAGCATCATGGCCGAGAAGGACCTGGACGCCGTCGTCCTGACCAGCTACCACTCGATCAAGTACTACTCCGACTTCCTGTTCACCTACTTCGGCCGCTCCTACGCCATGGTGGTCACCAAGGAGGACACGGTCACCGTCACCGCAAATATCGACGCCGGGATGCCCTGGCGCCGCAGCTACGGCGACAACCTCGTCTACACGGACTGGCGCCGGGACAACTTCATCTTCGGCATCCAGGAAGTGCTGCGCACCCGCGGCATCAAGGTCCGCCGGCTCGGCGTCGAGGACGACTCCCTGCCGCTGGACAACCGGAACAAGATCCAGGCCGCGTTCCAGTCCGCCACCCTGGTGGACGTGGCCCAGGCCGCGATGCGCCAGCGGATGATCAAGTCCGCCGAGGAAATCGAGGTCATCAAGCACGGTGCCCGGATCGGCGACCTGGGCGGCGAAGCCATCCGCAACGCCATCACCGCCGGCATCACCGAGTATGAGGTGGCGCTCATCGGCACCGAGGCCATGGTGCACGAGATCGCCCGCACCTTCCCCAACTCCGAGATCCGCGACACCTGGGTCTGGTTCCAGTCGGGCATCAACACCGACGGCGCGCACAACTGGGCGACCACCCGGAAGATCCAGGAGCACGACATCCTGTCCCTGAACTGCTTCCCCATGACCTCGGGTTACTACACGGCACTGGAGCGGACGCTGTTCTACGGCGAACCGGATGCCCGTTCCCTGGAGCTGTGGAACATCAACGTCGAGGTCCACAGGCGCGGCCTGGAACTCATCAAGCCCGGCGCCGTCTGCAAGGACATCGCCGCCGAGCTCAACGAGATCTACGTGTCCCGCGGCCTGCTCGCCAACCGCACCTTCGGCTACGGCCACTCCTTCGGCGTCCTCAGCCACTACTACGGCCGGGAGGCCGGGCTCGAGCTGCGCGAGGACATCGACACCGTGCTGGAACCGGGCATGGTGGTTTCCATGGAACCGATGATCACGGTCCTCGACGGCCAGCCCGGCGCAGGCGGCTACCGCGAGCACGACATCCTGGTGGTGGGCGAGGACGGCGCCGAGAACATCACCAAGTTCCCGTTCGGCCCTGAGCACAACATCATCAGCGCCTGACACCTCCGGTTGGCCTACACCCCGCTTGGCTAACCACAGGGTATGCCCTCCCCCGCCGGCCGTTGTCAGCAAGACTTGTGATTCAGCAGCCTTGGGTTAAGTACGACGACGGCGGGCGGTTGGGAGGGCATGCCCGCCCCCGCTTCCGGCAATGAAAGACCGGAAGCACGACAGCGAAGAAATATAGTGAACACCATGACTCCCCCGGCAAAACCCGCGAACCCCGCCCCGGACGCAGGCAAAGATGCAGGCAACGGCGACGCCCGCGGCGCCTCCGTGATCGTCAATGCCATCGCCGTACTCCGCAGCTTCACCGCGGACGAGCCCATGCTGGGCATCACCGAGATCGCCAGCCGGGTGGGCCTGCACAAGAGTACGGTGTCGCGGATCCTCGCCACATTCGAGCAGGAACACCTGGTGGAGCGGGACCCGGACACACGCCGCTTCCGGCTGGGGCTGGGCCTGATCGCGGTGGCCGGTCCGCTGCTGGCCGAACTCGAGGAACGCCGGGTGGCCTATCCGGTGCTGCGCGAACTCACGGAACGCACCGGCGAGACCAGCGCCCTGATGGTGTGGAACGGCGGCGAGTCGATGTGCGTGGAGCAGATCGCCAGCCGCCAGCAGGTCAAGCACACCACCCCGCTGGGCGCCCGCTACAACGATGCCCTCAGCGCCTCGGTCCAGATTTTCCTTGCCGGGGAACAGGCCGAACGGGTGAACGCCCTGCTCCGCAGCGGCGCCATCACCCTGCCAGGCCTCGATGACCACTCGGTCGGGGAGTACCTGCAGCGTCTCGAGGAAGTCACCAAACGCGGCTGGGCCATCAACTACGGCGAGACCTCCATCGAGGAAGTGGGCATTGCCGCGCCCGTCTATGACCACCGCGGCGACATCGTGGCCGCCGTCCTCATCCCCGCGCCCAAGTTCCGGGTCTCCCCCGATACCCTGCAGAGCCTCGGCGAAGCCTGCGCCAGCGCGGCCCGTCAGGTCACGCAGCGCCTCGGCGGAGTGGCCCCCCGGGAGCGCCGCAGCGCCTAGCGGCAGCGGAGCGCATAGGTGCAGGAGCTCATAAGCAGCGCCTTACGAAGCCAGTCTCTCCCCTGCATTCTGTACAGGCCCGGCCGGTTCAACACCGCGTTCGGGCCGGGTGATCTCGGCCCACACTGCGTCGAGGGAAAGGCCCAGGACATCGGCGATCGCTGCGATGGTCGGGAAGGCAGGCGTCGCCACGCGGCCCGACTCGATCTTCCGGAGGGTCTCCGGTGAAACACGGGCCGCGAGCGCGGTTTCGAGCATCGAGCGCTCCCCCCTGGCGCGACGCAACAGGGCGCCGAGGCGCTGTCCGCGCTCGACTTCTCCGGATGTGAGGGGCAACCTGACCATGGCTCCAATTCTAATACCGGGATAATATGGCCGGTATAGTTATTGGTCGCACGAGAAGGGCGCCGCATGATCGAGATCCTCACCCCCGCCGAACTGGGCCGCGCAAAAGTGTCGGGCGCCCTGGTCGCTGACATCTTGCACACGCTGAAGGGCCGCAGCGCTGTCGGCACAAACCTGCTGGACATCGACCGGTGGGCCCAGGCCATGATCCTGGATGCGGGAGCGGAATCCTGCTACGTCGACTATGCGCCGTCCTTCGGCCGCGGGCCGTTTGGACACTACATCTGCACGGGCGTCAACGACGCCGTGCTCCACGGGCTGCCACGCGACTACACGCTTGCCGACGGCGACCTGCTGACTCTGGACCTCGCCGTCTCCAAGGACGGAGTCGCCGCAGACGCCGCCATCAGCTTCATCGTGGGCGAATCAAAGCCCGCGGAAAGCGTAGCGATGATCGACGCGACCGAGCGTGCCTTGAGGGCAGGGATAGCAGCGGCCGGACCAGGCGCCCGCATCGGCGACATTTCCTATGCCATCGGCTCGGTCCTCACCGAGGCGGGGTATCCGGTCAACACCGAGTTCGGCGGTCATGGCATCGGATCAACGATGCACCAGGACCCGCACGTTCCAAACAACGGACGGCCCGGCCGCGGGTACAAACTGCGGCCTGGGCTGCTGCTCGCATTGGAGCCGTGGGTCATGGCGGACACGGCCCAGCTCGTCACTGATGCCGACGGGTGGACGCTCCGAAGTGCGACAGGCTGCCGGACGGCGCACAGCGAACACACGATCGCCATCACCGACGACGGAGCCGAAATCCTTACCTTGCCGAGGGGCAACTAGCCTGGTCCTACTCGGCGATGTCCTCTGCCCACGGGTCCGGGTTCCTGTCCTAGAAGGTGCGCATCATGTCCACGCAGCGGGTTAGCTCCGGCTGGCCGCGCGAAGTGCTTACAATTCGCCGTGCGCGATCGGATCCCCGTTCTGGACCCGTTCGTTGTGTCCGCTCGCGATAACCACGCCGTCACGGGCGAGCGCTGCTCCGATGGGGATGCCGCCTTGGCGGAGGCTTTTTTGGGCGGCTTGGTCGGCGGCTTCGAAAGCGGTGGGGTGCTGTTCGTGGGTCATGCGGTCGTTTTCGCAGGTGCAAGACCGGCGCCAAGTGCCCGACCCGCCGATAGCTCGGCTTCATCAGGTCAACCTTCTTGGCGCGGTCCTGCCACCCGCTCGGAGCTGCATTGGTTTAGGGTGCCGGAGCCGCCACAGGAGCCGGAGCATCAGCCGGAGCCGGCTCAACCACAGGAACCGGTGCGACAACCGGAACCGGAGCCGGCACAACAACCGGAGCGGGCGGCGGCACGACGACCGGAGCCGGAGCCGGCTCAACCACAGGAGCCGGAGCGGCCACGGGAACCGGCACGACGACCGGAGCGGGAGCCGGCACAACCACAGGAGCCGGGGCCGGAGTAACCACAGGAGCTGGCACAACAACCGGAGCCGGGGCCGGAGTAACCACAGGAGCTTGCGTTGCCGGCTTGGGCGCGACAACCGGTGCCGGGACCGGCTTGGCGGGCTTGGGCTTGGGCGCGGCGACTCTCGGCGCGGGAACCGGCTTTGCCGGCTTGGGCTTGGGCGCGGCCGCCTTTGGGGCCGGAACGGGCTTTGCCGGCTTGGGCGCGGCCGCCTTCGGTGCCGGAACCGGCGTTACCGGCTTAGGCGAGGCCACCCACTGCGCCGGAACCGCGGCCCACGAGGATGTAGGCTGCGCTGCGGAAACAGACGCAGCGGCAGCAGCGGCAGACCTAGCCGCTGAAATGACAGCGGCGGGCGATTCATGCCCTTCGTCCGACGCTGCATGGCGAGCACTGGCTTCCACCGGCACAGCCCAGGAGGCAGTCTCCGTAGCGGTGCCGGGCTTTCGGTAGTCGGTCATCATGATGTTGGCAACGGGCCCCGAGTGACGCAGCCGCAGCAGAGTCCAATTGTCGGGGTCGGTGTGTTTGCCGTTCAGAATCGTTTCGAAGTGGAGATGGCATCCGGTTGATGACCCGGTAGTCCCGACCTTGGCGATGAGTTGCCCCACCTGGACCGACTGGCCCTTCTTCACACCGATGCCCTCAAGGTGGTTATAGGTGGTGATCAGGCCGTTGCCGTGGTCGATTTCCACTCTGTTGCCGCCGCCCCACGGATGCCATCCCACGGTCCGCACCACGCCGGAATCCGCTGCATACACGCGGGTTCCGCAGGCGGCGGAGAAGTCCTGGCCCCAGTGAAACTCACCGGCCGAGCCGGTGATGGGATTCGTCCGCAGCCCAAAGTGCGAGGTTGGGGTAAGGACATCCAACGGTGCCATCAAGGTTCCTGCCGCGGGACGCCGCACCTTGCTTGAAGCCGCATGGAGTTTTTGGCTCACTGGCTTTGCCGCGGTGAAGACCACCGTACGACTGTAGGACACGTAGGTGTCCGCCGAGGCCGTGACGGCACCGGCGGTTGAAACGATGGTGCCTGAAACGGAGCCCTCCGCAGCCGAGGCAACAGCAGCCGAGGCAAGCGTGGCAGATCCGAGCGGCACATTTACTGAGGCGTCATCGCGCATGTCGGCCGGCACCTGCCCGGACGATAGACCGGACGAAAGAACGGGGCCAGCGCCCTGGAATCCAAAAGCGTAGACCGCCAGGAACGCCGCACCCGCGCCGATCCGAACGGCACGGCTCAGGACGGGACGGCCCAGAACGGCATGACGTAGGTCCTGAGGCGTGCGCCGCACAGCGGCAGGTGCCAGATGCTTTGACATTAGATCTCCCCATAAAAGGCCGCCGGATGCTGGTGGATGACGGCATGCTCCTAACATGGGAGCATGCCGGGCAGGCCAGCGAAACCGATTCGCCCGCATATGTGCATAAGCTAGGAAAATCTTGACCGGGCCCTCTGGTGAACTGCGCAAATCTTTACCTGGCGTTGAGCAATCCGGCGCGTCCGCGGCCACCGAAACCGGCCCCGAGTCGCAGGAGCGGCCGCGGCCCGGGCCGGTCATGAGGCGCAGGGTCGGTCTTGAGGGAAGGCCATTGACGCACGAAGGCACAAGTAGGTCGCAGAACAGGGTGTTCTCAGCGCGGGGAACGCCCTGAGCTGGTACCTAGGTCAATCATTTCGGTGTTACGAAGGAAATTGCTCGCCTCGGAGCATGGAGAATCAGGGGCAACGCGAGGTTCTGCAGCACTTCCGCGGCCGGCCCCGCGAGGGCCCTTTTCTCCGGCATTGAACCTGACCGCTTCGGCGCAGGCCTTGCGATCGGCACCCGACGACCGCAACTAGGGGGCCTGTTTCCGAGTGCTGAAGCGGACGTACGATCAGGCATGGAAAAGTTGAATTTTGAGGTGAATATTAACGCTCCCGCCCAAAACGTCTGGGCAACAATGCTCGATGAAGCCACGTACCGGGAATGGACTAGTGCTTTCAATGAGAAGGGTTCCTACTATGAGGGCGAATGGAACCCGGGCAACGAGATTCGTTTTCTCGGCCCCGATAATGAAGGGGCCGTGGGAGGGATGATCGCAACAGTTGAGGAAAGCAGGCCGTATGAATTCATTTCCCTGAGATATCTTGGTCAGATTGTCCGCGGTGTGGATGACAGGACCAGCGATGAGGCGAAGAAATTCATCGGAGCCCACGAGAACTATTCATTCACCGAAGCTCAAGGGGTGACGACAGTCAAGGTCGAGCTTGACAGCGAGGACGAATGGGCGGCCATGCTGAATGAATCGTGGCCCGTGGCCCTCACTAAACTCAAGGACCTGGCAGAAGCTCGGCCCTAACCTACCGCCGTGGACGCCACGCTATACCTCGAAACCCCGGCCCGACAGGGACGAATGGGTGTTGGCATGGCGCCGGAGGTCCGCGAAACCTGCGAGCGCATCTACCAGGAGGCCACCGGCGCTTCCGAAGCGGAGGCCGATGCCTGGATGGACGAGGTGGAGCGCACGCACGGCAGGTACGTGGCGGACATCTTCACCTAAAGGAGTGTCTGGGCCGGTACACCTATGTGAGGTTCCTGGAAGACGCCGGATTACCCAGCGGCCGCTTCCCCATTGGGAGAGCACGCCTTACCATTTAGGTGCTGGGGCGACGGCGCCGTCGCAGGTCTGGCCGGACGTGGTGTCGCAGGCGGCCACGAACCTGTCATCTCGTCCCCGAGCGGATGGCCCGCAATGAGCACGAAGCGTCACGTCTGGAGGCGGGCGGCCCTCGCCGTCGTCCTCGCTGTTACCGGCTGTACCTACACCACAGACGACACCGCACCGCCACCAACCGCACCGGATCCCCTGGCTCCGTTGCAGAAGCAGGTCCAGCTGTTCATGGACCAAGGCGCGGTGGCCGCCGTCGTACAGATCCGGTGGCCGGAGGGTGAGTGGTCCAAGGCCTACGGCGTACGCGACCTCGAGTCCATGACCCCGGCTCAGCCGACGGACAAGGTGGGGATCGCAAGCGTCACTAAAACGATGACAGCCGTGACAGTACTGAAGCTCGTGGAGGACCACCTCATCGGCCTCGACGATCCCGTCAATGACGTCATTCCCGGGTTCAAGGCCGCGCTCAAGCCTCCGGGTCCCATCACCGTGAGGCAGCTGCTCAGCCATACGTCGGGGATGCCCGACGTCAACGATGCCCTGCCACGCGATGTTGACTTCCGTCCCGTTCTCTCCCGGACACTGACGATGGAGCGGGGCTTGCAGCTGGCAGGGACCATCCCCTGGACCGCGTACAGCGTCGGGTCCTTCGCGTACTCGAACACGAATTATCTCGCGCTCGGCCTCCTGGTCCAGGCACTGCGGCACAAGCCTTTCGTCGAAGTCATGCGCGAGCAGGTCTTTGAGCCGCTCGGTTTGAAGAACACCAGTCTGGACCGCATCGACCCGCGCGAGGCCGGGCTTTTGCACGGCTACGTGACCCTCCGTGGTGAGAGAGTCGACACCACAGACAACATCTTCTTTGTCGGAAATCCGGCAGCAGGGGCGGTGTCGACAGTGGAAGACGTGAACCTCTTCATGGCTGGTCTCTTCGAGGGGCGGGCGCTCTCTGCGGCGTCGTTGCGGGAGATGAAGACAAGTCCCGGCTTCGCCCCGTATGGGCTGGGTCTGTGGGAGCACGCGGACGGGTGCTCTATCGAGTCGCGGCACGAGGGCCGGGGCTCCTTCTGGGACTATCAGACGGTCGCGGTCATTAGCGGCGACGGGCGCTACCAGGCCGCGATGACCGTCACGATGCCGCCGTTGCCCACTGAGTTGGAGGACGAGTCCACTCAGAACAAGCGTGAGCTCGTGAACGGCCAGATCGAGTCCACCCTCAACGAGACCCTGGACCGGCTCTGCGAGCCGGCCGGCTGAGGAAGCGCCTGTCGTTACCGGCTGGTATGGTCTGCCCCCCGGTTCGATACCTGCCGGAACAGCCGTGACCTGGACCGCCATAGAAACATCAGTATCCAATACGGCCCCTGATCATGCGGGAGGCGCAACAACAGGCTCTCGTTCCCCGCTTCCGGCTCCCCGCCGGCAGCCCCCGCAGATGTATGGTTGTGCTGACGAACGGATACCGCCCGTCCAACACGAGGAAGCCGCGGGGTACAAGGGTGAACGAGTACGAGGCCTCACTGGTCATCAAGTCCGGAGCGGAACTGCTGTCTGCGGCTTCTTCTGACCCCCGCTCGGAGGAAGGCTACAAGGCGGTCAGAGCCAACATCTCGGAGGCGCTGGACCGCATAGCGGAAGCGCTTGCCAACTTCGAGGCCGGTTCGGGAGGCCCCAGCCGTTCAACCGGCTGGGTCCAGGACCTTCGCCGCGTGGCGGACGACCTGGTGGATCGGCAGGGCTGAAAGGCCCATGACAGCGAGCGGCCCGGACCGGCCACCTGCAGCCAGTTGTGACCGGGCTGTCCTGGTCTTCAATCCCGGCAAGCCGGGCATGACCGCCAGGATCAACCAGCTGCAACGGGACCTGGCCGCCGGAGTACCGGACCTGCAGGTTGATTTGCTGCCCACGGAGTTCGCCGGGCACGCACGGGAGCTTGCACGCTCCGTGGCGGCCACGGGGTCCCCGCTCATTGTGTCGGTCAGCGGCGACGGCGGATATAACGAGGTTGTCAACGGCGTGATGGACGTCCCCGGCAGCAAGGCGGTGTGCACCGTGCTTGCGGCCGGGAACGCCAACGACCACCACCGGAGCATGACCGTAAGGCCGTTGCCGGAGGCTGTCCGCGGAGGCCGGGTCCGGCACATCGACCTGCTGCGCATCACGTTCACCGAGGAGCAGCAGGTACGGGTTCACTACGCCCACTCCTACATAGGCTTCGGACTCACGCCGCTGATGGCCATCGGCATCGAGAGCGGCGGAAAGGGCAAAATCCTCGAACTCCTGTCTGTCGCCCGCACGCTCTCTCATCTAAAGCCGTTCGAGCTGGTCCGGGCCGACGGCGCCACCGCCCGCTTCGACAGCCTGATCCTGGCCAACATCTCGCGGATGGCCAAGTACGGGACGGTCAGCGAGTCCGACGGCCCCAACGACGGCCGGTTCGAGGTTGTGACGCTTCCCCACTCCGGCCTCTGGAAGATGGCCCTGATGACCCTTCGGGCCGTGACGCTGGGACTCGGGAACCAGCCGAGCGTCAGCAGCTACGCCTTCACCACGCGGGATGCTGTTCCTTGCCAGATCGACGGCGAGGTCAGGCACCTTCCCGCCGCCACCCACGTTCTGGTGGAAAGCGCGAAGGGCGCCCTCGCCGTCATCTGATGCCGTGAGTCAGCTCCCATTCACTCCGGGAGATCGCATACTCGACGTCGCCGTGTTCATCTCCCGGGATGGACACGGGCCAGTCAGCGACGAAGGAACGGACGAGGCGCATCCCGGATTTCTCCATCACCCGCCGCGAGGCTGTGTTCGCTGCCATGGTGAACGCAACCACCCGCTGCACGCCGAACTCGGTAAACCCCTTGGCGATCAGCGCACGGGACCCCTCGGTGGCGTAGCCCTTCCCCCAGGCTTCGCGGCGCAGCCGGTAGCCCAGTTCCGGCTGGTCAGGCGGGTCCCCGGGGGCGGGCCGGTAGTGGAACCAGCCGAGGAAATCCCCTGATGATTTCTCGATGGCGGCCCAGAAGCCGTAGCCGGGGAATTTCCGGTAGTAGCCGAGGAAGGCTGGAAGGTACTCGCTTTCAACCTCGTCGCGTGGCGTCGGGGCACCGCCCGTGATGTACCGCATCACGCGCGGGTCGCCGTCGAGCTCCACGAGCAGGTCGGCGTCGTGGGCAGTGAACTGCCGCAGCACCAGCCGCTCGGTCTCCAGGAATATGGGCATGCGGGCATTCTTGCACCGCGCACCGGGTGTGTCAGCTACTTGGCCATCAGTTCCTTGCGGCGGAACGTCCCCGCGATGGAGAGCTTGCGGCCGTATTCGATGGAGCCGTAGCGGAACAGGTGCACGGCCAGGCGCAGGATGAGGATCCCCGCGATGAATATCTCGGCGATCACGATGGCCGATTCACCGGCACCAAGGGTTCCGAAACCGTTGCGGAGCAGTGCCGTGACGGGGGCGGTGAGCGGGAAGTAGGTGAAGACCTGCACGATCAGGGCTGTGGGGTCGCTGATGATGAGGCTGACGGCGTAGAAGGGCACGAAGATCAGGGCCATCAGCGGCCCGAAGATGGTGCCGGCTTCCTTGGCGGAGGGCATGACCGCGCCGATGGCCACGAGCACACCGGTGAACAGGGTGAACCCGCCCAGCAGCAGCAGTGCCCCGGTGATCATCGGGACGGGCTCGAACACCAGGGAGGACAGGTCGACGTCGGGCAGGGACACTGAATCGCGGAACAGGAAGTAGCCGACCGCGATCGGCGTGAGGAACACCGCTATTTGGAGAAGCCCGACGGCGAACAGGGAGATGATCTTGCCGGTGACCAGGGTGGTGGGGTTCAGGGTTGTCAGGATCATCTCCGTGACCCGGTTTTCCTTCTCCTCCAGCGTGCTGTTGAGCATCTGGTTGGAAAGCAGGATGATGCTGACATAGAAAATGACCAGGAACAGCAGCGGCGGAATCACTGAGCCGATCCCGCCGGAGACCCGTCCGTCCCGGTACGTTTCGGCGTCGAACTTCACTCCCCCGCTCAGTGCCGCGGTGACTTCCGGGGAATTGACCCTGGATTGGGCAGCGGTGACCAGCAGATGTTTGGCCACGGCCTCATACTTGCCGTTCTCGAACATGCCCTTGTCCGCGCCGTAGACCTTGACCGGCTCAGTGCCGGGATCGGCCGGGTAAGCGAAGTACGCCTCGCTGCTGCCGTTCTTCACCGATTCAAGCGCGGCGTCAGGGTCGGACGTCAGGCTCCCGCCGATGGCCTGGGCCAGCGGTGCGGGGATGAGTCCGGAAGCATCCGTGTAGGTGAAGGTCAGCGCCGAGTTCTTCTGGGCGTCGGCGTTTGCCGAGGTGCTGGAGTTGCTGGCGTAGACGAGGGCGAAGATGATCGCGAAGACCACCGGGATGGCCAGGGTGGCGATCACGAACCCGCGCTTCTTGATTGTCCGCATGAATTCGAACCCGACGACGGTACCCAGGTTGTGCTGTTTGAATGCTGTGCGTGCCATCGTCCTAGACCTCTGCCATTTCGTGCTGTTCCCCGTACACCTGGATGAAGATTTCCTCCAGCGACGCCCGCGCCGTGGCGAAGCTGCGCACCGCGACGCCGGCTCCGATCAGTTCCCGCAGGACCGCCGTTTCATCGGCCCCTGCAGCCGGGGCCAGCTCGGCCTGCCCGTCGGCGTCGCGCACGACGTCGTACAGGTCCGAGGCGGGCAGGACGCCCTCGTAGCCCAGCCGGTACATGGTGCCGCCGAACTGGTCCTGGACTTCAGCCACTGTCCCATAAGCCCGGGAGGTGCCGTCCTTGAGGAGGATAACCCGGTCACAGAGCCGTTCCACTTCCTCCATCTGGTGGGTGACCATGATGACGGTGGCACCGGCGAGCTTCTGTTCCTCGATGATGTCCATCAGCAGCCTGCGGTTCACGGGGTCGAAGCCCTTCGTGGGCTCATCGAGGATGAGCAGGTCGGGATCGTTCATGATTGTGACGCCGAGCTGGACCTTCTGCTGCTGGCCGCCGGAGAGCTTGTCGAGCCGGACGGCGGCCTTGTCGGCGAGGCCCACCCGCTCCAGGTAGGTCTGGGACCAGGTGCGGGCCTTGTGTTTGGTCAGGCCTTTGAGCCGGCCGAAGTAGACCATCACGTCCAGAACGGCTTCCTTCTTGTACAGCCCTCGCTCCTCCGGCAGGTACCCCAGCCGCGCCCCATCCCGGGGCTCGAAGACTTTCCCGCCGATGTGCAGGGTCCCGGCGGTGGGCTGGTAGATGCCCAGTAGCGCCCGCAATGTGGTGGTCTTCCCGGACCCGTTGCTCCCCAGGAACCCGAAGGTCTCGCCGGCCCGGACGTCGAAGGACAGGTCTTTGACGACCGTCGTTTCCCCGAAGTCCATGCGAAAGTTTTTGATGTGCACAAGCGGTTCCACCGCGTCCCCCAACGTCATGAGGCCAGCCTATGCGAACAGGTCTGGCCATCTCATTTCTTACCCACTGCGAGCGCTTGCCTGCGCGCAGGTGCCTCAGCCGGCATCGTTTCGCGGCCGCGTGCGACCTAACGTGCTACCTATTGGGAGCAGTGTCGCCCCTGATGAGCCAGAGGATATCCGGCGGCGGATCCCCGTGGCGGCGCGGGGTGTGCAGGCAACGGCTGAAGTACGCCCAAGGGAAGGACTGCTCTCCGATCCGTTGCCAGCCCTGTGCCTCCAAGTCAGAAACGGCCTTAGGGTTGGCGATGATCCTGGTGTGTTCCCATTGCTCCGCAGACAACTCGATGCGGTGAAACCGCACCCCGAATCCCACAGAGTGCCAACCGAATTGCCCTACCTCCCGGAGCACCGTCATTTCGTTGAAAGCGTTGACCGGGTAGAGGCGCTTCACCGCGGGCACGTCGCCCACAAACGCCTGCTGCGGCCGCCCGAACCGTTGCTGGGCGGCCTGCTTCGATACCCCGAGGATGCGGCCTATTGCTTCCCAGCTGTGGCCTGCACGGCGGGCCGAGTCAACGGTGGATTGCAGGATGCTCCGCGTCTCTTCATGCGCTTGGGCAGCCACTTCGAGGATCTCGGCATAGACATCTTCTCCCTCGCCCAGCCGCTTGGAGAGCTCCGGGGTCGCATTCGCCACAGCCTGGGCGATGGCGGCGGACAGGGAAACCGGGTCCATGGCCTAGTTGCTTGCCTTCCGAATCCCCACGATTGCAGCTGATACGAGCAAAGCGCCGCAGATGAAGGCGATGAGGGCAACAATCAGAACCATGGCATTCACTCCCCCGCTGGCGGTGAACGCGAAATATCCCATGATCATGCCGAGCAGTGCGAGCAGTGAGCCACCGTAAGCGGCGAAACCATTTTTCTGTCGAGTATTCATGGGACCCATTAGAGCTGCCGTGGTGGGCATTCGTCAATATTTCCTTGACGGTTCGGCGTGTTCAGCTACTAGTCGATCACGATTAAGCAAAACGTTAGCCTAACGATTGGATTTACGCCCCGTTGCCATGTTAGCTTCATGCCTGTGAATGGGGACACGCGGTCGATAGCCGCCAATTTAATGTCATGGGCTCGCGGCGCGGATGCACCAAATGCGGGCTCGAAGGTCTTGGTGCTGGAAGATGCGTCATTGGTTTCCGACCTGGCGGGCCACGAATTTTTGACGGAAGCGGCGGCGTGCTTCGTGCCGTCCGTCGATCAGACTCTGCCCGTAAGCTGTGGCGGCACGGTATTCTCCTATGTCGGTGATTTCCGAGACCCGGACGCGGATATTCAGGTCGGTGAGGACTTCTACGCCCAGCAGCAGTCGTACGCCCTTTCTGAGTTTGTTCCTGTCGGCGGCCCGACCATCCTGCGAGCGTGCAGCGACGTCGACCTCGCAGCGTTTTACCGTGATGCGGATGCGGCCCGGTCGGCTGGGAAGTTTCCTGCCGCTCTGCTTCACCCACAGTCCCTTCTCGGTGACATACCGTCCCTAGGTTTCCTTCCCGGCACGGCCGAGGTGACTCACGTATATGTCGCCGGCTCCGGGGAAGTGTTCACCTCTCCATCGGGCATTCCCCTTGGTGTGCTGGACGACACTCATCTGAGCTGGTCCCGGAGGTGGGTCTCCGGGTTGGATGAGGTCGGGCTACGGCCGGAAGTCGCCGGCCGTCCATGGATCAGCCACTACATGCTGGCGGCGGACGCCCTCCGACATGCGGCTGTCCGGGGGCTCCAGGGTATGCGGGTGTCAGGTTTCGGCGGACATCTGGTACCGGCCTTGGACGGGATCGAAGACCGTGTACCGGGATCGTCGTCGGTGCTCCTCTTCAACAGCAGCGTTGCCCACCTGCATGACGGTGCCACGTCAAGGACTTACAGGCTAGGCTCGGACGCCGCCAAGTTTGTTGACGTCATGCTGGTCGTCGGATCGGACGCACCTGAAGCGGCCCGGATTCTGGGCTGCCCGGAAACGTTGGCTGAGGCTTCCATCCGTCAGATCCAGAATTCGTTCAGCGCCAAAGGCATCCGGTTCGGTTCCGTCCAGGGGGCGGCCCACTAATGGTACCGCTGCTGGAAGACATCAACGGCCGGGCAGCTGCCATCCTCGGCGATCTCGCCGACGTTGTTGTCCACGACATCTACGATCCTCTCGGCGCAAGGCTGTATGACGCCGTCGCGCTTCAGGACAGCCACGAACTGCGGGAAATGATCGCGATTGCCCGCCGGACCACGGGGCCGATCCTGGAGTTGGCGTGCGGAGCCGGGCGCTTCACGCTGCCGCTCCTTGCACTCGGCAGGGAAGTGACGGCAGTTGATCTTTCGCCATCAATGTTGGCCATATTGTCCGACCGGATGGACTCGGGCTATGCGCACTTGTGGAGGAACCTGACGCTGGTTGAAGCTGACATCTGCGATTTCAACCCGGAGCAGAAGTTCAGCACGGTCATCTTCGGTTGTGTGACGGTGTCGCTCCTGGACGCAGGCGCCCGCAGGCGGCTGTTCCAGAACATGACGTCGGTCCTGGCACCGGAAGGACGCTTCTTCCTCTCCACCACCGTTACAGAGGGTGATGCTAGCCTCAACACCCCCGGGACCCCCATCGAGAACGTGCAGCTGGTCAAGGATTCGGCAGGAACGCGTTATTGCCTGCATGAGTACATCGTGGCCGACAGGAGTGTCCGCGAAATCACCCTCATCCCGGAGGACACCTACACCAGCGGGCCGGTGGACGTTTTTACCACCGCGGTCCGGGTCCTGCCTCCTGATCAGCTGGTCACGGAGCTGCAAGAAAACGGATTGGCAGTCCTTAACACCCATCCCGTTAGAACGCCCGGATCGGCGCACGAGATCGTCATTCTGGAAGTGGGGCTCCATGCCTAGCGCTGTCTGGCCGTCACTACAGCCTCTAATGGAAACGAATGTGGCTTCAGCCGGGGTGGTGTCGGCGTCGGGCCACAAGATCAGGTTCGGGAACGGCGATGAAGTCCTCTGCGCAACCAGCGGCCTGTGGAACGTAAACCTGGGCTACGGCAATGAAAACATTGCCGACGCCGTCCATACGGCGCTGCTTGACTGCTCGTACTCCACCCTGTTCCGGCAATGGAACGCGGCCGCGGAGGAGGCAGCGGTCGCACTGTTGAACGCCGCAGGGCAGGACCGCTTCTCTCGCGTGATCTACTCCACTTCAGGAAGCGCGGCCAATGACCTGGTCATGAAACTGGCCAGGCAGACCCAAGACCTGAGGGGGTTTCCCCAGAAGCAACTGGTTGTGGCGTTGCGGGGCAGCTATCACGGCCTGACCTACGGCAGTTTCTCGCTCACCGGCGAAGACCTGGGGCAGCGACTCTACGGCGTCGATCAAAAACTCATTCGCCACATCAGTCATGATTCCCCCGAGGAACTCTCGTCCCTGATGTCGCTGCAGGGCAACCGTACCGCCGCGGTTGTGGTTGAACCTGTCCTGGGCACCGGCGCCTATCCGGTGCCGGACGATTTCCTCCAAGCACTGTTTGCCTTAAGGGAAAAGTACGGCTTCCTCATCGTGGCAGACGAGGTAGCCACTGGTTTTGGCAGGACCGGGCCGATGTTCGCCTCCGAGGCGTGGCCTCAGGGACCGGACGTCCTGATCACCTCAAAAGGCCTCACCAACGGCGCTTGCGCAGCGGCGGCCGTCCTGACGTCACAGGACATCGCCGGGCTTTTCGTGACATCGGGAAGTGTCTTCACCCACGGTGAGACCCAGGCCGGAACGCCGGCCACAGCCGCCGCGATCCTTGCCACCTTGTCGGAGTTCGAACGCCTCGGCGCCCTTACCAATGGCGCGGGAGTGTCACGGCAGCTCGACACCGCTATCCAGGAGCTGATGGCCAGCAACCCGGCCGTCACGGCACACCGCGGCCGAGGATGTTTCAGGGCGCTGGAGGTGACCGGACTAGACGGTTCCCCAGTGGCCGGGGCCCAAATTGCATCACTTCTCGGGAACATACAACGGGCCGGTGCCCGCGTGTACCCAGGGCCCCGGGGCATCCAGCTGATTCCGTCCCTCACCTACTCCCAGCAGGAGGTCAGGGAACTCTTCGCGTCGATCACCGCGGGCCTTGCGGACTTCGGTTCATCAGGGGAGAGCGAATGAATAACACAGTGCGCACGGTCTTCCGTGGGCCTTCGGTTTTCACGTCCACGCCGGATTTCATCAACTGGTTAACCGGTGCGGTCCGGACATGTCCGGATCTGCCCGTCCTGACGGTCATCGATCCAGCAATCCCCCCGACCCCAGGTGGCAAGCAGTTGCTGCAGCAGCTGCAGGGCGTAGCGGACCTGTTGTGTGTTGAACCTGCAGCCGACGAAGCCGCTCTGCTGCATACAGCGGAAAGGGCCCCGTGGGCGCAGGTAGTCCTGGGCGTAGGGGGCGGCTCCGCGATGGACACTGCCAAGCTCCTGCCAGCGTTCTGGCACCCGGGGCACCGGATGGCCATAACGTCCAGGTCCCGAGCCGGTCATGTCATACTCCCGGACGGACTGCCGGCCGGTCACGTCCTCGGACTTGTACCCACGACTGTGGGCACCGGATCAGAGTCCTCAATGAACGCCTGCCTCACCCAAGGCATACGCAAGCGGCTCATTTCAGGTTCAGGGCTCCGCGCAGACGCCGTGCTCCTGGACTCTGCCCTTACCGCGACGCTGCCCAGCCGACTGCTCCTGACCGGGGCACTGGAGGCGATTTTCCGGCTGTCGACCCCGTTCGTCATGACCGCTACGCCGCGGCGTTCCGCCGACACCTTCGCTCTGGCCTCGATCCGCGCCCTAGTCGACGCCGGTAACGAGGCCCGTAGTTTGGGACTGGCAACCGACCCCGAACGGTCCGGCCAGCTGCGCCGGGACATTGCCGAACTCAGTTCGTTCTCCCAGTCCGGGTGGAGCAGCCTGGGCCGCAATTCGTACGGCACACTCCCCTGGATCATCGCAACCGAGCTGTCCATGGCCACTGGAGTATCAAAGATGGAAGCGGTGGCGGCGATACTCCCGGCCTACTGGCGCCGGATCGAATCCGGAGATGCGCGGTTCGGATCCCCGGCCCGCCTCAGGGACGTCGGCCAGGCACTCGCAGGCGCTGCCCGGACACCTGTTGCGTCCCCGGTCGCAGCCCTCGAACATGTCCTGTCGCACTGGGGGCTGACCCGGCCCCTGTCGTTGCAGGAACCTGACATTCATCGCATCGCACAACAGACTTCGCGCGCCTGGGGAGGTGGCCTTCCAATGCTGCAGGGCCTGACCTCCACCGATGTCGCGGCCTTCCTCAGGGAAGCCGCCGGCGCGCACACGATGGGGGGACGTGCAACCGGTGCGGCCTAGAGGACCATTCGAAAGGGGGGAAACATGAACACGGAGATGACTAACTTGCCGCTGGATCTGGATGTCGCAGAGCTGGAAGCGATGGAAGCACCCGATTTCTGGGGCGGATTCGTCGTAGGCGTCGGTGCTGGCATCGCAGCACTCGGCACCGCAGCAGCCATCGTTGCACTGACCTAAACACTGCAAGAACAACAGAAACGGATGTCGAACATGCTTGAACTGATGGATGCTTCGGCCGCTCCCCTGGACCTCGCGATCGACGAGCTGGAACAGCTCGAAGCTCCCGGGTTCTGGGACACGGCGGCCGGCTTCGGCGCAGGAGTCCTCGTCGGCGCCGCATTGGTTGGCGGCGGCGTGCTGATCTTGACCTGATCTGACGCGGCAACAGGCGACGTGGAGCGGATGACATAGTCTGCTCCACGTCGTCTGCACCACCATGCTGCGAACCTAAGCGGCCATGCCAACCCCGGTTTGGAAGCGTTGCGCCGTCGCAGCGGTCAGCAAAACCAATGATTACGCAAGGAAAGCCTCACATCCGTGGTTAAAATTCTAGAATTTGATAACTTCTCCAAGACGTTCAACGGGCGGGAAGTGGTCAAGAACCTCAGCTTCAGCGTCCAACAGGGCCGCATTGTGGGCCTGCTGGGCAAGAACGGAGCCGGGAAATCAACATCCCTTCGGGGAGCGCTGGGGCTCATCCGGCCAACCTCGGGCCACGCAAGGATCCTGGGAGGCTCCTTCGCCGAACTGGGAATCCAGGCCAGGCGGGTCGGCGTCAGCATCGAGGGGGTAGGCCATACACCTGATGCCACAGTCGCCAGGGACCTCAGGGTCTGCACCCAGCTCCTGGGTCTGCCGGCATCCCGCCGTGACGAAGTCCTCGACCTGACCGGCCTCGACCATGCCCGGAATCTTCCCGTCAAGAAACTTTCCACCGGTATGCGTCAGCGGCATTCTCTCGCAGTCGCCATGCTTGCCAACCCCGACGTGCTGATTCTCGACGAACCAACCAATGGACTGGACCCGGAGGGTATTCACTGGCTGCGGACTTTCCTGCGCATGCGGGCTAACGAGGGAAGCACTGTTCTCCTGTCGAGCCACATGCTCGCAGAAGTGGAACAGACCGTGGACGACGTCGTCATCCTTCAACAAACGCTGCGCTATTCCGGGTCCCTGCACGACCTGACCGCCGGCGGCCGGCGACGTCTCGAGGAATGTTTCTTCGAGCTGGTTCCCCCCACTGACTCTTCACTCCCGGAAGCGGCAAAAAATGCTTAACGGAATCGCATCCGAAATGACCAAACTGCGCACCGGCCACACCTTCCTGGCCTTCATGATCGCGGGCACAGTTTTCGTCGTCGTCGCCAGCTGGGGCATTCTCACCTCTGCCCATGAGGCGGCAGCCGGAACTGCCCTCGATGCGGTCTGGGCCACGACCGAAGTAATCCGTGGATGGTTTGCACTGTCCCTGGTAATAGCCATGTTCGGCGCATACTTCGTGGCGCGCGACTTCGCCCAGGGCACGGCGGCTCGCTCAATCGTCATGGGCGGCGGCCGGCGGGCCTACGTCATCAGCAAGCTCGCCTCGGGTGCGGTCATCGGCGCCATCGGCGCCGGAATCGGAGCCGCTCTTTCCCTGCCGTCAGCCTGGCTGCTCCTCCTCACCGAAAGTTTGAGCCCGTCGGTGGACCACACAGGGTGGATGGTCCTTCTCGGCTGCGCAGTAGTCAACTTCGCCGCAGGCATCTGGGGCGTCTGTCTTGGCCTATTAGTCCGGAACACCATCGCCAGCCTCGTCACAGTCTTCGGTCTCTGCCTGGTTGTAGAGCCGGGCGTTCAGGCGATCGCACCGGCAGCCGGTCGGCTCCTGATGACCAACGCCATGGGATCCCTGTACCTGGATCCCCGCTCAGGACTGCTCGAGGTCCCGCAGGCCAGCATCGCAGTGCTCGGATGGCTTCTCGTTCTAGGCATCGGCGGGTATCTGGTCACCCTGAAGAAGGACCTGACGTAGGTTGGCAACGACCCAACCGCCGGCTCCGTCCGCTTCCCAGGTTCCGCGGTTGCGAGGTGACCTGGAAGTAGAGCCGTCAGGAGAGGATTGGACTGTATCCGACGCGGAGGGACGGATTTTCAGAGTGTCCGCGGACATTGCCGCGCTTCTGAGGTCCATAGACGGAGTCCGGACCTGCCAGGAGCTGGCAGGGCACCTGCTGAGGCAGACAGGGCGGCAATGGACGCCCCCGGCCGTGGCCCAGGCCCTGGAAACGTTCTCCGCCAAAAGGTGGCTAGATGAAGGCAGGCAACAAGCAGGGAAACCACGGCGGATCCGCTTTGTCCCACCCTTGACGCTGCAGATAGGGATCTTCAGCCCCGCGCCTTTCCTCAATCGCATCAAGCCAGCACTCGACCGGCTGATCGCGACCCGGATGGTAGCGATTTACATTCTGATTATCTGCGCGGGCGGAGTAGTCCTGGCCGCCTCCTCACGGGACGTCTGGCACGCGCTGACCGCACCGCTGCCCCTATCCACCTACCTTGCGGTCGTAGTGGCGATGATGCTCTCCACGATGCTGCACGAGATGGGACACGGAGCAACCCTCACAGCGTTTGGCGGCAAACCCCGCCAAATCGGGTTCATGCTCTTCTACCTCACCCCTGCGTTCTTCTGTGATGTCTCGGACGGCTGGCGGCTGGATTCGAAGTGGAAACGGGTGTCAGTCGCATTGGCAGGCATTGTCACCCAGGGTGTCCTTGCCGGAACTTCCAGTCTTCTTTCCCTTGCCGCGGGCACACCTGATATTAAATCCGGACTCCTCGTATACGCGGTCCTCGGATACACGTCCGGGATCATCAACCTCATTCCCTTCGTCAAGCTGGACGGTTACCTGGCCCTGATGTCATACGTGAACATCAGTCACCTGCGTGACAAATCACTGCGGGATGCCCGCCGAATGATCTCCCGTGGGATGTTCGGCCACGCCACCCCCTTTGAACTGCCGCCGCTGCGGCGATTCAAGGTTTTCGGGGTGCTGTGCATGCTGTTCCCGGCCTATCTGATCATCACGGCCTTGTCGCTCTGGCTCGATGTGATTGCGAAGTTCGGTGGCTGGGGAGCGGTGATTGCCCTTCTTGTCGTGACACTCGTCCTGGGACGGGTAGTTGCCGGCTACCTCAACATCGTCAAAGAAGGCTGGGACCGGCGGCGATCCAAACTGCGAATCCTGGCTGTGACTGCCCTGCTGACAGCGGCGACCGCGGTCTCTGCCGCGTACGTGCAGATCCCGGCCACCGTTGAGGCCGGCTTCGTCAACGATTCCACAGGACCCGGAATTGTCTTCGAACAAGGAGACACGGTGCCAGCACTCCGCGTCGGACAGGCTGTTGAGATCTATGGGTCCGGCCTGATCGGCATCCGGCCTCTCGGCACCCTCAGGGTGGAAAGCGGGCAAGCAGACACAAGATGGGTACCTCTAGATGCAATTGCACCTGTCACCATCGACGGCGCCCGGCTGAACGCAGTGGTGATCCCTCTGGAACGCCAAGACGCCAGTTTGCTCCCCTCATCCGGAACAGCACGCGTCCACCTTGGACACAAGAACGCCTACCAATGGTTCCATGACAAATACATCCAGCCAGTCATAGCCGCCGCCGGTGTGCTTGAAGGGGCGACGGCGGACCAACCCTGAGTTTCGCCTGCAAGCCCGCCGTCCTGCTCCAATCAGCCCGGCCACTTCACATGGAGTGGAGCCGGCCAGCCATCCCGGTTAAGCCCGCGAAATCCACCCCGGCAAGGTCTCGCCAGCAACCGGCCCCGCGAGTAGCTTTGTGCCATGACTGAAGACTTCGACCTTTACGCGGAGGAATCGCAGGAAATCGCGAACGATCCGCGCCGAATCGGGTACTGGTTCTTCAGGGCGCTCCATGACAGGGCAAAGAACCTCGACGACCTGCATCTGATCGTCACCCCGGAGTCCCGCCCCACGTGGGGATCCTTCGAAATCGCCGCCGCGCTGCTGGACTCCATCGAGGACCCCGGCATGCTCCAGGAAGCCGTCTACGCCGAGGGGGACCTCGATGTCTGCTACATGCGTGTCATCCGGGAAGCCAAGGAGCACACGTTCATCACTCCGGCCACACTGCTGGACGATCCGCTGCTGATCACGCTCGTGTGGCGGCCGGACCATGGCCGGTGGATGGTTCATGGCTTCGGCGACAAGGTGCACCCGGACACAGTGCCCCGCGGCGTTTAGCCGAAAGTCGCACCGCTTGCCCTCATGTCGTACCCCAGGCGTACTGGCGATAGGATGCCGAAAGCTCTACGACAAGCAAGGGATGCTGAATGCGGATCGTCACCTGAACTGTTCGATGGCCTTCTATAAGAAGCGCCACCTGCTTGATGCCCTGCTACCGGACGTCGCCGTTATCCAGGAAGTCTCAAAAAGGACATTGAAGGCGGGGAATATCCCTTCGCGGCATGGGTGGGCTCCAACCCCCGCAAGGGCCTTGGGGTAATCGGATTCCGCCCTGCCAGCTATAGAGTGACCGAGCCAAGCGACCCCGCACTGCCCTGGCATATCCCTTTCAGCATCGATGGATTGGACGTCGTTGCCCTCTGGGCGCACCAGCTGACGACGGACCTTCGGTACGTCCGGATAAGCCACGAAATCGTCGGCAGACACGCAGGGTTCCTCGGCTCTGACCGCGGTCTGATCATCGGTGACTTCAACAGCAACACCGTCTGGGACCACCATCATCCGGGCAGGAACCATTCAATGCTTGTCGACAAGCTGCGCGGGCTGGGCCTGGACAGCGTCTTTCACCGCCAGGAGCGGATCGCTCATGGCAACGAACAAGTCAAAACGTACTTCCACCAACGGAACCCGCAATCCGGGCACCACATCGACTATGCGTTTCTTTCTTCTAGGGTCGACGCCAAGGTGGCGGTCGGTGAGCCGGATGTCTGGCTGCCGCACAGCGACCACATGCCTTTGATCCTTGAGATCGGTTAGCCCAAGACCTGCCACCTCACGGCTTTTCCGCCGGCTCCGCCGCGGGATCGTCGTCGACCCACTCGAGCAGGTCACCCGCCTGGCAGCCCAGGACCCGGCACATCGCGTCCAGGGTGCTGAAGCGGACCGCCTTGGCCCGGCCGTTCTTCAGCACCGCCACGTTGGCCGGGGTGATCCCGACGCGCTCGGCGAACTCCCCCACGCTCATCTTGCGCTTGGCCAGCTCGACGTCGATGCGCACCACAATTGCCATCAGATCACCCCTTCCATGTCCGTCCGCAGTGACGTCGCCTGCCGCAGCAGATCCCGCATCACCACGATCAGCAGAACCAGCACCGCACCGATCAGCGTGACGCCGATCAGCACCGCAGGCATTCCGGGATCACGCAGTTCGGGGGTGAAATAGATGTACGCGACGAGGGAAGCGGCCATGGCCGCCAGCAGCAGCCACGCCCCGACGAACGCCCACATGATCACGTCCACCCACCGCAGCGAGGCCGCGGTGAAGATCCGGTCACTCTGGACCAGGGTCAGGAGCCGCCAGATGCACACGATCACAACCTGGAGGCACAGGGCTTCCAGTTCCCAGAACAGCAGCATCGGCCACCGCCAGGGATCCATCCCCGGCCCCTCCTCGGTGGTGAAGAGAAACTCGCCCGGAAACGACATGACCTGGGCCACCAGCAGCCCGAGGAACACCATGACCAGCAGGACCCTGAGCGGGAGGACCAATCGACTAACGATAGACATGGCTACATACTCTTGGCTTTTCTATCGAAAGTCAATATGAGATGGTAGCTCCCGCCGTCGGCCCGGGTGGACAGGAGGACGCGAGGTCACATGCGGTTTGAACCCCGGACATACAAAAGGCAAGGAGAACTGATCTCCCTGCCACTTTCAGGATATCGCCCGCCGGGGGGCTTGCCGCAAGGCCCCTCCCCTCGTCCAGAATGGTTGGCCGCGCCTAGTTTTGGATTGGGGTTTCACATGTTCGACGTGATCATTAGCGGTGGCGGGCCCACGGGGATGATGCTGGCCAGCGAGTTGCGGCTGCACGGGGTGGACGTGCTCGTCCTGGAGAAGGATGCAGAGCCGAGCAACGCGGTCCGCTCGCTCGGCCTGCACCCGCGCAGCATCGAGATCATGGACCAGCGCGGGCTGCTGGACCGGTTCCTCGCACTCGGGCAGCAGTATCCCGGCGTCGGCCGCTTCGCCGGGATCGAGAAACCGCAGCCGGTGGACCTGGACACCGCACACGCCTACATTCTCGGCATCCCGCAGCCGGTCACCGACCGCCTGCTGGCGGAGCACGCCGTCGAGCTCGGTGCGCAGGTCCGCCGCGGCTGCGCGGTGACGGGCTTCGAGCAGGACGACGACGGAGTCAGCGTCGAGCTCGACGACGGCACCCGGCTCAGCGCGCGGTGGCTGGTCGGCTGCGACGGCGGACGCAGCCTGGTGCGCCGGCGGCTCGGCATCGGCTTCCCCGGCGACCCCGCCACGAACGAATGGATCCACAGCGAGATGGAGGTGACCACGCCGCCGGACGAGCTGGCCGAGGTGGTGGAGGAGGTCCGCAAGACCCACAGGGGGTTCGGCGTCGGCCCGGCCGGGAACGGGCTGTACCGGGCCGTGGTGCCCGCGGCGACTGTCGCCGAGGACCGCGCGGTCCCGCCGACTTTGGAAGAGCTAAAGACCCAGCTGCGTGCCTTCGCCGGTACCGACTTCGGCGTCCATTCACCGCGCTGGATAACCCGCTTCACGGACGCCACCCGGCTGGCCGAGCAGTACCGCGCGGGCCGGGTGTTCCTCGCCGGTGACGCGGCGCACGTCCATCCGCCGCTGGGCGGGCAGGGCCTGAACCTCGGCATCCAGGACTCCTTCAACCTCGGCTGGAAGCTCGCCGCCGAGGTCAACGGCTGGGCGCCGCAAGGCCTGCTGGACACGTACTTTGCCGAGCGCCACCCGGTCGCCGAAGGTGTCCTGACCATTACCCGCGCCCAGAGCGAACTGATCTCACCCGAGCCCGGCCCGCAGGCCGTGCGCCGCCTGCTGGCCGAGCTGATGGACTTCGACGACGTCAGCCGGTTCCTGGCCGAGCGGATCAGCTCGATCGGGGTCCGGTATGACTTCGGCGAGGGGCCCGAACTGCTCGGCCGGCGGCTGCGCGACCTCCCTCTGTCACGGGGCCGTCTCTACGAGCTCACCCGCGAAGGCCGCGGGCTCCTGCTGGACCAGACCGGCGGACTCTCCGTGGCGGGATGGACGGACCGGATCGACCACGTCGCAGACTCCAGTGGGGAACTCGACGTGCCCGCGGTCCTGCTCCGGCCGGACGGCCACGTCGCCTGGATCGGCGAAGACCAGGACGACCTCCGCCGCCACCTGCCGCGATGGTTCGGGGCCGCCGCCGCCAAGGAGCAGCGCCCGGTCCAGTAGTTCCGCTTAGGAGGCAGCGCCCAGGGTGATGTCTGCGGTCTGTTCCTCGCCGTCGCGCTGGAAGGTGATCTTCACGGTGGCTCCGGCGGCCTGCTCGCGCGCGGCGGCCGTCAGTTCGGAGGCGTCGGTCACGGTCCGGCCGGCCAGGCCGGTGACCACGTCGCCGGCCTTCAGCCCGGCCTTGTCCGCGGCGGATCCGGAGGTCACCGAGGCCACTTCCGCGCCGGCCGTGAAGTCCGACGACGACCCTGACGTTTTGTCCTGAACGGACAGTCCCAGCTGGCCATGGGTCGCCGTGCCCGTGGAGATGATCTCCTCCGCCACCCGCTTCGCCTGGTTGATCGGGATGGAGAAGCCGACGCCGATGTTGCCGCTCTGTGTCGACGAGGACGACGACGATCCCGCGGACGCGATGGCCACGTTGACGCCGATGATCTCACCCTGGGCGTTGACCAGCGCGCCGCCGGAGTTGCCGGGGTTGATGGCCGCGTCCGTCTGGATGACGTTGATGCTGATGGAGTCCTGGGCGGAGGCCGCAACACCGGACTGGGATCGGAACGGATTCTGCGAAGAGCCCTCCTCCGAGGATCCGTCGGACGTGGCTGAGGACTCGGTCTCGATGGTGCGGTTCACGGCGGAGACGATGCCGTCGGTGACGGTGCCGCTCAGTCCCAAAGGCGCGCCGATCGCGATGGCTTTGTCCCCCACGTTGACCGCGCCGGAGTCACCGAGGGTAGCCGGAGTCAGTCCCTCGGCGTCGATCTTGATGACGGCCAGGTCTGAGAGCGGGTCGGTGCCCACAATGGTGGCCTTGTAGACCTGCCCGTCGATGGTGCGGACCTCGACGGCGGCATCCTCGGCTGCCCCGTCCAGCGTGACCACGTGGGTGTTGGTCAGGATGTGGCCCTCGGTATCCAGGATGATGCCGGAACCGGTGCCGCCGGAACTCCCGGAGCTGACACTGATGGTCACCACACTGGGCGAGGCCTTCTGCGCGGCGGCCGTAACGGCGTTGACGCTCTCCGTGTTGTTGACGATGACCGGGCTGATCGCGGCCTGGGCCGTGGTGGTGCTCTGCGCGGGCGCGTCAGTCCACAGGGCCGCAGCCCCGGTGGCCGCCCCGCCGCCCAGTAATCCCGCTGCCACGAGGCATGTGACGAAGACGGCCGGGCCTACCCGCTTCCTGTCCCGCTTCCTGTCCCGCGGCCGGGCCGGCGGGACCGGGGGCACACCGCCGAAAGCCGGCGGGACGGCCGCCGGCGGAACGGTCGGCACGGGGCCAGTCCCCTGCGGAACATCGGTGTGCGGGACAGGGGCGTGGCTGGTCTCCGTGTACATGGGTGGCTCCTCAGGCGGTACGCTCCGACGGTTCCCGGAGCTTTCCTCCTAATCCTGTCCACCGGGGCTTTGGTCCCTCTGTCCCGGTGCTGTGCGGAGCCTGTGAAGGCAAACGTCAGGCGGTCGCCACCGGCAGGTCGACGGCGTGCGAGTACTGTGACCAGCCGCCCACGAAAAGCCTGCCGCGGCCCAGTCCCAGATGCTCCAGCACCAGCAGGTTGTGGCAGGCCGTCACACCGGAACCGCAGTAGCTTACCGTCCGGTGCGCAGATTCGACGCCCGCGCGCTGGAAGTTCCCCAGCAGCTGCGCCTCGGACAGCAGCTGGCCAGCCGGGTCAAGGTTCCTGCGGCATGGCACGTTCTTTGCTCCGGGGATGTGGCCCGGCCGCGGGTCCACCGGATCGTGCTGGCCACGGTACCGGTCGCGGTTGCGGGCGTCGACCACCTGAAACTCGGGGCTGGTGGCGTCAGTGATGTCCGCCAGCAGGTGCTCCGGCCAGGGCCGCTTCGTGAAGGTGGAGGGGGCCGGGGCCACGGCTTCCGTTTCCAGCGGACCGTCAAACGATCCGATGCCTCCGTCCAGAACGGCTGCGTGGCGGCCGGTGGCCCTGAGCATCCACACCAGGCGGGCAGCGATGACTCCGCCGGCGTCGTCGTAGGCCACCACCACATCCGAGTCCCCGATGCCGCACTCCCGCATGCCCTCGGCGAACACTGCAGGATCGGGCAGCGGGTTCCGTCCCGCCTCCTGCGACGCCGGCCCGGACAGCCAGCGGTCGAGGTCCACGAACACGGCACCGGGAAGATGGCCCCGGTCATAGGCGTCCCGGCCGGAGGCGCCGTCGAGATACCAGCGCGTATCCGCCAGCACAATCCGCCGCCGCTGCCCGGCACACCATGCGAGATCGACGAACGGCGGAATCAGGCGGTTCTCTTCCATGGGCCCAGCCTAGGTCTCTATCTTGTATTTCGAGACAGCAGTTTCAGCATATGGACAGCCCGGTGCCCGAATCCGAGTACCCCGTCCAACTACTTGGAGGAAGAGGGCAACAAAGTCGAGTACCTGCCACTGTTGTCCGGCCTCCCGCCCGCCGGGTAGTTTGCCGTGTACTGGTCGTCGAGATGTGGCCACTGTCGCCGAACAGCTCTATCAGCCTGAACCACGAGTTCAGTCACATCGGAGCGCGGAAAAATGAAAAAGTTCTTACAGTTTGGGGTTGTGGGCGGTACCTCGGCATCACTGATATGTGCGTTGGCGGTGGGGGCCGTCCCGGCCCAGGCGGCGACATGCCAGCCAGGAACCCCCGCCCCGGCCAGCAGTTATCCGGGAACAGCGGTGATGGCCAATAATTTCGAATCCGGGAACCTGGACGGGTTCACATCCTCCCTTGGAGGCACCGGAACCGCGGAAATCTCCTCGGACCAGGCCCACTCGGGGACCTGTGCGGTGCACTTGCACGTCACCGCCGACGAGGGCTCGCTCGCCAACCTCTCCACGCCTCTGCCGGCGGGTACGGCGACGGCCTATGCCGACGGGTGGTTCAACATCACCCAGGCCGGCGTACTGGGCAACGATGTCCCGTACCTCCGGTTCTTCTCCGGCGACATCCGGGTGGCCGATGTCTACCGATACAACGACAACGGAGAGCTGTGGCTCCGCACCACCGCACCTGACGGGACCTCTGTCTTTACGCGCCTGATCAGCTCAAGCATCACGCTCAGCGAGTGGCACCACGTGGCCATGCGGACGACGGCGAATGGCGCTGCGTCAACCGTGGAGGTGCGCTTTGACGGCACACTGGTGTACTCCAGCAACCAGATAGCCACCGCCGCCACCACGTTGGACAGGGTCCAGCTCGGTGCCGAGCACAACCGCCAGATGGGCGACAGTTACATTGACGACGTCGTCATCAACGCCGCCCCTCGCGCCGTCTCCACCGCATCCATCCGCAGCGCCGCGGACGTCGTGGCGGTGGGTCCTGACGGCACGCTGTGGAACTACCCGGCCAGCGGCCAAGGCACGCTGCAGACCCGGCAGAAGATCGGCGTCGGCTGGTCCGGGCTGGCCAAGGGGTTCGTGGCGGACTGGAACAGCGACGGCACGTTCGATGTCATCGCCCAGTGGAAGGACGGCCGGCTAAGCGTCTACCCCGGACGACCCACCGGCGGATTCGCAGCGGCCCGGGCTATCGGCACTGGCTGGGGCAGCTACCACGTCACCGTCGGCCGCTGGCGCAATACCGACCAGTACCCTGGCATCCTTGCCTACGACGCCGCCGGGACACTCTGGTACTACGGCAACAGCGCCGGAACATCGCTGGCCCCCCGCATCAAGATTGGGACCGGCTGGGGAGGCCTGTACCTCACCATGACTGACTTCGACCAGGACGGGTCGCAGGACCTCCTGGCCAAACGCAGCGACGGCCGGCTCGTGCTCTTCCGCTCCAACGGAAACGGCGGCTTCGTCGCGGAATCCAGGAGCGCGGTGGGCAGCGGGTGGAACAGCATCAACAGCATCACCGACGTGGCCGGATTCACCACCGGAAGTTCAGGGCTCATGACCCGGCTCACGGACGGCCGCCTCGCGCACTACCCCTTCAGCAGGGGCGCCTGGGGAGCGCGGACCATTGTCGGCGCCGGCTGGAGCACCTACAACATCCTGCGGTAGAACTGCCAGGGGCCCTGGAGACTCTCCTCCAGGGCCCCGGGGGCGCTCCATAAGTTGGCCTGTCCATGCCCGCCAATGTAACGTTTTAGTCACCGGTTGGCCCACTCCTCCGTCGGAACATCCCGAATTCCGTTTCGCGTGGTAGGAGCCAAAGGGCGGTGTCCTTTCCCCGCCTCACGCCGGTGACCAGTTTGGGCAGGACTTGGTTCGCATCGACCTGCCCGTTCCGCACCCCGAAGAGGATTTAGTTCTCATGCGCAGGAAATATCTGCTGTCCGCCGTCACGCTCTCGGTACTGCTTGCCTCCTCGGCATGCGCGGCGGGGTCCCCCGCCCCAGTCGCGTCCTCACAACCCGCACGCCTAACAGGCTCCGGCGCCGGGGATGGCTCCACCAGCCGGCCGGAAATCGGGATATCCCAGTGGAACGCGGCCGAGGCCGCCAGGAAAGCAAAGACCAAGCCGGCCGCAGCAGCCAAAGCTGACCCAGCTGCAAAAACCAAGCCGGCCGCAGCGGCCAAAGCAAAGTCAGCCGAAAAAGCCGCGGCAGCTGCAAAGGCTTCGGCGGCCAACGCGGCAGCAGTGGAAAAAGCAGCAGCCGCCGCAGCTGAGAAAAAGGCTGCGGCCAAGAAAAAAGCCGCAGCCAAGACGAAGGCCGCTGGAGCCGCAGCAAAGACACGGCCGGCAGCAGGCACCCCGAAACGGGTCGTACCGGTGCCTGCTCCCAAGACGGCGCCTGCGCCCGTTCGCCAGGGGTCCGCGGAACAACAGGGGTCCGCGGAACAAATTGTCGGCTCTGCTTGCGGGGCGGCTGACACCTTGGTTGACGCTCTGGAGGGATCAGTGTCGGTGAGCGATCCTGCGCTGCCTAACACCGGTGCCGGAACCGGCACGGACGCTGGCACGATGGGTGAATTCCGCTGTCTTGATTGACACCGGGATCGGCGGCCAGACCACCGAGCCGAGAGCGGACGCCTGCCGGCCCTCCTGGGCGCGGGACGAGTCAGGGCTTCCGCCCCGGCCGAACCTGTAGCGAGGCATCCGGTTCGGCTTCCGCCTCGGTAGCTGCCCTGACTGACGCGGCGAGGGTCGTGTCATTGCGCGAGATAACGTAGTGCACCGCGGCCGCGAGGATGGCTCCGATGAACCACGAGAAGGCCGAGAGAGCGGCAAAGAGCGGGACGAGCGCCACCACCACTGCAGGCGCGGCCGAGACGACGAACGAGATGTCGGCTTTGCGGTTCCAGCCGCCCGTGTACGTGTAATAGCCCTGCTCAATAAAGAGGTCCGGCACCAGCACATGCTGCCTGCGGAGCACGTAGTAGTCCACCATGATGATTCCGAACAGTGGACCGAGCAGCGCACCGAGCCCGCCGAGGAAGAGGTTGATCACTACCGGACTGTTGAACAGGTTCCAGGGTGTAATCACCAGGGCGATCATTGCGGCGATCAGGCCGCCGCGCCTGAAGTCGATCCTCGAGGGCCAGACGTTCGCCAGGTCGTAGGCCGGTGAGACGAAGTTTGCGACGACGTTGATTCCCAGCGTCGCGACGGCGAAGGTCACAGCGCCGAGCAGAAGGGCCCAGATGCTGTCGATCCGCCCCACAATCTCCACGGGGTCGTAGATGTGCTCGCCGTAAACCTTGAATGTTCCGGCTGTGACCACGACGGAGACCACGGAGAAGGCAATGAAGTTCACCGGCAGCCCCCACAGATTCGCCGTGCGCACCGCCCTGCGGGATGGGGCGAAGCGGGAGAAGTCGCAGAAGTTAAGCATCAGGGTGGAGAAGTAGGTCACGGTCAGCGCGACGGCGGCAAAGAAGGCATGCACGCTGCCCCATTGCGCAACTCCTCCCGGCAGGTCCAGGGACACGTTCCAGCCCGCGTTGATCAGGATGTAGATGACCAGAAGGCCCATCACTGCCCAGACGGCCGGGCCGGCCCAGTCCTGGAATCTCCTGATCGTCTCCATGCCGTTGCGGAGCAGCAGAAGCTGAAGCGCCCACATCAGCAGGAAGGCTAGCCAGCCGAGGGTGGATTCACCGAGGAAGTTGTTTTCCGTCAGCCCCTTCAGTTCGGGCCAGATCTTCAGGGCGATGATGATGACGGCGCGGGAGGCGAGCCAGGTCTGGATGCCGTACCAGGCGATGGCCACGAGCGCGCGGATCAGGGCCGGCAGGTTGGCTCCGAACGTTCCGAACGAGACCCGCGCGAGGACCGGGTAGGGGACGCCGGTCTTCTGGCCTGCGTAGCCGGAGAAATTCATCAGGAAAAAGACCAGAATGATCCCCACTACCAGGGCGAGGAAAACCTGCCAGGCCCCGAGGCCCAAGGCGAAAAGGCCGGCCGCGAAGGTGTATCCGCCGAGCGAATGGATGTCGGACATCCACATCGCAAAGAGCGAATAGAAGCCCCACGTGCGGTTCTCGGCCGGCGCGAGGTCTTCGTTGTACAGCCGGGCACTGGCACCGGGGGGAATTGTGTGAGACACCGAATCCTCACTTCCCAACTTCCACATTCTGAAATAGACAATCTGAATGTTCGGCAGAATGGGCATCTGCCAGTGCTAATCTACTCCCTTTTCATTTCCGTGGGCCGGCGAGCTTTTCGGCAAACACTGAGGGCCCCAACTGTTCGTTCGCGCTGCCAGTGGGGCTAGTTCGATCCGCTGCAGGAGCCGGCCCGGGTGGAGAACCGCCCGGGCCACTGCGGTAGGGCCAGCGCGCGCAGGGTCCGCCTTGCTGTCGCCCGGGACCCACGATGGCGGTCTCGGCCGTCCGCCAGGACCCACCCTGACTTCACGAGCCGGCCGCAGCCTTGCGGTAGCCGTCGATCGAAGAGTGTCGCCGCTCCAAGGCGGAGCCCCGTCAGACTTGCAAGGTCGGCTTAGCCTGGCTGCCCCACTTAGACCAGAGCCGTGAATCCGTTCCAGCCTGAACCGACCTTCACCCGCGCAAGCCAACCACCATGGCCATTACCCGGATAAAGCCACAGCGAACCACCGCTGTCCCGAGCCAACACATCCGACTTCCCATCACCATTGAAATCACCCGGCGACACAAGAGCCGT
>NZ_BAEG01000081.1 GCF_000238915.1 Arthrobacter globiformis NBRC 12137 | reverse complement strand
GAACAAGGCCGCGCATGAAGCGGGACACGGCGTCGCCATTTCAGCGTCGCGGTTCGGTTCGGCGGGTGTGCTGCCCATTTCCTGGGCCTACGTGAAGCTGATGGGCGGGGCCGGCCTGACCGAGGCCACCAAGTCTGCGCTGCTCGCGGCGAACTATGTCGCGTCCCGGCTGAACGAGTTCTTCCCGGTCCTCTACACAGGAGAGAGCGGGCTGGTGGCGCACGAGTGCATCCTGGACCTCCGCGAGCTCACGGCCCGGACCGGCGTCACCGCCGAGGACGTGGCCAAGCGCCTGATCGACTTTGGCTTCCATGCGCCCACCCTGGCGTTCCCGGTGGCGGGCACGCTGATGGTGGAGCCCACCGAGTCGGAGGACCTGGCCGAGATCGACCGGTTCATCGACGCGATGATCACCATCCACGCCGAAATCGAGCAGGTCGCCAGCGGCGACTTCACCGTGGAGAACTCCCCGCTGCGCAACGCGCCCCACACGGCAGCCGCCGTCGTCAGTTCCTCCTGGGACCGTTCCTACCCGCGTGAGCAGGCCGCGTTCCCTGTGCCCTCGCTCAGGCAGGACAAGTACTTCCCGCCGGTGGGCCGCATCGACGGCGCGGCCGGCGACCGCAACCTGGTCTGCTCCTGCCCGCCTCTCGAAGACTTCGAAAACTAAGGACTGACAATGACCGAGAATTACACGGCGCTCTACGACCAGCACAAGAAGGCCGGCGCATCCTTCACCGACTTCGGCGGCTGGCAGATGCCCCTCAAGTACACCTCCGAGCTCGCCGAGCACCACGCCGTGCGCAACGCGGCCGGCCTGTTCGACCTCTCCCACATGGGCGAAGTCTGGGTGACTGGCCCGGACGCCGGCGCCTTCCTGGACTACGCCCTGGCCGGCAAGCTGTCCGCGATCGCCGTTGGCAAGGCCAAGTACTCGCTGATTTGCGACGCCGACGGCGGCATCATCGATGACCTGATCTCGTACCGCCGCCCATCTTCCGAAGAAGGCGCGGACAAGTACCTCGTGGTCCCCAACGCCGGCAACGCCACGGTGGTGGCCGCGGCTCTGGCCGAACGTGCCGCCAACTTCGACGTCGTAGTGGAGGACGCCTCCGCCGAGACCTCGCTCATCGCCGTCCAGGGTCCCGCCGCAGAGGCGATCCTGCTGGCCCTGGTCCCCGCCGAGCAGCACACGCTGGTCACGGAACTGAAGTACTACGCCGCCGTCGAGGTAGGGCTCACCGTCAACGGCACTGTACAGACCCTGCTGCTGGCCCGCACCGGCTACACCGGCGAGGACGGCTTCGAGATCTACGTCCCGAACGTGGATGCCGCCGGACTGTGGGAGGCGCTGCTGGATGCGGGCGCCGCCCATGGGCTCATTCCGGCAGGCTTGGCCTGCCGCGACTCGCTGCGTCTGGAAGCCGGGATGCCGCTCTACGGCAACGAGCTCTCGCGCCACGTCAATGCCTACGCCGCGGGACTGGGCCCGGTGGTGTCACTGGCCAAGGAAAGCGACTTCGTGGGCAAGGAGGCGCTGGCCGCAATCAAGGCAGCCGGCGTCGGTTCCACCATCGGCCAAAAGCTCGTGGGCCTCAGAGGCCTGGGCCGCCGCGCCGCCCGCGGCCACTATCCGGTGCTCAAGGACGGCACGCTGATCGGCGAGGTCACCTCCGGCCAACCCTCCCCCACCCTCGGCTACCCGGTGGCGATGGCGTACGTCGACGTCGAGCATTCCGAGGTAGGCACGGTCCTGGACGTCGACCTGCGCGGCAAGGCAGAGCGGTTCGAAGTGGTGGCACTGCCGTTCTACAGGCGCGCGCACTAGGCCCGGCAGCACCAACAGACTTTCAAACGTAAAGGAAAATCACATGAGCAAAGTTGTTTCTGAACTGAAGTACTCCGCCGAGCACGAGTGGGTTGCTGCTGACGGGGGCGGGCCGGTGGGGATCGGGATCTCTGCCGTCGCGGCCGACGCCCTGGGCGACATCGTCTACGTGGACCTCCCCGAGGTCGGTTCCACCGTCACGGCAGGCGAAACCTGCGGCGAGGTGGAGTCCACCAAGTCCGTCTCCGACCTGTACGCGCCGGTCACGGGTGAAGTGACCGAGATCAACGACGGTGTCGTCGCCGACCCGGCCCTGATCAACAGCGACCCCTACGGCGCCGGTTGGCTGTTCAAGGTGGCCGTCACCGAGGAGGGCCCCCTGATGTCGGCCGAGGAATACGCCACAGCAAACGGCGGCGAGCTGTAACTTCCCCCAGCAAGTCCACCTCCCCAGCCCGAACCGACCACAACTATCCAGTTAGGAACCGACCATGGCTGTTGGCGTCTTCGACCTCTTCTCTATCGGAATAGGCCCATCCAGTTCCCACACCGTTGGACCCATGCGGGCCGCGGCGGTGTTTGCCGAGGAGCTGAAGGCGTCCGGCAAGCTGGCGGACGTGGCGTCGCTGCGCGTGGACCTCTACGGCTCGCTCGCGGCGACGGGGCACGGGCACGGCACGATGACGGCGATCCTGCTGGGGCTGGAGGGCTACCACCCGGAACTGATCCTGCCCGATGAGGTCGAGGAACGGCTGGCGTCGATCGCCGGGACCGGAACCCTGCAGCTGGCCGGTGCCGTCGCCCTG
>NZ_BAEG01000082.1 GCF_000238915.1 Arthrobacter globiformis NBRC 12137 | reverse complement strand
CCGGGAAATGCTCCGACGTTCGCCCCGGCGCATGCCGGCACGGGGTCCCGGGACACCCCGCCGCCTGGCGGCGGGTACGGGGGCGGGACGTCCTCGGCGCGTCCTGCGAACCTGCGGTCTTTCGCGGCGAATTCCCGCGGCCTGGATGAGGGATTGTCTTCGGCCCCGGGGACCCTGGAGGGGCAGCTGTCCTCGTTTGAGTCCGGTTGCTATTGGGGACGGATTGAGGCGTCGGGGGTGATCGCCGCTTACCGGGAGTACCTGCGGGCCAACGAGAATGATGCACGGTGGGCGGTGACGGTCGCTGACGCGTTCGCCGCGGCCGGGGGCGAGGGAAATGTTTCCACTCTCTCGGACGCGGCCGTTAGCGAGGCTCTGGCCGCGGCCGGGGTCAGCGCCGGCAGGTCCGGGCTGGTGATTGATCCGCCGATGGCGGCGGGGGCACTGCCGACCAGCGGTTACGCCAATGACCCGGTGAACACGGCCACGGGCAACTTCATCGAGCCGGAAACGGATCTGGGGTTCGCCGGGGCCGCCTCGAACCTGGTGCTGTCGCGGATGTATAACTCGCTGGCGTCGGGTTTGGAGGCGCCGGGGGTGTTTGGTCCGGGGTGGGCCTCGGTCCTGGACCAGTACCTGGCGGTCTCGGATGAGGGCGTGCGGTGGGTGATGGCCGACGGCCGGGCGGTGGACTTCCCCCGTGAGGGGGACGGCTGGGGCCGCGGCGCGGGTGAGAACTATTGGCTGGCCCGGGAACCGGTGACCTCGGCAGGCGTGGCGGAGCTGGGTTCCCTGCCCGACGGCACGGCCGAGGTGTTGGTGGTCCGGGACAACCAGGGCGCGTGGTGGGCGTTCACCGTTGCGGGGGTGTGGCTCGGTGCCGGGTCGGGGCCGGGCCGGACGGTGTCCGTGGTCCGGGACAAACAGGTGTCCGTGGTCCGGGACAATCAGGTGTCCGTGGTCCGGGACGA
>NZ_BAEG01000083.1 GCF_000238915.1 Arthrobacter globiformis NBRC 12137 | reverse complement strand
GCGAGGGTGAGGAGGACGCAGCCCAGCAGGAGCTCGATGAGTCCAGGAAGGAACTGCCGCTGCCGTTCCGGACCGCCGCCGAGTTGCTGGAGCACTGCGGCGCCCAGGGCCTGTCCATCGGCGAGGTCATGCTGGTCAACGAGCGCGCCTCCCGGTCCGAGGAGGACATCCGGGACGGCCTGCTGCACATCTACTCGGTGATGGAGGGCTGCGTGGCGACCAGCCTCAAGCGTGAGGGGCTGCTGCCCGGCGGACTGAAGGTCCGCCGTCGTGCCCCGGACTGGCACGAACGGCTCCTGAAGGAAAGCCGGGACCACGATCCCGACTACCGGGACCCGAAGTACTGGCAGGAGTGGGTGAACCTGATCGCCCTGGCGGTCAACGAAGAGAACGCCTCGGGCGGGCGGGTGGTGACTGCCCCCACGAACGGCGCCGCGGGCATCATCCCGGCCGTGCTCTACTACGCGCTGCACTTCGCGCCGGGCATGGATCAGGCGACCCGGGAGGACCGCGACGACGTGGTGGTGAAGTTCCTGCTCGCCGCCGGCGCCGTCGGGGTCCTGTACAAGGAGCAGGCGTCCATTTCCGGGGCGGAGGTGGGCTGCCAGGGCGAGGTGGGATCGGCGTCGTCGATGGCCGCGGCCGGCCTGGCCGAGGTCATGGGCGGGACGCCACAGCAGGTGGAGAACGCCGCGGAGATCGCGATGGAACACAACCTGGGCCTGACCTGCGACCCGATCGGCGGGCTGGTCCAGGTGCCCTGCATCGAACGCAACGCCATCGCCGCAGCCAAGGCGATCAACGCGGCCAAGATGGCGCTGTGGGGCGACGGCTCGCACCGGGTCTCGCTGGATGAGGTCATCGTGACCATGCGCGAGACCGGCAAGGACATGAGCTCCAAATACAAGGAAACCGCAATGGGCGGCCTGGCGGTCAACGTCGTCGAGTGCTGACCTAGTTGTTGACGGCCGCCCAGAGGTTCAGGCTCGCCGCGAAGACGATCCACGACAGGTACGGCAGCATCAGCAGCCCGGCCGTGCGGCGGATCGGCCCGAACAGGAGCACGGTGGCGGCGACGGCCAGCGCCAGCGCAATGATGATGCCCAGTGCCAGCCAGAGCGCGGCCGAACCCCACACCGGGTACAGCCCGAAGAACACGGGCGTCCAGGCCAGGTTCAGGCCCAACTGCACGCCGTACACGGTGAGCGCAGTCCGGCGGTTCGGGCTGCGGCTCCGCCAAACGAGCCACGCCGCCACCGCCATGGCCGTGTACAGCACCGTCCAGACCGGCCCGAACAGCCAGTTGGGCGGAGACCACGGCGCCTTGTCGGCGGTGGCGTACCAGCCGGTGACGTTGCTGATGGTCGCCTGCGAACCCAGCCAGGCCACCAGGGCGGACGCGGCCAGGAACCCCGGGAGCGCGGCCAGGTCGACGGCGGTGCGCCGCGGCTTAGGCTCCGCGCCGCCACCTCTGCTGCTGGTGCCTCCTCCGGCTCCCGCGGCCGGTACGCGCTCCCTGCTTTCCATTTCTCTACAGTTGCCAAGGGCGCAGCCAGAGTCAAGGAGGCCTCCCGGATCACGTGCCCGCGGCAAGCGGTCCGGGAGGCCTGGCGGATAGACTTGAGGCTGCTTCTCCGGCAACTGCACGAAACGTAAGCGAAGATTGGACACGGCACACTTGCGAGAATTCACTGCCCGCTTTGCCACCTCCGAAGAGGTTGCCAACTGGGACTCCCACGTCACCGCGAATCCGAACGGCGGAAACCTGCTGCAGTCGGAGGCCTTCGCCGAGGTCAAGCAGCACTTCGGCTGGAAGACCCTGCACCTTGTCTACGAAACGGCCGATTACACGAGCTACAACCTCGTCCTGGAAAAGAGCTTCCCGGTGCTGGGCAAGCTCTGGTACCTCATCAAGGGGCCGGACGTTGCCGGCGTCGAGGACATCCCGGGGATCGCCGCGGCCAACGCGGAGTTCGTCAAGCGCGCACGGCTGGGCGTCTTCGCCATCAAGATCGAGCCGGACGTCATCCTTAGCGACGCCGCCCGAAGGGTGATCGAGGGGGCCGGGCTGGTCAAGACGCACAATCTGCAGCCCAACGACTCCACGGCACTGCTGGATATTTCCCCCGAGGAGAACCAGCTGCTCCGCAACCTCCACTCACGGGGACGGAACGCCGTCCGCCGCGCCATCCGTGAGGGCGTCGAGGTGCACAACGTGGATCCCAGCGAGGAAAACTTCAAGTCCATGTACGCCCTGATGACCGACACCGTCCAGGCGAAGTCGCAGGTCCGGGTCCGCGAATACGAGTACTACCGCCAGTTCTGGACGAACTTCATCAAGCGCGGCCAGGGCAGGCTCATGTTTGTGTACGAAAACGGGGTTCCCTCGGTGGGCGCGTTTGTCATCAACTACGGCCGCAAGGGCACGTACAAGGACGGCGGGTCGCTCCAGAAACGCAACCAGTACGGTGATTCGCACCTGGTGCAGTGGACAGCGATCAACCAGCTCAAGGAGCTGGGCTGCACCGAATACGATTTCTGCGGAACGCCACCCAGCGACAAACTCAAGGACACGTCGAATCCCTTCCACGGGCTGGGGCTGTTCAAGACCAGCTTCAGCAAGACGGTCACTGATTTCGTCGGCTGCTATGACCAGGTCATCAGCCCGTTGAAGTACAAGGCGTGGATTGTTGCAGGCGAACGCGTCGCCCGGCAGCTGTACACGCGCCGCACCGGGCAGCAGTTTTACTGAGGACCGTGATTCCCGGCACTGCGCCGGGGAGCCGGGACCTTTTGCGACAGAAGCCTGAAAGACTGGATCCATACAGCTGCACAACCTGCGAGCCTGAACGGCTGAGGCCTGAACGGAGGGAGCCCTGATGGCCAAACAACCCCGCGGCGCAAACCGGCCGCCCACGGACGGGCTGCCCAAAACGGAGCCACTCACCCCCTCGCAGATGCACCAGAACGCGGCGGCCAAGCGCATGCTCCGCCGGCTGGTGCAGAGTGAAAGTCCGCCGACGGCGCCGCTGAGCATCGTGGACCGGCTCGCCGGGAGCCCCTATGCCAACCCGATGATCCAGGTGGGCGGCGTCGACACGTCGGCACGCAAGACCATGGACTTTGCGCTGCATCTCGCTGAATCCATGTTCCGCTACGGTGCGGGCTCCCTCGAGGTGGAGACGAGCATCATTGCGGTCACCGCAGCCCTGGGGCTGAAGAACATCGAGGTGGACATCACCAACCAGTCCGTGGGCATCAACTACGCCCCGAAGGACCAGACTCCCATCGCGCTCCTGCGGGTGGTCCGTTCCTGGACGAACAACTACGCCGGGCTTGCCAAGGTCCACCAACTGGTCACCGACATCGTGGCCGGAGGCGTTGGCCGGGACGAGGCCATCCGGCGGCTCGACGAGATCATCCGCAGCCCCAAGCCGTTTCCGCGCTGGATGGTGACGGTCGCGTTCGCCGTCTTCTCGGCGGTGTTCGTTGGCGTGATCGGCGGCGGCCCCGGCGCCTCCGCGGTGGCCTTCGCGTCCAATATCCTGATCAGCCTGCTGGCCAGGAAGCTGGGCCGCTGGCGGACGCCTGACTTCTTCGTCACGGCGGCGTGCTCTTTTGTGGTTACGGTCATCGCGCTGCTCATGTGGAAGTTCGGCAGTCCCGTGGGCTTCCGGCTGGCCCCCGCCATTGTGGTGGTGGGCGGCATCCTGCTGCTGCTTCCCACCGGGCGCCTGGTCTCCTCGGTGCAGGACGCCATCAACGGCTTTCCCGTCACGGCGGCCGGACGTTTCCTTTCCACGCTGCTGACATTCGGGGCGGTGGTCGCCGGGATCGCAGTCGCGTTCGTGGTGGGGGACCGGATCGGCATGGCGCCGATCGACGTCACGGAGACCTTTCCGCCCGCGTATCCGCTGTGGATACAGGTGATCATGGTTGCCGTCGCTGTTGTGGCGATCGGCATCACCGAGCAAACGGACTGGAAACTGCTGCTTCCGACGGCGGCTGTCGGCGTAGTGGGGCACCTGGTCCTCATCGGCAGTGACCTGCTGGGCGCTGGCGCGCGGTTCTCGCCGGCGCTTGCCGCCGTCGTGATCGGCCTGCTGGCCCGCGTGGTGGCCTTGAAGATGGGGGCTCCGCAGCTGGTGGTCGCCGTGCCGGCCGGTCTGATTCTCCTGCCCGGCCTCACTATATTCCGGTCGATGTATGTTCTGACCATCGAGGAGTCCGAGATCCTGCTGGGGGCCGGCGGGATGCTCAGCGCCGGTGCGATCGTGTTCGGCGTGGCCGGCGGCATTGTGCTCGGTGACACGCTTGCCCGGCCGCTCACGCGCAGCCTCGCCAGCAACGAGCGGCGGCGCGCCCGCCGCCGCTAGGCCTGCTGGATCCTGCGGCGTTAGATCTTCCGGCTTTAGATCTGGCCTATCGGCAGCTTCTTCTCAGCCTGGAACACGTCCTCGACCCGGCCCTTGGCCCAGTAGCCGGACAGCGAAACCTGGCTGCGGTCCAGGCCGCGCTCACGGAACAGCACCTCCCGCAGGCCCTTCATGTAGCCGCGCTCTCCGTGCGCGAACACGTTCAAGCGCCCCTCGGGCCAGGCGGCGGTGCGCACTGCCTCCACCAGCTGGCTGCTCTCACCGGCGGGAACGTCTCCGCGCTGAAGCCAGACCAGCTCGAGTCCGGCAGGGGCAGCAATCTCCTGGACGTCCGCGTCCGAACCCACCTCGATAAAGGCGACGCCGCGGGCGTGTGCGGGAAGGGATTCGATGACGGCGGCCACCGCCGGCAGTGCGGCCTCATCCCCGGCCAGCAGGTACCAGTCCGCGGCCGGATCGGGGTTGTAGCCGCCTCCGGGCCCCGTGAAGATGAGGGTGTCGCCCGGTTGGGCCGCGGCAGCCCAGGGACCGGCCAGGCCCTCGTCGCCGTGAACGACGAAATCAACGGCCAGTTCGCCGGCGGCCGTATCCACCCAGCGGACCGTGTAGGTCCGGGTGTGCGGCCACTGCTCGCGGGGCATGGTCTCCCGGATGGCCCAAAGGTCCAGGGGCTGGGGGTAGTCCACCCCGGGCTGCGGAAAGACGATCTTGACGTACCGGTCCACGAAGTCGTTGTTGACGTAGTCAGCAAACCCCGGACCGCCGGCGACGATCCGCACCATGTGTGCGGAAAGCTGCTCCCGGCGAAGGACGCTCAGGGTGACCTGCGGGCGGGAATTTTTCGTGGCGGTGGTGGTGGCCGGAAGGGAAGTCATGCAGGTAAGCCTAGCCTAAGTACCGTGGCGGGACCGCCGGGAGTTCCCAGTCCACAGGCCCGGCACCCTGCTCTTTCAGCAGGTCGTTCGCGTGGCTGAACGGCCGGGAGCCGAAGAACCCCCGCGAGGCGGAGAGCGGGCTGGGGTGGGCGCTGGCCACCACGGGCGTACTGCCCAGCAGGGGGCGGACGCTCTCGGCATCCTTGCCCCAGAGCACGGCGACGAGAGGCGCTGTGGTTCCCCCCGCTGTCCGGCGGCCGACGACGGCGTCAACAGCCGCCGTCGTGATCGGTTCCCAGCCCTTGCCGCGGTGGGACCCGGCAGCGCCCTCACGTACGCTCAGCACCCGGTTGAGCAGCAGGACGCCCTGGTCTGCCCAGGCGCCGAGATCGCCGTGGATCCGCGGCGGCAGGCCCAGATCCGTTTCGAGTTCCTTGTAGATGTTAACCAGGCTGCGCGGGATGGGGCGGGTGCCGGCGTCCACGGAAAAGGCCAGCCCCACAGCGTGCCCGGGGGTGGGATAGGGATCCTGGCCGACGATCAGGACCCGAACCCCGTTCAGGGGCTGCCGGAAAGCTCTGAGGACGTTCGACGCCGACGGCAGCACACGCTGCCCGGCCGCCTCCTCGCCGGCGAGGAAGGACAGGACGGACCGCAACTCGGCCTCCACTCCCGCCAGCGCGTCCGCCCAGTCGGGTGCCATCAGCTCGCCAAGGGGCAGGCCGGCCAGCTCCGCGAAGTCCGGGCCAGCCATGATGGGCTCGAGGTCGAAGAGCGGTTCAGGTTCCACGGTGTCCATTCTCCCGCACGGCTGGCCCGAGCCCGCCGCAACCGTCGACGGATGGGCGGCCCGTGCCGCCGCGCCGCAAATGACAAGGCTGTTATTCCTCCGTAACATAGGGGAGGTACTTTGACCGGATTCAGCTAAGGAGAGCGCAGTGGCCGAGCCGTTGCAGGACCATCTCACCGAGCAGGATTCAGTGCAGGATTCAGGGCACGATTCAGTGCAGGAGCACGGGTTGCGGAGCGGCTCGCTGCTGGACGGCTTCACGCCACGGGACTCGCCACTGAGTGAGCGGGAGCAGCAGATTCTTGCCCTGGAACGGCAATGGTGGAAGTACGCCGGCGCCAAGGAACAGGCCATCCGCGAGCTCTTTGACCTGTCCGCGACGCACTACTACCAGATCCTCAATGCCCTCATTGATACAGAGCACGCGCTGGCCCACGACCCCATGCTGGTAAAGAGATTGCGTAGACTACGTACGTCACGTCAGCGGGCCCGCACTGCCCGCCGCCTTGGATCTGACGCGTAACTGCTAGTGCCGGACTGCCGGCGAAAACCAACAAGGACGCCTGTTTACCATGACTAATTTTGCTCGGGACGAATTCGACAGGGTGCCTGAGGACTCCTCCCGGCAGGGCGTACACCGCGTTGTCTCCGCGCCGTCGCGCCCGAAGTTGTGGCCGATCCTTTCCGTGGGAATCGGGGCGCTCGCCGTCGGCCTGGTTGCTTTCCTCCTGCTGCCGCAGCTGGGCTTCCAGACCGCCACCTCGCCACAGCCCGCCGCGGCGGCCGGAACTTCCATTTCCACTTCCACGGCGTCGGCCAGCCCCACGGCGAGGCCATCGGGAAGTGCGGCACCCAGCGCCACCGCCTCGGCTTCGGCGTCCGCCTCCGACCCGGCGTCGCCCTCCGCGCTGGAGCCGGCCACCTCGGAAACCATTGTCCCTGCGGCGGTGGACAAGTCGCAGCCGGTCGCCATTTTCAATGGCACGCTGACTTCCGGACTGGCCGGACGTGTTGGTGCCACGGTCAAGTCCGACGGCTGGGTGCTCGGTGAGGTGGCCAACTGGCAGGGTGCTCCCCAGCAACAGTCGGTGATCTTCTACTCGGACGCTGCCCACAGGGCCAACGCCGAGGCACTCAGTGCATTGCTGAACATCCCCACGCTGGTCGAGAGCGCGGACTTCCCGACGCCCGTTGCGGTGGTCCTGGGCCCCGGCTACGAGTAGCTGGTCCGGTTACGCCTGAATAACTATTGCCTCCGCTGCCGGCCGTCGGCCTGCGCCTGCAAGGGCCTGACTGGATACAGTTATGACAGGCTTCAAGGCGTAATTCACGGCACACACCGACGTGGGCCTTACGGAAGCAACCTGAAAGTGTGGGGATCATGGCATTGGGAACCGTGAAGTGGTTCAACGCGGACAAGGGCTACGGCTTCATCACCGTTGACGAATCGGGCGACGACGTCTTTGTGCACTGGTCGGCCATCCAGACCGACGGGTACCGGGCCCTGGATGAGGGCCAGCGGGTGGAGCTTGAAGTGGGCGAAGGCGAAAAGGGTCCGCAGGCAGAAAAGGTCCGGCCCGTCTAGTGGCACGACGCACAGGTCTCCTGGGATCCGCTGTCTGGGGCGCCGCCGTCGTGATGACGCTGGCTGCCTGCTCCGGATCCGGGGACAATGCCCGGACGGCTCCGGTGGAAGCCAGCGGCGACGGGACCCTGCGGATCGGACTGATCCTCGACAACACCGGACCCCAGGCCTTCCTGAACGCCGCCCAACTCGCTGCGGCCAAGCTCGCCGTCCAGCAGATCAACGCGGCGGGCGGACACAAGGGACGGCCCGTGGAACTGCTGCCCGAAACCGCCGGGGCCGACACCGCCGCGCAGGCCCGGAAACTCGCCGATGCCAAGGCCGACGTCGTGATCGGTCCCACCGACTCCAGCCGAGCGCCGGCCGCCATCGACGTGCTGTCCAAAGCCGGGATCACGCTCATCTCTCCCGCCAACACGGCACCCGAACTCAGCAGCTACAAAAGCGGCGGCTACTACTTCCGCACGGCGGCGGCTGACATCGCGCAGGCTCCCGTGCTGGTGAAACTCGCCAAGGACGCTGGAGCCAACAGCCTCGCGGTGGTCTACGAGGACGGCAGCTACGGCCAGGCCGTGTCTGCGGCAGTGTCCGCTTCGGCCAAGGCTGGCGGGCTGGACCCCGTCACCGTCTCCGGCTTCAAAGCGGGCGAGGCACAGAAGTCCGCGGCCGCTGCCCGCGACGCGGCACCGGACGCCGTCGTCGTCATTGCCCGGGACGGTGCGCAGGGCGCCATCGCCGAGCTCACCAACGCCGGGCTGCCGGGCAACAAACTCATCCTCGGCGACGGCGGCTTCAGGCAGTACGGGTCCGCCCTCGGATCGAAGTCGCTGGAGGGAACGCGTGCCCTGGTGCCCGGGGTCTTCCCCTCGGCGCACTTCCAGGCTGAACTCGTGGCCATCGATGCGGGACTCAAGGACATGACGTTCGCCGCCGAGACCTATGACGCCGTGAACCTCGCGGCCCTGGCCGCCGCTGAGGCAGAGGACGACGCCGGTGCCTCCATCGCCGGTACGCTCATTCCCGTCTCCGGCGGCACTTCCGGCAGCCGGGCGTCCGCCTCGCCGTCCGGCCCGCGGGCCGTCTGCTCGACGTACAAGGACTGCCTTGCCGCCATCCGGGACGGAAAGGCCATCGACTACGACGGCGAGTCTGGACCTGTCCGCTTCGATGCTAACGGAGACGTCACCGCTGCCAAGTTCATGGTGTTCACCTACGGAGCCGACAACAAGGCGAAGCTCACGGGCAGCGAGGCCGCCGGCAGGTCTGCCGGCTGATCGCTGGCTGATCGCTGGCAGCGAATACTCCGCACGTTCGCGGGATTAACAGGCGCATCTGCTTGCACTCTCCCCGGGGGAGTGCTAATTATTGATTAGCACTCCAGCGTGCCGACTGCTAAAGGGTCGTCCGGTTCACGCCGGCACCTCCCCGGCGGCGGCGCAAGGAGCGAAAGAAACACCTGGTTGGGGTGAGATCCGGACTGTCGGGCATACAGAGGCCTGCAGAAAGGATCGTCCGTCGCGGGCACCGCAGCGAGGTTCCTTCTTAACGACTGTCCCGAAAGGACTATTGCCGTTATGGCCAAGATCATTGCATTTGATGAAGAGGCACGCCGCGGTCTTGAGCGGGGCCTGAACATCCTCGCCGACGCCGTCAAGGTCACCCTCGGCCCGCGTGGCCGCAACGTCGTCCTCGAAAAGAAGTGGGGCGCTCCCACGATCACCAACGATGGTGTTTCCATCGCCAAGGAGATCGAGCTGGACGATCCCTACGAGAAGATCGGCGCCGAGCTGGTCAAGGAAGTTGCCAAGAAGACGGATGACGTCGCTGGTGACGGCACCACCACGGCCACCGTCCTGGCCCAGGCACTGGTCAAGGAAGGCCTGCGCAACGTCGCGGCCGGCGCTGACCCGCTGTCCCTCAAGCGCGGCATCGAGAAGGCCGTTGAAGCCGTAACCGCTGAACTGCTGAACTCCGCCAAGGAAATCGAAACCAAGGAAGAGATCGCAGCCACGGCTTCCATCTCCGCCGGTGACGACGAAATCGGCGCCCTGATCGCCGAAGCCCTGGACAAGGTGGGCAAGGAAGGCGTCATCACGGTCGAGGAGTCCAACACCTTCGGCCTCGAGCTGGAGCTCACCGAAGGCATGCGCTTCGACAAGGGCTACATCTCCGCATACTTCGTCACGGACACCGAGCGCCAGGAAACGGTCCTCGAAGACCCGTACATCCTGATCGTCAACTCCAAGATCTCCAACGTCAAGGAACTGGTTGCTGTCCTCGAGAAGGTCATGCAGTCCAACAAGCCGCTGCTGATCATCGCCGAAGACATCGAGGGCGAGGCCCTGGCCACCCTGATCGTCAACAAGATCCGTGGCACCTTCAAGTCCGTCGCCGTCAAGGCTCCGGGCTTCGGTGACCGCCGCAAGGCACAGCTTGCTGACATCGCCATCCTCACCGGCGGCCAGGTCATCGCCGAGGAAGTTGGCCTCAAGCTTGAGACCGCCGGCCTCGAACTCCTGGGCAAGGCACGCAAGGTTGTTGTCACCAAGGACGAGACCACCATCGTCGAAGGTGCAGGCGACGCCGACCAGATCGCCGGCCGCGTTTCCCAGATCCGCGCCGAGATCGAAAACTCCGACTCCGACTACGACCGCGAGAAGCTGCAGGAGCGCCTGGCCAAGCTGGCCGGCGGCGTTGCAGTCATCAAGGCCGGTGCCGCCACGGAGGTCGAGCTCAAGGAGCGCAAGCACCGCATTGAGGACGCTGTCCGCAACGCAAAGGCTGCCGTCGAAGAGGGCATCGTTGCCGGTGGTGGCGTGGCCCTGATCCAGGCCGGCGCCAAGGCATTCGCCAACCTGAACCTGACCGGCGACGAAGCAACCGGCGCGAACATCGTCCGCGTTGCCATCGACGCCCCGCTGAAGCAGATCGCCTTCAACGCCGGCCTCGAGCCCGGCGTCGTGGTCGACAAGGTCCGCGGCCTGCCCGCAGGCCACGGACTGAACGCAGCAACCGGCGAATACGTCGACCTGCTGGCTGCCGGCGTGAACGACCCCGTAAAGGTGACCCGCTCTGCCCTGCAGAACGCGGCTTCCATTGCCGGTCTGTTCCTCACCACTGAGGCCGTTGTGGCCGACAAGCCGGAGAAGAACGCCCCGGCCGTCGGCGGCGGCGACGAGATGGGCGGCATGGGCGGCTTCTAGCCACCCGCTGCTTCTAGAGTCTAAAAGTGCGGTCCCCTCCACCGAGGGGGCCGCACTTTTTTGTGTGCGCGTTTTGTCTGCGCATTTTTTGTCTGTCCAGTCTGGCAGGATGGTTCGGTGACGATTACTGCAGCAGCCGACGGTTCGGCATTGGGAAACCCGGGTCCCGCAGGCTGGGCCTGGTACGTGAACGACGACTGCTGGCGGGCCGGCGGCTGGCCGCACGGCACCAACAACCAGGGTGAGCTGATGGCTGTCCTGGACCTCTTCCGCTCCACCGCGCATCTCCCCGACGAGGACCTGCACATCCTCTGCGACAGCCAGTACGTGATCAATTCCGTGACCAAGTGGATGCCCGGATGGAAGCGCAAAGGATGGCGCAAAGCCGACGGCAAGCCCGTGCTCAACGTGGACATCCTCAAGGACATCGACCGGGAGCTCGCCGGGCGGAAGTACAGGTTCGAATGGGTCAAGGGCCACGCCGGGCACGAGCTGAACGAAGCCGCCGACGAGCGCGCCAGGGCCGTGGCGATCGCCTACCAGCAGGGTGTTGCCGCCCGCTCAGGACCCGGCTTCCCCGACGCGGAACCGGCGGCAGGCCGGCGGCCCGTCAAGGAGGGCCGTGGCGAGGGCGGCATCCCTCCGCTGTTTGAACCCGACACACCGGCCCGGGGCGCGGCTGAAACACTGGCCCGCGGCACGGCAGGAACCCCGGCCCGCAGCGAAGCCGCCGACCAGGTCCGCTTCGAGTCCGGAACTCCGGCCCTCTTCGGAGACGAGCCCGACCTCTTCAGTGAACTGAGTGCCGGCGACCTTGGTGTAGAGGAGTTTTCGCAGCCTCCGGCCGGCGCCACGCCCGAACAGATTGTCGAGGCCTTCGAACGTGAGCTTCTTCGCCCTGATGTCCGGAGCGACATCGGCCGGACGGGGCAGCTCCTGCACCCGGACTTCACCGAAATCGGTACCGCCGGGCGCCTCTGGACCCGCGACGCGATGATGATGTCCCTCGAGGAAAGCCCCGCAGGTCCTGTCGACCTGGACGTGCTCAGCGCCGACCGGATCGGCACGGACACGGTCCTGCTGACCTACCGCAGCTACTCGCGCGCCGGCTCAGCCCTGCGGAGCTCCCTGTGGGTCCTGGACGGCGAACAGTGGCGCCTGCGGTTCCACCAGGGCACACCCGAGGCCTGAGCCGGGGCCCGAGCCGGGCAGTCGTCAGCTGAAGCGCTGCGCGTTGCCCAGTTCCGCTTGCGCATAGGTGTCCGCGGCCGATGACAGGGCCAGGTTGATGGAGGCGAGGGAGGCCTCGACCTTGCCCTGCGTCAGCGTCCACTCGGCAACGAGGGCCTGGAAGTTGGTGGCAGCCGAACCTCGCCACGTGGCCTGCAGTTCGTCCAGGCCGTGCTTCATCGCCTGGACGTCGGCGCTGATCCGGTCGACGGTTGCCTTGACGTTGGCTGACTTCACCTGCAGTTGATCGGTATCGACGGTAATGATGCTCATGGCGGGCCTCTCGACAACTTGAGGAACTGCCCCGGCAGGGCAGTCGCTGTGGCTGGCGGACCGGCCGTTCCGGTCCGCTACATCGAGCCTAGGAACCCGCGGGCGGCCGGCACCACAGCCGGATCCGCTATGTGGATAACCGGTGCCCGCCGGCAGCGCGGTTCCCGCCGGCAGCGTCGGACCCGGTGACACCGTCTGCGTCGGCGCTGTCCGAGAATGTCCCGATGCCGTCCACCTCCGGAGCATCCACTTCCCGGCTGTCCGCCTCGGGGGAGTCCTCCCGGAGTGGAAGGCTGACCACAAGGGTTGCGCCTCCGCCGTCGGTACCTTCCACCCGGACGGAGCCGCCGTGCGAGCCGACAATGGCAGCCACGATCGCCAGTCCCAGCCCGCTGCCGCCCGTCTCCCGGGTGCGTGACGTGTCGGCCCGGTAGAAGCGCTCAAAGACCTTGGGCGCCTCCGTGTCGGAGATCCCGGGGCCGTGGTCCCGGACCTCCAGGACGGACTGAGCGGAACCGTCGTCGGCCCGCCGGACGCCCACGGCGAGTTCGATGGGGGTTCCCCCGGGCGTGTAGCGCAGCGCGTTGCCCACCAGGTTGCCGATGACCTGGCGGAGCTTCGCCTCATCGCCGAGCACCGGTGCCGGTTCGGCGCTGCCGTTGTGCAGGCCGGTCAGGGTGATGGTGCGGTTCCGTTCGCTGGCCTGGGTGTCCACCACGGCGTCATGGGCAAGCAGCTGCAGGTCGATCGGCTTGCGCTGCAGCGGCCGCTGCTCGTCGAGCCGTGCCAGCAGCAGCAGGTCCTCCACCATGGAGCCCATCCGCTTGGCCTCACTCTCGATCCGGCCCATGGCGCTGGCCACGTCCTCCGACGACTGCAGCGCGCCGTGCCGGTACAGCTCCGAGTAGCCCCTGATCGTCACCAGCGGGGTCCGCAGCTCATGGGACGCGTCCGCCGCGAACCGGCGCATCCGGTCCTCGGACGCCATCCGGGCCGCGAAGGCGGCCTCGATGTGGGCGAGCATGGCGTTCAGCGACCGGCCGAGGCGGCCCACCTCCGTGGCGGGGTTCTCCACGTCGACACGGCGCGACAGGTCGCCGGCGGCAATGGCGGCGGCGGTCTTCTCCACTCTTGCCAGCGGACGGAAGGACCTGGTCACGGTCCAGTTGGCGATGAAGAAGGCGAGGATGAGCGTCAGCAGTCCAACACCCACCACCACCAGGGTGGAAAGGCGCAGCACCTCATCCACCGTGGACAGCGGCAGCCCGATAACCACCACCGCCCGCTGCTGCTCGCTTCCCACAACAACGGGAACTGCCACCACGCGCCAGTTCTCACCGTCGGTGCCCCGCACCTGGTACGGCCTCAGATCGCGCTCACGGGCTTCATCCAGGGAGATCGATTCAATGTCAGGGCGGTCGGGCTTCTCGTCCAGGTGGCTCGCCGCGGCTCCCGGATAATAGAGGGTCACTGTGTAATCCGTGGGAATCACCGGGTTGGCAATGGGGGAGATGGAGCGCTGGCGCTGGGCGGCTTCGACGGCGGCCCGCAGCTTATCGTCCACCTGGCCCTGGAGGTAGCCGCGCAGCAGCGTCAGCGCACCTGTCCCGGTCACGGCGAGGGCAACGAGCAGAAGGGCCATCATGATGGCTACCAGCTGGGACCTGAGGGTGGCGGACTTCCAGCGCTCCAGCGCGGACCTCCAACGCTCGAGCAACGTCAGCGCTTTTCTGCTGTCCGCAGCACGTAGCCGACGCCGCGCTTGGTCTGGATGAGGGCCGGGGCGTCAGGATCGATGTCCACTTTGCGCCGCAGGTAGGAAATGTAGGACTCAACGATGGAGGCGTCACCGTTGAAGTCGTATTCCCAGACGTGGTCCAGGATCTGTGCTTTGGACAGGACCCGGTTCGGGTTCAGCATCAGGTAGCGGAGCAGCTTGAATTCGGTGGGCGACAGCTCGATCACCTTGCCGCCGCGGCGCACCTCGTGGGCGTCGTCGTCGAGCTCCAGATCGTCCACCCGGATGACGGCCTCGTCGTCCTCCAGCATCGGCTGTGTCCTGCGGAGCACGGCGCGGATGCGGGCCACCACCTCGTCCAGGCTGAAGGGCTTGGTGACGTAGTCGTCCCCGCCCACTGTGAGGCCGGTGACCTTGTCCTCGGTGTCATCCTTGGCGGTCAGGAAGAGGACAGGGAAATGCTTGCCTGCCGCGCGCAGCCGGCGGGTGACGGTGAAGCCGTCCATGTCCGGAAGCATGACGTCCAGCACCGCGAGGTCGGGTGCGTGCGCCTCGACGGCGGCCAGCGCCTCCCGCCCGTTCCCGGCGGACACCACTTCAAAGCCGGCGAAGCGCAAGGACGTGGAAAGCAGCTCGCGGATGTTCGGTTCGTCATCAACCACGAGGAGCTTCGCTTCGGCGCTGTTCTTTTTCATATCTCCCATGATGCTCCCAGAATCTGGGAGTTTTCTGGATGTATGTTGTGCGTTGCTTGGGTCAGCAGGATTCGACGTCCTTGGCGTCCATGATGCGGTAGGCGTATCCCTGCTCGGCCAGGAAGCGCTGGCGCTTGGCCGCGAAATCCTGGTCCAGGGTGTCGCGGGCAACGAGGGAGTAGAAGCGTGCCGCCCGGCCGTCCTGCTTGGGGCGCAGCAGCCGGCCGAGCCGCTGGGCCTCCTCCTGGCGCGAGCCGAAGGAGCCGGAGACCTGGATGGCCACGGAGGCTTCCGGGAGGTCGATGGAAAAGTTGGCCACCTTGGACACCACGAGCGTCTGGACCTCTCCGGCGCGGAAGGCGTCAAAGAGCTTCTGCCGCGCCTTGACCGGGGTTTCGCCCTTGATGACCGGGGCGCCCAGCCGCTCACCGAGTTCGTCGAGCTGGTCGATGTACTGCCCGATCACGAGGACCTGCTCGCCTCGGTGGTGCGCCACCAGCTGCTCGGCCACGAGGGTCTTGGTCTCGGACGTGGCGCACAGCCGGTACTTGTCCGCGTCCTCGGCCATGGCGTAGGCCACGCGCTCGTCCTTGGGAAGGTCCACGCGCACCTCCACGCAGTCCGCGGGGGCGATGTAGCCCTGCGCTTCGATGTCCTTCCACGGCGCGTCATAGCGTTTGGGGCCGATGAGGCTGAAGACCTCCCCTTCCCGGCCGTCCTCGCGCACCAGGGTTGCCGTGAGGCCGAGCCGCCGGCGGGCCTGCAGGTCCGCCGTCATCCGGAAGATCGGCGCGGGCAGCAGGTGGACCTCGTCGTAGATGATCAGCCCCCAGTCGTGGCCGTCCACGAGCTCAAGGTGCGGGTACAGGCCGCCGCGCTTGGTGGTGAGGACCTGGTAGGTTGCGATCGTCACCGGACGGACCTCCTTGACGGCGCCAGAATACTCGCCGATCTCGTCCTCGGTCAGCGAGGTGCGCCGGAGCAGCTCATCCTTCCACTGCCGGGCCGAGACCGTGTTGGTGACGAGGATCAGCGTTGTGGTGGAACTCGTGGCCATCGCCGCGGCGCCCACGAGTGTCTTTCCGGCGCCGCAGGGGAGCACGACGACGCCGCTGCCGCCGGCCCAGAAGTTCTCCGTGGCCAGCCGCTGGTACGGCCGCAGTGTCCAGCCGGATTCGTTGAGCAGTATGGGGTGCGGTGTGCCGTCCACGTAGCCGGCCAGGTCCTCCGCGGGCCAGCCGATCTTCAGCAGCAGCTGCTTCAGCTGGCCGCGCTGGGAGGAATGGACCACCACGGTCTCCGCGTCGATGCGCGGACCCAGCAGCGGCTGGATCTTCTTGGCCCTGCTGACCTCCTCCAGCACCGGATAGTCGCTGGTGCGCATGACCAGCCCGTGCTGGGGGTCCTTCTCCAGCCGCAACCGGCCGTACCGGGACATGGTTTCTTCGATGTCGATCAGCAGCGAGTGCGGCACCGGGAAGCGGGAATAGGTGAGCAGCGTGTCCAGCACCCTCTCGGCGTCGAGCCCTGCTGCCCGGGCGTTCCAAAGCCCCAGCGGCGTGAGCCGGTAGCTGTGCATGTGCTCGGGCGCGCGCTCCAGCTCGGCGAAGGCCGCGATGGCGTGCCGGGCCTCCGTCGCCTGCTCGTGGTCCACTTCGAGGAGGATGGTCTTGTCGCTCTGGACAATCAGGGGGCCGTCATTCACGCAGATAGAACCTTCACTGCTGCATTTCCTCTGCTGCCTCGATATCGATGATGCGGTGGATGGAAAGCACCCGCTCCGTGTCCTTCGCGGGGTCGAAGACACGGACGCGTCCGCCCGCCACGGATACCGGAACCACCGTTTCCAGTTTCGCATTCCCCAGGCTGTCCACCACGTTCATCACGACTTTCTGCCGGAGTCGGATGGCCTTGTGCAGGGTCTCCAGTCCCAGCTGGGTTGCCGCCTCGCCGCCGGCGGGAGCCGGACGGGCACCGTTGGGGCTGCCGCCGTGCTCCGCATGGCGGCGGAGGACGGCGAGCTGGGCGGTGACGTCGGCGTCGGGGAGGGCGGTTCGCGGCGCACTGTAGACGGGGCGCCCGGTGGCCGCTGCGGGCGCGGTGCGGTTGAGGTGTACGACGGCGGATCCGGCCTCTTCTATGGCGGGTGACAGTCCCAGCCCGCGCAGCACGAGAGCCGTCTGCCGGGGAGAGACCATGGAGACCAGGACGGTGGGGGCGATCCGGACCAGGCCCAGGGATGAGGCTGCAGCTTCCCGGCAGAGCTCACTGAGTGCGGCTTCGTCGTCACTCTGGATGAAGCTGGCGGCCGCCCCGACCCGCAGCTTGCCGTGCCTGGCGGCCGTGTCCTCCACGAGGTACTGCAGCGGCTGCGGTACGGCGGTGGCGGAGTGCCGGCGGAGGAAATCGAGGATTGCTGCTGCGTCCTGGCCCGAGTCCAGCGCGCGCCGGATGGACTCCACGGAGAACCGGTACGTGGTGGCCGGGCCCTGCCCTTCGGCGTCGGCCATCCGCTGGAGCTGCTCGGCCAGCTCGGGGGACAGATAGCCGGGCGCTACCGCGGTCAGGTCCGCCTGCAGGAGCACGTGGTTGAGGGCTGCGGGCAGGTGTTCGCCGAGGAGGTTCATGGCGTCGTCAGGCGCATCCGCGGCGATGGCGGCACCCAGCTGGCTGAGGGCGCCGGACCCGATCAGCCCCAGCAGCTCCGCCTCGGCCAGGACGCCACCGATCAGGGAACTGAACCGCCGCGCCATGCGGGGCTGGGACCACTCAGCACGCTGCAGCACTGCCTCCGCGTTGAGTACCGGCGCCGCACCGTCCGGCATCTCCGCTTCGAGCGTCAGCTCCCGCAGTATCTCCAGGATCCTCTTGCGGATAACGGGTGCGTCGGCCCGCTGGGCCTCGGCGGAGAGGGCGTTGACGGTGGCCGCCGGGGCGGCCCGGTGGCTCGCGGGCCCTGCGGGCTGGCCATTGATGGGCTGCCCCACGAGTGACGGGGCCCGCTCGCTCGCCAGCCAGGCGTTGACGAGCCACAGCCACTGTTCCTGCCGCGGCAGTCCGAGCCATTCCAGCTGGGGCGGCTGCACCCAGCACGAGCTGTCCACGTCCAGCCGGATCAGGCCCGCCAGGGCGCTGAGCTCCAGCAGCACGGCGGTGGTGTGGTGGTCCACGCGGAGCGTCTCGGCGAGCCTCCGCATTTCGCGGATGCCCACGCCGCCGCTCCGCAGGGTGGCCAGGGGCTGGCCCCTCACGGCGTGCAGCAGTTCGCCGGTGAGGCGCAGGGTCTCGGCGATCGCGCCGAGCGCGGCATTGCGGCGGAGCGCGGCAGTGGTGACGCCGAGCGTCGGCGCCGGGGGCGTGAGGGAGAAGTTGTCGATGATGGCGCCGCCGCGCAGGGAGATGCCTACGCTGTGCGGAAGTTCCACGTGGGCGGCGTCCAGCGGAACCAGCAGGCCGCGGGCCAACAGCCAGTCGACGGGCCCGACGTCGTGACCTTCAGTTGTGACGGAAGCCTTCCGCTGGGCTTGGGGGACGGCGCCCATGGCCCAGTTGCTGAACCGTGCCAGCAGTGCAGCCGTCCGTTCCGGGGCGCTGCCGAGGAGCGCGTGCAGCCCTTCCGGGGAAGAGGTCCAGTGCTGCAGCGCCAGCGCCGCCTCCATCGGGGTGGTGGCAGGCTGCACGGCGGCGCCGCTGCGGTGCAGCTCCGCGACAAGCTGGACAACGCGCTGGGCGAAAGCCGGCTGCAGCCTGACCAGCTCGGTGTAGCTGCGCCCCAGCCCGGCGGGGTAGATCCCGACGACGTCCTTCAGGCTGCTCACCGGAAGGTAGAAGCGCTGCCGCTGGGCGCCGGGTCCCGCGCCGTGCGGCGGCTCCGCCCGCTGCACGAGGGCCAGGTCATGCAGCGACTGCAGGAGCTGCTCGATGGCCGCCACCGTGGCCCCTGCGATGGACTTCTTCAGCACCGCGGCCGATGCGCTGTGCCCGGTGTCCGTGTTGGTGCACAGGTGCAGGGTCTCCAGGACCTGCATTTGCGGGCGGTTCAGTCGTTCCAGGGCCCGCTGCACGCTCACCCGCGCGCTGGCGCGGGCGGCCAGCGCGGGGAAGTCGGGAACGCCGGGGGAGATCAGGTCCGGCCGCGCAGCGAACAGGGCACGCAGTGACTCGTCGCTGCGTGCCTCCAGTTCCTTGCTGAGCGCTCGAATGAGGGACATCAGTCCAACGTTACCGCCCGCCGGGGCTTCCTGCCCGGCGGCGGGCGGCAACGCCGTCGACCACCAGCACAAGCATCAGCAGGAAGGCCGCCGGAAGGCCGTAAAGCGCCGTTGATGTGATCCACTGCGGCGCGGCCTGGCCCGCAGCGGCCAGCGCCATGACCGCCCCGACGGCGGCAAGGGACAAAACTGCAAGGAGCACTGCGGTGGCCATCAGTGGCCGCCGGAAACGCGCGGAATTCATGGACGTAACGCTAACAGCAGCGCCGCGGCCGCGCCTCAAAGCGGGATTAGCCTGCCAGTCAGGATAACCTTGAAGGAACAGACCAACATGGACCAGTCAGTCATACCTTGAACCCGCACATCAGTGTGGATGCGGTGACGGCTGGCCATGTCCCAGAACGTCAGAACGAAGAAGGTTGATTAGGTGCCTACCGGCAAGGTCAAGTGGTACGACAAGGACAAAGGTTTCGGATTCCTCGCGGGCGAGGACGGGCAGGAAGTGTTCCTTCCCAAGTCCGCATTGCCCGCCGGAGTTTCTGAACTGAAAGCCGGCACCCGGGTTGAGTTCGGCGTCGCGGACGGACGCAAAGGCGCCCAGGCCCTGGGCCTGCGCGTCCTCGAAAAGACGCCGTCCATCGCCAAGGCAAAGCGCCCCAGCGCGAGGGATCTCGCCCCGCTGGTGCAGGACCTGGTGACGGTTCTGGACAACCTGTCCGGCACGCTGTCGTCCGGCAAGTACCCGGATGGCAACAAGGGCAAGGCCATTGCCGCTGCCCTGCGTAAGGTTGCCGACGAGCTGGACGCCTAGGCCTCCCGATGAACCCGGAACCTGAACAGGCCGAATCCAAGGTGGAACCCAAGGCACCCAAGCGGCGTGCCGGTGTCCCGGTGTGGCGGACGGGGAAACCCGACGCCGTGCTGGCCGCTGCCGTGGACACCGCCCGGACCGCCATCGAAGGCATTGCGAAGGCATCCGAAATCGGGGAGCACCTGGCCGCCCGCACCGAGGGCGACCGCGTGGTGACGCACCTTTTTGAATCACGGCTGCCGGGGTACATCGGCTGGCAGTGGTATGCCGTCCTGACCCGGAACTCCCGCTCCAAGGTGATCACGGTCAACGAGCTTGGCCTGCTTCCCTCGGAAGACTCGATCCTCGCCCCGGAGTGGGTGCCGTGGGCCGAGCGCGTGCGCCCTGAGGACGCTCAGGAGCAGGACGCGGAAGACGCCCAGGACGAAGCTCCTGCTGAAGACGGGGCCGACGGCGCTCCGGGTGAGACGGCCGCGGGCGCCGAAGCCGCCGCTGAAACAGGGGCCGGCGCCGACGCAGGGTCCGGCGCCGAAACAGAGTCTGGCGCCGACGCGGCCTCCGCGGATGAGGCTGGTACCAATGGCGAGACGGAAACTCGCGGCCGAGAGCAGGACTGATCACACCGCCGGATCAGCCGGGACTTAATGCGGAATGCCCCCGCTACCTCGTAGGTAGCGGGGGCATTCCCATGAGTCCGGACGGAACCGGCCTGGCGCAAGCCCGCCCGACGCCGTCGAACCTTAGCGGAAGAGTTTTGTCCAGATAATGGGGCTAAACGGCCGTGGAGCTCCGATTATCTGGACATAAACTCAAACTCCTGGCTACTTCTTCAGCTCGCCCACCACGTAGTCGATGCACTCGAGCAGGGCGGAAACATCGGATGGCTCGATGGCCACGAAGGTGGCGATGCGCAGCTGGTTGCGTCCCAGCTTCCGGTAGGGCTCGGTGTCCACGATGCCGTTGGCGCGGAGCACCTTGGCAATCGCAGCGGCATCGATCGAGTCATCGAAGTCGATGGTGGCGATGACGTTGGAGCGCTCGGCGGCATTGGCAACGAACGGCGTGGCGAATTCGGAGGCTTCCGCCCACTTGTAGATGCGTCCGGCCGAGTCGGCCGTGCGTCCGGCGGCGAAGTCCAGGCCACCGTTGGCGTTCAGCCACTGCACCTGGGCATCCAGCGTGACGAGCGTGGACAGCGACGGGGTGTTGTACGTCTGGTTCAGCCTGGAGTTGTCGATGGCGGTCTTCAGGTCCAGGAAGTCAGGGATCCAGCGCCCGCTCGCCTTGACGCGCTCGGCCCGCTCCAGCGCTGCCGGGGAGAAGAGGCCCAGCCACAGCCCGCCGTCGGAGGCGAAGTTCTTCTGCGGTGCGAAGTAGTAGACATCCGTCTGGGCCACGTCGACGTCAAGGCCGCCGGCAGCCGAGGTAGCGTCCACCAGCACCAGTGCGCCCTCGTCGGCGCCATTCACCCGCTGGACGGGCGCGGCAACACCCGTTGAGGTCTCGTTCTGCGGCCAGGCGTAAACGTCAACGCCCGCCTCGGCCTTGGGGGCGGGGCAGGTGCCGGGCTCGGACTTGATGATGGAGGATTCCGCAAGGAACGGCGCCTTGTTGGTGGCCGCGGCGAACTTGGACCCGAATTCGCCGAACGACAGGTGCTGCGCCTTCTGTTCCACCAGGCCGAAGCTGGCGACATCCCAGAACGCGGTGGAACCGCCGACACCCAGGACCACTTCGTAGCCTTCGGGGGCACGGAAGAAAGTGCTGAGGCCTTCGCGGACGGAGCCAACGAGGTTCTTCACCGGGGCCTGGCGGTGGGACGTGCCAAGGAGCGTCGTGGCGGCTGCGGAGAGCGCCTCGATCTGCTCCGGCCTGACCTTGGAGGGACCGGCGCCGAACCGTCCGTCCTTGGGCAGGAGGTTTGCGGGAATAGTGATGCTGGTGTCGCTCACAGTGGCTCCAATTTTCGGCATGGAAATGCGGTTCGGCTGGGTCGGGGCGATGGCCGGCAGACAACCTTGACCGCCACGTCGACCCTCCTTATTCTGCCCGAAGCGCCGATACCGGAGGAACACGCCCCCGTCATAGTCCAGTCACTGAGACAGTGCCCGCCGTCCGCCCTGCGAATTATCCGGACTAATTCAAAATAGGCTAAGCTGGCACTGAACGTACGGGCAGACAGCCGGTGCTGCGCCGCCGTCGGATATACGACCGCCGCTGCAGCTTGCCGGATCCCGGTGCGGCGGGCCCGCGGTACGGTGGGACGGACACAAATACTGTGCTCGAGGAGCTGAGCTGAATGACGGATCTGATCGACACCACGGAGATGTACCTTCGCACCATTCTGGAGCTGGAGGAAGAGAACATCGTGGCGCTTCGGGCACGCATCGCCGTACGCCTCCGCCACTCGGGCCCCACCGTTTCCCAGACCATCGGCAGGATGGAGCGCGACGGCCTCGTCGTCGTCTCCAATGACCGCCACCTTGAACTGACCGAAGTGGGCCGGAAGCGCGCCACCGAGGTGATGCGCAAGCACCGGCTCGCCGAACGCCTCCTCGCCGACGTCATCGGCCTCGACTGGGCCTACGTGCATGACGAGGCCTGCCGGTGGGAGCACGTCATGAGCGAACGGGTGGAGCGCAGGATTTACGAATTGCTCGACCACCCCACAGAGTCGCCGTACGGCAACCCGATCCCCGGCCTTGCGGCGCTGGGCGGGCCGCCTGCCAGTCCCTTTACGGACGGGGTGGTGAGCCTGCTCGATGCCATGACCGGCTACGGCCCGGAATCCCAGGTCACCGTCATCCGTCTGGCAGAACCCATCCAGGTGGAGCCGGAGCTGCTGCTGCAGCTGGATGAAGGCGGGATCCGGCCCGGCGCTGCCGTCTCGCTGGAGCGTGTGGGGGAGTACATCTCTGTCCGCGTGCCCGGTTTCGAAGGTGCCCTTGAGCTGCCGCCGGAAGTGGCTGCGCACGTGTTCGTGCGAGTCGGCTAGCTTCTCAACAGCCCCTCGGGGCCTATGACGCATCTGTCTGACATCTGCAGGCAGGATGACCTACCACTTTTGCACAGTGAATATAACGGAATTATTACTGTGCCTTTTAATCGCCTATAGTTAAACGGCAACGCCGATACATAAGCGTTACCTGATCTGGAGCCGAACCCTGCCAGCAGATCAGCAGCACGAGTCACCCACTGGCAGGGGCGGGGGAACCACAACCGGCTGTTTCTAACAGCCTTGGGGTGAAGTCCGCAGCAGCAAGTCTCTTCCGCAGAAGGAATCCTCCTGGGATACCCCTGTGCCGGAATGGCTTGTTACGGCGGACCGGGTCCGAACTCTCTGACCCGAATCCGACAGCTAACTTCGCAGGCTATCCAGAGAGGAAACAGTACTTGTCCATGCAGAATGCCCGGGGCCGCCGCCGCGCGTCCGGTCCCGCTCCGGAGCCGCGCCTCGCGGAGGCCATTGCCGCGGACCGTCCCCGGGACGCCCAGCGTGAAGCGCGCCGTCGCCGCCGGGGTCCGTTCCGGCAGGTTACGGATTTCGCCTCGGCCAGCGGCGTTGGGCAAAAAGCCGGCGTAGCCCTTGCAGCCACGGGCCTGCTGCTGACTGTGACCGTCCCTGCCACCAGTCCTGTTCTTGCCGCCGGAGAGCAGCAGGGAGAGGCGTCCGCGTCTGTTGCCTCCCCGGCCCAGCCCAAAGTCTCGGCTGAAGCGGCGGCAGAGATCGACTTCAGCCGCACGTCCGTCTCCACCACGGGGGACCCGGACGGAAAGCTCAAGCAGCTCCTGAGTGCCCAGTCGGCCGGCAGCATCAGCCGTTCGGCGTCGGTGGGCACCTTGGGTGGCCCGCTGACCACGCTGGTCAAGTCCTCGCCGTTCGGTTACCGGGTCAGCCCGATCACCGGCGGCGCCGGCGAGTTCCACCGCGGCCAGGACTTTGCCGCCCAGTGCGGCACCGAGGTGCTGGCCGCAGCCAGCGGCACGGTGACATTCTCGGGGTGGCACCCGTACGGGGGAGGCAACCGCGTGGTGATCGACCACGGCAACGGCCTCGAGACCACGTATAACCACCTGTCGTCCTCCAGCGTCCAGGTTGGCCAGAAGGTCACCCGCGGCGAAGTAATCGCCCTCAGCGGGACCACAGGCGCCTCCACCGGCTGCCACCTCCACTTCGAGGTGATGGTCAACGGGGACGTCGTTGATCCCACCGGCTGGCTCTGAGCCAAGCCGAGTGAGCACTCTCATTCCTGTGACACGCCGTGACCTGAATGTGACATTGGCTCCGAACTGCTGTACCGTCTAAACCGCGTCAACTTTTCCGAAGTTGACGCTCTTGAGTGGATTGCCTAACTCTGCCACCGCTCAAGGTCCGTTCGCATTACATCGTCTGGCAGGGGCGGGGGAACCAATTTTGGTCTTCGCAAGAAGGCCTTGGGGTTAAGTCGCAATGCTTCCCAGGAAGCGGAGCGGCCGGGTGACTCCCATCCGAATCCGACAGCTCACCTCGTAGGCATTGGGAGAGGCTACCTTCGTGTCTTCACGCCACAATGCCGCGCGCCACCGCGCGCACACGGTTCGTATGAACCCGTTGGACTCCGTGTCCAAAGCGGTTAGCGCCAATGCCGGCACAGTAGGTCGCCAGGCAGCTGTTATCGCAGCTGCTTCAGGACTCATCCTGAGTGTTGGCATGCCTGCCAACGCAGCCGACGCCAACATTGGTGTTTCCGCCTCCTCGGAGACCGGTTCCCAGGCATCGCAGCTTGCTGTGACCGCCGCACCCACCGCCACTGTCTCCTTCGAGCGTCCTGCCGTCACCACGGTGGCAGCCCCGGTCGCCGAAACCATCGCTCCCCAGTCGAACGATGAGAGCCAGGCGGCCGACGCAAGCCAGGCCGGCAGCGAGATCGCAGGTGCGGCCCTGGCCGTCACCGCCAAGTCCACCGATGGTGCGGCCTCCGCCGCAGCTTCCGGGCTGGCTGCAATCGCGTACACCGGCATTGGCAGCCCCTACGTCTGGGGCGGTACCACGCCCAGCGGCTGGGACTGCTCCGGCTTTACCCAGTGGGTTTACGCTCAGGCAGGCATCAGCATTCCCCGCGTCAACGCGTGGAACGCCATGAAGCCCACTTCAACGCCTGCTCCCGGCGACCTGGTCATGCAGAACGGCGGCGCCCACGTGGGCATCTACGTCGGCAACGGCATGATGATCAGCGCGCTGAACCCCTCGCAGGGCACTCTCCTGCACGCGGTGTCCGCAACGGGCACGTCCGCTTTTTACACCCTTCGCTAAGAATCCGATTCGAGGCGGGCCGGCTTACCCCCAAGATGCCGGCGCGTCGATAACCCATGGCCTGCTACCGCGGTCCGTGGAACACGAAAGAGAGAAATTAATGACTACACGTGCGACCATTGCACGGCACCGCGCCGAGGTCACCAAGACCAACTCGCTGGCTGTCATTGCCAAGGCTGTCGGCGACAACGCCGGTGGCGTGGGCCGCCAGGCTGCAGTTATCGCTGCTGCGTCCGGTCTTGTCCTGACCAGCGGCATCGCCGCCAACGCCGCTGAGACCAACGTTCAGCGCGAATCTGCCGCGGCCTCCACGCTGGAAGTCCAGTCCGCTGCACCGGCCAACATCTCCGCTGCTTCCAGCATCGCCATCTCCTACGAGAAGCCTGCTGTCTCCACCACGCCGGCTCCCGTCGTCGAGGCCCCCAAGCCTGTTGTCAAGGTCCAGGAAGCCGCTCCCGCCGTTGAGGCCCCGGTTGCCGACGCCGCACCGGCCGTCCAGGCCACCGCCGCCGTCGAGACCGCTGCCCCGGCAGCGCCGAAGACCACTGCCGCCAGCGGCAAGGGCGCTGCAATCGCTGCTGCGGCCTACGCCCAGCTGGGCGTCTCCCAGGACTGCACCGCGCTGGCTACCAACGCACTCGCCGCTGTGGGCGTCCACTACCACGGCTGGCCGGCCGGCTACCTGTCACTCGGCCGCACCGTCAGTGCTGCTGAAGCCCGGCCGGGCGACCTCGCCTACTACCAGAACGGCGGCATGGGCCTGGCCCACATCGCTGTGTACGTCGGCAACGGCCAGGCCGTCCACGGCGGCTGGAACGGCGGAACCACGGCCCTGTTCAGCGTGAACGTCGGATCCGGCCCGGTCTTCATCCGCGTCGGCGGCTAAGACATCCAAAGCCTTCAAAAGGACCCCCGCCAGTTGGCGGGGGTCCTTTTTTTGCCTTGCGTCCGCATGAATTTTTGGTGACACACCCTGACGATGCTTGTGTTCGATTCGCTCATCTGCCTAGTGAGTGTTTACTCTTATGGTGTCGATCCATAGCCCGGACATGCAGAGGGCAGCCGGCCCTCGCGCCTCTGCCGGGTGCGGCCGTGAAGAGGTATGTGCATGCGCACACTCGTTCTGAATGCTGGATATGAACCGCTGGCGGTAGTGACATTCCGCCGGGCGCTGGTCCTTGTGCTCACCGGAAAGGCAAGCGTGGTGGCCGAAGGCGACGATCCTGTCGTCGGGCCGCAGGACATCATGGGCCGTCCGTCCGTGATTCTCCTTAACCGCTACATCCGCCCCCGGTACAACATGATCACCGCGGTAAGCAGGCGCGGTGTGCTTCGCCGCGACGGCCACCGGTGCGCCTACTGCGGCAAGGCAGCCCACACAATAGACCATGTCCAGCCCAAATCCAGGGGCGGTGCGGACTCCTGGGAGAACCTCGTCGCAGCCTGCCTCCGCTGCAACAATGTCAAGGGTGACCACACCCCCAGTGAAATGGGCTGGAAGCTCCGGTTCGATCCGGCTCCACCGGTGGGCACCATGTGGCAGATCAAGGAACTGGAGAAGCCCACACCGGCGTGGGATCCGTTCCTGCTCCCGGAAAGAGCAGCCTGACGCTGGTCTGGGCCCCGCAGCCTTAAGCTGGGTGTGTGGACTTTGACGCTGTAATCCTGGCCGGCGGCCGCTCCTCGCGGCTGGGCGGCTCACCCAAGTCTGCCCTGATGTTCGACGGCGCCACCCTCCTTGAGCGCTCGCTCGCGGCGGCCGCGGGTGCCCGGCACACCGTTGTGGTGGGACCTGAGGCGGCGGGCCTTCCCGGTGGTGTTCTCACCTCGCGTGAGGACCCGCCCTTTGCAGGTCCGGCCGCGGCCATCGCTGCCGGCCTTGACGCGCTCAGGGGTGCAGACCCCGCAGGCCTGGTCCTGGTCCTCGCGTGCGACATGCCCCGCGTCGGCGAGGCGGTCCGCGCGCTCTTTGCCGCCCTCCCCGGCTCCGGGGTTGACGGCGTCATGGCGGCATCGTCCGACGGGCGGCTGCAGCCGCTGGCGGGTTTTTATAGCACAGCTGCGCTAGAACGCGCCGTGCAGGCTGCCGCCGCACGCAACGCCCTGGTTCACGGGTCAGTCTTCGCCCTCCTTGCTAGTCTTGACGTGCAGGCTGTGGTTGTCCCCGCCGGCTCCACGGACGACGTGGATACGTGGGATGATGCCGCCGCGTTGGGAGTAGCTGTCCGGGAGCAATGACCCGCATACCGGACCGCCGTGAATTTGGAGGCAGGCATGAAAAGCCAGGACGAGACGCTTGAGGAATGGTGCCGTCTGCTGCTGCGGGCCTTTGAGCTCGAGGATGTGGACGTGGACATCAACGAGGTGTTGTCCGTCGCGGGAGTGGCTGCGCACTCCGTGGTGCGTCCAGCGGCGCCGCTGACAACTTTCATAGCCGGGCTCGCCGCCGGCCTCGACTGCGCTTCGGGCCAGGCGCCTGATGTCCAGGCGATGCAAAGCGCCATGGAGGTGGCCCGTGCCGTTGCCAAGGCCTATGCGGCCGATGAGGCGCAGGCTGTGGCAGGTACCCCGGCCGTGGGTTCCGCCGGCACTTCGGCGCCCAGCGGGACTCCGGGGGAATGACAGCCGCGCCCGAGCACCGCTCTGACGACCCCTACTCCGCCGTGGAGGCAACGCCTGCCAGGGGCGCGACTGCTGCTGGCGGCGGCACTGCTTCCGTCCCCGACGCCGTACCCTCTTCTGACGTCGAACCCTCTTCTGACGTCGAACCCGGTCCCGACGCCGTACCCGCTTCCGACGCCGGGCCCGCTTCCGACGCCGGACCCGCCGCGGCGGGGCAGCCGGACGCGCCCGCCAAGCACCTGGCGCACACCTGGGAGGAGGCCCGGCAGGCCGCTTTCGACTGTGCTGCGCCGATACCCGCGGCACCCGTTCCCTTGCGCGACGCCGTGGGCCGGACCTTGGCCGTGGACATCACCGCCCACCAGGACCTGCCGCACTACGCGTCGTCGGCCATGGACGGCTGGGCCGTCAACGGAACAGGTCCGTGGATCCTGGCCGAGCCGGGGCAGCGTCTGGCACCGCACCAGGCGAGCGTGATCGTAACGGGCGGACTGATTCCCCCCGGTGCCAAGGCGGTGCTGCGCACCGAAAGCGGCGTGATCTCCACGGACGACGAGGGGCTGCCAGTCCTGACACTGGGCGGCACCGCCAGGCCCGGCGAACCAAGGAACGGCCAGCACATCCGCAAGGCGGCAGAAGAGGCGACCGCCGGGGACGTGCTGGTCAGGGCCGGCGTCGTGCTTAACCCCGCCCATGTGGCCCTTGCAGCCCTCGCCGGGTACGACGAGGTGGAGGTCCTGGGCAAACCGGTGGTGAAACTGCTGCTGACAGGCTCCGAAGTGGTGGAGCAGGGAGTGCCCCAGCCCGGGCGGGTGCGTGACACCTTCGGACCGCAGCTGGCCACCGTGGTGGAAATGCTGGGCGGCCTGTGCCGGGAGCAGGTCCGGATCGGCGACGGCTACGCGGAATGGCTGGAGGGCCTCGAGGACTCAGGCATCGCCGAGGCACATAACTTGCCTGCCGACGTCGTCATCACCACCGGCGGAACCGGCCGGTCCGGCACCGACCATTTCAGGCGAGCCGTGGCTGAACTGGGCGGACGGCTGATCATTGACGGCGTGGCAATGCGGCCGGGACACCCGGCCGTCCTCGCCGAACTGCCCGACGGGCGCTTTGTGCTGGGGCTGCCGGGCAACCCCCTGGCCGCCATGATGGCACTTTCCACGGTGGGCGCACCGCTCTTGGCCGCCCTCGGACATGGCCAGCTGCCGCCGGTCCGGGAAGTCCCCTCCGGAACCATGCTCGAACCCGACCCCGGCCGCACCCGGCTTATGCCCTTCCGGCTCCTCTACGGCATGGCATCGCCCGCGCAGCACACCGGCCCCGGCATGATGCGTGGACTGGCGTCCGCCGACGGCGTCCTGGTGGTGCCGCCGCACGGCGTGCAACTGGGCGAGATGGTGCCGGCTTTCGCCCTGCCCTGGGGTCCGGCCATTCCCGAACCCAAGAGCGCCGAATCCAAGCCCAAGAACCCGACGCGGAATTCCTCCTCCCGCACCTCCGCCAAGCAGGCAGCCCAAAGCGGGCCCGTGGACTGGAGTGCCCTGCTCGACTGAGATGCAATGATGGAGGCATGAACAGCCACTCAGCGCGGAGTCTCCCATGGGCCGCGTAACGCAACGACGCAAAGTGCACCGCTATGTCCTGGACGGCTCGGCCGCGGCAATGGAGTTCCCCGTCAGGCACCGCGAGGACGTGCTCGCCGTGGAGGAACCGCTGGAAATCCGGTTGGGCAACCTGTCCTTCTCGGTCACCATGCGCACACCCGGGGACGACTTCGACCTGGTGGCAGGTTTCCTCGTCTCCGAAGGCGTCATCTGGGACGCCGACCAGCTGATCTCGCTCAGATTCTGCGCCGGTGAGGACGAAAACGGGGTCCAGACATTCAACGTGGTCGAAGCCCAGTTGCGGCCCGATGTGCCCCTGCCGGACACCGGCCGGCACGTATACACTTCCAGCTCGTGCGGGATCTGCGGCACGGACTCCATTGAATCGGTCACCAAGTCTTCGCACTTCAACCCCGCCGCCGACAGGCTCACCGTTCCGGTCGAAACGCTCGCCTCCCTGCCGGACCGGCTGCGGGAGGCGCAGGCAGTCTTCGAAGTGACCGGGGGAGTGCACGCTGCCGGACTGTTCAGGATCGACGACGACGGCGGTGCGGAGCTGCTGTGCCTGCGGGAGGACGTGGGCCGGCACAACGCGGTGGACAAGGTAGTTGGCTGGGCCCTTCGTGAACGCCGACTGCCGCTTACCAACACCGTGCTCCAGGTGTCGGGGCGGGCATCCTTCGAACTCGTCCAGAAGGCCGCGCTGGCCGGTATCCCTGTACTCACCGCGGTCAGCGCGCCCTCGAGCCTGGCAGTGGAGCTGGCCGAGTCCACCGGTGTCACCCTTGCCGGGTTCAGCCGGGGGACCAGCCTGAATGTCTACGCGGGTTCCGGCCGCATTTCGACGCCTGCGCCGATGCCGCGGTAGCGGGCGTGGGGCCTTGGCGGCCGGATGCCAAAGCGGTAGATTTTATCCATCGAATGGAAGCGTTGATCTGCTCAGACGGCAGCTGAACTGCCAGGACCCAAGCGGACCGCGACCCCCCCATGCCCACACGAAAGCCAGCACACCCCGCTTCTGCTTTCACGTACTAAAGAGGTACACATTGCACGACGACCGCCGGATCACGGAAGTCCGCCTGGACCGCTTTCTCCGCGAACGGATTGGACCCGCCATCTACGGTCGCAGCGTGCCGCTGGAGCTCAGCAGCTGGGACGTTCCGGATGAACCTGTCCCGGTTCTGGAGGCGTTGCGCCAGGAGTTCACGCCGCAGGAACACGGTGCCGCCTGGGGACGTCCGTGGAGCACAAAATGGCTGCGGCTCCAGGGGGAGGTGCCGGATGCCTGGGGTACCGCGCCGGATACCGAGGTGGAGATCGTGGTGGACCTTGGCTTCACCACGGAAATTCCCGGCTTCCAGTGCGAGGGGATCGCGTGGCGCCCGGACGGCACCATCATCAAAGCCATCTCGCCCCGCAACCAGCACATCCCGCTAAAGCTTCTGGGCAGCGGCCTGGCCGTGGACTTCTACGTGGAGGCAGCAGCCAACCCCGACGTTGCCCAGGGCTGGAGCTTCGCAGCGACGCCGTACGGGGACAAGGCCACCGCCGGAACCGAACCACAGTACCGTCTTGGCAGCATCGCCATAGCCGAACTGAACCGCGCCGTGTGGGAGCTCCAGCAGGACGTGCTGACGCTCAGCGGCCTCATGCACGAGCTGCCCACGGAACTGCCACGCCGGCACGAGATCCTCCGCGCCCTCGAGCGCATGATGGACACCATGGACCCCGACGACGTCGCGGGCACTGCGGCGGCCGGACGGGAAACGCTGGCCGAGGTGCTGGCCAGGCCTGCCTACGCGTCCGCCCACCGGCTGCTCGCCACCGGGCACGCGCACATCGACTCGGCCTGGCTGTGGCCGGTGCGGGAAACCATGCGCAAGTGCGCCCGGACCTTTTCCAACGTGGTAGCCCTCATGGACGAGGACCCGGACTTCGTGTTCTCCTGCTCCTCGGCCCAGCAGCTGGCCTGGATCAAGGAATACTACCCGGAGCTCTTCGGACGCATCCGGGAAAAGGTGAAGTCAGGCCAGTTCATTCCCGTGGGCGGCATGTGGGTGGAATCCGACACCAACATGCCGGGCGGGGAAGCCATGGCCCGTCAGTTCGTGGAAGGCAAGAGCTTCTTCCTCAAGGAATTCGACGTCGAGTGCAGGGAAGCCTGGCTGCCGGACTCCTTCGGGTACTCCGCAGCCCTGCCGCAGATCGTCAAGGCCGCCGGCAGCCGCTGGTTCCTGACCCAGAAGATCTCCTGGAACCAGATCAACCGGATGCCGCACCATACCTTCAACTGGGAAGGCATCGACGGCACCCGCCTCTTCACGCACTTCCCGCCGGTGGACACATACAACTCCGAACTTAGCGGACGGGATCTGGCGCACGCCGAGCGCAACTACCGGGACCACGGACACGGCACCATCTCGCTCGTTCCCTTCGGCTATGGCGACGGCGGCGGCGGACCGACGCGGGAGATGGTCGCTGCCGCGCACCGCGCGGCCGACCTGGAAGGCTCGCCGAAAGTCCGGATCGGAACGCCTGGCAGCTTCTTTGAACAGGCCGAGGCCGAGTACAAAGCGTTGCCGGTCTGGGTGGGGGAGATGTACCTGGAGCTGCACCGCGGCACCTATACAAGCCAAGCCAGGACCAAGCAGGGCAACCGCCGGTCCGAGCACCTCCTCCGCGAGGCGGAGCTGTGGTGCGCCACCGCCGCCGTCCGCTGCGGAGCGGAGTACACGTACCCCGCGGCCGAGCTGAAGCGGCTGTGGCAGCTGGTCCTGCTGCAGCAGTTCCACGACATCCTGCCCGGCAGCGCCATCGCCTGGGTGCACCAGGACGCCGAACGGAACTACGCAGCCGTGGCCAGGGGGTTGGAAGCACTCATCAGCGAGGCTGCCGCGGCACTCCTCGGCGAAGGGGCACAGGAGTTCCTGCTCAATGCCAACCCCCATGGCCGCCTGGGGGTCCCGGCGCTCGCGGCCGGAGTGCCCGTGTCAACCCAAGACGGAGTCCAGGCCACGCCGCTGGACGGCGGCTTTGTCCTGGACAACGGCGTGATCCGTGCCGTGCTGGATGACAACGGGCTCCTGACCTCCCTGCGGGATTACGGGACAGGCCGCGAAGCCATCGCCCCCGGCCAGTTCGGAAACCACCTGGAACTGCACCGCGACACCCCCAACGAATGGGACGCCTGGGACATCGACGAGTTCTACCGGCGGAACGTCACCAGCCTTACCGACGCCGCGGAGGTGACGCTGCAGCGGCACGGCGGGGACGCCGTCGTCGTGGTGGAACGGCTCACCGGTTCCTCCCGCATCACCCAGCGCATCACGCTGGGGGCGGGCAGCCCGTCCCTGGGAATCTCCACCGAAGTCGACTGGCAGGAACGCGAGAAGCTGCTCAAGCTGGGATTCCCGCTCGACCTGAGGGCCGACCGCTCGGCGGCGGAGACCCAGTTCGGCCACGTCTTCCGGCCGACCCACGTGAACACCTCATGGGAGGCGGCGAAGTTCGAGATCTGCGCGCACCGCTGGATCCACGTCGCCGAACCCGGGTACGGCGTGGCCATCGCCAACGCGTCCACCTATGGGCACGACGTCGCCCGGTCTGTCCGGGACGACGGCGGGACCACCACTACCGTACGGCTCTCGCTGCTGCGGGCAGCAAAGTTCCCCGACCCCCAGGCCGACCGCGGCCGGCACGTGCTTGACGTCTGGGTCCGCCCGGCGGCAGGAATCGCGGAGGCAGTGGAGGAGGGCTACCGCGCCAACCTCGTCCCGAGGACGGTGCGGGGCGCACACCCAGCCGAAGGGCTGGTTACGGTGGACAACCCGGCCCTGGTAATTGAGGCCGTAAAGCTGGCCGAAGACGGCTCCGGCGACGTCATCGTCCGGCTGTACGAATCGCTCGGCCAGCGGTCGGCCGGACGGCTCACAGCCAACTTCCCGGCCACGGGAATCCAGACCGTGGACCTGCTCGAGCGTCCGGTTGAGGCGACGGGCGTGGTGGCTGGGGCGGACTCCGCCGAGCTCACCCTGCGGCCGTTTCAGCTGGTGACCCTGAGGATCGTCCGCTAAGCGCTGTTGTCTGTTGAGCTGGTTCTTCCGGCGGCGCCCGACACGTCAGGCGCCGCCGGAACCGCGCTCAGAACTCATGCAGCAGGCGCCGGACGAACTGCCGGGTGCGTTCCTGACGCGGCGCACGGAGAACCTCGGCGGCCGGTCCGCGCTCCACCACGAGGCCGCCGTCCATGAAGATGACCTCGTCCGCCACCTGGCGGGCGAAGGCAAGCTCGTGGGTGACGATGACCATGGTCCATCCCTCGTCGGCCAGCTCCTGGATGACGGCCAGGACGTCGCCCACGAGTTCCGGGTCCAGCGCCGAGGTGGGCTCGTCGAACAGCAGCAGCTGGGGCTTCAGGGCCAGGGCACGCACTATCCCTACCCGCTGCTGCTGGCCGCCGGAGAGCTCGAACGGGTAGGCGTCACGCTTGTCCGCCAGTCCCACCCTGGCGAGCAGCTTTTCGGCCTCGGCCACCGCTTCGGCCCGCTTGCGCTTCTGCACCTGGACGGGTCCTTCGATGACGTTCTGCAGGACGGTCATGTGCGGAAACAGGTTGTAGTGCTGGAAGACCATGGCGCTGCGGTCCCGCAGATCTGAAATCTCCTTCTTGGAGACTCTGGCGGAGAAATCCAGCGCAAGATCGGTGCCCGGGCCTGCGGAGGTGCCCGGCCCCGCAAAGGTGACAGTCCCGGCGTCGGGCGTTTCCAGTCCGTTGAGTGAGCGCAGCACGGTGGTCTTGCCGGAACCTGACGGCCCGATCAGGGCCACCACGTTGCCCCGGCGCACGTCGAGGTCGATGTCCCGCAGCACCACATTGCTGCCGAATGCCTTCGCGAGGTTCCGGACCGACAGCACGGGCCTGGCCTGGGATGTGGCTCCGTGGGCTCCCGAATGAGCTGCTCCGTCAGTGGGCGACATAGCGGTCCAATCTCCTTTCAAGGACGGACTGCCCGGAGGAGAGCGCCAGGCAGATCACCCAGTAAACCAGGGCAGCCTCGAGGTAGAGCGCCATGAACTCCTGGCTGAAGGCCGCGATCTGCTGGGCGTTGCGGAAGAGCTCCGTGACCAGGATCAGCGAGGCCAGGGACGTGTCCTTGACCAGCGAAATGAAGGTGTTGGAGAGCGGCGGCACAGATACCCTCGCAGCCTGTGGCAGGATGATGCGGCGCAGCGACTGGCCACGGGACATGCCGATGGTGTGGCCGGCTTCCCACTGCCCCTTGGGCACCGAGAGGATTGCGGCGCGGATGACCTCGGCGGCATAACCGCCAACGTTGAGCGAAAAGGCGATGATGGCGCTGGGCCAGGGATCAAGCTTCACGCCCAGGCTGGGCAGGCCGTAGAAGATCACAAACAGCTGCACCAGCAGCGGCGTGCCGCGGATCACCGAAACGTAGAACCGCGCCACGCCGGACACCACGGCGTTCCGGCTCAGCCGCATCAGCGCCACCAGCAGGGCCAGGGCAAGGCCGATCACGAACGACGCCAGCGTCAGCGGGATGGTGCCGGTGATGGCACCCGTGACAATAGGGCCGAAGGAGCTCCAGATGAGATCCCAGTTCAACGGCATCTACTTGGTGACGTCCGTGCCGAAGTACTTTTCTGAGATCTTGGCCAGCGTCCCGTCGGTGCGGAGGTCGTCCAGCGCCTTGTCCACCGCTTTGGTGAGCTCCGTGGAACCCTTGCGGAACACAAAGGCGCTTTCGGACTTCTCCGTGGTTTCGGCAGCAATCTTCAGCCCGGCGTCCGGGTTTGTCTTGGCGTAGTCGAGGTAGGTGAGCTTGTCGTTGACGATAGCGTCCACGCGTCCCTGCCGAACCAGCGCCACACCCTGGGCCCAGCCCTCCACGGACTGGACGTTGGCGCCGGCATCGACGGCCATCTTGTAGAAGTTGCTGGTGAGCGACTGCGCTGTGGTCTTGCCCTTGAGGCTGTCAAAGCCCGTAATGCTGTTGTTGTCCGCCTTCGTCACGATCACGCCCGTGGAGACGGTGTACGGCTTGGAGAAGTCGTACTTGGCCTTGCGTTCGTCGTTGATGGAGATCTGGTTCGCGATGGTGTCGAAGCGCTTGGCGTCGAGGCCGGCGAAGATGCCGTCGAACTGGGTCTCCTGGAAGGTGGCCTTCACGCCCAGTTTCTCGGCAACTGCCCGGGCGATTTCCACGTCGTAGCCCGTCAGGTCGCCGGCTCCTTCGGCGTGGAAGGAGAAGGGCTTGTACGTGCCCTCGGTGGCGACGACGATTTCGCCTTTGGACTTCACGTCGCTGAGCGAGGTGTCGGAACTGCTGGCGGCCGGTGTCTGGGAACCGCCGCCACCGCAGGCCGTCAGAGCCAGGGCCAGTCCGGCGAGGGTGGCAGCAAGGGCGGAGCGGCGGGAGGGGACACGGTTCATGGCGAATACCTTCTTCTTCAGGCGGCGGCGGCGGTGCGGGAGCGGCGGGCGGATCCACCTGCGACGCTACTGCCTGCAACGCATTTGAAAAGACGTTTTATTTCGCCATCATACGGGGGTGTCATACGGGGCCGGAGGATCCGCTGGGGAGGGTCTTTAAAAAGGCTGAGTGGGGGCGGTCCCCAACGGCCGCCACCACTCATCCCCCCAATGTGCGATCCGGCAGGCGCCACAGCTTGTGAGCCAGGCAGCAACTGCTTTCACACATTCATGATTCTCTCACGGTCTAATGATTTTGTGAATCCCGGTTTGCTACCTTTCGGTAGATGACGTTCCGTGACTCCTGCGTTGGGCGGCTTTTACCCGTGCCAGCCAGACCATGACGAGGCCGGATGTGTAGAAAACCACCGCCCCGTTGTTCACCGCCGGCGCTATGGGGAGCAGTTGCGCGGGCGAAAACTCAAGGCAGAGACCGGCGACGGTGGCAGCTGCTCCGGCCGCCATCAGGGCAGCCCCGGTCCTGACCAGCAGGGGCAGGCGTTCCTTGACGCTGCGGAGCAGGGCGGGCAGCAGTGCGAGGGAGACATACGCCAGGTAGCCCCGGGCCGCGGCCCAGTAAAAGGGCAGCAGGGCCTCATTCCGCGGGCTTGCCGCCCCGGCGTCCTGGAAGCGGACCGACGACGCGGCGGGGGCCATCATGAGGAAGACCGCGACCAGGGCCACGGAGAAAATCGCGAGCACAGCCAGACCGGGAGGGCCGGCGATCATGCGGTGGGCATCGGGGGCACCAAACCCCTTGGTGACGCGGACTGCGATGAGGTAGATCGTGGCGAAGACAATCAGGCGCAGCAGGACGTGGGCAATGTTCAGCCCGCCCAGGGCCCCGTCGATGGCCACATAGAACTGTTCGATGCTCAGGACCGCGGCGGCCGTCGCCAGCAGGAAAATGAAGAACAGGGCCGGATTGACTCCACGCATGGTGCTCGGAATCCGGGCCAGGGCGGCAGCGGCGCAAACCACCAGTGTTATCCACGGGAGAATCTCGCTCACACCAGGTTCTCCCAGATTCGTTCGGTCTGCTCCTGGTCCTGTTCCTGCCGCCGCAGGGTCCTGCCCATCGCCTGGAGGCGCTCGCCGGCCAAGGCGGTGAGGTCGCCGTCGCTGAGCCGGTCGAGGGCCGCTTGCCGGGCGCCGGGTGGCCAGCCGGCTTCGGTTTCGGTGACCAGTCCGGTGGCCACGAGTCCGCTGGCCAGTCCGACGCCGGCGGCCCGGGAGGTGGCGACGGCCAGTTCCGGGGCGAGCCGGTTGGCGGTCAGCTGGGCGGAGTAGTTTTGCGGGGCGACGCCGGTGGCGGCGGAGACCCGGTGGCGGAGTTCGCCGTCGTCGATGGCGTCCACCCAGTTCTTCACGGAGGTGGCATGCGGAGTCGGACTGAGTCCAGGCTGGCCCGGGCCGGTGGAACCTTCGGGCGCGGTGCGGACAATGACCGCCCGCAGCAAATCGACGGTGGCGATTTGGCTGACCAGTTCCTTCTCGGTGGGCGGGAGGGAAGAACTGGCGAGGCCGCTGTACGTGTCGAACGTGGCCAGCGCGGCAACCGGATTGATGTTGTAGGCCCGGCTGATGCTCACGACTGTGGTCTCGGCAACCTTCCCCCTCACCATCTGCTGGGCGAGGGTGGTGCGCTTGACTCCCGAGACCCTGCAAATATCGGCCGTACTGGTATCCGGTGCTACGCCACTAAGCCAGCGCTGGAATGCTTTGGCGGGGAGGGGCATGAAACGCTCTCTGCTGAACGAATGTTTGACCCATACTAACGGCGTTGGGCGGACACACGCCCGTGCTTCCGACCGGCCCGGCCGCTGGCTACCCAGATGAGTGCCAGGCCTGCCACAAAGCACAGGATGGCTGTGTAATTGACAACAAAGCGCAGGAATCCCAGCCCGGGCGGCACGAGAGGGAACAGCAACGAAAGGGGGATCGCGATGCTGCCCACCGCCAGAAGCGCCGCGCTCATCCGGAGCATGGCGGGCAGCGGGCTCCTGACGGCCCGCAGCATCCCCGGCAGGATCGCCAGGCACACGTAAGCCGGGTAGGCCCGGCCCGCGGCGCCGTAGTACTCGACGAGGAGGGCGTTCTGCTGACTCTTGGCTGCCACGTCCACGAGCCCCGCCGATGAGCCCGACGTGTCCATCAGGACGAAGCACACCACCAGCACGGCAGAAATCAGTCCCAGGGCAAGCATGCCGGCGCGGCCCCGGATCAGCTGGACGCCACGGCTGTCCCCAAACCCGGCCGCAATCCGCAGGGCAAGGAAGAAGATGGCCCCGAAGATGATGAAACGCAGCAGGAGGTTGGCCACGTTTGTGCCGCCCAACAGGGTATCGATCGCCAGGTAGGGACCGCGGATGCTCAGCAGGATGGCCAGCGTCAGGAGCGCCAGGGCATAGAAGATGGACCTGTTTTTCCGGCGGACCAGGTTCGGGATCCGGCTCAGCGCGGCGGCGCCGGACGCGATCAGGGTGGTCCATTGCAGGATTTCAATCATCCGAGGTTCTCCCAGATCGTTTCGGTTTGTCGTTGGTCGTGTTCCTGCCGGCGCAGGGCCTTGCCGAGCGCGTGGAGGCGCTCGCCGGCCAGAACGGCCAGTTCGCCGTCGGTCAGCAGGTCGAGGGCCGCCTGCCGTGCGCCGGGCGGCCAGCCGGCCTCGGCTTCGGTCACCAGCCCGGCGGCGACGAGTCCGCCTGCGAGTCCGACGCCGGCGGCCCGGGAGGTGGCGACGGCCAGTTCCGGGGCGAGCCGGTTGGCGGTCAGCTGGGCGGAGTAGTTTTGCGGGGCGACGCCGGTGGCGGCGGAGACCCGGTGGCGGAGTTCGCCGTCGTCGATGGCGTCCACCCAGTTCTTCACGGAGGTGGCGTGCGGCGGCGGGCTAAGTTCGGGCGGACCAGTGCCTGTGCCGGTGTCCGGATCGGTCCGGGCAATGATCTCGGTGCGGGCAATGATGGCGTGCAGCAGGTCCGCCGTGGCGATCTGGCTGACCAGTTCCTGCAGTGTCGGCGGGACCGGCGGTTGTCCCAGATCCTGATAAGGCTCAAACTAGCCCAGCGCTGCCACCGGGTTGATATTGAAGGCCCGGCTGATCCCCACAACGGTTGCCTCGGACACTTTGCCGCGGACCAGCTGCTGGGCCAGGGTGGTGCGCTTGACCCCGGACGCCCTGGCCACATCAGCAACGCTGGCGTCCGGCGCGACGCCGTGCAGCCAGCGCTGGAAGGCCTTGGCGGATAGGGGCATGGAACGCTCTCTGCTGACGGGCGGGGGTGGTGCGGAGACGCGGCCCGCCGGCCTCGATTTTACGTAGCGCGCCGCTTCAACTATGCTAGATGGTCGAACCCGCTGGTCCGTACACCCCCCAAGTCCGGACCAGCGGGTTCTTTCATGCCCGCCTGAATTTTCGGGTAAAAACGGGCAGCGGTGAGAGGATGGATTGATGACTGCAACCCTTGTTGCGAAGGACCTTTCGGGCGGTCATGATCACCGCACCCTCTTCTCCGGGCTGTCCCTCACAGTGGCTCCCGGGGACGTTGTGGGCGTGGTCGGCGCCAACGGTGCCGGCAAGTCCACGCTGCTGCGGCTCCTTGCCGGCGTGGACCAGGCGCAGGACGGCACCGTCAGCCTCGCGCCGGCCGACGCCTTCGTGGGCTGGCTCCCACAGGAACACGAACGCAAGGCCGGCGAAACGGTCGCCGCCTACATCGCCCGCCGCACCGGCTGCGCCCAAGCCACCGCTGAGATGGAGTCCACGGCCGAGGCCCTGGGGTCGGGAGCCCCCGGATCCGACGACGCCTACTCGGTGGCCTTTGACCGGTGGATGGCCTCAGGTGCCGCGGACCTGGACGAACGGATAGCCCCCGTCCTCGCGGACCTTGGCCTGGACGTCGGTCCCGACGCCGAAATGACCGGGCTGTCCGGCGGCCAGGCTGCGCGCGTGGCGCTCGCCGCCCTGCTGCTGAGCCGCTTCGACGTCGTGCTCCTGGACGAGCCCACCAACGATCTGGACCTGGACGGCCTGACCAAGCTGGAAGCGTTCGTGCAGGGCCTTCGCGGCGGCGTGGTGCTGGTCTCCCACGACCGCGAGTTCCTCGCCCGCTGCGTGACCTCCATCGTGGAACTGGACCTCGCCCAGAACTCGGTGGCCGTGTACGACGGCGGTTATGAGGCCTTCCTGGAGGAACGGGCCGTCGCGCGCCGGCACGCCCGCGAACGGTACGAGGAATTCGCCGCGACCAAGGCCGATCTGGTGTCCCGGGCCAGGACCCAGCGGGAATGGAGCTCACAGGGCGTCCGGAACGCGATGCGGAAAAGCCCCGACAACGACAAGATCCGCCGCGCGGCCAGCACCGAATCGTCCGAGAAGCAGGCCCAGAAGGTCCGGCAGATGGAATCGCGCATCGCCCGCCTGGACGTGGTGGAAGAACCGCGCAAGGAGTGGCAGCTGCAGTTCACTATCGGCCAGGCGCCGCGGTCCAGTTCTGTGGTGGCAACGCTGCGCGATGCCGTGGTCCGGCAGGGCAGCTTCACCCTGGGCCCGGTGAACCTGCAGCTGAACGCCGGCGAGCGGATCGGCATCACCGGGCCGAACGGGGCCGGCAAGTCGACGCTGCTCCGGCTGCTGCTGGGGGCACTGGAACCGGACTCCGGCGACGCTTCCCGCGGTGTGTCCGTGGCCGTCGGCGAGATCGACCAGGCCCGCGGGCTGCTGGCCGGGCACCTGTTGCTTGCTGACGCCGTCGAAGCAGTCCTGACGGAATACACGTCCGCCGAGGTCCGCACGCTGCTGGCGAAGTTCGGCCTCAAGGCCGACCACACCGCGCGCACGGTGGACTCGCTGTCGCCGGGGGAGCGGACCCGCGCCGCACTGGCCCTGCTGCAGGCCCGGGGAGTGAACCTGCTGGTCCTGGACGAGCCCACCAACCACCTGGACCTCCCGGCCATCGAGCAACTGGAAGAAGCATTGGAAAGCTACGACGGCGCCCTGCTGCTGGTCACCCACGACCGGCGGCTGCTGGAAAACGTCCGCCTGGACGTGCGCTGGAACGTGGACAACGGCGTCGTCACCGAACTGGCGGCAGGCAAGATGGAGCAGAACAGATGAGCATGGACGGCGTAGCCTGGCGCTCGCTTTACAACATCACCCGGGCCAAGAGCGGCTCCCGGCCGTTCTCCAAGGAGACCCTCAAGCGCGTTCTCGGCTTTGCCCGGCCGCACCGCGGCAGGCTGATCGCGTTCGTGGCCGTGTCCGTCGCCATGGCCTTCCTGGCGGTGGCCACGCCGGTGCTCGCCGGCCAGGTGGTCAACACGATCGTTGCCCGCGCCGATTCCGGCGAAGTGATCCGGCTGGCGGCCCTGATCGCCGGCGTGGCGGTGGCCGAAGCAGCCCTGGGCATGGTGAGCCGCTGGCTGTCCTCCACCATCGGCGAGGGCGTCATCGTGGATCTCCGCACCAGGGTGTTCGACCATGTCCAGAGAATGCCCATCGCGTTCTTCACCCGGACCCGCACCGGCGCGCTGGTCAGCCGCCTCAACAACGACGTCATCGGCGCGCAGTCCGCCTTCGCCGGAACCCTGTCCGGAGTGGTCAGCAACGTGGTGGCCCTCATCCTCACCCTCGTGGTGATGCTCAATACCTCATGGCTGGTCACCGTGCTGGCCATGATCCTGCTGCCGATCTTCCTCATCCCCGCCCGGCGGATGGGCTCCCGGCTGGCGGACCTGCGGCGCGAGGCAGCCGAGCACAACGCGGCCATGGGCACCCAGATGACGGAGCGCTTCTCCGCCCCCGGTGCCACCCTGGTGAAGCTTTTCGGACGGCCCGACGACGAATCCCGCGAGTTCGCGCTGCGTGCCGGCCGGGTCCGGGACATCGGTGTGCGGACGGCCATGCTGCAGTTCACATTCGTGACGGCGCTGACGCTCGTCTCCGCCCTGGCCCTCGCCCTGGTCTACGGCCTGGGCGGCTGGCTGGCTATCGGCGGTCAGCTCGCCCCGGGCGACGTCGTGGTGTTGGCGCTGCTGCTTACCCGGCTGTACGCGCCGCTCACCGCGCTGTCCAACGCCCGCGTGGAAATCATGAGCGCCCTGGTCAGCTTTGAACGGGTCTTCGAAATCCTGGACCTCAAGCCCCTCATCCAGGAAAAGCCCGGCGCGCTGGCAGTCCCGCCCGGGCCCGTGGCAGTGGAGTTCGACGACGTGCGGTTCTCCTACCCTTCGGCGGACAAGGTCTCGCTGGCCTCACTGGAGGAGGTCTCCACGCTGGACACCCGCGGCGGCGAGGAGGTGCTGCACGGTATCAGCTTCCGGGTGGAACCGGGGCAGACCGTCGCCCTGGTGGGCTCCTCCGGCGCCGGCAAGTCCACCGTGGCCCAGTTGCTGTCCCGGCTGTACGACGTCGACTCCGGCGCCGTGCGCCTCGGCGGCACCGGCCCGGCCTCCGGCCTGGACGTGCGCGACCTGACCTTCGACTCCATCCGAGCCACGCTGGGCATGGTCACCCAGGACGGGCACCTGTTCCACGAAACCATCGCCTCCAACCTCAGGCTGGCCCGCCCGGAGGCCACCGACGAGGACATGTGGTCGGTGCTGCGCCAGGCCCGGCTCGAAACCATGATCCGGTCCCTTCCCGATGGCCTGGAAACCGTGGTGGGGGAGCGCGGCTACCGGCTCTCCGGCGGGGAACGGCAGCGGCTCACCATCGCCCGGCTGCTGATCGCCCAGCCCCGCGTGGTCATCCTCGACGAAGCGACCGCCGCGCTGGACTCCACGAACGAAGCCGCCGTGCAGGCGGCGCTGGGCGCTGCGCTGGAAGGCCGCACCGCCGTCGTTATTGCCCACCGGCTCTCGACGATCCGCGCGGCCGACGCCATCCTTGTGGTGGAGGACGGGCAAATTGTGGAGCGCGGCACCCATACCGAGCTGCTGGCCGCGGATGGCCGCTATGCCGAGCTGTACCGGACCCAGTTCGCCGAGGCCACGGCAGTGGCAGAGGAAGCCGTTCCGGAATACTGAGTCGTTGCCAGGGCGCCAGAGCGCCGTGTCAGCGCCCAAAGCGTCAGCGCCCGGATTCCGCCAGCGCCGGAAGGATGTGGTCCGTGAGCAGCGGTGCCAGGTCCCCGGGCAGTTCCGCCGTGAGGTCCAGCCACCGGATCTCGGCGATCTCCGCGGAAGGGTGGGCCACCCAGGTCCCCGGCGCGGTGAAGACGGTGGCTTCGATTTCCGTGGCTGCCTCGTTGGCGGCATCGGCCAGCCAGACGCCCATGAGGGTCAGTTCCCGCGGATCGACAATGATGCCGACTTCCTCCTGGAGCTCCCGCGCGGCGGCCTGCACCGCGGTCTCGCCGGGTTCGGGCTTACCGCCGGGATGCATGAACTTGTCCGTACCGCGCTTGCGGACGGTGAGGAGCCGGCCAGCGGCGTCGTAGACACACACGGCGGAAACGATGATGCGCGGATTCACGGTTTCGAGCCTAGCCCGTCTGCGGTCGCGGCGGTTCTGGCAGCCGCCGCAGGACTGACTCCAGCAGCAGGTCCTTGCGCGGGCCGGTGACATCCCAGACGTAGCTGAACTCGTTCTCGCCGTGGCACTCGTAGGTGACGCGGTAGGTGTCCGGATCGCACCAGTGCCGGTCCTGGCTGGCCTCCGGCGAGAAGCTCATCCGGTGGAAGGGGCGCCCGTCGGGAAACAGCATGTCCATGGCGTCCGGCGTGTCGGCGGGCCTGAGCAGATAGTCGCGGGTGGCCGGGCCGGTGAAGGTGTCGCCTTGCTCTGCCGGCAAGTCCCCGGCGGGCCACTTCACTGAGGGCCAGACCACGGTCCCTTCCTCGTGGAAGTGGAGCCCGCCGTCGCCGTCGGGGGAAAAGATCACGACGCCGGTGAAGGTGCCGCGGGTGCCGGCGGCCCGGTCCAGCAGGGTCCGTTCCACGGACCAATGCCCTGCCTGGGCACGGCCGGGGGATGCCGGATCAGCCGGCGTTGTGCCCAGCAGATAGTCGCGGAGCCCGGACGGGTGCTGCAGATTCAAGTGCCCTCGATTGGAATCGAACCAACGACACCGGCTTTAGGAGAGCCGTGCTCTATCCACTGAGCTACGAGGGCGGGCGCCCGCCGCTGCCGGGTTTTGGACCGGCCCGTTCGGGCACGCTTACAAGCATACAAGGTGACGGCGCGTACTACGCTCTTGGCATGGCCGCCGCAGCTCAAGTCCCTTCCGCCCGGGCAACGTTCCTGCCAGACACCGCCTCCACACGGCAGTACATCGGGGCATGGGCGGTGCTCAGCGTTGTCCAGTATTTCGTGGCGGAGGCGGCGGTCATCGGCGCCTGGGCCGGACCCGACCCCTACAGCCGGCGGACCGGCCTCATCAGCGACCTGGGCGCCGTGAGCTGCGGCGTCTTTGACGGCCGCAGCATCTGTTCGCCTCTGCACGTACTGATGAATTCCTCCTTCGTGGTGCAGGGCCTGGGCATGCTGCTGGGCGCGCTGCTGCTGAGCTCGGCGCTGCTGCGGGTGGCTGCCCGGGCCGGCGTGCGGGTGGCGGCAAGCCACTCCGGTGAAGTGCCCTGGTACTCGGCGGTGGCGGCGCGGATCCTCACCGGTGCCGCAGGCACAGGCACGATCATTGTGGGGCTGGTCCCGGAGGACCTGGAATCGGGCTGGCACTACGCCGGGGCCGTGATGTACTTCATCGCCGGCTCCCTGGCGCTGCTGCTGCTCGGCGCCTTGTGGTTCCGCCAGTCGCCGCTGGGCTGGTTCGTTCTGGCCTCCGGCGGGGTGTCCGCGGCCGCGCTCGTCACGGCGGCCGTCACCGGCCTGGACGTCCCCGAGCCGGGAACCCTGGAACGGCTGATGGGCTATCCGATCACCATCGGCCTCGCCACCGCCGGCCTGGTCATCGCCCAGCGCGTCCGGCAGGAACGGCAGGTGCGCAGGGCGCTCGCCCGGGCCCGGGCTGCCCGGAGCGCCTAGGCTTCCTGCTGCGCGGCCGGTTTCTTCGAGGACCGGCGCCCCAGGAGAACGGCGGCGCCGCCGGCGATAAGGCTGGCCACGAACAGTACCCAGCCGGCCACGGTGAGGCCCGACGCCAAGGCGACCTGGCCGGCGTCGAGGTTTACCGCCGCGATCATGGAATCAATGGTGACGTTGCCCCACAGCCGGACCACCACGAACAGCAGCGGCAGCGCCCACAGCGCCCAGCGCAGCGCCTTCCGGGCCACGTTGGTGCCGATCAGCAGCAGCCAGGTGAAGCCGAAGATCAGCGGAAACAGGGTGCCCGCCGTCTTGTGGACGTAATTGAGCTGGCCGCGGCCGTCGGCGTCCAGGGCGCGGCGGAGCTGCTCGGCGTAGCCGGTGTCGAAGCCGCCGACCAGGGAATCGGGCATGGCCAGCCCGCCGGACAGCTGGGTGAGCTGGTTCAGGGTCAGCAGGTGGACGTACCAGAACAGGAAGAGGCTGGCCACCACGCCGGCGATGACAATCAGGCTGGCGTTGTTCTGCGCCTTCGCGGGAGTCCGGTCCGTGCCGGGGTTGATCACCGGGGGCAGGTGGTGCTGGGGTACTGCGGCCCTCGCGCCGTGCTTCTTGATCCGCTGTGCAGGTGTTTTGGCCATGTGCCCATTATCGCCCCGAGCACGCCAGGCCCGCTGTGCACCGCGCCTCTGCTGTCCATCGCGTGCCCGGCGCCGATAGGGTGGGAACCGTGACGGAACTGGGCAAACACAAACTGGGCAGACACAGCGCCACCAACCTGAGCCCCGAGCTCGACGACTATCAGCTGGCGGCCGAACTGGTCCGCGAGGCCGGGCAACTGGCGCTGCTGATGCGGCAGGGCGGCCTGGACGCCCAGCGCAAGACCTCAATCTCCGACGTCGTCACCGCCGCAGACCATGCGGCCGAAGCGTATGTGCTGGAGCAGCTGCAGCGCTGCCGCCCGGACGACGGCGTCCTGGGCGAAGAAGGCGCAGCGGTGCGCGGCAGCAGCGGGCGGACCTGGGTCATCGACCCGGTGGACGGCACCTACAACTTCCTGCAGGGCTCCACCTACTGGTGCTCCGCCATCGCCCTCAAGGACGAATCCGATGTGCTGCTCGGCGCCATATTCCAGCCGGAGGAGGACAAACTCTGGATCGGCGGCAAGCAACGCGCCACCACCCTCAACGGCGATCCCGTCACCACCTTCAGGGAGGACGGTACCAACCGCAACGCCGCCGACCTGTCCCACCTCGGCGCCGCCACCTATATCCACCCGCGCTGGCTCTCCGACCCGATGTGCGCCATGCCGTGGCACGCCGCCGCGACGTCGGCCGCGACGCTGCGGATGCTCGGGTCCGGGTCGTGCGACCTCGGCCGCGTCGCTGACGGGCAGCTTGGCTGCTGGTTCCAGCACAGCTGCCCCGAATGGGACTGGCTTCCCGGGAAAGCGATCGTGACGGCCGCCGGCGGCGTCGCCGGCAGCGTCCACGTCAACGGCCTGGAATGGTTCATGGCGGGAGGAACGACGGCGGTGCACCAGCTGCGTGCCGCCCTCGAGTCGGGCTCTGTCGACTAGATTTCCCTCCGGCTGGATCTGACGTCCGGAACTCCCCGCGGACCTGCCCGCACCGGGTTATCCACAGGGCGGAATCCGGTGTCAGCCCCACCGCCTAGACTTGTAGTCACCATGGATATGTTGTTTGACCCCTACGCTGACGGTCCGTTCAAGGCTGGTTCCCACGCCGGTGCCATCACCAAGTCGCGCCCCGAAACAGGGCTGATGACGCCCGCGTTCGGCGGCGGCCCGGGTGAATCCGCGCCCCGCCCGGCAGCTGGCCCCGCGGCCGGACCGGCTGGCGGGAGCCCGGGAGAGGAGCACGCCCGGCACCAGCTCCCTGATGCCGGGGCGCTGCTTGCCGGCCTGAACCCGCAGCAGGAGGAAGCGGTCAAACACTCCGGCAGCGCGCTGCTGATCGTGGCCGGTGCAGGCTCCGGCAAGACCCGTGTCCTCAGTAACCGGATCGCCTACCTGATTGCCACCAAGCGGGCGCACCACGGCGAGATCCTGGCCATCACGTTCACCAACAAGGCCGCCGCGGAAATGCGTGAACGCATCGAGGCCCTCGTGGGCGCCAGGGCCAAGGCCATGTGGATCTCCACGTTCCACTCGTCCTGCGTGCGGATCCTGCGGCGCGAGGCCGCCAACGTCGGCCTGAACTCCAACTTCTCCATCTACGACTCCGCCGACTCCCTGCGGCTGATCACGCTGGTGGCCAAAAACCTGGACCTGGATCCCAAGAAGTTCGCGCCCAAAGCCATCCAGCACAAGATCTCCGCGCTCAAGAACGAACTGATCGACGACGACTCCTTCGCGTCCGCTGCCAACCACAGCGACCCGTTCGAAAGCGCCGTGGCAGATGTCTTCAAGGGCTACACCCAGCGGCTGCGCCAGGCCAACGCCATGGACTTCGATGACCTGATCGCGCAGACCGTCTACATGTTCCGGGCGTTCCCGGCACTCGCGGATTCCTACCGGCGCCGGTTCCGGCACGTCCTGGTGGACGAATACCAGGACACCAACCACGCGCAGTATGCGCTGGTCCGGGAAATCGTCGGCGAGGGGACGGGGGCGGCGGAACTGACCGTCGTCGGCGACTCGGACCAGTCGATCTATGCGTTCCGCGGCGCGGACATCCGGAACATCGTGGAGTTCGAGAAGGACTACCCCGCCGCCCGCACCATCAAGCTGGAGCAGAACTACCGCTCCACCCAGAACATCCTGAGCGCGGCCAACTCCGTGATCTCCCGCAACCCCAACCGCCCCGAGAAGAGGCTGTGGACGGCCGAGGGCGAAGGCCACAAGATCATCGGCTACGTGGGCGAGAACGAGCACGACGAAGCCCAGTTCATTGCCAAGGAAATCGACCGGCTCCAGGACGAGGACAACCTCCGCCCCGGCGACGTCGCCATCTTCTACCGCACCAACGCCCAGTCCCGTTCCATCGAGGACGTCCTGGTGCGCGTCGGGCTGCCGTACAAAGTGGTGGGCGGCACCAGGTTCTACGAACGCAAGGAAATCAAGGACGCCCTGGCGTACCTGCGCGTGCTGGTCAACCCGGACGACGACGTCAACCTCCGCCGTGTCCTCAACGAACCCAAGCGCGGGATCGGGGACCGGGCCGAGGGTGCCGTGGCGGCCCTCGCCGAGCGGGAGCGCACGTCCTTCATGGCTGCGGCCCGCCGCGCCGACCAGGCGCCCGGCATGGCCACCCGCTCCGTCAACGCTGTGCTCGGCTTCGTGAAACTTCTGGACGACCTCGCCGAGGTCGCCGCAGGTTCCGGCGCCGCGGCCGCGCTCGAGGCGGTGCTGGAACAGACCGGCTACCTCGCCACGCTGCGCTCCAGCAATGATCCGCAGGACGAGTCCCGGGTGGAGAACCTCGCCGAGCTTGTCGCCGTCGTCCGTGAATACGAGCGCGACAATCCCGAAGGATCCCTGGGCGCCTTCCTCGAGCAGGTGTCCCTGGTGGCCGACGCCGACCAGATCCCGGACGCCCCCGGCGCGGACATCGACGCCGCGGTGGCTGAAGCCAAGCGGCTGGGCGTGGTCACGCTCATGACGCTGCACACGGCCAAGGGCCTCGAATTCCCCGTGGTGTTCCTGACCGGCATGGAGCATGGGCTCTTCCCGCACCAGCGTTCCGCAACGGACCCCAAGGAACTGGCGGAGGAGCGCCGGCTCGCCTATGTGGGACTGACGCGTGCCCGGAAGCGCCTGTACGTCACGCGTTCCGAGGTCCGCAACATGTGGGGGCAAAGCCAGTACAACCCGGCCAGCCAGTTCCTGGAGGAAATCCCCGCCGAACTCGTCGAATGGAAGCGCGAAGGCACCAGCCGGCAGGCCGGTGGCTGGGGGAGCGGCGCCGCCATCGGATCCAACCGGTACAGCGGATCCTTCTGGGGCGCCGGATCGGCCCGCGGCACCCGGACTGATTCCTCCGCGGGCTTCAACGCCGACGTCCCGGCCGCCGTCGCGAAAAACCGGGTGCAGCCTCAGAAAGAAGTCATTGCGGTCAGCGTGGGGGACAAGGTCAACCACACCAGCTTCGGCAACGGCACTGTGCTCGCCGTCGAAGGCGCCGGGGACAAGACCGTAGCGAAGGTGAAGTTCGACGTCGGCGAGAAGCGGCTGCTGCTCCGTTACGCGCCGCTGACCAAGATCGACGCCTGAGCGTGGCGGTGCGGCGCCTGGCTCGCGTTGCTGCGGGCCGGGGCCTGCTGGTCTCGATGGCCCTGGTCCCGGTTGCCCTGTTGTCGATGACCCTGGCCGGCTGTTCGGTAACCGTCGCGGATCCGGAGTACACCCCTCCGCCGCCGCTGCCTTCCCTGGAACAGCTCAAACAGGCACCGCTCACAGACCCGGCGGGGTTCGCCGCAGGGGAAGACGTGCTGGCGTTCGTCACCGCGGACCGGAACGTGGTGTGCGCCCTCACCTCGGCCCGCGGACCCCATCTGAATCTGCCCTACGAAACCAACAACTTCAGCGACTCCGACAACCAAAAACTGGCGACTGTGCCCGTGGCGCACTGCGAGCTCGCCGTGTATCCCGCGCCGGCACCAGCGGACATCGGTGACGACTGCTCGGGCACCGGACTCGGATATCTGGGCGGTGCTGCCCTCCTGACGCCAAGCCGGGCCGGGTACGGTGAATGCCGGTCCGGCGTCACCCAGATGGAGGCCGAGTACGGGCCGAAGGGCACGCGCAACGGGCCCATCTCCAAGCTTCCCGTTCTGCCCGAGGGCGGCAACCTCGAACGGAACGGCCTGCGGTGCTCCGCATACCGCTCCGGAGTGGCCTGCGGAAACGTCTCAGGCGGCGTCGGCTTCTTTATCAGCCGGGATCATTACGAACTCATCTCCGCGAACGGCAAAAACGTCCAAACGGCGCCCGCCAAGGCCTCAAAAACCCCGTAATCCCGGGGTTTTTCTACGGTCCATAGAATAGTGTCCTTACTCACAGAACAGGTAGTCTGGAACGGGCCGGTCCCTCCAAAGGACTAGAGTTCCCACAGGAGCATTGCGCCGCGTGGCTCGTTTCCGGACCTGCCGCAGGGCGCCTTAATTCCGCAGCCCGGTCCGCACCTTTGGTGTTGTCCGGCTGTACAGAAACTACTTCGACGTAGAAGGACACAAACCGTGGACCTGTTTGAATATCAGGCGCGCGATATGTTCGAAGCGCACGGTGTACCCGTGCTCGCCGGCATCGTGGCGCACACCCCTGAAGAAGCAAAGGCAGCTGCCGAGAAGATCGGCGGCGTAACTGTCGTCAAGGCACAGGTTAAGGTCGGTGGCCGCGGCAAGGCCGGCGGCGTCAAGGTTGCCAAGTCCGCCGACGAGGCACTTGAGCACTCCACCAACATCCTGGGCATGGACATCAAGGGCCACACCGTCAACAAGGTGATGATCGCCCAGGGTGCGGACATCGCCGAGGAATACTACTTCTCCGTCCTTCTGGACCGGGCCAACCGCAACTACCTGGCCATGTGCTCGGTAGAAGGCGGCATGGAGATCGAGCAGCTCGCCGTTGAGCGGCCCGAGGCCCTGGCCAAGGTAGCCATCGACCCCGCCGTGGGCATCGACCAGGCCAAGGCTGATGAAATCGTCGCAGCCGCCGGCTTCGCTGAAGAACTGCGCGGCAAGGTCGCCGGCGTCATTCTGAAGCTCTGGGACGTCTTCAAGAAGGAAGACGCCACCCTCGTGGAGGTCAACCCGCTGGTCAAGACCGGTGCGGGCGAGATCGTTGCCCTCGACGGCAAGGTCACCCTCGACGAGAACGCCGAATTCCGCCACCCCAAGCACGCCCAGCTTGAGGACAAGGAATCCGCAGATCCGCTGGAGGCCAAGGCCAAGGCGCAGGACCTGAACTACGTCAAGCTGGACGGTGAAGTCGGCATCATCGGTAACGGTGCTGGCCTCGTCATGTCCACCCTGGACGTCGTCGCCTACGCCGGCGAGAACCACGGCAACGTCAAGCCCGCCAACTTCCTGGACATCGGCGGCGGAGCCTCCGCCGAGGTCATGGCCGCAGGCCTGGACGTCATCCTGGGCGACGAGCAGGTCAAGTCCGTGTTCGTCAACGTCTTCGGCGGCATCACCGCCTGTGACGCTGTTGCCAAGGGCATCGTGGGCGCGCTGGCCGAGCTGGGCCACTCCGCCAACAAGCCGCTGGTTGTCCGCCTCGACGGCAACAACGTCGAAGAGGGCCGCCGCATCCTCGCCGAGGCCAACCACCCGCTGGTTACCCTGGCCGCCACCATGGACGAGGGCGCCGACAAGGCCGCCGAGCTCGCCAACGCCCGCTGATCGAGCCTGTCGAGATCTAGGAAAGAAAACATGTCTATTTATCTGAACAAGGACTCCAAGGTCATCGTCCAGGGCATCACGGGCGGCGAGGGCACCAAGCACACCGCCCTCATGCTCAAGGCCGGCACCAACATTGTGGGCGGCGTTAACGCCCGCAAGGCCGGCACCACCGTCCTGCACGGCGAAAACGAGATCACCGTTTTCGGCACCGTCAAGGAAGCCATGGCAGAGACCGGCGCCGACGTCTCCATCGTCTTCGTCCCGCCGGCATTCACCAAGAACGCTGTCGTTGAAGCCATCGAGGCCGGCATCGGCCTGGTCGTCGTCATCACCGAAGGCGTGCCGGTTCAGGACTCCGCCGAGTTCTGGGCACTGGCACAGTCCAAGGTCGACGCCGACGGCAACCAGGTCACGCGCATCATCGGACCGAACTGCCCCGGCATCATCACCCCGGGCGAGGCCCTCGTTGGCATCACCCCGGCAAACATCACCGGCAAGGGCCCCATCGGCCTGGTGTCCAAGTCCGGCACGCTGACCTACCAGATGATGTACGAACTGCGCGACCTCGGCTTCTCCACGGCCATCGGCATCGGCGGTGACCCCATCATTGGCACCACCCACATTGACGCCCTGGCTGCGTTCGAGGCTGACCCGGAGACCAAGGCCATCGTGATGATCGGCGAAATCGGTGGCGACGCCGAAGAACGTGCCGCCGACTTCATCAAGGCCAACGTCACCAAGCCGGTTGTCGGCTACGTGGCTGGCTTCACCGCGCCGGAAGGCAAGACCATGGGCCACGCAGGCGCCATCGTCTCCGGTTCCGCCGGTACCGCCCAGGCGAAGAAGGAAGCCCTCGAGGCTGCAGGCGTGAAGGTCGGCAAGACGCCGTCCGAGACCGCCAAGCTGCTGCGCGAAGTCTACGCAGCGCTCTAAGCACCACCTCAGGCAACGCGGGGTCGCTCCCAGCCCAATCCACCCCCCGGATTGGGCGCAGGGTGACCCCGCGTTTCTTCGTTTAACCCTTGTCTGTCAGCGAGGCGAGGTCTATGGTTGTTATCAACCAGATGGTTGATAAACAATTAGGTTGATTATAGAGCCAGGGCAAGGACAGTGGACATGAGCAATGACGACGACCTACTGGATGCGGCCTTCCTGGCCCTGTCGGATCCGGTGCGCCGCCAGCTTATCTCCCGGCTTAGCCGGGGGCCTGCCACCGTCAATGAACTGGCCGAGCCCTTCGCGATCTCCAAGCAGGCGGTCTCGAAGCACATCCAGGTCCTCGAGCAGGCGCAGCTGGTCACGCGAAGCCGTGACGCGCAACGCCGGCCCGTGCACCTGAACCCCGCACGGCTCGAAGCACTTACCGCGTGGATCGACCAGTACCGGCTGGTCCGCGAGGCGCAGTTCCGCAGTCTCGATGCCGTACTCCGCACCAACACCGCCCCATGCGGCAGTAGTCAAAAGGACAGACAATGAGCAACGCGCTGAAACTCACCGTTCCCGACGGCGTCCCGTTCATCGATTTCGAGCGTGAGTTCGATTTCCCGGTCGCCGAGGTGTTCCGTGCCCACAAAGAACCGGAGCTGATCACCCAGTGGCTAGGGCCGCGTGGGACCAATGTGGACATCGACCACTATGACTTCCGCAGCGGCGGCAGCTACCTGTACGACCACACTGGCCCCGATGGCGTGTCCTACGCGTTCAGCGGCATCTTCCACACTGTCCGGGAAAACGAGTTTGCCATCCAGACTTTTGAGTTCAGCGGCTACCCGGACATCGTCAGCATCGAATTCATGAACTTTGAGGATCTCGGCGGCGGCCGATGCAGGCTCCGCGGCCACTCGGTCTATCCCACCATGGAGGCCCGCGACGGCATGGCCCAATCAGGCATGGAAAGCGGCCTGAGCGACGGCTACGAGCGGCTCGAGGAGGTGCTGGCCAGGTAGGGCCTGCACCGCAACCACATCGTCCGACGGCGGCCGGTGACCTTCACCCTGAAGGTCACCGGCCGCCGTCGGCCGTTTAAGCCGGGCCCGCGCCCAAGTAGGTAGCAGCAGATGGCGTTTTGAGCGCCCAGAACGCCATCTGCTGCTACCTACTTGGGCGGACGAACACGAAAACCTTGCGCGCCGCCGGCGCTTTGATAGTATGTCAGGACAAACTATCAAAGGAGGGCATATGCCGCTCGTACGAATAGACATCCACTCTGGGCGCAGCCAGGACGAACTCAACCGCCTCAGCCAAGGCATCCATGATGCCATCCTGGCCGAGTACGGCATCCCGGAACGCGACTACTTCCACATTGTCACCGAACATGCGCCGGGCCAGATTGTGGCGCAGGATGCGGGCCTCGGATTTGAGCGCACCCGCGACGTCATCATGATCCAGATCTTCACCCAGGGCGGGCGCAGCCAGGAGGCGAAGCAGAGCCTCTTTGCGGCAGTGGCGGCGAAGCTGGCGGGGCTGGGGGTCGCCGGCGAGGACGTTTTCATCGGATACGTCGAGAACACGGCGGGGGACTGGTCCTTCGGGTTCGGCCGCGCCCAGTACGTTACCGGCGAGCTCGCCGTGCCGAAGAAATAAATGCGGAAATAGCACCCCTGCCGACCCGTGTCGGCAGCTCCGCAACGCGCGGTTTTGGGCCGAGTTCTGCTTGTTGTAAGTATGTCAGTACAAACCTTTGACAGGACATAAATTCTAGGGCACAGTAGTTCATGTGGTCCCGCTCACGGGGCCGCGGAACGCCGGAGCCTTGGCCGTTCGGCTGCTTAGAGGTTGAGATCCAAAAGAAAGGTCCACGATCACCGTGACCCACGAACTGCTCACGATCGGGCGAATCAGCGTTGATATCTACCCGAATGACATCGGGGTGGGGCTGGAGGATGTCACGTCCTTCGGCAAGTACCTCGGCGGCTCGCCATCGAACGTTGCTGTTGCCGCCGCCCGCCATGGCCGCCGGACCGGCGTCATCACCCGTACCGGCGATGACCCGTTCGGGCAGTACCTGCACCGCGAACTGGAGAAGTTCGGCGTCGACGACTCCTTCGTCAGCCCGGTCCCGGGGCTCCAGACGCCCGCCACGTTCTGCGCCATCCAGCCGCCGCATGATTTCCCGCTCTACTTCTACGGCCGTTTCCCGACGGCGCCTGACCTGCAGATCAAGGCCGACGACCTCGACACGGACGCCATCCGCAACGCCGGGATCTTCTGGTCCACGGTCACCGGCCTGTGCCAGGAGCCGAGCCGCGAGGCACACATCAAGGCCCACGAAGCACGGCCCCGCACCGGCCTGGCGGAAGGCCAGTACACCGTCCTGGACCTCGACTACCGGCCCATGTTCTGGGCCTCCGAAGAGGAAGCCCGGGAGCAGGTGGCCCGCATCCTGCCGCACGTCACTGTCGCGATCGGCAACGACCAGGAATGCTCCGTGGCCGTTGGCCCGGGCACCCCGGATGAACAGGCGGACCGCCTGCTGGACGCCGGCGTGGAAATCGCCGTCGTCAAGCTCGGCCCGGAAGGCGTGATGGCCAAGACCCGCACCGAGCGCGTGGTCTCCGCCCCCGTCCCGGTGGAGACCGTCAACGGTCTGGGTGCCGGCGACTCCTTTGGCGGAGCCTTCGTGCATGGCCTGCTCTCCGGCTGGCCGCTGGCCCAGGTCCTGGACTACGCGAACGCTGCCGGGGCCATTGTTGCCTCCCGGCTGTCCTGCGCGGATGCCATGCCCACCCCGGCCGAGGTCACCTCCCTGCTCGCCGAGCGCGGACGGCTTGTTCCCGGTGCTGTTCCCGGCACCCCCATCCCCGAAGGAGCGGCCCTGTGAGCCTCAACCCCGGCACCGCGACCCTCGCGGTGGATGACAACCCCCGCCGCTACGAGCACCTGAGTAGCATCCGGCTCGAAGACCCGGACGCCGTGGCCCGGGCAGCCAAGGCCCGCCGCCGCCACCCCGGCCTGAAGTACGGCCGGCAGAACTTCATCGTCGCCGCCGACCACCCGGCCCGCGGAGCCCTCGCCGTCGGCAACGACCCCGTGGCCATGGCCGACCGCCGCCAGCTGTTGGACCGGCTGCAGATTGCACTGGCCAACCCGGCAGTGGACGGCGTCCTGGCGTCCCCGGACATCATGGACGACCTGCTGCTCCTGGGGGCGCTGGAGGGCAAGCTCGTGTTCGGTTCGATGAACCGCGGCGGCCTCACCGGCCTGGTCAACGAATTCGACGACCGTTTCACCGGCCACACCGCCTCGGCACTGGAAGAGCTGGGCGCGGACGGCGGCAAGATGCTGACCCGCATTTGCCTCGGCGACCCCGACACCGTCTCGCTGCTGGAGGCTACGGCGAAGGCGATCGATTCGCTGGCCGAGCGCAGGCTCATCGCCATGGTGGAGCCCTTTCTGTCGGTTCGGGAGAACGGCCGGGTCCGCAACGACCTGTCCCCGGACGCCGTCATCAAGTCGATTGCCATCGCCGAGGGTCTGGGGTCCACCAGCGCCTACACCTGGATGAAGCTGCCCGTTGTGGCCGAGATGGAACGCGTCATGGCCGCCACCACCATGCCCACCGTGCTGCTGGGCGGAGACCCGGCGGGCACCCAGGATGAGGTTTTCGCCACCTGGGGAGCCGCCCTCGCCCTCCCTGGCGTGCAGGGACTCACCGTCGGCCGGACCCTGCTGTACCCGCAGGACGGCGATGTTGCCGGCGCTGTCGCCGCGGCCGCTTCGCTCCTCCACCACACCGCATCAGCCCACACCGCAGAAGTATCGGAGTAAACGATGGGAACAGGAACCCGCCGGATGACCGTGGCGCAGGCCGTGGTCGAATACCTTTCCAAGCAGTACACCGTTGATTCCGTTGGCGGGGTCGATTTCCGCGAGCGGCTGATCCCGGGCATGTTCGGTATTTTCGGGCACGGCAACGTGGCCGGTGTGGGCCAGGCCCTGAAGCAGTACCAGGCCGCGGACCCGCGCATCATGCCGTACTACCAGGGCCGCAACGAACAGGCCCAGGCGCACCAGGCCGTGGGCTACGCCCGGCACACCCGCCGCCGCCAGACCTTCGCGATCAGCACCTCCATCGGCCCGGGCTCGTCCAACCTGCTCACCGGTGCCGCCCTGGCCACCACCAACCGGCTGCCGGTCCTGCTGCTGCCGTCCGACACCTTCGCGACCCGCGCGGCGGACCCGGTCCTGCAGCAGCTCGAACAGCCCTACGCCTACGACCTCACGGTCAACGACGCGTTCCGGCCGCTGTCCAAGTTCTTCGACCGCGTCACCCGCCCGGAGCAGCTGTTCTCCGCGTTCCACCACGGCCTGCGGGTCCTGACCGACCCGGCCGAGACCGGCGCGGTGACCATCTCGCTGCCCCAGGACGTCCAGGCCGAGGCCTTCGACGTGCCCGAGGAATTCCTCGCCGAGCGTGAGTGGCGGATCCGCCGCCCCGAAGCGGACGACGACGACATCCGCCGCGCCGCCGAAGCGATCCGGGCCGCGAAGCATCCCCTGATCATCGCCGGCGGCGGTGTCCTGTACGCCTACGCCAATGAGGAACTCGCGAAGTTCGCCGAACTGACTGGCATCCCTGTCGGCAACACGCAGGCCGGCGTCGGCGTCCTGCCGTGGGACCACCAGTTCTCCCTCGGTGCCATCGGTTCCACGGGCACGACGGCGGCCAACGCACTTGCCGCCGAAGCGGACCTGATCATCGGCATCGGCACCCGCTACGAGGACTTCACCACCGCGTCCCGGACCGCGTTCCAGAACCCGGACCTGAAGTTCATCAACATCAACGTCGCACCGATCGACGCGTATAAGCACGGCACCTCGCTGCCGATCGTCGCCGACGCCCGCAAGGCATTGGTCAAGCTCAACCAGGCCCTGGGCGGCTACCGCGTGGGCGCCGACCTGGAGCAGAAGATCGCCGCCGAGAAACAGCGCTGGGACGCCACTGTGGATGAGGCGTTCGACACCCGGTTCAGCCCGCTGCCGGCACAGAACGAGATCATCGGCGCCACCAACCGGGCCATGGACGCCTCCGACGTGGTCATCTGTGCCGCCGGTTCCCTGCCGGGTGACCTGCACAAGATGTGGCGCGTCCGCGACCCGTTCGGCTACCACGTCGAATACGCGTACTCCTGCATGGGCTACGAAATCCCCGGCGGGCTGGGCGTCAAGCGCGCAGCGCTGGCCGAGGCCGCCAAGGGCGGGACCCAGCGCGACGTCGTCGTCATGGTGGGGGACGGCTCCTACCTGATGATGCACACCGAACTGGTCACCGCCGTCGCCGAACGGATCAAACTGATCGTGGTCCTGATCCAGAACCACGGCTACGCCTCCATCGGATCGCTCTCCGAATCGCTCGGCTCGCAGCGCTTCGGCACCCAGTACCGCGTCCTGGACGAGGAGCACCACAGCTTCGACGAGGGCGAAACCCTCCCGGTGGACCTGGCCCTGAATGCCGAATCCCTGGGCGTGAAGGTGATCCGGATCGAGCCGGGGGAGAAGGCCATCGCCGAACTCGAGCAGGCCATCCGCGACGCCAAGGCCGCCCCGGAACGCGGCGGCCCGATCGTGATCCACGTCGAATCCGACCCGCTGCTGGACGCGCCGAGCTCCGAATCCTGGTGGGACGTGCCCGTCTCCGCCGTTTCCGAACTCGAATCCACCCAGCAGGCCTACCAGACCTACACCGGCCACAAGAACCGCCAGCGCAAGCTGCTCGGCTAACCCTCCCTCCAAAGCCTCAGTTTCCGAACAGTCAGACCAAGGAAGTCATCTCTATGTCAACGACGACCGTCACCACCACCATCAACCACTTCATCAACGGTGCCGAGTCCGCCGGCGAAGGCGACCGCACCCAGCCCGTCTACAACCCGGCCACCGGCCAGGTCACCGCCGAGCTGCGCCTGGCCAACCGCGCCGACCTGGACAACACCGTCGCCGCCGCCCGCGCCGCTGCCGACTCCTGGGGCGACATCTCCCTGGCCAAGCGCACCGCCGTGCTGTTCAAGTTCCGTGAGCTCGTCGCCGAGCACATCGATGAGCTGGCCGAGCTGATTACCGCCGAGCACGGCAAGGTCCTCTCCGACGCCAAGGGTGAGATCGGACGCGGCCTGGAGGTCATCGAGTTCGCCTGCGGCATCCCGTCCCTGCTCAAGGGCGACTACTCCGACCAGGTCTCCACCGGCATCGACGTCTTCTCCTTCCGCGAGCCCCTCGGCGTCGTCGCCGGCATCACCCCGTTCAACTTCCCGGTCATGGTGCCGCTGTGGATGGCCCCGATGGCGATCGCCACCGGCAACGCGTTCATCCTCAAGCCCTCCGAACGCGACCCCTCCGCGTCCCTGCTGCTGGCCAAGCTCTGGAAGGACGCCGGCCTGCCCGATGGCGTGTTCCAGGTCCTGCACGGCGACAAGGAAACCGTTGACGGGCTGCTGACCCACCCGGACGTGGACGGCATCTCCTTCGTCGGCTCCACCCCGATCGCCAAGTACGTCCACGAGACCGCCACCGCCCACGGCAAGCGCGTCCAGGCTTTGGGCGGGGCGAAGAACCACGCAATCATCCTGCCCGACGCCGACCTGGACAACGCCGCGGACCACCTCGCCGCCGCCGCGTTCGGCTCCGCCGGTGAGCGCTGCATGGCCATCTCCGTCGCCGTCGCCGTCGGCGACGCCGCGGACCTGCTGGTCAAGAAGGTCGAAGAGCGCGCCGTCGCCGTCAAGGTCAACAACGGCACCGTCCCCGGCGCCGAAATGGGCCCGGTCATTACCCCCGCCTCCAAGGAACGGATCGTGAAGATCGTCACCGAAGCCGAAGCAGCCGGTGCCGCGATGGTCGTGGACGGCCGCGACCTCGTCGTTCCCGGCCACGAGGAAGGCTTCTGGGTCGGACCCACGGTGATCGACCACGTCAAGACCGAAATGACCGCCTACCAGGAGGAGATCTTCGGACCCGTCCTCGTCGTCGTCCGCGTCGATACCCTCGAGGACGGCATCAAGCTGATCAACTCCAACCCCTACGGCAACGGCACCGCGATCTTCACCTCCTCCGGCGCCGCAGCCCGCAAGTTCCAGCGCGCCGTCACCGTCGGCATGATCGGCATCAACGTCCCGCTCCCGGTCCCGGTGGCCTACCACTCCTTCGGTGGCTGGAAAGCCTCGCTTTTCGGCGACAAGCACATCTACGGCCCCGAAGGCGTCTCCTTCTACACCCGCGGGAAAGTCATCACCTCCCGCTGGCCCGAACCCACCCACGCCTCCGGCGCCTCCTACAACTTCCCGTCCAACTAACCCGGCACCATCGGTTCGACGGGCTCAACCACCGGTGGTTGAGCCCGTCGAAACCGGAAGGATTGAGCAATGACTGAGAACAAGCTGATCATCGGCACCGCGCCCGACTCCTGGGGTGTGTGGTTTGCGGATGACCCCAAGCAGACCCCGTGGGAGCGCTTCCTGGACGAGGTAGCCGAATCCGGCTACAAGTGGATCGAGCTCGGCCCCTACGGCTACCTGCCCAACGACCCCACCCGCCTCGCCGAGGAGCTCAAGCAGCGTGATCTGAAGGTCTGCGCGGGAACGGTCTTCACCGCGTTCCACCGCGGCCTGGACCAGTGGGAGACGGCCTGGGAGCCGGCCCGCAAGGTCGCCGAACTGACAGCAGCCATGGGCGGCGAGCACATCGTGGTCATCCCCGCCATGTGGCGCGACGATGTCACCGGTGAGGCCGTCGAAAGCGGCCAGCTCACGGAAAAGGCCTGGAGCGACCTGTTCGCCGGCCACAACCGGCTGGGCAAGACCCTGCTGGAGGACTTCGGCCTGAAGCAGCAGTTCCACTCGCACGCTGATTCCCACGTCGGAGCCCAGGATGACATTGAGACGCTCCTTGGAGCCACGGATCCGGAGTACCTCAACCTCTGCCTGGACACCGGCCACGCGGAATACTGCGGCGCCTCCAGCCTGGAGCTCATCAAGAATTACCCGGACCGGATCGGGTACCTGCACCTGAAGCAGATCAACCCGGACGTCCTCAAGAAGGTCAACGAGGAAAACATGACCTGGGCAGCGGCAAACCTGGCCGGCGTCATGACCGAACCGCCCAACGGCCTGCCGGACCTGCGCGCGGTCATCGAAGCAGTGGAGGCCCTGGACCGGCCGATCTTCGGCATCGTGGAGCAGGACATGTACCCGGTGGCATTCGACGTTCCGATGCCCATCGCCAAGCGCACCCGCAACTACCTGCTGTCCTGCGGCTCCCGCACTGCGGTCAGCTGACCTCCGCCCCGGCAATTCAAACCTAAGGAAAGAACAATGACTGAAACCCTTCGCGTCGCCGTTATCGGCGCCGGCCGCATGGGCGCGGACCACATCCAGCGCCTCAGCAAGCGCATCCACGGCGCTGAAGTAGCCGCCGTCGTCGACGTTGACCTCGCCCGCGCCCAGGCCGCGATCGAGGGCATCCCCGGGGCCGTTGCCCTGGCCGACGCCGAAGAGGCGCTGAACAACGGCGACGTCAATGCCGTCCTCATCGCCACGCCCGGCTTCCTGCACGAGGAGATCCTGCTCAAGGCTATTGCCAAGGACATTCCCATCCTGTGCGAGAAGCCGCTGACGCCGGATGCCGAGTCGTCCTGGAAGATCGTCCAGGCGGAGGAGAAGCTGGGCCGCAAGCGCATCCAGGTAGGTTTCATGCGGCGCTTCGACGCCGAATACTCCGCCCTGGGCCAGGTCATCCGCGACGGCGAACTCGGCGAGCTCCTGATGCTGCACCACCAGCACCGCAACCCCACCACCCCGGCGGGCTTCACCAACGAGATGCTCATCAACGACTCCGTGGTCCACGAATTCGATGCCATCCGGTTCTTCACCGGCGAAGAGATCACCTCCGTCCAGGTCCGCCTCGGCAAGGCCACGAAGAACGCCCCGGCCGGCCAGCACGACCCCCAGCATGTCCTGATCGAAACCGAGTCCGGTGTCCTGGCCGACGTCGAAATCTATGTGAACGCGAAGTTCGGCTACGAAGTGGCCACCCAGGCTTCCTTCGAGGACGGCATCGTCAGCATCGGCGGTGACAGCGGCCCGTACGTCCGCAGCAACGGCCGCTGGGGCGGCAAGGTCACCCCCGGCTTCGAAGAGCGCTTCGGCGCCGCGTACGACGTCGAAATCCAGGCCTGGGTTGACGCCGCGCTCCGCGGTGAAATCGGCGGACCGAGCGCCTGGGACGGCTACGCCACGGCGGCATGCTGCGAGGCCGGCGTGGAGGCGCAGAAGAACGGCGAGAAGGTGGCCGTGAAGCTGAACGCCAAGCCGGCCCTCTACAGCTAGGCCCCGCCCTAGGAGTTTTTGTCCGGATAATGCGCCTTCGAGGCCCGCAAGGTTGCATTATCCGGACGAAAACTCCGTTCGTTACCCGACTCTTTCCACAATGGAGTGTTCCCCGTGAAAATCGCCCTCGATCCCACCCCCTTCCACCACAGCCACAGCCTGCTGGAGTTCCCCAAGGTGGTGGCGGACCTCGGCTACAAGTACATGCAGATGACGCCGCATCCGGATTTCATCCCCTTCTACAACCACCCCAAGGCCGACGACGACCTGGTGGGCCAGCTGAAGAAGGCGTGCACCGACGCCGGAATCGAAATCGCGTCCATCCTGCCGGTGCTCCGCTGGTCCGGCCCGGATGAGGACGCCCGTGAGGCAGCCGTGCGCTACTGGAAGCGCGCCATCCAGATCGCCGTTGACCTGGGCGTCAGCACCATGAACACCGAGTTCAGCGGCCGGCCGGAACTGGCCGAGGAATCCGAGCGCGCGTTCTACCGCTCCATGGAGGAACTGCTCCCCATCATCGAGCGCGAAGGCATCGACCTGCTCATCGACCCGCACCCGGACGACTTCGTGGAAGAAGGCCTCGCCGCGATCCGCGTCATCCGCGGACTGAACTCGAAGAACGTCGGCATGGTCTACGTGGCCTCCCACAGCTTCCACATGAAGAACTCGCCGCTGGACATCATGCGCGCGGCGGGGGATAGGCTCCGCCTGGTCCACGTCGCCGACACCATGGACCACCACGCCTCGCACGGACTGCGCTACATCACCAACCCGCCGGGCAACGCCGTCCGCGTGCACCAGCACCTGAAGATCGGCGACGGCGACGTGAACTGGGATGAGTTCTTCGGCGGCCTGAAGGAAATCGGGTTCCTGGACCGGGACGACACCGTGATGGTGTCCAGCGTGTTCGCCGAAAACGAGAACGCCGAGGAGGTTTCCCGCTTCCAGCTGGACACCATGAAGCAGTACGTGCAGAAGGTCAGCGTATGACGGCGGCGCCTTCTGGGAAGGCTGACTTAAAACACAACAGGGCGCTGCGCACCGTCACCATCATCTCCACCTTCGGCGGCCTGCTCTTCGGCTACGACACGGGCGTCATCAACGGTGCCCTGCCCTACATGCAGGAGGACCTGGGCCTGACCCCGCTGGCCGAGGGCATGGTGACGTCGTCGCTGCTGTTCGGTGCCGCCTTCGGTGCCCTGTTCGGCGGCCGGCTGGCGGACCGGAACGGCCGCCGCAAGATGATCATGGTCCTGGCCGTGATCTTCCTGGTCGGCACGCTGTCCTGCACGCTGGCCCCCAGCACCGAGTTCATGGTGGCGGCCCGGTTCATCCTGGGCCTGGCCGTGGGTGGCGCGTCCGTGACGGTGCCGGTGTACCTCGCGGAGGTGTCGCCGTCGGCCCGGCGCGGACGGATCGTGACGCAGAACGAGCTCATGATCGTCACCGGCCAGCTGCTCGCCTTCATCTTCAACGCCTACCTCGGCAACACCTTCGGCGAGGCCGGGGGCATCTGGCGCTGGATGCTGGTGATCGCCACACTGCCGGCCGTCGCCCTGTGGATCGGCATGGCCTTCATGCCCGAAAGCCCCCGCTGGCTTGCCTCCATGGGCAGCTTCGGAGAGGCGCTCGGCGTGCTTCAGCGCATCCGCTCCAAGGCCGAGGCCACGGCAGAATTTGAAGAAGTCAAGGCCATGGCCGTGGAGGACTACAAGTCCAAGATGGGGTCCTGGAAGGACCTGCAGGTGCCCTGGCTGCGGCGGATCTTCTTCGTCGGCGTCGGCCTGGCGGTGATCCAGCAAATCACCGGCGTGAACTCGATCATGTACTACGGCACGCAGATCCTCGCGGATGCCGGCTTCGGCCGGGAAGCGGCACTGAGCGCCAACATTGCCAACGGTGTCATCTCCGTGCTGGCCACGTTCGCGGGAATCTGGCTCCTCGGCAAGGTGGGTCGCCGGCGGATGCTCATCACCGGCCAGATCGGAACCACCTCGGCGCTGCTGCTGATCGGCCTGTTCTCGCTGGTCCTGCCCGAGGGCACCGGCCGCGGCTACGTGATCCTGGCGCTGACCGTCACGTTCCTCGCCTTCCAGCAGGGGGCCATTTCACCGGTCACCTGGCTCATGCTCTCAGAGATCTTTCCCTTGAAACTACGCGGCCTGGGCATGGGCGCATCGGCGTTCGTGCTTTGGATCGTGAACTTCCTGATCGGCTTCGGCTTTCCGCAGCTGCTCGCGGCCATCGGCATCTCCAACACGTTCTTCGTATTCGCCGTCCTGGGTGTCGGGGCGATTCTGTTCGCCGCAAAGTACGTCCCGGAGACCAAGGACAAGAGCCTTGAGGACGTGGAGCATTACTTCAAGCACCAGGCCGGTGTCGTTACCGAAGCAAAGGCCCCTGCCGAAGCGGGATCCCCGGTCCGCTAAGCCCGCCCCGCGCCGGAGTTGTTGTACAGATAATGCCCTCTCGAGGCCTTCGAGGGGGCATTATCTGTAAACCCACCAGCGCCGGGAGGGTTCCTGGAGCTTAAAGCTAGACGCCGGCGTGGAGGCGGGGGAGGGCGTCCACCAGGGGCGCCAGCTCCGGCACCTGCTGCGCCTCGGCCAGGGTCCGCTCCAGCGCGGCGTCGTGGACGGGCCGCGCTTCTGCCAGCAGCTTGCTCCCGCTGTCCGTGAGCTCGGTGTAGATGCCGCGGCGGTCGTCCGCGCACAGGATACGGGTCAGCAGGCCGCGGTCCTCCAGCCGGTTCACCAGGCGGGTGGTCGCGCTGGCGCTGAGGGCCGTGGCCCGCGCCAGTTGCTGCATGCGCATGTGCCACCCGTCCTGCCGGCTGAGCGCGTCCAGCACGGTGTATTCGACGACGGAGAGCCGGGCCTGCCCCTGCAGCGACCGTTCCAGCTCCGCCTCGATCAGCCCGTGCAGGGCCGCCAGGGTGCGCCACCCCTGGGCGCGCACCTCCACGGCGTCGTCCTTGATGCCCATGGGCTCTCTCCTCCTTCAGTTCTCCGGCTCACTCGGGACAGAGCGCGGCAAATAGTTGCTTGCGCGTTATATCTTTCTGTGCAATATTTGCTTGTGCAACAAAATATAGCGCGCTTGCAACTATTAGCTTACGTCGCGCTCCCCGTTCAGTACAGTTCCGAAGGAGCACATCCATGCCTGTTGGCCTGATAGCCCTAGCCCTCGGCGGGTTCGGCATCGGACTCACCGAATTCGTCATCATGGGCCTGCTTCCCGAAGTGGCCGCGGACTTCCGGGTGACTGAAGCCTCTGCCGGCTGGTTCATTTCCGGCTATGCCCTCGCCGTCGTGGTGGGAGCGCTGGGACTCACCGCTGCAGTCTCCCGCTTCCGGCGCAAACCCGTGCTGGCCATGCTGCTGGTGCTTTTCATCGCCGGCAACCTGCTGTCCGCCGTTGCCCCTGACTACTGGGCGATGATGGCCGGCCGGGTGGTTGCAGCCCTCGCGCACGGCGCCTTCTTCGGTATCGGGGCGGTGGTGGCAGCCGGCATGGTCCCGGCGACGAAGAAGGCCGCCGCCATCGCCATGATGTTCACCGGCCTCACGGCAGCCAATGTCCTGGGCGTTCCGCTCGGCACGCTCCTGGGCCAGGCGGCAGGGTGGCGATCCACCTTCTGGGCCATCACCGGCATCGGAGTGCTTGCGCTCGCAGGCATCCTGGCCCTGGTGCCCAAGGCGGGGAACGATGACACTGCAAGCGGCGGCCTTCGCGGCGAGTTGCGCGCCTTCCGCTCCGGGCAGGTGTGGCTGTCCATCCTGGTGACCATCCTCGGCTACGGCGGAATGTTCGGCGCGTTCACGTACATCGCCTTCACCCTCACGGAGGTTTCCGGATTCGCCGCCTCCACCGTGCCATGGCTGCTGATCGTCTTCGGCGTCGGGCTCTTTATCGGCAACACCCTCGGCGGCAGGGCTGCCGACCGCGACGTCGACCGCACCCTGCTTGCCGTGCTGTCGGTCCTCGTCGTGGTGCTGGTGGTTTTCGCCCTGAGTGCGGGCAACCAGGTGCTCACCGTCGGCTCGTTGCTGCTCCTGGGCGGATTCGGGTTCGCCACTGTGCCCGGCCTGCAGATGCGCGTCATGAAGTACGCAGCCAAAGCACCCACGCTGGCGTCCGGAGCCAACATCGGCGCGTTCAATGTGGGCAACGCCCTGGGCGCCTGGCTCGGCGGCGTGACAATCACCGCCGGCCTCGGGTACACCTCGCCCATCTGGGCAGGGGCTGCGATCACCCTGCTGGGCCTGGCGGTGATGGCGGGCGCTGCCGCCAGGGCCAAGGCAACGGCCCGCCGGGTTCCGGCTCCGGACATGACCGCCGCGTCCGCGGCTGTTGCGTCCCCGACTGCTGCGTCCCCATCGGGCCTGGAGACGGAAGCGGCCGGTTCAGGCCAGGCTGAAACGGCCGACGTCGGACCCGTTTCCGTCCGCTAGCCGTCCGCGGGTAGGCCCGCCTACTTCGCCCCGAACGGCAGCCGGGGGTCCAGGTTCTGGCTGTCCCAGGTCTGGCGGACCCAGCCGTGGTGGGGGTCATCGCTGATGAGCCAGTCGCGCACGCGGCCGGGTCCGGCCATGACGTTGAGGTAGTACATGTCGTAGCCGGGCGCGGCCATGGCCGGACCGTGCCAGCCGTAGGGGACCAGTACCACGTCGCCGGTACGGACTTCGGCGGCAACATCGATGGGGCGGTGGTCGGAGGCGTAGACGCGCTGGTAGCCGATGGCGTCAGCATTCTCGCCCGGTCCGGTGGAGCCGGGAACGTCGGCCACGCGCGTCTCGAAGTAGTAGATCTCCTCGAGCCGGGTCTCACCCTCCTTCTCCTCGTCATGCTTGTGCGGAGGGTAGGACGACCAGTTGCCGGCGGGCGTGAGGACCTCGCAGACGATGAAGCGGTCGGCTTCCAGCGCAGCGGGGGTGCCGAAATTGTGGACCTGGCGCGAGCAGTTTCCGGCTCCGCGCAGTTCCACCGGCGTCTCCGCCGCGGTGATCAGGCGGGTGGGGTACTGGACCTTGGCGGGCGCCGTCGCAATGGCAACACGGCCGCCGTCGGACGACGTGACCGTGACCGCCTTGTCCGTCCCCGAGTAAAGCACGTCGGTGGGGCCGCTGAAGACGCTGGCCCGCCCGGCAAGGGGGTAGTCCAGCCCGTCCACGGAGGCGGTGAACCCCCCGCTCAGCGGGATGACGATTCGTTCCTCAGCCGCAGGCGGAAGTTCGACTGCGGCGCCCGGCGCCAGTGTGGCCACCTTCAATCCCGTGTGTTCCCAGCCCTTCACGGCAACTTTCGAGTCCGACGTTCCCAGTGAAACGTCCCAGCAACCTTCGGCTGCACTGCCCAGGGGGTAAACCCATTCGGCCATAAGTTCATGTTCCTTTCGGATGTGTGGTGGTCGGTCCGGGGCGCGGCAGCCCGGCGCAAGGGCAGGCATGACGCCGCCCCTGCGCTGAAGGAGCCTTTGCGGGCTCAGCGCCGAACTGCCCTAGCGCTGGACCAGTGTCATTTCAAAGCTGTAGGAGTCACCGCGGTAGACGTGGTGGCCGGTCTCGACGTTCCGCCCCGTGTCGTCGACGGCGGTGCGTTCCATGGTGACCAGGGCTGAGCCGGGCTCGGTCTCCAGGAGCGGAGCCTGGTAGTCGTTGGCCACCATCGCGCCGATCCGCTGTGTGGCCAGGCGGAAGTTGACGCCGCCGCTGCGCAGGATGCTGTACAGGCCCTGCGTCTTCAGCAGGTCCTCGTCGATATGCGTGATGTCGTCGCGCACCCAGTTCTCCATCAGGGCCAGCGGCTTGCCGCCCACCTTCCGGAGCCTGGTGAAATGGTAGACCTTGGCCCCGGCGGCGAGGTGCAGAGCCTCCCGGGTGGCGGCGTCGGCCTCGACGTGCGCAAAGGTGAGCACCTCGGTGGTGGGCTTGCTGCCGTTGTTGGTCAGGTCGTCGTACAGGCTGGACAGCTCGAGCGGCCGGCGGACCTGGCTCGACACCACCTGCGTGCCGACGCCGCGCTTGCGGACAAGGAGCCCCGAGCGGACCAGTTCGTCCATGGCCTTGCGCATGGTGGGGCGCGAGAGGTTCAGCTGGGCAGCGAGATCGATCTCGTTCTCCAGCCGGCTGCCGGGTTCCAGCAGTCCGGTGTGGATGGCAGCTTCGATGCCCTGGACGACCTGATGGTACAGCGGCACCGGCGACGAGCGGTCGATGCTGAGGTGTAGTTGGTTCGCCATTGAGTGCTCCCTTTGTGCTGCAGGGTCCTGCGTCCAGAGTCCTGTATGTCAGGGCATGTCCGTTTGTTAGGACATACTCTGATTTTGATCATAGCAGGGAGCCGCCGGCAGTCAAGGAGCGCGGTCGGTCAGCAAAGCCGGTGAGTCAGGGGGTCCGGCAGGCCTCCACGAACACCCGGAACGGGGCAAGCCGTTGCTCTTCGGTCGGTTCCAGGGCCTCCGGATGCCACTGCACCGACGCGACCCACCGATCGGGGTCCTCCAGCGCCTCCACCGTGCCGTCATCAGCCACGGCGGTCACCAGCAGACCCGGCGCCACGCGGTCCACAGCCTGATGGTGGCCGGATGCGATCTTGACCTCGACGGGGGCCGCCGGGTCTGGTGCGGCCGCCGCTTCATCACCCGGGGCCTCACCAGACCCGGCGGACTCCGTCCCGCCGGCGTCCAGATTCTGGACGGCAGCGTACATCTTCGCCACCTTGGATCCCGGGGTGATTGTCACCTCGTGCCAGACCCAGGGCCGGTTGGCCGCTGCCGGGATCTGGCGGTGCGGCACCGTACCCGGCGTCATGTCCTGGACCAGCGTCCCGCCGTACAGGACATTGAGCAGCTGGTGCCCGCGGCAGATTCCCAGTACCGGCATGCCGGCATCGAGCGCGCGCCGCGCCACCGCGGTGTCCAGCCGGTCCTGCTCCGTGTTGACGTCATAGAGGGAGGGTCCAGGTTCCTCGCCGTAGAGGCGCGGGTCAACGTCGCCGCCGCCGGGAAGTACGACGCCGTCCAGCGCCTCGGGCGCGTCCGGCACCTTCCCGCCGTCGGAAGTGCCGCCGTCGGCCGTTCCGCTTTTGGGTGTGCCGCTGCCGGGTACGGCACTGTCCGTCGTTCCGCTCGAGGGTGGGCCGGCCAGGCCGCGCTCCAGCGACGCCGGGGTGAGCAGTACCGGCTCCCCGCCGACATCACGGATGAGGCTGACGATGCAGCCGAAGAGGCTGTTGGCCTTTGCGACCCGCGGGTCCGGATCCGCCGAGCTGCTCAGCCGGACGGGAATGCCGATCCGCGGCCGGCGCACATCGCCCGGCACCGCACTCAGGGTCGAGTCCGGTGTCTGCACCGGTCCTGAATTCCGCGTTGAATTCTGCATCCTCAAATTCTGCCCCATATCCGGGCGGTTTAGGCTGGGCCGATGAACAACCGCTATTTGGTGTCCCGGGACCGTTTCATCGCCGCAGCACCGGACCGCATCTTCGAGGTCCTGGCCACTCCAGCGCTGCACAGCGAAATCGACGGTTCAGGCACCGTCAAAGGCGCCCAGCCGAGGGGCCCGCTGCGCCTCGGCCCGGGCGCCAACTTCGGGATGGAAATGAAGATCAGACTGAATTACCGCATCCTCAACACCGTCACGGAGTTCGAGGAGGGCCGCCTGATCGCCTGGCGCCACTTCTACGGGCATGTGTGGCGATACCTGCTGGAACCGTCCACGGACAGCAGCGGCGTGCCCGGAACGCTCGTGACCGAACAGTGGGATGCCCGTCATGTCCGCGGCAAGTTCCTGCTTCGGCTTGCCGGCTATCTTGGCCGCCATCCGGAGAATATTGACCGGACGCTCGCCAGGCTGGACTCCTACGTTACGGGCGACCAGGCCACAAGCTGACGCACTTTGTACCGTTTTTACTGCGGCTGGCCCGGCTTCGGTAGTGTTGGCAGCAAGAGGCAAGGCGAAAGTAGGGCAGTCGGTGGGGCGCAGGACACTTGTTGACGACCTCGTTGACGGTCTGCTGGACGACATACTCGACGGCAGGCTGAAACCGCATGACGCATTGCCGCCGGAAGCCGACATCGCCAAAGCCTATGACGTCAGCAGGCTGACCGCCCGGGAGGCGCTAAAGGCACTCCGGGCGCAGAACATCCTTTACGTCAAAGCAGGCCGCGGGACGTTCGTGAATCCGGCGGACAACTGGACCGGCCTCGACGCCATCATCAAGGCGGCCTCGCACGGCAACGCGGACGACCAAGTTTCCCGTGGACTGATCGAGGTCCGGCGCATGGTGGAAACCGGCGCCGCCGCGCTCGCGGCCAGACGCCACACCCCCGAGCATGCCGAGGAGATGCGGGCGTCCATCGCGGACATGAAGCGGTATCACCAGGCCGGAGACCTTGACGGGTTCGTGGCGGCGGACATCGCCTTCCACGACACCGTGCTGAAGGCTTCCGGCAACCCGTTTGTCCGCGCCCTCCTGGCCCAGCTGGGCCAGTCCCTCTACCGCGCCCGCCGCGAGACGTCGGCCATCGAGGAGATCCAGCGCCACGCCATCGCCTTCCACCAGCGCGTGCTGGAGAGCATCCTCACCGGCGACGCCGAGCTGGCCCGCAAGGCCATGGACGAGCACATGGACCAGACGTTCGAGGACTACGAACGTTACGTCCACGGCCAGCGCTCCTAGGCTCCGACTGTTTCCGGGTCCTGACTTTCTGCTGGGTCTTGACTTTTAGCCGGGCCCCGGCTTGCCCGTAGCTGCACCGGTTTCTTAGCCCGCGTTTTCTTTTCCTCGCGTCCGCCTTTTTCGTCTTGACGTAATGCTCGTCACCCTCCTATGCTTTTGGTCATGTTCTTCCGTCAGATGTCTGACATCAGATAAGTAAGACGTAATCACTGAAAACCGGACAGAACCCCCACACAGACAAGCAGCGGATTCCCCCCGCGAAGCCGCAGGGCAGGGAACCGCCAGACAGAAGGTCGATGATGACTTCATTAACCACAAAGTCCTTCGGACTCGGCGAGCTTGGCGACCGCACGCTCCGCAAAGTCCGCCGCCGCGTCATGCCGCTGATCGTTCTCCTCTACTTCGTCGCGTACCTTGACCGCAACAACGTAGGGTTCGCCAAGCTGACCATGAGCGAGGACATCGGCCTGACGGCTGCGGCCTACGGTCTTGGCGCAGGAATCTTCTTCCTGGGCTACGCCCTCCTGGAGGTGCCCAGCAACGCCGGCATGTACAAGTTCGGCGCCCGCAAGTGGCTGGCCCGCATTCTAATCACCTGGGGTCTCTTCGCCACCGCGATGGCCCTGGTGAACGGCGAGACCACGTACTACATCATCCGGTTCCTGCTCGGCGCTGCAGAGGCCGGCTTCTTCCCGGCCATCCTCTTCTACCTGACCCTGTGGTTCCCGGCCGCACAGCGCGTCACCGTGCTGGGCATCTTCATCCTGGCCCAGCCCATTTCCAACGCCCTGGGCGCGCCCGTCTCGGGCCTGCTGCTCCAGATGGACGGCATCCTTGGACTGCAGGGCTGGCAGTGGCTCTACATCATCGAAGGCATCCCCGCCATCCTCCTTGGCGTGCTGACCCCGATCCTCATGACGGACCGCCCGCGGGACGCCAAGTGGCTCGACGCCGACGAGCGCGAATGGCTTGCCACCACCATGGACGCCGAACTGGCAGCCAAGTCCAAGGGCGGCAGCCACAACTTCCTGGCCGGCCTCAAGGACAAGCGCACCATCGTCTACTCGGCCCTGTACTTTGGCCTGGTCTGCGGCATCTACGGCCTGGGCCTCTGGATGCCCACGATCGTTGCTGCCCTCGGCAAGTTCTCCACCGCCCAGGTCGGCTTCATCGTCCTCATTCCGTACGCCATCGCAGCAGTCTTCGTCTACTTCTGGAGCAAGCGTGCCGACAAGACGGGCAAGCGTGCCTGGCACAGTTCGGTCAGCATGGTGCTCGCGGGTGTGGGTCTGCTGTCCGCTGGCTACCTGCTCCAAGTCAACCCCGTCCTGGCCCTGGTGGCCCTCACGGCAGCGGCAATGGGTATCTACGGAGCCATCGCCCCGTTCCTGTCCATGCCGTCCGCAGCCCTGACCGGCGCAGCAGCAGCCTCCGGCCTTGCCATGGTGAACTCGCTGGGTAACCTCGGCGGCTTCGTTGCCCCCTACGCCGTCGGCCTGTTCAACGACGCCACGGGCAGCAACCAGAGCGGCCTCCTGTTCCTCTCCTTCTGCCTGTGTGTCACAGCTGTGGCCACCTACCTCTACGCCCGCAAGCGCCCCGAAGGCGACGCTGCCCTGGACCCCGCAGTCAAGGCCGCCGCAGACGCCCCGGCCAGCCACTAAAGACCCATCCGAGAACACCCGAAGGAATACTCGCAATGAGCTCAATCACCCCTTTCCCCGCAGAGCGCACCGTGGTGCTGACCGGCGCTGCGTCCGCCCGCGGCATCGGCCGCGCAGCAGCTGACCGCATGGCCAGCGAAGGCTGGTCCATCGCGATCCTGGACATCAATGCCGAGGACGCGAAGGCCGCCGCCGCGGAGATCGGGTCCAACCGTGCCGTGAAGGCTATCGGTGTCGGCGCCGACGTCTCCGACGAAGCTTCCGTCGACCGGGCGATCAGCGAGATCGAAGCGTCCCTGCCGCCGATCGTGGCACTTGCCAACCTGGCCGGCATCAGCTCCCCGACCCCCTTCATGGAAACCACGGTTGCCGAGTGGGACAAGGTCTTCGCCATCAACATGCGCGGCACGTTCGTTGTTTCCCAGCGGGTGCTCAAGGGCATGATCGAACGCAAGCTCGGCCGCATCGTGAGCATCTCCTCCATCTCCGCCCAGCGCGGCGGCGGCACCTACTCCAAGGTGGCCTACAGCGCCTCCAAGGCCGGCATCATCGGCTTCACCCGGGCCCTGGCCCGTGAAGTGGGAGAGTTCGGCGTGACCGTGAACGCCATCGCCCCGGGTCCGATCGACACCGACATCATGGGCGGGACGCTGACCGAGGAGCGCAAGGCCCAGATGTCCGAGGGCATCATGATGGGGCGCGTCGGTACCCGCGAAGAAGTGGCTGCGCTGATCTCCTTCCTGCTGGGTGCGGACTCCGGCTACATCACGGCCGCTACCTACGACATCAACGGCGGCCTCCAGGTTTCCTAACCCGGTTCCTGAGCCGTTCCTGATTTATCCGAAGTGCCCCGCCGGGATTCCCGGCGGGGCACTTCGGGCAGAACACCGCATTAGGCTGGGCAGCATGAACCCCTCCGGCAGCCTGAACCCCAGCCCGCGCACCCTTGAGGTGGACAGCATCGCCAGGTTCGACCGGCTGGTAAGCGCCGGGGCCCGGGCGATGCACGGCTGGCACGCACAGTCGCTTGACCTTCGCGGCCGGGGTGCCGCCCTGGCAGCCCTGGACGCCGAGGGCGCGGTTTTCCTGGGCTGCACCTTCGACCCGGGCGTGGAGGCGTCACTCCGCAGCCGGGGCGCGCTGATCTTCCCGCGGCTCACCGGCGTTCCCTTCAATCCGTACCGGGCAGGGCTCTACACCCCGCAGGAACTGTACGCAGGCATCGTCGATGGACCGTACGAGAAAACACCCGACGGTTTGGTCTACCAATGGAGCATGCGGCCGGGCCAGCGGCACCGCCTCGACTCCACCCTCGCGGCAGCCCTGCACGATCACGCCGTCGGCGATGCCCTGGAGGAATTCGTCCGTACCCTGAACAGCGGAGGCCGTTCCATCGTCGGGGTCATGGGCGGCCATGCCCTGCAGCGGGGGACCGGCGGCTTTGCCGCCGCCGCCACACTGGGCCGGCTCCTGGCCCGCCGCGGCCACCTGGTGGCCACCGGCGGAGGCCCCGGTGCCATGGAGGCCGCGAACCTGGGTGCCTACCTCAGCACGGCCGACGACGACGATTTCCACGGTGTGCTTCGAGAGCTCACAGCCGTCCCCGGCTTCCGCCCCTCGGTGTCCGCGTGGGCACGTGCAGCGGCAGCCGCCGTCGAACGCTTTCCCGGCGGAACCGCGTCCCTCGGCATTCCCACCTGGTTTTACGGCCACGAACCGCCCAACTACTTCGCCACCCACATTGCCAAGTACTTTGCCAACGCGGTCCGCGAGGCCATCCTCCTGGAGGTCTGCAACGGAGGGATCGTGTTCCTGCCGGGTGCGGCGGGTACGGTGCAGGAGATCTTCCAGGATGCCTGCGAGAACTACTACGGTGCCCCGGAGACCATGACCCCCATGGTGCTGGTCGGCAGGGAGCACTGGGAGCAGCGGTTCCCGGCCTGGCCGATGCTGCAAAGCCTCGCCGCGGGGCGGGCCATGGAACAGCGGATCTTCCTGGTGGACAGCGTGGAGGAGGCGCTCGCGGTCCTTGGAGGATGAACACAGCGGTGGCTGAACGCGCCGGATGAACGCGCCGGGTGCCTACAGGTCAGCGCGGCAGGGTGTCCTGCCGAGCTGGTAGAGGCCGTTCAGGTCGCCGGCCGCGAGGCCGTCGGGGGCTCCGATTTCCGGATACATGAGCTGCACGGGGTCGGTGACGTGCTCGAGCCCCATCACGTGGCCCAGTTCATGGAGGATGACTGCGGTGGCGTAGGCGGTGCCGTCGGGGCGTTCCAGTTCCGTCGCCATCTGCGGGGCATCCAGCTCCAGGCTGCCGGTGACATAGCTCTTGGGCCCGGTCCCGTAGCTGTAATACGTGCTGCCGCCGGTGCCGATGACCTTGCCGCCCAGCTTGGGGGTCACGTCCGGCGTGGTCCAGCTGATGAGCAGGGGTGCCCAGCGCTCGCCGTACGTCTCCGGCTGGTAGGGGGCGCGCTGGTCCGAGGGCTGCTCATCTGTGGCGCCGTCGTCAACAAACTGGATGCCGGTGGCCTTGGAGATGGCCTGGATTGCCAGGGGAACCAGGCCTGCTGCCCCCTCCGGTGCAAGGCTGGCATTCACCACGTAATGCAACGGACGGCACGGCGAGTAGCCCACGGGGGCGCCGTCACTGTTCACGGCGAGAAACTTGTACGAGGTGCTGGGCTCCGCAGGTGGCTCCGGGTTGCCCAGGGGAGTACCTGCCTCCTCGCGGCCCGGCGGCGGTGCGCCCACGGTACCGTCCGGGCCAGCAGACGCACCGGCCTGAGCCCCACCGGACCGTCGGTCCGGCCCGGGTTGCCCCGCCTGCCCGGTCGGATCTTGCCCGGCCGAATCCTGCCCGGCCGGGTCCTGCCCGGAATCACCCTGCCGGGACGCGGACTGGTCCCCGGACCCGAGGCGGAAGTTCAGCACGCCCGCAAAGCGCGGGTCCCCGTACGCCATTCCGGCAGCGAGGAAGGCTGCGCAACCAAGGGCAGCGAGTACGATCAGGCGGCGGATAAACCTCGCCGCCGCGGTAGCCGGACCTGAGTGGCGCGGCTGGTGCCGGCGCTGACTGTGACCGGGGTCTTGACCCTCCACTGCACCCCCTTTCACGGCATACCGCTGCCGCGTCCCCTCTGCCGGCGAATCAGGCCAGGCACTCAAGCACCAGGCAAACAGGCCTACTTTACAGTTCAGCTCACCGGCCCATGAAACCTGCCGGGCGATAGCCGCCAATCAGGCGATGACAGCACCAAACGCCATGCCCAGGAGGTACGTGACGCCGGCCGCTCCCAGACCGATGGCGAGCTGCCGCAGTCCGCGGGTCAGCGGTGAGGTGCCGGACAGCAGGCCGACGGTGCCGCCGGTGGCCAGCAGCGCGATGCCCACCAGGACGGCCGCCACGATGAGGGCGCCGATTCCGGTCATGCCGAAAAGGAAGGGAATGATGGGCACGATGGCGCCGGAGGCGAAGAAGCAGAAGCTGGAGAGCGCGGCGCCCCAGGCGGTGCCCACGGCTTCGTGCTCGTCCTCAGTCTCGGGCAGTTCGGGATGGAGCGAGAGACTTGGGTCGCAGTCGCACGTGAAGAGGCCCATGCGCTCGGCCACCCGGTGTTCGGCCGCCTCGCGGGACATGCCGCGGGCCAGGTAGACCAGCAGAAGCTCGTTGTGTTCGATGTCCAACTGGGGTGCCGCCACCAGCGTCACCTGCGTGGGGCGTGTGGCGTCCAGGAGTTCACGCTGCGAACGGACCGACACGAATTCGCCGGCGCCCATGGAGAACGCTCCGGCCAGGAGTCCGGAAATCCCGCTGAGCAGGACCACGCCGCTGCCAACGCCGGTGGCGGCCATGCCCATGACCAGCGCGAGATTGCTGACCAGTCCGTCGTTAGCGCCGAAGACGGCGGCGCGGAACGTGCCGGCCAGCCGGTTGCGGCCGCGTGTTGCCAGGCCGCGGACCACTTCCTCATGGATCTGCTCGTCGGCCGCCATGGCCGGAGTGGCCGACGGCTCCCTGATGTAGGGGGAGCGGCCCTCGGCCCGCTGCGCCAGCGCCAGCACAAACACGGACCCGAAGTGCCGGGCGAGAAAGCCCAGAAGGCGGCTGCGCAGGGAAGCGTGCCGGGGCTTGCCCGCGTGTTCGCCGAGGAGCTTCAGCCAGTGCGCCTCGTGGCGGCCTTCGGCCTCGGCGAGGGCCAGGAGAATGGCGCGCTCTTCGCCGGAGCGGTTCTGGGCGAGGTCGCGGTAGACGGCGGCCTCTGCCCGCTCGTCGGCCAGGTACTGGCGCCAGCGCTTGATGTCCGCTGCGCTGGGTTTCGGGCGGGGTGCGCCGCCGCCGGCCGCCGCGGCGCCGGCTGCGGAACCGTTGGTTGGGCCGGACGCGTTGCCGGCGGTGTGGGGGTCAGATTTTGCGTGCTGAGACACGGGAACTCCTGGGTAGATGGGACGTGATGCGGCCCCATTGCATCGCCCACTTTACCGCGTAATTCCGGGGTTTTTCGGCCGGTGACCCTTAGTCGAAAGTTTAGGGAAACCTCAATGACTGCGCCCGGACGGGGCCAAGCCGCCGGCCCGCCCAAGCGCCCTTGACCGCCTGCACCCGCGGTGATCTGATGAAAAGGTGCCCCGCCGCCGGCGGGTACGGAAGTCCAACCACACGGAGGTCTGCCTGATGAACACCAACGGATCGCGCCCCGAGCCGGACACCCGCCACACCATTGAGTCCGATCCCGCCTACGACTTTGCCGAGGACGCGCCGGTGGACGAAGACTGGGATGCGGAGGACGAATTCCTTGATTCCGAGGAAAGGGTGGTTCCCGCCAGCCACGAGGCAGTGGACGGTGACGAAAGGGTGGTTCCGCGGGATGCGGACGACGAGTTCCGTGCGGACGAAGGCTACGAAGATTAAGGCGTCCGTTCCGGCGCGGACGTGCGTTTCGTCCCTGGACCGGTCGCTCCCGCTCTAGCCCGCTCTTCAACACCAGCCCAACTCATTTAAAACCACGACGGCGGTGCCTCCCCGCGCTGGGAGGCACCGCCGTCGTCGTGCGCTTTTTGCTAAACCTGCCGGCGGCAGGTGGCCGGGCAGGCCAGTGGACTCAAGGTCACCGGGCCGGGGCGGAAACCGGCACTTCCTCGGTTTCCCGGCCGGCCACCCGGCGGTACCAGCGGCCCATGACCGCTGGGTCCGTGGGCTTGGTCAGGAGCGATACTACGACGTAGACCACTGCGGAGGCGATCAGGCCGTAGTAGATCGGCTCGTTCGCAAAGATGCCCTCCAGCGGTTCCTTGGCGTTGATCTCCAGGACGATCATGGTGCCGAGCGTCACCACGGAACCCACGGCCATGGACGCCGCGGCCGCGATGCCGGTTCCGCGCTTCCAGATGAGTCCGCCGAGGATGGCCACGAGGAGGCCGCCCACCAGGATGTCGTAGGCGATGGTGAGGGCTGCGACGACGTCCTTGGTGATGATGGCGATCAGGATGGCCACGATGCCCAGCCCGAGGACCCACATGCGGTTGGCCTTGACGTCGTGCTCGGGGTTGTCGGAGTCATCGGTGTTGATGGTCTTGCCGAACCAGCCGGCGACGAACGGCAGCACGTCAGCACGGGCGACGGTGGCTGCCGCGATCAGGGCGCCGGACGCGGTGGACATCATGGCCGCGACGGCGGCGGCGAGCACCAGGCCGCCGATGCCGATGGGCAGCAGGTTCTGGGCAACCTCGGCATAGACCACGTCCTTGCCTTTGGTGGCGACGTCGATGGCCGGCAGCGCCACTCGGGCGGCCAGGCCAATCATGGCGCCCGCTGCGCCGTACAGGATGCAGTAGATGCCGGCCGTGGCGCCTCCCCAGCGGGCAACCCGGGGCGTCTTGGCGGTGAACACGCGCTGCCAGATGTCCTGGCCGATCAGCAGGCCCAGGGTGTAGACGACGAAGTAGGTGATGATCGTCTGGACGCCGATGCCGTTGATCTGGAAGAAGCTGGCCTCCACGCGGCTGCGGATGCCGTCCAGGCCGCCGGCTGCGTTGAGTGTGAAGGGCAGCATGAGGAAGAAGATGCCCACGGTCTTGATGACGAACTGGACCTGGTCGGCCAGGGTGATGGACCACATGCCGCCGATGGTGGAGTACACCAGCACGATGGCGCCGCCGATGGCGATGGCGAGTGCGCGGTCCCAGCCGAACAGCACCACGAAGATGGTGGCGTAGGCGCCCGTGGAGGTGGCGCAGAGCATCAGGGTGTAGGCGAGCATGATGATGCCGGAAGTCCGGGTGGCCTGGCTGCCGTAGCGGAGGGACAGCATCTGGGAGACGGTGTAGATCTTCAGCTTCTGGATGGTGCCGGCGAAGAGCAGGCTCAGCAGCAGCACACCGGCACCGATCGCCACCACGAGCCACATGCCCGAGATGCCGAATTTGTAGCCCAGGCCGACGCCGCCAACGGTGGAGGCACCGCCCAGGACGACGGCGGCCATGGTTCCGGTATAGAGGAACGGCCCCAGGCGGCGGCCGGCCACGAGGAAGTCGCTGTTGTTCTTGGTGCGGGACTTGCCCCACCAGCCGAAGGCTAGCATGGCGGCCAGGTAGATCACCACGATGGCGATATTGACGAAACTTGCGTCCATGATTGGGGATCCTTGGAGCTTTGGCAGCTTGCGGGCCTCGCCGGGGAACTGGCTGCCCGGAGGGTGCTGCATTAACGGAAAATCGGGGGGAACGCTGGGTTCCTTGCTGACGGCTCCTCGTGGGAGTTGTTTCACAAGCAACACTTGTTGCATAAAAGCGTAGGCTGTGATTCGAGTAACAGTCAAGACGCAAAGCTCCGCGGGGCGGTTTGCCCCGCGTCACAGAAGGGCCGGGCCGATAATATGTCTCCAATGATGGGGCCGGGCGGCCGGCCGTGAAAGGTTCGTAAATGAAGGCACTACCAGTTGAGCCGAGCAATGTTCCGGTTGCCATCGGTTCAAGAATCCGTGCCGCGCGCCAGTCCCAGCGGCTAACCATCGAGCAGGTGGCCGACGCCACCGGATTGACCAAGGGTTTCCTCAGCCGCGTGGAACGGGACCTGACCTCGCCGTCCGTGGCGTCCCTCGTCACCCTGTGCCAGGTTCTGTCGATCTCCATTGGCGACCTGTTCGCCGCTCCGGAGACCCACCTGACCAAGCGGGACGCGGGTCCCCGCATCTCCCTCGGCGGTGAGGGGATCGTGGAGCGGCTGCTGACCGCGCGGTCCGAGCGGCGCGTCCAGATCATCCAGGCCGTCATCGATCCGCGGGGCCGCGGCGAATCGGAACTGTATGCCGTTGACTGCGACGTCGATGTCCTGCATGTGATCAAGGGGACCATCAAGCTCATCCTCACCAACGAGGAGTACGAACTGACCACCGGCGACACCGTCACCTTCCCTGGCCGGGAACCCCACACCTGGGTCAATCCGACCGATGAGCCCGTCGAGGTTCTCTGGGTCCTGGTGCCGGCTGCCAGCCGGTAGTGCTCCGCGAAACCCGGCCCGGGCCGCCTGTTGGGCGGCCCGGGCTTTTTTCTGCGCTCGCTGAGAGTTTCTTGTAAACAGTCGGTGCACATTGGGCAACTTCGAGTGTATGATGGCTGTCACAACCCACCCTCGACAAATCATCCTCGAAGGAGAGGCGTTCCTTTGGAAGAGCTGCGCATCGAGGCCAACGGCAACCTTGGCCCCATCGATTCATCCCGTATTCCCCGCTACGCCGGGGCGGCAACCTATGCCCGCCTGCCGCGCTTGGACCAGGTGGCCAAGTCCGACATCACAGTGGTGGGCGTGCCCTTTGATTCCGGCGTCTCGTACCGCCCCGGTGCCCGCTTCGGCGCCAATCACGTCCGTGAGGCCAGCCGGCTGCTCCGCCCGTACAACCCGGCCTGGGACGTCAGCCCGTTTGAGAACTGCCAGGTGGCCGACGCCGGCGACATGGCCGTGAACCCGTTCAACATCAACGAGGCCATCGAGACGATCCAGCAGAACGCTCTCGACCTGACGGCGGGCGGCAGCAAGCTGCTCACGCTCGGCGGTGACCACACGATCGCGCTGCCGCTCCTGCGCGCAGCAGCCGAACGCGCCGGCGGTCCGATCGCCATGCTGCACTTCGACGCCCACCTGGACACCTGGGACACCTACTTCGGCGCGGAGTACACGCACGGCACGCCGTTCCGCCGCGCCGTGGAGGAGGGCATCCTGGACACGGAGGCCATCAGCCACATCGGGACGCGCGGCCCGCTGTACGGGAAGAAGGACCTCGACGACGACCACCGCTTCGGGTTCGGCATCGTCACCTCCGCGGACGTTTACTACCAGGGCGTCCTTGAGACTGTGGCCAAGGTCCGGGACCGGATCGGTGACCGTCCCCTCTACATCTCTGTGGACATCGACGTTTTGGACCCCGCGCACGCGCCCGGAACCGGCACGCCGGAAGCCGGCGGCATTACCAGCCGAGAGCTGCTGGAGATCATCCGCGGCTTCCGCGGCATGAACCTCGTCGGCGGCGACGTCGTTGAAGTGGCCCCGGCCTACGACCACGCCGAGATCACCGGCGTGGCCGCCAGCCACGTTGCCTACGAACTCGTCACCCTGATGGCGGACAACACCGTCGCGGGCGACCGCTTCGGTGCCGAGACCGGCTACGCCGCCCAGGCGCTGGGCCGGGAAGCCCGCCGTCCGGCAGGGTTCGCGGCAGCCTCGCCGGCACCGGCAGGCAATGGCGCCGTCCATGCCGCTGTGGGGGAGTACTCCAAGTGACCGCCGTCGAGTCCGGCGCGACGTCTGCACCAGCAGAAGCAGACGCCGGTCCCGCAGGGGCGGGCGCCGGGACCGGTGTCCGCAACGGCGGGGACCTCGTTGTCGAGACCCTGGAGGCGCTGGGCGCGAAGACGGTGTTCGGCATCCCCGGCCAGCACGCGCTGGGCCTCTTCGACGCGATGGGCCGGGGCAACCTGAAGTTCGTGTCCTCCCGCGTGGAGAACAACAGTGCCTTCGCCGCCGACGGATACTCGCGGGCCACGGGGGAGGTGGGTGTGCTGTTCCTGTCCACCGGGCCGGGTGCGCTGACGTCGCTTGCCGGGCTGCAGGAAGCCTACGCCACGGGGGTGCCCATGGTGGTGGTTGCCAGCCAGATCCCGCTCGAGGGCCTGGGCGCCCGCCGGAAAGGCATGCTGCACCAGCTGGATGACCAGAAGGCGTCGGCCGCGAATGTCACCAAGAGCCAGCGCCTGATCCAGCACGCGTCCGGTATTCCGTCCGCCATCCAGGACGCCTGGACCGAGGCGATTTCCTCGCCGCAGGGCCCGGTCTGGCTCGAGGTCCCGCAGAACGTGCTGCTGGACCCGATCATGGTGCCGCCCGTGGAAGATGCGCTCGCCGAAGCGGCGGACAACCCGCCGCGCGTCGAGCTTGTCCGGGAAGCCGTGAAATGGCTGTCGGCGGCGAAGCGTCCCGCCATCATCGCCGGCGGCGGGACCCGCCGGGGCCGGGCGGAAAAGTCGCTGCTGTCGATAGCGGAAAAGCTCCGGGCTCCTGTCATCTGCACGCCCGGCGGCAACGGGGCTTTCCCGTGGAACCACGAACTGTCGCTGCAGTCGTGGATCGAAGACCGGCACATGACGGACCTCCTCGAGGACGCTGACGTCCTGGTGGTCATCGGCTCGTCACTGGGCGAGGTCACCTCCAATTACTTCACGTTTGAACCGCGCGGCAGGATCATCCAGATCGACGCCGAACCGCGCGTGCTGGAATCCAACCGGCCCGGCCTCGGGATCCGCGCCGACGCCGGCCAGGCCCTCGCGGCCCTCGACGCCTCGCTGACGGTGCCCGCCGATACGCGGCCCGACTGGCACGGAACCTCGCCGGAGGACCTCGTGCGGGAGTCGCTGCGCAAGGTGAAGGAGCGGCTGGAATCGCAGGACCTGGCCAAGGAATTGCAGTTCATGGCCGATATCCGGGAGGCCGTGCCGGCGGACATGCAGACGTTCTGGGACATGACCATCTCGGCGTACTGGGGCTGGAGCTGCTGGGACGCCCGTGAAGGGCAGTTCCACTCGGCACAGGGTGCCGGCGGCCTGGGCTACGGCTTCCCGGCAGCGATCGGCGGGGCCGTGGGCCTGGAGACCGTGGGCAAGTCCGCGGCTTCGGCCCGCGTGCTCGCTGTCTCCGGTGACGGTTCGGCCATGTACTCCATCGCCGAACTCGCCACCGCGAAGCAGCACAACGTGCCCGTCACCTGGCTGATCGTGGACGACGGCGGCTACGGCATCCTGCGCGAATACATGGTGGGGGCGTTCGGCAAGGCCACCGCCACCGAACTCGGCCGGCCGGACTTCGTGAAGCTGGCCGAGTCGTTCGGCGTTCCCGCCACCCGGGTGTCCCCGGAAAACGTGGGGGACGCGCTCAAGGCGGGCTTTGCCGCGGACGGTCCGAACGTCGTCGTCGTCGAAACGCTGCTCAAAATGTTCGCCCCGACCCACCTGGACAGCTAAGCGCGAACGCACAGTTAAGCCCCATCCTTCCAGCGCGAACGCACACTTGAGGCCCCGTTTCCATCCGGAATTGGGGCCTCAAGTCTTCGTTCGCGCTGTTACCTTTTAGCCGAACCCGAATGCTTAGTTTCCTAAAGCAACCTTTTATTGCTATAGTTGCCTAAGGCAAGCAATAAGGGGTTTTTCCATCATGGCAGTTGAGCCAAACACGGCAGCTGAACTCGTGCGGCAGATCTTCGACCTCCAGCGCGTCGTGCGGTGCGTGGCCGTGTCCAACTCGCGCGGCCTGGAGGCGGGAGTTGCGCTGCAGGGCGTCCTGCGCTTCGTGGGGGAGAGGGAATCCCGCGCCACGCACCTGGCCGCGCGGCTGGGCGTCAGCGCGCCCGTCCTCAGCCGGCACATTGCAGAGCTTGAGGAACTCGGGCTGGTCCACCGCAGACCCGATCCCGACGACGGCCGCGCGCAACTGGTGGCCCTCACTGACGCCGGCCGCGCGAAGCTCATCGAGATCGAGGAGCACCGCGTGGCCACGCTGCAGGAATTCCTGCAGGACTGGAGCCAGCAGGACGCCGAGGAGACGGCGAAAGTACTCTCCAAACTTGCGGAATCCCTTCGGGAATCCGCCCGGGCAACGACGGCCGGCACCATCACCGCCACTACCCAACGCAAGGAGCAGTTCATTGGCTAGCCATGCTGCCGTCCCCGTGACGGCCACGTCACGCCCTTCGGCCCACCCGGCCCAGGCTCCCATGACACACCGGCAGATCATGGAGGCCCTGACCGGGCTCCTGGCTGCCTTCTTCACCGCGATCCTCAGCAGCACCATCGTGGCCAACGCGCTGCCCACCATCATGTCCGAGCTCAAGGGCACGCAGACGGACTTCGCGTGGGTCATCACCGCAGCACTGCTGGCCAACGCGGCCACCACCCCGATCTGGGGCAAGCTCGCTGACCTGTTCGACAAGAAGGCCCTGGTCCAGCTGAGCATCGTGATCTTCGTGGCCGGATCGGTGATGGCAGGACTGTCCCAGACCATCCCGCTGCTGCTGACGGCCCGCGTTGTCCAGGGCATCGCCATGGGCGGCCTGACTGCCCTGGCCCAGGCGATCATCGGCTCCATGATCCCGCCGCGCGACCGCGGAAAGTACTCCGGCTACATGGGCGCGGTCATGGCCGTCGGCACGGCCGGCGGGCCGCTGCTTGGCGGTTTCATCGTGGACAGCCCGCTGGGCTGGCGCTGGACGTTCTTCGTCTGCGTGCCGCTCGCCGTCGTCGCCCTCATCCTGCTGCAGATCACCCTCAAGATCCAGCACGTCAAGCGTCCTGCAAAGATCGACTGGCTAGGCTCCATCCTCCTCACCACCGGCGTCAGCCTCCTCCTCATCTGGGTGTCGTTCGCCGGCAACCCCGACTACTACGACTGGTGGTCCTGGCAGTCGGCACTCATGGTGGGCGGCGGCGTCGTGCTGCTGGCGCTGCTCGTCGTGGTGGAATCCAAGGTTTCGCAGCCCATCATTCCGCTGAAGATCATCTCTGAGCGCACCACCGCCCTTGCCATCTGGGCCTCCGTCGCCGTGGGCGTGGCGATGTTCGGGTCCTCGACCTTCCTGGGCCAGTATTTCCAGGTGGCACGCGGGGCGACCCCCACCGAGGCGGGCCTTTTGACCCTGCCCATGATCGCCGGCAACCTGGTCGGCTCCGTGTTTTCCGGCCAGCTGATCAGCCGCACTGGCAAGTGGAAGCGCTACCTGATCGCCGGGTCGGTCCTGCTGATCGGCGGGCTGGGCCTCGCCGGCACCATGGACCACACGACGGAACTGTGGCAGTCCGGCGTCTTCACGGCGATCCTGGGCCTCGGGCTCGGCATGCTTATGCAGAACCTCGTCCTGGCCGTACAGAACACCGTCAGCGCCAGCGACATCGGCACGGCCAGTGCTTCTGTGGCGTTCTTCCGCTCCGTGGGCGGCGCCATCGGCGTGTCCGTGCTGGGAGCGGTCATGAGCAACCGGGTCAGGGAACTAGCCACCCAGGGGCTGGCCGACGCCGGCATCCGGGCAGGCTCCGGCGCGTCCGGTGCCAGCCTGGACCTGGCCGATATGCCCGCCCCGGTCCGGGACATCATGCGGGCGGCCTACGGCGATGCCACCGCAGAGATCTTCCTGATTGCCGGCGCCATCGCGGTTGTTGCCCTCATCGCCGTGCTCCTGATCAAGGAACAGCCGCTGCGCCGGACCGTTGATATCCGGCCGGATGCTACTCCCGACTCCGCACCTGCCTCCGGACTGCCCGCCGCTGAGCCTACAAACGGCGGTGAGTATTCCGACGACGACCTCGAGCGTGAGTTCGCCGAAGTGCTGACCCGCCAACTGGCCGACGACGCGAAGGGCGCCTACCCCGGCAGGCAGCGGCCGGCGGAACCCGTCCTGCCGATGAACGAACCGCCGGCGCGGGCCCGGACCATGCTGGCTGAGATGCACAACAAGCCCGCTGACCTGGTGCCGATCATCCAGGAAACGCAGGGGCTCCTCGCGGAACAGCAGCTTCAGCTGGCCACGGCACTGAACGCCGTCGCCCGGCAGGCCGAGCAGCAGCGGATCATCGCGCAGGAGCAGGCCCGGGTGAGCGCGGAACTGAAGGCGCTGAGCCGGCAGCTGGCCAAGGAACGGAAGCTCCAGAGCGCCGCCGCACACTACATCGCCTCGCACGGCAAGCACCGCGGCGAATAGCCGTCCCGCGACTGGAGTTTTTGCACGGATAATGGCCGCAAAACCCCCGGCCAGAGGCCAGTATCTGTACAAAAAACTCCAGTTGTGCGGGGAGCGTGTACGACGGCGGCGATTGGCTTGGGGCTTAAATGTCCGTTCGCGCTCGGGCTTGGGCGGGCCGGCGTCGTCCGTTGGGATGATCTTCGCCCGCGACGTTTCGCATGGGCAACAGATTTCGTAGAGTTGGATGGCTTGGGCTGTCAGACCCGTCTGCTATTACTTCTCTTAACTCATTCGCGCTCTCCCGAAGGATCCGTGAGCATGCTCGTCACCCTTATACGGCGTTACTCCAGACCGTACTTACCGTACATCCTGGCTGTCATCGCCTTCCAGCTGGCATCCACCATTGCGGCGCTCTACCTGCCCAGCCTCAACGCCCAGATCATTGACGAGGGCGTCTCCCGCGGCGACACCGACTTCATCTGGCGCACGGGGGCCGTCATGCTCCTCGTGGCCTTCCTCCAGGTGGGCACCGCCATTGCCGGCGTGTACTTTGGCTCGAAGACTGCCATGGCGGTGGGCCGCGACCTCCGCCGCGGCGTTTTTCGCAAGGTGACCAGCTTCTCGGCCAAGGACGTCAACGCATTCGGTGCGCCCACCTTGATCACCCGCGGCACGAACGACGTCCAGCAGGTCCAGATGCTGGTGCTGATGGGCCTGAACTTCATGGTGTCCACGCCGATCATGTGCATCGGCGGCATCATCATGGCCCTGCGCGAAGACATCAGCCTGTCCTGGCTGGTCTGGGTCTCGGTCCCCATCCTCATCGTGGTGGTCGGATACATCGTGGTGCGCCTCATGCCGCTGTTCCGCTCCATGCAGACGAAGATCGACCGCATCAACGAGGTCCTGCGCGAGCAGATCATCGGCATCCGCGTGGTCCGTGCCTTCGTGCGGGAACCGTACGAAACGGAGCGCTTCGGCCAGGCCAACAAGGAACTGACGGACGTGTCGCTGAAGATCGGCGCGCTGTTCGTCCTTATGTTTCCTGCCATCGGCATGATCCTGCACCTGTCCACCGCCGCCGTGCTCTGGTTCGGCGGCCAGCGGGTGGACTCCGGCGATATGCAGGTGGGCTCCCTGACGGCGTTCCTGCAGTACCTTCTCCAGATCCTCATCGCGGTGATGATGGGCACCTTCATGGCCATGATGATTCCGCGCGCGTCCGTCTGCGCGGACCGCATCGGCGAGGTGCTCGACGTCGAACCGTCCATCCATGACCCCGAGCGGCCGGTCACCCCGGGACAGCTGGAGGGCGTCGTGGAGTACCGCAACGTCACGTTCGCCTACCCCGGAGCCGAAGCCCCGGTCCTGAGCAACATCAGCTTCACCGCCAGGCCGGGGGAGACCGTGGCCATCATCGGCTCCACCGGTGCCGGCAAGACGTCCCTGCTGTCGCTGCTGCCGCGCCTCTACGACGTGGCCGACGGCGAAGTGCTCCTCGACGGCGTCCCTGTCAGCCAACTGGACCGGGCGGAAATCACCAGGCGCATTGCCCTGGTTCCGCAGCGGCCCTACCTGTTCTCCGGAACCATTGAGCACAACCTCCGCTTCGGAAAGCCGGAGGCTACCGACGACGAACTCTGGGACGCGCTGCATGTGGCCCAGGGCGACGGTTTCGTGAAGGAAAAGAAAAACGGGCTCGCGTCCCGCATCGCCCAGGGCGGCACCAACGTCTCCGGCGGCCAGCGCCAGCGGCTGTGCATCGCCCGCGCTCTGGTCACCAGGCCCAAGGTCTACCTGTTCGACGACTCCTTCTCGGCGCTGGACGTCGCCACCGACGCCCGGCTGCGTGCGGCGCTCAAGCGCACCACCTCAGACGCCACCGTCATCATCGTCGCGCAGCGCATCTCCACCATCACGGAAGCGGACCAGATCCTGGTGCTGGACAACGGCAGGATCGTGGACCGCGGAACGCATGAGGAGCTCCTCGAAACGTCGCCCACCTACCAGGAAATTGTTGAGTCCCAGCTGAGCGTGGAGGAAGTGGCATGAGCGCCGACAAGAAAGGCACCAGCCAGAACCCCGCTGAGAGCTCCGTGCGTGCCCAGGCAGCAAACGAACCCGTCGTCCTCGAGGACGACGACTTCGTCGAGGAGGAATACAAGCCGGGCGAGGCCGACGGCGGCATGTTCGGTGCGATGCCCGCCAAGAAGGCCCAGCATTTCTGGCCGTCCGCCAAGCGGCTCATGGGCCTGCTGAAACCGGAAGCCGCCGGCATCTACGTCGTCGTCGGCATGGTGATCGTCTCCGTGGTCCTCAACGTCATTGCGCCCAAGGTGCTGGGCCAGGCCATGGACGTCATCTTCGGCGGCGTGGTGGGCAAACAGTTGCCCTCCGGCGTCAGCAAAGACCAATTCGTCGAGGGGTTGCGGGCCCAGGGCCAGAACAACTTCGCGGACATGGTCTCCCGGATGGAGCTGGTGCCCGGAACCGGCATCGACTTCCAGAAGCTGACCGTCCTGATTTCGGCCGTGCTGCTGATGTACTTCGTGGCCAACATCTTCCTGTGGCTCCAGGGCTACGTCCTCAACAGGATCGTCATGAAGGTGATCCGGCAGCTCCGCGACGACACCGAAAAGAAGCTCAACCGGCTGCCGCTGAACTACTTCGACACCCGCCAGCGCGGTGACGTGCTCTCCCGGGTGACCAACGATGTCGACAACGTCCAGCAGGCGCTGCAGCAGGCGTTCGCGCAGCTCATCAGCTCGCTGCTGACCGTGATCGGCATCGTCATCATGATGTTCATCGTCTCGTGGCAGCTGGCACTGATCGCCCTCATCGCCCTGCCGCTGTCCGGCGCCGCGGCCGGCGTGATCGGCGCGCGCAGCCAGAAGCTGTTCGCAGCGCAGTGGAAGAACACCGGTGAGCTGAACGGCCAGATCGAGGAGTCCTTCTCCGGGCATGACCTGGTGCGGGTCTTCGGACGCGACGCTGACATGCTGGAACGCTTCGAGGAGCGCAACGAGGCCCTGTACAAGGCCAGCTTCGGCGCGCAGTTCGTATCCGGCATCATCTTCCCCGTGATGCAGTTCGTCTCCTACCTCAGCTACGTCGGCATCGCGGTCGTGGGCGGCCTCCGGGTAGCCTCGGGCAGCATGAGCCTGGGCGACGCCACCGCATTCATCCAATACTCGCGCGAGTTCACCCAGCCTCTGGGCCAGATGGCCGGCATGGCCAACATGCTGCAGTCCGGCGTGGCATCCGCCGAGCGCGTGTTCGAGTTCCTGGACGCGGATGAGCAGGACGCAGAGACCGCCACGCAGCACCTGCCCGCCAAGACCGACGGCCACGTGGAGTTCCAGGACGTCACGTTCAGCTACACACCGGACAAGCCGCTGATCGAAAACCTGTCCTTCACCGCGGAGCCGGGGCACACCGTGGCCATCGTCGGACCCACCGGCGCGGGCAAGACCACGCTGGTGAACCTGGTCATGCGCTTCTACGAGCTCAACTCCGGTTCCATCACGCTCGACGGCGTGGACGTCACCCAGCTGAGCCGGGCCGAGCTGCGCTCCAAGGTGGGCATGGTGCTGCAGGACGCCTGGCTCTTCGGCGGCACCATCTACGACAACATCCGGTACGGCAAGCTGGACGCCACCGAAGACCAGGTCATGGCGGCGGCCAAGGCCACGTTCGTGGACCGCTTCGTCCGGGCGCTGCCCGACGGGTACGACACCGTCATCGACGAAGAGGGCAACAACGTCAGCGCCGGTGAAAAGCAGCTCATCACCATCGCCCGCGCCTTCGTGGCCAACCCGTCGCTGCTCATCCTGGACGAGGCCACCAGCTCGGTGGACACCCGCACCGAGCTCCTGGTGCAGAAGGCCATGGCTGCGCTGCGCACGGACAGGACCAGCTTCGTCATCGCGCACCGCCTGTCGACGATCCGCGACGCCGACACCATCCTGGTCATGGAGAACGGCAAGATCGTGGAGCAGGGCAACCACCAGACCCTCCTTGCCGCCGAAGGCGCCTACTACCGGCTGTACATGTCGCAGTTCGCCGGCGCGGATGCGGAGGAAACGCCCGTGGACGATTCGACGGCGGTGCACAGCTGACCGGCGCGAACCCCGGAGGCCACCCCGCCCCCCGGCGCATTGAGGTACTCGTGCCCATGCGCTGGGGGGACATGGACGCCTACGGGCACATCAACAACGTGGAGATCGTCCGCATGCTGGAGGAGGCGCGCATCGCCGCCTTCGGCCCGCCCGCCGGTGCCGGGCTCCCCGGGATCGACCCCCACGTGTCGCTGTTCAACGACGTTCCCCAAGGGACGATGGCGCTGGTGGTGGACCACCGCATCCGGTACGTGAAGACCCTCGAATACCGAAACGTTCCGGCGGCCGTCCAGGTGTGGGTCGGCGCCGTCAAGGGTGCGAGCTTCGACATTCACTACCTTGTGCAGGACCCCGTAACTGGCGACGATTGTGTGAAGGCCTCAAGCCATTTGGCCTTCGTCGATGAAGCCACCGGAAGGGTACTGCGGCTGACTCCGGAGCAGAAGCAGCTGCTGGAGCCCTTCCAAGAGCGCAAGGAGCATTGACCGTGGGAACCAGGAACCTGAAAACGAAAAAAGCGGACTGGAAGAAAAACAAGTCCTGGAAGGAACTTCCGCCCGCTGCCCGGATCGGCACCATCGTGATCGGAGCCGCGCAGCTCGCTTTCCTCACCGCGGCCCAGCGGGACCTTTCGCGCCGCCCCGCCGAGCAGATCCGCGGCTCCAAGATGTTCTGGCGGCTGGCCACCCTGGTCAACTTCATCGGCCCGGGTTGCTATTTTGCCTTCGGCCGGAAGGGGCTGCCAGCTGTTACCCGGAGGTAGCTTTCGGGCCGGCCATGGTGCTGGCGTTCAGGTTAACCCTGTAAATTTGAACGCATGACCCCCGCCCCAAAGCCTGCCATGCCCCGCGCCCTCGGAATCTCCAAGGAGATCGAGGACGCGGCGTGGTTCGTGCTCGGCGCCGGGCTGCAGGGCAGACCGTCGGCGCTGGACGGCCGCACGCAGACATGGACGGCGGAGGCCGCGGCGGAACTGCTGGAACGGCTTGACCGGGGAGTCGCGGACGCCAAGGCGCCCATGATGACCAACCTGCGGCACAACCTGGCGGACGCGTCCCCTTCGGCGAAACAACTGGCCGTGGAGCTCCTCTTCCTGCAGTCCCTGCCGCTGGCGCACGAGGTGAAGTCGCTCAAGGTCAAGCGCGCCCGCGTCGCCGAGGCGGCGTCTTGGCTGGAGCCGCCGCTGGAGCTCCCGGAGGAGCTGTACCAGGGCATGACCGACCATGGCGTCATCCGCGACCGGACCGCCGAGTTCAACTGGACCATCTGGGACCACCTGAAATGGCTCTGCCGGTTCGTTCAGCATGTCGACCGGCAGTCCACGGCGGAAATTGGCAAGGCACTGAAGGATCCGCTGGCTTTCCACCTGCTCGCGGCGGGAACGCCCGATGACCAGCCGGCCATCCGCCGCAGCATCGAATACCTTGCCTGGCCCAGCTACTTCGAGCCGGTGGTGGCGGACATCGAACGGCAGGAGATCAGGGACGCCTTCGCCTCCCTGGTTGGCGGGGCGAAGGGGGACAGCGAGGTTGAAATCACCGCTGACATCCGCCGCATCCGCCTGCACCTCGATGAGCAGGCCGGCCAGCGCATCGACTGGTACGCCCGGCAGCTGGTGAGCCAGTGGCGGAAGGTCGGGGACCCGGGCCGCCGTGCCTGGCTGCTGCGCACCCACCGCGATAACGCCGAACTCCTGGCAGCCTGGCAGGCAGAGGAGAAGGTGACGCTCGACGTCGAACACCTCCGCCTGCTCGACGCCGGCGTTACCGCCGGGCTGGTCCAGCACGCCGTCGATGAGGACTACAAGCACCTCGGCTACGTGGAGCGGGAGGACACCAAGACCGCCGTCTTCGCCTTCCTGACCGTCATGAAGCCGGGGGACCTCGCGCTGTACCAGAACGCCGGAGCCGTTCGGATCGGCGTCGTGCTGGGCGAGCCCGACCACAACGGAGACAGCCGGCGGATGCGCCGCAAGGTGCGCTGGTTCGACGAGGCCCACGCCGTGACCGACCTGCCGCGGCACATCCAGCGCCAGCTGGCCACCCCGGGCATCGTCGTCGACGTCACCCGGGTGGTGCAGGCGCTGCAGGCGCTGCTGCCCGCCGAGGCGGAGACCGAACCCGACGCCGACACATCGCCGGCCACCGTCGCCCTGCCCATGCTGGGCGGCTTCCGCCCGGTGACGCGGGAGTTCGCGGATTCCCTCCACATGGAGGTGGAGCCGCTGCAGGAGATCGCAGACTTGCTCGAAGAGAACCGGCAGCTGGTGCTGTACGGCCCGCCGGGAACCGGCAAGACCTACCTCGCCAAGCACCTCGCGGCGGAACTTGCGCAGGACAGCACCGACGAGCGGGTAAAGCTCGTCCAGTTCCACCCGTCCTATGCCTACGAGGACTTCTTCGAGGGGTACCGGCCGGACAAGACGGACGAGGGGCAGGTCTCCTTCAAGCTCGTCGCCGGGCCGCTGCGCCGGCTGGCGGAGGAGGCAGCGAAACCGGGCAACGAGTCCAAGCCGTACTTCCTGATCATCGACGAGATGAACCGCGCCAACCTCGCCAAGGTGTTCGGTGAGCTGTATTTCCTGCTGGAATACCGCGATGACCGGATCTACCTTCAGTACAGCCCCAACGAGCCGTTCACGCTCCCGGACAACCTGTACATCATCGGCACCATGAACACCGCGGACCGCTCCATCGCGATGATGGACGCCGCCATCCGCCGCCGTTTCGCGTTCATCGAGCTGCACCCCCAGACCGAGCCGGTGAGGGGGTCGCTGCTGAGATTCCTGGAGGCGCGGCGCTTGGACACCACGCCCGCGTTGTTGCTGGATGCGCTCAACCAGGCCATCGACGAGTGGGACCGCGACCTCATGATCGGGCCGTCCTACTTCATGAAGAAGGCCGCCCAGACCCCCGCCGGCCTGCGCCGGATCTGGAAGTACGAGCTCATGCCGCTGCTGGAGGAGCACTACCACGGGCAGCTGAACCGGGCCCAGCTGGAAGAGCGCTTCGGGCTGGACCAGCTGCTGGGACGCCTTGCGGCTCGCTAGCCCGGCGGGCTCCGCGCCGGCGCGGCAGCACATCGTTCTGGACGAGCTCTCCGGCGGCACTGTGGAGAAGCTCGACCCGGACAGCGCCGCCTCCCTGAACTCCAGCGGCCTGGCCAAGGCGACGCCGATGGGCATGGGACTCTTTCGGATCGAACCCGTCGGCATGGTGGGGTCGGTGCGCACTCCGCTGGTGCAACTGGACGTGCGGCCCAAGGACCGGCTCGGGCTGAGCCGGCTGCTTTTCCTGCTGAGCTACGCCGGGGACCAAGGCTTCCGCGACGACACCGTGGCGGCCGACGAAGATGCCGAGCTGTGGAGCGCCCTGGCGGCGTCACTGGTGCAGCTCGCCGAACGGGCACTGCAGCGCGGCGTCCTGCAGGGCTATGTCACTGTCGACGATTCGCTCCGGACGGTCAAGGGCCGCATCCGCATTTCCGACCAGATATCGCGCCGGCCCGGGATGCTGGTGCCCCTCGAGGTGTCCTACGACGAGTTCACCGAGGACATCCCGGAAAACCGGATCCTGCGTGCCGCGCTGGACCGCATGTCGCGCGTCCCGGGAGTGCGCCCCGATGTGCTGAGCCGCCTGCGGCAGCTGAAGGGAAAGCTCGACGGCGTCACCCGCCTCCACGCCGGCGCTCCGCTTCCGCCGTGGCGGGCCAGCCGGATGAACCTCCGCTACCACGGTGCTTTGCGGCTCTCCGAGGTGGTCCTGCGCAATGCCTCCGCCGAGGCAGGGGAGGGCAAACAGCAGACGGCGTCTTTCGTCGTCGATATGGGCAAGGTCTTTGAGGACTTCGTCGGCGCGGCCTTGCGCCGGGCCATGGCGGCCTTCCCCGGCGAGATGAGGCTGCAGTACAACGCGATGCTGAACGAGGCAGTGCGGGATTCGGACCGGCTGACCGTCCGCCCCGATGCCGTGCACCTGCTGGGCGGCCGGCCGGTGGTGGTGTACGACGCGCAGTACCGGGCCGGTACCGACCAAGGCGCGTCGCTTTCGGCGGACCACTTCCAGATGCTGGCGTACTGCACGGCTTTGCGCGTGCCCACGGCCTGGCTGGTCTACGCCGGGGCGGGTGAGGTGAAGCTGAGGCGGATCCTGAACACGGATATCGACATCGTGGAGTTTCCGCTGGACCTTTCCCGGCCGCCGTCGGAGATCCTGGCCGCCGTCGCCGACCTGGCGGAGCAGTCCTGGGGTGAAGTGGTGCGCCAAGCGAGCCTCGGGCGCTAGTCCTGCGGCTCCTCCGGCTCCTCCGGCTCCTCCTGATCACCGTCCAGCTCGGAACCGCACAGCTCCGAACCGTGCAGATGGAGCAGGTGCTCGAGGAGGGCCTTCTCCGGAGACCCAGCATTGTGGACTAGGATATGCCGGAGCTGGCTCCTGGCGCCGGCGCATTCCGGGTCAGTGTCCTCGAGTACCGACGAAATAACCCCTAAGACCTGTCCCCGCAACGCCTCCGCTGCGAGGCCGGCCGTGCCGCCCTGCCGTGGGTCAGGGTGTGGGGAGTTGGGCGCTTCCAACCGTATGTAGTCCGTCATGGCGACCGCTCGATAATCGACTTCCGCTATATCCAGGCCTCTGCATGGGCCAAGGTTTCGGCCAGCAGAATATGCACTGACCTGTGAGAACAATATCCCAAGACAGACAGGTCTGTCTCGCGGTTTGGGATAGACTGTCTGTAATGGCAGAGGTACCCAGCTCCAAGCCGTGGAGCGCCGGGAGAGTGCCTTCCGGAGGGCTTCAGACTGGACCGCAGCCGGCCGCCACGCCGGGTGATCCCCTAAGACCGGGGAACCCGTTGCGCGGCGAGGAAATTGCGGCATCCGGTGCTGCCGGAATGCGCGAACGGATCGTTGACGCCTCCTATGACCTTTTCGCCAGCCGTGGTGTCCGGGACGTCGGCATCAACGAACTCATCAGCTGTTCCGGGGTCGCAAAGGCCACGTTCTACCGACATTTCGCTTCCAAGGACGAGCTCGTGCTGGCGTTCCTGGAGAAGCGCGACCAAGTGTGGACGGTCAACGCCATCATGGGGGAGGCGCGGCGCCGGGCGGACACTGCCGAGCAGCAGCTACTGGCCATCTTCGATGTCTTCTCCGACTGGTTCCACCGCACCGACTTTGAGGCCTGTTCCTTCATCAACGTGCTGCTGGAGATGGGCGCCTCGCATCCGCTGGGACGGGCCAGCATTGATTACCTCGCCAGGATCCGCGGTCACGTGAAGCAGCTCGCGGACGAGGCAGGGCTGCAGCGGACCGACGATTTCTCCCGCTCCTGGCACATCCTGATGAAGGGCTCGATCATCTCCGCGGCGGAGGGGGATCTTGAGGCAGCCCATCGGGCCCGCCGGCTGGCCGGCTGGCTGATCGAGCACCACCGGGTGTAGGCCGGCAACTCAGTTCTGCACCGGCACGGCGAACGTGAACGTTGTGCCTTTCCCCACCTCGCTGCGGAGTGAGACGCGGCCCCCGTGGGCTTCCACGATGGCCTTGCTGATGGACAGCCCCAGCCCGACGCCGGGAATCGTTGAATTGCGGACGGCTGCGGCCCGGAAGAACTTGGCAAAGACCTCCTCCTGGTCCTGCTGGCTCATCCCCATGCCTGTATCGCTCACGCTGCACACCATGTGGCCGCCCTCGGACCGCAGCGACACCACCACGTCGCCGCCATCGGGCGAGTACTTGATGGCATTGGAGACGAGGTTGTCCAGCACCTGGGAGATACGCGCGGCGTCGATGTGGGCCTCCAAGCGGTCCGGGGCATCGGCTCGCAGGTGGATGCCGGATTCCGCGGCGCGCGGCAGGGCGGCGGTGACGCTGGTGCGCACAAGCTCTGCCACATTCACGGCCTCGGGCGTGACGAGCAGCTGGCCGTTGCGGCTGGACAGCAGGTCCGAGACCAGCGTAAGCAGCCGCTCCGAGTTCCGCCGGATGATTTCCAGGGGGCCACGCTGGGAGTCGGTGAGATCGTCGTCGTCGTCCAACAGAAGCTCGACGTAACCAAGAATCGACGTGAGCGGAGTACGGAATTCGTGGGAGACGTTGGAGACGAAATCGTCCTTGGCGGCCAGGGCGTTCACCAGCTCGGTGACGTCGCCGAACACGATGACGGAGCCGGCGAAATTCCCGTCCTGGTCCGTCATGGGCCTCGCGCTGGTGGAGATCGCGCGCTGTTCGGCTCCCGCTCCGAGCCACACCAGGTAATCGGTGAATTCCTCGCCGAGGACCGCGCGCCGGACCGGCCGCTGGTCGGTGGGGACCAGTGTGGTCCGGTCGGCGGCAAACACCAGCAGCTGCGACTCGTTGGGATCCTCGATGGTCGGTGGCGAAGCCAGCTGGTGATGCTTGCGCTGCTTGCGGTTCATCAGGATGTCATGGCCCTCCGCATCCACGGCGAGGACGCCCAAATGCACCGTGTCCAAAACCGTGTTCAGTAGCCGTTCCTGGCGTTTGCTTCCGGTCAGGACAACGCGGAGCTGGGAGTCCTTTTCTTCGAGGTCCCGTTGCTGCTCCTCGAGGTCCCGTTGCTGCCGGACCATGCTGAGCGTCATGACGGACACGGTAACGCCGATGCCCAGCATCATCACCGGCAGCAGGAAGGAGCGCGCCAGGTCCTGGCCGGAGACGGCGCCGCGGAGAAAGAGTGGCACCCAGATGATTGCCAAGGGTCCGAAGAAGGAGATCGCCACCGCGGCCTTGGGGAATAGCCCGGAGGCGCACAGCCAGATGACCGGAAATACGGCCATGAGGCTGAGCCCTGTCAGGCTGTCCTGGCCGCCTTCCCTGCCCAGGCAGATCGACACCAGGTCCAGGAGGGGTATTACCAGGAAAGAGGGATAGGGCAACCGGTGCCACGGCACGGCCAAGCAAAGGATCAGGATTACTGCCTGTGACAGCAGAAAACTGATGAAAAGGGGATTGAGCAGCGTTTCAGGGAAGAACGCCAGAATAAGAAAAGCTGTGATTCCTGCCGTCACGGAAAGCGGCATTTGGCTCAGCATTACCCTGCCCCGCAGGGAGTATTCGTGGAAGGGGCGCCGGAAAAGCAGGATCCGGCCCGAGGAATCTTTCCAGGCGATACTGCTCATGGGCGATGGTCCATCTGGACGGGGCGTGAGAAACGCATAGGAGCAGGATATCCGCCGGGAGCTATACTGCAGACGGGATGTAGCGGGCTGAGGGGGCTGCGATGGGTGATACACGCGTGGGACTGGTCATCGAGGATGATCACGATATTCGCGAATTGGTTCGTGTTGTTCTGACGCAGGCCGGTTTTGAGGTGCGCGCCGCGAGCAGCGGAGCCGAGGGCGTTCTGGCCGCCAAGGAACTGGATCCGGCGGTCATCACGCTCGACCTCGGACTGCCGGACATCGACGGCTTCGAGGTGGCCCGGCAGATCCGCCAGTTCTCCGATGCCTACATCGTCATGCTCACTGCCCGTGCGGAAGAGCTGGATACCCTGATCGGCCTTGAGTCGGGCGCCGACGATTACCTCACCAAGCCGTTCCGACCGCGTGAGCTGCGTGCCCGTGTTGCGGCCATGATGCGGCGTCCGCGTTCGACGCCGGATCTCGCCGAGGAGGGCGGCTCACCTGCCGCCGCCGCGAACGAGGGGCGTAAGTACACCCACAACGGCCTTGACCTGAGCTATGACTCCCGGACCGTGGCGGTTGACGGCCAGGAGTTGAGCCTGACCCGCACCGAATTCGACCTGCTCCATGCCCTGCTGGAGGCGGGCCGCATGGTCCGTACCAAAGCGGACCTGGTGCGCCGACTGCGGGACGAACCGTACGACGTCGGAAGCTACATCAGCGAGGCGGACGAGCGGTCTGTTGAGGTGCACATGGGCAACCTGCGCAAGAAACTCGGTGATTCGGCACAGAACCCGCGGTGGCTGCAGACTGTCCGCGGCGTGGGATACCGGCTGGCTCCGGCTGAGAACTGAGCCACGCCTGATCGGGGTCAGCCCGCTGTGAGGAACAGCTCCAGCTGTTTCTCGACGGCGGACATGTCCTTGAGTTCGCACTCCCAGACGGTAAGTACCTCCCAGCCGTCGTTTTCCAGCTGCCTGCGCTGGCTGGCATCGCGGTCCCGGGTGCGGGCGCGTTTCGTTTCCCAAAATTCGGCGTTGGCTTTGGGCGCGTGCTGGCCCACTTTGCAGTCGTGGAAATGCCAGAAGCAGCCGTTGACGAAGATGACCTTGCGCCGTCCGGCGAAGACGAGATCCGGGTTGCCGGGCAGCTTGATGCCGCGCGAGGCGCCGTGCAGGCGGTACCGGTAGCCCTTGGCGTGCAGGAGGCTGCGCACCAGCAGTTCGGGCTTGGTGTTCTTGCCCCGGATCCGGGACATGTTCCAGCTGCGCTGCTCAGGTGTCAGCCGGTCCGCCATATTTCCAGTCTAGGCCGGCGGCCCTGCTAGAAATCGCGCTCCGGCTGCTCGCCAAACTGGAAGTGCCGGCCGCTCACGGAACCGGGATCGATCTCCACATAGAAGTCCTTCAGTGTGGGCACCCAGGATGCGAGCCCCAGCTCTTCGGCTTCGGCAATCTCCGCTGACTTGCTCAGGACGCGGGCCGTGCCGCGGAGCACCACCGACCACGCCTGGTCCGACATGATCCCGTCGGTCTCGAACAGGACCCTGTCGTTGATGGTCACCTGGGCGAGCTTGTTGCCCGGCGCTGTGCGGAAGTACAGCTTCCTCCGGCTGGTCACGTAGTTGACGGGGAAGATGTCCGGCTCGCCTGCCACGGTGACCACCAGGCGGCCGTGCGTGGTGCCCTCAAGAAGCTGCCAGCACTGCTCTTCGTCGAGGACCAGGATGGGATCGCCGTCGGCATGGTTGAACATCATGTGCTCCATTCTTCTACAGCTTGTAGAAAAACGATAGGGGTATGGACAGATTTTCCCAATAAGTGCGGAGTTGCGCCACGGGGCATGGCAGCGTTTGACGGGTGGGTAGGACACTTTACATCGCTGTAATACTGCCGGAACCGTGCTGTCGCACGGTGTGACTAGCGTCGGCAAGGATAAACCGGTGACGAAAGCGGATGCCTAATGACTAATGACCTGAAGGACAGCGAACTGTTGGATAGCCCGAGCGGCGGTGCCGCCGTCGAACGTGCCGCCGTCGAACGTTCCGGCGCTGGGCCGGAAACCAAGCGGGCACGGGCGGGCGGTAACCCGGCGGGCGATAAACAGGCGGCCGGTAACGCGGACGCCTTGAGCGCCACGAAGGAAAGCCTGGAGGATTACACGCTCAGGTTCGCACCGCGTTCCTACCGCAAGTGGAGCGCGGGCGTGGTGGCGACGAGTGCGCTGGGAGGCATTGCCTACCTGGCTGATTTTTCGATCGGGGCGAATATCGGGATTGCCTACGGCACGGTGAATGCGATCCTCGGAATTGTGGTGGCCGCCGTGATTATTTTCGCCACGGGTTTTCCGCTCGCCTATTACGCAGCCCGGTACAACATCGATTTGGACCTGATTACCCGCGGCTCCGGATTCGGCTATTACGGCTCCGTGGTGACAAACGTGATCTTTGCGACCTTCACGTTTATTTTCTTTGCGCTCGAGGGCTCGATCATGGCGCAGGGCCTCGAGCTGGGGCTGGGAATTCCGCAATGGCTGGGTTACGCCGCGTCCACGGTCATCATCATTCCGCTGGTCATTTACGGGATGAACACGCTGGCCAAACTCCAGGTCTGGACTACGCCGCTGTGGCTGCTCCTCATGGTGGTTCCGGTCGGCTATCTGCTGGTATCCCACCCCGGCAGCATCGATGACTTCTTCGCCTACACCGGGAATTCCGGTGGTGAGGGAACCAATCTGGCCTCGGTCATGCTGGCCGCCGGCGTCTGCCTGTCGCTGATGGCGCAGATCGCGGAGCAGATCGACTACCTGCGGTTCATGCCGCCCAAGATTGCCGACAACAAGGGCGCGTGGTGGCGCGCCGTGATTCTCGCAGGGCCGGGCTGGGTGCTGTTCGGTGCGGTCAAGCAGATCGTGGGCATGTTCATCGCCGTCTACCTGATCGCCAAGCTGGATCCGGCGGCCTCGGCCACGGCGAATGAGCCGGTGCACCAGTTCCTGGGCGTCTACGAGGAGATGATGCCGGCGTGGCTGGCGATGAGCCTGGCCGTGGTGCTGGTGGTTATTTCCCAGATCAAGATCAACGTCACTAACGCCTATTCCGGCTCGCTGGCGTGGACCAACAGCTTCACCCGCGTGACCAAGACGTACCCGGGTCGCATGGTGTTCGTTGCGGTGAACCTGTTGATTGCGCTGGTCCTGATGGAAGCCAATATGTTCGACTTCCTCAACACGATTCTGGGCTTCTATGCCAACTGTGCCATGGCCTGGGTGGTCACGGTGGCCGCGGACATCGCCATCAACAAATACCTGCTGAAGATCTCACCCAAGACCCCCGAATTCCGGCGGGGCATGCTGCACGCCGTGAACCCGGTTGGGTTTGTATCCATGCTGGTTTCTGCCGGGGTGTCCATCGCGGTGTTCTTCGGTGCTTTTGGTTCCGGAATCCAGCCGTACTCGCCGATATTCGCAGTGGGCCTGGCGCTCGTCCTGCCGCCGGTTCTGGCGGTCCTGACCAAGGGCAAGTACTACCTGCGCCGCACGGACGACGGCATTGACCTGCCGATGTTCGACGCCGACGGGAACCCCAGCGACGCCAGGCTGCTCTGCCACGTGACCGGGATTGAGTTCGAACGCCCGGACATGGTGCGCTCCGCCCAGGACGGGCCCGACGGCGAACCCCAGTATGTCTCGTCGCTCGCCTTGTCGACGGATAAGACGGGGGAGCTGGTACTGCCGGCGCAGCTGCCCCTTCCGGGGCAGCCACTCCGTCCTGGGCAGCACCTCCTTCCGGGGCAGCCCCTCCTTCCGGCGAAGCCCCGGGGGTAGCGCTGTAGGGCATGGCTGGCGCCATGATGACGGCGCCGTGATGGGGGACTGAAGCGGGCCCGGTGAGATTCTCACCGGGCCCGCTTTGTATGTGGGCCGCGGCGCCTTGGCGGCCCCTCGGGCGCTACATTGGCTGTGGATAACTTTGAGCCGAAAAGTGTGACCTCGGTTACCCTTTAATCATTGTTTGGACACAGATGTCTTGAAACCTATCCGGGGGGATTAGCGCATGACTTCTCGTACCTGCATTTCCGAACGCCTCCGTCTGCCTGTCATTTCCGCGGTCACTGTGTCCGTCCTTGCGCTCGCCGGCTGCAGCGGTGGCGGGGATCCCCAGACCGGTCCAACTGCCACTGCCGTCGCCTCGCCAGCTGCGTCTGGTTCCGGTTCGGCATCCGCCACGCCAAGCGCCACTCCCTCTGCCAAACCGACGCCGGCTTACAAGCCGGCCGACGCGAAGGGGAGGGCGCAGAATGTTCCGCTTCCGGCCAAGCCTGCTCTTGCCGATAAGAACACGAAAGAGGGGCTGGAGGCGTTTACGAAGTATTGGTACCAAGCATTGTCTTACGCCTACGAGACGGGCGACACTTCACTGGTTCAATCCATTAGCGGTCCAAATTGCCGGTTCTGCAGCGGACTTGCAGAAGGGCTGGAGAGTGCATGGGAAGGGGCTCAATGGGTGGCTGGAGGCAAAATTGAGACACCCTCAGTCACTGGCAAGTACACCCGTGGAGCAAAGACTCAGCAAGCTACTGTGCAGGTCATCCAAAAGGAAATTGCTATCTACAAGGCTCCTGGAAAGCTACTCCAAGCGGTGACGAAGGAATCAAACACCGCGAGCCAGGCAGTTGTTAGCTTTGATTCGAAGGGCTGGAGCATCATCGACCTCGGCCTAATTCGGTAAATCATGAAATCGCACAATCGCGCTCTCATGATCGGGTTCTGTGTGGTGCCTTTCGTCGTTTTCCCTTTAGTGGCTGAGGCTACGGCAAAGGATCCAATCGCCGTCGGGTACGAGGAGAAGGGAATCGACGTCGGTGCAACCAACTGGGTCCGCGACGAGGATTCCGGAGAGATTGTTCCCGCCCCACCCGGCTACGTCAGTAACGACCCCAACCAATACAACGCTTTTCCGCAGTGCCAAGTGGACGACGGCAACTTGGCAATTGACTGCTTGGCGAAGCAACGCGTGTGTCCCCCGAGAGCCGATGGTAAACCCGGCGTTCCGGTGATTTGGAAGGTTGCCCCACGGGAGATAGCGAATCCTACTTGGACGGACTGGCAAGGCAATGGCGGCGGACCGACGTGCCTCTACGACAAGAACCCCGAGGACCTTCTGCCCCGGATCGCCGCTCTTATCCAGAGGGCATTCGATAGGCTTCCCGTCGTCCCGGGAACCCTAACCGCACAGCCCAGTCCGCACACTCTCCGTGGTGCCGAGACCAACTTCTACGCCAAAGCCGCAGAGCAGCCGTTCGACATCACCATCCTGGCCCAGAAAATTCACATCATCGCCAAGCCCGTCCAGTACCGGTGGGACTACGGCGACGGCACGTCGCTCGGCCCCACGACCACCATGGGCGGCCCGCTCCCGCAGGACCGCTGGGGTGAGAAGACCCGGACCAGCCACGCCTACGCCGCGACCGGCGACTTCGACGTCGTCCTCACCACGTACTTCCAGGGCACCTATTCCGTGAACGGCGGGCCGAACCTGCCAATCCCCAACCAGGGTCAGTTCAGTTCTCCGCCCCAGACTGTGAGCGTGTGGCGTTCGGTCACCCGCAATTATGCCGACGACTGCAACACCAACCCGCAAGGTGAAGGCTGTCCAGGGGGTGCTCAGGGGAACCGTTAGAACAGCGCCGCCGGACCTACGCCCGCAGTTCCCGGTCCAACCGTGCCGTCCTGGCTCGCAGCAATTGCAAGCGCGGATCAGCCGCACCGATCACTTGCTCAACCACCGCAGCAGCGGCGGAATCGGCGGCACCCATGTCCGTGGAGCACCACTGCAGGACCAGATCGGCTTCACCGCTGGCACGCACCGAGGCACCGACGGCCTCGTTGAGTTCATCGCGCATAAGTTCAATGGCGAAGTTGGCCGAACGGGTCAGCAGCTTCGCTGGATACAACGCCAACGCATCGGCCACGCGCCCCGCACGCAGGTGGGCGGTCACGATCGACGCGTCGGTCTCAACCTTCGCCTCCGCAGTGAACCGGTACGGATTGGGTTCAACAACGTTCCCAAGTAGCCCGCGAATCCTGTGCATCTCAGTCCGCACCGATGCGGCGGCACCGTCCTCGCCATACAGCTCGTACGCCAGTTCTTCAGCGCTCCAGCCACTGGACCGGGAGGCGAGCATCGCCAGGATTTCGGCACGGCGTAGTGTCAGCGCACGCGGCGCACCGCCGTCGACCTCTGCAGTGGGCCTGTCACCCAGTATCCGCAGGGTCAACGTATGGGGCGTGCGGTTGGCTTGTGCTGCCGGAACCAGGCCTCTCCGCCCGGGCACTGCACCGATCGCTGGCGCGCCCGTAGACTTCAGCAGTTCTTCGGCCAGCCGGACACCGCACCGCACCATGCGCAGGCTGTCCGGCGTTACGGATTCGATCGGGCCGGAGACATCCAGGACGCCCAGGACGTCGCCCGTGAACGGATCCCGGATCGGTGCCGCGGTGCAGGCCCAGTCATGGTGCGTGCGAACGAGGTGCTCCGCGGAGAACAGCTGGGCCGGGGTACCGGTGACCAGGGCCTCGCTGATGGCGTTGGTTCCCACTCCGGACTCAGACCAGTCGGCGCCCTCCACGAACTCCAAGGAATCCGCCTGCCGAAGAGCGTGCCGGCTGCCGATCCGCCAAAGAACCTCGCCGAGGTGGTCCGTGACAATGAGGAGATGCCGCCCATCCGTCGTCTCGTCGGCAATCAACTGGGACAGTGCCGGCATCACAGCTGCCAGGCGGTGGTCGGCGCCCAGCCGACGGGCTTCGCTGACGTCGTGGCGGTGGACGGGGCGGTGCCGGTCTGGATCAATGCCCAGCGCCAGGGACCGCTGCCAAGCGCTCACGAGTGACGGAGCGATGTACGGATCTGGGCGTCCGGAAATGGTGGCTTCATGGGCCTGCCGCAGCGCCCGGGCGTACTCGAGGGGTGAAGTAAAGCGGAGGTGGCGCGCCTGGGCGGCAGCATCGGACTTCGGCATACGCGTCCTCTCAACTCGCCATTGAATCGTGCCCCGCCCCCATCACAGGACGAAAAACGTGCAACCCGATTGTAACCCTCCGCGGCTTTTACTTGTGATGCGGATCACGGAGGCGGCGGTGTGGCTGCCCCGGCATCAGCAACGTGGCACCAGGCCAATACACGGCCGGGTCATCAAAGGAAAGAGGAATCATGCCCGAGACACCAAACGGCATCGTCGCCGGCTGGCTGGAGCAGTTCGACGAGGCGCTGCGCACGAAGGACACCGACGCCGCGCTCGAGTTGTTCGACGAAGAATCGTATTGGCGCGACTTCGTGTCCTTCACCTGGAACCTCAAGACCATGGAAGGCAAGGACAGCATCAGGCGAATGCTCGATGCGACCCTCGACGACGTCGGGCCGCATAACTGGGCGCTCGCCGAGGACGCCACCGGCGACGCTGCCAGCACCGAGGCCTGGGTGACATTCGAGACTGCACAGGCCCGCGGCTGCGCCCATCTGCGGCTTCGCAACGGCAAGTGCTGGACCCTGCTCACCACGATGCAGGAACTCAAGGGATTCGAGGAGAAGAAAGGCCCCAACCGTGAGCAGGGCGTGGCCCACCGCATCGAAAAAGGCCGACGGTCCTGGCTTGAGCTTAAGGAGGAGCAGGCTGCCAAGCTTGGCCACGAGGAGCAGCCCTACACCGTGATCATCGGCGGCGGCCAGGGCGGCATCGGACTTGGGGCACGGCTGCGCCGGCTTGGCGTTCCCACTATCATCATCGAGAAGAACGCGCGGCCGGGTGACTCGTGGCGGAACCGCTACAAGTCCCTGCACCTGCACGACCCCGTCTGGTACGACCACCTGCCGTACCTGAAGTTCCCCGACGACTGGCCCGTCTTCGCCGCCAAGGACAAGATCGGCGACTGGCTGGAGTACTACACCCGGATTATGGAGCTCAACTACTGGTCCAGCACCGAATGCACCAACGCACGCTGGAACGAGGACCGGAGCGAGTGGGAAGTCAGCGTGATCCGCGACGGCGAACCGGTCACCCTGCGCCCGAAGCAGCTCGTCTTCGCGCTGGGCGTTTCCGGCTACCCGAACGTTCCAAAGTTCGACGGTGCCGAGACGTTCCTGGGGGAGCAGTACCACTCCTCCAAGCACCCGGGCGGCGGGGACTGGACGGGCAAGAAAGCTGTGGTGATCGGGTCCAACAACTCGGCCCACGACATCTGCGCCGACCTCTGGGAACACGGCGCCGACGTCACCATGGTCCAGCGCTCCTCCACACACATCGCCCGCAGCGAGTCGCTCATGGACCTTGCACTCGGCGACCTTTACTCGGAGAAGGCGCTCGCCAACGGCGTCACGACCGAGAAAGCCGACCTGCTGTTCGCCTCGCTGCCGTACCGGATCCTGCCGGAGGCACAGATCCCGGTCTACGAGGAGATGGCGCGGCGCGACGCCGACTTCTACTCCCAGCTTGAGGCCGCCGGCTTCGACCTTGACTTCGGCGTGGACGGTTCCGGGCTGTTCCTGAAGTACCTGCGGCGCGGTTCCGGCTACTACATCGACGTCGGCGCCTCGCAGCTGATCATCGACGGCAGGGTGAAACTCGCCAACGGCCAGGTCGGCAAAATCACGGGCAACGCCGTCGTCCTCGATGACGGCACGGAGCTGGAAGCTGACGCGATCATCTACGCCACCGGCTACGGTTCGATGAACGGTTGGCTTGCCGACCTGGTGTCGCCCGAGGTGGCAGACACGGTCGGAAAATGCTGGGGGTTCGGGTCTGACACCCCCAAGGACCCGGGTCCGTGGGAAGGGGAGCTGCGCAACATGTGGAAGCCCACCAACGTGGACAACCTCTGGATTCACGGCGGCAATCTTCACCAGAGCCGGCACTATTCCAGCTACCTGGCGCTGCAGCTCAAGGCACGCATGGAGGGCTTGCCCACCCCGGTGTACGAGCTGCAGCCCTCCCACCACACCCGCTAAAAGGAGCACGGCATGAAAGCGGCACGTTTTCACGGCCAGCGCGACATTCGGATCGAGGACGTTCCGGAGCCGGAGCTGCGCCCGGGCGCGGTCAAAATAGCCGTGGCCTGGTGCGGCATCTGCGGCACCGACCTGCACGAATTCCTTGAGGGCCCCATCTTCATCCCATCACCCGGACATCCGCATCCGCTCACGGGTGAAGCGGCGCCCGTCACCATGGGCCATGAGTTCTCCGGAACCGTCGCGCAACTGGGGGAGGGGGTGTCCGGGCTGTCGGTTGGCGACAGTGTGGTGGTTGAGCCTTACTTCGTCTGTGATGAATGCGGGCCCTGCCGCGCCGGAAACTACAACCTCTGTACCCGCATGGGGTTCATCGGCCTGGGCGGCGGCGGGGGTGGCCTCAGCGAAATAATCGTGGTCGACTCGCGCTGGGTCCATCCCGTGGGCTCCATTCCGCTGGAGGAAGCTGCGCTGATCGAGCCCTTGGCCGTCGCGTACCACGCAGTCAGCCGCAGCGGCCTAACTGCCGGGAACGTGGCCGTCGTCGGCGGTGCCGGGCCCATCGGCCTGCTGACATCAGCGGTGCTCAAGGGCCTCGGCATCACAACGATCGTCACGGAACTGTCCGCCGCCCGCAAGGACAAAGCGGCCTCATCGGGCGTCGCACACCATGTCATCGATCCGAGCCAAGAGGACGTGAAAGCACGGGTGCTGGAACTGACCGCCGGGGAAGGAGCCGACGCCGCCTTCGAGTGTGCCGGCGTCAATGCGGTGCTGGACAGCATGCTCGACGTGGTGAGGCCAGCGGGGGTTGTAGTCAACGTTTCCATCTGGGGCCGCCCAGCCACGGTCGACATGCAGAAGGTTGTGCTCAAGGAAATCGATCTTCGCGGCACCATCGCTTACAAGGGGGATCATGCCGCAGCCATCAAACTGGTCCAGGACGGAAAGGTGGATCTGAAACCCTTCATCACGGGACGAATAGCATTGGACGACCTCGTGGACAAGGGATTCGACACCCTGATCAACCACAACGACACCGCGGTCAAAATCATCGTTCACCCCTAGGGGAACGGGCCAATTAGCAGAAGTGTCCGACGGCGGCACCCAACTGCGGTGCCGCCGTCGCCATGCCTGAGGTGCTTGGGACGGTGAACTCGGACACACCCGGAATAGTTGCACACGCTAGGCAGTTAGAGCTGGTGAACCTGATGCATTCTGAAAGGAACTCCGCATGCTGTTTTCCCCGCTGACACTCGGCGAGCTCGAACTTTCCAACCGCCTCGTCATGGCCCCGCTGACCCGTCTTCGCAACGGCGTGGAAGGCGTCCCCGGCCCCCTGGTGGCGGAGCATTACCGCCAGCGTGCCTCGCTCGGCCTGATCGTCAGCGAGGGAACCTACCCCAGCCAGGCCGGCCGCTCCTACCCGGGACAGCCCGGGCTGGTGACCCCCGAGCAGATCGCCGGCTGGAAGAAAGTCACCGACGCCGTCCACGCCGAGGGTGGCCGTATATTCGCCCAGATCATGCACGGCGGCCGCGTCTCGCATGAGGACATCAACGGCGGCCACCGCGTCGTGGCCCCCAGCGCCATTGCCGTCGAAGGTGAAACGCGGACCTACAAAGGCAAGCAGGCGCACCCCTTCCCGCACGAGCTCTCCATTGACGAGCTGCCTATTGTCCGGGAGGAGATCGTCACGGCGTCGCGCAACGCTATTGAGGCAGGGTTCGACGGCGTGGAGCTGCACTCCGCCAACGGTTACCTTCTCCACGAGTTCCTGGCGCCCAACACCAACGTCCGCACCGACAGCTACGGCGGTTCGCCCGAGAACCGCGCCCGCTTCGTCATTGAGACGGTGAACGCCGTCGTTGAGGCCCTTGGCGCCAACCGCGTCGGAATCCGCATCTCGCCCGAACACAACGTCCAGGGCATCGAAGAGACCGACGCCGCCGACGTCCGGGCAACTTACGAGGTGCTGGTCAACTCCATCGCCCCGCTGGACCTGGCCTACCTGAGCATCCTGCACGCCGACCCGACCGGCGATCTGGTGCAGGACCTGCGGTCACGCTTCAACGGCACGTTCCTGGTCAACACCGGCTTCGGCGTCATCACCACACGCGAGGAAGCGCTGGCGCTCGTGGCTGACGGCCACGCGGACGCCGTCGTCGTGGGCCGGCCCGCCATCGCCAACCCGGACCTTGCCCGCCGCTGGCGCGAAGGCCTGCCGCTGAACGAACCGGACCAGTCCACGTTCTACGGCGAGGGCGCGCAGGGTTACACCGACTACCCGGTGTACCAGCCGGCCTAAGCTCATGTTGGTCTAGCTCAGCCTCCGTAAAGAAACCACAGGAACCGCCCGTTCGCCGGGCGGTTTCCGTGGTTTAACCGGGCGTTTTTTCTTGAGTGAATCTTGACCCTTTATCGCATGGAGTCCTGAGTTAGCCCCTGCATTGTTTTGTCCAGCAGGAAATCCACTCAGTATTTACCCCGAAGGGTCTCATCATGAAGAACAGCGCTCTGATCAAGGGAACCGCCGCCATCGCCGTTGGCGCTGCACTGCTCCTGGGCGGTGGCGGCACCCTGGCCTCCTGGAACGCATCCCAATCCGCCACCCCCGGCACTGTCGTCGCCGGTGACCTGAACGTCGTGGCCGCCACCGGCGTCTGGAAGGACCGGACCGGAGCTACGATCACCAACATCGCCAACTACAAGGTTGTCCCCGGCGACAAGCTCACCTACACCCAGGTTCTGGACGTGACCCTGACCGGCGACAAGATGGCCGCAGAGGTTGCCGCCGAGGGAGCTACACCGGATAACGGCTTTACGGCAGCCAACGTCACTGTCACCGACCCGGTCCTGACCGTTGGTGAAACGGGTCTGGGTACGGAGGTTACGAACCCGTTGAAGACCAGCCAGAAGGTCACCGCCAAAATTACCTTCGAATTCAAGTGGGCCACAGCAGGCCGCGACGACGTGACTGCGGAATACGACTTCAATGAGGTTTCCTTCACCCTGAACCAGATCACTCAGACGGGTCTGTCCTAAGCCGCTTCCGGCCGTCGCTTAGGGCGGCCGGAAGTCCAAACGTCGGCAGTTATCGAATGAGGGTCAGGAGGAACCATGGGCATCCCGCGCCACCTGCGGGCCGCGGCAGTTGTCGCCGCGGCAGTGCTCCTGGGCCTCCTGACCGTTCAGGGCAGCTACGCACTCTGGTCTGCTGCTGCCTCCGCGGCACCCGGAACCGTGACATCAGCCTCGTTCGACGTGAACCTCTCGGGACCCTCAACGCCGTCGACCAACATGACCCTGGCAGGGGGACAGTCGGCAATCGTGTCAGTAAATCCGTCCGGTTCGCTGACGCCGGGAAGCGCTGTCTACTCCAACGTTGCAGTTACCAACAGTTCCGACGCCGGAGGCCAGTTCAACCTCAACGTCGCCACGGGCCCGGCGGCAAAGAGCAATGTTGCGCCGGGTGATTTGGCGCAATATCTCACTGTCAGCGCTAAGTTCGCGGCAAATGCCGCCGCCTGCGGCACAACGGCTTACACCAACATCACTGCTTCCGGACTAGCACCGGTGGCCGTCACAAAACTGGCCAGCACAACCCTGTGTTTTGAAGTCAAGCTCGCCTCCAACGCTCCAGCCACCGTGAAAGGACAATCCGTGACCATCACGATTCCCCTCTCCGCCACGCAGCTCTGCGGGGTGCCCAGTGGCTGCGCCTAGTATTCTTCCGACGGCGGACCTGGCAGTTGCCGGTCGGGCTGACGGTCCGGATTCCGGCGAGGCCGGCCGGGCCGGTTCGGCGGCTGGTGGTTCCAAGAGTTCCGTCCGCGGCGGCCGCCGGGCTGTCCAGTGGCTCGCGGCCGTAGGCAGAACCGTCAACTTCGTGCTGCTGATAGTCGCGGTTTTTGCTGCTCTGGTGCTCATCCTGGTTCCCAAGGCCACGGGCTCCCAGACCTACGCGGTGCTGACGAACTCGATGGCGCCCAAGTACTCGCCGGGCACCTACCTGGTGGTCAAGCCCGCCGCTTTCAGCGAACTGAAGGCCGGGGATGTCATCACGTTCCAGCTGGAGTCGGGAAAGCCTGCAGTGGAGTCTCACCGCATCATTGGCTTTGGAACCACGCAAACGGGGGAGAAGACCCTCATCACCAAGGGTGACAACAACGACATCACCGATCCCGATCCTGTCCGCGAGCCGCAGGTGAAGGGCAAGCTCTTCTACGCCGTCCCGTATGTGGGCTACGTGGCCAACGCGCTGGGGAACTCAGACCGCGGCCTTTGGATGTCGGTGGGTGCTGCCGGCCTCATCGGCTACGGTGCCCTGCTCATCTTCCGGCACATCCGCAGCCGGCGCCGCGAAGCAGGTGCAGCGGCATGAAACCCCCGGACGTCGTTCATGCCAAGGTTCCCGGCGCCATGCTGGCGCTTTTCGCTTGCATGCTGACGGTGCTGCTGGGCATTGGCGGCACGGCCGCCGTCGCACTGTGGCAACAGTCAGCAACGGCGACGACGTCAGTCTCCGTTGCTGCCAACTGGGGTTCCCCGTCAATAGCGTTGGCCTGCACGCCCAGCACGAACGAAAAGACTGCGACCCTCGCGGTAAGTTCTACCCAGGCGCCCACGCTGCTCAGTATTGCCCGGCGGACCAACGGGACCTACAGCCCACTCGCCATCGAGTACCTCGCCGACCTCAACGCGCAGACGTTCACATTGACCGAGACCTCGCCCATCGTCATTGCCAACGCCGGCGCAAACCCAATGACAGTTCGCGTGACCGCCACCTTCTTGGACGGTCAGAAAGCCACCGCAGAATGGACCCTTGGCGTCGTCAGCAGCGGCGGCAAGGTCAAGTGTGCGCCGTAACGTCTGCCTGAGCGTGCCATGCTTCCCTGAGGCGTCCCTATAGGATCTGATCATGCAAAAAGCGTCCAACGGCACCCGCGCCGGCAGCCGGCCCGAGGATCCGACCGGGCGCAAAGCGGGCCGGACTGTCAGCCGCCAGGTCCTGGCCGACCACGTCTACGAGGAGCTTCTGGCCTCGCTCATGGACGGCCGGCTGGAACCAGGGGCGGCCGTCAGCATCGACGGTACTGCCCGCGAGCTGGACGTTTCCCCGACCCCCGTCCGCGAAGCATTGGCCCGGCTGGAACACACCGGCATGGTGCGCAGGGTGGCGCTCAAGGGTTACCGCGTGGCGCCGGTGTTCACCCGGGAGGACTTTGCGGATCTCATGGAGGCCCGCCTCGCGATCGAGCCGGTCAACGCCCGGCTTGCCTGCGCGCGCCTGAACCCGCATCGTCTCGCCGAGCTTGAGCAAACGGTCACCGACCTGAAGTCGGCGCCGCGCGGCCCGTCCTTTGCCGAGTACAAGGACTACCTCGAGGCCGACGAGCAATTCCACCAGCTGATTGCCCAGCAGACGGACAACCAGTTCCTCGTCGGCGCTTATGCTGCACTCGGGGGACAGGTCCAACGCTTCCGGCTTTTCGGCGGAGTGGGGATCACCGACGCCGAGAATGCCATCGCCGAGCACCAGTCCGTCCTGGACGCTTTGTCCAGCGGCGACCCCGAGAAGGCCGAAGCCGCCATGGCGGCCCACATCCAGAAGGTCCGCGAGCGCGCCATGGCGGACGCCCCGGAGGAGTAGCGGCACCCGCGCGGTAGCGACAGCACACCCCAAGTAAGTAGCAGCAGAGGGCGTTCCCAGCCGTGGGAACGCCCTCTGCTGCTACCTAGTTGGGTGAGGCGTAGCGTGGAAGGTGCAACGACTATAGGGCCTCGAGAGTGAGGGCCCTTCACAGGCGGACATCACCCCTATAGGATCTTCGATGGCCAACAATCGTGGCTTGCAGTGGAAGTGGGTGTGACCTTGACAACTCCTACTAGATAGTAAATCCTATAGGAAACAGGATCCACGAGGGAGTGAACACCATGGCTTACACCGCCGACAACTGGCCCATCACCGCGGCACTGCTGCAGTTCCCGGGCGTTGACGCCCAAGGCACCCACATCAACGACGCTGACGCCTCCGCCTGGGCGGAGGTCTTCACGGAGGTCAAGGAAGCTGGCTTCGCCAACGCCGACCTCACCGACAGCTGGGTCCGTCCCGGCGACCTCAGCAAGCAGCGCCTCGCCGAGTTCAAGCAGAGTGCGGAGAGCGTCGGCATCGGCATCCCGGTCATCTCCGCCATCCGCCAGAGCGTGATCGAGGAGGGCAAGTGGGAGGACAACCTGGCCTACAGCCACCGCACGATCGACGCCGCCGCTGAACTCGGCTGCGAAGTGGTTTCCTTCGGCCTGCACCAGGCCATCACCCCGGAACAGCAGAAGCAGCTCTGGTTCTGGACCGTCGAAGGCTACAAGGACCCGGTCGGCGACAAGGACGCCTGGAATAACGCCGTCGCCCGTTTCCAGGAGCTTGGCCGCCACGCGGCAGAGGTGGGCGTCCTGCTCTCGCTCGAGATGTACGAGGACACCTACATCGGCACCGCGGACTCCTCCGTGCAGTTCGTCCAGGACATCGGCCTGTCGAACGTCGGCCTCAACCCAGATCTGGGCAACCTGATCCGCCTGCACCGGCCGATCGAGGACTGGCGGGAAATGGTTGCCAAGACCCTGCCGTACTCCAACTATTGGCACATGAAGAACTACATCCGTGACGAGGACGTGGCACGCGACATGTATGTTGCCATGCCTGCCCCCATGGAAAGCGGCCTGATCAACTACCGCGAGGCGTTCAAGGTGGCCCTCTCTGTGGGCTTCCAGGGCATCCTCTGCACTGAGCACTACGGCGGCGACGGCCTCTCCGTGACGGCCAGCAACCAGGATTACCTGCGCCGCCACGTGCTGCCCAAGAAGGAAGGCTACGCCCTCGGCCAGAGCCAGGTGGCGCAGGGCCGTCAGCAGCCCGCCGCCGTCGCGCATTAGGACAGCGCAGCAGAACCGACCAACCAACCCGGATTCAATGAGGAACCATGACCCAGATCTTCGACAATCCCGCTGATTTCGCAGACGAGGCGCTGGACGGCTTCGTGGCCGCCAACCGCGGATACGTTGCCCGCGTGGACGGCGGCGTCGTCCGCTCCACCGAGATCCCCGCCGGCCAGGTGGCCCTCGTGGTGGGCGGCGGCTCGGGACACTACCCCGCCTTCGCCGGCCTGGTCGGGCCTGGCCTGGCCGCCGGGTCCGCGTGCGGCAACATGTTCGCCTCGCCGGCCGCCGGACAGGTCTACCGCGTGGCCAAGGCGGCAAACGCGGGTGGCGGCGTGCTGCTGAGCTACGGCAATTACGCCGGGGACGTCCTGCACTTCGGCCAGGCACAGTTGCGGCTCAACGCCGAAGGCATCGAGACGCGCACGGTGCTGGTCACGGACGACATCGCCAGTGCGCCGCTGGACCAGATCGAGAAGCGCCGCGGCATCGCCGGCGACCTGACGGTCTTCAAGATCGCAGGCGCCGCGGCCGAGGCCGGTCTGAGCCTGGACGAGGTGGAGCGTCTCGCCATCAAGACGAACCACCGCACGCGTTCGCTGGGCGTCGCCTTTGACGGCTGCACCCTTCCCGGCGCGTCCGAGCCGCTGTTCCACGTCCCGGCCGGGCAGATGTCGCTGGGCCTGGGCATCCACGGCGAACCGGGCATCTCCGAGCACCCCATGCCCACGGCGTCCGAGCTCGCCGAGTTGCTGGTCTCCCGGCTTCTCGAGGACAAACCCGACGACGCCGGTGACCGCGTGGTTGCCATCGTCAACGGACTGGGCACGGTCAAGTACGACGAGCTGTTCCTCCTCTTCGGCAAGATCGAAAAGCTCCTCATCGCCGCCAACCTGACCGTCGTGGAACCGGAGTGCGGCGAACTCGTCACCAGCCTGGACATGTCCGGACTCTCGCTCACCCTGCTGTGGCTCGACGACGAACTCGAACAGTTCTGGGCCGCGCCGGCCGACACCCCTGCCTTCCGCAAGGGCAACACCGCGCCGCGCGCCCGCCGCGAACTCTCCAGCGCCGAAGACACAGCCGCCGAGGAGACCGAAAAGGCCACCGCTGCGTCCGCTGACCTGGGCCGGCTGGCAGCCGCCGTCCTCGCCCAGGTGCGGGACGTCGTCGTCGAGCATGAAGCGGAGCTTGGTGACCTGGACGCGATCGCCGGCGACGGCGACCACGGCATCGGCATGCGCCGCGGCGTTGATGCGGCTGCCGCGGCCGGCGAGCAGAATGCAGCAGCCGGAACCTCGGTTGAACGCGTGCTCACCGCCGCCGGCGAGGCCTGGAGCGAGCGCGCCGGCGGAACGTCGGGGGCGCTCTGGGGTACCGCCGTGATGGCCGCCGGCCTCGCGCTGGGCAACCGGGATTCGTACGCCGCCGGGGACGCGTCCGCCGCCGTGTCCGCCTTCAGCAACGCCATCACCGAGCTCGGCAAGGCAGAGCCGGGGGACAAGACCATGGTTGACGCCCTCCTGCCGTTCCGGGACGCGTTCAAAGACGCGTTCGACGGCGGCGCCTCCCTCACCGGTGCCCTCACCACCGCCGCTGCCGCGGCGAACGAAGCAGCCCGCCGGACCGCGGACCTGCGCCCGCTCAAGGGCCGCGCCCGCCCGCTGGCTGAAAAGAGCCTTGGCCACCCGGACCCCGGTGCAGTCTCCTTCGGACTGATCGCCGAACGCGTAGCCACCTACCTCGCATCTGATGCGGCCGATTCCACACCGGCCGCGTCCCACATGGCCTCGACGGCCGGAAACGGAGCAACGGAATGAGCAACACAGAAGGCTGGCGCATTGTCATCGGCAACGATGAGGCCGGCGTTGAATACAAGGAAGCACTGAAGGCCCTGCTGGAGGCGGACCCCCGCGTTGCCTCCGTCGAGGACATTGGCGTCGCGGCCAACGACTCCACCGCGTACCCGCACCTGGCTGTGGCAGCCGCCCGCAAGGTGGCCGAAGGCGAAGCGGACCGCGCACTCCTGATCTGCGGCACCGGCCTTGGCGTGGCCATCGCCGCCAACAAGGTCCCCGGCATCCGCGCCGTCACGGCGCACGACAGCTACTCCGTGGAACGCTCCGTCCTCAGCAACAACGCCCAGGTCCTCACCATGGGCCAGCGCGTCATTGGGCTGGAACTTGCCAAGAAGCTCGTGGGCGAATGGCTGGAGCACCGCTTCGACGAAAACTCCTCCTCCGCCGCCAAGGTGGACGCCATCTGCTCCTACGAACCCGACTACACGAAGGCCGACTGAACATGACCGATACACCCACCAGCTCACGCAAGTTCGCCGTCGTCGGTTCCGGCTACATGGGCGGCGGCATCGCCCAGGTCCTCGCCCTCGGAGGGGCCCGCGTTGCCCTCGCCGACGTATCCGCCGAGGTGGCACAGAAGAACTACGAGCGCCTGCTCACCGAGTCCGACCAGTTCGTGGCGGACGGGCTGTTCCCCGAGGGATCCACCGAGATCCTCAAACAGAACCTCTGGGCCGCGAAGGACATCGAGGAAGCCGTGGCAGACGCCGACTTCATCGAGGAGGCGGTGCCCGAGGTCATTGGCATCAAGCACGAGACGCTGGCCCGCATCAGCGCCGCCGCCCGGCCGGACGCCGTCATCGGCTCCAACACCTCCACGATCTCCATCGCCGAACTCTCCCAGCCGGTCGCCAACCCGGAGCGCTTCCTCGGCGTGCACTTCTCCAACCCGTCGCCGTTCATCCCCGGCGTCGAGATCATCCCGCACGAGGGCACCTCCACCGAGACCGTTGCCGCTGTCCGCGACCTGGTCCACTCCGCCAACAAGCAGACGGCCGTGGTCAAGGACGTCACCGGCTTCGTGCTGAACCGCCTGCAGTACGCGCTCTTCCACGAGGCCGCACAGCTGGTGGAGCAGGGCATCGCGACGGCGGAGGATGTGGACACCCTGGTCCGCACCACCTTCGGCTTCCGGCTGCCGTTCTTCGGCCCCTTCGCCATCGCCGACATGGCCGGCCTGGACGTCTACAACTTCTGCTACAAGTCGCTGCAGACCGACTTCCCGGAGCGCTTCGCCACACCGAAGATCCTCACGGACCTCGTGGAGGCAGGCAAGCTCGGCACCAAGACCGGCGCGGGCTTCCTGAACGTCCCGGCCGAGCGCACCCCCGAGCTGATCGCGTACCGCAACAAGGCCTACGTCGCCATGCAGAAGCTCATCGAGGAACTCGGCCCGGCCCCGATCAACTAGGCGCGCCATCTAACTAAGCACTGATCAACCGAGCACCACAGCAGTTGGGCGCCGCCCCCGGGCGGCTGCCCTTCTGTTGTGCTGCCCATTTCTCCCACGACTTAGGAGCACAGCCATGAGTACTTTTCCATCCGAGCGCACAGCCATCGTCACCGGCGCAGTCTCGGAGCGCGGCATCGGCCGGGCCACCGCCAACTACCTGGCAGAACAAGGCTGGAACATCGGCATCATCGACCTCGACGACGCCCTCTGCCAGGCCACGGCCAAAGAGATCGCCAGCCAGTACGGCGTCAAGGCCCACGGCGTGGGCGCGAACGTCGCGGACGAGGCATCAGTCCGCGCAGCGATCGACTCCATCGAGGCGGAGCTGCCCCAGATCGTGGCCCTGGCCAACGTTGCCGGCGTCAGCTCTCCCGTCCCGTACCTGGAACTCGACGCCGCCGAATGGGACCGCGTGCTCAACATCAACCTCAACGGCGTCCACTACGCCACCCGCCGCGTCGCCGAATCCATGGCCAAGCACCGGATCGGCCGCATCGTGAACATCTCCTCCGTCTCCGCGCAGCGCGGCGGCGGGACGTTCTCCAAGACCCCGTACTCCGTGGCGAAGGCCGGCGTGATCGGCCTGACCCGCGCCACGGCCCGTGAACTCGGGGAGTACGACATCACCGTCAACGCCATCTCACCCGGCCCCATCGACACCGACATCATGGGCGGGACCCTGAGCCAGGAACGCAAGGACGAACTGGTCAAGGACCTCGTGGTCAACAGGGTCGGTTCCACCCGCGACATCGCAGCAGCCATCGCCTTCCTCATCAGCGAGGACGCCGGATACATCTCCGGCCAGACGCTGAATGTGGATGGCGGCCTCTACATGCACTAGGAAGGACCGGCCATGGCTTCCAACCGGAACACCAATTCCACCCGGCGAGCAACCGCACAAGCGGTCCCCGCGGGCATCAGTTCGTGGACCAGGGAACGCAAGATCTACCTGGCCATCGGCGTCCTCGCCAGCCTGGCGGGCGTACTGCTCATCGCCTTTTCACTCTGAGGTTTTTCCCGCAGGCACCTGATTTGCTCACTTTTACTCAAAGAGGAGTTTGAATGACTGTCACCAACCCATCCACCACCAAGGAGCTGCTGGACTCGCCGGTTCTCAAATCGGCCATTTCCAAGGCGTCCTTCCGGCTCATGCCGATGCTCGTCATCCTGTACGTCGTGGCCTTCCTGGACCGCACCAACGTGGGCTTCGCCGAGGCCGCACTCGAAGCCGACAAGGGCATCAGCGCGGGTGCCTACGCGCTGGGTGCCGGCATCTTCTTCATCGGCTACGCACTATTCGAGATCCCCAGCAACCTGCTCCTGACCAAGTTCGGCGCCAAGGTGTGGCTGGCACGTATCGCCGTCACCTGGGGCATCGTCTCCGCCTGCTTCGCCTTCGTGCAGGACGAGACCTCCTTTGTGATCCTGAGGTTCCTGCTGGGCGTGACCGAGGCCGGCCTCTTCCCCGGCGTCATCATGTTCCTCGCGGCCTGGTTCCCGAACAAGGTCCGGGTCAAGATGTTCGCGATCTTCTACCTGGCGCAGCCGTTCTCCCAGATGATGGGCGCCCCGCTGTCCGGCTGGCTGATCAACATCGGCGACCAGGTTCCCGGTGTCCAGGGCTGGCAGGTCATGTTCTTCGTTGAGGGCATGCTCGCCGTGCTGGCGGGCATCGCCGCCTTCTTCTTCCTGATCAACAGCCCGCAGGACGCCAAGTTCCTCAACAAGGACGAGAAGAAGGCGCTGCAGGACGTCATGGCCCTTGAGGACAACGTCAAGGAAGAGTCCGGCCCCCGCGGTGTCCTTGCAGCCATGAAGAACGGCCGCGTCTGGTACTTCACGGTCATCTACTTCTGCCTCCAGATCGCCGTGTACGGCGTGACCTTCTACCTGCCCCAGCAGGTCGCCCAGCTGACCGGCCAGAAGGTGGGCCTCGCCGTCGGACTCATGGCTGCCATCCCGTGGTTCTTCGGCATCTTCGCCTGCTATTTCATCGGCAAGGCCGCCAACACCGTGATCCGCCGCCGCGTCTGGGGAACCGGCCTGTTCATCTCCACCGGCCTGTGCATCTTCGGCTCCGCTTGGGCCGGCGCCAACCACCTGCCTGCGCTGGGCATCGTGTTCATCACCCTCGCGGTGTGTAGCTTCCTCTCCATCGGCCCCATCGCCTGGTCGTATCCGACGGCGTTCCTCACCGGAACTGCCGCAGCGGCGGGCATTGGGCTCATCAACTCGCTGGGCAATCTGGGCGGCTTCGTGGCTCCGATCCTGCGGACGACCGTCAACCAGGTCACCGCCTCGGACACCGGCACCATGGGCGTGTACGCACTCGGCGTGCTGCCGTTCCTCGCCGCGGTGATGATGATCGGCACGCGGAAGTTCAAGAACAAGGCCGACGACCTGCTCGAAACCAGCGCCACCGGGAAGGCAGGCACTGCCCAAGAAGAAGTACTGCTGGAAAAGTAGTCAGCAGCAAAGCACAGAAGCGCAGCAACCCCGGCGCTCAGTACCTCCAGCGAAGGCAGGAAACCCCGTGACCCAGCTCAGCCAGGCTAGCAAGGACCCCGGCACGACTTTCGTTGGCGTCAGCACCAAGATGTACCTGGGCTACCGGGACAGCCTGCGCTGGCTGGATGAACTGCGCCAACAGGTGGACACCCGCCCGGCCCTCGCGGCCGGGCGGGTGGTTCCGTTCGTGATTCCCTCCTTCCCCATGCTTCCGGCGGCCGGGGACATCATTGCCGGGTCGCCGCTGGTCCTGGGTGCCCAGAACTGCGGCTGGGCCGACGGCCCGTGGACGGGTGAGCTCTCGCCGTCGCTGCTTGCCGAGCTGGGCGTGGGACTCGTGGAGATCGGGCACGCCGAACGGCGGCGGCACTTCGGCGAGGACGACGCCATGATCGCGCTCAAGGTCAGGGCGGCCGACGGCGCCGGCGTCACCCCGCTGCTGTGCGTGGGGGAGGAGTCGCGCGGCACGGAGACCACCCCAAGTACCGGAGCAGCCGTCGCCGACAGTACGGCGGGCGCGGAAGGCGCCGCCCGGTTTGTCTGCGGACAGATCGAGGCCGCGGTCGGCGGCGACTGGGGGCTCGCCGCCCGGCTGGTCATCGCCTATGAACCCGTCTGGGCCATCGGAGCAGCCGAGCCCGCCAGCGCGGCGTACGTGTCCGCCGTCGTGCGTATTCTGCGGGAACTGCTTGGTGCCCACGGGCTGCAGGGATTGCCGGTCATTTATGGCGGCTCCGCGAAACCGGGCCTGCTGCCCTCCCTGGACGGGGTGTCGGGGCTGTTCCTGGGCCGGTTCGCGCACGACGCCGCGAACTTCGGAAAAGTGCTGGACGAAGCGCTGTCGCTGGCGGCGCGGAGGGCTCCTGACAGCGAGCACTAAAGGAATGCCTCCCGGCCCGTCCCTTCGCTGAGCACGAGCTCCCCGTCCTCAATGGAGACCAGGAGGCTCCGTGGCCTGCCGTGGAGCTTCATTTCCGCACTGAGATTGCGGCTGGTGACCTCAACCCCCACCGTTGCGCCTTTTGCCGGCAGTTCAACGGAGACTTCCTCGGCCATGCCCAAAAGCTCCCGGGTGGTGACTTCGCGGTCGTACCGGGCCTCCTTGCCGTTGACCGTGATGGCGACTTCATCATCGTTGAAGCCGTCCTGGAGAATGATGAGCAGTTCCTGCATGATGCGCCGCCTAAGTCGCTGACCTCCGCTGCATAAAGTCACTACACCACTTAAGGGCCGTTGTGGGTAGTGCGGTTTAGTCGGCCCTCAGACGCCTGAACGCTCCCGATCCGGGTGCGTAGGGCAAAATGTTCTGGTGACCCAACAGCCGCAGCACCCCGCCACGCCCACGCCCAGCCCTGCCTCCGCCGCCGGGACAAAGCCGAAGGACACCCCCGCACCCGCGCCGGCCGGCGGCCAGGGCATGGACGATGTCGCAGCCCGAATAGCGGAACAGATCGCCGCCGAGCTGAGCGTGAAGGCGTGGCAGGTGAAGGCGGCCGTGGAACTGCTCGACGGCGGGTCGACGGTTCCCTTTATCGCCCGCTACCGCAAGGAAGCCACCGGGACGCTCGACGACGGCCAGCTCCGCGAGCTCGATGAGCGCCTGCGCTACCTCCGCGAACTGGAGGACCGCCGTCGGACAGTCCTGGAGGCGATTGCCGCGCAGGGGAAGCTGACCCCGGAACTGCAGGCCGCCGTCGTGGCCGCCGACACGAAGTCGCGGCTTGAGGACATCTACCTGCCCTTCAAGTCCAAGCGGCGCACCAAGGCGCAGATCGCCCGCGAAGCCGGGCTGGAACCGCTCGCGGACGCCTTGCTCAAGCGCCCGGAACTTGACCCCGAACGCGAGGCGGCCAAGTACCTGAACGCGGACCACGCCGTCGACGACGCCGCTGTGGCGCTCGCCGGCGCCCGCGCCATCATCGTGGAGCGCGTGGCCCAGGACGCCGACCTTGCCGAGAACCTGCGAGAGCGGCTGTGGACGCGGGGCCGGATGGTGTCCCGGGTGAAGAAGGGCAAGGAATCCGAGGGGCAGAAGTTCGCGGACTACTTCGAGTTTTCGCAGGCACCGTCGGGAATGCCGTCGCACCGTGTGCTGGCGCTGCTGCGCGGTGAGAAGGACGGGGTGCTCGAGCTGGACCTCACCGAAGCGGACCCTGCCGACGACGACGCCCTCGCCGCCGCGCGCTCCCGTTACGAATCCGCCGTGGCGCGGTTCCTCGGGGTTGCCGACCGTGGCCGGCCCGCCGACTCGTGGCTGCTTCAAACCGCCCAGGTGGCGTGGCGCTCCCGGGTGCTTGCCCGGCTGACGGCCGACCTGCGGGGACGGATGTTCGCCGCCGCGGAAGACGAGGCCGTGCGCGTTTTCGCCGCCAACCTGCGCGACGTGCTGCTGGCGGCGCCTGCCGGAAACCGTTCCACCCTTGGCCTGGACCCCGGGCTGCGGACGGGCGTGAAGGTGGCAGTGGTCGACAAGACCGGCAAAGTGGTGGCCACGGACACCGTCTACCCGCACGCACCGGCGCGCAAGTGGGACGAAGCCCTGGCGACGCTGACCCGCCTGGCCCGGCAGCACGCCGTCGAACTCGTGGCCATCGGCAACGGAACGGCGTCGCGCGAAACGGACAAGCTCGCGGCCGAACTGATCAAGCAGTTGTCCGCAGGTGCCGGCACCGGTAGCGCTTCCGGGGCGGCCGCAGCGCCGCAGAAGCTGGTGGTATCCGAGGCAGGTGCGTCCGTGTACTCGGCGTCCGCCCTGGCCGCGGCCGAACTCCCCGGCATGGACGTATCCCTGCGCGGCGCGGTGTCCATTGCCCGCCGCCTGCAGGATCCGCTGGCTGAGCTGGTGAAGATCGATCCGAAATCGATCGGCGTGGGGCAGTACCAGCACGATGTCACGGCCGCGAAGCTGGACCGCAGCCTGGACGCCGTGGTGGAGGACTGCGTGAACGCCGTGGGCGTGGACGTGAACACGGCGTCGCCGGCGCTGCTGAGCCGGGTGGCCGGCGTCGGGCCGCTGCTGAGCGAGAACATTGTGGCGTACCGCAACGAGCACGGACCGTTCGCCAAGCGCAGCGAGCTGAAGAAGGTGCCACGGCTCGGAGCGAAGGCGTTCGAACAGTGTGCCGGATTCCTGCGGATCACCGGGGGAGCGGAGCCGCTGGACGCCTCCAGTGTGCACCCCGAGGCGTACTCGGTGGCCCGCAAAGTCCTGACTGCCGCCGGCGCCTCTCGCGGGTCCGGCACTTCCGGCGCTTCCGGCGGCACCGCCCGTCTTGCTCCGCTGGCCGACGCCGGACGGCTGGACCCTGCCGATTTTGTCGATGGAACGTTCGGGCTCCCCACCGTGCGCGACATCATTGCCGAACTCGAGAAGCCGGGCCGCGATCCGCGTCCGGCGTTCAAGGCCGCGTCGTTCTCCGAGGGCATCGAAAAGATCTCCGACCTGAAACCTGGCATGGTCCTCGAAGGAACCGTCACCAACGTGGCTGCCTTCGGCGCGTTCGTGGATGTGGGGGTCCACCAGGACGGGCTGGTTCACGTGTCGGCGCTCGCGAACCGGTTCGTTGCCGATCCGCGCGAGGTGGTGAAGTCCGGACAGGTGGTTCGGGTGAAGGTGCTTGAGGCCGATCCGGAGCGGAAGCGCATCTCCCTCACGCTAAGGCTCGACGACGAACCGGCCCCTTCCGGCGGCCGCCCAGCCGGGGGACGCCCGGCTGGGGGACGCGGCGGAGGCGACCGGGACCGGGAAGGCGGCCGCGCCGCCGAACGTTCAGCAGGCGGCAACCGCGACGGCGGCCGGAACCGGGCGGGTACTCCCGGCCAGGCTGCCGGAAAGCCCGGGGCGCGCCAGGGGAGTGATTCAGGCCAGGCTGCGGCAGAGCGCAACAGCGCAAAGCGACAGCCGAAGCAGTCCGGCCAGCGGCCAGCTTCTGCGGACACAGCCATGGCCGAAGCCCTGCGCCGGGCCGGTCTGGGTAAGTAGGCTCCCGCTCGCGGGCAGCCGTGTCGCTGGCCGTATCCCGGGCTGGGTGGACGCCGGTGACTACAGTGGCCCCTATGAGTTTTACGAGGCCGGAGTCTTTTACCAGCCGTCCTACGCTGCAGGGCACGTTCGGCATGTCCGCCACGACCCATTGGCTTGCTACAGGCACGGCGCAGGCGGTGCTGGAGCGGGGCGGCAACGCGTTCGACGCGGCCACGGCCGCCGCCTTCGTGCTGCATGTGGCGGAACCTCACCTCAACGGGCCGGGCGGTGACATGACCGGTGTCTTCTGCACGGCGGAGGAACCCGGGAAACCGGTGGTCCTGATGGGCCAGGGCCCGGCTCCCGCGGGCGCGACGGTCCAACACTTCCGCGCCGAGGGCCTGGAACTGGTGCCCGGCTCAGGTGCGCTGGCCGCTGCGGTTCCCGGCGCCGTCGATGCCTGGCTCCTGCTGCTGCGGGACCACGGAACGTGGGAACTGGCCGAAGTCCTGGATTTCGCCATCCGCTATGCGCGCGATGGCCACCCGGTGCTGGCACGCGTCTGCAGCACCATTTCGGCAGTTGCGGAGTCGTTCCGCGAGCACTGGCCCACTTCTGCCGCACTGTGGATGCCGGAGGGACATATCCCGGTGGAGGGCGAACTGGTCCGGAATCCCGCGCTTGCCCGCACGCTCCAGAAACTGGTCCAGGCCGGTGCCGGCCTCGGCGAGGCATTCGCCGCCGAGCCGGCGCATACCCGCGAGGAGCGTATCGACGCCGCCCGCAGGGAATGGGGCGAGGGCTTCGTGGCCCGGGCCGTGGCCGAAAGCGTCCGCATACCGCACCGGCACTCATCCGGCACCAACCACCGCGGTGTCATGACGATGGCCGACATGGCCGGATTCCGCGCGTCGTACGAGGAAGCGTCCACCCTCGAGTTCCGCGGGTACACCATCGCCAAGACCGGGCCGTGGGGGCAGGGGCCGGCCCTGCTGCAGACGCTCGCTATCCTGGCCGGCTTCGACGACGACCGCCTCGACCCTTCCACCGAGCTCGGGGCACACGTCATCTTGGAGGCCCAGAAGCTCGCACTGGCGGACCGTGAGGCTTACTACGGCGACGCGGATGTCCCGCTCGATTACCTGCTGTCAGATGAGTATGCGGCGTCGCGCCGGGAGCTGATCACGGAAAATGCGTCGCTCGAGTTTCGTCCGGGCTCCGTGCCCGGGCGTGAGCCGTATGTGCCCGCACTTCGCACCGAGTATGTGGCGGCGGTGCTGTCGGATGGCGACGCCGCGGTTGGTGATCCGACGATCGGTGAACCCACGCCCGGCGAACACAGCGTGACGGCCAACGGGGAAACCCGCGGCGACACGTGCCACATCGATGTTGTGGACCGGTGGGGCAACATGGTTTCGGCCACACCGTCCGGGGGTTGGCTGCAGTCGTCGCCCGCGATCCCTGAGCTTGGGTTTTGCCTGGGCACGCGGCTGCAGATGACGTGGCTTGAGCCCGGAACGCCGTCCACGCTGACGCCGGGGAAGCGGCCGCGGACCACGCTGACGCCGACGCTGGTGTTGCGCGATGGCGCTGCTGTCTCCGCGCTCGGCTCGCCAGGGGGAGACCAGCAGGACCAGTGGCAGTTGCTGTACCTGCTGCGGACCATCGTCGGCGGGTACACCCCACAGCAGGCCATCGATGCGCCGGCGTTCCACACGACGTCCATGCCCGGGTCTTTCTGGCCGCGCACATGGGAACCCGGCGGTGCCGTCGTCGAGGATCGACTGGGCGACGACGTTATCGCCGCACTCGAGCGGCGGGGACACCGGATCACCAGGGCAGGTGACTGGACGCTGGGACGGCTGTCCGCCGCCGTACGCGATCCCAGGACCGGCGTGCTGCAGGCTGCAGCGAACCCGCGGGGCGCTCAGGGATACGCGGCGGGCCGGTAGGCGCGGAATCCCTTTCCGCTCACGTTCTCGCTGGGTGGGCAGCGAATATACGTGCCCGCGGGCCGCGGGGCGGGGTTTCTGGCGTGGCGGTTATCTGCAAGGCTGGGGGCATGAACTACTTCCTGGACTACACGATTCCCGCTGCCCCCGACAACGCCGAATTCGAGTTCCCGCACGACGAGATTCGACCCGGGACCACCATCCCGCTCTCGGAGACCAACGCCGACGTAGTGCACACCCCCGAGCTCCCCGCCCGTACCGGCATCATCGGTGCCACCGTGCCCGAAGCGAAGCTCGAAGCCGAGCAGCTGATCACCCACAGCCGGGCGACGGAGGCGTCCCTGTATGAGGACCCCTCGAATTCGCTTCAGGCAGGCGTGGGCACTCTCGTAGCTACCTTCACGGAAGGCAGTGGCTGGCAGGACGCGTAGCGGCTGCAAAGGATCGTTTCACCGAAGCGCCTGGCTCCTGGTTTAGGAGGCTGGGCGCTTCTGTTTTTGGTGGTCCGGCTACCTCTTGTCCGCAGAGTCATGTTTTGTGGTGGTGGTTTTGTCGGGGTTGTTGGCGGGGGTCGATGTGGGGCGGCGGGATAAACCACGGGACCCCGTTTTTGACGTGGATTTTCCACTGTTCCTTGTGAATTAAGTGGTGGTGATGGGTGCAGAGGAGGACGCCGTTGTCGGTGCTGGTGGGTCCGCGGCGGGACCAGTAGGTGATGTGGTGGGCTTCGCACCAGGATGCGGGGATGGTGCAGTTGGGGAAGGCGCAGCCCTGGTCTCGGGCGTTGAGGGCTTTGCGGATGTGGGGCGGGAAGATCCGGGTGGTGCGGCCGATGTCGAGGATGCGTCCTTGGCTGCCGAGGAGGACGGGGATGATGTCGGCGTCGCAGGCGATTTTGCGAATGGTGGAGGCGGTGACGGGGCCGGTGTAGTTGAACGTTCCGCTGCCGGTGGCCGCGCCGCTCGGTCCGCCGGGGAGGGGTGTGGCGAAGAGGTCGGTGCCGGACCAGTCGGTGCCGGGCGGGGTGATGCTGGCGGCGTTGGTGATGGGCTGGTGGCCTGTCGGGGCGTCGGGTTCGCTTGTTTGCGCGGCTTCTGTGCTGGTGTCCGGTTCGGTGGTCTGCCAGGTGCGTGGCGGGAGCCAGGGGTCGGTGGTCTGTGATGTCTCCGGGCTGGCGGGCCGCATGCTGCTGGGTCTGTCATGTCTTTTGGAGGCGTAGCGGGGGCCGCGGTTGGCGGTGGTTTGGATGCTGTTGAGGAGGTCCCGGTAGCCGATGGTGACCATGACTTGGGGGCGGAGTCCTCCTGTGGTGGGCAGGGTGCCGGCGGCGAGGGCTGCCTTGGACGCGCCGACGAGGCCGTCGAGGCGTTGCTGGGCGAGGGTGCGGCGGTCCAGGTCCGGTTCCGGGGTGGGGGCGTTGAAGGCCGCGTCGGGGTCGGCAGCGGCGGCGCTGATACCGTCGGCGCTGCCGGTACCGCCGTCACCGCTGGTGCCGTTGTCGGTATTCCGGCAGGTGGTGGTGTTGGGGGTGGTGGTGCGGGGGTTGGTGGCGGTGTTCATGACGGTGGTGAGGACTTCGTATTGGTCGGTGGTGGCGCGGATTTCGAGGTGGTGGAGGCCGCCGCGTTTGTGGTGGAGGAAGACGCCTTGGCGGTGGCGGAGGTTTTCTTCGGAGGGTTCGGTGCCGTCCTGGTCGAGGGCGTCGATCCAGCGGTGGGCGATGCGGGTGAGGAAGTCGTGGTCGTTTTCGATCGCGGTTTGGGTGAGGTTGTGTTCCATTTCGGTGATCAGGGCGGGGTCGGGGATGTGGCGGACTTTGTCCAGGGCGGTGGTGATGGTGGTTCCGGCGCGGGAGGAGATGATTCCGGTGGTGAGGGCTGCTGCGGTTTCTTCGCGTTCGGGTGGCATGGGCCGGCCGGCGAGTCCGGTGCGGGGGAGGGTGGCGTTGGCGAGGGCGAGGCGGCGGCGTGCTTCGGGGGTGCTGATCCGGAGCCGGGTGCGGAGGAACTCGGCGGTGTTTCGGGCTCCGTCATCGGCCGGGGACCAGGCCACCGCAGAGGCAGAGGCCGCCGGGGTTGGAGCAGGGGCGGCGGCAGCGGCTAAGGAGGAGCCAGAGGCTCCAGCCGTGTCGGCCGGATCGGAGGGCTGAGCGCCAGGATCCGGGACAGGCCCGGGTTCGGTGCACCAGCCTGTGGTCCAGCCTGCGGCGCGGCTGGCGGTCGCGGCGGCGTTGATCGCCTCGGTCCGTGTCCGGTCCACCGCCGCGGCGGCGAGTACTTGCAGGTGTTCGACGCGGCGGGAGAGCTTCTCGGTCAGTTCCGCGAAATCGGCCGTCTGAAGGAAGTTGGCCGCGGCGAGCTCCTCCGGCGCCGAGCTGGTGGCGGACTCCAGCAGCGCCAGGGCCGCGTTCAGATCAGTCGTTGCCAGCGCCAGTTCAGCGGTCAACAGGGCAGCTGACTCCGGGCCGTCCGTGCCGAGGTGTGGAGTGGCAGGGCCGGAGCCAGCTGCAAAGCCGGCGGCAGCACCGCCGTCGGACACGTCCTTGGCCGGTGCGTCAGAAAGGGGAGCTGCAGGGACGCTGCGCAGCCGGCGGCCAGGCAGCAGGGCCGCGGAACCCAGACCGGAGACGTCAGTCCCCGCCGAGCTATGCGCTCCGTGCTCCCCAATAGCTTCCATAGAGAAACTCTCTCAGCGGGGTCTGACATTTTTAGGGGTGAGGAGCGTCACTGCGAACTAAACGTGAAAAACTTTTGAAAATTTTTTTTGGCCCGGTCATTTGACCGGCATCTCCACCTGGGCGACGCGTGTACTCATGGGTGGCGAACTCCGACGCCGGCCAGAATGTCGCGGTACCCCTCGCGAAAGGATGGGTACTTGAATGAAAACCCTGTATCCCGAAGCAGCGCGTTGCTGCACCGCTTGTTGCCACCCCGCGCGCTGCCCAGAGAATCCGTCGGCGGTACGTCCAACCCCAATTCGGCCGCCAGGAAGCGCAGAACGTCGCCCAACTCGGCTGGATCGTTGTCCACCCCCAGATAGGCCGGCGACGGCACAGCGTTCATGGTGCACAAATGCACGATGGCACCCGCGGCGTCGTCGCGGTGGATGCGGTTGGTGTAACGGGGCTGGTCAGGAATGACGGCGGCGCCAGTTCGAACCTGGTCGATGAGGCGCGTGCGGCCCGGCCCGTAAATTCCGCCAAGCCTGAGCACGACAGGTGTGGTTCCGGTTCCATGGAGCCGCTTGAGCAGGTGCTCCTCAGCCTCACGCATGATGCGGCCCGAGAATCCGCCGGGTTCCGGCGTCGTGTTCTCATCGACCCATCCGCCGCCGGCGTCGCCGTACACGGCCGTGGAGGAGACGAAAAGGACGCGTTCGGGGGTAACGCGGTCTCGATCAAGAGCGTCGAGCACATGCGCCACGCCGTCCAGGTACGCGCTTCGGTAGGCCTCTTCGGTGGACGCGTCCGCTGCCACCGCTATGACGACGGCGGTGGTGTCCGCCGGGACAGGCGGCAGTTCTGCGGTGCTTAGGTTCGCCGCGGCGCCCTCAATCGCAGCCGGCAGCTTGTCCGGCGAGCGGCGCCATCCCACCACCCGGTGTCCCGCTGCGGCGAACCGCAAACCCGCCTCGGTGCCCAGATCGCCGCAACCGGCCAGAAGGATAGTCATCTGCGGTTCAGAGCGCCGGTACGGGGAAGAAGACGCGGGGGTCCTGCAGCAGCGCCGGGTAGTCGAATTCCGACCGGTCGATGATGTCCGTGAGCTGGAAGTTGCGGCCGAAGCGCCCGTCGTCGAGCGTGATGGGACGGCCCACGACCATTCCGACGGCGAACCTGCTGCCGCCGTCGAACGGCACGGCCACCGGGGACTTGCCCGGAAGTGTTGAGAAGGCTGCCTCCTGGCGCTGCCGTTTCCGGGACGGCTTCTTGACCAGCGGCTTGGGGGCGGCCTTCCGGGCGACCTTGGCGGGGCGGCGCGATGTTTCCTCAGCGTAGACGAACTGGTAGTCGTCCCCGGAGTCCGCGGAATCCCCGCCGGCGCCCGAACCAGCCCCGGCCCCAGACCCAGCAGCCCCGCCGCCCGAAGCAACGGCGGAACCCTGCGCCGCCCGCCCCACGGCGGGAAGCCCGACCTTGACCAGCTTCTCGGGGTCGCCCTGGCCGACGTGCTCGCGGAGAATCCACAGCACGTCACCCTCTGGATCCTCCGGCAGGAACTCGTGCTTGGGCTCCGGCCAGACGTACTCCAGCCCGTGCTCGGTGCCGGGGAACACCTGTTCGTAGAAGTGCGGGTCCTTGCGGATCAGGTTGGAGCGGTGGCTCAGGTGGAAGTCGGGGTCTCCGAGCCACGGCGGAAGCAGGATCTTGGCTGCATAGTCTGGGTGCGCGGCCTGGGGTGCGAACTCTCGGATGTTGTCCCGGGTGGTGTCGTCGAAGCCGCGCTTAGTCCATTCGTCCACCATGGCCAGGCCGTACATGGTGAGCGCAGGCACGTGCCCCATCCACATGCGGATAGCGGGGTGTGACTGCCACCCGTATTCCGGGATGACCAGCGCACGGAGTGTCTGCAGCGCTTCTACGCGCTGCTTGCCGAGCCGGGGGGTGTCCAGCGCGGCCGCGCTTTGCCGGAAATCGGGATAGGGAAGGAAGGTTTGCATCCCTTCAGTCTGCCGTCCCTGGCGCCCTGTGCCAATTGAAGTGCCGGACGGCACAGCCAGCGGCCAAAATGGACGGTCCGGTGTTCACATAGTGGACCCATGCATACGGAAGGTTGATTAATCCACTAAGATATCCGAAACCTCACCAGCGTCTGGAAGCCAACTCATGACTCTTACCTCTCCCGCACCCTTGTCCTCCGCCCCCGCGGAGACGACTTCACATGCGCCACAGGAGCCCCAGCTGTTCGTTCCGAAGTACGGCCAAATGCTGGGCGCCGACGCGAACGGGATCCTCGTTCTCGACGAGTTTACTCTGGACCCGGCGGCTGCGCGCAAGGACCAGCACCGTTTCCGCACCGCGCTTGCATCCGTTGCGCTTACCCTGCGCCGCCTTGTGGCTTTGCGCGTTTTCATCGCAGTGGTGGCGGTCGCCAACCTGCCGCTCTTCCTGATGTCCACCGGCTGGTGGATCTACGCCGTGTCCCTGGCACTGGTGATCGGTGTCCACGCCGCCGTGAACTGGCTGAACAAGCACGAGCCGCGCGTCAAGCAGCGCCACGAACTCGAGCTGCACCTGCACCGCGAACGCAGCGACAACTACCGTAAGGTGCGCGACGCCGTGAAGTTCGTCGTCGACAGCCCGGCCCGCGTCAACGAGCACCTCTACCTCGAGCTGCTGCACGCTAAGCGGGTTGCCCTGCACCTCGCGTCCGGCACCGTTGCCCTTCTGGACACCAGCGACGACGCCGCTTGGAAGGTGCGCATCGTCCGGGAACTTCCCGCCGCGGCCTAAGGCCAAACACTGACGCTTCCAGCCGTCACGCTGTAGTGAATAAATAACGACGCCGGGCGTCCCCACTCTGGGGGCGCCCGGCGTCGTTATCTCTAAAGAAAGACAGACGCAGCGAAGCCGGACACAACGAAGCCGGACACAACGAAGCCGGACACAACGGCCGGGACACGACAACGCCGGGCGGCCCCTCAAAAGGGACCGCCCGGCGTCGTGCTTTAAGGCAGCGCCGCTAAGCGGCCTGACCAAGCAGATTAGGCAGGGAGCTGCAGAACCTGGCCCACGAACACCAGGTTCGGGTTGCTGATGGTGTCAGCGTTGGCGTCGGCGAGGTGCTGCCAGCCGCCGTGGATGCCAAGCTTGTCGGCGATCTTGCTCAGGGTGTCGCCATCCTGGACGGTGTAGGTCTCGCCGCTCACCGCGATGGCGGCGGCGTGACGGGCCTGGACGGGAGCCTGGGCTACTTCGGCCACGGGGGGCCTGGGCAACGGGAGCGGTCTGGACGGGTGCGGCCTGGACCGGTGCTGCCTGAACAGGTGCGCTCTGCGGCAGGATCTGCGGTGCAGGAGCGCCACCGCCACCGTTCAGGCCCAGCTTGGCGGAGCAGGCGGGCCATGCGCCCCAACCCTGGCTGGCCTGGACCTTTTCGGCCACGGCGATCTGCTGGGCGCGGGAAGCGTTCTGGGGTGAGCCGGTTCCGCCGAAAGCGGCCCAGGTCTGCGGGGTGAACTGCAGGCCGCCCGAGAAACCGTTGCCGGTGTTGGTGGACCAGTTGCCGCCGCTCTCGCACTGGGCGAGGGCATCCCAAGTGGAGCCGCTCGTGGCGGTGGGCGTTGCAGCGTTGGCGGCAGTGGCCGAAAGCGCCAGAGTTGCGGCGGAAACGGCGGCCAGGGTGACTCCACGGCGCGCGGCAGTACTAAGAGTGGACTTCTTCATTGGGATGCTCCTGAGGCCACCCGCGCTCGGTCCGTCCCCGGACGTTGTCGCGCTACTGCCCGCCCCTGACGAACTAGAGGTCAATTCGGTATCCGCCGGCCGGGCAGTAACTGGTGGTGGCGGTACCGGGCATTCATGGGCCCGCGTGCGCGGGCATGTGTCCCACCCTAGAGGTGTTGCGCGCCGTTATCAAATCGAGATCTTTATTGACAGTCAAGTGGTTATGGGGCACTCCGGCCGAGCGCGGAAGCCAGGTACTGCGCTGTCCGACAGTCGGGTGAACCGGCGACTGCGGCGGGCGTTCCGGAGGCAATGATCTTTCCGCCGGCGTCCCCGCCGGCCGGTCCGAGGTCGATCACCCAGTCCGCTTCTGCCACCACGTCCATTTCGTGCTCCACCACGACCACCGTGTTTCCCGCGTCGACGAGGCGGTGCAGCTGGGCCATGAGGAGCCGGACGTCGGCCGGATGCAGCCCGGTGGTGGGCTCGTCCAGCAGGTACAGGGTGTGGCCGCGGCGGGCCCGCTGCAGTTCGGTGGCGAGTTTGATGCGCTGGGCCTCACCGCCGGAGAGTTCGGTGGCGGGCTGTCCGAGCCGCAGGTAGCCCAGCCCGACTTCCCGCAGCGTCTGCAGGCTGCGCGCGGCTGAGGGAACGTCCTGCAGGAATTCAGCGGCGGCGTCCACGGTCATTCCCAGGACGTCGGCCACGTTCTTGCCGCGGTAGGTGACCTCGAGGGTTTCCGGGTTGTAGCGGGAACCGCCGCATTCCGGGCAGGGGCCGTAGCTGCCGGGCAGGAACAGCAGTTCGACGGCGACGAATCCCTCGCCCTGGCAGGTCTCGCAGCGCCCGCCGGCCACGTTGAAGGAGAAGCGTCCGGCGCCGTATCCGCGGGACCGGGCTTCGTCCGTGGCAGCGAACTCCTTGCGCACGGCGTCGAACAGTCCGGTGTAGGTGGCCAGGTTGGACCGGGGCGTGCGGCCGATCGGTTTTTGGTCCACCGTCACCAGCCGGTCCACGTGGTGCAGGCCTGTCACCGTTCCCACACTCAGCGGGGTGCCCGCTTCGACGGCGTCTAGGGGCTGGTCCTCGCCGGCAGAATCCGGGCCGCCCGCGCCCGCGTCGCCGTGCAGTTCCGATCCCACCACCTCGGCGAGAACGTGGCTGACCAGCGTCGACTTGCCCGAGCCGGAGACTCCGGTAACGGCGGTCAGGACCTGCAGCGGGAAGGACGCGTCGAGGCTGCGGAGGTTGTGCCGCGTGATGTCGTTCAGATCCAGCCAAGCACCAGGTTCCCGACGGCGGCCGGTTGGCTCGCTGCTGCCGGGCTCGCCGGCGCCGGTGGCACGGGTGCCGGGCAAGTCGGTGCCCGGCGCGCCGCCGCTGGGGCCATCCGGCACGAGGAACGGACGCGTGACGGAGGCCTCCACCGCGGCGAGACCGGCAACCGGCCCGCTGTACAGTACTTCACCGCCGCCCTCTCCAGCCCTCGGCCCCACGTCCACGAGCCAGTCGGCGCGGCGAACGATGTCCATGTTGTGTTCCACCACGAACACGGAGTTGCCCGACGCCTTGAGCTGCTCCAGCACAGCGAGCAGGGGCTCGGCGTCGGCGGGGTGCAGCCCGGCCGACGGCTCGTCCAGCACGTACACGACGCCGAACAGACCCGAGCGGAGCTGGGTGGCGATCCGGAGGCGCTGCATTTCGCCGGGGGAGAGGGTGGGTGTCGACCGGCCGAGGGCGAGGTAGCCGAGCCCCAGATCCAGCAGGACGGTGATCCGCTGCAGGAGGTCGCGCGTGATGGCCACGGCCACCTCGTTGCTTTCGCCGGAGGACAGCTTGCGGGAGGCGGTTCCGGCGTCCTTCAGCTCGGTCGTCGGGCGGATGATGTCCGCCAGTTCGGCCATCGGCACTGCGTTGAGTTCGGCGATGGTCTTTCCGGCGAAGGTCACGGCCAGGGCCTCCGGCGTGAGGCCGCTGCCGCTGCACCGCCGGCAGGGGCCGGTTTCCATGAAGCGGAGCACCCGTTCGCGCATCGTGGTGCTCTTGGAGTCCGCGAGCGTGTGCAGCACGTGGCTCTTGGCGCTCCAGAACTTGCCCTTGTACGGCTTTGCTACGCGGTCGCGCTGAGGGGTGATTTCCACGACCGGTTGCTCTTCGGTGAAAAGGATCCAGTCGCGGTCCTTCCTGGGCAGCTCTTGCCAGGGGGTGTCGACGTCATAGCCCAGGTGGGTGAGGATGTCGCGCAGGTTCTTGCCCTGCCACGCCGTCGGCCAGGCGGCGATGGCCCCGTCCCGGATGCTCAGGGACGGGTCCGGGACCAGGGAGGCTTCGCTCACGGTGTGCGCAACGCCGAGGCCGTGGCACTCGGGGCAGGCCCCGGCGGCCGTGTTGGGAGAGAAGGCGTCCGAGTCCAGGGTGCCGGCACCGGCAGGGTAGCTGCCGGCGCGCGAGAACAGCATGCGGATCGAGTTGGACAGCGTGGTCACCGTCCCCACCGTGGAACGGCTGCTCGGTGTCCCGCGGCGCTGTTGAAGCGCGACGGCGGGAGGCAGCCCGGTAATCATTTCCACCTTGGGATTGTGGCCCTGCTGGATGAGGCGCCGGGCGTACGGCGCCACGGACTCGAAGTACCGGCGCTGGGCTTCAGCGTAGATCGTGCCGAATGCCAGCGAGGACTTGCCCGATCCCGAGACGCCGGTAAACGCAACGATCGCGTCGCGCGGCACAGCCACGTCCACGTTGCGAAGATTGTTCTCGCGGGCACCGCGCACGCGGACGAAGCCGTCCGCGGAATGGTGGGCACCGATGGAGTGGGCGGCTCCGGGGCCGGCTTCCAGGCTCCAGTCCAGATCGGCCAAGGGGGCAGCATACTCTTCAGTCCGCATCTGTTCGACTCTAGCGGTCATAGCCGGTCCGGGGACTATTCTGTCGGGGTGAACACTTACGACGCCGCCGCCGAACCGATCGATCCCACTGCTCCTTCAGGTCAAACTGGGCCTTCAGATCAAACTGCGATTTCTGGTGAAGAGGAGCTGGTGGCGGCCGCGTCGCCGATGCCTTTGGCCGAGCTCCACCTTCACATCGAGGGAACGCTGGAACCGGAACTGATTTTTGCGCTCGCTGAACGGAACGGGATCGAGCTGCCGTACGCGAACCTGGACGAGCTGCGGAGCCGTTACGAGTTCACCGACCTGCAGTCCTTCCTCGATCTGTACTACGCCAACATGGCTGTGCTGCGGACGGAGCAGGACTTCGCGGACATGACCCGGGCTTACCTGGCGCGGGCTGCGGCGGCCGGGGTGCGGCACGCGGAAATCATGATGGATCCGCAGGCGCACCTCTCGCGCGGGGTTTCCCTGGAGACGTGCGTCAACGGCGTGGCGTCGGTGCTCGCCACGTCTGAGGAGGAGTTCGGCGTTTCGACGCTGCTGATTGCCGCCTTCCTGCGCGACCTCTCCGAGGACTCGGCGCTCGAGGTCCTGGAGGGGCTTCTTGCGATGAACGCGCCGATCGCCGGCATCGGTCTGGATTCCGCAGAGGTGGGCAACCCGCCGTCGAAATTCACCCGGCTGTTTGCCCGGGCCGGCGAAGCAGGCCTGCGGAAGATTGCGCACGCGGGGGAGGAAGGCCCGCCGTCGTACATTGTGGAGGCGCTGGATGTCCTGGCCGTGGAGCGGATCGACCACGGAATCCGGTGCATGGAGGATCCCGAGCTCGTGGAACGGCTGGTCAATGACAGGGTGCCGCTGACGGTCTGTCCGCTGTCGAACGTCCGGCTCCGCGCCGTGGACATGCTGGCCGCCCATCCGCTGCCGGCGATGCTGGCCGCCGGGCTCAACGTCAGCGTGAACTCGGACGACCCGGCGTACTTTGGCGGCTACGTGGACAGCAACTTTGCCCAGCTCGAGTCGGTTCTGGGCCTGTCCGAATTCGACCGGGTCAGGCTGGCCGCCAACTCGATCAGGTCGTCCTTCGCCAGCGAGGAACGGAAGCAGGAGCTGCTGGCCGAACTGTCGGGCTAGGAATCGGGAGGGGTGGTCAGCGGCTTGGTGACCGCCGGCGCGCCCGTCCGGATGATCCACCAGCCCAGCGCCGCCATGACCAGCCCGACGGGGATCCCGTAGGGCGGCAGTCCGGCGTTGTAACCGAGGAAGCCGGCGACGACGAAGGCCACACCCAGCCACCAAGGGAACATGCCTGAGCGCCAGCCGGTGATGCCGAAGACCATCCAGCCCAGAGCCAAAAAGCACGTAGCTGGAGAGCCCTCCGACCGCCAGCATTCCGGACCCTCCGGCGAGGATCGCGCCAGGGGCGACGTCTGCGATCCAGGGGGCGGCGAAACCGTCGAACCACATGTTGCCGGCCATGTCCAGGGTGCCCACCAGCGCGAAGCAGAAGCCGACGGCGCCCAGTCCGCCTGCCCTGCCACCGAGCCTGAAGTAGACGGATGCCAGGGCGAGGGTGAGGCCGATGAAGACCACCCAGTACAGGGCGTTCGTGATCTGGAAGGGCGCCTGCCGCATCATCTCGATCCGGTCCAGGCTCAGGTCGGCAGCGAGCAGGCGCGCCACGTCCGCTGCGGCAAAGACAAGGCCGGACACCAGCGCGATGGGACCGGCGGATCTAGCTAACGGTGAGGACATTTTTCCTCCTGGGGTATGGGTTACCGGTTCCTGAATGGGAGCGCCGGCGCCGTTCGCACGGTACCGATCACCCAGCGCCGATCATCCGGCGCCAATCACCCGCCGTCGTTCACTTGGGACGCATGGCAAGCGGGAAACGCCCGACGGCGGTGGCCGAGCGGGGTGCCTTGCGCCACGCCTGGCGGTCCAGCACCACGGTTGCAAGAACTGCCAGGACCACCACCAGGAAGTAAATCAGCTCGGCGCGGCCAGCGGCGGCGGTGCTGAAGCCGAAGGAACCAACGGTGAAGGTGCCCTGGCTGTTGTGGAACAGAAGCGTCAAGAGGACGCTGCCGCCGGTGCGGTTGAAAAGCCACACGTAGAGGAACGTGATAGCGAACGTCGTCGGCAGACCGATCGGGCTTAGCCCACCGAAGAGGATCAGCGGCAGGTGCCACAGCGCTACAAGCACACCGAGGATCGCCGCGGACAGCAGCGGCGGACGCGATGCCTGGAGCAGGGGCAGGGCGTAGCCGCGGAAACCGGGCTCTTCGCCCAGTGGTCCGTCCAGCGGATTCACCAGCCTGACCGCGAACACGGTCAGCAGGCCGCTCCACGTCAGCCGTTCCAGGCCCGGGGCGGCGGCGCCGAGTGCCATGGTGACCAAGCCGGTAACCAGGACGAGTGCTGCGGGGAGAAGGAGTGCAACGGCGTACCAGATCCACCCGACGCGCCACCGGATCAACCGCCGTCCCCAGGCACGGAACCCGGGACGTCCTTCGGTCAGGGCCATGACGACGACTGCCGCGGCAAGCGGACCAACCGGCAGGAATTCCATTCGCGGCAACAGCCCGGCCGCGAAGAACGGCCAGGAGGCCCAGGAAATTGCGTAGGCGACGATAAAGAAAGCCAGAAGCCTGTGGTGCTTTAGCCAGCCCATTGAACGGCCCATTGCGGCTCCAAACGGTCTGCAGGTGCTCCAATTGTCCGCCCCGTTTGCTTCGACGCGCCAGCAGGCAGGACCCAGGCAGGACCGTCCGGCCCGGCAGCTGGCCGAATGCTTGCAGGCGCCTTCCATAACTGCTAGTCCTGTGAGGGAGGCAAACGGCGGCGACGGAGCCGCGGACAGCAGTACTTGGACCATGCCGAGTCAAGGAGTGTGCAGCATGCCGCGCAAGAACCCAGACGTTGAAGAGGCGGACGAGAAGGACCTCGAGGTAGGCAAGCCGAAGGAGTGGGCCGCCGGCATCCCGGGCGTCCTGCACTCGATGCAGCCGGCCATCAAGCACATGGGCCTGGGCAGGACAGAGAAGACGCTGCTGGCCCTGAACCAGAAGCACGGTTTCGACTGCATGAGCTGCGCCTGGCCGGACCCGGACCACCGGAAGACTTTTGAGTTCTGCGAAAACGGGGCCAAGGCTGTCACCTGGGAAGCCACACCTGTGGTGATCGAGTCGGACTTCTGGGCGGAGCACACTGTCAGTGAGCTGCGCCAGCGGACTGAGTACTGGCTCGGGATGCAGGGCCGCCTGACGGAGCCGGTGTACAAGCCGGCAGGCGAAGACCGTTACCGTCCCGTGAGCTGGGACGAGGCATTCGGGATTCTGGGCCGAAAGCTCAACGGACTGGCCAGCCCGGACGAGGCCGCCTTCTACACGAGCGGCCGGACGTCGAACGAGGCCGCCTTCATCTACCAGCTGTTCGTGCGGGCCTTCGGCACCAACAACCTGCCGGACTGCTCCAACATGTGCCACGAATCGTCGGGCTGGGCTATGGGCCAGACCATCGGCATCGGCAAGGCCACCATCACCTACGACGACTTCGCCAAGGCGCAGCTCATCATCATCATGGGGCAGAACCCGGGCACCAACCATCCGCGCATGCTCACGGCCCTCGAGGAGGCCAAGGAGGCGGGCGCGGAGATTGTGGCCGTCAACCCGCTGCCGGAAGCCGGGCTGCTGCGGTACAAGAACCCGCAAAAGGTCAAAGGCATCATCGGCCACGGCACCGACCTCGCGGACCAGTTTCTGCAGATCCGCGTGGGCGGCGACATGGCGCTGCTGCAGGCCATTTCGAAGCGGGTCCTCGACGCCGAGGCGAAGAACCCGGGGACCGTGCTGGACCATCAATTCCTCGAGGAGCACTGTGAGGGGCTGGACGACCTCAAAGCACATCTAGAGGGTCTTGACGACGAGACCGTCCTGGCCGCCACGGGACTCCGCAGCGACGAGATCGATGAGCTGGCCGCCCGGTATCTGAAAGCCGACCGGGTCATCATCACCTGGGCCATGGGAATCACCCAGCACAAGAAGGGTGTGGCCACCATCAAGGAGATCATCAACCTTCTCCTGCTGCGTGGAAACATCGGCAAGCCGGGGGCCGGCGCCTCGCCGATCCGCGGGCACAGCAATGTGCAGGGGGACCGGACCATGGGCATCTGGGAGCAGATGCCGCCCGCCTTCCTCGACGCGCTCGGCAAGGAGTTCAGCTTCGACCCGCCGCGCGAGCACGGCGCTGATGCCGTGGAAACCATCCGAAGAATGCGCGACGGCGGGATCAAGGTTTTCGTGGCCTTGGGCGGAAACCTGGTGGCCGCCATTTCGGACACGCACGCCGCCGAAGCGGCAATGGAGAACACCGACATCACCGTCCAAATCTCCACGAAGCTGAACCGCTCGCACACGGTGACGGGGAGGGAAGCCCTCATCCTGCCCACCATGGGGCGCACGGAAATCGACCTCCAGGAGTCCGGTCCGCAGTTCGTTTCCGTGGAGGACACCGTTTGCGCCGTTCATCCCTCGGCAGGGCGGGTGCAGCCCGTTGCGCCGAACCTGCTGTCGGAGGTTGCGATCGTCTGCCGGATCGCGCGGGAGACGGTGGCGGGGAAGTCCAGCGCGGACTGGGCAGGGTTTGAGAAGAACTACGACCTCATCCGCGAGCACATTTCCCACGTGGTGGCCGGCTGCGAGAACTACAACGACAAGATCCGGCAGGAAGGCGGCTTCGTCCTGCCCAACGGCCCGCGCGATTCGCGGACCTTCCCCACTCCCACGGGCAAGGCCATACTGACGGTCAATCACTTGGAGAGCATCGAGCGGCCAGCCGGCACGCTGATCCTGCAGTCCGTCCGCTCGCACGACCAGTTCAACACCACCATCTACGGGCACAACGACCGCTACCGCGGCATCAAGAAGGGCCGCGACGTGGTGTTCGTGAGCCCCGAGGACATCGCCGAACTTGGCCTCAGCGACGGCCAGTTCGTGGATATCCACGGCGTATACGAGGATAACGTGGAGCGGGTGATGCGGAAGCTGCGCGTCGTTTCGTATCCCACGGCCAGCGGCTGCGCGGCCACCTACTACCCGGAGGCCAACGTGCTGGTGCCCCTGGACAGCGTCGCGGAGGGAAGCAACACGCCGGCGTCCAAAGCTGTGCTCGTGCGGTTGGAGCCCACCGCCGAGCCTGTTTAGCTCCCGAAGCTTCCTGACCGCCCCGTCACGCATCGCCCTTACTGGGCGGTGCGTGACCAGCCTTCGCTGTCCGGGCCGCCCTCGGTGCCGTGCTCACACAGCCGCAGGGCGACGTCGGCCGCCGATTGCACCGCCTCCTGCGGCGACGCGCTGCTGCCGTGTGCCCGGAGTCCGGCGGCGTAGCCGACCAGCATCGCGGTGACAGGAGCGGCACGTCCGTTCACCGCGCGGGAAGACTCGTCGGCCAGGCGAGCGACCAGCTGCTGGTCCACCTTCAGATCCAGGATCTGCAGCGCCTGGATGAGTCGATGGCTCCAGTCTGCGAGGTCCTGGTCAGTGTCGCCGGTGCCGGTCGCTCCGGCGGAGGCGGTGCCGCCGTCGCCTTCGGTGTTGCCTGTCATTGGATTACCTTTCCTGCTCGTCTCTAACTCATTGGTGCGGTGATCCCGGCGGATGCGCCGGGTTCTAAGTATCTATCGAGGCCATGTGCGGGTAGCGCGCTCCCGCGGCAGCGCCCGCCGGGGCAAGCTCATCAAGGCGGGCAAGGTCCCCGGCTGAAAGCTCGACGGCGGCCGCGCCCAGGTTCTCGGCCAGGCGTTCGCGCTTTTTGGTGCCGGGAATGGGGACGATGTGATCGCCCTGCGCGAGCAGCCAGGCCAGAGCGAGCTGCGCCGGAGTGCACTGCTTCTCATCTGCGAGTTCCTTGACCCGGTCCACGAGCTGCAGGTTCCGGGTGAAATTTTCGCCCTGGAAACGGGGGGAGTGCCGCCGGAAGTCATCCGCCGCAAAGTCGTCGGGGCTGCGCAGCTGGCCGGTGAGGAAGCCCCGGCCCAGGGGGCTGTAGGGCACGAAACCGATTCCCAGTTCGGCCAGCACGGGGAAGACCTTCGTCTCCGGCTCCCGCTCCCAGAGTGAATACTCGGTCTGCAGCGCGGTGATTGGATGGACGGCATGCGCCCGGCGGATTGTGTCAGCGCTGGCTTCGGACAGCCCGAGATGACGGACTTTGCCGGCCTCGACGAGCTCCGCCATCGCCCCGACGGTGTCCTCGATCGGAATGGTCTTGTCCACCCGGTGCTGGTAGTAGAGGTCGATGTGGTCCACCCCGAGCCGCTGCAGGCTGGCGTCGCAGGCGGCGCGGACGTAGTCGGGGCGGCCGTTGATGCCCACCCAGGAACCGTCCTCCCGCCGCTCATTGCCGAATTTCGTGGCCAGGACCACGTCGGAGCGCCGGCCCGCGATGGCCCTGCCCACCAGCAACTCGTTCGTGAACGGGCCGTACATGTCTGCGGTGTCCAGCAGGGTTCCGCCGGCGTCCAGGAAGGCGTGGATGGTGGCGATGGACTCGCTGTCATCGCCGCTTCCGTAGAACTCGCTCATGCCCATGCAGCCGAGGCCCAGGCTGGAGACGGAAAGTGGACCAAGTGTGCGGGATTCCATGGGGCTCTCCTCAGGTAGGTTGCGGGAGTGGCTCAGGGAGGTGCGGTCTAGTCGCCACTATAAGTCGATTCGCGGCAATCTTGCTCCACTTTCGTGGCGCCGAAATGCCGCCGGCCCCGGGTCTTCCGCATGCTGGTGCGGTTTTCCCGGTGGCTGGCGGCGGTGCTGCTACCTGAAGTGGTGCGGATATTTGCTGCAACCTGACGCAGAGCGGGGCGACAGCTATGGCGTGGGGCTGCCGCCGTTGACGTTCAGGGTCTCTCCGACCACGAAGCTCGATTCCGCCGAGGCCAGGAACACGTAGGCCGGGGCGAGTTCGGCGGGCTGTCCGGCGCGGCCCAGGGGAGTGTCCTTGCCGAACTCGGGCAGCGCTTCCTTGGGCTGGCCGCTGCTGACCTGCAGGGGCGTCCAGATCGGCCCGGGAGCCACGGCGTTCACGCGGATGCCCTTCGGTGCCAGTTGCTGGGCAAGTCCCTTGGTGAAGTTGTTGATGCTCGCCTTCGTGGTGGCGTAGTCCAGGAGTGTCGGCGACGGGTTGTAGGCCTGGATCGACGTGGTGTTGATGATTGTGGAGCCAGCGGGAAGGTGTGGAACCGCGGCCCTGGTGAGCCAGAACATGGCGTACACGTTGGTCTTCTGCGTGTGGTCGAACTGCTCGTCCGTGATGTCGCCGATGTCCTCCTGCGCCACCTGCTTTCCGGCGTTGTTCACGAGGAGGTCCAGTCCGCCCAGTTCCTGCAGTGCGGTGTCCACCAGCTTCTGGCAGATTGCGGCGTCCTTGAGGTCTCCGGGCACCTTCACGGCTTTGCGGCCGGCCTTCTCAATCAGGTTCGCGATCTTTGCCGCGTCTTCCTCCTCCTCCGGCAGGTAGGAAAGTACGACGTCGGCCCCTTCCCGGGCGAACGCGATCGCCGTCGCTGCGCCGATGCCTGAGTCCGCGCCAGTGACGATTGCCTTCCGGCCGTCGAGGCGTCCGGTGCCGCGGTAGGTGTCCTCGCCCAGGTCGGCCTTGGGTTCAAGTTTGGCGTCCAGGCCGGGCTCGGGCTGGTGCTGCTTGGGCGGCTCGATGTGCTCGTAGGCGGTGACAGGATTCTTGAACGTGTACTGGTCGGTCATGGTTCTCCTCCAGATGGTGTTGAACGCGGACAGGATCATCGTGCTCCGGGCGGTGCTGGCATCGGGATAATGCTAAGCATGCTTACCGTCTACCCTAACGAGACGACGGCGGCGCCGCCAGTGGTGCCGCAGTTCGGAATGCGAGGCGCAGGCTCCCGCTGCGAAGGGCATCCGGCAGTCTCTTCCGCGGGCTGCGGCACCTCATTAGGCTGGCAGTCCCAGCACGGGCGAGCGACGCGCCGGTGGCGGTCCTCATGAGTGAATCCGGCATGCGGTGACCAGCACGCGGTGACCAGCATGCGGTGACCAGCACGCGGTAACTAAGGAGTGAAGGCGATGGACGACCAGGACATTCTGCAGCGCATTCAGGCGCTGGTTGACGAAGAACACCAGCTCCGTGAGCGGGCGGCGTCGGGCCCGGCCGGCGGCTCCGGCGGGGACGGTTCCGACGGGGATGGGGAGGATGGGGACGAGGAGGATCGGGGTGAACGCCGCGCGCGGCTGCGGCAGGTAGAGGAGGCGCTGGACCAGTGCTGGGATTTGCTGCGACAGCGGCGCGCGAAGGCGAAGGCCGGCGAAGATCCCAACGAGGCGGATGCCCGGCCCGTCAATGAGGTGGAAGGCTACGTGCAGTAAGTCGCCGGTAATGCGGAAGGGCGGCCGCCGCCGGCAGCCGCCCTTCCGTGTCGCTGATCCGCGGTCAGTGCTTACTGTTCCTGGCCGCTGTGCAGTCCGTCGTCGCTGCTGTCTGAGGAGGCCGCGTCGCCGGTGTCGTCGGACAGGTCCATGTTGCCGCGGGCTTCCTCCATGGTGGGGCCGCCGGACGGGACGCTGTAGCGCTGCGGGCGGATGCCGTGTGACTGTTCCTCGATGAGCGCCTGCTCCTCGCTGAAGCGGATGGCGTTGGCGTCATCACCCGCATCGCCGGGAACGTCGTCCCGGAGCTTCGAGGGGTCCGGAACGATAAAGCCGTCTGCCTTGCTGCTGTGTTCACTCACTGAATTCATCCCTTCCGACTAGTGCCTCACTCTGTATCGTAAGCCTACTTTCTATTTCCGCCGCCAGAAAATTTCGAGGGGTAAGCTAGTCCCCGCAAATCTCCAGAAACCGAGATTTCCGGCTCGGTTTCGGTGTAATCCCCGTCATAGTCGGTCACGACACACAATGTTTACCGAACAAAGTCGCCAGATTTGCCCAGTACTTGGCAAACTACTGGGGGAACAATCGCTCTGTAAGGGGAACCATGCGCAAGACTGCCGCCGAAAACACCAACATCCGCCTTAAGGCCGTGCTGGACGTTCTGGCAGAGGGGGTGTTGTCCGGTGAGTCGCAGAACGCCGGCGCCGTGCTGGCTGAAGCCCTCGTCCGGGTTCCGCTGAACGCCTACGAAGCTGAACTCCTCAGCGGCGGGATCCCCCGCGGCCACAAATCGCTGACCACCGCCACGGCCAAGCTGGTCAAGGCCGGCTGGCTGGTCAAGGGACGCTCCGGCTGGACCATCACCGAGGACGGGCAGCGCGCTACGGTTGCTTTCCCGGACGCAGCCAGCTTCTCGGCAGCGCTCGACGCCGGTACCCCGGTCCCTGCCGACACGCCCCTTCCGGTGGCTGCACCTGCCAAGCCGGCAGCCAAGAAAGCGCCCGCGAAGGCCGCCGCAGCCAAGGCAGAGAAGGCTCCGTCCAAGGCAGCGAAGGTTGTCGACAAGGCCGCCAAGCTGATCGAGGATGCAGTCGCTCCCGTGGCCAAGGCTGTCCTGAAGAAGGCAGAGGCCGACGCTGAAGCGCAGGCTCCCGCCGTCGAAAGCTCCGCGGAAGCCATCGACCAGCCCGCCGCCGTAGCTGTGGCCGGCGACTTCAACACCCTGCTGGGAGCCCCGGAGAACTGGGCACCGCAGTACGACGAAGCGCAGATGAAGCTGGACGAGCTGGACCAGCTGTGGAAGCTTTCGGCTGAAGTCCCGGCTGGCTACTACACCTTTAAGATCGCCCTCAACCGTTCCTGGGATGAGAACTATGGCGCGTTCGGCGCGTTCGATGGAGCCAACCACGAACTGCACCACTCCGGCGGACAGCTCACGATCCGCTACGACCACCGGACCCGGGACATCACCGTCAACTGACCCCATCCGGCCGAAGCCCCGCTGCAGCACCACGCTGCAGCGGGGCTTCGCTGTGCGTTGGTCGAGCCTGTCTAGACCCAAGCCGCCGGCGCTACATTGGTTCCATGACTGACTCGAAGGCAGCAGACCCGGACAGCGTCCGCCTCACCGCACGCGTCACGGGAATGGTCCAGGGTGTCGGCTTCCGCTACTGGACCGCGCGAAAGGCCGACGAGCTGGGGCTGACCGGTTCGGTCCGGAACGACGACGACGGTTCGGTCGCCGTCGTCGCGGAGGGCCCGCAGCCCGACATCGTCGAATTCAGGCGTTGGCTTGGTTCATCCCAGGCGCCGGGCAGGGTGGCCCACGTCGATGAGAAAGTTTCCCCGGCTGAGGGCGGATTCAGGAGCTTTCAGGTCGTCGGCTGAGCTCACCCGGGCTGAGGCCCAGGAAGGCCCCGAGCTCCTCAAGTGCGAAGGGGCGCGAGGGCATGTAGTTCGTGAGCTCGGGGGAGCGGACGATCACGGCCCGCCACTGGCCCCGCGACACAGCCACGTTGATCCGGTTGCGGTTGAGCAGGAATTCGGCTCCCCGGGGTGCCTCGGCAATGGCCGAGCATGCCATGGACACGAGCACCACGGGAGCTTCCTGCCCTTGGAACTTGTCCACGGTGCCCACCCGCACGCCCGGCAGGCCATCCTGATCCAAGGCATGCCGGATGGTCTGGACCTGGGCGTTGTAGGCAGCCACCACCAGGATGTCCCTGGCTTCCAGCCGCCGGATCGGCTCGTCCTTGCCCGGCGTCCACTTGAGTCCGATATGTTCGCGTGCCAGTCCGACGATCGCGGCTGCCTCTTCCGCCGAACTCGTGGTGTGGCCGGCATGCGGCACCAGGACGGTTTCGACGCCCGGCGGCACCCCGTCGAGATGGCGCAGGGATGCCGCCGGTGCGGACTCCAGCCGGCCGTCGTAACTGAGCACTGACACCTTGCGGCACAGCTCGGGATGCATCCGCCAGGAATCGGCGAGGAAGTAGCCCAGCTCTGCAGGCAACGTGGCATGCCCGGCCGACAGCCAGCCGAGTGCCGATTCATCGACCGGCTCCGGATGGGAGCCCTGGGTGACCTGCGGAAGCTGTTGCGGGTCGCCGAGCAGCAGAAGCCGCTTCGCGGACCGGGCCACAGCCAGGGTGTTGGCCAGCGAATATTGGCCGGCCTCGTCAATGACCAGCAGATCCAGCGACCCTGCCGGGACGCATTTGCCCGTCATGGTCCAGGCGGTTCCGCCAACCAGGCAGCCGCCGTCGGCGTTCAAGAGCCTCGCGATGTCCTCGTCGGCGATGCAGGTCCACGGAACGTCGTGCGGTTGCGCCAGCCTTTTGGCCACGGCTGCAGGATCCACCCCGGCCTTCGTAATGGCCGTGCAGAGCATGTTCTCGACGACGGCGTGGGACTGGGCGACCACACCAACCTTCCAGCCGGCTTCCACGAGCCGGGCAATAACGTGGGAGCCGACGAACGTCTTGCCGGTCCCCGGAGGTCCCTGCACCGCGAGGTAGGACCGGTCCAGGTGCTTCAGCGCCTGGGTAATGGCTGAGACGTAGTCGGCGTGCCCCGATTCATCATTGCCGACGGCAGGCAGATTCGGGATGCCGGCCAGCCTGGGTGCTGTGCGCCGCAGGATGTCCACTCCGGGATGCTTGGGGAGTTCCGGCAGCGTGGAGCCGACAAGCTGCGCGAGCTCTGTCAGGGCTGCCTCGATGCTGACGGTGGGAATGGGGCGGTCGTCCGTCAGCGCCATGGGTAGCTGAAAGTACGGCGGCACCTTGCCCGTGGACTTCTCCGTGATGGTGATGACGGTCCGGCCGGGCTGATCAGGATGGTCTTCGACGGCCACCACGAGCGTGCCGAAGATGCCGTCACGGGAGGGCGGCATGGCGGCTTCATGGCGTGCTGACTCCGCGCCTGCCGACGAGCCGGCCCCAACCGTGCCCGGGTCCGTGCTTGCCACGCTGCCCCCGGCCGCTGTGCCCGCACCCGCAGATTGGCCGGTCCCCGCACGCCTCGGCGTCCGCCCGCCGTCGACCTCCCCCAGACCGTCGGGCAGGGGGTCCTCGAACATCCGGAACCAGGTGGAGCCCGGCTTGAATTCCGAGCCCTCGCTCATGATCCCGGTGAGCTGCAAGGTGCGGGACTCAGTCCGGGCCCGGGAGGTGGGCGGCGCCCAGTCCGAGACCACCTCGGCCGCTTCCACGATAAAGACGTTGCGCTGGTCCCGCCACCTGTCGACCTCGGATTCGAGGCGGTCGAAGTGCTCCCACCAGAACTGCTTGCGCTCCCGCCGGTGATAGCCGGTGGCCGCCGCGACCATGGCCACGGCCTGCTCGTCCGGCCCCAGCTCGCGGTGCTCCGGAATGGCGTCCAGGAAGGCGCGCAGGCTTGCTTCCTCCGGCGAAGGTCCCGCGTCCGGAGCTGCATCCGCACCGGGCATCCCCGGGACTGCGTCCACCCCGGGCATTCCCGCGGCGTCCGCCGCGCCCGCCTCGCCAGGAGCGGCAGGCGCACCGCCACGCAGCTGCAGCAGCCAGTCCCGCAGGCGCAGCGTGGACAGGCAGTCGTACTGGTTGTAGTCGGAAATGGAGGCCAGAATGGCGGCCGCCTCCGCCTGCGTGTCAGGGCCGGCGTCGCGCGCCGCACAGTAAGCGGCGTAGGCCACCACCGAGGCTCCGGCGTCTTTGACGTCCCCGGAGCGCAGGTTGTCCCCCATATACAGGGGCTCGAGCTTCTTGATGGAGTACGAGGCTTCGGAAATCCGGAGTGAATGCCGGACCGTGGCGTAGAGGTCCACGAGGAGCCCGTCACGCAGCCACGAGTCCACCACATCCTCGCCGGCAACGTGGTTCAGCGAGAGGTTGCGCAGGGCCGTTTTTTCGTAGGGCGCGTAGTGGTAGACGTGCATGTCCGGATACTGCGCGCGGCGCTCCTCCACGTAGGCGAGGAAGTCCAGGAACGCCTGCCGTTCGTCCGCCCGGGAGTGAGCCCAGAACGGACGGAAGACCGGTTCCTGGCCTGGCGGGTCGGTGGGCCGCGCGGCCTCAATCACGCCGAAGAGGTACTCCAGGCCCCACTGGCCAGCGGGATCCTGCCAGAGCGGGTCGCCCTCGAAGTCGAAGAAGATGTCGCCGTCACTCGGGGCAGGGATGCCGGCCAGCGCGTTGTCCGCCAGCACCCTGTACGTGACGGTGTGCGGCTGGCCCTCCTTCACGAAGGTGCGTGAGCCGTCGGCCGCCTCCAGCCCGGTCTGCATCCTGGCCTGGTCACGCAGGCGCCGCCGCGAACCTGTGGCCAGGTTCGGCGGCAGTTCGGCGAGGGCGTCGATGGTGGTGATGCCATCCGCGACGAGCTTCTTCCGCTGGACGGACGTCATGCCGGCCACCATCAACAGGTCCCGGTGCCTGGCCACCTGCTCGGCGCAGTAGTCGCACCTGCCGCAGTAGCTGACACCCGGCTGCTGCCACGCCACGGCGGTCTCCCCGCGACGATGCCTAGCAGTGAGCTCGCGGAAGCGCGCCCGGCGCTCGCGGTACACCGGCAGCAGATCGTCCAGTGAGTGCGAGCTGCGCTCCATGTTTCCCAGCATCAGGGTGACGCGCGGGGCCGGTTCCAGTCCGAGGCCGATCAGCTGGTCGCCGTAGGCGGCGAGCTGCAGCAGGGCCCCTACCTTGGCGTGACGCGCCAGCTTGGTGTCCCAGACCGCGTACCGCTGCGCTTCATGCACTCCATCAGGCACTCCATCAGGCAAGGCAGGCTCCTCACGCACGAGGAAGTCCGCGTAGCCGAGGAACTCGCCGTCGAAGAAGGTGGCCTGGAAGACGACGTCGGCCCCGGCGCGGAGCACAGCGGCGGTTTCGCGCGCCTTGTCCGTCAGGCTGGCCCGGTCCGGAGTTCCACGTTCTATGCAGTAGACGCCGTTTCCGCGCGAGGCATCCCACGTGCCATGGCGGTCGACGAGTGAAGCGAGCACCTTGTGCTCGTGGAGGTCGCCGAGCTTGCCCGCCCGTGCCTGCATCTCATCGGCAGGGAAGTCGGCTTTAGGGGAGCGGCCCAGCTTCTCGTCCAGGATCCGGAGCGTGCGGTACTCGCATTCGCTGGCGGCCACGAGGTCGCTGGCTGAAAAGACCAGATCAGCCGGGGCTCCCGGCGTGGTTGGGTCGAGCAGGAACATGGGGCCTCCCCATTGGCAGCCTCGCTCCGGGACGGTTCCCGGTGCGCTGATTCGAATCTAGCAAGAGGCTGTGACAATCAAGCCCCACCGGCCGGGGACTGCGCCAATGGGGGACCCTACGTGCCTGCCGGTTAGGTGACCGGCTGCTTGCCGTTGTGGGAGTAGGTAAGGCAGTCGGCGTTGTCCGGACCGGGGCCGACGTGGACTTCCGGTGCGCTGCACATCAGATGGTTGTTATGGACGCATTCGGCCCGTTGGCATGCTCCGACACCGGCAAGGACCTTCGGAAGGCCGCCGTGAGTGCCCGTGTCAATGAAGGTGGCGCACGAAGCGTGGTCTGTGGTGCCGCCAACTGTGATGGCCTCGGCGTTGCATTCAGAGTGGTCGTTGAAGGAGCAGTTGGTAACGCTGCAATCGGCTACATGCGTGCTCATGGGATTCCTCCACGGTTCCGGACGCCCTGGCTGGGCGACTCGCTGTTCCCAACGTAGGCCCGATGCGCCGGATCAAAAAGACCCAATTGTGTTGCGTAATTATCGTAATTGCAGGATCTGCCCCGTAGTCGCCCGGCATGGCTTAGCAGGAGCCCCATGGACCCTTGGCAGGCACCGTTCTAGACTGGCAGGACCCTCCACCTTTAGGGCCCGACGGCGCCGTCCGGCCTTTCAAGGGAATGCCCTGGAGGGCGCATCACATCACTCAGGAATTCACCGCCGACCCTTCACCGGGAAGGGTCCGTGACGCCAGGAGGAAAGAGATGGAAGGGAACAAAGCCGTTGCCTACAAGGGACCCGGCCAGGTGGAAGTCATCGACATCGACTACCCCACTTTTGAACTCAAGGACGGGCCGGGCGTAAATCCGGCCAACGTGGGGCGCCAGGTTCCCCACGGAGCAATTATAAAAACTGTGGCCACCAACATCTGCGGTTCGGACCAGCATATGGTCCGCGGCCGGACCACAGCTCCACCGGACCTGGTGCTGGGCCACGAAATCACCGGTGAAGTGGTGGAGGTGGGGCCCGGCGTCGAATTCATCAAGGTCGGGGACATCTGCTCAGTGCCGTTCAATATTTCGTGTGGCCGGTGCCGGAACTGCAAGGAGCGCAAGACCGGCATCTGCCTCAACGTGAACCCTGACCGGCCGGGGAGCGCCTATGGCTATGTGGACATGGGCGGCTGGGTGGGCGGCCAGGCCAACTATGTCCTGGTGCCGTACGCAGACTGGAACCTGCTCAAGTTCCCGGACAAGGACAAGGCCATGGAGAAGATCCTGGACCTCGCCATGCTCTCGGACATCTTCCCCACGGGCTTCCACGGTGCTGTGACGGCAGGGGTCGGCGTCGGCTCCACCGTATACATCGCGGGGGCCGGTCCGGTTGGACTGGCAGCGGCGACGAGCGCGCATCTGCTGGGTGCCGCCGTCGTAATTGTGGGCGACATGAACGGCGATCGCCTGGCTCAGGCCCGCAGCTTCGGGTGCGAAACCGTCGACCTGACCAAGGGCGGCCCGGCGGAGCAGATCGAGCAGATCCTGGGGGTCCCGGAGGTGGACTGCGCCGTGGACGCTGTGGGGTTTGAGGCGAAAGGGCATGGCGAGGGTGCCAAGGAGGCGCCGGCCACGGTGCTGAACTCGCTGATGGACATCACTGCCGCCGGCGGGGCGTTGGGCATTCCGGGACTGTATGTCACTGGTGACCCGGGCGGCATCGACGAGGCCGCCAAGAAGGGATCGCTGAGCCTGAGCCTCGGCACGGGCTGGGCGAAGTCACTGAGCTTCACTACAGGACAGTGCCCGGTGATGAAGTACAACCGGCAGCTGATGATGGCCATCCTCAACGACCGCGTGCACATCGCCAAGAACGTCAACGCGAAGCCGATCCTGCTGGAGGACGCACCCAAGGGCTACGCCGAGTTCGACGCCGGCGCCGCCACCAAGTACGTGCTGAACCCGAACGGATACCTCAGCTGACGTAGGGCAGCAATGCGCGGCCGCGTGCAGTTTTCCACATAGGGGTTGGGCAGCACGCGGCCCCCATTGCCGTCGTCGTAGAGTAGGGCCAGACTCGTGGAACAACCGACCCAGCCGCAGGAGGATCCATGAACAGCCAGCCTGACGAAACACCTCTCGAAGTCCCGGAAGTCGACGCGTTTGAGCAGCGCCAGTCGGCGGGCGGGGAATTCGGGGAGGAGGAACAGCGGCCGCTGCCCGAGGACGTTCCCGAGGCGGACGCCCTGGAGCAGCGGACCCCGCTGCGGTCCAACGGCCCGCCGGCGGCGCCGGATCTCTCCGCCGAGGAAGCTGCCGAGGCCGACGCCATTGAGCAGGCCGCGGGCACGCCTGGCAGCGACGAGGACGACTACCCGTTCGCCGGGGAGGTGGAGCCGGAGCAGGGCTGAGGAGCGGCCCGTCTGGCCGGTCGCCGGGCGGCGGGTCCGGCTACACGGTTCCAGTTACTTGGTTCCAGCCGCCGTTCCTCCAGCCGCTGTACCTCCAGCTACAGTGCCGCCGCACTGGGCCAGGACCGAGGCCATCGCGGTGCGTTCGGCCTGCGTCACCCACAGCTTGTACTTCGCCTTGACCGAAATCTGCCGCGCGACGTACGGGCAGCGGTAGGCACGGCTGCCGGGCAGCCAGGTGGCGGCGTCGCCGTCGGACTTCTGCTGGTTGGCGGGACCGGAAGCGGCGAGCAGGTTGAGGGGATCGTTGGCGAACGCGGTCCGCTGTGCCTTGCTGAGGCGCTGGGCGCCCTTTTGCCACGCATCGCTGAGGGCAACGACGTGGTCGATCTGGACTGCGCTGCTGGTTTTGCTGCCGCGGGTGAAAGCGATACTGGTGGCGGTGTACGGATCCGCGAGGGTGCCGGTCAGGACGATGCAGTTCTTCGTTCCGGGCTTGAACGTGGTCTTGGTGAGGTCCCGGGCCAGGATGTCGTTGCGGGTGTCGCAGCCGTTGTGGTCCGTGTCCGACCACGCCGGACCGAACTTCTCCCGGTCGTAGCCGGTTTTCGGGGCGCGGCCTTTGACGGGCAGGGTGGCGAGGAGGTCGGCTGCCTTGACGGCATACCCCGGTGCGTTTCCGGTTGACCCGCCGGGGACAGCGTCCGACGACGGCTGCCGGGTTGCGCTGATAACCCCGCCGCAGGCGGTGGTGGCCAGGATGACGGCGGCAAGGGCGCCAGCGGCAAACCAGTTTCTTTTGCGGGGTGGTGCTTGATGCAAGGCGGTTTACTCCCGTGGCGCTGGTCGTCGATTCAACGGTCGATCGTACTGGCCGGCGCGACGGAGCTGGCGGTGCCACGCGGGAGACGTGCCCGAAACGCAGAGAGCCCCGCACTGCCTGACGGCTTTGCGGGGCTTCTCCTAGCGGCAGGACCACCCCGGATGGGGGATACGCGGTGGGCCTGTTCCTAGGCTAGAGAAGTTTCCTGAAAATTGGCTAGGAATGTGTTCTTCCCGGTGGGTCCGCTTGCCGCTCGAATGCGCTCCCGATGAAGCTACTCGTCCTTGACTTCACCGCCGGGCTAAACCAGTGTTGAAATCGCACTGACCAGCAGGTTTTTCCTTCAAAGGAGATGCGTCATGACTCTTCCCGCAGGCCTGACTCCCGGTATTTGGACACTCGATATGTCCCACAGTGAGATCGGCTTCAGCGTACGGCACGCCGGGATCAGCAAGGTCCGCGGGCGGTTCCGGGAAGCAACCGGCGAAGCCCACGTGCGGGACTCCCTGGCCGATTCTTCGCTGCATGCCACCGTCAGCACCGCAAGCTTCGATTCCGGCGACGCCAACCGTGACGCGCACGTGAAGGGGGAGGATTTCTTCGACGTCGGGAAGTACCCGGAGATGACTTTCACGGGCACGCACATTGACGGCGACGGCGAGGACTACACGCTGACGGGCGACCTCACCATCAAGGGCATCACCAAGCCGGTTGAACTGGAGGTCGAGTTCACCGGCGTGGCCGTCGACCCCTTCGGAGCCACCCGCGCAGGCTTTTCGGCCGAGGCCGACATCAGCCGCAAGGAGTTCGGCCTGACCTGGAACGCCGCCCTGGAAGCAGGCGGACTCCTGGTCAGCGACAAGGTGAAGATCAACCTTGAAGCGGCCCTGGTGAAGCAGCAGTAGCAAGCGGCCCGTCGGGTTTCGACAAGCCCAACCAGCGGACCGACGGGCCGAACGGGCTTAGGAAAGCCGGGCGATGCTGCGGCGGACCGGGCGTGATGCTGTGCCGTCCGAGAAGAGCTCGGGCGACGATGCCTGGATGCGCTTGACGTCCTCGAAGACGCCGCGCAGGTGGACCCGCAGGGAGCTGTCCGCTTCGGGGCGGTTGTTGGCTTCGAGCGCGTCCACCACGGCGGTGTGCTGCTCAATCAGCGTGGACACGGGCCGGGTGTCGATCAGGCTGAGCCGGCGCGCGCGGTCCAGGTGCGCCTTGGCCGAGTTGACCGCTGTCCACGCCGACTCGTGCCCCGCCAGCCGGAGCAGCTCGCGGTGGAAGTCCTCGTCGAGCCGGAAGAACTCCTCGACGTCGCCGGCGGATTCCGCGTCCCGCTGGGCAGCCAAAATTTCCCGCAGCCCGGCAAGCCCTGCGGCGTCAACGACGGCATCCTTCAGGGAGGCACACTCGATGGCCTCGCGCACAAACTGGGCCTCTGCAACCCGTCCCAGATCCACGAGCGAGACGAACGAACCGATCTGCGGGAAGACCTGCACCAGCCCTTCCTCACGCAGCAGGATGAGGCTCTCCCGCACGGGCGTCCGGCTGACACCCAGTTCCTGGGCGAGCTCGTTCTCGGACAGCGGCTCGCCGGGAGGGAGCTGCAGGGAGATGATGCGACGCCGGAGCGTATCCAGTGTCTGGTCCCGCACGGAGAGCCGCGGAGACTGCCCTTTTTCGGGTTTGCCGGTTGCCATGCATCCAGTGTAGCCATCGTTGACAAACTAGAATGGTAGTGCTTGTATGGTAGTCAGCAAAGCGCGAGGAGGAAGCAGATTCCCCCGAATGCACTGAAGTCGCGTGATCGGGATTCCCCGCTTTTCAGGCTGGCGCCGAAGCGGCGCCTATAAGGCCTCCTGGCCATCAGAACCTCCAAGGAAGAAGGACTGGCAATGCACGACCCAACAGCGTCGGCGGCAAACACCCCCGCCGCGGCCCCCACGCATGATCCGAAGAAGGTCCGCCGCACAGCAGCCGCGTCATTCATCGGAACGATGGCTGAGTACTACGACTTCTTCATCTACGGAACAGCGTCGGCGCTCGTCTTCAACAAGATTTTCTTTCCTGAAATTGACCCTCTTTTGGGAACACTCGCCGCCTTTTCGACCTACGCCGTCGGGTTCTTCGCCCGGCCCTTGGGCGGGATCGTCTGGGGCATCATCGGCGACCGGATCGGCCGGAAGAAGGCCCTCGTCTACACGTTGCTCATCACGGGTCTTGGCACTTTTGCCATAGGTCTCCTGCCGACCTACGAAACCATTGGCCTTTGGGCGGCAGTGATCCTTGTTGTCGTGCGCCTTCTGCAGGGGTTTGGCGTCGGTGGCGAGCAGGGCGGTGCGGTACTGCTTACCGCTGAGGCTGCCCCACCAAACCGCAGGGGTTTCTTCGCCAGCCTTGTCCAGCTCGGATCTCCCGCGGCGTATTTGGTTCCCTCCGCCCTATTCGCTTTCCTGACCACCCAGCTGTCCCAGGAGCAGTTCCTCCTCTGGGGCTGGCGCGTGCCGTTCCTGCTCAGCATCGTTGTGGTCGCTGTCGGCCTGTACATCCGGTTGCGCGTTGATGAGTCGGAGACGTTCAAAGCGGTGAAGGAAAATGCTGCCTCACAGCAGGCCCCGATAAAGGTGATCTTCAAGACGAGCCGCCGTGAAGTCCTTTTGGGCATGGGTTCCAAGTTCGTCGAGGCCGCGGTGTTCCCGTTCTACACCGTCTTCCTGGTCGCCTACTCCAAGCACCTCGGCAATGACTCGGCATTCGTCCTCCAGGCCATCATCATCGCCATCATCGCCGAACTCATCATGATCCCAATCTGGGGGCATCTGACTGACCGGTTCGGGCGCAAGAAGATCTTCCTGGGCGTTGCCGTGCTGAACCTCTTCTTGATCTGGCCTGCCTTCAACGCCATTGCCAGCGGCGATCCTCTCCCCATCATTGCGATCCTCATCGCCGGTCTGGCTTTGGGACACGCCGGAACCTACGCGCCTCAGGCTTCCTACTACCCCGAGCTCTTCCCGGTCCGCGGCCGTTACACCGGTGTCTCCATCGTGTGGCAGTTCGGCGCCATGATCGCCAGCGGTCCCTTCACCGTCGTTGCCACTGCTCTGCTCGCCGCTGGAGGCGGCTCGGTGACGGGCGTCGCCATCTACGTCTCAGCGCTGATCCTTGTCAGCGTCGTCTGTCTCGCATTCCTGCCCGAGACCGCCCCGGGCAGGCTCGGAGGCAAGGAATATGCGGATTGGGGACTGGATTCGCAGCCCTCCGACGACGGCAGCGTGGGCACGACCCACCGCGCGTCTCTCTCCTGACCCAACTGAGTAGCAGCAGATGGCGTTCTGAGGGCTCATAACGCCATCTGCTGCGACCTACTTGCAAAACCCGACACACAAAAGGACCCCACCAGTGAAGATCACCGACGCACGCGTAGTGGTTTCGTCGCCAGGACGGAATTACGTCACGCTCGTTATCGAAACCGAGGACGGGATTACCGGCATCGGCGACGCCACCCTCAACGGACGTGAACTCGCTGTGGCGTCCTACCTGTCCGAGCACCTCTGCCCGCTGCTGATCGGCCGCGACGCCCGCCGCATCGAGGACGCCTGGCAGTACTTCTACAAGGGTGCCTACTGGCGCCGCGGCCCGGTGACCATGACCGCGATCGCCGCGATTGACGTCGCACTGTGGGACATCAAGGGCAAGGCCGCCGGCATGCCGGTGTACGAGCTGCTGGGCGGCGCCGCCCGCGAGGGCGTCATGGTCTACGGCCACGCCAGCGGCTCCTCGCTGGAGGACCTCAGCGCCGACTTCCAGCACCACCTGGACCTCGGCTACAAGGCCATCCGCGCCCAGGCCGCGGTGCCGGGGCTGGAGAAGACCTACGGGATCGGGCCGGTGGACGGCAAGACCTACGAGCCTGCCAGCGGCAACATTCCGCAGGAGGACCTGTGGGAGACGACGGCGTACCTGGACTTCGCGCCGAAGATGTTGGCGCACGTGCGGGAACAGTTCGGCTACGGTGTGCACGTCCTGCATGACGTCCACCACCGGCTGACGCCGATTGAAGCTGGCCGGCTGGGCGCTTCGCTGGAACCGTTCCGCCCGTTCTGGATCGAGGACCCGACGCCGGCCGAGGACCAGTCCGCGTTCCGCCTGATCCGCCAGCACACCACCACGCCGATCGCCGTGGGCGAGGTATTCAATTCGATCTGGGACTGCCAGCAGCTGATCACCGAACGCTTGATCGACTACATCCGCACGTCCGTCTCGCACGCCGGCGGCATCACGCACCTGCGCCGTATCTTCTCGCTTGCGGACCTGTACGGCGTCCGCTCCGGCTCGCACGGCGCGGGTGACCTCTCGCCGGTGTCCTTCGCCGCGGCGCTGCACGTGGACATGAGCATCCCCAACTTCGGCGTCCAGGAATACATGGGCCACCGCGACCCCGCCAACGAGGTGTTCAAGACTTCCTACACCTTCACCGACGGCTACATGCACCCCGGCGACGCCCCGGGCCTCGGCGTTCAGTTCGACGAGGAAGCGGCCGCCGCGTTCCCGTTCGACCCCAAGTACCTGCCCATCAACCGGCGGCTCGACGGGTCGGTGCATGACTGGTGAGTAACCCGACAGAAGCACAGCCGTTCGACGTCGTCGCCATGGGGGAGATCCTCCTCGAGGTGGCCACCGACGTCCCGTTCGGGCACGGCGTTCCGGCGCAGCTGGGCATCTCCGGCGATGCCCTGAACGTCGCCGCGGCCGCCGCCGCGGCCGGTGCCCGCACCGCGCTGCTGGCAGTACTGCCCGACGACGACCTCGGCCAGGCGGTCGCCGCCCGGATCGCCGAGCTAGGCATTTCCACCGAGCTACTGAAGTTCCGTCCGGGCCAGCAGGGCGTGTATTTGGTGCACTGCGACCCGGACGGGCAGCGCGAGTTCTCCTACGCGCGCAGCGGCAGCGTGGGCTCCACGCTGGGGCCGGACGACGTCGACCCGAACGTGTTTGCCACAGCCGGCGCTGTGATTGCCGGGGGCATCGCGTGCGCCATCTCGGCTTCGTCCCGGGCCGCCGTCTACAAGGCCGCCGAGGTTGCCAGCCGCTTTGTCTTTGACCCGAACTACCGGCCGCGGCTCACCTCCGTGGAGGACGCGACGGCGGCCGTGGTCGAGCTGGCACCGCAGGCCTTCCTGGTGACGCCTTCCTTCCCGGGGGAGACGTCCGCCTTGCTGGGCACGTCCTCGCCGCAGGAGGCCGCCGCGAGGCTGCGCTCGCTGGGCACCGCCAACGTTGCCGTGACCTGCGGGGCTGAGGGAATCCAGCTGGAGAGCGACTCCGAGTCGGCCTGGATCGAAGCCATTCCTGCACCTGCCGTGGTGGACCAGACCGGGGCCGGCGACGCCTTCGTGGGCACGCTGACCGCGCGTCTGGTGCTCGGCGACAGCCTCGCCGCCGCCGTCCGGTATGGGGCAGCGGCGGCCTCCCTCGTGGTGGGCGGAAAAGGCGGCACCGGCTTCATCCCGAGCTTCGAGCAGACGCGCGCCCACGCCCTGGGAGCACAGCCGCTGGGGACACCCGAAGGAGAGCTGTCATCGCACGCCTGAGCAGCGCCAACCTGAGCAGCGCCAACCTGAGTAGCGCCAACCTGAGCGGCACCGCTGGAAACTCGGCCGAATTCCCGGGCGCCGCGCTGCGGGCCAGCGGACTGAAGCCCGGCATCGTGCACCTGGGCCTCGGCGCCTTCGCCCGCGCCCACACCGCTGTCTTCACCGAGAACGCCATGCTGGCCAGCGGAGAAACCGGCTGGGGGATCACCGGCGTCACCCAGCGCTCGGACACCGTGGCCCGGCAGCTCGCACCACAGGACGGACTCTTCACCGTGGCCGAACGGGGCGAGGGTGCTGCGCCGCTGAGGGTGGTGTCCAGCATCGTGGATGCCATCTCCGGACGGGACAACCCGGCCGCCGTGGTGGACCGGATCGCCGCGCCGGAAACGCTGGTGCTCACACTGACCATCACGGAGAAGGGGTACCGGATCGACCCGCTAACCGGATCCCTCAACCTGGAGGATGCGGAGGTCCGCGCAGACCTTGAGGGGCGCGCGCCGCTCACGGCCATTGGCCAAATCGCCCGAGGCTTGCAGCAGCGGTCGCGTACCGGCACTGGTCCGCTCACCGTGGTTTCGTGCGACAATCTCCCCGCGAACGGCGAACTGACCAGGACGCTGGTGCACGCCTTCGCCGCCGCACTGCCGCCCGCGGAGGCCGAACCGCTGACCGCCTGGCTCGACGCCCACGTCACGTTCCCCAGCACCATGGTGGACCGGATGGTGCCGGCCACGACGGCGGGTGACCTGGACGCCGTCGAACATGAACTTGGACTGCGGGACGAGGCCGCCGTGGTGGCCGAGCCGTTCATGCAGTGGGTCATCGAGGACAACTTTGCCGCGGGTCGCCCGCGGTGGGAGGCCGCCGGAGCGCTGTTCAGCAGCGACGTCGCCGCATGGGAAGCGGCGAAGCTGCGGCTGCTGAATGCGAGCCACTCGCTGCTGGCCTATCTCGGCCTCGCCGCCGGCAAGGAGACCATCAGCGACGCCGTGGCCGAGGAGGCGTTCTTCACTGCCGCCCGGCGCATGATGGCCGAGGACGTCCTGCCCACCATCACGCTCCCGCACGGGCTCGACGCGGACGAATACTGCGCACAAGTCCTGACGCGGTTCGCCAACCCCGCCCTGGGCCACACCACGGCGAAGGTGGGCAGCGACGGTTCGCAGAAGATCGGACTGCGCCTGCTCAGCACCGTAAGCGGAAACCTCGACGCCGGGCGGGAACCACGGTGGGCTGCGCTCGCCCTCGCGGCCTGGATGCGGCACGTGGCCACCACGCCTGCGGACCAGCTCAACGATCCGCTGGCCGCCGAACTCCATGCGGCGCTGCCGGCGTCGGGGGCCGCGGCCGATGTGGTTCCCGCGCTGCTGGGCTGCCGCAGCATCTTCGACGCCGAACTCGCCCGGAACCAGGGGTTCGCAGACCTCCTCATCCACTGGTACACCATCATCGACACGCACGGGCTCGAAGGCCTGAGAAAAGAGATCAACCATGGCTGACACCACCAGTGTTTTGGATGTTTCCCCGGTCATCCCCGTGGTGACCATAGAAGACCCGCAGCATGCGGTTCCGGTTGCCCGGGCCCTGGCCGACGGCGGCGTCCGGATCATCGAGCTCACCCTGCGGACGGACACGGCACTCACCTCGCTGAAGGCCATCGCCAACGAGGTTCCGGACATCCTCGTGGGCGCCGGCACCATCCTCACACCCGGCCAGGCCGACGCCGCCGTGGCCGCGGGTGCGCAGTTCCTGGTCAGCCCCGGCGTGACGCCGTCACTGCTGGACCACATGCTCTCCCTCGAGGTGCCGGTGCTTCCGGGCGTGGCCACGGTGGGCGAGGTGATGGCGGTGCTGGAGCGCGGGCTGGACACCATGAAGTTCTTCCCGGCCGGCCCTGCCGGCGGCCCGTCGTACCTGGCAGCCATCGGGGCACCCGTCCCGCAGGTGACGTTCTGCCCGACCGGCGGCATCAGCCTGGCCACGGCGCCGGACTACCTCAAACTGCCCAACGTCAGGTGCGTCGGAGGAAGCTGGCTCACGCCGCGTGCCGCCGTCGAAAGCGGGGACTGGCAGCAGATCACCGAACTGGCCCGGGAAGCGGCAGCCCTGGCCTGAGGAAAGTTGCCCCGAATCTACTTGACCGTAGATCTGCCTTCGGGACGCGCGTAGAGTCGGGAAAGACCGGTCCTAAAACCGGTCGCAGCCTGAACAGACGCACAACCTAAGGAGTTCACAATGAACTTGGGCAACATGATCAGGAATGCCGCAGGACGTATTTCCGGACGGACCACGCCCGGAACAACCGGTGGATACACCAGGGGATACACGCGGGGCACCAAGCCCTACACCACGGGACGGCCCTCAGCCATGGGCCGCGGCCGCACCGCCGGAGGACTTGGAGACAAGATCCGCCACATGCTTCACAGGCACTGACACTGGAGCGCCTGCCGGGTCCTGACGTCCAGGGCGACGCACGGCTGTCAGAACAACTACAACAACTCCTTGGCCGCAACCATCCGGTGTTTGCTGCGGCCACTGTTTCCGCAGGGGAGGTCGCCGTGGCGAGCCACGGCGCCTCCCTTGCCGCTGATTTCGAAATCGGCTCGGTCTCCAAGGGCATCACCGGGCTCCTCTATGCCGACGCCCTGGGCCGGGGCGAGCTCAGTCCGGGCACCACGCTGGGGCAGCGGCTGCCGCTGGGCGACTGCCCCGCGGCGGGCGTGACGCTGGCGTCCCTGAGCCGCCACTCCTCAGGGTTGCCGCGGCTGCCCCGGCAGGCGGGCACACTTCGCCGAACCCTGGAACTGATGCTGCGCGGCACCAATCCCTACGGCGAAACCCTGGCGGAACTGCTCGAGCAGGCCCGCTCGGTGCGGCCGGGAGCCCCGCGGCCGCGCTACTCCAACTTCGGCTTCGAGCTCCTCGGCCATGCCGTCGCGGCCGGTGCCGGGCTGAACTTCCGGGAGCTTCTCCAGCAACGGCTCGCACGTCCACTCGGGCTCGGTTCTACGTACGCGCCAGCCACTCCCGCTGAAGCGCGTCCGACGGCGGTCACCGGCCGGAGCCGCTCGGGCAAAGTGATGCAGCCGTGGACCGGTGAGGCGCTTGCCCCCACCGGCGGAATCCGCGCCTCCATCAGCGACATGGCCCGGCTGGTGCAGGCCCTGCTGGACGGCTGGGCCCCGGGCCTGGCCGCGCTGGACCCGGTGGCGAACTTCGCCGGGCCGGCCGCCCGCATCGGCGCCGGGTGGATGACCCTGGATGCCAAGGGCCGCGAGGTCACTTGGCACAACGGCGGCACCGGCGGTTTCCGCTCCTGGGTGGGGCTGGACCGGAAGGCGGGGGCCGCCGTCGTACTTCTGACCGCGACAGCGGCACCCGTGGACCGCCACGGCTTCCGGCTCCTGGCGGAGATTGCGGACGTGACGGGAACCTCCCCACCCGCGCCCTAACCTCGCAAGCTCGGCCAGGGAACCCTGCGGGTGTGGGCCCCGTTGCTGTTGCGGACTACTTCTCGCCGGCGCGCTCGAGTGCCTGGTCGTGCTCGGCGTGGGCCTGGCGGATCAGCTTCATGAACTCGGTCTCGTTCCGGATGAGCCGCTTGTACTTCTCCGGGAGCTTCTTCAGTTCCTGCTCCTCGTGGACCAGCTTGTCGAAGATCCGCTCGCGCTCAGCAATGTCCGTCTCGTAGTTGAGGTCGACGTACGTGGTGGCGTGCCGCTTGGCGCCCGAGACCATGCTCTTGGCCTTGCCCTTGGGGCTGAGGACGGAGCCGATGATGGTGACGGCCAGGACGCCGAGGATGACGCTGAGCGAGGTGCCGGTGCTGATTTCGATGACGTTCACGTGTTCGCCGTCGTTGATGAACGGCAGGTTGTTCTCGTGCAGGGCGTGCAGGATCAGCTTCACGCCGATGAAGCCGAGGATGGCGGCGAGGCCGTAGGAGAGGTAGATGAGCCGGTCGAGGAGCTCATCGATCAGGAAGAACAGCTGCCGCAGGCCCATGAGGGAGAATGCCGTGGCCGTGAAGACGATGAACACGTTCTGCGTCAGGCCGAAGATGGCCGGGATGGAGTCCAGCGCAAAGAGAATGTCCGTGGCGCCGATGGCCACCATCACCAGGAGCATCGGGGTGAGGACCCTCTTGCCGTCCACCTCGGTGAAGAGCTTGTCGCCGTCGAAATGCTCGGAGGCGGGCAGGAACTTCTTGGCGAGCTGGACCACGAGTGTGTCGCTGTCGTCGTCGTGGTTGTCCGGCTTGAGCAGGTTGCCGGCGGTGATGAGCAGGATCAGCCCGAAGATGTAGAACACCCAGGCGAAGCTGTTGATCAGCGCGGCGCCGAGGAAGATGAAGCCGGTCCGGGCGAGCAGCGAGAAGACGATGCCGAACAGCAGCACCTTCTGCTGGTCGGCACGCGGCACCTTGAAACTGGACATGATGATGAGGAAGACGAAGAGGTTGTCCACGGACAGTGCCTTCTCCGTCACGTAGCCGGCGAAGTACTCGGTGCCCATCTTGGAACCGCCGAAGAACCAGACGCCGAGGCCGAAGACAAGGGCCATGCCCACGTAGATGGCCGACCAGGTGGCGGATTCCTTCAGGGACGGGGTGTGGGCCTTGCGGACGTGGAAGAAGAAGTCGAAGACCAGGAGCGCGATAATCCCGGCGACCGTGAGGATCCAGACGATAGGGGGAACTTCCATGGTGCCTCTTTCCTGAATGCGATTCGGGCGGAGCGCTTGGAATCTACCCTACCCAGCCTTCCCGACTGGCTGGCAGTTGTTGTCGTTCTGAGCGCGCAGGACGACAACTACTGCCAGTCAGTCGGGCGGGAGAGGCCGAACCGGGGGCTGCGTTTAGCCGTACATCAGCGAGCCCGGCGTGGTGAGTTTTTCGCCGGTCTCGAGCCAGGTCTTCAGGCCGGAGAGGATCATGGGCCAGCCGCCGTAGAGCTGTTCATTTGCGCCTTCGCGGAGCTGGTCGTGCGTGACGGTGAGGTGGCAGGAGTCGTCGCCGACCGGCTCGATTTCCCAGGTAACGCGGGAGGTGCCCTCGGCTTTGACGTCCTCGCCCCAGAGCGCGCGCATGGTCTGGACCAGCCGCCGCGGGGGATCGACCTCCAGGTTTTCGCCCTCACCCAGGAGTGCCCCGGCCTTGGGGTTGCCCATCTCGAAACGGGAGCCCGGCGTCCAGTCCGACGTCAGCGTGTTCCCGAACTGGTACTTGCTGCGGATGTCACTGTCCGTGATGGCTTCCCAGAGCCGTTCCGGAGTGGTCTTGATGTAGATTTCGAAGATCTTTTCCATGGGACTTTCCAATCGGGTTTTGAGGTCGCTGAGCGCAGCGGCCCATGGTTCTGCATATTTGCTCACCCAGCGGTCGTGGACGAGCCTGATGGGCACCGGATTGAGGAAGTGCAGTTTCTCGCGGCCGCGGCGCCGGGTCACCACGAGGCCGGCCTCTTCCAGGATCTTCAGGTGCTTCATGACGCCGAAACGGGTGATCTCGAACCGTGCCTCCAGTGCGCTGAGGGTCTGGCCGTCCTCGCGGAAGAGCGCGTCCAGCAGGTCCCTGCGGATGGGGTCGGCGAGGGCCTTGAATACGGCGTCCACACGGTCAGGATAGGTGACCATTTGGTCACATGTCAACGGTCCGTGGGTTCCCGGGTTTGCCCAAGTAGGTAGCAGTTCAGGGCGTTCCCAGCGCTGAGAACGCCCTGTGCTGCCACCTACCTGGGTGGGGCGCGACGGCGTCACGTCGCCAGCGTCAGCAGCTTCCCGTCGGTCACGGCCTGGCGGGAAAGGGTCTTGTAGCCCTCCTGCTCGAAGAGCACGGTGATCACGTCCTCCTCGTGCCGCATCACGATGCCCGAACCCCACTGCTTGTGCACCACGGCGGCCTGGAGCGGGAACGGTTCCCCGCCCGCGGCGGCCGCGGCGCCGTCGTCGTAATCCTCTTCGTAAGCAGATCCGTCGGCACAGTTGTCACAGTTGCCGCACGGCTCGCGCAGGTCCTCGCCGAAGTAACCAAGCAGGAACTGGCGCCGGCAGGCGTCCGTCTCCGCGTAGCCGCGCGCCATCTCGATCCGGGATCGGTCCACGCGCTGCCGCGCTTCGGCGAGTTCGACGGCATGTTCCACCACCCTGGGCAGTTTGGCGCCGGCGTCCAGCCGGACACCGCGCTTGCCGGTCTTCACCGACCGGGTCTCCTGCAGCTCATTCAGGAGCCCGGTGAGCCGGCGGCCGGGAATGCCGGTCTGCTCGGCAAGCGCCTTTTGGGTGACCGGGCCGTCGGCGGCGCGCAGGGCTGTGAGGACGGTGAGCAGCGCGTCCTCGTCCGGCTTGTGGGTGCCGAAGAACTTGCGCAGTCCGAGGTCCTCGGGCCGGTAGTGCAGGACAGCGGACGCGGCCTGCCCGTCGCGGCCGGAGCGTCCGATCTCCTGGTAATAGGCGTCCAGGGACTCGGGGATGTCGGCATGGATCACGAAGCGGACGTTGGGCTTGTCGATGCCCATGCCAAAGGCGGTGGTCGCCACCACGACGTCCAATTCGTCGTCGAGGAACTGCTCGTGGACCTCATCCCGCTCGCTCTGCTTCCGGCCGGCGTGGTACGCCGCGGCGCGGAGCCCGTGCCCGGCGAGCTCGGCGGCATAGGTTTCGGTGTCCTTGCGGGTGGCGGCGTAGAGCAGACCGGGGCCGTTGAGTCCGGCGTGGAGTTCGGCCGCCTGCTCCACGACGGCGCGCTCCTTGTCCCTGTCCTCGAGGTGGCGGACGACGTCGAGCCGGATGTTGGGGCGGTCGAAGCCGTGAACCAGCACCAGCGGGTCCAACATGTGCAGGCGTTGCTGGATTTCGTCGCGCACCGGGGGAGAAGCGGTAGCGGTGAGGGCGGCGACGGGCGGATTGCCCAGCTGCCCCCGGACCTCGCCGAGGCGGAGGTAGTCCGGGCGGAAGTCGTGGCCCCAGGAGGAGACACAGTGGGCCTCGTCCACCACGAACAGTGCGACGTTCATGGCAGCCAGCCGCTCCACAGTCTCAGCCTTGGCCAGCTGCTCGGGGGCCAGGAAGAGGAATGCGGCCTCGCCCCGCTCGGCGGCCTCCCAGGCGCCCTCCACCTCGGAGTCCTTCCGGCCGGAGTTAATGGCGACGGCGGACTCCCCGCCCAGGTCCTCCAGCAGTCCGTCGAGCTGGTCCTCCTGCAGCGCAATCAACGGGGAAACGACGACGGCGGGACCTCGCCCTGCGCTGTTGGCGGCGGTGCCGTCGGGGTGCTTCACTCTGCCGTGGCCGCCGTGGATGAACAGGGCGGCCGCCTGGTAGATGGCCGACTTGCCGTAGCCGGTGGGCATCACGGCCAGGACATCCCGGCCGGCGGCGAGGGCGCACATGCCGGCGAGCTGGCCGTCGCGGAGGTGGGGGAGGCCGAGTCTGTCGGCGGCGATGCGGCGGAGGGTGGACTCGTCGGCTCTATCGGTGGTGGCGGCTTCGGTCATGGTGGCAGCTCCGTAGGGGCGTTCCAGGGGCCGGGTGTCTTCAGCCGTGAATCCACCCTAGTCCCGGGCCCGCCCCGACGTCATGCCACCTGGCGGTTCAGCCGGGTCACGCCCGGCGGGTCAGCGGAAATGGGCCTGCCGATCGGCGGCCGGGAACCGCGTGTGGGAGTTGATTCTGACGGTTGCGTGGCCGTGCCTGGACTTGGGGATGATGATTTCACCGTGGCCCCCACGGCTCATGTCGCGGATGAGGCCTGTCCCGGCGATTTCCCTGGTGTAGGAGATCCCGGCAACAGCCGCCTGCTTGGTGGGGTATTTCACCGAGGTCGCCACCAGGGTTCCTGTGGCATCCAGAAGCCTGACGCGGAAGCCGCCGTCCGGAGCGTCGATGATTTCGAAGTGTCCGGCCATGATAATTCCCTCCGTTCGTGCTGCGTTTCCTGGCATGTCCCCTAGGAACATTCTGGACCTTTCCTGCCCGGAAGGAAGGCTATTGACCTGGACGAAGAGGGAAGCCGGGCGCAATTCTCACCCGGCTTCCCTCTTTCTGGGCTAGATTCCGCGATCTAGCCCTCCTGGCCCTCGGCTACCACCGGGCCCCGCAATGGGTGGGGTAGCCGGGCAACATGGCTACTGGGTGCCGCCGCTAGGTTCGTCGTCGAGGTCCTTGGGTGCCGCGAGATCCATCTCGAGCAGCGGCACCACCTTGGACTTGGTGATGAAGCGGTGAGCCAGCCATAGAGCGATGAAGACCGGCAACCCGATGTAGGAGGAAAGGACCTCCATGGTCCGTCCGGCAAGAACAGCCTCGTAGTTCTGTCCGGCGATCACCAGTATCAGCAGGGCGAAGGCCAGCAGCGGGCCAATGGGGAACAGGGATGCCTTGTAGGGCAGGTCGCTGACTTTGTTTCCCTGGGCCAGGAAGCCGCGCCTGAAACGGTAGTGGGAGACCGCAATTCCCGCCCAGACGATGAAGCCGCATAGGCCTGACATGTTGAGCAGCCAGGAGTAGGCTGCACCCTGGCCGACGATCGCGGAGAGGAACCCGAAGAGCCCCACGGCCGCGGTCGCCAGCAACGCCGCGATCGGCACACCACGCGCATTGGTTCGGCCGAAGATCTTCGGGGCCATGCCGTCATGGGCCATGGCGTAAAGCATCCGGGTGGAGGCATATAGTCCGGAGTTGCCCGCGGACAGGATTGCGGTCAGGATCACGGCGTTCATCAAGGCCGCTGCGAAGGCGATTCCGGCGCGCGAGAAGACCAGGGCAAACGGCGATGCTGCAACATCGGACTCGCCGGAGGCCAGCAGGCTCGGATCGGTGAACGGGATCAGGCAGCCGATGATAAAGATGGCGCCAATGTAGAAAAGCATGATGCGCCAGAAGACAGTGCGGATAGCCTTCGGCACTTCGCGCCGCGGGTTCTTGGCTTCGCCTGCGGCGACCCCCACGAGCTCGGTGCCCTGGAAGGAGAACCCGGCAACCATGAAGACCGAGATGATCGAGATCCAGCCGCCGTGGAAAACGTCATCTCGGTTTTCCCAGTTGCTCAGTCCCGGAGCGTCATCCCCGAGGATGCCGAAGATCATCAGCACGCCGGCGATCAGGAAGAGCACCACTGCGCTGACCTTGATCAGGGAGAGCCAGAACTCCGACTCACCAAAGGACTTCGCCGAGAGGGCATTGAGCCCGGTCAGCACCAGCAGGAAGATCCCGGCCCACACCCATCCCGGGACCCCCGGGAACCAGAAGTCCATGATGATTCCGGCTGCGACCAGCTCGGCGGCCACCGTGATGGCCCAGTTGAACCAGTAGTTCCAGCCGATCGCGAAGCCAAAGGAAGGGGAGACGAAACGGGTGGCAAAGGACTGGAAAGACCCGGCGACGGGAATTTTGGCCGACATCTCGCCCAGCGACTGCATTAACAGGAATACCATCAGCCCCACCAGCGCGTAGGCGACCAACGCACCGCCGGGACCCGCCTGGGAAATGGTGCTGCCCGAGGCCACGAACAGCCCGGTACCGATCGCCCCGCCGATAGCGATCATCTGCAGGTGGCGGCTGTTTAGCCCGCGCTTGAGTTCGTTGGTGATTTCGCCGGAAGCGCGATCTGCCCCTATCGCAAGGGAGGACGCCTGCTGTGCTGTTTCATCGGGCTTGACGTCTGTGGAAATTCCGCTCATTGGTGTCATGCAACACCACCAAGGGGTATCAATGCGAGCCGGGTCGGGTTCTCGGTGCCACCAGCGGCTCGACCGGTGCAGGCTTCTGCGACTGCCGGGTCGAACAGGTTGGCCATAACTTGCCCGCGTGGTCCTGCATGCGCGGTGGTAGACCCCGAACTAAGAAACAGTCCTGAGCCGGAGCGAAGACCGGTTTCAGGGGTGCCGGGAGCAATAGCCCGGTCACTTTTTTGCGTGTGGGAGCCAAGTCCCATGGTGCCTCCGAAAAGGTAGCTGCGGTGGATTTAGGCCTTCCGGCGCCCCCGGGCCGGGAAGGATGGTGATCAAGCTAACACAGGTGAAGGAAGCGGCTTTTGGCGTGGCGAATGTTGCACGTCCGACGGGTGAAGTCCTTACGAATGGGCGTCGGTTACCCGAACTGAGCGTAAGACTTGCTGATTTGGTTCTTTCCAGTGAGTAAGCAGCTCTGACGATCTGCTATGTCAGCCGCGAGCGTTGGGCGAATGGGGCCGGGATAAAAAATGCACGAGAGGTGTCGGAGTCTCTCGTCAAGCGCAGGGGGGCCACGAGGGGTGTCCCAATTGCACCCGACCTTAAGTCCGGGCGCAGCAAAGCAGTCGGGAGGGGCGCTTTAGCAAAAGCATTTCTTATGCATTGGCGAATTATGCTTCACGCATGCTTACGCACTGCTAGCTTCTTCAGGAATCCCCTCAACGGAAGGAACCAGCATGTCTGTAATCGCAAACCCGGAAGTGACAATCACCCGGGCAGAAGACCTCAAGGCGCTCCCGGCATGGCAAGCCCTGAAGGCAGCCGTCATCGGGCTGCAGCAGGTTCAGGTGCAGGACGGTTCCGTTCCGGAACCCGCCGACCATGACCAGGCCCGCCAGAATGTCGGCATCATCACTGACTCAATAAATGACCTGCGCCCCCACCTCCCTCATGACACGGACTATCTTGAACTGCTCGTGCAGGACTTCCAGCGGTGGGCGGCCGAGGGCTTCGTCGTACCGGATTTCCTTGACTCATTGGTGGCCTTCCACCCCGAGCAGTGGCGCATCGATGGGCTTCCGCACCTGGTTGTGTTCCCCATGTACACGCAGAACGGCAGCACCAACCGCTACTTCGAGGCCGTCCTCATCGAGGTCATTTGGCCTTCCTTCGTCGCTGAACTGGAGGCAGGAAGCTACTCCAACAAGCTGTTCGTCCCCATCAGCTTCGTCGATTTCACGCCCGGCTATGACACGAACTCCGCGGTTCTCTTCCCCGAGAGCGTGGCGGTCCGGAGCACCCCGTCCTTCACGTGGGGAGGCATTTTCGCGGACCGCGAAGCTGCCCGGTTCCGTCGCGTCCTCAAAGCTGCTGCCGACATCACATCCCTGGACCTGCCCGCTGACGCCGCGGAATTCATCGACGACCAGCACCTCACCGAGAAGACCTTCGTGATGTGGGATCTGATCCATGACCGGACCCACATGCGCGGTGACCTGCCCTTTGACCCGTTCATGATCAAGCAGCGGATGCCGTATTTCCTGTACTCCCTGGAGGAGCTCCGCTGTGACCTGACCGCCTTCCGCGAATCAGTCCTCATCGAGCGGGACGAAACGGCTTCCGAGGACGCCCGCAAGCACGCCAAGCTGGTCCAGTACGCCGTGATCTTCGACCGCATTTTCCGCTTCGCGATTACGGGGAACCGGGTCCGGAACTACGACGCCGTGGGCGGCCAGTTGCTGTTCGCCTGGATGCACCAGCACCGGGTTCTGCATTGGACCGATGGAAAGTTGAGCATCGACTGGAAGGACGTCGCCGGCGTGGTCGTCGAGCTGGGTCTCCGCATCGAGGAACTCTACTGGCGTTCAATCGACAGGCCGAAGACCGCACACTGGCTGGCTGCTTACGAGCTCGTCTCGGAAACCCTCACCCCCCACCCGGCCTCCGTGTGGGCCAAGGGACCGGAGGCCCTTCCGCTCGACGGCCCTCCCCGGGGACTGACGGACCAGGTCCTTGATGACGAATTCCCCCTGTCGATGTTCTACGAGGCACTGGAGAAGAAGATGTCCTCGGTCATTGAATCAACTGCCGGGATCACCGGTAAGAGCCCGGTGAAGACTGAGGGCGGGGTGGGCGCATGAGCCAGGAGCTCTTGGGACGTACGGTCGTCGTCGCCGGTTCGACAAGCGCTGCCGGCGCTGCGGTAGTCCGAACCCTCTCGCAGGCAGGGGCACGCGTGGCCGCCGTGGACATCCTTGAGGACCGTGTGCAGGAGCTCTCGGCGGCGTATGACAACGTCACGGGCTATGTCTGCAACCTCGCGGACCTGCAAGCCGTTGAGGACTTGGCGGCGTCTGTCCGGAAAGATCTGGGTCCCGTGGACGGCCTTATCCATCTTGTAGGAGGGTGGCGAGGCGGTACCGGCATTAAAGGCCAGACGGATGGAGACTGGGACTTCCTGCACACCAGTGTCCTCACCACCCTGAGGAACACCAGCCGCGCGTTTTACGATGACCTGGCTGCCTCCCCGGTGGGTCGCCTGGCCATTGTTTCTGCACAGTCCGCTTCCTCGCCGACAGTGGACGGCGCCGCCTATGCCGCCGTCAAGTCCGCCGCCGAGGCGTGGACCCTGGCCGTGGCCGACGGATTCCGGCACCTGCAGGGAGGAAACGAAAGCCCCCTCTCCGCTCAGCACTCAGCCGCCCTGGTCTTCGTCGTCAAGGCTCTGGTCGATGACCGGATGCGCGCAGCCCAGCCGGAACGGAAATTTCCGGGCTTCACGGATGTCGGTGTCCTTGCCGACGCTGTACAGCGGATCTTCGGCCTGGATGCAGAACAGATCAACGGGCAGCGCTTGCCCCTCACGGCCGGCCACCTCGTGGGCGCACCGGCATGAGCGTCAGCGTTGATGCCAAGGCAGGCGCCCCGCAGGTACTGGCGGGGCGCCTGCACGACCCGGCATACCGGGGCTTCGCCTCGGATAACTACGCTGGGGCTCACCCCGAAATCATCGAAGCAGTCCAGGCAGCCAACGAAGGCCACGTCACCGCATACGGCGAAGATGTCTACTCAGCGGCGCTTCAAGAGGTCATCCGGTCCCACTTCGGGACAACTGCTACGGCATATCCGGTCTTCAATGGAACAGGGGCCAATGTCCTTGCCCTGCAAGCCCTGCTCCCGCGTTGGGGTGCTGTCATCTGCGCAGCAACAGCGCATATCAATACCGACGAAAACGGCGCCCCGGAACGGATTGGTGGGATAAAGCTCCTCCCGATCCCCACACCGGATGGCAAACTCACCCCGGAATTGATCGACGCCGAAGCCTGGGGATGGGGAGACGAGCACCGGGCGCAACCGCTGGCCGTATCGATCACCCAGCCCACGGAACTCGGCACCTGCTACACGCCGGAAGAAATCCAACGGATCGCTGAACACGTCCATGCGAAGGGAATGAAACTGCACCTGGACGGAGCACGGCTGGCCAACGCTGCAGCACATCTCGGGGTTCCTTTGCAGGCATTCACCACCGACGTCGGCGTCGACGTCTTGTCCTTTGGCGGCACCAAAAACGGGCTGCTGTTCGGCGAAGCCGTTATCTGGCTCAACCCACAGTCTGACCCAGGCATGAGCTACCTGCGCAAGATGAACATGCAGCTTGCCTCAAAGATGCGTTTCGTCTCCGCGCAAATGGTCGCCCTGCTAACGGACGGGTTATGGCTACGGTCCGCCAGCCACGCCAACGAGATGGCTCAACGTCTCAGCGAAGGAATCTCGGCCATTAAGGGCGTCTCCCTGACGCAAGCAACACAGTCCAATGGCGTCTTTGCCCTCCTCCCGCCCGGGGCAGCCGCGAAAGTCCGGGAATCCTTCCGCTTCTATGACTGGGACCAGGCACGCGGCGAAGTCCGGTGGATGTGCTCCTGGGACACCACCGAAACCGACGTCCAATCTCTCTTGGCTGCCGTTGAAGCTGCCGTAGGCTCCCCAGCTTCACAACCGTCGGATTCCGAGAAGGCATTTGACCGTTGAAGCGGTAATCGGGCAGGAGGACAATGCAACTGCCATACACAGCCACAAGCACTAAGGAGCACGAGATGGCTGGCGGACAGGGATTGATCAAGCGCTTTTACGACGAGGTACTGACGGGCGGCAATCTGTCGCTCATCGACGAGTTGGTGACGGACGACGTCGTCGACCACGAGGAGGGTTTCCCCGGCCAACCCCCGGGCAAGGAGGGTGTGAAGTTCTATGTGAACGCCATCCGGACCGCGTTTCCGGACCTCGCGGTGAAGACGTCCGAACCGGCGCTCGCCGACGGGAACCTGGAGGCCGTCCACACGGTCCTCACGGGGACGCACCAGGGTGACTTCGCCGGAGTCCCGGCCACCGGCAAGTCGGTGGAATTCTCGGGCATCGACATCATCCGGGTGGAGGACGGCAAGGTGGCCGAACACTGGGGATCGACGGACACGCTGAGCCTCATGCAGCAGATCGGAGCAGTGCCAAAGTAGGGCCGGGAAAGCGACCCCAATAGAGGGCAAAAGTACGACGACGGCGGGCGGGGACCGTCGTCGTCGTACGTCTTTCCGGCGCGTCTTCCGGGACGCGCCGTGGCGTCCCCGCAAGCCCTCCGGAAGCCCTGTAATATCCCTTCTGGGGGCGGTGACGCCAAAGCGTCAAACTGGGGGACAGCAGCAGATGTGCAAGCCATAAAGCCTTAAGCAAACGGGCTTTTTGAAGCCATGTGCCCGCTGTCAGGCGACGTGTCATTCACCACAGGATTCCGTTTACGCGGTATTCCTTCCGCAGGTGGATTTCCCGCCCGACCCCACCCTTCCGCGCCGCTCCCTTTCCGCACTGCCCACCCACTTTCCTGACTCCGCCACCTCGGCGACCCCTGCCGTCGCCTGCCCTGAAAGGACCGCAATGAGCCACCCCGGCCCAACCCCGCCGCCGCCCTCCGACTACACCACCTACGGCGCGCCGCAGTATGCGAACGGGCAGTTGTTGGACGGGCAGAACGCTGGGCAGGCGTATCCGGGGCAGTACGGGGCCTTCCCGGGACAGTACGGGGCGGAACCGCAGAAGTCCTTCCTGGTCACCTGGCTGTTTTCGCTCCTCCTGGGCGGCCTGGGCGTGGACCGGTTCTACCTGGGCAAGATCGGCACGGGCATCGCCAAGCTGCTGACCCTGGGCGGTCTGGGCATCTGGTCGCTTGTTGACCTGATCGTCACACTGGCGGGGAGGCAGACGGACAAGAACCGGCGGCCGCTGGCAGGATATGCGCAGCACAAGAAGGTGGCCGTTGTGGTCACGGTTGTCCTTTTGGTGGTCAACCTGGTGATCGGCGTGTTCAGCGGGATTGCTGCTGCCACCATTGTCCGGCAGGCCGCCACCCCGCCGATCATCTCGGCCGCACCTGTCACCCAGGAGAGCGCCGCGAGTTCCTCCGCGGAGCCGACAACCACTGAGGAGGCAGCCGCCGGAGAAGACCGGCCGCACCTCAAGGCGCAGACGCTGACGGGTACCGGCGATGACGTCAAGACGGTTGACCTCAAGGGACTCCCGGCCGTGGTGACCTTCACCTGCAAAGCCTGCAGTGGCAACACCGTCCTGGAAACCAACGGCGCCGAGATACTGCTGGTCAACACCACAGGCGCCTACGCCGGTTCGCACCTCGTGGACACCAGCGCCGGTGCGCCCACCACCGAGTTCAACGTCAGCGCCGACTCCGCCTGGACCTTAAAAATCGAGGACATCGACAATGTCCCCTCCTCCACGGACAAGGTCAGCGGCCACGGCGACAAGGTCCTCTACTGGGACGTGGCCAGCGACAAGGCAACCATCACCAACAAGGGCGAAAGCAACTTCGTAGTGCAGGGCTTCGGCAGCGAGGTCCCCGAGCTGGCTGTCAACAAGATCGGCGACTACAGCGGCACCGTGCAGCTGACGCCGGGCTTCGTCCAGGTCAACTCCGACGGCGACTGGACCATCACGGCGAAGTAGCGTTCCTGGCTCTCACCGAAGAGGCCCAGCGGGACCCGGCACCAAGCCCGGTCCGGCGGGGCCTTTTGTGTCCGCTGTTTGAGCCTGCCGAAACCAGTCTTTTCCTTTGTTCAGCCGAAGAGCACAATAACCGTGAGGGCTCCGAAAGCCGGCGAGTTATATGGGTACAGAACTTTCGAAGGCGTCTGCTTCGATATCCGAGGTAATTACAGAAACCCCGATTGAGCGACACCGGTTGGCTTGGGCCAGTGCCCTAATTGTTGGGCTCCTGGGACTGGGCTTGGGCCTGGTTCTGTTGCCTAATCCGACGCCTGCCGGCTCGCCGGTCACCACTTCATCTACTTCTGTTACGGCGCCCGCTCCAACGTCGGAGCCGACTCCTGCCCCGGCACCAACGGACAGCCTCGGCTCTCTCTGCGCGCGGGCCGACAAGCTGACCGCGGACAAAAAACCTGAGGAAGCTCTTGCCCTCATAGAAAAGATCCGCGGCCAGTTGCGCAGCCCCGCGCTGGCAGCAACTACGGCATGCGAGGCGCAGCGTCTCGCGGCAGTCCTCAGGATAGAACAAGCGCCAGCAGCGCCGCCGGCCGAGACTACCTTTATCCAGGATGTAGGCGCCAACTGGGACCGGTTTACCGCGGAATCAATAGATCCACTGGCAAAGGCGGGTCCCGCACTGCTGGGGCTGATTGCTGCATTCTTGGTGCTGGGTAGGCTGCTTGTCTTCCTGCCGAAGATCGCCGGGGCGAGGAAGAGCCCGGCGGACCGGGCCATTTTGGCGCTCGCTGGGCTGGCCTCCATTCTGGTGGGCACTTGCTTGATCGTCCTGGCGCCTGCCTGGGAAATGACTCCCGTAGTGGGGAGCGCCACCGGGCCGATGCTAGGGGGTGGCTTGCTCGCAATAGCCGGTTCACTGATTTTGGCTACCTACCTGAGCAGCCGGCTGCGCGTGTCGCTGGACGTGCGTGACACCAAGGGAGAAACGAGCAAGGTTGACGTATCACGGATCGGTGCCCTGCTCCACGAGCTGGGTGGCGACGCGCCCCGAGGACTGGAAATTCCTGAAGGAGCCGACGTCACGGCGCTGGGCCCTGACACAATGCCTCTCACCTTCACCAACAAGGTGCTGGCTGCAGTTCAGAAGATCCTGCTCTCCATCTTCGGCGTCCGGCCATGGCGGGTGGTGGTTTCCTCCGCCGATGACGATTCGTTGGCCGTGGCTGTAGCCCGAAACGGAGCCAGCGTTGGCGCCACCACGATTGACAGGAAACAACTGCATCTGGCGGGCGGTCAGAGCGAAGGAGCCAGCCAGGATGCCAAAAGTGCCGCCAAGGCGGACAGCGCCGCGGAGCTCGAACTCCACAAGATGGCTGCCGCCTACATCCTCGTGATGCTGGCCAGGAAGCACTACGGTTTTGAGGGCCTGTGTGGGACCACGGACTGGCGCAGCCTCGGGCTGCAATACGTTGCAACCACAGACAGCGCCATGGCCGGCGAGCGGGCAAAGAGGCTGCTCGGTGCCGCCATGGATTACGACGCAGCGAACATGCTCGCCGAGGTGGCACTTCAAAACCACATGTACCGGGACAGCACAGATTCATGGACGATCAGTGCCTACGCGGAGTGGCTGTCCGGTAGGGCCGCGGCGATCAAGGACGGCATCACACGCCGAGCCATTTCTCAGGCTGGCTATACGCCGCTGCTGCATCGCATTGAAAAGACGTTTCTCACCGCTGTACTCAACTTGCCGCCTGGCTCTCCAGCCTTCCAGCAATTGCAGCCGCGGGCGCTGGAGGTCGCAGCGAATCTGGTGCGGAAGCTTGAGCCGTCGCGGCATCTAGACGTCCCGGCTCCGTTGGCCCGGGCCATGCGTCTGGATGCCGCGCTGGCCTACTGCGACCTGCTCGGATCTGGAGATCCGAGTGATCCGCAGTCCGAGGACCTGCGCAAGCAGGCGCTCGCATCTGTGGCTCCGCACACCGCCTACAGCGCGGCGTGCAGCATCGCCCGGCAGGAAGGCTTGGCAGCGAAGGAGGACGTGAAGCGGCGGCTCACGTTTGCATTTTCTGACCAGGACCTCAAGGAATGGGCACGGAAGGACCCAGAGCTGGGGGCACTCCGGAAGGATGGGGACTTCCTGCACTTCCTGGGCGTGAAGCCGCGTGAGGACTACTGGAAGCTGGAGGCGTTCGAGCCCCACGAGAAGCGGTTGCGGGAGGCGGGGATCGCAAGGCCCGGCGACCTTTACCAGAAAGAAGTGGGGCAGAGTGCCGTCAGTGCCTACCTTCAGGTGAGCCCCCTGGTGCTGAAGCGGCTGTGCAGGCTGGCAGCGCTCGTTCGCCGGGCCCAAGCTGTCCGCGCTGAAGGGGAAGCCGGACCGGTTCATGAATACCGGGTGGAAGTGGTGGGCGCGCTGGTGCAGGCCGGCATCGAATCCCCTGAGGAGATCCATGACCAATGGCTTGATGCCGACGTGCCACCTGATGCTCCCGCTGGCAAGTTTGTCGAGAAACTGCAGAGCAGCATCAAAGGGCGCGTCCTGAGCTCCCCGGAAATCGGTCAGCTGAAGGCATGGCTACGCCAGCTGAAGGACATGCACGACACCTGAACCGGCAGCTGAACGTTCCGCTACCAGCTGCCGACGTGCCATACGCAGGCTGAAAAACCGACCTGCTTCCCCAGGTAAGCAGCACCAGCGGCGTGCCCACAGCTGAGAAGGCCCTACGCTGCTGCTCAGTTGGACCAAGGAAATAAGATTTTATACTCAAATGAGAAAAAATTCTTGTATTTACCCGAGTCCGTGCCTACGCTGGGAAGGAACCAAATTTCGCCGCCGCAGAGAAGCGCGGCGCCTTTCGAGGCACGAAGGAAGCGCTGATGAAAACAACCCCTTTTGATTTGACGGGACGCCGCGCCCTGGTCACCGGCTCCTCCAGGGGCATCGGACAGGCATTGGCCGGCGGCCTAGCCGCAGCCGGTGCCAGTCTGGTGCTGCATGGATTTGACGCCGAACGGCTGGAGCGGACGCACGAGGCCTTCGCCGAGCGCTTCGGCCCGGACCGTGTGGACGCTGTGGCGTTCGACATCACGGACGAGGACTCCGTCGCACAGGGCATCGCCCACATCGAGGAGGACCTGGGCGAGCTGGACATCCTGATCAACAACGCCGGAATCCAGCACCGCGTCCCGCTGCTGGACCTCGCCGTCGAGGACTGGAACCGGGTGATCTCCACCGACCTCACGAGCGCTTTCCTGGTGGGCCGCGAGGTTGCCCGGCGGATGCTGCCGCGGGCTCGGGGCAAGATCATCAACATCGGCTCCGTGCAGTCCGACCTGGCACGTCCCACGATTGGTGCCTACACGGCGGCCAAGGGCGGCCTCCGGAATCTGACCCGTGCCATGACTGCCGAGTGGGCGGGAGCCGGGCTGCAGGTCAACGCGGTGGCACCGGGTTACATCCACACCGAGATGACGCAGGCCCTGGTGGACGATCCGGAATTCAACAGTTGGATCTGCAAACGGACTCCTGCCGGTCGGTGGGGAACCGTGCAGGACCTGATGGGGCCCGTGCAGTGGCTTGCCTCGGATGCTTCGGCGTACGTCAACGGACAGACCATCTTCATCGATGGCGGAATGACGGCGGTGGTTTGAGATGATCAACCACAGCATGACGGCGGGCGCGGCCCTGGTGGTCCATGGCGTGGACGACCTGCGGCTGGATCCAATGCAACCCGCAGAGCCGGAAAGCGACGAGGCCGTTGTCCAGATCGCCTACGGCGGCATTTGCGGATCCGACCTCCACTGCTGGCTGCATGGCGCCGCCGGTGAATCCGTGCTTCGCGAACCGCTCGTGCTCGGGCATGAAGTGGTGGGCACGGTCGTGCAGGCAGCGGCGGACGGTTCGGGCCCGGCAGCAGGCACCCGGGTGGCGGTCCATCCTGCCACTCCCGGCGACGACGGCGCCCGCTACCCGCAGGACCGCCCCAACCTGTCCCCGGGATGCACCTACCTCGGCAGCGCCGCCCGGTACCCGCACACCCAGGGTGCTTTCAGCCAGTACGCCGCCCTGCCCGCACGCATGCTCCGCCCGCTGCCCGACGGCCTTCCGCTGCGGGCGGCTGCCCTGGCCGAGCCCGCCAGCGTTGCCTGGCACGCTGTCGCCCGCGCCGGCGACGTCCGGGGAAAGCGCGCGCTGGTGATTGGCAGCGGACCGATTGGATGCCTGGCGGTCGCCGTCCTCAAGCGTGCGGGCGCGTCGGAAATCATCGCCGTCGACGTACATGAGGAGCCGCTGGAGCGGGCGCGCCTGGTGGGTGCCACCGGCACCATTCTGGCGTCCGACGCCGATGCTATCGCCGCCGTGGAGGCCGACGTCACCGTGGAGTCCTCCGGGAACCACCGCGGCCTGGACTCGGCCATCCGCGGAACGATGCGCGGCGGCAAGGTGGTGATGGTGGGCTTGCTGCCCAGCGGAGCACAGCCGGTGGCCATTTCGCTTGCCATTACCCGCGAATTGGACCTCCTGGGCTCCTTCCGCTTCAACACGGAAATGGACGAGGTCCTCACCGCCCTGGCAGAGGGGAGCCTCCACGTGGATCCGGTGGTCACGCACGAGTACCCGTTCAGCCAGGCATTGGAGGCTTTCGCTACGGCCAAGGACGCCGGCCGCTCTGGCAAGGTCCTGATCTCGTTCATTCCCGAGACAGCCACAGGGGAGATCTGATGCTGCGCACCACAGCCCAAGCCACCAGCACGCGCTCCCGCACCGTCACCGCCACGACGGGGACACACTGCCCTGTCAGCGGCGAGTGGGCACCCGTCGGCGCGGATGGCACCGTCTGCCGCGTGCTGGAAGGAAGCATGATGCCGGCATTCCGGAACCGGGCGGCTGAATGGGAACTGGTTGAGTGCCTGCAGCGCCGTGACGTACATTCCTGATGCCCGGCCGCGGCGCCGCGTCGCCGCGGAGCGCACCAACGCCGCGCCGGCCCGGGCTGCCTCAGCCCGGGCCGCATCCGGCGGAATCCTGGACCTGGAGCGCAGGCTCGCCCAGGAAAAGGCGGCCCGGGCGCACCGGCAAAGCCGCCTCCGCGGGCTGCTGGGCAGGCGCAACGAGTCCGTGGCAGCGGCGGTGGCCGGCGGCGTGCAGGCGGCGGCCGTGGCCGCCGCCACCGGCCTGAAGATCACCGAGGTCAAGAAAACAGCAAAGGCTTTTTCCGATTCCCACGTTCCGGAGCTCACCCGTGAGCAGCACATTGCCCTACTTGCCGCTCTGGCGGAGCAGTTGCGGACGGTGATCGAGGAGAAGGAAAGCGCCGACCGGCAGTTTCGTGCCGACGTCGTGGACGTCCTTCGCAGCGGGGAAATGGACGTCTTCCGGATTGCCGCGTTAACGGCAATAACGGCCGACCGGTTGCGCGAACTCACCCGCGGAACGGGACTCCGTTCAGAGAACTTCCGGCTGGGATCCTAGCTGGCGGCCTTATCCGATGCCGCCTCGGCAGCGCCCTCGGCCGAGGCGTCGTTTGAGCTGTTTGCGCGTGAGCTGTCCGCGCCGGCGCGCTCGTCGCTGGTCCGTCCGCCGCTGGCGCGGTCCTCGCTCCACCCCGTCATGGCGCCCTTGAGCGCGGCGACGAGCCGTTCCGTTGCCTGGTCCTTGGTGAGGCCGACGGTGTTGATGAGGTCGAGGATTTCGCGGGGGTCGAACAGGATGTTCCACAGGAACATCGCCTCGTCGCCCAGCGGCTCCAGGCCAAGCTCGTCGCAGGTTTCCCGGAGCGGCCGTTCGAGCGCCTCCGCCTGGACGGTCAGGTAAAAGGCGCCTTTGCGCAGGCGTGCCAGGTAGCCCTCACCGGAACGGGTGTAGAGCATGGCGCCGCCGTGGCGGGTGACCAGGTCCACCCATTTACGGCTGACGGCTACCAGCAGTTCCAGCCCGGTGGCGTCCTGCTTGAGGCTGAAGTCCCGCAGTTTCTGGCCCACGCCGAAACGGTATTCGGACAGGATGTCCTCGACAGAGGCGAAATGGCGGTAGGCCGTGGCGGTTGAGATCTCGGCATGCTTGGCGATGTCGGTCATGCTGATGGGACCCCGGCGGGCAGCAAACAGCTGGCCCGCGGCCTTGATGAGTTGTCGTCGGTTGCGCTGGGTGTCGCTACGCATGTTGGGTCCCCTCTCGGTACTCACCTAGCTTAGGGCCTTGGCGGCGGCCCACCCTGTGAGGGCGGCGGTGAACGTGCGGACCAACCGCTCCGACGCCTGGTCCGGCGTCAGGCCGAGGCTCTCAATGAGGTCGAAGATTTCGCGCGGGTCGAAGAAGAGATTCCACAGGAACAGGGCCTCGTCGCCCTGTCCCTCTACGCCGAGGACCCGGGTCACCTCGTCGAGGGGCCGCGCCAGCGCGTCGGCCTGCACGGTGAGGTAGTAGGCGCTGTCCCGCATGCGGGCGAGGTAGCCTTCGGCGGAGCGGGTATGGACCATCGAGCCGCCATGCTGCACCACCAGCTCCACCCATTTCCGGCAGACCAGCTCAAGCAGCTCGTGCCCGTGCGCCTCCTGGGCAGCGCTGAAAGTCAGCAACTCGCGCCCCACCTCGAAGCGGTACGCAGCCAGCACCTCATCAACCGACGCGAAATGGCGGTAGGCGGTGGCGGTGGAAATGCCGGCCTCGGCGGCCACGTCTGCCATGGACGCAGCCGTGCCGGCGCCAAACAGGGCGCCGGCGGCGTTGACCAGGAGCGTCCGGCTGCGCAGGGTGTCGGGCCGGAGCCCCGAGGCGGGGTTGGAGACCAGCATCTACCGGAGGGCTGCCAGGCCGGAGGCCAGGCGTTCCACGCCGGCCGTGATGGCTTCGGCGCTCGCGGCATAGGAAAGGCGGAGGTGGAATTCGCCGTTGCGGCCGAACTCGCTGCCCGGACGGACAGCCACACCAAAGTCTCGCAGGTGGGCCACCATCTGGGCCGCCGGAAGGTCGACGTCGTACTTGGGGAAGAGGTAAAAGGCACCTTCCGGTGAACTGACAGTGAGCCCGGGAATGTTCCGGAGGCCGCTGGCCATCAGCTCGCGGCGCTGGGAGTAGGAGGCGTGCATGCGCTCGATGTCCGGACCGCAGGTTTTCAGGGCGGTCAGCGCGGCCAGCTGGACGGCGGTGTTCATGGAGCCGTTGAACGTGTTGTGGACCCGGGCCGCCGAGGCGATGACGTCGGACGGGCCCCAGAGGTAGCCCACCCGCCAGCCGGTCATGGCGTAGCTCTTGGAGAAGGTCTGGCAGTAGATGGTCCGGCCGCGAAGGCCTTCGATCTCCAGAGCAGAGACGAAGGGCTCGGGCGTGTAGACGAGGTCGCTGTAGGCCTCGTCGGACAGCACCAGGGTCTCGGTGCCGGCCACCATGTCCGCCAGGGCTTCGAGTTCGCGGCGGCTGTGCACGATGCCCGTCGGGTTGGAGGGGTTGCAGAAGACGAACAGCTTGGCGCCTTCCAATGCCGCGGCCAGTGCTTCCAGGTCCCAGTGCAGGTCCTCTGCGAGCGGCACGGGAACGGTGGTGCCGCCGGCCATGCTCACCAGGTCCGCGTACAACGAGTAGGTGGGGTCCGGAATGACCACTTTGTCGCCGGGATTGACGATGCCGAGGATCGCGGCGGAGAGTCCGGCGGTTCCGCCCTGGGTGATGAGCACGTCGCCCGGGCTGGCCACTCCGTCGAGGAGCCGGCCGATACGGGCGGCCAGCTCCTCGCGAAGCACCTGCTCGCCGAGCAGCGGCGAGTAGTGGGTGTGGCCCTCTTCCAGGGCCTGTGCGGCCGCGGCGCGTACCTGGGCGGGAGTGTCGAAGTCCGGTTCGCCCATCGCCAGGGACACGAGGTCCCCCTTGGACTGCGGCTGCTGGACGCGCAGCGACGTGCGCTGGACGCGCTGCACTGCCTCCGAGGGCTGGAAGGCGCTGACGAGGGTAGCGGCTGGTTCGAGGGTCATGGTGGTCCTGCCTGGTGTTGAGGGATGGCTTGCGGGGGTCGCGACGCTGCTGGACGTGACGGCGGCGGTGGCGCTGGCGGAGTACGTGCGGCGGCGTTTCATCTCTGGGGTACTTCCCCTGCGGGGGCGCCGGTCCACCGGCTGATTTCGATGTCTCCGGAGGTGTCGCGCTGCACGGTGGGGGCGATGATCAGTTCCTGCACCACCGTGCGCTGCGGCAGCGTGGCCACGAGGTGGATGGCCCGGGCCACGTCCTCGGGCTGGACCATGGCATCGCGTTCCTCGGCGTGCGGCGGGCGTGCCCTGTTGTCCAGGATGGGTGTGGCGGTTTCGCCGGGAAGGATGGTGACGGCGCGCAGGCCCTCGTTGCGGAAGGTGTTGTGCAGGTACGTCATGAAGTTCCGGACGGCTGCCTTGGCCGCACCGTAGGCGGCGCCGCCCAGGAGGTTCGGGTTCACGGCGGCCAGCGAGGAGACGGTGATGATGGTGCCGGTGTTCCGGGAGAGCATGTCTGGAAGGACGGCCTGGGTGAGCAGGTAGACGGCGTTGAGGTTGACGTCCAGGACCTCGTTCCATTCCTCCTGGCTGATCCAGCGGACGTTGAGGACCTTGCTGGCGCTGCCGGCATTGTTCACCAGGATGTCCACCGGGCCGAGCGAGGTGCGGACGTCCTCGATCAGGGCGTCGACGTCCGTTTTCGAGGAGATGTCCGCTGCCCGCACCACGGCGCGGCCGCCGTCGGCTGTGATGGCGGAGGCGACGTCGTCCAGCACCTCACTGCGCCGGCCCACCAGCACTACGATCGCGCCCTCGGCTGCCAGCAGCGCGGCGGTGGAGCGCCCCATGCCGGTGCCGGCTCCGGTGACAACGGCCACCTTGCCTTCGAGAAGTCCCAATTTACCGCTCCTAATCGCAGTGATATTCATGCTTCATATGAGAAAAGTTTCTCATCTTTTGGATGGCTCGGTCAAGCACCCTGACAGTGGAACTTCACGCCGCGGCGGGCCGGGCAGCCTGGACGGAGGCATGCGGCAGCCGGACGGCACCGAACAGGCTGCGGACGCGCTCCTCCAGAACAGTGAGCAGGCGCTGCTGTTCGCGGTAACGTTCCACGGCTTCGTCGTTGCTGACCCAGCGGAAGGTCATCTTCTGGCCGGGGCGGGCCTGGCCCAGCATGGGCAGGGACGCCTTGGTGGCGAAGGCGACGATCGGGTAGCCGGCGGTCAGCGTCCGGTACCGGCCCAGGATGATGAGCTCGTCGCCGTGCGGGATCTCGAAGGCGCCGATCGGCACGCCGTGGGACACGATTTCGCCGAGTCCCTCCGGGTGGACCACCGGGCCGTCCAGGCGCAGGCCCACGTGGTTCGATTTCGCGGTGACGGTGTACTCGCGGCAGGCCAGCAGTTCCCTGATGCCGGGTGCCGCGCCGGTTTCCGGGCCGTCGACGATGTCGATGTGCCACGTGCCCGGGCTGAAGGCCGGAACGGGGACCGGAAGCCGGAAGAGGGGCTGGGACAGGTAGGGATGTTCGAAGCCCGCGTAGCTGGTGGCGAGCTGAAGGTCCTGGCCGACGCCGATCTGCTGCGGGAAGCCCATGCGCGCCTCCGGTGCCGCGCTGCCCATGAAAAGGCCGGTGGCGAGCGTCCCGTTGAAGGCCAGGTAGTTGCGCATGCCGCCCCGCGCGTTGGCGATGATCACGCGCGCACCGGCGGGGACGCAGACGGGTTCCCACATGGCGGCGGCCTCGCCGTTGACGGTCACATCCGCCGGGGCGCCGGTGACGGCGATCAGCACCGGGGCGTCGGGGGTGAAGCTGAACCGGCCGCCCATGGTCTCGATGCAGGTGCCGGTGCGGAGGTTGCCCACGAGGATGTTGGCCACCGAGGCGGAATGTTGGTCGGCAGCGCCGCCGCAGGGGACACCCATGTGTTCGGAGTGTTCACGGCCCAGGTCCTGGAACGTGGAAAGCCAGCCGGCCTCGCGGATCTTCAGTCCAACGGTTTGTTCAGCGGTTGCCATCGGTGGTCCCCCTGGAATTTGCGGCAGCCGGGCGGAGAAACTGGCCCTCCAGCGCCTCCCATTCACTCTCCGGGACGACCCGGAAGCGCACGCGGTCGCCCGGGGCGTAGGACGTAGCGGGGTCTTCCTTGATGTCGCACACGGTTAGTGGCGTGCGGCCGATGACTTTCCAGCCGCTCGGGCCGGGAAAGGGCTGGATAATGGCGCTGGTGCCGGCCACCATCACCGATCCGGGATCCACGTTGGTGCGCGGTTCCCGGCAGCGGCTGACCTGGCCGGGGAACGGGAGACTGCCCATCATGGGCGCCATCGCGGAGGCGAGCAGGTTGATGGAGAGCTCCGTGCTCTCCAGGATTCCCAGCACGGCTTCCTGGCTGATGCCCAGCTCGTCGGCGACGCCGGGAAGGTCGGGGGAGAAGGCCTCGCTGACCACCACCGGGATCTCGAAGAGCTCGGCAGCGGTCTTCTCCGGCCCGCCCGCAGCGGCGGGTCCGCCGGCAGCGCCCAAGCCGCCGGCGACACGGGCGCCGCCCGCCGCGGCGAGCCGGATGGTCTGGGCGAGTTGGCCGTGGCTGACGGCCAGGCAGTCGAACTCCACCAGCACCGAGTCCACGCCGGCCACCACGTCCAGCAGTCCGTGCGGCTGCAGGTCGAACACCAGTTCGCGGATCAGGCGGCTTCCGGCCTGGCGTTCTTCCGCTGTGCTGGCCGCCACCCTCAGCATCAGGCCCGAGTCGCCGAATGGTGTCGCCTCGATGTCCAATAATCGTTGCGTCGGCTGCTCGGGCGCTGGCTGGAGGTTCATGGTTCCTTGGTTCGTGTCAGGCGCCGGCTGTGGCTGGCGGGTCGGGGAAGGGCAGTTTAGGCCGCGGCCAGACGTGCTTTTTCGGCGAGGACTTCCTGCAGGCCGGTGGCCTTGATGCCGGCGGCCTCCAGTGCCTTGCGGAGCGCAGTGCCGTTCTCCAGGACCTGCGGGTGGTCACCGTGGAGGAGGACAACGTCGGCGTCGTGCCCGAGCGGGACCACGTTGCCGGTGACGGCGCGGACGGTGCCTTCGGTGACCACCTGGACCACGCGGCGGCCGATTTCCTCGGGTTCGTGCAGGAGGGCGCCCTCGGTGTTGCGGGAGACGGGCATGCCGTCCTCGCCGTAGCCGCGGTCGGCCAGGAACACGTAGCCCACCTCGAGTCCGCGCTTGCGGGATTCGTCGGCCAGAAGCCCGTTCTGGCAGATCACGATGTAGGAGGGGTCGTAGGCCTTGATGGCGTCGGTGATGGCGCGGGCGTGCTTGGCGTCGGTCTGGGCGATGCTGCCCATCCGGCCGTGCGGGGCCACGTGGCTGATCTTGCCGCCGTGGATGCGGGCGAAGGCGTCCAGGGCGCCGATCTGGTACAGAACGTCGGTGCGGATTTCCTCCTCGCTGGCTTCGATCAGGCGCCGGCCGAAGCCCACCAGGTCCGGGTATCCGGGGTGGGCGCCGAGCTCGATGCCGCGCTCCACGCAGGACTTCACCGTGGCGTCCATGACGCGCGGGTCGCCGGCGTGGAAGCCGCACGCGATGTTGGATGCGGTGACCAGGCCCAGCAGGGCGTCGTCGTCGCCGATGGTGTAGTTGCCGTAGCTTTCGCCGAGGTCTGCGACGACGGCCACTGAATTGATGCTCAAGGTTTGCTCCCGGTGGTTCAGGTTGTGGTGCTTATGGTCCGACGACGGCGGCCGGCCGGCAAGGGCGGCAGGCCGCCGTCGTGCTTTGCTTAGTGAGTCTGCAGCGGCAGTCCCTTGGTTTCCTTCAGGAAGTACACGGACACCAGGGTGATGATGGCGGTGCCGATGGCGGCGTAGGCGGGGACCATGCTGTTGCCCGTGGCCTTGATGACCTCGGTCATGACCAGCGGGGCGCTGCCGCCGAAGATGATGGTGCTGATGCTGAACCCGATGCTGTAGGCGCTGTAGCGCACGGTGGTCGGGAACATTTCGGTCAGGACGGTGTGGACGACGGCGGCGTGTCCGGAGAAGGCGATGGCCATGACCACGGTGGCGACGCAGGCCAGGACCATGTTGCCGGTGGTGATCATCGCGAACATCGGGTAGGACACCACTGCCATGAGCACTGCGGAGAATGCCAGCACGGGCTTGCGGCCGATGCGGTCGGACAGGCGGGCCATGAGCGGGATCGAGATGATGATGGCCACCAGGCTGAAGGCGGTGACGGTCAGGGCCTGGACCATGCTGAAGTTGTTGCCGGTGCCCAGCTGGGTCTTCAGGTAGGTGGGCATGTAGGCGAACAGCAGGTAGTAGCCGGGGCCGTTGACTGCCGGGAGGAAGATGGTCAGGGCGATGGCCTTCAGGTGGCGCTTGGACGTCAGCGCGGCGCGCAGCGGGTTGCGTTCCACCTGGTTGCGGTCACGGAGTGCGGCGAAATGGGGGGTGTCCTCCATCTTGGAGCGGATGTAGTAGCCCACGTAGCCCAGCGGCAGGGCGAACAGGAACGGGATGCGCCAGGCCCAGGACTCCATGGTGGCGTCGCCGAGGGTGGTGATGAGCGCGGCGGACAGGGCGCTGCCGAAGAGCAGGGCGCAGAACGATCCCACGGCGATGAAGCTCATGTTGTAGTTGCGGTGCCGGTTGTGGGCATATTCGCCCACGAAGGCCATGGCGCCGGCCACTTCGCCGCCTGCGGAGAAGCCCTGCAGGATGCGGAAGAGGATCAGCAGGGCCGGCGCGGCCCAGCCGATGACGGACGACGACGGGATGAGGCCGATGCAGGCCGTGGCGCCGGAGATGAGCAGGAGGAGCACGGCGAGCAGGTTCTTGCGTCCCAGCTTGTCGCCCAGGTAGCCGCAGATCACGCTGCCGAACGGGCGGGCCAGGAAGCTGACCAGGAAGCCGACGTTGGTCAGCAGCAGGGAGCCGAGGTCCTTCGAGCCCATGATGTTGATGGCCAGGTAGGTGGTCAGAAGGCCGTAAATGCCGTAGTCGTACCACTCCACGAAGGAGCCCGCGGTGCCGGCGAAGGTTGCCTTCCGCACCATCTTGCCGTCGGCTGTGACGACCTGTACTTGAGCGGTGTTGAGGTCCACTGAATCCGTCGATGAATTAGTCATTGGAGTTCTCTCAGTCTAGGAGGGTCCCGGTGGTGGGAGAAGCTTGGGTTAGCTGTATTCGCGCGTGACTTCGGCCGTCATTTCGGCCTCGTGTGCGGCGACTTCGATGACGCGTTCCAGGATCTCCGCGGCGCGGGCCTGGGGGATGATGACGACTCCGTCGTCGTCGGCGGCGACGATGTCACCGGGGGAGCAGACGATGCCGCCGATGGCCACCGGCTCGCCGATGACACCGGGGCCGTTCTTGAACGGGCCTGCGGGGGTGGTGCCCCGGGCGAAGACCGGGAACTTGATGTCCGTTATGGTGGCACGGTCGCGGATGTAGCCGTCGATGACTGCTCCGGTGGCGCCGGCAGCCTCGAAGCGCTGGGAGAGTTGCTCGCCCACCAGTGCGCGGTGTTCGTGGCCAAAGCCGTTGATGACCACCACGTCGCCGGGCTCGATGTAATTCAGCGCTTCAATCACGGCCGCGTTGTCCCCGGCCGCACCCAGGACGGTCAGTGCCGACCCGACGCAGTGCGCGCCGGCCCAGACGGGGTTGATGTTGCCGTCCACCAGGCCCAGCCGTTCCATCGCGTCGCCGATGTTGGCCACCGGGAACTTCTCGAAAGCCTTGACCAGCTCCCGGGACGGGCGGGTCCACTGTGCGGTGCGGACGGTGAGTTCGAGCGTTGTTGCCATGGGGTTCAGCCTTTGGTGTGGAGGGGTGGAATGCGGTGGCAATACTTGAGATGCCAATCACATATGAGAAAAGTTTCGCGTTTCTTTTTCCATCCGTCAAGCGTTTTCTGTTTCGGGGATGTAAAAGGTTCCGGGCAGGGCTTGCCGGACGGGCGGGGGTGGTGGCTAGGTGTTTGTCCGGGTGGGGCGGACGGCGCCCGGCTCCGTTAGGGCGTGGTGCGCCTGCTCCACGAGGGCAGCGGGGGACTCGCCGATATCCAGGAGGATGTGCTGCTCGTCGGCGTCGAGCGGCTCAAGGGCGGCGAGCTGGGACGCCAGCATGGCAGCGGGCATGAACTCGTGCTGCCGGCCCGCCAGCCGCCGGCTCAGCGTTTCGGCGTCGCCACTGAGATGGAGGAACAGCACTTCGCTCGCCTCGGACCGGAGCTGGTCGCGGTAGCGGCGCTTGAGGGCCGAGCAGGCCACGACGACGCCGCCATCAGCGCCGGCACCGTCCCGCAGGGTCCTGCCGATCTCGGCAAGCCAGGGGCGGCGGTCGTCGTCGTTCAGGGGCACGCCTGCGCCCATCTTCTGCTTGTTTGCCGCGGGGTGGAGGTCGTCCCCGTCGATGAAGGCCAGGCCGAGGCGCTAGGCGAGCAGGCTGCCCACCGTAGATTTGCCGCACCCTGATACGCCCATGACCACCAGGGGTGGAAAAGTCGTCTTCGTCATTGATGAATCCTTCTCGCGGCACCCTTGCCACGTCTGCATCCGAATGCGATGAAGGTCGCATATGAGAAAAGTTTCGCAGATCCGAGTCGGGTGGTCAACAGACCGTTTTCCGAAATCTGCCACTCACGAAAAGGACGCCTCATGCCGTCAATCCGCACCGTCAGCTTTCCCGACCGGGACCTCCTCGACCGCCTGTCGCCCCTCCCGGAGGGCATCCGGGGAACCATCTGGGACCTGAAATCTGACCCGAAGGACGCCGCCCTGGCGGAGATTGACGCGGTGGTCCTGCCGTACATCGATGCGGGTGCCGTGCTGGGTTCACTGAGCAAGGCGAGCAACCTTCAGCTGGTCCAGACGCAGTCCACGGGGTACGACGGCGTGCCGGAGGCTGCAGGTCCCGCGGCCGCCGTCGCCACCGCTGCGGGTGTGCATGCTGCGGCGACCGCCGAACTCGCCGTCGGGCTCATCCTGGCCAAGCTCCGAGGGATCGACGCGGCGGCCAGGGACCAGCAGACCGGCAGCTGGCGTCCCCAGCGCCGCCGGTCACTGGCGGACCGCCGGGTACTGCTGCTCGGCGTCGGCGGGATCGGGCACGAGATCGCCAAGCGACTGGCGCCGTTCGAGGTGGAACTGACGCGGGTGGGCAGCAGTGCCCGCACGGATGCGTACGGTGAAGTTCACGCTGCGGCGGAGCTCGTTTCCCTGGCCGCGTCGCATGACGTCCTCGTGGCGGTGACGCCCCTGAGCGAGGAAACGCACCGGCTGGTCAGCGCCGACGTCCTGTCGGCACTGCCGGACGGCGCCCTGGTGGTGAACGGGGGCCGCGGGCCCGTCGTCGACACCGACGCCCTCACCGCGGAGGTCGTGTCCGGACGGCTGCACTGCGCCCTCGACGTCGTGGACCCGGAACCGCTGCCCAGCGACCACCCGCTGTGGAAGTCGGAGAACGCGCTGGTCACGCCCCACATCGGCGGCAACGCCTCAGCCTTCGAGCCGCGGATCGTCAAGCTCCTGGCCAGCCAGCTCGAAGCCCTCGCCGCAGGCAACCGCCCGGCCAACCTCGTCCAGGAAGGGCCGTTCTCCGCCGCTCGTTGAGCCTGTCGAAACCACGTCGGGGTGAATTGCCAAATATGGTCGCATGTGACGCGTTTGAGCGGCCATATTTGGCAAAACCGGCGCATGGGAAATGAAGGCGGCCGCCCCGCCGTCGGGCTCAGGCGGCCGGACTGACATGGACGATGATGACCTGGGTGGTTTTAGAGCCGTCGTAGCGCAGGTCGTAGTTCACCCCGAGGCCGGTGGCGTAGCCCGAGGTAATGGAGAAGTCGCTCCTGTCTCCGGGATCGCTCTCCGTGGAACTGATCCAGTTCTCGGCGGATTCCTTGTCGATGCCGTAGCGCTCCACGCCATCGCGGATGAGCCCGTAGAACTCCTCCCTGGAATCCGTGGTGAGGAAGTAGGTGACTTCGCTGAAGTCGGTCCGGGTCTTTCCTGAATTGAAGCGGATCCTGTCCGTCTTTCCGGTGACCTCCCCGGTCGGGCCAACGATCGTGAGACTGATCTTCCCGTCGCCTCGGGTATTGATCTCAGGACCGAAATTTGCGGTGGCCTCGACGTTGACGGCGGCCTTTTCCAGGGTGCCGGAACTCATGTCCAGCCTGGCGGTCCGGCTCGCCTTGATCTGTTCTACGCCGGCGTCATCGAGGGTGGAGAAGGCACCGGGGGCTAGGGTGGCGGTGGTTGTCGGCGTCCCCGGCCCACTGGTCACAGTGCATCCGGTCAGGAGCAGGCCGACTGTCAGCAGAGCGGCGGCGACGGTCCCGCCTCCTGGCCGGGGTGCGGCCAGATTTTGCCCGGGCTTACGCAGTCCCACGATATTCACACAATCCCCCTGTTGTTGTTTGACTGAAATTTCCACTGCCCGGCGTTTATGCCAGGTCAGAGCGGGAAGACGCCGATGAACCAGAACAGGGCGGCGGCAAAGACGGCGAAGAACGGTATCAGGCAGCCCAGCGCGGTTCTCGTTTCGGAGGAGGGCTGGAAAGACTCGTTCGGGTTGGCCGGGTTGTAGGCAATGTTTATCGGCGATCCGGGCAAGGGCTTTTCGGCAGACGAGACCTCGGACTCGCCCACAAACAGCGTTCCGTGCGGGTCGGTGAACTGGTACGTGGGCCAGAAGCGCCGGTTTCTCGTCATGTTGCCGGTACCTCCGCTCCAGCCGGCGCGGCTCCCTGTCACCGTGGCCTGCACGCGTGGCCAACCGGCTGTCAGCTGTTCGTGCCGCCTGGTCTTCCTGGCCGCGTGGATGACGGAGTAGATGGCGCCGGCAACGAACAGCGCCCAGACGACGTACAGCACGATTTTCAAGTGATCCCCCAACGCTCACCAAGCAGTATGCCAGCTTGCCTTGCTTAGGGCATCCTGCCGCGCCAGCGGATGCCCGCGGCCCGCCGTCGTACGTCCTGGTGGTCGACTGTCGAAACTTTGATCTCGCTCCCCACCAGCACCCTAAGCTCGCAAACTTGCTCAGGGAACCCGCCTGGCGTGGGCCCAGGCTCGATCAGAGTTTGCCGTAAGCCTGCGGGAGCTTCAGGCCGCGCCCGTTCATGAGGGTGCGCAGGCGGGTGGGGTAGTCGGTGATGATGCCGTCCACGCCGAGGTCGATCAGGCGCGCCATGTCCGCGGTGGTGTTCACGGTCCACGGGATGACGGGCAGGCCGAATTCGTGTGCTTCGGCGATCATCTTCGGGGTGACGGAGGCGAAAGCGGGGGAGATGACATCGTAGCCCTGGGCCCTGGCTGCCTTGGCGAGGGAGCCGTCGTAGTCGTCGATGTCGATGCCGCCGAGCTCGGGCGCCGCGCCGGGCCTGCCCACCTGCAGCCACGCGTCGCCACTCGAGAGAGCCACTGTCGGCAGCTGCGGGGCGATCTTTTTCGTGTAGTTCAGCGTGGACCAGTCGAAGGACTGCACGGTGGTGCGGCCGGACATGCCCGCCATGTAGATTTCGGTGACCACGGCCTTGGTCAGCGCCACCGAGCCCTCGCCGCCGGCCTGGCCATCCTCCACCTTGGTTTCCACGTTGAAGCGGACCTTCTTGGCGCCGTAGTCGCGGACCAGCTGGAACACGTCCTTGAGCTCGGCGATGCGGTTGCCCTCGATGACGTCCTGCTCCGGGTAGCCGGGCAGCTGCTTGAAACCGCAGTCCAGGGTCTTGATCTGCGCCAGCGACAGGTCGGCCACGCGGTCGCCGACGTACGGGAACTCGGCGTCACCCGGCGTGGCGGGAGAGGTGTCCACGCACTTGTTGGCCTGGATCGTGTCGTCGTGCCAGACGATGACCTTGCCTTCCTCGGTCAGGTGGGTGTCCAGCTCGAGCGTGCTCACGCCCAGCTTCAGCGAGTTCGCGAACGCGGCCAGGGATTCTTCGGTCCACTCGCCGCGGCCGCCGCGGTGCGACTGCAGGTCGAAGGAGCCGTTGCGCTCGTTCGTCTTTATGGGGGAGCTTGCAGTTCCTGCCGCGTTCGACGACGGCGGGCCGGCGTCCGCCCTCGGGGCGGCAACGGCGGTGCCCGCCGTTGAGGCAATCGCTGTGGTGAAAAGCGCGACGGCGGCTGCTGCGGTCAGGACTTTGCGCATGGTTTTGGTTCCTCCCGGATGGCTGTGGCCGGCGCTGAGCCGCCGACCCGTTCACCCTAGGGAGGCCAGGTGGCGAGCGGCATGCGGGCAGGTGGCGGTGAGGTTAACGGCAGTGCCGGGCGTACGCCAGGTTCCAGCCGGGACATCTTCCATCAGAATGGAGAAAGGAAAGACGGGAGGCTCCACCATGACTGTCCTTGTTGCCTATGCGAGTGCACTGGGTTCCACCCGGGAGATAGCCCAACATGTGGCCTCACGAATGGCGGTGGCCCTGGGCGAGGTCGAGTGCCGGTCTGTGGAGGAGATCGAATCCGTTTTCGGCTACGAGGCTGTGGTGATCGGCAGCGCCATCCACAATCAGGCGTGGCTGCCCCCGGCTTCGGAGTTCCTCACACAGCATGCGCCCGAGCTCGCCAAGCGGCCCGTCTGGGCCTTCAGCGTGGGGATGTCCGACGGCCTGCCAAAGCTGTTCCGCGAGCGCGGTGCTGCACTGCAACAGCAACGTCTGGAAGAAACGCAGTTCCAGGAAGTTCAGCTTCGCGGCCACACTGTCTTTTCCGGGGTCTACGAGGCCAGCCAGTTATCGGCGCCGCTCCGGGGGCTGTTCCGGCTCGCCGGCGGCCGCTTCGGAGACTTGCGAGACTGGGCCGCCGTCGACGCCTGGACGGATCAGGTGACAGCCGAACTCGCGAAGCCTGCTTCGTCCGCACCGTCGGGCGCTGAGCCGGAATAGTTTTGGAGGATTGGCCGCGGGCCTACGGCATCCACGCGGTGACGAATCCACCCCGGGACTGGTCGGGGGTCGGCTGCTGTTCCGGTGCCGGCCCGCCTGATCGGGTCAGGTCTGGCCCGGGAACGCCGGGTCCTGCGGCGACGGGAGCGGCAGCGTCGGGAGCGGCCAGCGACAGGACGCGGCCATAGGTCGAACACAGCTCCTCAACGGTGTGTCCTGTGCAGCGCCAGCCCGCTGCTTCGAGCAGCTCGATTGGGTCCTGCGGATCGGCCCGAGCCAGCAGTTCGCTCATGGGCAGGCCCGTCTGCTCGCTGAACTCGCGCAGCTTGGCCTCGATGCCGTCAGTTTTGGGAAGGGCAACTGCCCGCTCAATGACCGCCCGCGAACCTGGCGCCGACAACACCGCAACTTCGTTCAGCACTGCATGCTGGGCCGCAGCATCGAGGTACGGCAGCAGGCCTTCGAGGACCCACGTGGTGGGCTGCGCCGGGTCGAAACCGCCAGCCAGGAGCCCCTCCCGCCACGGCAGGGAAAGGTCCGCAGCCAGGGTGATCAGCTCGCACCGCGGCTCCGCGGACAGCCGGCTCAGCACATGGGCCTTGAACTCCAGGACGTTGGCGCTGTCGACCTCAATGACTCTGGCGCCTTCTGGCCATGGCAGCCGGAAGGCCCGGGTGTCGAGCCCGGCGCCGAGAACCACTGTCTGCGTGGTGGCAGGGGCGGACTGCAGGAAGTCGTCGATGAACCTGGTCCGCATGCCGATGTAGATGGAGGCCAGCAGGAGTGGCTGCTGCAGCGGAGGGGCCTCCGCCGGTTGAGCGGGCCACACCGTCGGCAGGTCCAGGTGGGAGCGGGCGGCCACCACCAGGGCCGAGGCGAAGGGATCCGCCACGAGCTGGTCGGCCCGCGAGGTCTCGACGGCGCGGCCCGCGGCCACGGCCAGGGCCGTCAGTGGCAGCCCCTGGTCCTCAAGTTCGGTACTGCGTCCTTGTTCGGTCACGCCATACCCTCCCGCTCGCTGGTTCCCTTTTCGGTGAGCCTACTCCGGGTGGGACCTGTCAGACCTGCGCGGCGCTGTCCCACCAGCCTTCCCAAGCGGCGGACGTGAGCTGACCCTTGGGAAAATCGGTATTCGACGCGGACTCGCCGAATTGGGAGTTCCCGTCAGCGCGCGTGGTGAAGAACAGGTTCAAGGTATTCCAAAGCATGGCTATTTCCTTTCAATCGAGGGTGCGGACGACCCTCTTTCAGGTAGGAATTAGCGTAGCCACGGTATGTTTCAGCGCATCGATTCAACGTTTCGTTCTTGTATCCGTGTGCTCACATCGCAGCGCAGGACGTCTTCGTATATCTGTCCGACAGGCGGCGATTGGTCACGATGAGTGGCAGCAGATCTGCGGCGGACGTGACAACGGCTGCCGCCTGCGACGCTTCCCCAGCGTCCCCGTAGCCCCAGAGCGCGAATATTGTCGGGATTCCGTATTGGGCGGCTCCGGCGATGTCGTAGCTCCGGTCTCCGATCATTACGGGACTGGAGATGTCTACGCCTTCGGATTGAAGGCGGAACAGCAATTCGGCGACGACCTCTGCCTTGCTCGCTCTTCCATCGCGGTCGGACGCCCCGCAGATGTTGATGAAGTGGCCTTCGATTCCAAACCTTCGCGCGAGTCTTACGGCTTGATCTTCCACCTTGGATGTGGCGACAGCCATCGGCATGCCGGCCGAGTGCAGGTGGTCAAGCAGTTCGATGATCCCGTCGTATGGGCTGGACTGCTCGGCGCCGTAGTCGGCGTATGCCTTGCGGTAGTGTTGGAGGGCCCTTTGGGCGGTTATCTCGTCCAACTTTGAGACTGTCCTGAAGGACTCGATCATCGGCGGGCCGACGAATTGGCGCAGTTTGTCCATCGGGGGGACCGGCGCGCCTACGGCTGCCAGGGCTCGGGCAGCACTTGCCGTAACGCCCGGGGCTGAATCCAGCAGCGTTCCGTCCATGTCGAACAGGACGCAGCTAATGCCGGTGAGAGGTGGGCGATCTTGCTGCATAAGTGTCATTTTTTCGGGTGCTTTCGCTCGTGGAGTTGGTTCGATTCCGGGTGTGCCGGGGAAAATTTTGGTGTGAAGGGTAGGCATGGATCGAGTGAGTCTTGACCAGATAGACCAGAGGATTCTTGCGGAGCTAACGAAGAACGCTCGGATGAGCCACGCGGAGCTGGCGACCAAAGTCCTGCTGTCGAGGAACGCCGTACGCCAACGGATCGAACGGATGGAGCGGCAAGGGTATATCCAGGGGTACACGATCGTTGCCGGTCCGCCGGGGCAGGGGTCGGTGTCCGCCTTCCTCATGGTTTACAGGAAGGACCGGGTGCGGGGGTCGGACGTCATCACGGTCCTGCGGTCGATTCCGGAAGTGGTTTTGTGCGATGTCGTGAGCGGTGACTTTGATCTGCTGGTGAGGGTCGAGGCCCGGTCGCTGGAGAGGGTTCAGGAGATCTGGGAGCAGATTGCGGCCATTCCCGGTGTCACGGACACGGTGACGGCCATGACGCTGTCCAGTTACATCAGGCGGGCCCCCGGAGGTGCCCGCGCCACCGAGTGAAGCGATCAGTTCCTGATGCAGATGACCTTTGGCTGGGTCATCTCCTCATACGCGAAATGGACGCCCTCCCTGCCCATGCTTCCGTACTTGGCCCCACCGAACGGCATGCCGTCGAAGCGGTAATCAGAGGAGTCGTTGATCATGACGCCGCCTGCTTCGAGCTGTTGGGCCGCGTCCATGGCCCTGGCCAGGGAGTCGGTGAAGATGCCCGCATGAAGGCTGAACTCGATGGCGTTGGCGACTTCGATGGCCTCTTCGAACGTGCTGAACTGGCGGAACATGACCACAGGCCCGAAAACCTCCTCCCGCCACAGCCGGCTGTCCGTCGGGACCCCTTCCAGGACGGTCGGGTGGAGCACACTGCCGTCCGTGACATTGCCTGCAAGAAGGACAGCGCCGGCGCCGAGGGCCTCGTCCAACTTGGTTTGGAGCTCCTGCAGCGCAGCTTGGCTGATCATGGGCCCGACGTCCGTCCGTTCATCTAAAGGATCTCCGGCAACCAACCTGGCCGTCGCCTCCAGGAAGTGCCGGCGGAACGCGCCGTACACCGGGGCGGCTACGAGAATCCGCTGCACCCCCACGCAGTTCTGGCCGGCGGCCCAAAATGCTCCGGAGACGCAGGATTCCACTGCGTCTTCGATGTCGGCATCGTCCAGGACGATCACGGGAGCGTTTCCGCCGAGATCCATGGACAGCTTCTTCAGGCCCGCCGTGCGGGCGATGCTTTCACCCGTGGAGAATCCCCCGGTGAAGGACACCATTCGTACGTCCCGCGACCCGATGATTGTTTCGGCCATTTCCCGGCCGCCGTGGACGAGTGTGAGGGCCTCCGGCGGGAGCCCTGAGCTCACGAGGACGTCCGCGAGCAGCTGGGCTGACAGCGGCGTCAGCGCAGAGGGTTTGAGGATCACGGCGTTTCCTCCGGCGATTGCCGGGCCGATCTTGTGCGCCACCAGGTTGAGGGGGTCGTTGAACGGGGTGATCGCGGCAATGATGCCCAGTGGTTCGCGCGAATACCACCCGGTGCGGTCCTCTGAGCCTTCATAGGAGTCGAAGGGGATGACTTCGCCTGCGTTCCGGCGCGCTTCGGCAGCGGACAGGCGGAGCGTGTTGACCGCGCGCAGCACTTCCTTCCGTGCCTGGCGGATCGTTTTCCCGGCCTCGGACACTATCGTTAGCGCGAACTCCTCGCTGCGCTGTTCGATCTCCGTTGCGGCACCATCCAGGATCTTCCCGCGTGCGGCGCGGGCCAGGGCCCGTGCCTTCCGGGCGCCGACGCGGGCCGTTTCGATCACGGCGTTGCCGGCGGTGGCTCCGGTCAGCGAAACCGCGCCGACCACCCTGCCGTCGTAGGGGCTCGTCACGTCACGGAACTGTGGCAGCGGGGTTTCTGTCGAACACAGCATGGACTCAGGCATTTGCGGCTACCTCCGTCCTGGCTGCGTGCATGGCGATGATGTCAGAGAGCAGCGCGTAGGCGGTCTCCACGCGCCCGGCACCCGGTCCGGAGATGGTTACAGCGCCCAGAAGATCGGTCTCGAAGGACACGGCATTGGTCGCGCCGGAAACCCCGGCCAGCCCATGATCAAGGGGGAGCGCTACAGGGGATACGCCTGCAGTCACGGACCCGTCCGGATTCCGTCGTGCCGCGCCGACGAGCTTCCAGTGGCGCCCAGCGCGGGCTGCCTTCCGAAGATCTTCCGGCGCCATGCTCGAAATTCCCTGCCGATGAACGTCCTTGAGCTCTATGCCGGCGTCCAGCAGTTCGTTGGCAAGGATGAGGACCTTGAGCTGAACGTCGTAGCCCTCGATGTCGGCTGCGGGGTTTGCTTCGGCGTAGCCGAGTTCCTGCGCCTCCTTGATGGCAGCGTCGAAGTCCAGTCCGTCTTCCATCCGCCCGAGCACGTAGTTACTGGTGCCGTTGAGGATGCCTTCGAAGCCGTTCAGTTTCAGCCCGGCGAACATCTTCTTGGCCAGGCGGATGACGGGAGTGCCGCTCATGACGGCCCCCTCGAACTCGAAGTGCACACCGTTCTGTTCGGCAAGGGAGCTCAGTTCGGCGCCGCGGAGGGCGACCGGGCCCTTGTTTGTGGTGCAGACGCTCTTGCCGGATTCGAGTGCCCAGCGCACATGTGAAACTGCCGGCTCGCCGTCGTCGGGATTAGTGAAGGTGGCCTCGCAGATAATGTCCGCGGTGCAGTTGCGGATCACGGCTTCGTTGTTGGTGTCTGCGGATCCGCCGTACGCTGCAAAGGTTTCATTGTCGCCGCCCAGTTTGAGGGCAACGGAGAGGTCTACGCCTTCAGGCTGGACCAGGGATCCGAGACGCAGGTCGGTGATGGCCACGACCCGTAGGTCGAAGCCAAGTTCGGAACGAAGTTTCTCACCACGGGTATTGATCAGTTCGGCCAGCGTCCTGTTGACGCCGCCGAAGCCGATCAACGCAATGTCGTAGGTGGTCATGGTGCTCCTTCAGTCAGGTACATCGGTCCTCTAATGCTGACTGCATTCCATGTCCGTCAGGCATGTGATTGTGACCGAAAAGCAGGGCGAACTGACCATCCTCCTGCCGATTCGTCATGTACCGGAACGTAACCTGCGTTCAACATAGGCATGCAAAGATGTTTTTAACGACCAAAACGGCCTATTCGTGTTACTTTCATCACTGTCGCTATTGCGCAGCCCGAATCGCCTTGACCCACGCCGGGCCACATGCGCATCCCCGCATCAGAACCGCCACTCACCTTGGGAGAAACCATGGAACCGTCACCACCTGTCCAGCTGGAACCTCAGCCCACCATTCCGCCGTCGACCGATTCGGGGCTCCGGCGGTCCATGGGGGCACGGCATCTGGTCATGATCGCCATGGGTGGGGTGATCGGCTCCGGACTTTTCCTGAGCTCGGGGTACACCATTTCCCAGGCCGGGCCGCTCGGGGCAGTCATCGCGTATCTCATTGGCGCTTTTGTTGTGTACCTCGTGATGGCCTGCCTCGGTGAACTTGCCATCGCTTATCCGGTCTCGGGGGCCTTCCACATCTACGCGGCGAGGTCGATCGGGCCGGCCACCGGGTTCACCACAGCCTGGCTCTACTGGCTCTGCTGGGCGGTGGCCATCGGATCGGAGTTCACGGCGTCTGGTCTCCTGATGCAGCGCTGGTTCCCGGGTGTTGACGTCTGGGTCTGGTGCCTTATCTTCGCCTCGGTCCTCTTCGGCTTCAATGCGGTTTCTTCGAAATTCTTCGGCGAATCTGAGTTTTGGTTTGCCATCGTCAAGGTCGGCGCCATTGTGGTTCTCATCGTTTTCGGCGGGGCGGCACTGTTCGGCTTCCACCCGCTCAGCGAGGCGGCCAACCACCCCAGCATGTTTGAGAACTTCAACACTTCCGGCGGTATCTTCCCCAACGGCTTCACGGGTGTCCTGGTCACTGCGCTTGCGGTGTTCTACGCCTTCTCGGGTTCAGAGCTCATCGGTGTGGCGGCGGGCGAAACCGCTGACCCGGCCACCAGCATCCCCAAAGCGATGCGCAGCACCGTCATCCGTCTGCTGATCTTCTTCGTCGGGGCGATCGCTGTCATTGCCGCCACCATCCCCTTCGAGCAGATCGGGCTGGATGAGAGCCCGTTCGTGACGGTCTTCTCATCCATCGGCATTCCTTACGCCGCCGACATCATGAACTTCGTCATCATCACCGCGCTCCTTTCAGCCGGTAACAGCGGCCTCTTCTCCTGCGCACGGATGCTTTACTCCCTTGCCGACGAAGGGCAAGCGCCCCGGGCGCTGAAGAAGCTGACCCGGCGCGGTATTCCCATGACTGCACTCTCCGTCAGCATGCTCGGTGGCCTGGCATCCCTCATCAGCAGCGTCGTCGCGCCTGAAACGGTATATCTGGCTCTCGTATCGGTGGCGGGTTTCGCCGTCGTCGGGGTCTGGATGTCCATCACCGCCTCGCATTTCTTCCACAGGAGATCCTTTGTCAAAAACGGCGGTGATGTCGCTGCGCTTCCCTACAAGGCCCCGCTGTTCCCGCTGGTGCCGATCCTGGCCTTCTCGCTCTGCCTCATCTCGCTCGTCGGCATCGCCTATGACCCGAACCAGGTGGCAGCGCTCTACTTCGGGTTCACTTTCGTTGGCGCCTGCTATGCCTTCTTCTACTTCAAGTACGGACGCAAGGCGCGCGCAAACCAGCCCTCCTGACGCCGTCACGAACTATCGTCCACGTAGCTTGGCGGCGGGAGGCTTTCGTCGCCCGCCGCCAAGCTCGGCGTTCTGTGGGGGCATGTGAGAATAGGCGTAGTTATCAGGCGGAAGGAGCACGGAGCATGGATTCTTCCTCGGAAGCGTCATCCATGGCCCAAGGCCTTCGGATAGTTCGGCTGGTCGCAGACCGGGAGAAGCGGGGGAGGCGGCTACTCGGCGTTTCCCAGATCGCATCCGAGCTGGAAATGGACCAAAGCCGTGTCTCCCGGTTGACTCAGGAACTGTGTGAGCTGGGACTGCTGGAACGCGTCGAACGCGGGCCATTCCGGACCGGTCCACGTTTTTTCGGCCTGGCTGCCGCTTTGAATACCGGCTGGGTCCGGGAATCAAAAACCGAACTTGAGGCTTTGGTGGCCTCATTCGGCCTTAGATCCAGACTTTCCGTCCGGGAGGGCTTCCGCGTCATTCTCCTGCGGACCTCCAGCAATGACGCGGTTCCCGGCAGCTTCGTGAAACCCGGCATGGTGACACCCGCGTGGTGCACCGGGTCCGGCCGGGCCCTGCTGTGGGACGAGGAGCAGCCCGCCATTGAGGCCCTCCTTGCGGACGTCAACTTCATTGGCGTAGGCGGCCCGGGGGCGGCCCATTCGCCGCAGGAAGTCGTCGAATTGATGGACCGCGACCGGGCGCGGGGATTCATTGTGGCGGAGGAAGAGTTCGAGCATGGGGTCTACGAACTGGCGGTTCCGGTACGCACCGCCAAGGGTTCTATTCTTGCGGCGCTCAGCGTCCTGGGCAGCCGGGCCGAGATCACGTCCGGCGCAGATGACGTAGCCAAGGCCCTGTGGGAAGCAGGACAACGGCTGGGGTCCTGCCAGGGCGGCACGCGGAACAGCGCTGGCCGGAACGGTCTTGCCAGCTAAGGCACGTTCTGCAGCGGGACCTGACCCAGCATGGACTCAAGCCACCTTCCCCAGGACACCAGGGCCGTGGCGCAGGCCTCCAACCTCGGCTGCAGGCGAGCCTTGGCGCCTACGACCTGCAGCGCTGCCACCACGTCGCCCTTGAAGTCCCGAATCGGAACGGCCACGGAATACAGCCCGGGTTCGGCTTCCTCGTCGACGATGGAGTATCCCCGTGCCCGGGCCGCGCGGAGTCGTGACAGGAAGTCCTCCGCGTCAACGGGTGTATTGGGGCCATGGCGCACGAAAGCGACACCTGAGAAAAGGGTCCGGACCTCGTCGTCCGACGCTTCCCACAGCAGAGCCTGGCCGGCATCGCTGCAGTAGGCCGGATAGGGCCGGCCCAGCCACGAACCGATCATGTTGCTGCTTGCCGGAACATGCTCACCGATGGTGACGGTGCTGTCTCCGCTCAGAATTCCAAGGAAGCATCCTTCATCAGTTTCACGGGCCAAGCCGGCCAGCGCGGTGGCGCCGTCGGTCTGCAGGCGTTGTTCGGACAACAGCTGCGCGTCCGTCAGGAGCGACCAGTCGACGGCGTAGGTCCGGTGGTCTTTGCGGAGCAGAAACCCCTCCTGCTGGGCCGTCCGCAGGCTGCGCGCGATTTGGCTGCGGTCCTTGCCCAGGTCGGTTGCTATGTCAGCGACCGTTCCGCCAGACAGGCCTTCTGCGTTGCGGGAGCCCACCGCTAGGAGAGCCATAATTCCCCGGCCCATGCTGGATGTCTTAGACATGGGTCCGATTCTAGTCACTGGAGGAACGCCTCCTAGTGGATGGCGAAGACCCGGGCAGGAAAACCGCTGCCCCGCAGTGGCTTGGGCCAGGTGGCAAAGAGGGCAGCACCCGCTTCTGGAAGTCCGTCCAGGTTCGCCATCAGCTCGATCTGCCACCGGTTCTGCGCCAGGACGTAGGTCTCCAGTGTGAAATCCTGGCGGGATGTGGCCAGTCCCGGGTCCGTGTCCGTCTGCTCATGACCGACGGCGGTAACCGACCGCTCCTCAATCAGGAAGGAGAGGACCTCCTGCGACCAGCCCGGCGTGTGGCTGACACCGTGATCGTCCCTGTTTGCCATGGCGGCAGCGTCAGGCCAACGGTCACTCCAGCCTGTCCGCAATGCCACAAAGGCCCCGGACGGGATGACACCGTTCCGGCGTTCCCAGGCCTGGACGTCCTCCATCCGGGGAGTGGCGTCCGCAGTAGCGGTGACGCGCTCGGTGATGTCCAGGACGACCAGCGGAAGGACCATCTCCTCCACCGGAATCTGGTCCAGGGTCCTTCCCCCTGAGATGAAATGCGAGGGAGGATCAACGTGGGTTCCCCATTGTCCGATGATCGAGTAGCGGTGAGCGGTGAAGCCGTCACCTTTCTCCAGGTCGAAGACCGCTTCTCTGATTTCGTCGGGGAAGGCTGGGAAGTGTGGTTGGCCGGGGTGGAAGGCGTGCGTCAGGTCGGTGAATGATCTGCCGGCAAACAGTGTCTGCAGGCCGTCCCAGAGGGCGGTTGTGGTGACTTGAGTCATGACGTGGCCTGGCTTTCAACCAACGCCGGAAGGGCAGTGTTGGAAACCCCGATTGGCCCTGTCAGCTCAATGACGGGTACCTCCCAAGGATGGATATCCACGATGTGCTGCAGCAAGCGTTCCACGGCAGCGTCGTCGAGCGCAGCATCGAAATACGTCGTCAAGACCAGGGTCGGCGAAATTGTCTGCTGACCAACCTGCCCCAACGTAGGGCTGGCGCCTTCAGCGCAGGTGAACCCCTCAAAGCCCAAGCCGGATTCGAAGACATGCCGGTAGTTGCCAAAGTCCCCGAGGTCCGGGGATGCAGCGACAGCGTCGAGCAGGGCCGTAATGCCAGCCTCGTCTTTGAAGGCTTCTGCGTCGCCGCGGGCGAGGCGTGAGAAGGTTTCCGACGCTACGGGCCAATGCACACGCAGCTTGCGTACTGCTTTCATTTCAATCTTCAAGGGAAGGCTCCAGATCAGTTCGTAACGTGTTTGCATGCCATCGTGGCACGGTGTGATGATCATTACAAGCATTGAAAGATGCTTATTATGACCATATTCATCGTGCAATTACACGTGTATCCGGTGCCTCGTGCCGGACAGGCATGGATGTACGAACCGCTTGGAGCCCAAACGATGCCCAGTAACACCAAGCTCTCCCGCATGCTTGATGCCGGAGCGAACCTGACCGTGGACGGCGCCCTTGCCACCGAACTGGAAGCGCACGGCTGCCATCTGGACGACCCTTTATGGTCGGCTAAAGTCCTCCTGGAACAGCCGCAGCTCGTCAAGCATGTGCACCGTGATTACTTCCGCGCGGGAGCCGCGGTCGCTATCACGGCGAGCTATCAGGCCACACCGCAGGGATTTGCGCGGCGAGGCATTGACGAAGAAGAGGCCCTGGAACTGGTGGCATTGAGTGTGCGTCTGGCCGACGAAGCCCGCAGCGAGCACCTGGCCGAAAACCCGGGCGCGGGCCCCCTCCTGATTGCAGGATCGGTCGGTCCGTACGGCGCATACCTATCCGATGGGTCGGAGTACCGGGGAGACTACTTCCTCAGCCGAAACGAGTTCCTGGAGTTCCACCGGCCGCGAGTTGCCGCGTTGGTGGACGCCGGAGCAGACTTTCTTGCCTGTGAGACGCTGCCGTCCTTGCCGGAAGCCGAGGCCCTGGTGGAACTCATGAAAGAGTTCGACGTCGAAGGCTGGCTCTCCTTCACACTCCGGGACGGAGGGCACATCAGCGACGGCACGCCGCTTGCCCAGGTGGCAAAGCTCAGCAGGGCGCAACCGTCCGTCGTGGCCATTGGCGTGAACTGTGTGCCGCTGGAGCTGGTTGCCCCATCCCTGGGCGCCCTGCGCAAAGCCACGGACACGCCCCTGATCGCGTATCCAAATTCCGGCGAAAGCTATGACGCCGTCAGTAAAACATGGCGGCCGGCCACGGCCATTGGAGGACCTGATGGTAACCATGCCGCAAGCCTTGCGGAAGGAACCGCCCTTTGGCGTGAACTTGGTGCCCGGCTCATTGGCGGGTGCTGCCGAACGACCCCGGAGGACATAGCCGCCGTGGCCATGCTGACAGAAAGTCCTTAACGGCCGGGCTTCAACCCCCGTCGGTCAGAAACGTCAGAGGATTCCTGCTCAGCTAGCCACACGGCATCGCAGGCCTGCCGCAGAACTGTCAGGCGAGGAGCATCTGGACCGTGTTGCGCAGTGTGGAGGCGACGAGGACGTCGTCGAGCTCGGCCACCTTGTCGCAGAAGATTTCCGGGCAGTACCAGCCGTCGTAGCCCGTGGACTTGCACGCGTCGATCCACTCCTGGAGCGGGATGTTCCCCGCCCCGGTCCAGACGTTCCGTGAGACCGACTGGTCGGGCACCTCGCCCGGCGGCACGTGCAGGCCGTCGCAGACATGCACCGCCGCGATCAGGTCCGCGGGCAGGGCGGCGATCTCTTCGGGGGTGTCGCCCGAGGCCCAGAAGTGCCAGAAATCCACGCACAGCTTCGCGTTGGGCCGGTCGATGGTCTCGAAGATCTGCAGCGCCTGGCTGACCCGGTTGATGGGGGACCAGGCCAGCGGCTCGAGGTACAGGGTCACCCCGTGGTCGGCGGCGATGTCCGCGGCCAGCGCGACCCGCCGCGCGGTGTCGGCCAGGGCCTCCTTGTCGGTGAGCCCAAGCGCGCCGCGGAACCGCAGATCGTTGTCGCCGAGGCTACCGGCGCGGAACTCCTTGACGACCCGTACGTCCACCGGTCCGGTGCACATCTGCACGAACGGCGCGCCCACAATGCTTGCCACCTCGGAGAGCCGGACGGCATCACGCTTGAACTCCTCGTCCGGTGCTTCCTGGATGGCGCCCACACCGGAAACCGGGAATCCGTCCAGCAGCGGCACCAAGTCGTGTCCCGTATAGCCGGCGTCCAGGAACCGGAACAGCTTGGGCGTCTGCAATTCGACGGCGTCATAGCCGGCGGCCTTGGCCACCGCGATGTCCCGCACGGTGGTTCCGTGGAACGCAGCCGTCGAATTCATGGAGATCTTCATGTTTTCCTCTCTGGAAGGCGGCTGCCTATGCAGCATGCGGGCCCCGGCCCGGGAAGGAACCGGGCGGAATGTGAACTTTGTAAGTTTGTCATTACATATGATGCCGGTCAATGCCCGCAGAACCAAGGATGGGCGCTAATCCTCTCAAACAAGAGGTTTAGCAAGAGGGGTCTCCCCCTCGAACGGGGGGTCTAACGCATGGGCTCTTCCCCCGAATGAGGGGTTTAACCCGTGGGTTCTCCCCAAAGAAGGGGTTTAGTCCATTGAAAAGACACATGACCACAGGAATCTGACAAGGTTCCGCGCATAAAAAATGAGGCGTCGGCGGCCTTGGAATAACAAGCAGCCCTCGCCGACCCGCTGCCCGGTCCACTGGGGGAACCAGTCCATCGTCCCGATCATCAGGACGACATCCCGCATCGAAAAGCTGGCGACGCCAGCCCTTCGACGATGGGCCGTGGTCTGAAACCGTTACCCAGAATCTGGAGACAATGATGTCGAAGCGTATTCTTGCCCTTTTCGCCGCCCTTTTCACAGCTCTATTGGTCCTCGCCAGTCCCGCGCAGGCCGGAAATCCACATTTCATCAAAAATGCGACCAGCGCGAGCCTCTCGGGAACGAGCCTGGTGGTCAAGTTCAAGGAGGCGGGTCTTCCGTCCGGCGCCACCGAAACCGTGACGGTTTCAGCGACCCTGAGCGCGACCTACCAGTGTGTCAACAATGGCGGCAAGAACCCGAACGACCCCAAGAAGACAACAATCAACACCGCGGTATCCACAAGCGGAGAATTCAAGGCCGACAAGAACGGCAATATCACCGGATCGCTCACGCTGAGCGCACCGGCTGCCGCCACTGTTTTGGATTGCCCGTCCGGCCAAAGGGCGACCCTGACGGTGGTGTCCTACACGGCTATCTCCATCACTGATGATGACAGCGGTGCGACCCTTGCGATTCCGGGGACCTTTAGCGGCGGCACGCCGATCAACTGACCCGGAGAAGGCTCTGCTGGACTTTTATCCGCCAAAGATGAGGCCCCTCGCCCCAACGGGCGAGGGGCTTGCCAGCCCCCACGCCATTCGGCAACGAGGCCCGGGGTCCACCCATGCTCGCGCCAGAGGGCTCGGCTGGCGTGAAGACTCAGGCGCCCGCTAATCAGCCCCTTCACGGGGCCGGCGGTGTCTGTGGTGCGTGGAATAGTGTTCGAACACCTCGGAGGAGGTGGTTCCGGCATGCCCGAACCGGCCGCGGAGAACTTTCGCGAGGTCCTCCAACGCGGCCTCCAGCATCCGCCCGGCAAACTGGAGATCGGGGTGATCGCTGGCCTTGGCTTCGGACGCGAGTTCCTGCGCATAGGTGACCGTCGCCGGCAGGGAACCCCGCTGCTCGACTTCCTGGAAATAGTACGTTTCGTGGAAGGCGAGCAGGTCGATGCTGACGGCGGCGACGCTGCCGGACAGCGATTCGAGCAGTGCGGCAGCATGGCTTGCGTCCATTGAGAACGGGTCGCCAGGCGCTGCCGCTTCCCGGAACAGGTTCAGTTGGTGGGCAAGTGCCCGACGGCGGTTCAGGGCTGGGTACATCTGAAGAATCCAGGAAACCGTGGCCGTCAGCAGACCGAATCCTGTGACGGCCTGGGCGGCCGAGACGAGCCTCAGCAGAGGGTATCCCGCCACGACTTCCCCGAACCCGACAGTGGAAAGAGTGACCATGGAGAGGTAGACGGCTTCGAGGAAATCCGCCTCCCGGGGGACCCCCGCACCGTAGATGAAACCCTCCGGCAGGTGCGGGAGGTAGAGCAGCGCCCAGCCCAGGATGGCCATGCCGGCCCACGCGAAGATGACGGCAGCCATGGCCACAGGCGCCGCGACGGAGGAGGCTCCTCCTCTGGATATCCGGGAGAGACGCCAGCACCCGTGCATTATGGTCCTGCATACCGGGCCGGAACCGTGCGGGTAAAGCAGTGTGTGGAAGACGTCGACGAGCATCAGCAGAATCAGCCCGGCTCCCACCACCGTCCACAAGACGTCCCAGAAGTTCATGCCCCATCTTAGGATCAGGGCCGTCCCGGCAGGACCCGCCGCCCATCACGCAGGCAGTGTGGCCACGAAATTCCCGCGGCCCCTCACGCCCATCTTCTCGAACAGCGCTGGTCGCTTTGGCGTTGTCAGAGCGCGTTCTGAGCAGGTGAACCGCCACGGCTTCGGCCGAAGATACAGCGTATTGACACGCATGCGGCCCGGAGTAATCTCAGCGGTATCAGGACCCTTTCGCCCTGTTTCCCAGTAGTTTCGGCGCGCGACCTCGCCGCTCCCGCCTGGCACCGGCGCCACCAAGGAGAGTCCTCAATGTCATGGGAAATTTCCGGTAAGTATGTCGCAAACTGCGACTGCCAGTTGATCTGCGCCTGCGCGATGGACGGCCCGCCCACCGGTAAGAACGGGGAATGCCGGGGTGCAGCGGTCTTCCACATTGCCAGCGGCCGGCTCGATGACACCGACCTTTCCGGTGTTGATTTCGCCTTCTGCAACTTCTTCCCGTCGAACCTCACCGCAGGCAACTGGAAGGTTGGCATCGTCGTCGACAGCGGTGCATCCGACGGCCAGGCGCAGGCCCTGGAGCGGATCCTCCACGGCGACGAGGGCGGACCGTTTGCTGACTTCGCCGCCCTCTACGGCGAGTGGCTTGGCGTCGAGCGCGGGAACATCACATTCTCCGACGGCGATGCCCCGTCGGCTTCGGTGGATGGGCGCATCAACCTGGCGATCGAACCGCTCCCCGGCCCCGGCGGGGGAGTCACCACCGTCAAGAATGCGATGTACGGCTTCGCCCCGGAATTCGTGATCGGCAAGGGCAAAGGCGGCTCCGACTTCTTCGGCCTCGACTACCAGTCGGTCTACGCTGAATCGGCGGACTATACCTTCGCAAGCGAGATGGCTGAAGGTGCACCCAAAGGCCGTGCCTGAACCCCGGCAGCACACCCTGCGCGCCATCGACGCGCGGGAGGCCGGGCTAATTGCCGTACTGCTCGTCCTCGCGGCGGTGGGCTGGGTGTTCACCGCCGAGCGGATGAGCGGGATGGACATGGGAGGCTGGACGGACCCGGGGCCGCTGGACTTCTTCCTCACCACGTGGGTAGTGATGCTCGCCGCCATGATGTTTCCGTCGGTGGCGCCCATGGTGACGGCGTACGCCGAGATCAGCCGCCGGCGTCGGGAAACCGGGCGGTACGCCCCGCGGGGATCCACCGCGCTGTTCGTCGCCGGATACCTGGTTTCGTGGACGGCATTCGGGCTGGTGGCGTACGCCCTCTACGAGGCCGTGGCCCAGCTGCTTCCCGGAGCGTTCGCGGCGGAGCCGGGCGGGCGTTACGCCGCGGCCGGGGTGATCCTGGCGGCCGCGGTGTACCAGCTGACGCCGGCCAAGAACGTCTGCCTCACCAAGTGCCGGACGCCTCTGGACTTCATCCTGCACCGTATGCGGACCGGGTACCGCGGGGCGCTGCGGATGGGAATGGAGCACGGTGCCTGGTGCGTCGGCTGCTGCTGGGCGCTCATGGCGGCGCTGTTTGCGCTGGGCGTGATGAGCGTCGGGTGGATGGCGCTGGTGGGCGCCTTCATCGCCGTGGAGAAGATGCTGCCCTGGAAGCGGCTGGCCAACCGCTCGGTCTCGGCGGCGCTGGTGCTGATCGCAGTGGGAATCGCGCTGGTGCCCGGTGCGGCGCCAGGCATGCCGATGTAGCCGCCCCAATACCAAGTGGCCAGCCGCCATAGAGCACTAGTTCCGCGTCATTTCCTCCAGCAGTTCCAGCACGTGACGGTAGTCCTTTCCGGTGGCCCGGGTCATGCCCAGTTCGCAGGTGCGGTTGCAGGACACGTGCGCCGACGCCCCCATTTCGGCAACTTCCTCGCCCTGCTTCCTGGTGGCGGAGGCCGTGAGCTCGGGGTGCAGCATGCCGCGGTCTCCGGCGAAGGCGCAGCAGCCCCAGTTCTCCGGCACCTCCACCTTCTCGGCCACGGCCTGGGCAATGGCCGTCAGCGAACTGTTGATGCCCATGCGGGTGGATGAACAGGTGGGGTGCAGCGCCAGCGAATCCAGCTTCTCGTGCTCCGGCAGCTTGGGCAGGATGTGCTCGACGGCGAAGTCCACGGCGTCCACGATCCGCAGCTCACGCTGCCCGGGCAGCGGAGTGTCGGATTCCACCGCCTGCAGCAGCCCCTCGGTGCACGAGGACGCGTCGCAGACGATGGCGAGTTCCCCGTTGCGGGTGGCCTGCCGCAGCGCCGCCAGGGTTTTCTCGCGCATCGTTGCCTGCCCGGCGGCCATGCCCTTGGAGGACCAGGGCGTTCCGCAGCACAGCCCGTCGATGCCCTCCGGCACCAGCAGTGTCACCCCAGCCCGCTCGCAGAGCTGCTCGAAGCTGTACTGGACGCCGCGGCCCGCGCCGCCGCCACCGGCGCCACCGGCGCCACCGGCGCCACCGGAACCGGTGGAGCCAGACCCGGCCGGCCCGAACATCGTCCCCACGCATGCAGGGAAGTAGACGGCGTCCGGTGCGCCATCCGGCGTCGGCCGCTTCCGCGCGGAACCGCCGCCCGGCAGTTCCGAGGAGTACAGCGGAACCGTGTCCGTCCCGAGGGCCGCGCGGGCCGCCTTGTTGGGCGGGACCACCGCCGCGGCCGGAAGCTTGTTCACCACGGTGAGCGCCAGGGATGCCCCGCGCGTGACTCCGCCCCAATGCTTCGCCGCGGCGTTCCACACGCCGTTTTCCACGGGCCCGGCCTCGGACCGCCGGATCCGCTTCACCAGCAGGCCGGTGTTGATCTCCACGGGGCACGCGGTCTGGCACATGCCGTCCACCGCGCAGGTCTGCACCGATTCGTAGTCGTAATCCTTCTCGAGCTGCCTGGCCAGCGCGGTGTCTCCCGCCAGCCGGGCCTGCTCGATGGCCCGCAGCGTGACAATGCGCTGGCGCGGCGTCAGGGTCAGGTCCTTGCTGGGGCACACCGGCTCGCAGTAGCCGCAGGAGACGCAGCGGTCCACCTCCTCGGCCACCGGCGGCGCCGTCTTGATGTGCCGCAGGTGCGCCTGCGGGTCGTCGTCCATCAGGACGCCCGGGTTGAGCATCCCCGACGGGTCGAACAGCTGCTTGATCCGGCGCATCACCGCGTACAGCTCGTCGCCGTACTGCCTCCGCACGTAGGGTGCCATGACCCGGCCGGTGCCGTGTTCGGCCTTGAGCGAGCCGCCTTCACCCAGGACCAGGTCCACCATGTCCTCCGTGAACGAGCTGTAGCGGTCCAGCTCCTGCTGGGTGGTGAAGCCGTCGGTGAGCATGAAGTGGACGTTGCCGTCCTTCGCGTGGCCGAAAATGACGCTGTTGGCGTAGCTGTATTTGTCGAACAGCCCGATCAGCTCCCGGCACGTGCGGCCAAGCACGGGCACCGGAACCACGATGTCCTCCAGCAGGGCCGTGGTTCCCTGCGGACGGGCTCCGGCCACCGAGGCGTACAGGCCCTTGCGCAGGTGCCACAGCTGGGAGCGGGCGGAGGCGTCGCCGGTGAACTGCGCCGGGGCGGCCAAGCCCAGGCCCGTGAGCATGCGCTCGCCGCCCTGCTGCAGTGCAGCCAGTTCGTCCGGCCGTTCGGCCGAGTATTCCACCAGCAGTGCGGCATGGTCCCGGACCGCAAGGTCCTGTACGACGGCGGGAGTCCCCTTGAGCGTCTGGCCCACCTTGAGGGACAGGGCATCCATGAGCTCCACCGTGGCTGCCCCGGATTCCACCAGTGCGGGCAGTGCCTCGTTGGCTGTCTGCAGGTCGGGGAACACCAGCAGCCCGGTGGCCGCGTGGGTCGGCCGGGGGATCGTCCGGAAGACCCCTTCCGCCACAAAGCCGAGCGTGCCCTCACTGCCGACGATCAGGTGGGCCATCATTTCGACCGGACTGTCATAGTCCAGCAGGGAGTTCAGGCCGTAGCCCATGGTGTTCTTCATGGCGAACTGCTGCCGGATCCTGCCCACCGAACCGCTGTTGCCGCGCACCCGCCGCGCCAGCTCGGCCAGGCCGGCGTACAGATCGGGTTCCAGCGTGCGCAGTTTGTGGTCCGCGTCCGGCGCGCCCGTGTCGATCACGGTGCCCGAGGGCAGTACCACGGTGAGGGACTCGAGCGTGCGGTACGCATTGTCCACCGTGCCGCAGTTCATGCCCGAGGAGTTGTTCGCCACCACACCGCCCACGGTGCAGGCCGATTCGCTGGCCGGATCCGGCCCGAACTTGCGGCCGTAGGGCGCCAGCCGGGCATTCAGCGCACGCACCGTGACGCCGGGCTGGACACGGACCCGGGCACCGCCGTCGAGCACCTCAATGTTCCGGAAGTTGCGGCGCACGTCCACCAGGACGCCGTCGGACACGGCCTGTCCGCTGAGGCTGGTGCCGCCGGAGCGGAAGGTCAGCGGAACGCCCTGGGCGGCGCTGGCGCGGAGCAGGCGGCCCACCTCGTCAGCGTTCCCGGCCACCACCACTGCCTGCGGGATGAGCAGGAAATGGGAGGCGTCGTGCGCGTTGGCGTGCAGGTCGATGGGCCGGGTTTTCACCTGGGCGGGATCGGCCACGGCCTCACGGAGCCCGGCAAGTTGCAGTGTTGTCATCAGGGAACCATCCAGCCAAGTACGGGGGTGGACTGCAGGAGGATCAGGACGGTGATGAGGGCCAGCAGCCCGACGCTCCATCCGATCAGCTTACGGAACAGGGTCCCTTCGGAGCCGTCCAGTCCGACGGCGGCGGAGGCCACCGCGAGGTTCTGCAGCGAGAGCATCTTGCCCATGACGCCGGCGGAGGAGTTGGACGCCGCCATCAGGACCGGGGACAGCCCGGTCTGCTGGGCCGCGGTGGCCTGCATCTGACCGAACAGGGAGTTGGACGAGGTGTCGGAACCCGTCAGGGCCACGCCGATCCAGCCGATCAGCGGGGAGAGCACGGCGAAGAATCCGCCCGCGGAGGCCAGGGCGAACCCCAGGGTGGTGGTCTGGCCGGACAGGTTCATCACGAAAGACAGGGCGAGGACGGAGGTCACGGTGACGATGGTCCAGCGGAGCTGAACGAGCGTCTCGCGGTAGATTCGCCAGGCCTGGCCGGCCGTGATCCTGTAGAGGGCCATGGTGATCAGGCCGGAGAACAGCAGCAGCGTGCCGGTGGCTTTGAGGTGGTCGAGCTTGAACTTGGTGGCCGCCACCGGCTTGCCGGCAGAGTCGGCGACGTCCAAGCCCGGCCAGTGGAACGTCACGGTGCCCACCTGGTTCAGCCAGGACTTGATGGCCGGGATCTGGGCAATGGAGAACACCGTGATGATGATCAGTTAGGGGGCAATGGCCATCCAGATCTGGCGCGGTTCCGGGCGGGTGCTGTCCGTTGGCAGCGCGGCGTCGGCGGGCGCGGTGCCTGCCGGCGCGGTGCCTTCGGAACCGCGGGAGGCCGGCGTCGTTCCTGTCGCGGATCCAACAGCGGCCCGGGAGACGTTCGCCTCGACGGGTACGGCCCCGGTGCCCGCCTGGGCTGCTCCGGACGTCACGCCGCCGGCCATGCCGATGGTTTCCTTCGGCTTCCAGAAGCGCAGCATCACCAGGACCGCGGCGACGGTGACGACGGCGGCCACCACGTCCGTCAGTTCCACGGCGAGGTAGTTGGAGGTGACGAACTGGGACACGGCGAAGGCAACGCCGGCCACCAGCGCGACGGGCCAGGCCTGCTTCACGCCGCGGCGCCCGTCCACGATGAACACCAGCAGGAGCGGCACGATCAGCGCGATGAAGGGGGTCTGCCGCCCGGCCATCGAGGAGAGGTCGTGAAGCGGCAGGCCGGTGACGCCGTTGAGCGCGATGATCGGGGCCGCCATGGCGCCGAAGGCGACGGGCGCCGTGTTGGCCAGCAGCGAGACGATGGCGGATTTCAGCGGTTTCATCCCGGCGGCCATCAGCATGGCCGCGGAAATGGCCACCGGGGCGCCGAAGCCGGCCAGGGATTCCAGCAGGGCGCCGAAGCAGAAGGCGATCAGGATCGAGAGGATGCGCAGGTCGTCGGAGATGGAGCGGATGGTGCGGCCCAGGGCCTCGAACCAAGGGGTGGCGACGGTGAGCTTGTAGATCCACAGGGCGTTGACCAGGATCCAGAGGATCGGGAAGAGGCCGTAGAAGATGCCGGCGGCGGTGGCGCTGAGGGCCTGGCCGAGAGGCATCTGCCAGCCAATAATCGCCAGGATCAGCGACACCGCCAGGCTGGCAATGGCGGCCTTGGGTGCCTTGACCCGGAAGACGCCCAGAAGGACAAAGAGCAGGACGAGCGGTAGCGCGGCGCAAAGGGCCGAGAGTAAGAGCGACCCGCCGATGGGGTCAAGGATCTGCTGAAACATGAGATCTCCAGGATGTGTGAGGCGTCACAGCTTCGTGGCGCCCTTCGATTGTCTAACAAGTACACAAGTCGGTCAAGACTACTTTGGTGGCTTGTCTGGCAAAATGAAGGAAGCCAGCCCCTCAAGCGACGTGTAGAAGACGTGGAGAAGCGGAGAGCCGTGAGCCGTGTTTCAGCTGTATCGATCGTCGAGGCGATCGCCTCAGACATTCGTGCCCGGGTCTTTTCCGGCGAACTCCCGGCGCTGCATGCGCTGACGGAGACCGAGGTCGCATCCTCCTACGACGTCGCCCGGCCCACAGCCAAAGCCGCGATCGAGAAGCTCGTGGCTGAAGGGCTGCTGGTCAGGGGAGTGCACAAGACCGCCCGCGTGGCCGACCTCGGCCCGGAGTCCGTGCGCGACATCTACCTTGCCCGGGCCTACCTGGAGAGCGAAGTGCTCCGGCGGCTGGCGTCCGGCCGGACCGTGCCCGACGAGGCCGTGCGGGCCAACAAGGACATCGCTGCCCTGAAGACGGGCGCGCCCCTGGACGTGGTGGAGCCGGACATGCGGTTCCACACCAGCCTGGTGGACGCCCTGGGCAACGAGCGCATCAGCAAGATGTACCTCTCGCTGGTGGGGGAGGTGCGGTTCTGCATGTCCCGGGTGCAGTCGCTGCATCTGCTGGACACAAACCTCATCCAGGCGGAGCACCAGAAGCTCCTCGAACTGATCGGGGAGGGCAAGGGCGAGGCCGCCGCGCGGCTCCTGGACGAACACCTCGGACGCGCGCGGGAACGGCTGGTCGCCGCCATGGGTGGCGAGGCGGGCCCGGAAGCGGACCTGCCGTCAAAGCTCACGGGGTAGGGGGCTGCGCCCCCAGTCAGGAACTTCCGACGGCGGTACTGTCACCCGCGGCGTCCGGCACCGGACGCGCCGAACCCCAAGAGCTGAGGAGGGCGAGGCCCGCGGCCACTGCCGCGCTGAGCACCACCGCGCCCAGCCAGAGCGAGACCGGCCAGCGGATCGCGTCCGTCACCGCGAACGCCACGAGCTGGCCCGTCCACAGCAGCGCGGCGATTCCTGCCGTGACCGCCGGCAGCCGCCTGCCCAGCCAGGTTTCGGGAACCCTGGTCAGCAGGAGGTCGACGACGATGGCCGCCACCGTCGTCCCCGCGGCTCCGGCGATCGACGTGGGGCGCAGGCCGATCATCACCACCGGCAGCCAGGCCGCCGCCGCGACCAGCATGGTGACGATTCCGCGGGCGGGCCGTCCGGCCGCGGTGAGCGTGAAGAGGAACGGCGCGATGATCAGCGCGGTGGTCAGCAGGTAGCTCGCCAGGGTGATGACCACCGGCAGCTCGGCCTGGATGCGGCCGGGCGTTCCCACCGGGGTCGGGGTGAAGACGGCTGTCGGCCCCGGCCGGACGAACGCGGAGACGTAGATGAGGAAGAACGCTCCGAGCCCCGTCATGAGAACGACGGCGAACAGCGCCGCTGGGGTCAATTCGGGGTTTCCGGCGTGGCTGGCGGCGCGGGCACTCCGGACCGCGGTGCCCAGGATAAGGAATTGGCTGAAGCCGAGCAGCAGGTGGGTGGGGCTGACCAGGGCATCCAACGAGACTTCAATGCCCAGAATCTCGTGCCACAGCAGGTCCAGGCCGCCGGCGACGGCGAACAGGACCACGCCCACGGCGGTCCCGCGGTAGCCCGGCGGAGCGGCCTGCAGCAGCGGCTGCCCGGGCGTCCGGTTGCGCCAGATTACGACGGCGGTCCACGCCGCCGTCGCGAGCATGCCGGAGTAGAGGGCGGCATGCCATGGGGTGAAGAACGTCTCCAGGCCGGGCAGGTTGATGTGAGCCCAGCCGTCGAGGAAAACGGCCAGCAGCAGCCACAGGCCCAGGAGTTCGGTGACCAGGTCCCGGCGACCGTCAGTTCGGGTGTTGCGCGCAGTCTCGAGCATCGTTGCCCACCTCCGCAGTTCTTATGCAGCACAGTGTCATATATGGCACGCAGCCATCAGGTGAGGGGATGGTACTGCTGCACGCGTGGGCCTACAAGGGAAGGACCTGTCACCGTCGTGACTTTGTGGGGGAACGCCCGGGCCTCTATCCGCGGACTTTCCGCGGGCCGTTGTCAGCGCATGGAAGTGGGCCTACGCTGTGCGCACGGCCCCCATTCGGGGGACCTTTTCCAGGACCTGCCGGCGAGGGTGCCAGGCGCGCCCGCGGTTGCCTCTGTCCTGGACATCGCGGAACAGGAAAAGACCATGACCAAGTACCTATTTGAAGCCAACTACGTGGGCGATGGAATCAAGGGGCTCATGCGCGAGGGCGGCACGAAGCGGCGTGACGCGCTGACCGAGGCCCTCAATTCCGTGGGCGGATCCCTTGAGAGTTTCTACTACGCCTTCGGGGAGACCGACGTTCTGGGTGTTTTTGATGTCCCCGACCAGGCCGGTGCCGCAGCTCTGTCGCTGATGATCAATTCTACGGGCAACGTGAACGTGCGGCTGAAGCCCCTCATGACGCCTGAAGACATCGACGAAGCGGTCAAGAAGACACCGTCGTACCGGGCCCCGGGGCAGTAGGGTCCGTCCAGCAGGACCGTGGGCCGGAGCGCGAACGTACACTTGAGGCCCACGTCCGCGGGGCTTAAGTGTTCGTTCGCGCTGCCAGGCCCATGAACATCGTGCGGTGCAGGATGTCCACGTGCTTGCGGGACACCTCGACGGCGCCGGGAACGTCGCCGGCGCGCAGGGCAGCCACCAGCGCGACGTGGTCGCAGTTTGATTTGTGCAGCAGCTCGATGGGGTAGGGGATGAAGTAGGCATAGAGCTCGGCGAGCGTCTCGTGGTAAACCTCGACGGCGGTCCCCAGCCCGGACGCTGTGCCCACCAGTTGGTGGAACTGCTCGTCCGCCTGATGGTAGTCCGACCAGTTGGCGGAAGAAGCCATGTCCCGGGTCAGCCGCTCGAGCTCGTCCAGCTGTTCCGCGGTGGCGTTGATGGCTGCGTAGTGGGTCACAGCGCATTCGAAGAGCAGCCGCCGGTCCACCAGCCCGTTCACTGCCTGGGACTCGGCCGGCGATGCAGTCAGTTCCGCCAGGACCTGACGGGGCGGCTCGTCCGCCACGAAGGTCCCGCCGGCCCGGCCGCGACGGCGGACCACCACGCCCTGGTCGGCCAGGCTCGCCAGCGCACGGCGGGCGGTGATCGGGCTGACGGACAGGCCCAGTGCCACGTCCTCCTGGTCGGGCAGGCGCTCGCCGGGCTTCAGCAGTCCCAGTGAAATGGCCATGCCGATGCGCAGCCGCACGGCATCGATGGCGCTCCGGCGGTCGATGCCGGCGAGCGCCCCGGCGCCAATGCGCGATGCGCCGGTACTCGATGCGCCACTGCTTGAGGCGCCGGCGGGAGAGGCGGTGTCCTCCAACTGACGGGTCATATCCGCTACTTTACGGCCCATCTGCAGACCCTTCCCATTATTAGATCATTCTGATCTAATATAAGGCAGATCACACCCCAACGCGGAGACAAATCCATGCAACGCATCCTTCCCCTCATTGCCGCCCAGGCAGCGCCCCGGCTCATCGGCGAACCCGTATCGGCCTTCGCGGACGAGGTCAAAGCTGCCCTCGAAACCAAGCCGGACAGCAAACTCGTGGTCTTCCCGGAGCTCCACCTCTTCGGCGACGGGAGTCCCGACCAGCAGCGCACCGAAGCCCTGCAGGACTCCGCCGAGCCGCTGGACGGCCCGCGGGTCAAAGAACTGCAGCAGCTCGCCGCGGACCTGGGCATCTGGCTGGTGCCGGGCAGCGTCTGCGAGCGCGGCCCCGAAGGCCAGCTGTTCAACACCCAGCTGGTGCTGTCCCCGGAAGGGGGGCTGGCTGGCTACTACCGGAAGATCTTCCCCTGGCGCCCGTTCGAGCCGTACGACCCCGGCGACCGGTTCACCACCGTGGACCTGGCCGGCATCGGCCGGGTGGGCCTGAACATCTGCTACGACGCCTGGTACCCGGAAGTCTCCCGCCAGCTCGCCTGGATGGGTGCCGAGGTGATCCTCAACGTCGTCAAGACCACCACGCCGGACCGCCGCCAGGAACTGGTGCTGGCCAGGGCGAACGCCATCGTGAACCAGGTGTTCGTGGTCAGCGTCAACTGCGCCGGCCCCACCGGCAAAGGCCGCAGCATCATCGTCGACCCCGAGGGCAACACCATTACGGAGGCCGACGGCGACGCCCCGGTGCTGCTGACAGCGGACCTGGACCTGGCCGCCGTCGGGCACGTCCGCACCCACGGGACCGAGAACCTCAACCGGCCCTGGTCCCAGTTCCGGGACGGCGAGGCCGCCGTCGAACTGCCCGTCTACCAGGGCCGGATCAATCCGGTGACCTGGACACCCCCGTCCTTCAATGCCTAAGGAAAACCACGTGACCACACCAACCCTGACCCGCACGCTGAAGCTGCCCTCGCTGGTGCTGTTCGGCCTGGCGTACCTGACCCCGCTGATCGTCCTGGCCATCTTCGGCCTCATCGCCGAGACCACGGGCGGGGCGGCGCCGTCGGCCTACCTCGTGGCGATGGTGGCCATGCTGTTCACGGCGCACAGCTACGGGCGGATGGCGGTCGCCTACCCGGTGGCCGGCTCCGCGTACACGTACGTGCGCCGGTCCATCGATCCCCGGGTGGGCTTCCTGGTGGGCTGGGCGATCCTGCTGGACTACCTGTTCCTGCCGATGGTGATCTGGCTGATCGGCTCCTCCTACCTGAGCGCGCAGTTCCCGGGCGTCCCGATGTGGCTGTGGATTGTCGCGTTCATCCTCATCACCACGGTCCTGAACATCCTGGGCATCAAGGTGGCGGACAAGGCGAATTATGTGCTGATGGCGTTCCAGCTGCTGGTGATCGTGTTCTTCGTGGTGCTGGCCATCGGCAACGTGGTGTCCACCTCCGGCGCGGGCGGGCTCGCCAGTACGGAGCCGTTCTTCAACAGCACGTCCAGCTTCGCCACCATCTCCGCCGGCGCGGCCATCGCGGCATACTCCTTCCTCGGGTTCGACGCCGTCACCACCCTCACCGAGGAAACGGTGGACCCGCGCCGGAACGTGCCCCGTGCCATCATGCTCATCGCACTGATCGGCGGCGGCATCTTCGTGGCCGTCTCCTACGTCACGCAGCTGGTGCACCCGGGCGGCGTGTTCGAGGACTCGGCGTCGGCGGCCAGCGCCATCGCGCTGCAGATCGGCGGTCAGCTCTTCGGCGCGGTGTTCCTCGCCGGGCTGGTGGTGGCGCAGTTCGCCTCCGGCCTGGCCGCGCAGGCCAGCGCCTCCCGCCTGATCTACGCCATGGGCCGCGACTCGGTCCTGCCCAAGGCGGTCTTCGGCCGGCTCAGCGCCAAGTTCCACACGCCCGTGGTGAACCTGGTGGTCACCGGCATCGTGGGCCTGATCGCGATCTTCCTGGATGTGGCCACCTCGACCTCGTTCATCAACTTCGGCGCCTTCACCGCCTTCACGCTGGTCAACGCCTCCGTGGTGTTCCACTACGTCCGCCGGCGCCGGGCCGGGGAGCAGCTGAACGCCGTCTCCTACGTGGCGGTCCCGGCGGTCGGCGCCATCATCTGCGCCTACCTCCTCTCCCAGCTGGACAGCAACGCCATTACGCTGGGACTGTCCTGGCTGGCCCTCGGCGTGGTGGTCCTGGCGCTGATCACCCGCGGCTTCCGGGCCGCGCCGCCGGAAATGACGACGACGGAAAAGGCCACCGTGGAGGCCGCCGCCTAGGGCGGAGGTGCTTTAGGTTCTGTACTGGATGCTGACGAGACTGGAGGAACCGGCGTGAAGATAGCGCTCGGGCAGCTGGAGTCCGGCACGGACATTCAGGCGAACCTTGCCGCCATCGACCGGTTCGCGGCGTCCGCCGCAGCCGACGGCGCCACGCTGGTGGCCTTCCCGGAGTACGCCACGTACGAGAAGAAGATCGTGGACGCCTCGTTCCCGGCGGTGGCCGAGCCGCTGGACGGCCCCGTCTGCCGGGAACTCGCGGCCACCGCCGCCCGCCACGGGATTACGCTCGTGGCGGGTGTGGTGGAAACGTCCGACGAGGACCGGGCGTACAACACCCTGGTGGCCTTCGGACCTTGCGGTGCACGGCTGGCCGTGTACCGGAAGATCCACCTGTTCGACGCGCAGGGCTTCGGGGAGTCGGCGTACATCAAGCCCGGCCCGTCCACGGAGCCGGTGGTGTTCGAGGCCGGGGGAGCGGTGTTCGGCCTCATGACCTGCTACGACCTCCGGTTCCCGGAGCTGGCCAGGTCCCTGGCCGACGCCGGGGCCCAGGTGCTGCTGGTCTGCTCCTCCTGGGTGCCGGGGACTCACAAGACGGAGCAGTGGCTGGCCCTGAACGCGGCCCGTGCCATCGAGAACAGCGTGTACGTGGCCGGGGTGTGCCAGGCGCCGCCCGTGTCGGTGGGGCGCAGCCTGCTGGTGGATCCGATGGGGTACGTCGAGGCGGATCTTGGGCTGGAGCCAGGGGTGCGGTCGGTGGAGGTTTCGCTGCGGACGGTGGCGCGGGTGAAGGAACAGTTTCCTATGTTCCGGCAGAGAAGGCTGGGGTAGGAGCGGGTGCCAATATCGACGTCACCCTGAGGTTGCTTGTGCTGGAAATTTGCCTTTTCAGTTGTAGCCTCTGGGTACAGCCGATCATGGACATAGATCCATCCCGGAAGACGTCGGGGTGTTTGCGGGATGCCCAAAAAATATGTCAACGGGAGGATGTCCTGAAGGGCACCGTGGCTCCTATAACATCTGTGTCTCCTATGAGGTAAGGACCCGCCGTTCGCCAAATCGTGCTACACCGTCTACCAACCACGGCGCTGATTGGTAAAAGGCCCAGTTGGGCGATTCTTCTCCTGTGCGCCGCGTATCATGGCTTGGGTGTCCAGGCTTCCGGCTGCGATCCGATAGGAGGAGAGTGCCTCCTGTACGCCCCGCATCATGACCTGGGAATCCATAGTCCGCACCGCGGTCCGCCGCTCATCCATCACCTTCCGCAGAAACCTACGTCGGCGACTGCTGCGCTCGCCGAATTTTACACCGTTTCTTTTATTATCCTGCCTGTAAGGGTGGACCCAGGTTAGGGGCCCGGCCCATTCGGCAAGAAACGGTCTTTCAGCCGCGCTG
>NZ_BAEG01000084.1 GCF_000238915.1 Arthrobacter globiformis NBRC 12137 | reverse complement strand
TTTAGGAGCTGGGGAGCCGCTCCGCGGCGTTGTGGGCTTGAGAAAACGGCCTTGTGGCTGGCTTGGGTAGCGGCGGATGATGGCGGTGCCGCGGTCGACGCCGCTGTGTCTTAGTGCTCAGAGCCTGTTTAGGAGCGTGGCGTGGAGGGCTTCCACGGGAACCGTGGATTGGTGCCGCCAGCTCAGGAGCCTTGGGTTTGACGAGCCCGCTTAGTAGATTCCTGAATCATTTCCCCGCCCTTCCCGCGGCACGTGACACCGCCAGCCGGTGGTGTTGTTGGACCGGATGCGAGGAGTAGACGATGGACATCGTGCATGAACGTGCCGCAGGCATGGATATCTCCAAACGTGATGCGAAGGTCTGCATCCGGATACCGGGCACGCGGGCAAGAACGTCCAGTAGGACAGTTGCCACATATGGGGCGACGACGAATGAGATCCTTCGTCTGCGCCGTGATCTGGAGGCAGCCGCGGTGACGGTGGTAGTGATGGAGGCTACCGGCGACTACTGGAAACCGTTCTACTTCCTGCTGGCGGAGTCGCTGAACGTGCAACTGGTCAATGCCAAAGCTGCGCGGAATATCCCGGGCCGGAAGAGCGATGTTTCCGACGCGACGTGGCTGGCGGAGCTCGCCGCCCATAATCTGCTGCGGGCCAGTTTCGTGCCGCCTGAGCCGATCCGTCAGTTGCGGGATTTGACCCGGACCCGATCGAACCTGACTCATGAGCGCACCCGCGAGTATTCACGGCTGGAAAAGGGGCTGGAGGACTCCAGCATCAAGTTGTCCTCGGTCGTCAGCACGCTGAGCACCCGTTCCGCGCGCAGTATCCTCGACGCTCTCGTATCCGGAGAACGTGACCCGCAGACCTTGGCTTCGCTGGCGCACGCCTCGATGGGCCGCAAATCCGCGGCGCTGGTCGAAGCCCTCACCGGCCGCTTCACCGACCACCACGCATTCATGGTCCAGCTGCACCTGGACCGCATCGATCAGATCGAGGCGACCCTCGCGGCCCTCGACACCCGCATCGACATGGTGATGGAACCTTTTTCCCTAGCCCGGGAGCTGCTTATGACCGTCCCCGGGATTTCGAAGAATGTCGCTAACGTCATCATCGCCGAAGCCGGCGTGGACATGAACGTCTTTGACACTGCAGGCCATCTGGCCTCGTGGGCGGGAGTATGTCCGAGCCAAAACGAGTCCGCTGGACGGATCAAGTCCACCCAAACCCAACCCGGCGACCACTACCTCAAAGCCGCACTGGGAATCGCGGCCCTGGCCGTGTCCCGATCAAAAACGACCTACCTCGCCGTGAAATACCGGCGCATTCAAGTCCATGCCGGCGCCCTGCGGGCCGTAGTCGCACTCCAACACACGCTGCTCGTCATCGTCTGGAACATGCTCCACGACGGAGTCGCCTACGACGAACTCGGCATCGATCACTACGACAAAACGAACCCCGAGCGCGCCAGGAAACGCCTCCAACGCCGAATGGTCGCGCTCGGGTTCGAGCCCAACCTCACTCCACTTTCCGCAGGGAGC